>CAVXSA010000009.1:0-79061 GCA_963764285.1 uncultured Flavobacteriaceae bacterium
CTATAGATCGGGTCTTTTGTTTCTGTATTTTTTGTTGCTGCAAAGGTAGCAGGTTATATGTAATGAAAACCGCTTAGAAATCCGTTTTAACCCTCCAAAAAGTTGTGAGTTCCTTTTATTGTTCACAGTCCTTGTTCCCTAGGGACCATGAACTACTACATAGGAGCATTTGAATCTTTATCCTCGCTCATGCCCCTGCCACTATATATTTAATTTTTCGGAGCTTGGGTTGGGTAATTAGATCAAGAAGGGACTTTGGTAGAAAATGCCTTACTAAATCAGCCGATAAGTGCGACCGGCGAAGGAAATAAAAATGACCTATAAAAATTCTAATCACCTATTTCAAAACAGTCTCCAAGAACATTCCCAGCTAATAATGCTGGGGCACATTCTACGAACTGCATCCTTAGCGGGCATCCGCAAATGGGAAAGCGAGAGCTATACAGTTAAAAAACATTTCTAATGGACTAACCTGCCTGTCCCAGCAAAGGTACTTTTGATATCGACTTCAAATAACCCAAAAACAACCACCGGAATGATACCAGTAACTATATCAAACAGGAATAACTTTGCCCACTGGTTGGACTTTTCTTCTCAAAAATCGAAGTATCGCTACCGTTTGGTCGATTTTAGGAACGAAAGGCACAGGACCGATTTGTTGCTGAGCCAGACCAAGTGCCACCTTGAAATTTTAAGGGAAGGGATTATGGTCATCGGGGATTTTTCAGGGAAGGGCACCATAATCCCCGTTTTGAAAAATGAAATCGACTCGATTTCGTTGGTGCGCGGCAAGGAAGTTATCGATACCTTTTATTTTTCGCCCATGCACATCCTTTCCAAACTGGGCGTTCCTAACAGAATTTCGAGATATCTAAGCATCTTTCCCTGGGAGTATAAGATTACCGAAACCCGGATTACTATACGATGTAAAGAGCAACAGCTCAAGTTGATTACCAGTGGCAACAGATATGAGAGACTGCTTCGTAAGTTCAAGAATATCGGCTATATCAATGAATTGGAACCTTTTGAAAAACCCAGTTTAAACGTTCTTGACTATACCCTAGGAGACCGGTAAGCCCGGTTTTTGATTTTAAAGCGCTCTATCGCTTCTCGCCCCGATATCGAATACAAATCCGTCGGTAAATCCGAAAAAATTGCTATCTTGAACGCTGTCGCCGGCAGCAGGTTTTCAATACGTTGCGGGATATCGTCCTTCTTTTTCAAATATTCATTTTAAAGCCGCTTCCATGCTACAGTACATTATCCTCGTCTTTTTCACTTTGGCAATCACCACCCTGAACGGCCAAGCATCCATAATTGGTTTTACTCCGGAAAGTGCCAAAAAAGAAATCGCACTGGAAAAGGAATTCGAGGCGAAGCTTTCTCCCGAAAATCTTGATCAATGGATGCAGCGTATGGCGGCCGAACCGCATTGGGTAGGTACCGAATACGGTCAACAAAATGCGGAGTGGATGCAAAAGCAGTTTGCCTCATGGGGCTACGATGCCAAGATAGAGACCTATCAGGTATTATTCCCTTATCCCAAAACCCGTTTATTAGAACTTACCGAACCAACGACCTACAAAGCCAAATTGACTCCCATGGCCGTCGAAGGAGATAAATTTACGGCACAGGGGGATGCACTTCTGCCCAGTTATAACGCCTTTTCCACTGATGGCGATGTGGAGGCCGAACTTGTTTTTGTCAATTATGGCGTGCCGGAGGATTACGAAGAACTGGAAAAATTGGGTGTTAGTGTCAAAGGAAAGATTGTTATTGCCAAATATTATGGCTCCTGGCGCGGCATTAAGCCCAAACTGGCCGCGGAAAAAGGCGCTATCGGCTGTATCATTTATTCCGATCCGAAAGATGATGGGTATGTGCAGGGCGATGTCTATCCGAAAGGGCCCTTTAAGAACAAGACAGGGGTACAGCGTGGTTCGGTGATGGATATGCCGCTCTATCCAGGTGATGTGCTGACCCCTGGCCGTGCGGCTACCAAGGATGCCGAACGCTTGGACCGAAAGGATGCCCCTACCATTACCAAAATTCCCGTTTTGCCGATATCCTACGAAGATGCACAACCTTTTTTGGAAGCCTTGGAAGGAGAGGTGGCACCGGAATCATGGCGAGGCGGACTCCCGATTACCTATCATATCGGGCCCGGGCCGGCGAAGGTCCATCTCAAACTGGAATTCGACTGGCAGCTCAAGCCCGCGCACAATGTGATTGCCAGAATGAAGGGCTCCGAATACCCTGACCAGTGGGTGCTCCGGGGTAATCACCATGATGCATGGGTACACGGGGCCAGCGACCCGGTCAGTGGTATGGTCGCCTTGATGGAAGAGGCCCGGGCCATCGGTGAACTCGCCAAGAAAGGGGACACACCCAAACGCAGCTTGGTCTATTGCGCCTGGGATGCCGAAGAACCCGGTCTCATTGGTTCTACCGAATGGGTCGAAGACCATATTAAGGAATTGCAACAAAAAGCCGTTGCCTATGTCAATACCGACGGCAACGGTCGCGGATTTTTAAGTGCTGGTGGCTCACATACTTTGCAGGCCATGGTCAGTGAAGTGGCGGGTGCTGTTACCGACCCGCAAAAGGGAGTGTCCGTCAAGGAACGAAAAATAGCTAATAACCTAATGAATGGCGATAGCGAAGATTTTGAACTCTATGCCGTAGGATCAGGATCCGATTATTCCCCCTTTATCCAACATGCGGGCATCGCTTCTTTGAACCTCGGTTTCGGTGGAGAAGATCCAGGCGGGGAGTACCATACCATTTATGATACCTATCCCAGTTATATCCGCTTTAAAGATCCGGAATTTGCCTATGGCGTGGCATTGGCCAATACCGCCGGGCGGATCGTTTTGCGATTGGCCAATGCCGATGTGCTGCCTTTCAGGTTGGAGGCATGGCATAAAACCGTTTCCGGTTATTTGGATGAAGTAATGAAAGAAATAGAAACCATGCGCAAAGCTGTGGAAAAACATAACAAAATGGTCGATAGAAATGCCTTCGAACTGGCAGCGGACCCGAAGGAGCCGTTCGTAAAGCCGGAAAAGGAAGCAGCGGTTCCCTATCTAGACTTTGCGCCGGTACAGAACGAAATGGCGGCGATAAAGACCAGTATCGACAAATTCTCCGCTGCGGAGGCCTTCCGCTTATCCCCGGAAAAGCGGAACCAGCTCAACCACCAACTGATGCAGGCCGAGCAGACACTGACCACCGAAAAGGGGCTACCCCGACGGGGGTGGTATCAACACCAGATATATGCCCCTGGATTTTACACGGGATATGGGGTAAAAACCTTGCCCGGCGTACGCGAGGCCATCGAGCAAAAGGATTGGAAAGAAGCACAACAGCAAATCAAGGTGTTGGCAGAAACTTTGGGACGTTTTGATAAGCATATTCAAAAGTTAAATGACCTGTTCTGAGCAAAGGCAGAGGTTGGCTTTTTTCGAAAAAGATCAGGTCATAACTGATATTCGCCAGTATCATCCTGAAGGTCGGGAAAGGCAAAGTATCTTCTACGTTTTTTTCGCCTTTTTGAACTGTCGATAATCCCGGCGATAGGGCCTAATAATCAACCGGGCCTCCCTATCGAAACGCACATAGTTATAGACCCAGTTGATGAAGACCACCGTACGGTCTCGAAAGCCGATTAGAAAGAACAGGTGTACGAACATCCATACGAACCAGGCGAAGACCCCTTGAAATTTATAGTTTTTTAAATCCACCACGGCCTTATTCCGTCCCACGGTCGCCATGCTTCCTTTGTCTTTGTATTTAAACGGCAGCATAGCCTTTGCTTGGAACAGCCGAACCAGATTTTTGCCCAGGTGCTTTCCTTGTTGTATGGCGGGTTGTGCGACCATGGGATGCCCGTGCAGCAGATCATCCGATATCATACAGGCCACATCGCCAATAGCAAAAATATTCTCATAGCCCGCTACCTGGTTGAACTGGTTGACTTTTATCCGGTAGTCCGGCATCAAAATATCCTGGGCGTCCAAACCTTTCATCGAAACCGCCTTTACCCCGGCTGCCCACACCATCGTGGCGGTTTCAAAGATCAGATCGGTTTTAGTACGGACCGTTTTTCCGTCGTAGCCCGTGACCCGGCAACCCTTCCATACCTGTACCCCTAGGCCTTCCAGAAAATCCTCGGCTTTTGTTGACGCTTGTTCACTCATTTCCTTTAAAATGCGATCTCCCGATTGGATCAGGTTGATCTGTGCCCTACGGGTGTCGAGATCCGGATAATCCTTGGGCAGAATTCCTTTTTTGATTTCCGCAAGGGCACCCGCCAGTTCCACGCCGGTCGGACCGCCGCCTACGATAACGAAATTCATCAACGCATCGCGTTCGTGCAGGTTATCGGTCAGAAGGGCCTGCTCGAAGTTCTCCAGGATAAGGCTCCTGAGGTTTAGGGATTGGGGAATGGTTTTCATCCCCATACTATTTTTTTCGATTTCGTCGTTGCCAAAAAAATTGGTTTCCGAACCGGTTCCGATGACGAGATAGTCGTAGGTGAGGGGGCCGATATTGGTGCTGATGGTATTTACTTCAGGATTTACCTCCTGTACTTCGGCGAGACGGAAGCAAAAATTATCATAGCCCTGTAAAATTTTACGAATGGGATATGCAATGGAATCGGGTTCCAATCCGCCCGTAGAAACTTGGTACAGCAAAGGCTGAAAAGTGTGGTAGTTGTTTCTGTCCAAAAGCACCACCTGTACCTCTTTTCCGCTCAGTTGTTTGGCCAGGGCGACCCCGCCGAAACCTCCTCCCACGATCACAACTCTAGGTAAACTGGTTTTCGGAATATTCAATGCATCGGTATCCGTCATAATAAGTGTTGATCAAACCCAAAATTAAACAAAGGGATTTGTTAAATTAGGCCATTTCTGCTTTTTATGTAACGAAACGGAAAAAGAAGCTACTAATCGATTAACACTACCGACCCCAGCGTGAACGAAGAACTGGAGCATCAATTTGTAACGGAACTCGAGAACAACCAGAACATTGTTCACAAGGTCTGCACCTTGTACACCGGTGATCGTGAGGCACACAACGACCTTTTTCAAGAGATTACCATTCAACTTTGGAAAGCCTATCCCAAGTTTCGGGGTGATGCCAAATTCAGCACCTGGATGTACAGGGTAGGCCTCAACACGGCGATTACACTATACAGAAAGTCAAAAAGAAGGGTCAAGACCCAAGATTTCGAATCCGTTATTTATAAGATAAGGGCCGACGAATATGATGCCACCGAAGAGGAGCAGTTGAAACTGATGTACAAGGCTATAAAGGAACTGGGCGATATCGACAAAGCCTTGGTATTTCTCTATCTAGAGGATAAAAATTATCAGGAAATCAGCGATATCCTAGGTATAAGTGAGGTGAACGCCCGGGTAAAAATGAACCGTATCAAGACCAAATTAAGAACCATTTTGAATCCGTAGGACTATGATGGACGAGCTGGAACTATTAAAAAAAGATTGGCAAAAGAAGGAGGACGACCTTCCGAAATTGTCGTACAACGAAATCTACCGGATGCTCTGGAAGCAATCCTCTTCAATAGTGAAGTGGATATTGGTAATAAGCATTTTGGAATTTGTGCTTCCGCACCTGCTCTATCTCTTGCCCGGCACCTCGAAAAGTATGGAGATTTATGAGAAATTAGGGGTTAAAAACCTTTCCATGGTTTTTTGGGGACTCGGATATGCGGTCACCTTCTATTTCATTTATCTTTTTTATAAACGGTACCGCGAAATTAGTGTGCTTGACAATGCCAAAGACCTAATGGAAAAAATCATCAACACAAGAAGAACGGTAAAATACTATATCATATTCGGTATAGGCTTTTTGTTTCTGACCTGTTGCCTCCTTTTTACGGGCATGTATCTCAACGATAATCTCATGGCCGTTTTTCCTTCGACAAATACGGCGGAGAACATATCTCCTGGCAAATTCAGAGATATTATGCTATGGACGATGGCAATTATCAGTCTATTGCTAACGGCTCTTGTGGCCGGGATCTATTTTCTACTTTATGGGCTACTGCTACGAAAACTCAATAAGAACTACAAAGAGCTGAAACGACTTGAAGTGTAGTAGGAACCTATCGTTTTAAACCTTCTTCCTGTTCCGGAATCGTCGCAGTTCGTTCTCCTTTTCGTAGGCTTCCAGTTCTTTTTGTGGAATGACCTTTAAAAAGGAAGGATGTTGCTCGATGGCGTACTCCAGTTTTTCGATAATGGCCTCGGTCGATTCGTTGTTGTAGTCGATGTCCAAAGGTTCTTTGATGACCATGGATTGCAGGATGCCCTTTTTCTTGATACGCAGGCCCTTCTTATCGAAAGAACGCCGAAAGCCGTCGATAACGACGGGGACTACGATAGGTTTATATTTCTTGATGATATGCGCCGTACCCTTGCGCAAGGGTTTCCATGGTGTAGTCGTGCCTTGGGGAAAGGTAATGACCCAGCCGTCATCCAGCGCTTTTCCGATACTTGAGATATCGCTCATCTTGACCTGGCGATTGACCTCCTTACCTTCCGAACGCCAGGTACGTTCCACACTTATAGACCCGGCGTAGGCGAATATCTTGGTCAGCAGACTTTTTTTCATGGTCTCCGCCGCGGCTATATAATAGATATTCAATTTGGGATTCCAGATATACCCGATGTTCTTGATGTTGTCGACCCGGCCGCTTAGACTGGCATTAAACACATGGAACATGGCCACTACATCGGCAAAATAGGTCTGGTGGTTGCTTACGAACAACACGTGTTTATCGGGCAGCGATCGAATGACTTCCGAACCGTCCACCTCAAGGTTGTTGAACTGCTTGTACCGCGAATGGGTCATCAGGCCCATTATACGGATCAGCCATTTTTTTATGAACAGGATATGCCCAAACGGATTTTCTTTGAATAGCCCCATAGGGCACTAAAATACGAAATGAGCCATAATAATTGAGGATACCCGCCGAAATGTTGAACGGCGAATTACATCCGACTTTCAAAAACACTAAAAATGGCAGGTGAAATTAGCCATTACAAAACCTGTTGCAACAGGGTCCTGATCTCGCTGAGCATCATACCCGTCGCGCCCCAAACGGTATAACCGTTTAGTTTAAAGGCAGGTACAGCAACGTCTTGGGCATACGACGTGCTAAGGTTTGCGGTTGTAAGATAGGTGTCGTCCATAAAAGCGGGCAAGGGCACCTCTATCAATGCGGCTACCTCGGAAGCCTGGGCCACAAAGGGTCGGGCCTGTCGGTACAGCCCCATAAAAGGCTTTACTTCAAAATTACTAGGGGGAATATAGATTTCACTGAACCCCCTTACGGTTTCAATCTTTTCCGGGGGCACGCCCACCTCTTCATATGTTTCCCGTAAGGCGGTGGCCCTTAGATCGGCATCCCCTTTTTCCATCTTCCCGCCGGGAAATCCGATTTGGTCGGAATGTACATCCCGCGGGTGGCTTCTACGCAAAATAAGCAGCAAATGGGTGCTATTATCCTGTTGGGGATAGAACAAGGCCATCACTGCGGCCTTTTTCGGATGTTTTTGTTCCCCTCGGGCCTTCCGCATCTCCCTCAATCGGAATTCCGGTACCATTTTTGCGTGGGATGCCTCCCCCGGTAACGGCAGATCTTTTATTTTTGGTATCCGTTTTACAAAATCAGCAAAATCCATGGCGATTAAAGAATGTTTTCCGATTGCAATATTACTACTATTTTCTATGGCTTCCTGTGGGGATGGCCCAAAAGTAAAGAGAGGCCCGACGGCCGAAAAAGAGGTGAAAATCGATTCCGTCGCTATCGATTCCGCCCAACAAAAAAAGAAGAAGGAAAAGGAGGAAAAATTCGTACTGACCGACGACAATGCCGTGGATTTTTTCTTCGATTACCAAAAAGACCTGAAAGTAAATAAGGTAAAGATTACAACACGACTGGGCAGTTTTACGATTCAGCTCTATGACGATGTGCCCTACCACAAGGCCAATTTCATTTACTTGACCCGAAAGGGCTATTTCAACGGAACCCAATTTCACCGCGTAGTAAAGGATTTTATCATTCAGGGCGGCAATTCCGATGACCGAGAAACGGGAAGAAAGCGTAGCGAGATCGGTCGTTATCTATTACCGCCTGACACCCACAAGGGGCACCGGCACGATCGCGGCACGATTTCGATGCCCAGCAGCGAAAAAGAGGACAACCCCCATATGCTCGCCTCGCCCTATGAGTTTTTTATTGTGGTTACCGATCCCGGGGCCTATCATCTCGATGGCGACTACACTCCCTTCGGCAAGGTCATAGAGGGGATGGACGTTGTGGATAAAATCAATAGTGTGCCTACGGGGAAGCAGGGAGATTGGCCGTTACAGAATATTTATATTCAGAAGGCGGAAGTAGTGGAGTAAGCATTAGGGGGAAGTGGCAGCAATTATAGATAATCGGGGAAAAGCATTCGCAAAATTTATACTTTCATCACCTTTCTTAGAGTTCATTACATGAATGGCTACCAAGTCCCATATCCTGTCATTATATCTCTATGTTTGTTTTTTACGGGACTGTGTTTTTCCCAAGGCGGGGTTGAAACCATTTCCTGGAGTGCCGATAGACCATTGCAATGGTCCGATTTCAAAGGGGAATATTTCAAGACGCAATGGGCCGCGGCGAACACGGTGAGCGGTATCGGCTATGAATTTTCGACCTTGGAAAAAGACGGACGCTGGTATCTTGATATTAAGGTCAAATGTGAATTTTTTCCCGGTAAATCATGGTACCGCCCCGCGCTGTGCGATTCGGTGATCTTACGCCATGAACGGCTGCATTTCGACATCGCGGAATTATTTGCGCGTAAAATGCGAAGACGTCTGGCAGAAACTAAGTTTACGAACGACGTGAAGGCCGAGGTAAAGGCCATTTACATCGAAATTCTCCAACAGCTGAGGTTTTATCAGAACAAATACGATCGCGAGACCGATTTTTCCCGGGATCTGCAACAGCAATTGCTATGGAATCGAGCAATCGCCAAGAAATTGATTGCGGATTAGTGAACTCGTTTCGTTCTTTTCTATTACCAACGAATATCACATTTTGAGGCTATGTTTCCTCATTTTTGAAAATCGTTGCCCTGTTTTGCTTTTAAAAGATGACTTCATTTAGCCTCAAAAGCGGATATTCCCGTTCCAGACCATCAGTCTAAATGAGTTCAATTAAAAAAACCTCCCCAAAAATATATTAGGGAAAGGTTTTGCTTAAAAGGGTAATCCAATTTTGTTAAAATCGGAAAGCGGCTCCAACGGAGAGGAACGCTACCCCGTATCCTGCTTCGGCGAACACCCCGAAATTCTCCGTAAAATACCAACGGCCGCCTACGAAGATAGTGGCACTGGGTCTGCTGTCTAAACCGCCGGCGTAGCCATTATCAATAGAAGCTATATTGTAAGAAAGCATGGCACCGCCGTAAACATCGAGATTCTCGACATCAAGGCCTATGTAATGAAACGCTCCGCGTACCCCGATAATGGTGTAGTTGTAACTATAACTATTGCCAAAATAGTAATCCGATTTATAGGATTTGTAGCCGAGATATCCACCAAGACTGACAATACCGAAGTCTCCGGTTTCCCAGATGCCCCTTTCATAGCTTACATTGAGCCCCAGCCCTTGGGAGGAGCTACCCAGTCCGCCGTAATAGAAATTACCGCCGATACCGATACCGGCGTTGATGACGTTAGTGCCTTGGCTAAATTCTTGTGCTGAAACGGAGTGGGCGGCAAAGAGTGTAGTCACCGCCAATGCTAAAAGATGAATTGTTTTTTTCATTTCTTTAGGTGTTTAATTGAAAATCGATTAGTTTTTGTTGCAATGAAATTATGAAATATTTATGATTGTTGCGGGATTTATATTTAATAATTTAGAATCATTATCCGGTTTCCTTAAGAGTTTTCGTGGTGTTGGAAATCGTTCCCTTTATCGCCTCGGTGGTATTTGAGGAGATTTCGTTGATTTCTTCAGAGGCGCGGTTGACCTGTTCTACTTCTTGAATCATACTTTTTTCTTCATTTTCCCTTCTAAACCGTTGCTGTTGTCCTTCTTGAGGCTTTAAAACGTTACGGCTTGGCAGAAGGGCGAGAACGATCAGTGCTTTTGGAGGTCTCATTCCTTTAGTTTGGAAGCCTTTAAATTTTCAGCCTTGGATTTACCTGCTGAAGCCCATCGCCGAAGACGACCTAAAAGTCGCCATAGAAAAATTGAAGGGAAAAATCTCCCTACAGGAAATCTCGGAAAAAAGGGGAGTGCTGTTCCATAATTTGGAAAAACACAAGACGGTCGACTTTCAAAAAATAGCCGTGCCGACCGTTGAAGGTCTTTCCATGATTGCCATTTCGGATATTGTTAGATGTCAATGGGATAGCAATTACACGCATCTTTATATTCGAGGGGGCAAAAAACTGACCGTTGCCAAGACCTTAAAACATTTTGAGTCGCTATTGAAAAAGCACCATTTCTATAGAAGCCATCAATCCCATTTGATCAATCTGGCCTATAAATACATCAAAGGCAAAGGGGGGATATGCCCTTATGGGCGACGGATTCCGAATCGAGATCGCCGTCCGCCGCAAAGAGGAATTTTTAAAAATGTTGATGCGGTAGAATGCAAAAATTTAGATGGACTGATACTACGAAAATAAATAGCCTTTCATTATTACTTCAGGTGGTCAGAAATCCTACACATCACAAATAGTAACTCCCTGCTTCAGCGCCGCGATCTTATCGTCCCATGATGGCACGAACTCTTGGGCCACATGACCGGTATAGCCGGTGGCCAGTATCGCCTTCATGATGGCGGGATAAAAAAGTTCCTGCGTCTCGTCGATTTCGTTCCGGCCGGGATTGCCACCGGTATGGTAATGGCCGAAGTATTGATGGTAATCCTGGATAGTACGGATGACGTCTCCTTCCATAATTTGCATGTGGTAGATGTCGTAAAGCAATTTGAAATTTTCAGAACCCAGCTGCTTGCAGAGTTCGACGCCCCAAAGGGTGTGATCACACATGTAATCGGGGTGATTGACCTTGGAGTTCAGCAATTCCATCTGAAGCACCACGCCGTGCTTTTCGGCAAGCGGCAGTACTTCTTTTAGTCCTTCTACGCAATTTTGGAGTCCAACTTTATCATCCATTCCATTGCGATTTCCGCTAAAGGTGATAAGGTTCGTGTAGCCCGCTTCGGCCACTTGAGGTATAACATCGGTAAAGCTTTCGATGAGCTCTTCGTGCAATGTAGGATCGTTCCAGCCCTTTTCGATACCCAGGCCGGCCCCCCAGCACATCGAGGCGTGAATGCCGTGTTTTTTCAATAGCGGAAAATCTTCCGGCCCGACGAGGTCGATGGCCTTGACTCCCAGCTCGTTCAGGTGGCTCAAAAATTCATCGAGGGGCATGGGATTATAGCACCAAAAACAGGCACTGTGGTTGATGTTATTTTTTAGTTCAGGAAATTCCTTTTTGTCGATCGACATGGCATTTCCGGTTTGGGTGCCCCATATTCCCACCGATGCGGCGGCAGATGTACCTATAAAGGTTCTTCGTTTCATAGTTCGGTAATTTACGTTCATCCGTTTCGGACGGATTACTGATTTCCCCGCTAAATATACTATTTTTACCTTACATATGGATGTTTGCCCCGACAAAGAAAAGCTGATCGAACTGGCTCATTACCGGATGCCTTTCGGAAAATTCAAGGATAGGTATTTGATAGACCTTCCCGAAGCCTATATGGTCTGGTTCAGGCAACAGGGCTTTCCCGATGGTAAATTGGGCCAATTAATGTCCGCTATTCTAGAGATCAAAATCAACGGACTGGAACCGCTGATCCGCAAAATCCAAAAAGATTTTCCGAGGCGGGCGGGCTGATTTCTTTTTGCAATTTGTACCTTCGCATCCCGTAACAAGGAAGCCATCATGTCAGATACCAAATACATTTTCGTTACGGGGGGAGTAACTTCATCCTTGGGAAAAGGAATTATTGCCGCCTCGCTCGCCAAACTGCTACAGGCAAGGGGCTACCGCACCACTATACAGAAACTAGACCCCTACATCAACGTCGATCCGGGCACCTTGAACCCGTACGAACATGGGGAATGCTATGTGACCGATGACGGGGCGGAAACGGACCTCGACCTAGGCCACTATGAACGTTTTTTGAATGTACGTACCTCCCAGGCCAACAATGTTACCACTGGCAGAATCTACCAAAGTGTCATAGAAAAGGAAAGACGCGGGGAATTTTTAGGAAAGACCGTACAGGTGGTGCCCCATATTACCAATGAAATAAAGGAGCGCATACAGCTTTTGGGCGATAGTGGGGAGTACGATATGGTCATCACCGAAATCGGAGGCACGGTCGGCGACATCGAATCCTTGCCCTATATCGAGGCAGTGCGGCAGTTGGTCTGGGAACTGGGCGACAACAACGGCATCGTCATTCACCTCACCTTGGTGCCCTATCTTTCCGCAGCCGGGGAGCTCAAGACGAAGCCCACCCAGCATTCCGTTAAGACCCTGATGGAAAGCGGAATCAAGGCCGATGTCCTGGTCTGCCGTACGGAACATGAAATTCCCGACGATCTGAGGGAAAAATTGGCTCTTTTCTGCAATGTAAAACGCGAGGCGGTCATCCAATCCATCGATGCTTCCACGATTTACGATGTTCCCATTTTGATGCAGGAGGAAGGACTGGATGCCGTGGTACTTCAAAAACTGGCGCTTCCCGATACGACCGAGCCCGATTTGACCCAATGGAAGGAATTCCTGAACCGCCATAAAAATCCCAAGCACGAAATCAATATCGGACTTATCGGGAAGTATGTGGAGTTGCAGGATTCCTATAAATCCATCTTGGAATCACTGATCCATGCGGGGGCGGCCAACGAGGTGCGTGTGAATATTCGGTCTATCCATTCCGAACATCTTTCAGAAAAGAACCTGGTCAAAAAACTGGACGTGCTGGATGGGGTACTTGTAGCCCCGGGATTCGGGAAACGAGGCATCATCGGAAAAATAAGGGCGGTACAATTTGCCCGTGAAAAGGGAATTCCCTTCTTGGGTATCTGCCTCGGAATGCAAATGGCGGTCATCGAATATGCCCGTAACGTCTTGGGGTTGAAAGATGCCAGTTCGATCGAAATGGATTCCCATACCCCCAATCCCGTAATCAGCCTGATGGAAGAGCAAAAAAACGTGGTCAACAAAGGCGGCACCATGCGCTTGGGCGCCTGGAACTGTGAGCTAATGGAAGCAAGTCTGGTACGAAAGGTCTATAAAGGTGCCAGTGATATTTCCGAAAGGCACCGTCACCGCTATGAATTTAACAACGCCTACAAAACACAACTCGAAGAGGCCGGCTTGCGCGCATCGGGCATCAACAAGGAAACTGGACTCGTAGAAATCATCGAACTGCCCGACCATCCTTGGTTTATCGGCGTACAATATCACCCCGAGTACAAAAGTACAGTGGCCAATCCTCATCCTCTCTTTGTGGGTTTTGTTAAGGCGGCATTGGTACAAAAATTAAAGCGAACTAATGCCAGTTTGGCATAAAGCGGAGGTTTGGGCATATATTTGTTTATTGACCGGCGAGGCCCCTTGCGGCGCTTGCCAAAGTCAAACTGAATTTACATGGAAGAAAAGAAGATTGACATAAATTCTATCATCGGTTTTGTACTGATATTCGGTATCCTCATTTGGATGTTCTACCAAAACCGGCCCACCCCCGAAGAGGCGGAAGCCGAAAAGGCAAAACAGGAGCAGATGGCCGAAGAAGCGGATCAAAAAGTGCCCGAGGAAGAGGCTACGCCCGAACCGGCGAAGCTCAACCTTCAAGATTCCACCGCCGTAGCCGATTATAAAGGTAAGATCGGTGCTTTCGGTTATACGGAACCCTCCGAAAAGACCACAAAACTTCAAAATGACCTTGTTTCCTTGGAAATCAGCAACAAGGGCGGCCAAATTGTCGAGGCCCGCATGAAGCAATACCATACTTATGATTCCATTCCCGTATATATGATCCGGGACGGCAACGCTTCGTTCGGATTGCGGTTTACCACTTCGGATAATCGCACGCTGAACACCGAAAATCTATATTTCGAGCCTTCCCTGAGCGAAAGCAACGGCAACCAAGTGCTTAGTATGAAGGCGAAGGCCGGTCCCGATCAATTCTTGGAATACCGCTACGAAATGAAGCCAGACGATTATCTGGTGGACTTTACCGTACGTTCGCAGGGACTAAACGGGATAATCAACGGCAATCAGCCTATTCAGTTGGAATGGAAACTAAAAGGAATCCGGCATTCGAGAAGTATTAAGTACGAAAACCGATACACCCGACTCACCTACAACTATGAAGATGGGGACATTGGAAAGCTTTCCCAAAGTGGTGATGACCAAGAGACCGCGCAAGACGTAAAATGGCTCTCTTACCGCCAGCATTTTTTCAGCTCGATATTGGCGACGGATAGCCGTTTTGAAAAGGCGCAACTAGAATCGAACAACTTGGTCGAAGATGAAAACCACACACAAGGCTTTACCAAAGAATACAGCGCATCGATTCCCCTGGCGCTGAGCGGCGGCGAACTGACGGAAAATATGCACTGGTATTACGGGCCGACCGATCTAGAGGTGCTGAGCCAATACGAGGATTTGGCCCTTGCGGATACCATCCCCTTCGGATGGGGAATATTTGGCTGGATCAATCGCTATGTGTTTACGCCTTTCTACTCCTTTTTAAGTGACTTTCTGCCCTACGGTATCGCTATCATTATTATGACCATATTAGTGCGCTTGGCCATGTCGCCCGTCACCTATAAATCGTATCTCTCACAGGCGAAAATGAAAGTGCTTAAACCGGAGATCAACGAATTGGGTGAGAAGTATAAGGACAATGCCATGAAAAAGCAGCAAGCGACCATGAAGCTGTACAGCAAGGCGGGGGTCAGCCCTATGAGCGGCTGCGTACCGGCGCTGCTGCAAATGCCGATATTCTATGCTCTCTTTATGTTTTTCCCCACCTCGTTCGCACTGCGACAAAAATCGTTTTTGTGGGCCGATGACCTTTCCTCCTATGATATTGTGGCGAATCTGCCTTTCGACATTCCTTTTTATGGGGATCACGTCAGTCTTTTCCCGATTTTGGCATCGATAGCTATCTTCTTTTATATGATGATGACCACGGGGCAAAACATGCCCAGCCAACCGGGCATGCCGAACATGAAGTTTATCATGTACCTTATGCCCTTGATGATGTTGTTTTTCTTCAACAACTATGCTAGTGGTTTGAGCCTATATTATTTTGTTTCGAACCTTATCACCATCGGCATTATGCTGGTCATCAAGAACTTTATCTTGGACAATGATAGAATCCACGCCCAAATTCAAGAAAACAAGAAGAAACCCAAAAAAGAGAACAAGTTCCAACGCAAAATGCGGGAAATGATGGAACAGGCCGAAGAGCAGAAGAAAATGGGGAAGCGGTAGAAAGTAATACCATTTGGATAAAAGGTTAAGAAACGGTCTCCCCATCCGTCGATATCTTTTTCTGCCCGTCCCACTGCAGACGGGTGTCTCCTTTTACGCCCTTCTTCACTAAATGTTATCCATACCTACGGCTATGCTAGAATATCTGTCCAAAAGGGTGTTAAAATGGGCTAGAAGCACGAACGGTCGGGGCTAATCCGCAATTTCAGAACAGTCTATAAGACAATTTTTTTGTTGTAATAAATTCCTTTTTGCCTAAACAAAAAACCCCGACATTCCTGTCAGGGTTCCAAGCATCAAGTTAGATTGGTTTGGTAAGATTTGGGATTGTAAAGATGCAAACTATATTCCGCTTATAAAAAATTGAGTTGTCAATTGGCGGTTTTTGTATGTTATCCCAGGTTGTGGTGATGTTTGGATTGTTTTATGCCTTCGGTCTGCCCTTATGGGCAGAATAAAAGCCGCTAAATTGTAGCGGCTTTTAAAAAATGTTGAAACGGTAAGCCTAACTTAAGACGACGCTGACCCATTCTGCTAATTCTCCATATCCGGGATCATTACTTTATCAATGGCATGAACCACACCATTGATGGCCTGAACATCCGCAACGACAATATTAATATCGCTATTTCCTGCCCCATCGGTGATGCTAAAGCCGTCACCTGCGGCCATGAAGGTCAATGGATCTCCTTCAAGGGTCGCCGGGGAGACGAGACCATCGCTTAAATCTGCTGAAACAATATTCGCCCCTGCAATTACATGATGTTGCAATATGGCGGTAAGGGCTTCCCCTTCAGGAATTTCAGGTAATGCGGCAAAAGCACTATTAATGGGTGCGAACACGGTGAAAGGCGCTGGGTCGGTACCGTTGGGCGTATTTAAAACGGATACAAAATCGGGCTGTCCCTCGGCGGTCAAAGCCCCTGCCAGCAAGGAGAAATTTTCGCTATCCGCCGTGGCAAAAGTTACAAGGGTAGGCAAATCTATTACCGTGTCCACAGCATGGATAATTCCATTTGTGGCTACAATATCCGGTATGGCCACCGTACTGATTCCGTTTAATCGAACTCCTTCATCCGTATTGATATATATGCTAAGCGGATCTCCTTCTGCGTTGGTAGCAGCGGTTTTGGCGTATGAATTGGATAGATCGGAAGCCACCAACGCGCTGCCCGCAATGACATGGTTGGCAAGAATTAAATTGATGTCATTCTCGTTGGGATTCTCAAAGGCGTCAAAGGCCTCGTTGACCGGTGCAAAGACGGTAAATTTTTGATCGGCGGCACCCAATAGGTCAGTGAAGGCCGTGTTTCCGTCAGCGGTAAGCGCGGCGACCAACTCGGAAAGTTGACCGTTATAGGCCGCATGGTCGACAATATTAGGAAGACCGATAACCTTGTCAACAATATGAACGACTCCGTTGGATGCCTCAACATCTGCAGTAGTGACCGTAGATCCATTTACAACCACTCCATCCGAGGTATCAATATAAAGACTTAGATTCTTTCCATCGATTCCAGCAGTGGATGATGATGGTACATAACCTGTTGTCAAGGTCGAGGACCTATTTTCACCGGCAACGACATGGTTGAGCAAAACTTGTTCTAGCACATCGTTCGGTATGTCATCCAAACTGGCAAAATCATCATCGGCATCCAAAAATTCCTGAAATGCTTCATTGGTCGGGGCAAATACGGTGAAGGGTCCGTCACCTTGGAGAGTTTCTACCAGACCGGCCTTCGTGAGGGCGGTTACCAAAGTGCTTAAATCGTCAGTGGCGGAAGCTACATCCACAATGGTGGTGGACTCTTCCGGTGTCGGCTCCATTGGATCCGGGTCCATCGAAGAGGCGTTGTCATCGTCGCTACAGGATACTACCAAAAAAAGTGTCAGCATGAGGGCCGACCACATTCTTAAATTTGAACTTTTCATTTCAAAGGGTTTTAGGGTTAATGTTTTGGGCAGAAAAAAAATCTTGATGATGCATTTCTACCATTGAATTAGAAAAGTACGTAAAAAATTCTATCCGATATTCTGTTTAATCTTTTTTTATAAAAGTTTAACAAAATTGTATATCCCATCACAGGGAAACCGTGGGTATTAGAATCTATCTTGACATTTGATTATTTTTGCAATTCAATTGTCAAAAGATGCAAAAGGTAGTCATCGGACTTTCGGGAGGCGTGGATTCAAGCGTGGCGGCATACCTGCTCAAGGAACAGGGATATGACGTTATTGCCCTGTTTATGAAGAATTGGCATGATGATTCAGTAACAATTTCAGAGGAATGTCCCTGGTTGGAGGATAGCAACGACGCTTTGATCGTGGCTGAAAAACTGGGAATCCCCTTTCAGACGGTGGATCTGAGCAGGGAATACAAAGAGCGTATCGTCGATTATATGTTCGCGGAATATGAGCGGGGGCGTACCCCCAATCCCGATGTGCTCTGCAACCGGGAAATCAAGTTCGATGTATTCCTTAAAATTGCCCTACAATTGGGGGCAGACTATGTGGCAACGGGACATTATTGCCGAAAGGGCCTTCTAAAAAATAAGGATGTAGGCGAAACCTATCAACTTCTGTCCGGAATAGATGGCAGTAAAGATCAATCCTATTTCCTTTGCCAACTATCCCAAGAACAACTGTCCAAAACCCTTTTTCCCATCGGGGAACTGACCAAACCGGAAGTGCGCAAAATAGCTGCGGAACAAGGTTTGGTTACCGCTACCAAAAAAGATTCCCAAGGCCTCTGTTTTATTGGGAAGGTTCGGTTGCCGGAATTTTTGCAACAAAAATTAAAGCCTAAAAAGGGAGTTATCGTGGAAGTGCCTTCCGATGTGGCACAGTATCGAAAGACAGCACCCGCATTCAATGACATAGCCGAAGAACTAGCCTACCATTCCGAAAAGCCATCGTACCGCATCAATGACGGAAAGGTGGTCGGCGAGCATCAGGGCGCGCATTACTTTACCAAGGGCCAGCGCAAAGGTCTAGATGTGGGCGGCACCAAAGAACCCCTTTTTGTAATCGATACCGATGTGGACCACAATGTGATTTATACCGGACAGGGTAAATCGCATCCGGGACTCTACCGTAGGACCCTGTTTGTAACCGATGAAGAACTGCATTGGGTCCGGCCCGATTTGGCCCTCGCAACGGACGGCACTATGCAGGTCTTGGCCCGTATCCGCTACCGTCAGCCTTTGCAAAAGGCCACCTTGTATAAAATCGAAGGGGGATTGTACGTCGATTTTGAAGACAAGCAGTCCGCCATAACCGAGGGCCAGTTCGTCGCTTGGTATATCGATGATGAATTGATCGGATCGGGAGTTATTTCTTGAGATTTGACGTAAAAGTGTAACGCTTAGAAATTGTTGTACTGCTCAGGAATAGGTTGCTCCCCTTTCTTATTGTCTTTCTGTCCGAAATCATCTTAAATCACAACCATGAACAACCGGATAACCGAACTTTTTGGCATTCAATACCCTATCATCCAGGCCGGCATGGTCTGGGCCAGCGGATGGCGCTTAGCCTCTGCGGTTTCCAATGCCGGGGGATTGGGACTGATCGGATCGGGCTCAATGTATCCCGAGGTTCTAAAGGAGCATATTTTAAAATGCCAACAGGCAACGGACCTTCCATTCGGTGTTAATGTACCGCTGATATATCCCGATACGGACAAAATTATGGATATCATCGTCGAACTTGGCGTAAAAATTGTTTTTACCTCGGCAGGCAACCCGGGAAAATATACGGAACATTTAAAGGACAGGGGCATTATTGTGGTCCACGTGGTCAGTAGCGTAAAATTTGCCCAAAAAGCACAGGAAGCGGGGGTCGATGCCATAGTCGCCGAAGGCTTTGAGGCCGGAGGGCATAACGGTAGGGACGAAACTACCACCCTGACCTTGATTCCGGCGGTCAGGGAAAAAATCGATATCCCCCTTCTTGCCGCAGGGGGAATCGCTACTGGGCGGGCCATGTTGGCCGCCATGGTATTGGGTGCCGACGGCGTACAGGTAGGCAGTCGCTTTGTGGCCAGCCATGAGGCTTCCTCCCACGAGCGGTTCAAGCAAAAAGTAGTGGAAGCCGGAGAGGGGGATACTCATCTGACCCTAAAGGAATTGGCTCCCGTACGTTTGTTAAAAAATAAGTTTTACGACCAGGTGCAGCAAGCATACGCCCACGGAGCTACTGTGGAAGAACTCAAATCCCTTTTAGGTCGCGCACGTGCCAAACAAGGTATGTTCGAAGGCGATATGGAAGCGGGCGAACTAGAAATCGGTCAGGTATCCGCCCTTATCCACGATATCAGGCCCGCTGCCGATATTGTGGCGGATATGATGGGGGAGTTTGAGGTGGCGCGTCGAGAATTGTCGGATTTATAAACAGAACTCATTGAGACCTATTCTTCTATCTGACAATATCACAGTTTGAGGCTGTACCTGCCCGTCCCGCAGGCGGTTTTCCTCATCATTTTTGAATATCGCGTAACCCTGCTACGCTTTTATAAAATGCTCTAGCCTCAAAAGCCGATATTCCCCGTTCCAAAAAAGAAACCTACAGGAGTTCACCGATTTCCAAGGATACGGCTCCACGCAATCAAGAACTTTTCTCTTCCTTTAGTCCCGCCAAATATTCGATCAAGTCCCGCAACTCCCGTTTGGGGATCAGCTTGCCCATGGCCGGCATAGCCGATGGCTGGTTCTCTCTTTTTTCGATACGTCCGGCGGGGATTTCCATGGGCTCGGCCGCACTGGTACGGAGAGTTAGGCCTTCTGCCGTTTCCTCTTCCAGGATACCGTTTACTTTTTGGCCGTCTTTTAAAGTCAGGGCTACGCTTCCGTAACCAGGGGCCAATCGGGCGCTGGGTTCGATTAGCGCTTCCAACAGCTGTTCGCGGGAGAGGGTGTTTCCGATATTTTCCAACGATGGGCCGACGGTGCCCCCTGATCCGCCAACGGCATGACAACGCGTGCATTGTGCGGTAGGGTTGTTGTTGAAGACCCGCCAGCCTTGGCGCGCATTACCGCCCTGTAAAGTTTCTTGATAGGCCACCAAGGGATCCTCACTGTTTTTTGAGGTCTTCAACTGGGCAATCAACTTTTCCGATTGGGTAGCTTTTACTGCTTCTTCCAAGTCAAGAACAATACTATCGTCCAATTGATCGGCATTTGCACGTTTGATCAAATTTTCCAGAACGTCACCGCTTTTCGCCAAGGGAAGCTCCCCTAAAACGGCCAATAGCTTTTGCTGTTCACGCACGGACCCATTTTTAAAGATTGGATTGACGATGGCCGGCAGGTTTTCCTTTGAGATATCCATTTCGGGAATTAATCCCAAGGCCGTTGCCCTTACCTGCGGATCTTTATCCTGCATTCCCGAACGCATGGCGGTTGCCATGTCGTCGAAGTTCAATTCTCCTAGGGCCTTCAAGGCTGCCGATCGAACATCTGGAGAACTGTTGGACTTCATCACACGAAACAATTCGCGATTATGGGATTCGATGCCGAGATTGGCCAAGGCCTTGGAGATACCGATCAGGATTTCGGGGTTTTGGTCTTCTAAGAATAAGGGAATGTCCTTTTCTATTTTTTCCTTTACGGTGTTGGGATCGCGTTGTATCTCTCCCCGGTACCGACCATCGACCCTATCGAGTACTGAAGGTTCCGCCCAGGTTCCGATAGCCGCCAAGGCCTCGCCCCGCAGGGTATCGGCAACACTTTTTCTTTTTGCAAAATCAATGAGATTTTCAAGGGCCGAATCGCTACCGACGCGCAGGGAGGCATTGATGCCCCGACGTAACAGAGGCTCGGAGGAAAATTTTTCCACGGTCAAGACATCCGCCAGTTCGGGAAGGGCCTCTTCGATGGACCAATCATCATTTATCGCCCGTGCCGCCTCTGTGACAATGTATTCATCTTCGTCTTTCAGGAATTTTGCCACTCGCGGATCTTGCCACTTGCGGAGGATAAGCACCGCGGCGATGCGAAGACTTCGATCGGGACTGTCGGCCAAGGCAACTATCGGTTCCTTTTTTCCGATTCGTGAAAGTGCCAGTACCGCTGCATGTCTCAGATACAGATCTTCATCGTTGTTGGCAACGATCATGTCTAACAAAGCTTGTACGGCGGATTGCTGTTCAATTCTGCCCAAGGCCTGAGCCGCAAAAAATTTGACCCTGGCATTTTCATTTTTTAACAGCGGTATCAATTCGGGACCGACCTCCTTATACCTTACATCCCCTAAAATTTTTACCGCTTGCGCGATGATTTCTGGATCCTTGTCGGAAAGTAGTTCCGTAAGCGGTTCGGCCTTGTCCAAATTTTCGGCGGCGAGCTGGCCAATGCCCCAAATGGCATGGATGCGGGCGAATTGATTTTTGTCTTTCTTCTATTACCTTCTTGAAGGCGTCGGCTCCAGAACCGTTCTTCACCAACTCGAACTGCGCCTTTTGACGGATGCGATTATCGGGATAGGCCAGCAATTCCACTAGCTTTTCGGTCGATTGCTCCTCGTAATCCAAGGTCATCAACCGCTGGGTTTCCTGACGTTGTTTTTCGAGATCATTTTCGTTTTCGGTTACATCGAGCTTCCAGACCCGGCCGTAGTTTTTGGTGTTCCATCCGTTGATCCAGTCCGCCACGTACAAGGCACCATCGGGGCCGAATTTGATGCCTGTGGGCAAAACGCCGCTGAGGATGCTTTGATCGGTATCCAATTCAAAAGTGGCGCCTTTGGGTTTCAGGTCAAAGGCCCAGATATGGGATCGATCGGGATTGCCGACAAACTCCACCAAAAAGAACTTGTCCAGCCACTTTTTTCCCAAAGCGGTTCCGGGATTGTACTGCATCCCCGTAGGGCCGTTGTGGAAATTTTGGATGGGCGGGATAATATACGCTGCTTGGCCTTCCCATCGGGGGACGAACATTTTTTCATCCATCCACACATTATACCCGTTGTTTTTTGGGTCGGTGTATTTTCCGTACTGCCAATTGGAACGCCATCCGGCATCGGAGCCTTCTACGATATGCACCAAACGCTCACTCTCACCGGCATGGTCGCCATCATTATCCGAAGAAATGATATTTCCGTAGGCATCGAATACAAATTCATGGGTGTTCCGAACCCCATGGGCAAAAACCTCGAAATCGCTACCATCGGGATTACTGCGTACAATGACACCTTGGTTGGGATATTTATGTTCGACGCCGTTTTGATCGGTAATGTTGGCACCGATATCGCCTATGCCCCAATAGATTTTGCCGTCAGGGCCCTCCACGGCACCGGACATGCCGTGCCCGCCAAAGCCGATATGCACGTCGAAACCATGGACTATCGAAGTCTTTTCGTCCAAGACCAGATCATTGTTGGTATCCCGTAGTCGCCACATATCCGGACCTACCCCTACAAAGACATCATCATCACGTACCAGTAAGGCGCCCGCAACGTCAGTAATCTCTTCGTTGAAGTCTTCCAGAATACGGGTAGATCGGTCGGCGATACCATTGTTATTGGTATCCTCCAACATCCAAACCTCTTCCTTTTCGACGGTCAGATCTTTCCAATCGTGCGAACCATCATTGTTCAGATCGGGAAGCCATTCGTTTTCCACATTTTTTTCGGGCGCAAAGGTAGTATGCAAAAAATTGCGCCTATCTTCCACGGACTGTAATGAGATGGAGGGGGTCATCCAATCTTGGTGCCCCCGAATATCGAACTCCGAGTTTTTTTGGCGATTGGTTCGGGTCAAGTAAACCTTACCTTGATTATCGATGGACATCGCAATGGGGTCAGGTGCTAAGGAGTCCGAGGCCCACAGGCTGAGTTCTAGGCCCTCCGCAATTTGTGGGGAAATACTTTCTCGGTCCTCCTTGGCCCGGGTCACCTCCGTTAGGGAATCTTCTTGAATCACAAGCGGAGTTTCCTTGGGTTTTTTAGAAGTGGTGTCACAGGAAACCAAAATAATGAAAACCGACAGAAATGAAATAAGGATATAGGGTCTGAAATTTTCTTTCATGGTAATAAGTGTTATTCTGTTAAGGATAGTTTCAATGGATAACCGGTCGGAAATCAAACTGTAAAATCATTCTTTTTGTTCGGCCAGCACACGTTCGACTACGGCTTTGGCCCCATCAACTTCTTTATGGTTTACATGAATCTCACGATCACCGTCAATATTGGCGGCAAATCCGGCCAATCGAGCCGATTCAGATTCATCTTTTATGATAGGTTCGACTCCCATTTCTTGAAGTTGGGTAACCATTTGTTGTACGATAAACGGGTTTCCGGTGTAGATTTTGGTATAGTCAGAGCTCATAATTTTTTTTAAAACGACCCCTAAGGTAGCAATAAGTTTGTAAAGGGACTCTTTTTTTAAGTTTTCCTCGGATGAAATTCGTTGATTACCCGGGTCAGGTCACTTCGGTCTAAATGCACGTAGACCTCGGTCGTAGTGATACTTTCGTGGCCCAACATCTGCTGGATGGCCCTCAGATCGGCCCCGTTCTGAAGCAGATGCGTAGCGAAGGAATGGCGGAAGGTATGGGGACTGATGTTTTTTTTCATGCCTGTTTTTTTCGCCAGTCGTTTTACTATCGTAAACAACATGGCCCGGGTAAGCTGTTTGCCTCTACGATTTAGGAATAGGATGTCTTCAAAGCCTTTTTGGATAGTTTGGTGTACCCGTATTTCTTCCCGATAAATATCGATATATTTTTGGTTAACTGCCCCAATGGGCACAAAACGTTGTTTGTCTCCCTTACCGGTAACCTTGATGAAATCTTCTTCGAAAAAGAGATCTGATATTTTTAGGTTGACCAATTCGGAAACCCGTAATCCGCATCCATATAGGGTTTCGAGCATGGCCCGATTGCGTTCGCCCTCGAGTGTCGTCAGGTCGATGGCGCGGATGATGCTATTGATTTCATCTTCCGAAAGGGTATCGGGCAGTTTTCGCCCTAATTTCGGGGATTCGATAAGGTCAAGGGGGTTGTCTTTTCGGTAATCCTCGAAGACCAGATAGTTGAAAAAACTCTTTAATCCAGAAATGATCCGTGCCTGCGTTCGGGGGTTCATGCTCTTGGCGACTTCATAGATAAACTGTTGTAGCGTTTCTTGGGTAATGTTTACCGGGTCATCCCTTAGGTCATGGATGTTTAGAAAAGATAACAGCTTTTGAACGTCGCGGGTGTAGTTCTGCTGTGTATGGACTGAAAGTCCCCGTTCGATGTTAAGGTAGTGCCGATAGTCTTGAAGTGCGTTTTGCCAGTCCATTCGGTAAAAAGTTATTAGGGGTTGCCTGCCTGCCAGGGGTACGATTTCTTGCTATGAAAATTATTCGGTTACTAAACAGACCTCATCCCATCAAAGCAAAGATAGGTATTAGCTCCCTTAGAAGACTTCTCGTAAAGCATTACAAAGTTTTATATCTTTGAACCTGCTACCAACTAAATCAATACTATGCGAGTAAAGTGTTTTGCGTTTTTTGCAACGCTTTTTTTCGGTCTGGCCACGAATGCCCAAGGAACCCAGGGCGCAGGGTCTTCTGGTGGTTTGGGTGAGATTAGGTTCGGGGCCAAAGTGGGTCTGAACCTTTCTACATTTTTGGGAAATGATTTTGTGGATATAAGTCCAAAGGCAGGAGCTTACGTCGGAGGTTTAGCGGAAATACCTGCTTTTTTCGATAAATTTTATTTGCAGCCCGAACTTCTCCTTTCTTTTCAAGGTGCCGATGTCGGGCCCAAAAATCTGAACCTCACTTATATTCACCTTCCAGTAATAGCCAAATATCACCTCACCAATGAAATCGCGGTGGAATTGGGTCCGCAGATCGGTTTTCTATTGGCCGACAATGCCGATGATTTGGGTAGCCTTGATACGAATACCGTTCATCTGGGACTGAATGTTGGGGCGGGCTACCAGTTGCACGACAACTTTTACTTTCAATTGCGTTTCGGGCAAGGCCTTTCACGAGTTATCGATGACTTTGATTTGAGAAATGGGGTATGGTCATTAGGGGCCTCCTATTTCTTCTGAAGACCGTGCAACCTACATTTAAATGACCGCCGTTTGGCAGCTATTTGTTTAAGTTTGTGGCCAAAAACCTAATTTAAATCATGAAAATACTCATTATCAACGGCCCCAATCTCAATCTGTTGGGCAAACGGGAGCCCGAAGTCTATGGCAACCAAACTTTCGACAACTACTTTGCTGATCTAAAGGTCAAGTTCAAGCAAGTGGAATTGGAATATTTTCAATCGAATATCGAGGGCGAACTGATCGACAAAATCCAGGAGGCCGGCTTCTCATACGACGGAATCGTGCTCAATGCCGCCGCTTACACGCATACTTCGGTAGGTATAGGCGATGCGGTGAAGGCCGTGGTGACACCGGTGGTCGAAGTGCATATCTCCAATACGCATCAACGGGAAGATTTTCGCCATATCTCTTATATAGCGCCCAATGCCAAAGGCGTAATTCTGGGATTTGGTCTTCAGAGCTATGAATTGGCAATTTAGAGTTTTATGTCTTAGAAATGACTGTGTTGCCTGATTTTGAGGATGGTATGCTATACTACTTCTGCAATAATTCATCCTGTGAAATCATAATTACCGAAAAGGCGTCCAATTTTTCTGTTAGCCAAATTCCAGTGAT
Organism: uncultured Flavobacteriaceae bacterium; assembly: GCA_963764285.1. Taxonomy (GTDB): domain Bacteria; phylum Bacteroidota; class Bacteroidia; order Flavobacteriales; family Flavobacteriaceae; genus Pricia. The sequence goes on from CAVXSA010000009.1 coordinate 26,219, forward strand.
GGGATGCGAGCAGTTTATCCTGAACTTTTCCCGACTTTGATTCTCTTTACCCTCATCAACAAGAGCATCCCAATCAAAAAAAACAAGCCCAAAAAGATTATGGAATAGCGAATGCTGCCCGTAACCTGAGCAATGTAACCGTAGCTGAGCATTCCGATGACAATGCCTATTTTTTCCGAAACATCATAAAAACTGAAATACGAGGTGGTATCAACAGCGTTTTCGGGCAATAATTTGGAGTAAGTGGACCTTGATAGCGATTGTATGCCGCCCATGACCAGCCCCACAAAGGCCGCGGTAAAATAGAACTCCAGTGGCGTGACAATGGTGTAGGCATAAATGCAGATGCCTATCCATATCATGTTCAGTGCGATCAAGGTACGAATATTGCCGAAGCGGGCGGAACATTTCGAAGTGAGATACGCCCCAAAAATGGCAACGATTTGTATAAGCAGAATACTGACAATCAATCCGGTAGTGGAATCGGTATCGCCCCATTCCAACTCTTCGATACCGAAATAGGTCGCAATCAACATGATGGTCTGTACGGCCATGCTATACACAAAAAAGGCGCCCAAATATCGTTTTAAGGGAACATCGACCTTTATTTTATTCCATATCAGTTTGAGTTCCTTAAAACCGTTGAACAATACGTTCTTGGTAAATGTTTCCTTCTTATTGCTTTTGGGCAGGTGATAGTAGGTGTACTGGCTAAAACCTATCCACCAAAGTCCGGTCAGGACGAAGGACAGGCGGGTAGGAGTGGACGCGTTTTGGAACCCGAAGGCATCAAATTTCAATATCATCGCCAGACAGATCATTAGCAGCAGCACGCTTCCGATATAGCCGAGCGAGTAGCCTTTGGCACTGATGGCATCCTGCTGGCCTGGGAAGGCGATATCGGGCAAGTACGAATTATAGAATACCAAACTGGACCAAAAGCCGATCAAGGCAGTGAAATAACATAGGAGTCCGAACCATAAGTGGTCGAGATTAAACCAATACAACCCGATACAGGAAATCGCCCCTAAGTAGCAGAAGAATTTTAAAAAGATCTTCTTGTTCCCCACATAATCGGCAATACCGCTCAAAAACGGACTAAGAAAGGAGACGACCAAAAACGCCGCCGCGGTCACGTAGCTGATCAGGGTATCATTATTATAATCGGTACCTAAAAAATGGACCGTATCGTCGAGTACCTTTCCGTTTTCATCCTTTACCAAGGTCAAAGTCCCATAAAAAATAGGAAAGACGGACGATGAAATGACAAGGCTGTAAACGGAGTTCGCCCAATCATAGAACGCCCACGCATTCAACAATTTCTTACTTCCTTTGGTTGGTGTCATGCCGAGTTAAAACCTACACACAGTCCAATACATCTTTAGAGCCATGTCTTAATTAAAAAATAATTTCGTAGCTCCGACTATGATTTTTTGCCTGGGACTGGTCCAAAATCTGCAATTGCCTCAGGTATCGTTTCAACTTGGGCCTGACACGAATGGTCGGTCGGTCATAACGAAAAGCCGCCCTGCAACAGAACGGCTTTTAAGATACGATTATTGTCCGTAATCCTTACTCAAACGAGGTAACCCCAAATTTCTTCGCCTCCGCTTTGGCCAAGGGCGCCCATTCGGTCAGATTCTCGATTCGGGTGTCGTTGGAAGGGTGGGTGCTCAGAAACTCCGGCGGTGCCTGTCCGCCACTCGCGGCTTTCATCCGCTTCCAAAGATCGGCGGCCTCATCAGGATCGTAGCCGGCGATGGCCATAATCTGTAAGCCGATGCGGTCGGCTTCGGTCTCATGGCTTCTGCTGAAAGGTAGCATGACGCCCACTTGGGAACCGATACCGTATGCCTGGTTAAAAATGTTTCGCTTTTGGTCGTCTTGAATGATAACATTCCCCGCTACGGCCCCCAATTGTTGCAATGTGCCCGCACTCATCCGCTGTGCCCCATGATCGGCAAGGGCGTGCGCCACCTCATGGCCCATGACCACGGCAACGCCGGTTTCCCCTTGGCAAATGGGCAGTATTCCCGTGTAAAAAACGATTTTACCGCCCGGCATACACCAGGCATTGACGGTCTCATCCTTGACCAGGTTGTATTCCCATTTATAGTCTTTGAGGTAGCCTTGGTATCCGTTGGCGGATAGCCAACGCTCCGCTGCGGAAGATATGCGTTGCCCGACCTTGGTGATCATTTTGGCTTCCGCAGTGTTTTCGATAACCTTGTTTTCCTCCAAAAACTGATTGTACTGGGCAAAGGCCATAGGAAAGATTTGGCTATTTCCATAAAAATTCAGTACTTTCTTTCCTGTAAAGGGATTGGTCTTACAGGACGCAACCCCTAAAAATAACGCTAGAATTAGAATTATTTTTTTCATGGCATTGTATGTGTTTTGTGTTCATCTATAACTCGCCGACCGAATGGGGAGGTTTCATTTCCCGGTGATATACAACTGCGTGAAATCTTTGCTGACTTCGATGCTGTTGTCCCCGTTGAGTTTAATATCCTTTAAATTTACCTTTTCGTTGTCAACCTCTACACCGTCAATTTTAAAGGGAAGGCCATGCAACTGTATCTTGAACGTCTCATAACTGGTTTTGAAACTACCATCTTTAAATTGCTGTATGATCAGTTCATTTTCCTTGCCCAATAATTTGAAATTTCTTAGGCTGTATTTTCCGTTCTCATAGGCATAACCATCTTCGCCGTCTTCATACACCATAGAATTCTCCTCACCTTCCTTATAATATACGTCCAAAACCAGTTCATTAATTTCTTTTTCACCGACGTACTGCTGTACGGGATATTTTGGAATCATGGCTCCGGCCTTGATAAAAAGGGGAACCTTGTCGATATCGGCTACCACCCATTTTTCCTTTCCGCCTTTGTTGATCTCGTCGGTCCAATAATTGTACCAATCCCCTCTCGGTATATACATTCGGCGGCCTTTGGCATTGGGTTCTTGAACGGGGCAGACCAAGATCTGCTCGCCAAAGATAAATTCATCCGTCCTGAAATGGGTCTGGGTATCTTCTTGGTCAAAGCATACTATAGGCTGAAGCATGGGACGTCCCTCACGCGTATATCGCCAAAACATGGTATATAAATAGGGCAGCAGCTGATAGCGCAATTCTATGAATTTCCGAACGATATCGGTAATCTCGGTACCGAACGACCATGGTTCCTGGTCACCATGGTCGCCACTGGAATGTACCCTAAAGAAGGGATGGAAGGTGCCCAATTGAATCCATCGGGCGAACAGTTCTCCATTGGGCTGTTCGGCAAACCCGCCTATATCGGAGCCTGTGAAGGAGTAACCGCTCATGCACATCCGCTGCATCTGTACGTTGGCGATCCAAAGGTGTTCCCAAGTGGCCACATTATCGCCTGTCCAGGTCGAAGAAAAGCGCTGGGTGCCGGCATAGGCCGCCCGGGTAATGACCAAAGGCCTTTTGGGATAGACATATTTTTTAACGCCTTCGTAGGTCGCCCTGACCATTTGCATGCCGTACACATTATGGGCCTTTCGATGGCTGCAGCGGTGACCGTCATAATCGTGGCGGGTATCCAAGGGGGCGGTTTTGGTCGGTACTTCCATAACGGCCGGCTCGTTCATATCGTTCCAGACGGCGTGTACGCCGATTTCGGCCATAAATTCTTTGTAAAGATCCGCCCACCATTCGCGGACCTCGGGATTGGTAAAATCGGGAAAATTACATTCTCCCGGCCAAACTTTTCCCTTCATATTAGGGCCGTCCGCGCGTTTACAGAAATAATCGTTTTCCATGGCCTCCTCATAGACCCAATATTCCTTGTCGATCTTGATCCCGGGATCTATCATCACCACGGTCTTGAATCCGTCTTTTTCCAATTCGCTTATCATACGTTTCGGATCGGGAAACCTTGTTTTATCCCAGGTAAAACAGCGAAACCCGTCCATGTAATCGATATCGAGATAAATGGCATCGCAGGGAATTTTTTCCTCCCTGAACTTCTGTGCGATTTCCTTGACCTGACTCTCGGGAAAATAGCTCCATTTGGATTGATGGTATCCCAAAGCCCATAATGGGGGTAGTTCAGGGGCGCCCGTCAAGTTAGTAAAGGCGCGGACCACTTTGTACATTTCGGGGCCATAAAAGAAATAATAGTTCATCTCGCCGCCGTCGGCCCAAAAACTGGTCGTGTTGCGCCGCTCGTGGGCGAAATCGAAATGCGTTCGAAAACTATTGTCGAAAAATATACCGTAGGCTTGGGTGTTGTGCAATCCGATATAGAAAGGGATGGCTTTATAGAGCGGGTCTTGGTCCTTGGCGTAGGCATATTGGTCGGTGACCCAGTTGCTTACCCGTTTTCCCTTTAAATTGCTATGTGTGGCCTTATCGCCCATGCCATAGTAACTTTCGGAATTTTGGGTGATTTTGCCCATTTTCACCGTATTGCCGCCGTACTCGTAGTTCTCTTCCCAATGGAAGCCCAATTCGTCTTCGTTGATGATATTGCCTTTCAGGTCCGAAATTTGGGTTCGAAGGGTTCTTTTATCCACCAGCACTTGCACCTTGGAGGTTTCGATGATGTATTCCGTTTTGGTTTCTAGGATGTCGAGGTGGTTATAGCCCCTGCGAGCGTCAGGATCTATCGCATACGAAAAATCGGGCTGAAAGTTGTGCTCGGTGCCGTATCTAAAACGAATGGTTCGATCCTGTATCACGGTAATCTCCAGCACCACCCCGTTATCGGTGGTAAAATAAAACCTGTCCTTATCCCTAATGTAATTGACAATATGATTGGGGTAGAGATTGCCTTTGTATTCCAGTTCTGTATTGGTGATCATGTGGTATCATTTTTTGAAGCCCCGCAAAAATAAGGATATTAACCTTTAATTACGAAATGCTTTTTACACCAGTTGTGAATAATAATGTAATGAGTGGGGAGAGGTTATTATTTTATTGAAAAATAATGATACTCAAAGGGGGGATGGTCAATTCTATGGATTGCTCACGGCCGTGCCAAGGCTTTTCAATGATTTGCGTCAGTTCGCTCTTCATGCCCGATCCCCCATATTTCTCGTCATCACTGTTCAAAATTTCCTTGATCTTTCCCGAGTCCTTAGGTATCCCGACTTTATACTTTTCCCTGGGCACCGGTGTAAAGTTACAGGCGATAAACAAATCGTTCTTAGTATCATGGCCTTTGCGGATATAGGTCAGGACGGAATTTTGATGATCCCCATAATCGATCCATTGAAAGCCTTCGGGGCTAAATTGTTTTTCATACAAAGCGGGATAGCCTTTATAGATTTTGTTGAGATCCTTGATGAGCGCCTGAATCCCCGAATGTACTTCGTACTGCGTCAAATGCCAGTCGAGGCTTTGCTGGAAGTTCCATTCGGATGTTTGGCCGAATTCCCCACCCTGAAAAATCAGTTTGGTACCGGGGTGGGTGAACATGTACCCGAAGAGCAGGCGCAGGTTCGCAAATTGTTGCCACTCGTCGCCGGGCATGCGATAGACGAGCGACTGTTTACCATAAACGACCTCGTCGTGCGAAAATGGAAGCATAAAGTTCTCCGTGAACGCGTAGGTCATACTAAAGGTCAGGTCGTTCTGGTGATGTTTGCGGTAGATGGGCTCTCTTTTGAAATATTGCAGGGTATCGTGCATCCAGCCCATCATCCATTTCATCCCGAATCCGAGTCCCCCGTATTGCACGGGTTTCGATACGCCCGTAAAGGCGGTGGATTCTTCGGCGATGGTCTGTACATCTGGGAAACTGCCATACACCGCTTCGTTGAATTCCCTGATAAAGGATAAGGCTTCCAGATACTCGTTATTGCCGTACATATTGGGTTCCCATTCGCCTTCCTCCCTGGAATAATCCAGATAGAGCATGGATGCTACCGCATCGACCCGCAGCGCATCGGCGTGGAAATGGTCCAGCCAAAAAAGGGCATTGCTGATCAAAAAGGCCCTGACTTCGTTTCTACCGTAGTTAAAGATCAGGCTTTTCCAGTCGGGGTGGTAGCCTTTTTTTCGATCGGGATGTTCGTATAGATGCGACCCGTCGAAAAATCCGAGACCGTGGGCATCCTCCGGAAAATGGGAAGGTACCCAATCCAATATCACTCCGATTCCCGCTTGGTGCAGTTTATCGACCAACAGTTTAAAGCCTGCCGGATCGCCGAACCGCGAGGTAGGGGCGTAATATCCGGTCAACTGGTAGCCCCACGACGGGTCGTAGGGATATTCCATAATCGGCATAAACTCCACATGGGTAAAGCCCATTTCGTTGACGTAATCAACCAGGTCTTTGGCAAGCTGGGGGTAGGAGAAAAAGGTGTTGTCCGCATTGCGCTTCCAAGAACCAAGGTGCACTTCATACACCGAAAACGGGGTATCCAGGGAATTCTTTTTGCTGCGGGTATCCATCCATTTTTTATCCTTCCAATCATAATCCGCGTTCCATATGATCGAGGCCGTTTTTGGGGGCGTTTCACAGTAGCGTGCAAAGGGATCCGCCTTTTCGGTCACCACGCCGTGGTTGTTCGAACGGATTTGGTACTTGTAGATTTCACCCTGACCGATCTGTGGGATGAAGCCTTCCCAAATACCGCTAGCATCCCATCGTACGTGTAATATGTGCTCGTGTTCGTCCCAACCGTTAAAATTACCGACGACCGATACGGAGCGCGCCGAGGGTGCCCACACCGCAAAATAGGTGCCTTTGACCCCATTCAGTTCCATAGGGTGCGATCCCAGTTTTTCATAAAGCCTGTAGTGCTTCCCCGATTTGAAGAGATCAATATCGAAATCGGAAAAAAGGCTGTATATGGTTACATTTGCCATAGTATTGGGTTCTTTAGGGAATTAGGGTCAAATCTAAGCAACTTTCCCCAAAATCGGATTTTTGCATCAAAGAATTCTTCGAATCGACCAAGTTAAAGCCATAAAAAATTCGTCATTTGGGGTAAGAATTCAGGCCATTCCGCACTACTTTTAAAAACGGAACGCTTTTTGAAACAAGTTCTGGTAATATAGTAAACTTAAACTTAATAATTATGAAAAAAATATCGGTTATTCTCGGTGCGTTTCTGACGCTTTTTTTAATTTCTTGCCAGGGGGACCAAGGCCCTCCGGGATTTGATGGGGAACAAGGGCCTCAAGGCCCACCCGGACCGGCTGGCTCAACAGGAAAAGTAATTGATATCACCGGAGATTTTACCGCGGAAGGTGACTATGGAATTTTTTACGAATTTCAACAAGATGGTATCGAAGTTCTTGAGACGGATGTAGTTTTGGTGTATTTATCCTTTGATCAAGTCGAGGATAATAATGGTGACCCGGTAGAAGTTTGGAGATTATTGCCTCAAACACGTCTTCTGGATCAAGGTATTTTACAATACAACTACGACCATACTTTTTTTGATGTAAATATTTTTCTGGAAGCGGATTTTGATTTAGGCACCTTATCCACAGGTGACACCGATAATCAATTGTTTAGGATAGCCATATTGCCCGCGGATTTCGTGCAGTCCGCCAAGTTGGACAGATCGAACATCACCTCCGTAATGAGTGCTTTGGGGATTTCTGAAGAAGAGGTACCAACTTTTCAGGTGAACTGATTTTTACCCAAACCAGTCTTGTAGAACCCTGCCTTCAGGTGGGGTTCTGTTTTTTCTCTGGATACGGGAACTTTTGCTAAAAATTTCCGTAGATGAAGTTGAAAGGTTTATCCTTTAATATCGACTGATTAGACACAATATATGTAAAAAATCCAATATCATGTACATCAAAATAGCGTTGGCTCTCTGTCTTTTATTGACCGGCTGCCACGGAAATTCACAACAGAACGAAACGGCTATGACGAAGGACAACCAAACCGCAAAAAAGTTTGAGGTGACAAAGTCCGATGCCGAATGGCAAAAAGAGCTGACCCCAATGGAATATCAGGTGCTTCGACACGCGGCCACCGAAAGCCCCTTCAGTAGTGAATTGTTGGAAAATAAGGAGGAAGGCACCTATGTCTGCGCCGCCTGTGGTACCGAACTTTTCAAAAGCGATACGAAATTCAAATCCGGCACCGGATGGCCCAGTTTTTACCAGGAAATAAAAGGCAATGTCGCCTTCGATACGGACTATAAGGTCGGTTACAAACGCACCGAAGAGCACTGTGCCGTATGTGGAGGCCACCTAGGTCACGTTTTTGAGGACGGTCCCGAACCTACCGGTCTCCGTCATTGTGTCAATGGTGCGGCACTGGATTTCGTTCCTAGTAGTAAGTAGAATTCCCAGCACCAAATTATAAATTCCAAATTCTAAATATTTTTTGGAACTAGGTGATGGGAATTTAGCCTGTATATGGACTTTCCTGAAAACTATCTAAAAAGCCTCCGTTTCGAATTCCATCGATACCATTCATTGGGTGACCATACGTTTTCGCAGCTTGATGGGAATGAAAATGGATGTCCATGTCTTTTCGAGGCCTTGGAAGATATTAATAGGGATCACTTTGCTACCCTCATCAAAATTCGGAATGAGGCACCTGCCATTATCGAGGCCGTCAACTGCCAGTTAACTCACTATGCCAACCATGTCGGTCAAATCGTACTTTTGGTCAAAATGTTTAAAGCGATGAATGGCTGTCACTTACCATTCCGAAAGGCGGATTGTACCGCTTCAATGCGGAAAAGGTGAACAAGCCATAAACTTCTAAACTCATAAACCTATAAACTTCTTTGAGCCTAGAAGTTGAATTCCGTATTTTTGTCCGTCTTTAATTTGCAACAGCTAAAAACTAATAGAATATGGGCAATTTCGATGTAATCGTATTGGGCAGTGGCCCCGGGGGCTATGTAACCGCGATCCGCTCCTCGCAACTGGGTTTTAAGACCGCTATCATCGAGAAAGAAAGTCTCGGTGGGGTCTGTTTGAACTGGGGATGTATCCCAACCAAGGCCTTATTAAAATCCGCCCAGGTTTTCGAGTATTTGAAGCATGCGGAGGAATACGGACTCAAAGCCGAAAATGTGGATAAGGATTTCGATGGGGTAGTGCAGCGCAGCCGAAAAGTCGCCGATGGTATGAGCAAGGGCGTCCAGTTTTTGATGAAAAAGAACAAGATCGAGGTCATCAAGGGTTTTGGTACTTTGAAAAAAGATAACAAAGTAGTGGTTAAGGACGAAGAGGGCAAGGAAACCGAATACGGTGCCAAGCATATCATCATCGCTACCGGCGCAAGAAGCCGTGAACTGCCCAACTTAAAACAGGACGGCAAAAAAATAATTGGGTACCGCGAGGCCATGACCTTGGAAAAACAGCCTAAAAAAATGATTGTCGTAGGTAGTGGTGCCATTGGTATCGAGTTCGCCTACTTCTACAATTCGATGGGCACTGATGTCACCGTCGTAGAGTACCTGCCCAATATCGTTCCGGTAGAGGATGAAGAAGTTTCCAAACAGTTGGAACGTAGTTTTAAAAAGGCGGGCGTAAAAATTATGACCGCCTCCGAAGTAACGAAAGTCGATACTTCCGGTGATGGCGTCAAGGCGACCGTGAAGACTTCCAAGGGCGAGGAGGTACTGGAAGCCGACATCGTCTTATCCGCCGTGGGTATCAAATCCAACCTTGAAAATATCGGTCTGGAGGAAGTCGGTATCAAGACGGACAGGGATAAAATTCTGGTCAACGACTACTATCAGACCAACATCCCCGGATATTATGCGATTGGCGATGTGACGCCAGGGCAGGCCTTGGCCCACGTAGCTTCCGCGGAAGGCATTCTTTGTGTCGAAAAAATCGCCGATATGCAGGTCCAGCCCCTAGACTATGGCAACATTCCAGGCTGCACTTACTGTATGCCAGAGGTGGCTTCGGTGGGGCTGACAGAAAAACAGGCAAGGGAAAAGGGGATGGACATCAAAGTCGGAAAGTTTCCCTTTTCTGCGAGTGGAAAGGCCAAAGCGGCCGGTACTCCCGATGGTTTCGTAAAAGTGATTTTTGATGCGAAATATGGGGAATGGCTCGGCTGCCATATGATCGGTGCCGGTGTTACCGATATGATAGCAGAAGCCGTGGTCGCTCGAAAATTGGAGACCACGGGACACGAAATTCTAAAAGCGGTCCACCCGCATCCGACCATGAGCGAAGCGGTCATGGAGGCTGTGGCGGCGGCCTATGACGAAGTTATACATTTGTAATTTTTAGTTTAGGAGTTTAGCGTGGCCTTCGGCCACAGTTTAGAAGTTTAGGAGGAACTTCTTCTAAACCTTCTAAACCTTCTGAACTCCTAAACTTTTTTTTGATGCTGACCCTTTTCAGAACCACCGCCATTCTCGAAGGTATTTCGTACCTGACTCTTTTCGCAGTGACCATGCCCTTAAAGTATTTGGCCGATATTCCCATGCCCAATAAGTATGTGGGTTACGCCCATGGCGTTTTGTTTATCGCCTATCTCATTTTGGCCCTGGTCTTTTGGAGAAAGAAAAAGTGGGGCTTCAAAAGGGGATTTGTCCTCTTGTTGGCTTCCCTATTACCTTTCGCTACCTTTTATATAGATAAAAAGTATTTGGCACCCATTGCCTCGTAATGACTTACCGAAAATGACGAGCCGAGAGAAAGGTGTAAACGAACCCCAGGGTCACGGTCGACCATTGTTTCTCCTCTTGATCGATGCCGGTATAGGAGAAATTCAATTCCGACTGCGGACCCGTTTGAAATCCGATTTGGGGGCGGTAGTAGAATCCGCCTTCGTTGGCCTGGTTCAATCCAAAAGCCTTCCCGACATCCCCTCCGAAGGAAAAGGAGCGCGATGGCCAGATACGTAGCGAGGCCGCCACGGGAGCAAACTGCAGGCTAGGCAGTTTTACGCTGACGGTTTCGGCCCTGAACCTTTCGGCAAACCCGTGAATCAGACCGGTTTTTATTCCAAGATCGAGTAATTTATTGGGAGCCCACATATAGCCCATATCCGCACCGATAACCACTCCTATCAGGTCATTGTAGTCACCAATCGGAAGTCCGGCCTGAGCTCCGATCTTAAAGCCTTCCTGTGATGACGCCGCACCAAAGGTTAGCGCACATAGCACTATGGGCAGCAGTTGTCTTATATTTCTTAATTTCATCTGTAATACTATTTTAGCGATGAACCCACTGAAACTTTTTATTTTGGAACGGGGAATATCGGCTTTTGAAACCCTTTTGAAGCAGCCCCGGTCACTACGGTCGTCAAAAATGGCTAAATGCAGATGTCCAAGGATATATTTGTCGGTACGGTAAAAAGTTTCAGGGCAATACATCGGTTCAATAAAATCAGTCCTTATAACGGAACTTTGACTGTTTTTGTTGTGGTGAAAGGAGTTAAAATATAGGAAAGAGGGTGGCGGCCCCATATTTTTTCAGGGGCATGGTTATGAACTCCCTTTTATCGCACCGCCCTCTCTAAAAGCTGTAAGGTCTTTTCTTGGGTGTCGAGTCTTGCTTTTATCCCGATCGGGAAGGTAAAATTGCTCTCGATGTGTCCAAAGCTCATTCCGTAAACCGCGGGAATATTCAAGGGCCGTATGCGATCCATGATGACCTCTTTCAGGCTAAACGAATCGGGATTCGTGGAAGCGTTGCAGCCCGCACATACCCCAAAAGCGATACCGGCCGCTTTCGAGAAGGTTTTGCCCTCTATTAATTGGGTCAGCATACGATCGATACGGTACGGGGCTTCCTCTACATCTTCGAGACAGACGATGGCATCGGTAAAATCGATTTCCCGGGGCGTACCGATCAGTGCGTTGACCAGGGTCAGGCTGCCACCGACCAATCTTCCCGTGGCGGTACCTTCGGTGATGGTATAGCGTTCATATTCTGGGTCGGTCTTTAAGGCAAGATCCGTAAGCACCTTGTTTTTGATGGTGAGGGAGGTGGAAGTTTTCATGACCACTTTTCGCAGATGTTCCATGCTATACGGGTCGTTCAGGGTACTACCGACCGGACCGTGAAAACCTATGAGTCCCGTTTCCTTAAATATCCCGTTCAATAATGCAGTCACATCGCTAAAGCCGATCAAGGCCTTGGGGTTTCTTTTGATATTCTCGTAATCGATACGGTGCAAAATACGGGTACAGCCGTATCCGCCGCGGGCGCAGAGAATACCATCTATTTTGCGATTGGCGAACATTTCGTTCACGTCATTGGCCCTTTCGGCGTCGGTAGCACTGAAATAGCCATAGTTTCCTATGATGCGTTGGGTATGAAAAGGGGTAAATCCCATAGTCTTTAATGCCATTTTGGCCTCCTCGAGAACCTCGGGCTGAATGGCGTAGCCCGGAGCGATAAGCCCGATGGTATCTCCCTTTTTTAAGCGTTTGGGTAAAAGTCGATCAGGTATTCTAATAGGGTCTTTAGGATGTGCCGATGTAATTGCCGGTATGAATGCGGTAATGGTCAGGCCCAATGCCGAGGCCATAAACTCCCTTCTTTTGGTCATGGTTTTATGTGGATTAGAATTGAATTCGATTAAAGTTGAATGTAAAGGAAATGAGGTGTAACCACAAAAAAAAATCGGCTTCTAGAGCCGATTTTGAAACAAAAAAATGGATTTTATCGTGCGGAAGCTCCGCCATTGTCCCGTGCCCTTTGCAGGTTGCGCTGGATTTTTTCAATGGCTGATTCAATAGATTTGTCCGGCTCGATAATATTGTATTCCCCCCAAAAATCAGGATCGGCAAACCCGATGGCTTCATCGGCCAGGATGATGGACGATTTTATCCGATCTCGCGACTTGGGATAGTCCTCCGCCTTATTTGTCTCCCAGTCTGTAACGGCCATTTCGCAGGTCATGCTGTACACGGAATTGAACAAGCGTTTATCCCAATTGATCTTGAATTCCATCAGCACATTGCTGTAGCCATAGTACCATCTGCCGTTCTTTTCCCGGTAATCTACCCGATAGGCCACTTCGGTGGGCCATACCCGGGCGTTGGAGGGTTTTTTGCGTACGAACATCCGAGCCGCTAGGTCCCGATCGGTAATGTTCAGCGAAAATATAGCACTGGTCAGTATCTTGTTTTCCGCATCGATATATAGTTTACCTTGATATAGCGGGTCTAATATCGTCTCAAGTTGCTTAAAATCCACCACGTAGATCAATCGGTCATTGACCCGCGTGGACCGGTCGAAGCTAAAGGTGTAATTGTTTAGGGTCTCGTTCGTAAAAATGTACTCTGGGTACTTCATGACATCGACAAAAAGGGCATTGAACGGACCGCCCTGCAATTTAAGAGCTACCGTATCCAATTTGCTATAATCGGTACTTTTTCGGGCCTTGTACAATTTGACGCCATCCTTTTTGTAGGAAGTGTAAGGTGTTTTGTAAATGTTGACTACCGCCTCGGAAAGGGAAACGTTTTTTCGTCTTTTTTTGATGGTTTCCCTATAAAATGCCGTCATCAAGGTCGGATCTTCAAAATAATTTTCGCCTTTCTTGGCCAAAGTTTCCCTAACGAGTTCTTCCGCATCCTTGGGTACCTCGACGTTCACCTCGGGCAGTTCGGTCACTGAAACGCTCAATTCAATTTTGTTGTTACCATTTTCATCGAACTGTATTAAGGGTATCCTTTTGGTCCGATATCCTAAAAAAGAAACCAGTACGTTGGAATCCATCAGGTCATTGGCAATCTTGTTGGGCACTTTAAGCAAAAATTCGCCATCGGCATTCGTTATGGTGCTGATGTTGGTTTCCTCGATGGCAACCGTTGCAAAAACCAAGGATTTGTTTGAATCGGCGCCCACCACCTCGCCTTTGTACTGTTTGAAGCTCTGGTCCTGTTGTTCCGTATCTTGAAAAAAGGCGTAGGATGACAAAGTGCCAGTGAAAAAGAGCAACGACATCATTAAGAATGCCATTGGGCGGATGTTTTTGGAAAGTTTAATATAATGTCCCATGATATTTCTATTTTCTTAGCAAGATTATAATTTACTCTCTAAGGTAGTGATTTTAAATAAGATAAGATGTTAAATTTATGGTTAAAATCAAGCCCGTTCAGATAGCGCTGAAAGGGCGGAAACCCGATGAGGAATTGATGTTTTGCAGAGTGCCCGCCGTAGTGGGGCAGGGGTGTTCGTTAAAGATTTTTATGGGTTTTGTCGGAAGTAGCGGTCAAGCGGTTAATTTCTTGGAGTTCGGCATCCGTCAGATTCCGCCATTTGCCTACGGGAATATCCAAGTGTACATTCATGATCCGGATGCGTTTCAGGTGTTTAACACGATAGTCCAAATATTCGCACATACGGCGAATCTGGCGGTTGAGGCCTTGGGTAAGGATTATTTTGAATTCATAAGTACCGATTGGCGTCACCTCGCATTTGCGGGTAACCGTATCCAAAATGGGAACGCCATTGCCCATCCGTTGCAAAAAATCCTCGGTAATCGGCCGATCGACCGTTACGAGATATTCCTTCTCGTGGTTGTTGCGGGCGCGTAGTATTTTGTTGACAATATCACCATCATCCGTGAGGAAAATCAGTCCCTCGCTCGGCTTGTCCAACCTTCCGACAGGAAAAATACGTTTGGGATAATTAATGAAATCGATGATATTATCCTTTTCCACCCGGGTATCGGTGGTACATACGATACCGGCTGGTTTGTTAAATGCCAGATACACTGGTTTCTCTTGGGGCTCCGTGATAGGTTTGCCATCGACTTGAACTTCATCGCCATCGGTGATTTTGGTGCCCATTTCAGGCACTTGTCCATTGAGAGTCACTCGGCCCTGTTCAATAAGTTTGTCGGCCGCACGGCGCGAGCAGTAGCCTACTTCGCTGAGGTATTTGTTGATGCGGGTCTGTTTGGGACTTGGCATAAGAACAAAGGTAAGTTAATTCGTCAAGAATACACCGCGATGCGGTTTGAGGGCATCGCGAATGCTGATCATTTCGCTTTCCTCGACCACCATATAGGCATAGCTGTAGCTATCGGTCACGTCTTCGTGACCGGTCATATTCAAGGCGGTCTTTTCCAAGGCAATATAATCTTGGAGATGTTTTTCGTGATGTGCAGCGGTTTTTGCCGCGGCGGGACCCCGAAAATCCCATATGAGTTTTATTCTTTTATCCATATTCAAAAAGAAAGGCGAAAGTACCCAATTATCCCAAGCCTCCCCAAAATTCCGTGACCTAATAAAAAGGTACTAGTAAAGCCTTAGCCTTTAATGAACTTTAATTAAGCATTTTGCTTTACCTACGAATATTCCATTTTTTCCCAAACCTGCCCGCCCGGCACACGAGTTTCACCCTTTTCGATTATCGTAGCCCTGCTATTCCAATAAAAATGGCTTCATCTGGGCACAAAAGCGAATATTTTCGGTTCCAGACAAAAAGTCTAAATGAGTTCATTATTTTTGCGGAATGAAATTTGGGGCGTTCTTCTTAAAATGCGTATTGCCATGCCTTTGTGGGGCGCTCTTTTTAGGAGCTTGCAATTCCCTTTGGAAAAAGAAGGACCCCGAGGCCTTGGCAAGGGTCGGTGAAAACTATCTCTACAAAGACCAAGTAGCCTTGCTCATGGGTAAGGATATGTCTAAGGAAGACAGTGCCAACTACGTTAACGATTATATCAATAAATGGGCTTCTAAGCAGTTGATGCTCGATAAGGCCAAGATCAATCTCCCCGAAGATAAGCTGGCGGAATATGATGCCCTGGTATCCGAGTACCGCACCGATCTGTACACGCGCGCCTACAAAGACGCCTTAGTGCAAAAGGGCAGTGATTCGACGGTATCAAAGGCGCAGCTCGAAGAATTTTACGCCAGGGAAAAGGAGAACTTTCGGTTGAACGAAATGTTGGTAAAACTCCGTTTCGTGGCCCTGCCCAAGGGATTTATCAATAAAGTGGAGGTGGCCGAAAGGCTGAAGAATTTTGGGGAAAAGGATCGGGCCGTTCTCGATTCCGTCAGCGTTCAGTTCCGAAAGCAGAATTTCAACGATTCCGTTTGGATCCGAGCTTCGCGGGTGATGGAAGAGATACCACCGCTGAATAACGAAAATGCGAATAATCAGCTAAAGAAATCACAATTCTTAAATCTGGAGGACGATAACGGGGTATATTTGGCCAAAATCATCGATGTCAGGCAGGTGAATGACACTGCCCCGCTTTCCTTTATCGAACCTACCATAGAACAGGTGCTTTTGAATCGTAGAAGATTGGCCTATTTGCGTAAACTGGAGACCGAAATTATTGATGAGGCTATTAAGAAGAATGAATTTGAAGTATATGAACAAGATAAAAACGATAAAAATGACGATGAGGAATAGGATGGGGTTAGTGGTTTGCATATTGAGTGTGTGGGGCATGGGTTTCGCCCAGGAGTCGGGCGAACTTACCGATACCCAAATCGAACCGGACGGGTCCGGCTTGGAAGCGAGCAGGGACGTGGAACGGGATACCGCTAACCATTTCAAGAAAATTAAACTGGATGGTATCGCCGCCGTCGTAGGCGATTACGTGATATTGGATTCCGATATAGAAAAAACCTTGATCGACCTGAAGAGCCAAGGGGCTTCGACCGAGGATATCACCCGATGCGGACTTTTGGGAAAACTAATGGAAGACCGTCTTTATGCCCATCAGGCCGTTCAAGACAGTCTTTTGGTCTCCGATGATGAGGTGGCCGCCACCACCGAACGGCAGATCCAGTCTTTTGTGCAACAGACCGGTTCCATGGAAAAGTTGTTGAAATTCTACAGAAAGGAAGACGAAGCCAGTCTTCGAGAGGACATCAACAAGATCAATAAACTGAGGATGCTTTCCGAAAAGATGCAGACCAGCATCGTCGATAAAATCGAAATAACGCCCGAAGAGGTACGGCAGTTCTACAACAATATTCCCGAAGACGAACGGCCGGTGTTCGGTGCGGAAATGGAAATCGCCCAGATTGTAAAGTCCCCCAAGCCCACGGAAAAGGAAAAGCAGGAAGTCATCGATAAACTGAACAAGATAAAGGCCGATGTGGAGGACAATGATGCCAGTTTTAACGTGAAGGCGATTCTCTATTCCGAAGATCCCGGATCGAAGTCCAACGGAGGCTTCTACACGATCACCAAGGATACCGGTTTCGACAAGACTTTTAAAGATGTGGCCTTTAGCCTGAAGGAAGGAGAAATTTCAGAACCCTTCGAAACCCCTTTCGGATATCATATCATCTATATGGAAAAAATCAGGGGTCAGGAACGGGATCTACGCCATATTCTGATGCAGCCCGAAATTTCGCAAAAAGCCTTGGACGAGGTAAAAACGGAACTCGACACCATCCGCCAACAGATTATGGACGGCAAGTACACCTTCGCCCAGGCGGCACTTAACTTTTCCGACGAAAAGGAAACCAAGTTCGACGGGGGACTCCTGCGTAATCCCGTCAACTACGATTCCCGCTTTGAACTGACCAAAATGGATCCCACTTTGTACAACCAGGTACGTAATCTAAAAGACGACCAGATTTCCTATCCCATTCTGGAAGAAGACCCGAGGGGCGGCGGTCCAAAATACAAAATTTTAAAAGTGACGAACCGCTACGATGAGCACAAGGCCGATTTCGCCAAGGATTACATCAAGATTCAGGAGCTGGCCAAGACCGAAAAGCAGTACAAGGCCATCAAAAAATGGATGGACGAACATATCGAAGATACCTATATCAGCGTGAACGAAGGCAATAGGGACTGCGACTTCGCCAATAATTGGGTAAAAGACTGAGGGAATGTCAGACGTAGTTGCCATCAACCAACTGGTAGAAAAGCATCAGGCACTTAAGACAGAGATCGCCAAGGTCATCGTAGGGCAAACCCTTGTGATAGACCAGATTCTTTTGAGCATTTATACCGGAGGTCACTCCCTATTGATCGGGGTGCCCGGCCTCGCCAAGACCTTAATGGTCAATACCATTGCCCAGACTTTGGGATTGGATTTCAAACGCATCCAGTTTACGCCCGATCTCATGCCCAGTGATATCCTAGGCAGCGAGGTGCTGGACCAGAACCGGAATTTCAAGTTCATCAAAGGTCCGATCTTCGCCAACATTATCTTGGCGGACGAAATCAACCGTACGCCCCCGAAGACTCAGGCCGCTTTGCTGGAGGCCATGCAAGAACGCGCGGTAACCATCGCCGGGCAGCAGCACAAACTCGGACTTCCCTATTTCGTGCTGGCCACCCAAAACCCCATAGAGCAAGAGGGTACCTACCCTTTGCCGGAGGCCCAGCTCGACCGGTTTATGTTCGCCATTGCCTTGGAATACCCGTCTATCGCCGAAGAAATGCAGGTGGTAAAAAGCACTACTTCCGATAACCTAGTGACGGTCGAACCGCTCTTTAATGCCGAGGAAATTTTAGAGGTGCAACATCTTGTACGCCGCATTCCCGTGCCGGACAATGTCGTGGAGTACACCGTTAAACTGGTCAACGGAACTAGGCCTAACTTGGAGTCCGCCTCCGATTTCGTAAAGCAGTTCATCGATTGGGGAGCCGGCCCTCGGGCTTCGCAGAACCTTGTTCTGGCGGCCAAGGCCCATGCCGCGATCCGCGGCAAGTTCTCCCCCGATATCGAAGATGTCCGGGCCGTGGCCATGGGCATCCTCAGGCACCGCATTATCAAAAACTACAAGGCCGAGGCCGAGGGTATTTCCGAAGAGGATATTATCGGGAAGTTGTTGTAATAATTATCTTTTTGAGCAGGTGCCGGATCCTGTTTTTGCAAATCCTAAAAATCACTCCCAATCCTGATTATCCTTGTCCTTTTTTAGTAATTTTGTAAATCGGCTTCCTAAGGGATAGGAGTATAAAACAACCAAAAAATAAACAAGACAATGGCATTCGACATAGATATGATCAAAGGGGTGTACGCCAAAATGGCCGAGCGTGTGGACAAGGCGCGTGAGATAACCGGCAAACCCTTGACCCTTTCCGAAAAGATTTTGTATTCCCACTTATGGGACGGCAACCCTACCAAGGCCTTTACCCGGGCCAAGGATTATGTCGATTTTGCTCCCGATCGTATCGCCTGCCAGGATGCTACCGCCCAAATGGCACTTTTACAGTTTATGCAGGCCGGCAAGCCTCAGGTGGCCGTACCGACCACGGTACATTGCGATCACCTGATACAGGCCAAAAGCGGGGCTGCTGCGGATTTAAAATCGGCCAACAGCACCAGTGCAGAGGTCTTTGACTTCCTGGAATCGGTATCCAACAAATACGGCATCGGTTTTTGGAAACCGGGTGCGGGAATTATCCACCAAGTGGTATTGGAAAACTATGCCTTTCCCGGAGGGATGATGATAGGTACCGATTCGCATACCGTAAATGCGGGCGGATTGGGTATGGTCGCCATCGGGGTGGGCGGTGCAGATGCCGTCGATGTGATGGCCGGGATGGCCTGGGAACTCAAATTTCCCAAACTGATCGGTGTTAAACTAACCGGGAATATTTCAGGATGGACCTCCGCCAAGGATGTCATTCTGAAAGTCGCGGGCATCCTTACCGTAAAAGGGGGCACCGGCGCCATTATCGAATATTTCGGGGAGGGGGCCAAAAACCTTTCCTGTACGGGAAAAGGAACCATCTGTAATATGGGCGCGGAAGTAGGGGCGACGACCTCCACTTTCGGCTATGATGATTCCATGGAGCGCTACCTCAGTGCGACCGATAGGAGCGAGGTGGCCGACGAAGCCAACAAAATCCGAGAATACCTTACCGCCGATGAGGAGGTTTACGCAAATCCCGATCAATACTTCGACGAACTTATCGAAATCAATTTGGACGAGCTAAGGCCGCATCTAAACGGTCCCTTTACACCCGATTTGGCCACACCCGTGGGGCAATTGGGTATTAAGGCCAGGGAAAATGATTGGCCCATCAAGGTGGACTGGGGCCTGATCGGTTCATGTACCAACTCTTCGTATGAGGATTTGACTCGTGCGGCATCCATAGCAAAGCAAGCCGTCACCAAGAAAATAAAGCCAAAATCCGATTTTGGTATCAATCCCGGTTCCGAGCAGATACGGTTTACCGCCCAACGCGACGGCCTGCTTCAGATTTTCGAAGACTTGGGCGCAACGGTCTTTACGAACGCTTGTGGACCCTGTATCGGCCAGTGGGACCGTAGCGATCTAAAGGGCGACGAAAAAAACACTATCGTACATTCCTTTAACCGGAACTTTTCGAAGCGGGCCGATGGCAACCCCAATACCCATGCTTTTGTCGGTTCCCCCGAAATGGTAGCCGCTATAGCGATTTCCGGCAAACTGGATTTCGATCCCATGAACGACACCTTGATCAATGAAGATGGCGAAGAAGTGAAACTGGACGAGCCGATGGGCATAGAACTGCCGACCAAGGGCTTTGAAGTGGAGGATGCCGGCTATTTGGCGCCCCGCGAAGACGGTTCCGGGGTCGAGGTCAAGGTATCCAAGGATTCCGAACGTTTGCAACTGTTAGATCCCTTCGAACCGATAAGCCCGGAAGAATTGCAAGGCGTAAAATTGTTGATCAAGGCGTTCGGAAAATGTACCACCGACCACATCTCTATGGCAGGGCCTTGGTTGCGTTTCCGGGGTCATTTGGATAATATTGCCAACAATACGCTGATCGGTGCCGTGAACGCTTTCAATAAAAAAACCAACTTCGTCAAGAACCAATTGACCGGTGAATACGGAGGCGTACCCGATGTACAGAGGCAATATAAGGCCAAGGGCATCAAAACTATCGTGGTGGGCGATCATAATTACGGCGAGGGGTCGTCACGGGAACATGCCGCCATGCAACCCAGACATTTGGGGGTGGCTGCGGTATTGGTGAAATCCTTCGCACGAATTCATGAGACCAATTTGAAGAAGCAGGGTATGTTAGGTCTGACTTTCGCCAATGAAAAAGATTACGACCTAATCCAGGAAGACGATACGTTCAACTTTCTGGATATAGCGGATTTCGCTCCCGATACCCCCTTAACCATAGAGGTAGTGCACGCCGATGGAAGCAAAGATACCATCAAGGCGAACCATACCTATAACAAGGCCCAAATCGGTTGGTTTCACGAGGGTTCGGCTCTCAATGTTATCAAAAGGGAGAACGCAGCCTAGGGGATAGTGTGAAAAGTGTATGGTCATTGCGAGCCTTGCGAAGCAATCTGTCAGACCTTTTGAAAGGTTCATCAGATTGCTTCGTCGCAAATAGGCTTCTCGCAATGACCCTATTAGACTAAGCGCTTTAGTTTTTTAACTATCCGATATTCCCCATGAAAAGGAAAACCGTTTTCACCTTACTGATCATCCTCTTTATCCTTTCCTTTTTCCTGACCCCCTTGGGCAATTGGGCCAAAAGTGGGCTCATGCGATTGTTCGCTTCCCCGCCCGAAATCATTGCTACGGAAAATCAGGAACATCTTTCTAGCTACGACTGGCGACTACGTGATTCCGCTGGAAATTATTTCAATTTCAAGAGGTCTAAAGGCAAGGTTGCATTCATTGATTTCTGGGCGACATGGCATACCCCGAGCACTGCAGAACTACCGGATATGCAAAAACTTTACGATGCCTATCATGATAAAGTGGATTTTTATATCATAACGAACGAAGAACAATTTCCGGTGGAAGAGTTTATGGAAAAAAACGACTATTCGTTTCCGGTGACCTTTCGTATAGTCGATGAACCATCCCCCTTTGAGATTCCCGATCCCTCAGGGGCCTACTTAATCGACAAGGCGGGAAACGTCGTTGTAAAATCCCATGACATCAAGGATTGGTTTAACGAAGAAACGATCCGGCTATTAGATAGCCTGGTCGTAAGACCCTAATGTTTTTCTATTCTACATCCTTAAATCACATAAATTAATAACTGAAACCCAAAGTCATGAAACGTTCGCTGACCTATACTTTCTTAATCCTATTTGTAATTGGACTCTGCGCTTATGTTCTTACGCCTTTAGGGCCAAAAGTGAGAGGTTATGCCGGAAGATTGTGGTCTAGAAATACAGTGGCCCTGAAAAAGGATCGGCCCCTCTCCGAGAAGGTGTATCAGTGGCAATTGACCGGGACAGATGGAAATCCCCTTCATTTTGAACGTGAAAAGGGAAAAGTGGTCTTCCTGAATTTTTGGGCGACCTGGTGCGGACCTTGTTTGAAGGAAATGCCCGATATCCAAAAACTATATGAGAGCTATGGTGAGAGGGTGGAATTCTTGTTGGTTACCAAGGAAGATACTTCAAAGGTGAGCGCATTCGTGAAAAAAAAGGGGTATAGCTTACCGATTTATTTTACTGATACAGCGGATATTCCCGAGGAAATCGCATCAAAGTCTATGCCCACAACTTACATTATAGGTAAATCGGGAATAATTGCCCGAGCCGAGACCGGAGCTACCGACTGGAACAGTAATGAAGTGCGTTCCCTGTTGAATATATTGCTGGAAGAATGATTTTTCAGTGGGAGTTCCGGCATCTTTGCCACGCCATCTTTATTTCCTAAAGTACTTGAACGGCACAAAAAGCATCCCGAAACATTCCCCGTCTTTTTTGCCCAAATGTTTGTGATGGATTTTATGGGCCCTTCGCACCCCCTTCGCATACCAATTGTCGGCGTTTCGGAGGACTTTAAAGCGCTGATGGATAAAAATATCGTGTACTAAAAAGTAGGCGATACCATAGGCAAGGATGCCGAAACCCAAAGGCCATCCATACCAAAAATCGGTCTGGGCACCGAGGTAAAAGAGCGTCATACTGACTACGGCGTAGAAAATAAAGAAAGCATCATTGCGTTCGAACCACGAATCATGATCTTTTTTATGGTGGTCTTTATGCAGGTGCCACAAAAAACCGTGCATGATATACTTATGGGTAAACCAGGCCATGAACTCCATAAAAGCGAAAGTTCCCAAAAATATCACTATCCAGATTGCTATCATCATCGACCAACTTAATTATAGATTCCTTCTTACTGACTGTCCCGATTCCTATAAGCACTTCGCCTTGTACCTGCCAAAGGTAATGTAGAGCCCTATCTCTACGGCGGAAATGCCTACTTTTTTACCCATAGCATCCACCCTCAAACCAATCTCAATTTGAATTTGACGTACGACCGGGCCAGAACCCCGAATTTTTGATAGTCCGGCACACGAATACGGGCACTTCTGATTTCCAAGGGCGGCGTATTCTGCAATTTACATAGCAATTTACGATAGTATTTATAGGCCGTATATACGCCGAACTTGGCTTCATTGGGCAACAATACGATTCCGGAATATCCTACCTTAAAATCCGCTTCGATTTCGTTGACAATACGGGATTTCGATACTTCGTCCAATTCCATCAAATCGGTATTGGGGAAGTAACTTCGGTTCAGCTCTTCATAGTCCGCTTTGAGGTCTCTTAAAAAATTCACTTTTTGAAAAGCGGATCCCAGGGCCATGGCACTTTTTTTCAAGTCCTCATATTTTTTTTCGTCCCCCCTCACAAAGACCCTGAGGCACATCAGGCCCACTACATCGGCCGAGCCGTAGATATATTGGCGGTATTCGTCTTCAGTTCGGTAAATGTTCTTGTGTAGATCCATTCGCATACTTTTTAGGAACGCCACTACCAAATCGTAAGATATGCCATACTTATGATAGGTATGCTGAAAGGCATTCAAAATGGGATTTAAACTGATTTTGTCTTTCAAAGCCATATTCAGGTCGGCTTCGAACCTGTCAAAGAGTGTCTTTTTGTCGTAGGCGTGAAACGTATCGACAATCTCATCTGCAAAACGAACGAACCCGTAAATATTATAGATATCGGATCGGATCGAGCTGGCGAGCATTCTTGTGGCCAGGGCGAACGAGGTGCTGTACGATTCGGTAACGATCTTGCTACACTGGTAGGATACTTTGTCGAATATGGCTTTCATACGTAGGAGGTTGTTTATAGGTTTTTCCGGATTAGGTCAGCAACCAATTTTCCTGAGATCAGTGCTGGCGGCACTCCGGGACCAGGTACGGTCAACTGTCCGGTAAAGTATAGGTTCGCCACTTTGCCACTTTTTAATTTCGGCCTTAAAAAAGCAGTTTGCGACAGGGTGTTAGCTAATCCGTACGCGTTTCCGTTGTACGAGTTGTATTGTTCGATAAAATCGTTCACGCAGAAAGATTCCCTTAATATAATATTATTTCTTACATGCTGGGCAGTAATCCTTTCGAATCGATCGAAAATAATATCGAAGTACTGTTCCCGTAGTTCGGGGGTGTCTTTTAGTCCGGGAGCGATGGGTACCAGAAAAAATCCCGTCTCACAGTTGTCAGGCGCCATACTTGCATCGGAGACTGAGGGAAAATTGGCATAAAAAAGCGGATTTTTCGGCCATTGCGGATGGTCATAGATTTCAGAGGCATGCCGTTCGAAATTGGTATCGAAAAACAGGTTGTGATGGCTTACATGGCTTAACTTTTTATCGAAACCTATATAGAAGAGCAGTGCGGAGGGCGCAAAAGTGCAGCCGTTCCAATATTTTTTGGAATATTGGCGGTGTTCTTCATCAATCAGCGTTTCGGAATGGTGGTAATCGGCCCCGCTGAGTACAATTTCCGCACTGATATCCTTCCCATTTACTTGAATGCCCGTTGCTTTTTTGTTTTTAATATGGATTTTTTCCACTGGACTGTCGGTATGTATCCTCACCCCCAAACTTTCCGCCAGATGCCGCATCCCCTTTACGATTTCAAACATCCCCCCTTTAGGATGCCAAGTGCCTAAACCGAAATCCGCAAAATTCATAAAGTTGTAAAAGGAGGGGGTCTTGCTGGGTTTGGCGCCAAGGAAAAGTGCCGGAAACTCCAAGGTAGAAATCAATTTCGGATTTTTAAATTTCTTTCTGACTTCGCCACTTACGGTCTTAAAGAACTGGTCGACCCGCATCATCGTTTCGGGCGTAATCAGTTCAAAAGGGGAGAGGCCCGGTCGTAAGACCACTTTATTTATGGCAATGTCATAGTTCTTTTGGGCCTTGGCGATGAATTTTTTCAGATGTTGGGAACTTCCTGTCTCGATACGTTCAAATTCCCGGCCAATTTTTTCCATCGAATCGCCGATAGTAATCACATCGTCCGAAAAGAAAATGGTATAGGCCGGATCTAGTTTGGATAAAGAATAATAGTCCTCTGGACTTTTGCCAAAATCCCCAAAAAATCGGGAGAAGATATCAGGCATCCAATACCAACTGGGCCCCATATCGAAAACAAAGCCGTTTCGATTTAACTGCCTCGCCCTGCCACCGATCGTGGCATTCTTTTCATAGATGGATACCTCATGGCCCGCTTGGGCCAAGATAACAGGAGGCCGCCAACGAGGAAAACCCGGAACCGATAACAGCGATTTTATTACCCATACTTCTATACTACCTACATTGCCAGAACAGCTTAAAGTCTTTCGATGACCTGTTCCAGCGAATTAAATATTGTCACGAATTTTGGAAGGTTATTATCATCTAGATGTCGAATCTGGCGGCCCAAAAGCCAAAGATTCGTATTCGGATGGTTCTTTGCGAGGGCGGAAAAATCCTTGATATAGGCTTCGATTTTATCCTTTTCGGGTACCACGGTGAAGTACGATACAAAGTAAAGATTGTCGAAATAGTTCATGACGTCCCCCAGATTTTCCAAAGGCACCGTTTGCCCGAGATATATAGATTGATATCCCCGTAAAACAATTTCATAGTTGAGATACAGCAACCCGATATCGTGAATTTCGTTTTCGGGCAAAAAGGGAACGAACACCTTATCCTTTTTGACTGGCTCGATATGCTGCAATTTTTCGGTGTTAGTCAGAATTTTTTGTTTGATCAGTCCGCTGACAAAGTGTTCGTGGGCGGGACTAATGGTGTCGGTCTGCCATAACATGCCGAGCTCGTTGAGCAGGGGAACGAAAATGTCCTTAAAAATTTCCCGAAAGGAGAGGTCGGTCAAAAGCGCGTTATAGGTCCCCATAAAAAGGGATTGATCAAAATTGATCATGGCCAGCTTAAAGGCGTTGATCGAGTGGTTCTTCGAGCTGTTTTCGGCAACGATTTCACGCACCATGAGAGGGATGTTGCGCTCCGGTATTTTGGCAATTTTCGATATTTTGTACCCCGTATTGTAAAGCAGCGTGACGTTCAACAGTTTCTGCAGGCTGGCGAGGCTGTAGGTACGGATGTTGGTACGGGTTCGTTCGGGCGAGAGCAGATCATATCTTTTTTCCCAGATACGTATGGTATGCGCCTTGATTCCCGATAGGTTCTCCAGATCACGGATGCTAAAAGATTTTTTTATACTGTTCATTGTTTGAGTTAAATCGTTAAACAAAGTTACAATTATAATTATGGCTGACGAAAAATCTTTGGTAAAATTTCTACATGAAGGGATGTAAATTTTAACTTTTACCTGCGATTTTTGCATTTTACATCCCAATTTACCCTTTTTGAGTGTCGCAGCTACAGTTATGCTACTAAAAAACTATTTTATGCCTGCATCCGCCAGGTGCCAACCCTAAAATTTATTACTCTAAACGATGATATCCATAGAAGGGGATACAAGTCACCTTATCAGTAGGCCCTAGATACCAGCAGTTTGAGAATCTTAAAAAGGAGAGTACAGGGTATTTAGACTTTAAAATATTGGCAATGGGAAATAGGGTAGGAATGCCGGCGAATTTGCTCCAATAGATGTAGCCGGTGTGGCACCGGTGTGAATTTTGGAAATCCGATACCGAAGACGCTAAGTTCGTTATGCCCCGATAAAATGTCTTGAAGAAATCTCCACCTCTCCGATATGACCAACGAATCAGGGGTCGAATGAAAAAGCCCTGACGAATCCATCAGGGCTTTCTTGTTGTGCGCACGAGAAGACTCGAACTTCCACGACCTAATGGCCACCAGCCCCTCAAGCTGGCGCGTCTACCAATTCCGCCACGTGCGCATGATCTCGATGCGGGTGCAAATATATAATTTAACCGTCAAACGGCTATGAGTATCCAAGACAATTTTTACTGCAATGCATCCCTACATTCAACGCCTTTTAAATTAAAAAAAAAATCGATGGGGTTTAGGATGTAGCCAATTAAAGCACAAGCTCCCTATTTTTTAAATAGCGTTTTCAATGTTGCCATTATTTGGATGGGTAGAACGGTTGATTTCCTGAAGTCAAAATCTACCATCCATTCAATACCGAATTTGTCTTTAAACCTTCCAAAAGATGAACCTCACGGACTGTCGCCTATTGGTGCTTCGATAACTCTGCCTGCTGAATCATATGAACGTATTAAGATTTATGGAACCGTTTCCCGACGAGGGTTCGTTCCGTTCGCATCTGCGGGGTGGGTACTTTAATAGCGGCCACCGCTACCCCCCCATAGGCCGGAGATTCCATGCTTCGCAATCCCGTGATGACTGAGTGGAGAAATGCTGGTGAATCGCCTTCTGATCGGCAATCCCCTTCATCAAATTCTTTTTCTCCGCCATTGTGGGCCTTGTAGAGCGAGCATAATGCCCCATGATCTGACAGGATATTTTCCTTCATCCATTCTCCGGCGAAGTACGGTTGCAAATGTTCCGGCTGAATATTTTTCCATCGATAGGCTATTGCCTCAAACTGGTCAGAGATGATGGTGAGAATATTATATTTACCCCAATTCGGGCGAATGTAGGATTGATAGGTAGAGTCTTGCTCCCAGATGAAGAAAAAGCGTAGTTTATTAGCTACATTTTCCATTTTTTCCGGATGTTCTTCTTCAATGGTTTTTAGTGCCCGCGCAATGGTGTTGGTGCCACCCCAGGCCTGAAGCCAGATAGGTCTATCATCTGATTCATCCAAAAGGACTTTAACAATGTGTTGCGAACCGGCAGTAATAGAATCCATTTCACCTTCGGTTTCTACATTTCCGAGTAAGGAAATTGATTTCAGGTATTCGGCGCTAGGGAAATCTTTGCTGTGTTTAGTCAGGTTGGGATGTACTTTCTCATAAGCCTCCAGATAGGGGTCCAGCCAATCATCGCCCGCCCAGTTATGTCCGTACCAGTGGTATTGGGAACTGGATGTGATAATCCCTTCAATATCCCATTCGTTGGCATATAACAAAAACCTCACCATGTAACATTCATCATCTATTTCGCCATCTGACGTTACGATAATCCTCGCCACTGCGTTCATGCTGGGTCGTACCGACCGCACGAACGCTTAGTTATTGTGTG
The DNA here is from genome assembly GCA_963764285.1 of uncultured Flavobacteriaceae bacterium. GTDB lineage: Bacteria > Bacteroidota > Bacteroidia > Flavobacteriales > Flavobacteriaceae > Pricia. The sequence continues at coordinate 54,440 of CAVXSA010000009.1, forward strand.
CTGCCTTTTTTATTCATTCGGTTCAATGTGAATTAATACGTGACCTAAATTCGGTATTTCTTTTCTCAGATGGTCTTTCAATTTATGTGAAATATTGTGTCCTTTCTTAACGGAAATTTCTCCGTCAACTATTGCGTGTAGATCAACGTGGTATTTCATACCTGCTTTTCTAATGAAACATTTTTCTGTTCCAACTATACCATTGACTTTTAAGGATTCTTCTCGAATTTCTTCCAAGAGGTCGTCATATAGATGTTCATCCATAATTTCTCCTAAGGCAGGTCTAAAAATCAAATAGCTATTGTAAAGAATAAACCCTGAAGCAAGCAATGCTGCCCAATCATCAGCCGTTTCATATCCCTTTCCAAATATTAATGCAATAGAAATTCCGATAAATGCCATTATTGAAGTAATAGCATCACTTCTGTGATGCCAAGCGTCAGCTTTTAGAGAAGAACTATTGGTCTCATTACTTTTTTTAATTACGATTCTGAACGATATTTCTTTCCATAGAATAATGGCACCAAGCACAACCAAAGTCCAAGATTTTGGAACTTTATGAGGTGTCTGAATATTTTTGATGCTTTCATAAGCAATAACGGTCGCAGATGTTACAAGAAAAGCAACTACTAAAAACGTAATTAAAGGTTCAATTTTCCCGTGTCCGTATGGATGATTTTCGTCTGCCGGTCGTTTGGCATACTTTAAACCAAACAGAACAAGTAGTGATGAGAAAATATCGGTTGTTGATTCGATAGCGTCTGCAATAAGAGCGTAGGAATTTCCAAAAAATCCTGCAAATCCTTTGATCAATGCCAAAGTGGTATTACCAATTATACTAAAATATGTGGTTCGTATCGCAGTTTGTTCGTTTGTCATTCAGTTTTTTTGGTTCCAACTAACGTCAAATTTAATTACTGATATTCAGTGTGTTACCGAACCTGACGTCTTCCGGTTTTAGCTCAAATTTAGCGATATTCTTTTTGATCCTGCTTACAAGTTTCAATTTTCTCTTTTGGTCCAGGAAGAGATATTCGGCCGGTGGTTTATATGGGATTCCCTTGACCAGTATGTTCCAGACGATGACGGCCAGTTTTCGTGCTGTGGCGCTTTGGGCGGTCGCCCTGCCCTTTTTGTAATTGATCCTTTTGAAGAAATCGTTCAGGTGCCCCTCCTTTAGGTTTCCGATGGCATTTGCCGCCAGGCGACAGGCGGACTTCAATCTGCCGCTTCCCTTGGGCAGGTGGTGCCCCAGTAGCTTCCCACCGAATAATCTGTTGTTGGGCGCCAGCCTGAGCCATGCGTGAACTGTTGGCACTGCCGAACTTCTTTATTCCTTCCAGCCCTACCTCGCTTATGATCGCCATTATGATGGAATCGTTGACCCCCTTCGATCGCCATTAGGCCCACGCCCTCGAAGTATTGATAGGAGACCAGGTTCATGTCCAGTCCTCTTATCGTGTTCTTGTTCTTTCTTTTATAGGGTTTTTCCCTGGGGATGTACTGTTTCTTGTCCGGATCCCCCGTCTATGACATCCTCCAAGTGTTTTTTGATCTGTTCGTCTATTTGGATCATCTGGCCCTGTAGGTGAAGGTAGGTGGCCCATTCCTGCCTTAGGGCGAAAAAATGGTCGTCCTTGGCGTTGTACTGGAGTGTAAGCATCCACTAAAACCGATATGTTTATGAATGTTCATTTGCTTTTAATTTAGCACCAAAACCCGCATTACGTATAGCCAATGTGTGTGCCCAGCATGGGCATCTTTACCATACCTAAGGTATGTTATTAATCTAGAGGGTGCAAGTCCCTTATGGGCAGGGGTAACGCCCCGAACCATTGGTAAGCTGCCAGGTTCTCCACCGTAAGGTCGGGACTGAAGGAAGCGGGACTACAAAACTCGGTACTGACGGACAGGAACCGGATACGAGGCTGTGAGGCTGGATGAGCAAGCACATCATTGCAAAACCCTAAAGGATAACCGAAGGGTAAGTATGTAGATGCGGCAGGGACCGGGGGAAAGAGGATGCCATTACCTGGGGAGGTCTCTACAACCACGGGTTGGTATAGTGGAGAAGTCAGCCGAAGTCATAGTACCCATTGGAAACGAGTTGTAATAAACTGCATAGGCCTCACAAGTGGGGAAGGACTGAACGCAGTCATTTCGGAAATAAGAAAGGGAGCATTGATATTCGTTATTGGGTGATCGATTCCCTAGAAAATCTGTAGCCTTTTCATAAAGTACGAAACAGTTTCAATTGGTGTAAAGGGCGATTGAAAAGATGGATGGCGAACCGCCGTATAGGAGACCCGAATGTGCGGTGGGGTGAGGGGTGCACTCCGGACACTATTGGCGGAGCCCTCCACTCGATTGGCGGTTCCTTTTTTAATTTTTTCTTAATGTTAATTCTTCAGTTTTCAGTGCTTCTTTCAATTTTAGAATTGCTGAGGGACCTACTCCGTGAAGGCCAAGTATTTCTTTTTCAGAATATTCGCTGATCCTTTTCAATGTCAAAATGTTCTCTCGTTCTAATGCTCTTCTTGCTGGAGCACTAATTCTGGCGAGAAATTCCGCTTTAGGTTCTTTATTTTTTTCGCAGATTGGATAAGTCGGGCAATCTGTTGATTTGTAGTATTTATGTCCTTTCTCACAAGTTCGTAAAGTTCCTTTCGACCTCATATCATGTATTTATTTTTTTGTCACTTTATATACTTTCCCGTCCTTATCATAGGTTGTCCATGTGCCTATTGCTTCACCTTTGTCGAAATGTCCTGATCGTTTTATAGTACCGTCAATGCGATACCATTCCCAATACCCTTCTGGTTGACCGTCTATAATTTTTCCTTTCGACCAAATGGTTTGTCCGTTGGCGTGATATTTAATTATGAAACCGTCAATGATCTCGCTTTTTTTCGGATTAGTTTTATTTTCCATTTTCCTTTACTCTGAATTCCACAATTCTTTTTATCAAGTCAAAGGGTACGGGTTGGTCAAGCGGAAACTGAACCGACCCTTTTCCTTGTTTGTATTTCGATAATTCGTTTTCAAATTCTGAATGTCCAGAAGGTGTTGCATAGAACCCAATATGCTTCTTGAATGCCCCAAAATACACCAATGGTTTTCCATTTGATTTGTAAGCAGGCATTCCGTAGGCAACACTTTCGCTAGACGCAGGTGCTGTTGCTAAGATTGTCGTTCTCAGTTGCTCTAGAATCTCTTGAGTTTCTAGTGGGAATGTTTTTATGTACTGCTCAACAGATTTGATTTCTGTTGTCATAATTTCCAGTTTTTATAATATTCATTTTCTAATGACCTCCAACGGCCTCGAATTAGCGCAGTGCGGGGTCGCACGCGATTATGTTTCCCCCACGCAGTTAGCCGAATCTTTTTGTTTGTCTCTATCTTTTTTGCGCCAAAGCCAAATCCAAAATATTGGCGATGCCCGAAGAATCGCCCAAGTCCTCCAGCTGAGAACTCAAGCCCGCATTGCGTATAGCCCACATTGCGTAGGAGGTTTTGTTGTCATTAGTACTTTCCACAACGTAATGCCGTTCCTGCTTTTAGTCAACGAAAGTCTCCCGTATAATATCCTTGCATTTTTGAACCTCGGATTTCGTTAATCGGTCGAACTGTTTTATTATCCGGGATTTATCAATAATCCTAATCTGGTCGATTGCAACCATTCCTTTCCTATTGTTATGTTTCACCTGAATTCGGGTAGGATATTTTTTCAGGTTCGTTGTCATCGGTGCGACGACGATAGTATTCAAATATCTGTTTATCTCATTAGGCGATACAATTACGCAAGGACGTGTTTTTTTGATTTCGCTGTTAATTGTCGGGTCTAGATTTACGAGGACAATGGAATATTGATTTAATTCCATTCCTCAAAGTTTTCATCTTCGAATACATCATTGAACAATAAACGGTCGTCATTGTTCTCCCGCATTTTTTCAAACGCTTTGTCCCAATTTTTCCTCGGGCAATCGATGGGTTTCAGGATTATCTGTCCTTTTTCCAAAATCATTTCCACTTTGTCCTTGATATTGTATTTTTCCAATATTGTTTTGCTTAAACGCAGCCCTTTGGAATTTCCGATTTTAATGATGGCTGTTTCCATAACTTTATGTTGTACATACTAAGTTATTACATTTTATCGGATGCGCAAATTTTTTCAGTATTAATGACAATGTCTCGGCGTCGAGTAAGCAAGGGGAGTTTCACCCCAAGCCTCTCACAGAACCGGACGTGATAGTCTCCCATCATACGGCTCTTGTCGTACAAATCTAAGCGACTACATTGATGTGCGTTTCTATTGGGTCGAAAACCGTAAGAATTGGGACTGAACACTTCCTCCAATCTCGGTTCGATGAACATTTTGACTACCATTTGCCCCACCTTGTCGCTTATAGTAGGTATCCCCAGTTTACGGACACTTCCGTCCTTTTTGGATATTTCCACCTCTTTGACCGTTGGGGGAAAATAGCTCCCCGATGCCATTCGGTTCCATAGTTTGTTCAGGTGCTTGCTGCGGTCTGTATCGAATTCCTGCATGCTTATCGCATCCACGCCCGCACTCCCTTGGTTGGAACGTACTTTTTGATAGGCCTCCCAGACCATTGGGCGGCTTATCGGTATCGATTTTGTTCCGTTCCATAAATTCATCCTCATACTTATGAGTTGATAAATAAAATGTAACGGTACGACCCAAGCCCTTCGCTCCGTTCCCATTACGGAGACTTCAACGCTACTACGGCTCGGTCTGTCTCTGCATACGCTATCGGTATTCTGCCTCTAAGTTGTTCTTATCGTGCATTTCCCTTGGCATTTGTATGCAGTTTCCCAAGTTCCGTAAACAAGCCCGGATAAAGTTCTCGCCATCTGAATGACGCCAGCCTCACAGAAAATAAAGAGGTCGTCTCTGTAATCAATGCTATAGCTAACATTGCTTTTCGCCCCGTCACATACTTCGTGGCTTTTGACTCCATGTACGCAACTTCTCGACACCTCATCAATGGTTCACTTTCGTTCAACTCCTTTATCCCTACCTGCCGATCTCATGGACCGGATTCTCCCAAACGCTCAGTACCGTTGCTGTTCACAACAGCACCTTTGGGTGGTTTAGGGCCATCGCCTATACAACGACCCTGATGGACCTACCATCATCTTGTTTACAGCATGCAGCCATTTTATTGCCTTGGCTGCTTCTTGGCACACTATGCGCAGTGTGGGGCTGCACGCATCGGCCTTTCCGCCCTGCGATTAGCGAAATCTGTTGTTCTGGTTTTATCCTGTCCCGCGTAAAGGCAAAATCCAAAAGATTTTGCGGTGCCGCTCGCTAAGCCCAGATCAATGGATTCGGCACTTACCTCCGCATTGCGTATAGTTTTGTTACCCTTTATTATTTCCCGGTAAGTTGATAATTACTGACAAGGACCGATGCAGAAATCTGAAGTATTCGCTCAAGTTCCCTTATCATATCAACGGTCAATCTTTTCTTTCGGTTAAGTATTTCGGAAACACGGCTTTTCCCACCGATTATTCCGACCAAGTCCTTTTGGCGCATATTGAGTTCCTCCATTCGGATTTTGATAGCTTCTATCGGGTCGGGTGCATCGATTGGATAGTGCTCATTTTCGTAGTTCTCGATCAGTAACGAAAGAATTTCTGCTTCATCTCCTTCTTTTGTGTCGACCGGTGCGTCAAAAATTACTTCGAGACGTTCAAGTCCCTTACGGTAGTCCTTTTCGGATTTGATAGGCTTCAGTTCCATAACATTTTATTTAAATTGTGTCCGCATCTATTTTGTCATCTTCGTCGTGGGTGCCAATGAAACGAATACATGCCCATTGTTTTTCATAATTAAATTTGACGATCAGTCTGTAGGAATTCCCTTTTATATTGAAAACCACTCGACCGTTTTTTAGAATACTTGCACTAAGGTAAGTTTGATTGACATCGTTCGGTGATGACCATTTTGCACTTTTTACCGTGTCGTACCAGGTCTTCAAATACTGTTCAGAATCGGCATGCTTTACCCAATATTCCCGAAGAGTACTTTTTGCAACTATTCGTTTCATCAATCCGATTATAAGACAAACAATAAAGTGTAACGGTTTGCGGTTATCGCAAGGTGCGGGAGTAGGGACGGGAACTTGTCGGATGAATTATTTTCTTTCTTGGTTACCAAAATTACACTTTTTATACAATTCCCGGAATATGCGATGAACCGCTGTTGTGAACTATGGCGAAACTTATATTTTGTAGAGATAGGTTTACAATTGTTATTTAGATGAAGAAATCAAATGTAGATTATATTTTTTTAATTTGCCAATAATGACCCAGTTCATGGGGCTGCGCAAGGTCAATACCATCGGACTTGCGCAGGCGAACAAGTGCATGCACCTATCGGCGATCGCCTATAACCTGAAGAAATACCTGAACTTCAACGGGAAACGGGCAAAAAGCGGGGCCGGGGCCCGAAGCTTTCGAAAAATGGCGGAAAAGGTGCTGTACAAGCTGCTTTTTTCCGTTCAGGACCGCCCAAAATTTGTAGCCATACCGACCTGATAAAAAACGAAAGGCTCCTTAGAATGGCTTAGAACGGTCCGGTCTATGACCAACTAGGGGCTTGTGCAACGGTTACTAATGTTGTAACACGTACTTTTTTCTAGATGTCTATAGAAATTCTGACTTTTCCTCCAAGTCCTTTTTCCACGATGTCGAATAAGGTCTTTAATGTTACATTGCTCCCGTTATTTTCGATACGTGATATGTAAGTCCGTTTTTTGTCCACGAGTTCGCCCAATTGTTTCTGGGTCAGATTTTTTTCTTCTCGCGCTTTTCTCAATAAAAGACCGATTTTGAAGGATTCGAAGTCCCTGTCCAGTTCGTCCCTTCGTTCCGTTCCCTTTTTTCCGTAAACGGTATCCTTGATTTCTTGCCAGCTTTTAGTTTCCATTGCGTTTCTTTTTCTGTTTCTTTTTGTCCTGATAATATTGTTTCATCAATCGAACGGCTTTGTCGATTTCCTTCTGTGGTGTTTTCTCTGTCTTCTTGGCAAATCCGTTCAATAGGATTACAATTTTCCTTCATCGAAAAAGCAGAATACCCCGCCAGATGTTCGAGCCGAGCTTGATCCTGGCCTCATAAAGTCCACCGGTATTTATCATGGAGCGCAGATAGGTGGAAGGCACGCGCTCGTATGTCTCGATAATCTCAATGACCTTGTAGATGTTGTCCTGGACTTTTTTGGTCTGTTTAAGCAGGAATTTCTCGAAATGGTTCCCGTATTGGATTACTTGCCTTACTTTTTCCATCAAGACAAAAGTAACTTAAAAGTTACTATTTTCCAAATTAGGGCTGTTTCAATCCTTGGAGAAAAGGTTCATTGTATGTGCTGCAACGTCTCGGCTAAGGTTCGTTGCTGTGATTCGTCCGAAGGTCAATCCAGCCGAACCCAAAGTTAGCTTTTCGCACAGGATTTCCGTTCAGGAAATCCTCAAGCAATGAAATTTAGCCAATGTGTGTGCCCAGTATGGGCATCTTTACCTTATAGCAATATAAGGATTTATTTAGAGGGTGTAAGTCCCTTATGCGCTGGAGTAACGTCTGGAAGCATTAGTAAGTCGCAAGGGTGGTAACCGTGAGGTTACATCTGAAGAAAGCGAGACTACAAAACTCGGTACTGACGAACAGGAATCGTATACGGAGGCATAGTTACTTGGGTAAGCAAGCACATCATTGTAACGCCCAACGATTACCAAAAGGGTAGCTATGTAGATACGACAGGCATTGAGTGAAAGAAGATGCCATTACCTGGGGAGGTCTCCACAGCCACGAGATGGCGAGGTGGAGAAATCAGCCGACGTCGTATTAGCCAGCCACCTGATAGGTTGGTGAAGGACAGAACGATAATGGTCTTTAATAAACAAGGGAGCGGTTTTACGCTACGGATAGCATTCCAGTAAAATAGCAGCCTTTGATTAAGCGAGACAGCGAATCGATCGTAATGATCTATGATTGAACAATTAACAAACAAAATGAACCTAAACGCCGCCTATCTGCAGGTGTACCGCAATAAAGGAGCGGCAGGAATTGACGACGTTCAAATAAAAGAACTGAAATCCATACTGCAAACGCACGGTGAGCGATACGTCCAACAGATAGAACGGGAGCAATATCAGGTGTCTCCAATATTGGGTGTCGAAATACCAAAAAGCAACGGGAAGAAGCGATTACTCGGTATTCCCACTGTTGTGGACAGGGTATTTCAACAAGCACTGCAACAAGCTTTGCAACCTGTATTCGAGCCAGGCTTCCAACAGTACAGTTATGGGTTCAGACCGAAGCGCAACGCCCATCAGGCCGTAGCACGAAGCCTTGAAAACATCAACTCCGGATACCAGCACATAGTGGACATTGATTTAAAGAGCTTCTTCGATGAAGTGGAGCACTATGTCCTTCTGGAGCTGATTTATAAAAAGGTGAAATGCAAGCCAACGATGAAGCTGTTGCGTTCATTTCTTAGGGCGCCAGCACTAATTAACGGTAAATTGCACAAACGCAGAAAAGGAGTGCCGCAAGGCTCCCCTTTAAGTCCGCTGCTTTCCAATATCCTGCTCAACGAGCTGGATAAAGAACTGGAAAAACGTGGACATCGTTACGTGAGATATGCCGATGATTTCAGTGTCTACGTCAAAAGCAAGAGAGCTGCAAAACGAGTAGGCAATAGTATCTACAAGTTTCTGCGGGACAAACTCCAGCTTCCCATAAACAGGGAGAAAAGTGGCATACGCAAACCTTTGGACTTCCAAGTACTGGGGTTCGGTTTCGTACCGACCTACAAGAAAGGGGAAAAAGGGAAATATCAATTAGTGACGGGAGTATCAAAGTGGAAGGAATTTAAGGCTAAACTTAAATATCTGACCAAAAAGACGATTCCCGTTAATTTTGAAGAACGTGTCCAACGAATCAATCTGTTGCTGCGGGGCTGGATAAATTACTTCAAACCTGCCTCCATTCAAGGAAAGCTTAAAAAGCTGGAAGAATGGCTAAGAAATCGTTTACGGTATTGCATCTGGCACCATTGGAAGAAACCTGAACGAAAACGGAAAAACCTTATTCGGTTGGGTATAGATCCAGATCAAGCCTATGCTTGGAGCCGTACCAGAATGGGGGGTTGGGCAGTAGCTCAAAGTCCTATTCTACGCACGACAATAACCGTAAAGCGATTAAAAATGAAAGGTTATGTTAGTTTAATCGAATACTACAATCGATGAGTTTCATTGTTGAACCGCCGTATGCGAGACCCGCACGTACGGTGGTGTGAGAGGCGCAGTGGCGACCATTAGGTCGTCACCCGTCTACTCGATTGTATTTTAGTAGCCGTCCTTTCCCCAATGTTTATTAGAACCACTTTGTCCTTCTTTTTATTCAGGGAGGGAGAGGTTTTTATTTGATTTTCTTCTTTCATTTCCGGGCTGACCAGGCACACTCTTTGCCAGGCTTTGGTTAGCGTGTTGGCTTGTGTGGCTTGGCAATGTGTGTGACTGCTGCGTTGGCATAAATTCATAGTAGTCTTTCTTCTAAGTGATCTTTCCAAATAACAAATCCTTTTCTTGCGTCCGTATAGTCATGAATAAGTCGGCTGAAGTTTTCCGGCTGCTTTTCAAGAAAGGTTTGTCTGCCTTTATTTCTGATTACATTTAAGTCCTGGTCTATTGATCGCAATTTTTGCCAGAGCAATTGCCTGTTTTTGTCAACATGCCAGATATAAGTAGCTTCTTCTGTGTCCAATGTTTCCAGAACTATATGATATTGCTCCGTTCCGGGAAGCAGGAATACGAATGAGAAAGGGTTCAGAACAAACCGCAGTTTTAAGGTGGTGCCATCGTGCTTAGATGCCAGATACCTTAATTGTCTGTAATGTTTAATCTTCTCATTTTTCAAGAGGTCGTTCAGTAATTGCTCTTCGGAATCATAGAACGGCTTACCATTTTGTCCTTCCTGTACCTTGTTTAAGTCAAGTAAATTGTCTTCCGTTCCAGGTACATATTGCTTACCGACAATACCCTGATCAATGAACCGAAATTTCACGCTTTCAATAATTTCCCGGTTGATCTTTTCCAGATCAGTTGAATTGGCTTTTTGAGAAACCAACAAGCTGTTTTCGAACTCTACAAAGATTTTAGCTTCTACATGCTTTGACTTTAGGAATTTGGAAAAGTATGGTTTCAATACATCAAATTCTGGTCTGACTTCATCATTTTCAACCTCAAAGTCCAGTTTCGTTTTCGTCTCGGACACTTTATATTCAAAAGCAATCGCACCGTAACGGAAATCCAACTGGTCAATAGGCACTTTGATCTTTTTGTCTATTGTAAATGTTTGTTTGGATGGGGTTTCAGCAATCTCTGTATCATCAAATAGAGTTGCTTGCCGGTCAAGGTGTCGGTAATACGTATTTCTTTTCAGGAATAAACGGTTCAAGTATTCAATCTTGCGATCCCGGTAGTCATAAATAACAGGAGTTACCTCAGAGCGTTGAACACGACCAATGTATTGGATCAGCTTTCCCTTAAATGAGAAAGGATAAACAAGGAATAGGCAAGAAGCATTTTGCAAGTCGGTACCCTCTCCGAAAAACTGTCCGGTAGTAATCAACGCTTGATAATTTCCACTGTTGAGTACCTTCCATTTTGTTTTTCGGTTGCTTTCCGAATCATCCCCGCTAAGTGTCACTACTTCAAAGGACTGTTTGAGAAGCTGATAAAGCGTATCGATATGCTCTTTTCGCTCGGTAATGATAACAGCCTTTTTCCCTTTATTCAACTCAGCAGTAATATTCCCAAGGATCAACTTGTTTCTGGCAGAATCATGAACCAATACCTTTGACAAGGTTTCAAACGGGTCTGTTTTAGGGTTGAAGGGAACATCCAAAGCGGTTTCTCTTACTACTATTCTTGCCCGCTTGTATTCTTCAATTTCCTGGGATTTAATGTCGGCAATGATTTCTCCCAAGTGAGTAAAAATTATCTTGCCGTCATTTCCTTTCCGGAATGGGGTTGCAGTTAAGCCATATTGGTAATAAGAAGAAAGTTTAGAAATAGTATTTCGGAATGTTTCGGCAGGGATGTGATGGCACTCATCAACAAGGATAGTTCCGAATGATCCGGCAAATTCATCTGTTTCCTGTTTATCAAGATACTTGCCCAAACTCTGGATCATTGCTACAGTAATGACTTTACCCGGTTTGGTTTTCCCTTGCCCGATTTTGCCGATCTCATTTTTAGGAATTCCCAGAAAAGCTTGGATTCGCTCAACCCATTGTTCCAGCAATTGTTTGCGATGTACAATGATTAAAGCGGGCTGTTGTTTTTCTGCGATGATCTTTAACCCGATTACTGTTTTTCCGGAACCCGGAGGAGCAGTAATGACACCAAACTCTTTGCGGGAGGTAGCTTCAATTGCGGATTTCTGGTGTGACCTCAGACTGAAATTTGTTTTAAACGGAATAGGGTCATGCTTCTTTCGCCCATCCTGAAATTCAAAATCAATGTTTTGTTGTTTGCAATAGCGGATCAGTTTACCAATAAACCCTCTCGGAATAATCACCTCATTTTCCGTTTCTTCGATGAACCGGAAATATCGCTCGGTTTCCCATGTGTTTCTGCCACTCTTCTTTTTGATAAAATATTCCGAGTTGGCAAAATTTAGTTCCTCTTTCAGAAAGTTGATCAGTTCAGGTGTCATGCCCGACCGGTTGAGGTGAACCACATTGTTTAGTTGTATATGGAGCTTTTCTGATCTGATAGCTATCGAATCAATACTTTGTGATGTCGAAACATTGTCTAGTTGGAGCGTATTATAGATTTCTTCAAGGTGGGATACAGACACCTTTTGAATAGTTGACAAGAATTTCCATTGATCTTGATAAGGCTCTAATTGCTCATCTATAAAGCAACTGTTCCCTTCTTCCAAAGTCGGTTTATGGAGTGGCAATGCAATCAAATTACCCAATCCCTTTCCCGAATGGAAATCCTGATTGGGGAAAAGCCGGTCGAAACTGGAACTCTTGTCAAACACGGAGAAAATACCTGCCTGTTCCAAAAGAGTGATTAAAATCTTACGACTCCTGATAGCAGGATAGGGCTTATCGAAAAATATCCAGACATGACCTCCTTTACCGGAACGGGAGCGCTCCAGGTAAGAAGGAATTCCGTGTTCTTTACAGATATTGAGAAAAGTACGGCATTCGTCCGCCCATTTCTCCTTATCAAAGTCCGCAGCAATAAACCAGGAGGTGTTGTCCTGCATCAATGGATAAATACCGATTAATTGTTCACCATTGAAATGCTTTAGAAGTTGCTGGTCAGTAAGTGGGAGGTAGGTTTTGTCTTTGTAGTCTTTGAAGGTACCACCTTTCATTTTATGGAGCCGGTACATGTAAGGATCATAATGATAAGCGGGCATATATCCGCTTTTCTTGGCTTTCTCCCAACGAATGGCAAAGACATCCTCCCTGCCTTTGAGGAGGCTTTTGAACAAATTCAGTTTTTCATTTTCTGAATATTGGTTCATCTGCATTTTTATTCATTTTGCCGCAACTGTGATCTCTCTTAATGTGTTTAACCCAATTATGACCCTATTTCTGTCCCAATAGGCCCAATTTTTTCCGTCATCATGGTGCAATTGTGGTGCAACTAATGTGCAATTTGTGCAATTAATGTGCAATTCATTTTAGGACATAAAATGATCCTGCCCCTTTAACGTCACTTGGTTTTAATATTTTCTCTTCGACCAAATTGCCTAGATCTCCTGATGCAGTATTTCTTGAGCAATCGTTGATCTTCTGGTAATCTTTATTCGTAATCTTTCCATTCTTCTTCACATACTCAACCGCTTTCACCTGTCTTTCATTTAACCCTCTTCGCTTCAAGTAGTCCTCAGAAAACATGTCTTTCAGGAAAGTAATCTGCATACCACCTGCTACTTCTTCAATAGTCGGTTCGGGAAGCCCGGCTTTACGGCAGGTATCCATCATCATGGAAATGCCCCTTCCCCAGGCTTCAATGTACCCGGCTTTAAAAAATACCTCCGCAATATTTTTGTTGCGTGGATGGGAGGGGTGTTTCCCTTTGAGCATTTCGATATTCAATTCGTCCGGCAAGGTACCGGGATTCCAAAGCGATAATCTGTCGTTATAAACGCTGAGTTGAATGGTCGAGCCTTTGTAGTCTTTGTGAACAATAGCATTAAAAATCGCTTCCCGTAAAGCGGGTTCGGGATATTCCAGTTCTTCCACACGCTGCATGCCTTCGTAATGGATCGGGAAAACCAAATACTTGTTTTTGAGAATTTCCATCACCTTGTCCGCCATTTCGATCAGGTTGCCTTCTACAACATCCTGAAATTTCAGGTCAGCATCCGATTCACCGAACCGTCCGATCTTGAAATAAGCAGACGTGAAATACTTTTTGGGATCTTTGCCGAAAAGCAGCAGAGCAGCATTTTTCAGCTTTCCATTGTCATTGATCAAATGCAGGTTGCTCAGAAGTGTTTTGGTGTCTTCTTCAGCAGCGTCCGATGCAATGCGTTTACTTTTTAGGGCTTTTTTGGTGAAAAACTTTATGGCATCCTCGTCAATATCTTTTACCGTAGCTGATTCAACTGGAAGTTCGCCCCATGTTTTTCCGGTGCGTTTCAGGATAAACTCATTCAATGCCGGACCTTTCAATTCCTGCAGAGTGCTTCCAGTGCGGACGTAATATTTGCCCCTTACGGAAATAGGTACATCAAAACGAGGAATAATGATTTCAAGGTAATGTTTGCCTTTGTCCTCTTGCAAGTTCACTTCTGCATACACGCCCAGAATATCCCTGAATTTGTTGGGCAAATCTTCCAATAATCTGTCGTGGTTGTCAATGCCCGTTACCTTGCCCTTGTCGTCAATACCGATATACAATTTTCCTCCACTGGCATTGGCAAAGCCGCAAATCCATTTCAGGTATTCGTCCCGCCAGTTGGCTTTGTATTCTATGTTATGGGATTCGGACATTTGTTATTGTTCTTTATTAACCTAAGCCTTTTGCCTTTTGCATTGCAGGTATGGGGATGGCAATGTGCAAATAGCGTTGGCTTAATCTTTTATTTCTTTAATCAATTTGGATAATCTGGTTTCTTTTAAATCTTTATTTTTCAATTCACATTGCCATACTATTATTACCTTCCAACCTAGATTGGACAATTCAAGATAATTATTTCTGTCTCTTTTTACGGTGGTTCCAATTTTTGCTTCCCAAAATTCCTTTTTAGTTGATGGAAGTTTACCTGCCTTGCAATTATGTCCATGCCAAAAGCAGCCATTAACAAAAATTGCTGATTTATATTTTGGAAGAAGAATATCGGGCTTCCCAGGTAAGTTTTTTACATTTTTACGGTAACGATAGCCTTTTGAGAAAAGGAATTTTCTAACGGTTTTTTCAGGCTTGGTTTCCTTTCCTGAGATTCGAGACATTATTTCTGACCTTCTGCTAGTAGAATAAATGTCCATACCAAGCTATTTTGCTATTTCGTCATATTTTTCAATAAACTCCTGATGGTATTTTTTGGCGTTTGACAGGAGTTCAGTGTATGGTTTAAAATACACATCATTATTATTTTTGTATGCATCAGCTTTCTTGCGCGCAATTGTGGTATCAGCTAGCTTTTTACCAATAATGTAACAATAAACATTTACCCCATATTCGTTACCTAACCTTTCTTGAATGAAAGACACGTATTCCAGAGCTTGATCAAGCTGTTTTGTTCCGATTACCGTTTCTGGTCTTTTTAGCTCGATAATGAAATGGCTTTCAGCAAAGTTCACGCATAAAAAGTCGATTCGCTTGTTTTCTTCAATATCCTCATCTTTGAAATTTTCCCGAAGAAGTTTTGAATACGTTACCTCATCTTCAAAATTCATTATTCTAGGATCTAGAATCCAAGGGAACTTCTTAAGAAAATTATGTATTTCAGGAACTTCTCGAGAATTATTTTCAATGTGTGATTCAAACTTTTTAATTGTCTCTATTCGTACTTGTGCAATCTTATAAAATTCCTTTGCCTCAATAATTTGCCATTCCTTAAACAAATCAACTATTTTATCCGTACTTTCAAGACTTGCTTCTTCAAGTTCAGATGCCAACTCCTTAAAAGCTTCAAATTGAAAAGAATCTCTTGTGTATTTTATTAACTCTCCTGCCTTAGTAACATCTATTCCCTCAGCGTTCAATATAGAGTCTGACATTTTCTTTGCTAATTTTGCTTCATGCTTTGGTAAACTTGTTAACCATTCTTCCAAGTCTACTCCAGTCAGTTTTTTGACCTCCTCTTCCTTTTGCTTTCGTTTATCCTCTTTTTGTTCATTGAAAAATGCTCTGTAAACCTGCTCCAAGTAATTTTTCAACTCTGAAGTCTCTTCGAGTTCCCAATTCAGCGATTGACGGTTAGTGGATATTACGTCTCTCTCGAATTCTTCAATGAAATCTACATCAAGCCAACCGGTTATATACGAATATCCATGACTAGTTGCTTTAACGTCTAAAAAGTTATAGTTATTAACTAGCTTTCCTCTTGAAAAAAGAGCTACACCTCTCATGTCAGAAGGAACCGTATCTTTTGCAGATATCAACTTCCCTTCAATTACATCCGCAAATTGGTAATCAATCTTTGGCTTTAGGTCTTTAGGAAAATTCCACTCAAAAGAAATGTCAATATTTTTATATCTTAATTCATTTTCAACTTTCACAGGTTCTTCCTCTGAATTATGATAAATGGATACTTGGAAATCTGATTCGTTGAAAACTTGAAATGCTTTAGCCAAACTCATGGCAAGGTGTTCCGGAGAAAATTCGGATTTTCTCTTAATTCTGGATAAAACCATTTTGGTTCCTTGCTTTTTATCAACTTCTACTTCCTTTTTCATGAGCGTTGGAGCATAAGGTTTATTAGGTAGTTCAGGATCTTCGGACTCATTAATTTTTCTAATGTCATCCCAGTCTAGTTCAAAAATTGTTTGTTTATTGTTACGAACGGTTTCAATTCTTATGTGCTCTGCGATTCCAAAAAATGCCAGTTTACCCAATCCTTTCTTACCTATAACATATCGTTTGCCGCTTTCACTCTTCTGAGAATCTTCAGTTACTCTCCGGTTACGACCTATTAAAAGAAATTTGTCATTTATTTCTTGAAAGCTCATTCCATGCCCGTCATCCTCAACTATAATCTGCTTATTCCCGTCATCAAATAGATGAATTGTTACCTCCTTCGCGTCTGCGTCATATGAATTACTAACAAGTTCAGCAATAACAGGAGGAAGAGTAGAATACATTTGAATCCCTAAATGTTCAATAGTTCTGGGATCGAACCTCATCAATAATTCATCCATCTGATTTTCTTCCATTATCCGTTATTTATAATTGATAGACCAATTCGCTTTGCATATTCAGGAGGAACAGCATTTCCAATTAAACGTGCTATTGATGCTTGGTTTGTTCCTTTAAACTTGTAGTTCTTTGGGAAAGATTGAAGTACTGCCCCTTCTCTTAGAGATATCCCTCTATTTTCTTCCGGATGAGCGAACCTTCCATTGGAAACACTTAAAAACTTAGTTGTTATTGTTGGAGCAGGTTTGTTCCACCACATTCTTCCAAAAGTATCTTTGAAGGAATCGTTCTTACCCATAAAACACTTTAATTGGAGATGTTCAATATTGGCAAATCCTAACCTGTCGCCACCATTTTTCTTAACGTGTTTAAGCCGTTCAACAGTTAATTCGGTTAGTTTTGAAGTAGTATGTAAAAAATCGGTTTTATCTACATTGCCCGCATTTACTTTTGGGAATCCGTTTTTTTCTCCTAATACGTCCTTTACGGTAAGTTTTGAATTTTCCTTTTCCGGGAATACTTTGTTTTTGGATGTTCTATTAGCGACAAGGGTAAATCTTTTCCTGTTTTGGGGAACGCCAAAGTCGTTTGTATTATGAACATCAAAATGAACTTGGTATTTATTATCCTCTAGCCAAATAATAAAGTCTTCCAATCCACTTTCTTTTTTCTTGCGAAGTACACCAGGTACGTTTTCCACAATTACGTATCCGGGACGGAAGTATTGAACAAATCGTCTAAATTCAACCAGTAGATTTTTAGACTTTTGAGATTTTGTTTTATCAGTATTTATAATACTCCAAAATTGGCATGGACTGCAACCAATTAAAACGAGATTTTTATCCCTTCTTTTTAAGCCAAGTTGCTTTTGAAGGTCTTTTTCTTTTAAATCGAATACATCTGCTTTAATAAAGGAAGCTCCTTTGATATTTGCTTCATAGGTTTCCTTACAATTTTCGTCATTGTCAACACCGGCAAGAACTTTTATGCCTGCCTCTTGCATTCCATAACTCATGCCGCCTCCGCCACAGAAGAAATCTACAGCTTTGAGAGGTGTTTGATTTGATATGTTAGTTTTAATTCTTGTCATTAATTAATAGGTCACAAACGTTAACTTCCAAGATCTCTGCGATCTTGTATAATTCTTTTAAATGAGGTTGTGATTTGTTGATGCACCAGTTTGAGACTGTATGCTCATTTTTTTCGAGTTGTGCAGCCAAGTCTTTTTGACTAATCCCCCTCCTTACCAAAACCTCTTTAATTCTGTTAAGTCTATTATCCATCGCCTCAAATGTACGAAATGCAAATCAGTTATACACTTATGGAGGTTATATTTTCATAAATGAATAAATAAAATGCATTTATATTATGCATTAATGTAATTATGTTTTACATTTGACTTGTTCTTTTATCCATCAAAAACTTTAGAACATGAGCAGAAGATATACCAAAGCCGATTTAGAGCAAATCGTTTCCGTCCAACTGGAAAACCTCAATGCCATGCATGACTTGCTCAGCATAATGAAGCTTCAGAATGAGCTTCTCCACAGTGCTAACACGAAACTGAAAGATGAAATCTTCGAGTTCAAAGAGAACCAACACGTTTATCCTACCCGAAAGCGATCTTCAAAGTCGTAGTGTACTGCGGGCGGGGGAGCAAGCTCTTTTGCAAAGCTTTGGTTGGCGGGTCGGCCTTGTGCGGCTTTGCAAATGTGCTAGCTGTGCGTTGGCAGAAAATCAAATAAAAACCTCCTGCGGGTCGGCCATTTTTTCAGTCCACCGAAATTTTCAAAGAACCCTTTCCGTTTCTGTCAGCATCCGTTCCTGTCAACGGAGTACGTCACTATTCTTTTTATTTTTTTATTCTTCCGTCACCCGATTAGAAGCACAATCGTGTCCGGGCGGCTATTAAATACAACGTGTACGTATAAGCGCAGTGCAGGTTTGTAGGCTATCGGGATTCAATGTACCGATTTTTTTCTCAAAGCTCGGGCCGTTCCCTTTTCGGGGGCGGGCCCGCACTGCGTTTATACGCTGTGTGTGCCCAGCATGGGCATCTTTTAATTACTGAAAAGTAGCTAATTAATCTAGAGGGTGCAAGTCCCTTATGGGCGGGGGTAACGCTTCGAACCATTAGTAAGTCGCAAGGGGGGTAACTGCGAGGTTACATCTGAAGGAAGCGAGACTACAAAACCCGGTACTGACGAACAGGAACCGTATACAGAGGCATATTTGCTTGGGTAAGCAAGCACATCATTGCAACGCCCACAAGATTACCAAAAGGGTAAATATGTAGATACGGCAGGGATCGGGGGAAAGAGGATGCCATTACCTGGGGAGGTCTCCGCAACCACGAGCTGGTATAGCGGAGAAGTCAGCAGAGGCCATAGTACTTGTGAAACAAGCAGGGAATGCTAACCCATACCCCTGAAGTCTTAAAGAGCAAGGAAGGGCCGAACGTAAATAGGTTCTTAATCCGGGAAGGAATCCGCCTTGGTGGATAGCCCCTCGGAACAAGGACAGGTTAAACTATGAGTAGACCAAGAATGATCGGACAAGTATTACATCCTTACAACCTGCAAAAAGCACTTGGGCAAGTCATTGCAAATAAGGGCGGTGCGGGAATCGATGGAAAAAGAACGGACGGGTTTGCGGATTATTTCCGTGAGCATAAAGCGTCCATACTCCAATCCATAAAGGATGGTACGTACTTGCCGAAACCCATCCTTGGTGTCGGGATTCCCAAAGGAAACGGTAGAACGCGGCTTTTGGGAATCCCGACCGTAACCGACAGGTTGCTCCAACAAGCGGTGTCACAATGTTTGATGCCCAAATATGAGCATGGATTTAGCGTCCATAGCTACGGATTCCGTCCCCATAAAAACGCCCGCCAAGCAGTCGGCAAAGCGTTGGAACATATCCATGGGGGCTATACGTTTATAGTAGATATGGACCTTAAAACATTCTTTGACGAAGTAGACCATTGTCTGCTTTTAAATTTACTTTACCAAAAGGTAAAATGCCCGACAACGCTTCGGCTAATACGTAAATGGCTACGAGTACCGATTCAGATCGATGGCAGACTTCAAAAACGAAGAAAAGGCGTGCCACAAGGCTCACCGATCAGTCCGTTACTATCAAATATCCTGCTCAATGAGCTGGATAGGGAACTGACAGGGCGGATGCTTCGATTTGTACGCTATGCCGATGATTTCAGTATCTATACCAAACGGAAAAGTGATGCGGAAACAACGATGAAAGTCATTGAAAACTTCCTAAGAACAAAACTCAAGCTCACCATAAACCGTGAGAAGAGCGGCGTAAGGAAGCCCGTCCAATTCACTATCCTTGGTTTTGGTTTCGTGCCAACGTACAAAAAGGGCGACAAGGGCAAATATCAATTGGTGGTAAGTGAAAAAGCATGGAAGCGTTTGAAAACAAACGTAAAAGCGATAACATGCAAAACCAGGCCCATGTCGTTCAATGAGCGAATAGCCAAGATAAAAGAAGCCCAACGAGGATGGTTGAACTATTTTCGGGGAACGAATATCTATGGCAAGCTCAAGGATTTGGATGGATGGTTACGCAATCGCTTACGATATTGTATTTGGCATCATTGGAAGAAACCCGATAGAAAGCGTAAAAACCTGATTCGATTGGGAGTTGACCAAGACCATGCCTATGCGTGGAGCAGGACTCGGAAAGGCGGTTGGGCAGTTGCCCAATCTCCCATTTTGATAACCACTATCACGCTCAAACGCTTTAAACAACGAGGTTATCAGTCAATGTTGGATGTTTACACAGAACTCAACCCATCTTTTTGCGAACCGCCGAGTACGAGACCCGTACGCTCGGTGGTGTGAGAGGCGCACTCCGTCAGTTTCTGGCGGAGCCGCCTACTCGATTGTGCGGTCGGCTTTTTCTTTTTCATTCTATTGGCTTCCATTTTCCTTTCTCGAAAAATACGTTGTAAAATTTTGGCGACTTAAACACCAAGTAGAAATCCCAAGCATTTCTGTAAGTTGTCGGATTACTTGTCAAAATGTGGTGTGTCGGTTGTTCCATTTCAATTATTAATCTAGCTGAACTGTATGGTTTCGTTGTTTTAATTGTCCCACGATAAGTTTTCAATATTTTCTCTTTGTCAGTCACATAGAAGAAAATTGAGTCCTTGTCAGTTATTTCAAAACGAAAATGGTTGTATTGCCAATCAGTCTGTTTGCCTTTGAAATAGTCTCGATTAATAACATATTCTCCATTGTAATCGTCCTTGTCCAATTCTGTCTTTGAAGTCAGCCACTGAACAATACCTGACAGTAGTGCAAGTCCAAAAATTCCGAGCCAAATAAATCCAAGTATTTTTCCAATCCAAAGTTTTCTCGATAGAAGCCAAGCTATCAATAGAATTCCTGTCAATGGGACAAGAATGAAAATGAAGAATAAATTAAATCCAAATCCCATTTTTAATTCTCAGGTGTCGTTTTTATTAGCTGCCGCACAACGGGATTGAATATGAAACGTAGCGCAATTTGTGACGCGGGTTCTTAGGGTTGTAATGTAGCCGGATTTTCGGATCTGCTTTTTACCTTGATTTACCTAAAAAAGCCGGATCCGACAATACGGCGGTCTTTCTGGGCTCAAAAGCCTCTTGGACAGCAGGATGTAGCTATGTTTTATATTCGTTGTTGTACCACGTACTATTTAATTGATATGTTCAATGAAGTTTCTAAAGGTCATGATTTTAGTGCTTTCGATTTTCTCCAATACCAACAAATCATCATCTCCGGTAACCAGATAGTCAGCTTTTGAATCTACCGCCAAGCTCAATAGGAAATTGTCTTTTTTGTCCCGGCAAATTTGGATGTTGGATCGAACCAGGTTCAATTCACCGTACTGGTCGAACCTATCGAGCAGATGGTCGATATCTTTTTTTGAGAAGTGTTTTTTGAATTTCGGCCGGTTGGCAACTTCAACAAATTCTTCTATCGATTCAATGGAAAAAATCAGTGTGACTTTCCGTTCCTTGATCAATTTATCGATTTGGCCCAAACTTTTTGATATGAGAAAACTGATCCAGAGATTAGTATCAAGGATTACCTTGTTATTTCTCATATCTCGCCTTTCTGACCTGCTCGACTTCTTTTGTTATCTCGTCGAGTGAAATTTCATCTTTCGATTTGTTTCTAATTTTTTTCAAAAGGTCGGAGAAGTCCGTTTTCTTTATTTCCCGGTTGATTTTTATCAGGTCGAGATCGGCCAAGTCCTTTAAAAGTTTTTTGGCCTTTGGATTCAATATGTCAATGTTGATGGTTTCCAATGTATCAATTTTCAATAAAGTTAATTAATTATCTCCAATACTGGAATATTGGTGAAGTATGTGGTACAACGTGTACGTATAAGCGCAGCGCATGTTTGTTGGCTATCGGGATTCAATGTACCGATTTTTTTCTCAAAGCGCGGGCCGTTCCCTTTTCGGGGGCGGGCCCGCATTGCGTTTATACGCTGTGCCTGTTGCACAAGTTAGGCAAAAAAAGGCGTTTTCGATCTTGCCGATCGGGGGATCGATCGTACCTTTAGGTATGCAGGGAAAAAAGGATTACCAGGAAAAGCTCTTCAACAGTTTCCAATTGAGCGAGCGCGTACCGGAGAACAATTTCTACAGGCGTTTAAGGAGTGCGGTCGATCTGGATTTTTTGTATGCGCTTACCAAGGGCTATTACGGGGAAAGCGGCCAGAAGAGCATCGACCCGGTGGTGTTCTTCAAGCTATGTCTGGTCGGCTATCTGGAGAACATCATCAGCGACCGTAAGCTTATCGACCACTGTTCTATGCGCTTGGACATCCTATTTTTCATCGGTTATGACATCGACGAGGAGATCCCTTGGCACAGCACGATAAGCCGTACCCGCCAACTTTTCCCGGAATCCGTTTTTGAGGAAGTGTTCACGAAGGTTTTAAGTCTTTGCGTCGAGAACGGGATGGTCAGTGGCCATACCCAGGCGATCGATTCGGCACCTGTCAAGGCGAACGCCTCGATGGACACCTTGGAACTGAAAGTGCCCGAGGATGATCTGGAAGAACATCTTCGAAAGGTACGGGTCCTTAGTGCGATGGACAAAGATGGCCCCCACCGCAAGAGCAAGAACGACAGGTCGGACAAGGATCAGCGTGGTATTACCGCCGATGAGAAGGAGCTGGCCGCGATAAAGGGCCGCAACAGGAAATGGGCTAAGGACCAGGACCAAAGACCAGGGGCGGGCAACAAGGGTAGCAAGTACACCAGTAACAAGACGCATTACAGCCCTACCGACCCCGATGCCAGGATAAGCGTAAAGCCGGGCAAGGCGAGAAAGCTGAACTACCTGAGCCAATTAAGTGTCGATACGGCGCACCATGTGATCACCGACATCAGGGCCTACCACGCCGATGGCAAGGACAACCAACAGTTACAGGATATAGTGCGAAGGCTGCAGAAAAGATTATGGCAACAGGGCCTGGTGTTCGAGAACTGTGTTGCCGATACGGGATACAGCAGCGGGGAGAACTATGCCTTTCTGGAAGAGCGGAACCTGAGGAGTT
The DNA here is from genome assembly GCA_963764285.1 of uncultured Flavobacteriaceae bacterium. Lineage (GTDB taxonomy): Bacteria > Bacteroidota > Bacteroidia > Flavobacteriales > Flavobacteriaceae > Pricia. The sequence goes on from CAVXSA010000009.1 coordinate 77,443, forward strand.
TTATTCCGCCGCACGGCACCTATAAGGGCGGTCCCAACGGCTTCGAATACGTAAAAGAAGGGGACCATTATCTATGTCCAAAGGGAAAGGTGATCCCGTTCAAGAAGGTATTCCTGGACAGCCGTACCAAGACCAAGAAGAAGGCCTACCGGGCATCGAGCAAGATCTGCAAGGGCTGCCCGCTTCGGGCGACCTGTTTGGGCAAGGTGAACGAGAAACAGTTCACCGTGACGTATTATCGGGCCGAGTACGAACGGAACATACAAAGGGTGGAAAGCCGGGAGGGCCGCTACATGAAGGGCAAGCGGCAGAGTACGGTGGAACCCGTTTTCGGTACCCTTACCCAGTTCATGGGCCTGCGCAAGATCAGCACCATCGGACTGGAACAGGCGAACAAGGCCATGCACCTCTCGGCCATTGCCTACAACCTGAAAAAGTACCTGAAATTCCAGTGGAAACAGTCGAAAAGCGGGGCGGGGATGCTTGCTTTGGCAGCATCCGTGAAAAATGTCCCTGCAGAACTGCTAGGTGTCCGTACCGCCCGCCAAAAAATGGCCATGTAATCCGGGACACAATAGAAAAAGACCCTTTAAAAGGGCCTATGTCGGTCCGGTTTGCCGGAAATTATAGGCTTGTGCAACGGTTACCATTGTTATCTTTAGTGCTTTTTTACGCCACCTTGAATTCCGCATCGTTCATTTGTACACTGAACTTGATGTTTGCCTTAAGTGCATTGAAGACTTTTAGAATCGTTTCAATGGTTACATTTTTTGCACTACGTTCCAATTTCGAGATCTGCGACTTTTGAACTCCTATCAATTCGCCTAATTGTTCTTGGGTCAATTTTCGTTCTTTTCGGACTGATTTTATCATTTCTCCGAGAACCTCCATTCGCAGATCGAACTCGTACTTGTCCCTATCGGCTGTTCCGATTTTCCCTATGTCCTTGTCCTTCATTTGGTCAAGGGTCATCATTTTCATCTTTTTCTTTTTTGTTGCCATAACTTTTGTTTTTATTGCTCGAAATATTCCGTTCGAATCTGTTTTGCCTTCTCGATCTCAGCTTTGGGAACCTTATCCGTTTTTTTGACCATTCCGTGCGTGGAGATCACAAGCGTTTCGGTTTTGCCCGTCCTGTCCCAGAATGCGAAAAGCCGGTATTGAAGTCCTGCGTATGTAGTCCTGAATTCCCAAATGTCGTCCGTCAGTTTTTTGAACAGTTTTGGGTCAAGTCCAAGTTTTGCCTTGTCCAGATTATAGTAAATCTTGGCTTTTGCTTTCTTGTCGACTTTTGACATAAAGTCAATGGCCTGTTCAAGAAAAACGACTTCAAATCTTTTTTCCATTCGGTCTAATTGTCCTTTTACAAGACAAATATAAATAAAAAAGTTGATTTATATGGAAACATATAAAACTTGGCAGCATTAAAGATAACGGGATTGAATATGAAACGTAGCGCAATTTGTGACGCGGGTTCTTAGGGTTGTAATGTAGCCGGATTTTCGGATCTGCTTTTTACCTTGATTTACCTAAAAAAGCCGGATCCGACAATACGGCGGTCTTTCTGGGCTCAAAAGCCTCTTGGACAGCAGGATGTAGCTATGTTTTATATTCGTTGT
>CAVXSA010000010.1:0-163832 GCA_963764285.1 uncultured Flavobacteriaceae bacterium
TCAAAATACTGATGATAAGCTTCGTGAAGTGACCGATCGTTATCGATAACGATACAATTTAAGGTGTTGATACTCATGGTTGTGGGGATTTTGTGATATGATCCTTTGCCCAATCAGGTACAAGGGCATATCGGGTTAGATTTGGGACATTTGGGTACTAATAATTCCATCGGAACGCATGAAACCATAATAGATTACGGCAGGGGAAAGTACTTTCTTCATCGATCAGGTTAATCGAGAAAAAGGCAGGGTAACATCTGAAAACCTTTGACTAAACTCCTATATAGGGTGGGTACACCATAGGATTTAAGGAAAGGATTTAAGCGGATACCATTCACCCACGCTGTAAATCTATATGATTTACACAATGCAGGTTACATTGTCAAGCAAGGTTCCGGTAGTGATAAAGGAATAGGAATAAAACTTCCTCTCTGAAGGTACGGGAATCTGAACTCGGTTTGAAGTTCTTTTTGTTTCCGCTGACGGAGTAGATGTAGGTAGGGTTTCATGGTTGTGGGATTTGGGTTTCTACTAAGGATAAATTTTTGATTGGATTATTATTATTAATTATTATTCCGATTTCAAACTTAGTAAAATTCCTAATCCATCTACGGATTTCCGATGTATTTTCGTTCAAATACAGTTTTTTGCCAAAATTTCGTGCAGTACATCCGATATTTTCGGTAGACCGAAACTCGCTTTTGGGCAACAAAAAAAACAGCGGGGCCTCCCCCGCTGTAATTTTACCTAATTCTTCTTTTCGAAAAACAAGGTCCCACTAACCATAATTTAAAATTGTTTTATCTATTGGTCTTCGTAAAAGTTATCTACGATTGTTGCCGTGTCATCTACTTGCATTATCCATTTATCGGCACTGTACTGGCCATTCATGTTGGAGACGTATGCCGTTTTGGCATCGGACTTATAATTGTAATCGGCCAGGTAAACATAATGGAGTCCATTTTCTTTATTATAAAAATAGCCCGCATTCAAGCCTTTTTGCTTCAGATCCCCCATGAAGGCATCAAGATATTTTCTGGTTTTAAAAACATTGGCAATGACGTAGTAACCGGATTTAACACCCACCAAGTCCGATTTCTTCATTGTTTTAATGGGAAGCTTGACGCCATTCTTCATAGTATCGGCATCCGAATAATCGCTAACCGCAGGTTTTGCTATGATCTCGCCCAACACCTTATGTACCGGCTCAAAGGTCAAGGTTCGTGTATAGGCTTTCCCGGCTGATGCATCCTGCTTCTCGGAGCGGATCGCAACGGCTTCGGTCATTTCCACTACTGGAGCGTTCGTAATGACCGGTTCTGCAGTTATTTTCACCTCGGCTACAAGGTCATCCTTTCTGGTGTCGGTTTCTATGTCGTTTGCGTTCAAGGGTGAAGCTGCATCCATTCTTTTCATAATTTCGGATTTGATTTCGTTATGGGCTACAACCATATTGGATGCGACTCCGGAGCTTTGTTGGGAAGAAATACTCTTTTGTCGTAGTTCCTCCTTTAATCCATCGACCACAGAGGCCAATCTTTTGTCGAAAGCGGCGGTACGGGCGGCATCGATGGAGTCTTGGCGGAGAATAAGCTCATCTAAAATCAACCGGTTCTCGTAGGCGAGTTCATTAGCCTCCGCGTCGTCCATATGGGCCATGGCCTCCATAACCTCACGATCGGCGACTTGCGATAGGTCATCCTTTTCAGGACGGGATGCTTTGTTCCGCTCCATTTCCTCTTTAAGCGCCAAGATCTGTTCTTCATAGTTGCGTACGATACGGTCAACCTTTTCATCCTCTGAACCTTCTGCAAAAAGGCCTTTGGCATTGTGTTCTCTATCTAAGGTATAGGCCAGGGTCACCTCGTGGTTCCAACCTAAATTGGTTTCCTCGTTCAAGAGGTCCCTTTCCAATAAATAGCCCAACGACATTTTTTTGCTCAAATTAAAGCCAAGACCGAGGGAGAGCCCGTATTCTTGATCAAAATTGGTCTGAAACCACCCGTAGTCCGGCAAATCAAGCAACAGGGAACCAACATAATTAAGACTACCATCTTCATTCTGGCCGACCTGTACGAGCGGCATCAAGCGAGCATTGGCTAAAAGACCACGGGTCTGCATAAATTCGTAGGAATACTGTACAGAGGCCTTTAAGCTTTTTGTACCTAGATTCGTTGCAAATTCATTGGTGGTTTGATTGTATTTGAACAGATCCTTAGCGTAGATTCCGAAATCGAACTGTCCCAAAGAGAGCGTGATGCCCGGTCGAATAGCTATTTGACTTTCCTTTTGGGACTCTTCAAGTTTATTGTCGGCATCGGCAACAATGATACGGTTCTTGTCCAAGCCTTCAGTAAAGTAGGTCAGGTTGGTACCGAAGGTCAGTTTATTTTTTTCGCCCAAGCGTACCGCCTTGGCATAATTGGCGTTGAAGCCGAATTCCTGGACAACGCCTGACCATTGGCTATAGACACTAATGCCCAATGCGGTGCTTTCGTTCAGTTTATTGCTAAAACCTAGAAAATAGTTCTGGTCGTTATCCTCAAAGGTCGCATATTGGTTTCTATGAAGGATGTTAATGTATGATTTGTTCTCGCGGACCAATGAAAATGTCGGGTTGATCAAAAACCGGTTAAAGAACAATTGGTTGTGATAGGTACTCTTGGAACCCAAGACAGGGGTTTCTTCTTGACCGAAAGTGCTTTGCAGGCCTAGCACGGCGCAAAACAATAGGAGCATTCCTATTTTGGTTTTTATATTGTTAGGGGTTTTCATGGTAACTGTATTATGGTTAATCCGTGGGGGTACTTTTTACTTCGCACTGTTCAATGAATACTGTGGGATGATGGATCGGCTTGGTAAACTCTGTAACAAGTTCTGTAGGCCGACCCAATGCATCCGCTGCACAGTTTTATACGGACCGCGCCTTAAGGTATCGGCAGTCGGTCGTTAGAGTCTTATGCCGTTATTCGTCCTCAAAAAGGGAACTGGTATAGTCGATCTGGGAACTGTTCAGGGCCTCTAAGAATATCGTAATCAACTAGTCCCGAATCGTTTCCGTTATCATCATAGGAGAAGGCCACTTTTTGCACATCGGCCTTGGCATTTCCGCGGTTGGACATCACGTAGCCCATACCGCTTTTTGAGATGAGCTCCACGGCAAACTCATCGCCATCGCTATTGATTTCGTTGCCCAGATTGATGGCCAAACTCACATTGGCCCGTCCGACCTGCGCCATATAGACATCGAGGCCGCCTTGGCCCCTATGACCTTCAGAGGCAAAGGCCAGCGTATTGCCTTCGACAACCTGCGGGTACATATCGTTTTTCTTGGTATTGATTTTTTTGCCCAGATTTTTGGCGACACCCAAGCTGCCATCCTCTTCTATGGTGGACACATAGATATCATACTCTCCGAAGGTACCGGGCATATTAGAGGCAAAGAACAATCGCTTACCATCTTCGGACATGGCCGGATGCATGACCGAAGCATGTTTCGGTGCGACGGTGACTTCGCGTACATTTTTCCATTGACCGTTTTTCTTTTCCGATTTGTACATCTTATGCACCAACTTCTTTTTTGAAAATACCCCGGTCGTGGGTTTCACATATTCCGGTTTGCTGAAATAAGCGGTATTGCCATCAGGTGCCAGGGCAATCGGGGCGTGATACAGATTTTGTGCCTCGGACCGGTCGTTTTCGGCAAGCTCGATATCGGCATCGGACAGCAACTGATCTTCCACAAACTGTAACTCATAGCTTCTGTTGAAGTCCAGCTCCTTATAGTTACCGCTCTTTGTTATGGATGGAGGCATCTGCCATCTGCCGGTCATCGACCTGATAGTCCGACTGGATCATCGTCAGCCAATCTTTGTTATCCGATGATGGAGACAATTTATCGGCCATAGTCTGTTCCATGGCGTGCTGAAACCTCTCATCATAACTTTTACTTAATCTACCGTTCTTACTATTCTCCTTTAGTTTTTTGTACCAAAAGAGAGCGGTTTCATAGTCCTTGTTCAAAAAATTAGCATTGCCAAGGTCTTCGTAAATGGCCTTATCATCGTAGCCCATATTTTTCAAGCTGCGATAGTTGTCCATTCTTTGACCGGTTTGCCCGTTTTTGGTATCAGCACTGGTTTCTATAAATATCCTGGGCGGATACCGAATAGCTGAGACAGGTAATCGCGCAACCGAAAATCACAGAGGTCAGGGGTAGGTATTTCATGATTATATCGATTAAAGGGTTAATAACTTCGACAAAGTTCACGAAATCATTCCTGTTGCGTTCTTAGCAAAAATTCATAGGTTTTATGATGTTTTCGGATGGATTTTCTTAAAAAAGGAGGGGATTCCGAGGCTTATTCCGTTTTAAAAGGAACTCGAAACCCTTGTTATCATTGATTTCTGAAGGAATACTCCCCTTTTCTGAAGGTTTGCTGCCAAAAGATGGAACTCTCCCAATATTTTCGATGAAATGCATGGTTTTGAGGTAAAAGAAGGTGATAGGTTTCACAGTAGGATTAAAAACCGGAGAACAGAGACGCGGGACACGGGTGTAAAGACAAATCGGAAGAAATAGCTATACCCAAAATAAACTTTCCTCTTCTTACTAGCTCCAACTATTTGATGAGGCATGGTAAATAGGCAGCAAAACAAACAAAAAAAAAGAGGCCATAGCAGCCTCCTTCAAAAAAAGTGTTGGAACAAACGGATCAAATCACCCATTCGTTCTTGTGCATGCCTCCACCGCATGAAATTTCTTTGGCAGAAAGCGTAAAGGTTTCCATCAACGGGCTTTGACCTGTAGAATCAAAATTTTCTTTGTATTTGACCATATAGGCCTCGGTCAACTTGAGCTCCTTTAAGGTTGCGTCGGTATCCCTTTTGGAAAAAATGATACTGCCATCCTTTTTGCCGAAATTATCGGTCATCAGTTCAAAAAGGGCGGTGTCACCTGTAGATTCTACAGTAAGTGTCACCCTTCCGCCACGTGTTACGGAAGAGGGTCTTCCCGTTGGATCTACTTCTTGGTTCAGGTCGTAGGAGCAATGGAGTACCTTGTACTCTTTTCCTCCCAAATTCAACTTAGCTTTAAAAGACATGATAAAATAGTTTTGGGGCAAATACTGCCAGATTAAGATGTATATAACGTCAGAATAGACGGGACTAATCTATAAAAAATGGAAAACCGGTAAAATATTTTTCGATAAGATGCTGTTTTTTAGGAATTTATTCGATTAACAACAGTATGGGAAATCCAAAGTCCTAAAACTTTTTCCAGAATAATCCCTTCTTGGTCCGCATATCTACGGTCATACTTTTGAGACAGCCTGTTTTACCGTCGCGTACCATCTGTATTTCGTGCAGTTCCATTTTCACGTCCCTGATCTCGTTGAAGAATTGGCTCACGGTAAATCGGTCCCCCGTTTTGTTGAAGACGGGAATGTTACTGTAGCAAAAATAGCTGCGGATGGCCGTATCGTCGATCCTTCGATTCGAATAGCCGACGAGCATCTGGCGGAGTTCATCCTGTGATATTTCTATCCGGTCAATTTTATCTTCTTCCTTTTTCTTTTTTTCCTTTTCCTTCCTATTTGTTTCCGACACGGGTTTGTCGATGATCTGTTGCCGCAAAACGGTTTCTATGGGATCGGTTCGGCGTGGGATATTTCTTCTTTTCCGTTTCTTGATGGAGGGCAATACAGTTATCCGCTGCTTGGCCTCATGCCTTCGGTCATCATTGACTACGAGTAGAATGGTCTTTTCGCCCGGTATTTTGTAGGTGTAGGTTTCTGTTTTTTTGCTTCCGTCGATGGCCATGGTCTCGCCAAAGCTCCACTGCCAACTTTTTGCGAATTTAGAGTCAGTAGCGAATTCCACTTCTTCACCCACCCTTACATATTTAGGTAGTATTATATTAGGTATCAATTCGGGATCGATAAGCTTCTTAGCCATAGTGATGGAAATATTTCTGGTGGCCACGCATTGGCCGTTCATTTGTAACGAAATCGTGTATTGGCCAGGCTCCTTAAATTGGTGCACTACGTCCGACCGGTACATGGGCTGGCTGTTGTCGCCAAAATCCCATGTCCATTCCACCCCGGAGAATCCCGTACTCTTGAACTCGATAAGGTCCTGAGTGGTAGTGGAATTGGATATCACCTCAAAGCCGACATCGGTGCAGTCAACATGGGAGTCCATCTTGAAGGATAATAAGGTAGATCCGACCAAGAGTAATACTAAAAACGTAATAAGCACGTTTCGGTCAAAGTGGGTTTTTACTTTTTTTTCCATGAAAATAAAACTGATCTTTCTTCTGCTTATTGTGCTGTCAGGTTCATGTGCAAGAAAAACCTATGACAAGACCGATTACTCATATTACAAACGCGAAATCACTAAACTCAATAGGTCCGAAAGCGCTCCGCACCATTATTCGGAGAACGCTAAACCAGAAAAAGAAAGTATAAAATCCAAGAAGGATACCTATCTAAGTGCGGAAGAAAAGGAGCGATTCGCTCGATGGTTAGAAGTGCCGTTAGATTCGATAGTGAACGAAAAATTGTATGCCGCCCTACTTCAATGGATGGATACGCCATACCAATGGGGAGGCACTTCGCAAAGCGGTGTGGACTGTTCATCGTTGACGCAGCAAATCTATAAGGAGGTTTATGGCGTGGAACTGCCACGAACTTCGCTCCAACAGTTCTATTACGATATCAGGGCCCAGTTTCAGAGCCAACACTATTTGAAGGAGGGCGATTTGATATTTTTCAGATTACGATATGAAGACGATATAGTATCCCACGTGGGCATTTATCTGCAAAACGGAAGGTTTTTAGGGTCGAACTCCCCGCGCGGGGTAGAAATCGCCAACTTGGGCACGAAGTACTGGCAAGATAAATATGTCGCCTGCTCCCGGTTGTTAAATTGATAGGATCTAAAAGAAGGGGTTACCCCCGAAAGTAAACCCTCAAAAATGACAAAGAATTCCCCCATACCCAGTATCCGAGAACAGGTCTTAAATCTGAATTTCGATTTAAAGGCCGAAACCTTTGCCACCCATCTTCTAGAAGATGGGGTGGAAATGGATATCAACCTATCCGATTATTTCAAACGTCGTTTCGGTAAGGATATCACGCGGATAGGTGAAGTGCGAGAGGGCGAAAAGCTTGAAGTTCATCTAAGCAGGCGCAGTTTCTACAACATCTTCCCCGAACGCTTTTTCCATACCTCCTACAGCAGTACGGCTTTCGTCGAGACCATGGTGGCGGATTACAAAAATCGAAAGCTGGAACAAGAACAGGCACGTAAATTTTTCAAACCCCTGGAAACAGAATTTTTTCTACATCGTGTAGCGATCGAAAGACAAGAGGACGCTATTTTTCAAGCCTTGGGGAGTCCCGAATTGGCTGAATTCCTGACGGGTCTTTGGGAAATCGATGCGAATATTCCTAAAAGAATGGCATCCAAACTTTTGAAGACGATGCCCTTCATGTACAAGATTGCCGGAAATTTAGCGTTGTTACAAAGTACATTGGAAAACATTATCGAAGAACGTATAGAAATAGAACGAGATTTCGTATCCCTCAGTTATCCAGCGGTGGGGACTTCCTGGCAATTAGGTGTCAATATGGCCACGGTGGGGCTATCGAAGACCTTTCTACCCAAATACATATTTACCATTAAAGATATTAAGAGGTCCGAGACTATCGCCGACTACCTGCCGGAGGGAAGGATAATTTCTGTAGTTGAATTTTTTCTCCAGCATACCTTGCCCTTTGAAAGTGATTATGAAATCAATTTTACCTTGGGGGCATCGAAAACGGAATTTATACTTAGCGAGGTGGACTATAGCGGAAGGCTTGGCGTCTCGACAACGATTTAGCGGATTATGATACGCAGTTACTTTTCAAAATTTATCAGCTTAGAGGCTATGATTCCTATTATAGCTATCCTCCTAGTAATATTCATCGGGTTGCGCCTTCTCGGTTCAATGGCCCCGGAGTTCAAAAAGCAGCAAAAAAAGATCGTTTACTACCTGCTTATCCATTTGGTGGCAATGGCCCTGATAACCGCAATCGTTTACAATTTGAGGCAGTCCACGCTGATACTCCGTTATTTTTCGTTGATGTTCTATGCCTTTATCGCAGGTGGACTCCACGTCTATTTTTACCGCTGCATCTTCGGGCAGTTCGATATGCACCAAACTTCTAGGGAATTAATGTTCGCCTTGATAACGGCGATCGTTCCGGTTCTTCCTATTATTATGATAGCATCCTATTTCGACGAGCTCAGCTTTTTACCCTACTATTTTCTGGTGACTGCTGCTTTTGTAATCCCCACCAGCTTTTACATCCTGTTCCATTATTCGGTTTCCATCCCCGTTAAACTGTATTCCAAATGGTACTATCCCTTGGGGGAAAAATATGATAGCCCGAAACATTACGAACTCAAGAACATGATTGTACTCAATTTTATGTTCCATAAAAATACCAGGGAGAAACACATGACCCATTTTAAGGCCAAGGCCCCGAAGGATATGGATTTTGGACGACTTTTCTTTTTCTTTATCAACGATTATAACGATAAGAAAACTACCATAAAAATTGAGATGACCGAAAATTCCGGTAATCCCTATGGATGGTATTTTTATACCAAACCGAAATGGTACGGCGCCTTGAAGCATATCGATTCGGAAGTGACGGTAGAAAAAAACCAGCTTGGGGACGGGGACGTGGTGGTGTGCCAACGCATTTAATATAGCCCCCCCAATGAACGCATTGAGACGTATTGTTTGGAACGGGGAATATCGGCTTTTGAGGTTAGATGATGTCATCTGCGAAAAGCATAGCACGCTACGGCTTTCAAAAATGAGGAAATATAGCTTAAAAATAGGATATAGGTAGGTAAATGAAAAAGTCTAAACGAGGTCAAAACGCCAACCCTATACAGAATACAAACATAATGGAGGAAATCAAAAATTTTAAGATCAATTGGATTGAGGGTATGAAAATCTCCAAGGAACATTTTCATAGCCTGCAGAATTTTGCCGAAAACACCGTAAAGGAAGCTTTCGTTACCCAAAGTGGAAGTTACGGATATGGCTTTTTGCCCTCGTTTCCCCACGGGAACAACGAATACGCCCTTACTCTCGACGTGCACAAAAGCCTGAAGATTTCCATCAACAAACTGCGGGCCATTACGCCCAACGGCAACCGGATAGAGATAACTGCCCAAACTCCGCATGTGCAGGACGATATTACCATAGAGGAGCTGTCGGAAATAACTAAGGACGGGGGCTTCCTTCTGATCAATTTAGATCTGGAGAACCCAGTGGCTTTCGGCGAGCAAGACCCCAAGGAAATTCCTCCGCGATATCCTTTTTTGACCAACGACCACTTTTTTACGTTCGTCCCTGTAACGGAACTCCACAAAACCGGCCTGAGCGGTAACCAACTGCCCCTAGCAAAAATAGAAAAGCACGGTAAGAGCCTGATTTCCTCGTCCGATTATATCCCCCCATGTACTTCCCTTAGGGCCCATACTCGATTGGTGGAGTTTTATACCCAGGCCGAGAACTTTTTGAAGATGACGGAGCGCAACGCCATCCTCATCGTTCAAAAAATCAGATCAAAACAAAGTGACAACGCTATAGCGGATGCCATGTGCGTCACCGTTGACAAAATCTATGTGTACCTAGCCCAACAGATCACCAAGGTAAAATGGGAGGAATACGAAATGCATCCCAAGGACCTCTTGGAGATATTAGTCAGTTTCGCCCGAATCTTTAAAGGATCGGTCGATATGTCATCCCCCGAAAACAAAGAACAACTGTTCAATTATTTTGGGGAGTGGACGGACCTGAAAGGGGGGAACTATGAAAACATATTCACCAATATCATCAACCTCAAATACAACCATCTCGATGTGAACGAGAACCTGAAAACAGTCTCCGACTTTATGAAGACCATTGATAAACTGCTCACTGTACTTACCCAAGTGGATTATATCGGCAAGCGACGCGATATGGGAATTTTCGTGCATGAAAACGTGGTGAAGGAAAGACTCAAGTAAATCCAATACATCGGGGAGACATTCATTTTTGGGCGAATAACCTATAACCCTATGGAAGTATTGAATAAAAAGGAAAGGATATCTTCTTTTCTGCTCTTTTTACTGATGTTCGTCATTACCGTCGGCATTCTGTTTACTGCATTTTTCTTCAGTTTTAAATTCCCTTGGAAGGAGAACGAAGTGCTGCGGACCGAGAACCAAAAAATCCGGTACGAATTCCGGTACCAAAAGAAATTTATGCAAGAGCTGCAGGTGGTGGACCAACTTATCGATTCGTTGGACCATTCCAAGGAAGGCTACTTCTTTTTGGAACAGAGTATCAATGCCGACCTCATCGATATTAAAAGGGGACTCCCCCAAGATTCCCTCGACGATAGAAGTCTGTACGAAAATGTCATCTTGACCTATAAAAAGCTGATCGATGCCAAACACGATCTCAAACAGGTCGAGACAGCTAAAATCGAAATCGACGACCTGAACAACCAGATCAGCGAATACGAAAAGGACGTCAATTCGTTGGAGAAAGCGCTGGAGCTTTCCCGCCGCCTGAACCGGAATTGAGCTAATGATCAGCAACCTCCCCGCCCATGAACCAAGAAGTAGAAAAAGCCATACATATTGCCAAGCAGATCGCCGAAGAATACCAACATGAAAATTTCGGTCCGCCACATTTGGTTCGGGCCGCGTTGAACCGTGACCTTTCCCTTTTGCGTTATTTTCACGGGATGGGAGTAGATGTTTATTTCATTGAGGAATGGGCCGACGTGAACTTGGAAAATTACCCCAAACGATCGAGCCGCACCCTAGAAGTCAGGGCCAGTTCAGAGGCCAAAACCATTTTTGCCGAGGCCGAGCAAATCCAGATGAAGTTGGATAAAATGGATGTGGACCTGGTCTGTCTTTTGGTTTCTTCCATCACCCCGGGCGTGGGATTCAACTTTGACCAGTTAAAATCGCTTCCCGTAACGAGCCATCAATTATTGGATGGTTTGATAAAGAATGTCAAAGAAAAAGGAAACGGAGAGACCAAGTTCGGTGCCAGTGAAATTCCGCTGGCGGCGACTTCAGGCTCTAGCGACATCCTTAAAAAATATACCAGGGAACTTGTTGTCCGAGACCAAGGACGCGATATTACGATCATATCATCGACCGCGACCGCGAACTGAAAAAGATAATGGAAATCCTATGTCGAAAATCCAAGTCCAATGTAATCGTTCAGGGCGAGTCAGGGGTGGGCAAAACCGTATTGATTCAAAATCTGGCCTTGGAAATCCGAAAAAGGGAAAACTGTGGGTACACTGAAGGATGCCGCCCTTTTGGAAATCGGCACCACTGCCCTACTCTCTAAAGCCTCCTACAAAGGAGAGGTCGAAGATCGGTTGCATAGCATTTTTAACGAGTGCAAGAAATTGCCGAAACCCGTAATATTTATAGATGATTTTCATGCACTTTTACAAGATGCATCCGTAAGCCAAGGGATTATGAACGTCATCAAATCCGAGCTCAACAAGGGCGAGGTCACCCTTATTGGTACGACTACTCCCGACAAATACCTCAAATATATTGCCTCCGACGATGCCCTAGCCCGTCGGTTCGAGTCCATTACCTTGGAAGAGCCGGAACCCGAGACCGCTTTCCGAATCTTGAAAAGTGTGGCGAAAACCTATACCGAACACCACGGCCTGGAAATCGATGATGAAACGCTTCGGGAATCCATCCGCCTTTCCAAACGCTATCTGAAGGAAAACAATCTGCCCGATTCCGCCTTGAATCTAGTGGACCGGACGATGGCAGCAGCCAATGTTTCCAAACACTCTCTGCCCAGCGATCTGGAAGCCTTGAAAGCGGAAATCGAAGCCATCGAAAAAAAAGCCCAGGAACTGTCCGAGGAAGAAAAACACAAAGAAATCGATTGGATTTATAGGGCCGTAAAGAACCGTTTGAGTGTCATTGCGCTGGGAAAATATGATACGGAAGATGGCTTCGGGTTTCCTGATTATACGCAGAAAAAAGCCTATATCGAGTCACTATTGGCCTCCGTGGAAGAGGATGCCAAAACAGACCGATTTGATATCAACGGGGCCGACCTTGCGGCCATGGTGTCAAACATTACCGGCATTCCCACCGGAAAGGTGCAGACCCAGGAACGCGAACGTCTATTGGAAATGGAGGATACGTTGAAGAAACGTGTCATCGGTCAGGATACCGCCGTGCAGACCGTAAGCGAGGCCATCATCGAATCGCGCTCGGGACTTTCAAAAGCCGGGCAGCCAATCGGTTCCTTCTTCTTTTCCGGCCCAACCGGCACCGGAAAGACAGAGTTGGCGAAATCCTTGGCGGAGTTCCTTTTTAACGATGAATCCGCCATCCTCCGGTTTGACATGTCCGAATTTAAGGAGGAGCATTCGGCCGCCCTTTTGTACGGGGCACCCCCAGGTTATGTCGGTTATGGGGAAGGAGGCCTTCTGGTGAATAAAATCCGCCAGAAACCATATTCTATCGTACTCTTCGACGAAATCGAAAAGGCGCATCCTTCCGTTTTCGACGTCTTCCTGCAAATACTGGATGAAGGCAAGCTAAGCGATCGGTTAGGCAAGGTCGGTGATTTCTCGAATGCGGTCATTTTATTTACCTCCAATATTGGATCGGAATTCATCATAAAATCTATCGAAGGCGGAAAAACGCCCGCATCTGACGAGCTAATGGAAATCATGACCCTTTATTTCCGTCCCGAATTTTTGGGGCGTATCACCGAGATAGTACCCTTCCTCCCTATTTCTAAAGAGAATGCGCCGTTGATTTTCGATTTGCACCTGAAAAAAGAGCTTTTGGCGTTAACAGAAAGATTAGGCATAAGGCTACAAATCGACAAAAGGACCAAAAAACATTTATCGCTTCACGGGTTTTCCCCAACCTATGGAGTACGCCCCTTGAAAACCGTCATCCGCACCCAATTGAAAAGACCCTTATCAAAAATGATAATCTCTGGAAAAATCAAGGCCCCGCAACAGGTTAAAGTGGGATTGAAGGGTAAGGAGGTAGTTTTTACGGTGGTGAAATGACCGATGGCAGATGAAAAGTTTCCCCACTAATACGTTTTTCGGAAGTTTGAGTCAAACCTTTATACGTTGAATTTTAATCCCCATGGCAAAACCCTACTACGAAGCCCCGTTTGATTTTAAAAGGTTCTTTGAGAAAAAAGAATTGAAGAAGCTTAGCGCAAGCGAAAGCATCTCGCAGTTCATTAGTATTATCATCACCACCTATCTTAAGGAATACACTTTTGACGAGGAATTCGGCAGTGAGATTTGGGAATCGGATTTTGACTTGCTCGTAAACGCCCATGTACTTAAAGAGCGTATTAAACATTCCCTAACCGACCAGATACGGACCTACGAAAAAAGGTTGACGAACATCGACCTCAATGTAGAATTTATGGAAAGTCTTTCGCAGAACCAACACAAGGTACGGCTAAAAAAACACTTGTATATCGACCTGGCCGGCACAATCATCAAAACCCATGAGTCCTTCCGGTTTACAGGGAACTATTATTTGGCGCCCTTATCTTATAAATCACCCCCCCATGAATAACCTGACCAAAGACGAAATAAAAGAACGCATGATACGCAGGGCAGCCGAGACCTGGGGCGTTGACGAGATGGAAATCGAATTTTCGTTCGATCCGATCGTTGGAATCCTTTTCGATGCCTGTGCGCATGAGTTCGAGCGCATTAACGATACGATGAAGACCAGCCGTACCCAAGTCACAGAACGTCTGGTGGATTTGTTGACGCCCGAAATCTCCGTCATGGCGAAACCGGCCCATGCGGTGATGCATGCGCTTCCCTTGGAATCACATATTACCGTCAACGTAAACAGCCCATTCTACCACCGAAAGCGGAAACCTATTTTTACCGATAGCGGAAAGGATGCTTTCGAAGATTTTTCCTTTTGTCCCGCAGGACAATTCGCTATCAATAATTGTGAATTGAAGTATATCGCCTATCCCGACAAAATATCGAAGTACGGTAACTACGGGAACCTGCCTTTTTTGGCTAAGTCCGATTTTAACGGTAAGCCGGAATCCAACTGTATGTACCTGGCTATACAACCTGACGACAGCGTCAAGAAAATCGACCAGCTACTCTGCTACTTCGATCTCCTGGACTTTTCCGGAAAACAACTTCTGCCACATCATATAAGTATGGCCCATTGGTCCCTGAACGCAGAATCGTTGAATATCCTAAAGGGCTACAACGGACCCATGGAGGGCAAGGACGATGTTAGCGGGTATATCAACGAGTCCGTCCCCAGTAAATTCCGTTTTTACGAGAACTATGTCAGGGAATTTTACGAGCATCACTTTTACACCATCGACAATTCTTTGGAAATCACGAACAACCTCAAAAAGCATCCCGAAGTCTTTGCAGATTTCCTTACAGAAAATCAGTTGAAGGAATTCAATGAACCCTTATTATGGATAAGAATTGAATTTTCTACAATGGTATCCCCTTCGATGCTTGAAAACCTACACTGCCATATCAACTGTTTTCCGGTGCTGAATATCAAAGCGCGGCATAGCAGCAAACGTTTACAGCCCTATTTCAATATTCTTCCGCTAGATGTGGATAGCGATTTCTTTTTTGACATACATCGGATTAACGGGGATACCGGAAATGCTTACATTATTGAGAATCGGGACCAGAATGTTTGTGAATATCCGCATGCCTATCTACGTTTCGGAGGTGTTTCAAGATTCGATGAGCGCGACGCGAGCGAACTATTGAACTACACTATGGATTTACTGAAGGAGGATAGTGTGGCGTTTTCCACCTTGGGCGACGATTATATCGACGTTAATTTAAAAGAACTGAAAAAAATCGTTTCGCGTATCGAACAGCAAATCGAACTGCGCAATTACACTCAACATAAAATCCCCTATCTCCTCATCAACAGGAATAGTTTCGAGAAGAACCGAGACCGAATCATCTATGCGGACTATTGGACCACTGCGGGGGAAAGGGCCAATAAGATCAGCCCATACGTAAAGATGAACGCCTATAGCGGTACCGCATTTCAGTCCGATTCCCTTACTTTGATCACCGGGACCTATAGGTGGCAAGGACGAGCCATCTCCCAGCGATAAAATTCACGCCTATCGCCACCATGTGCTGTCCAAAGGCAGGATAATTACCCGCCAGGATATCGTACAGCACTGCTTCGGAACTTATAAGGACAGCATCACCCAAGTAGCGGTGGAGAAAGGGGTCATGGTCTCTCATGAACAAGGTGTTGGCTACACCCCTACGACAGACATTTACCTGACCAAAAACGCCGATGTCGATTATGTAGAGGCGGACTGGGAAAACCTGAAAAGAGAGCTTTTAATCGGGATGCGGATACGGTCGTCGAACATATTACCGTTTCGGGTGTTCTATCGAACAATCGATAATTCCGGGACATAGCATTTACACCTCAAGCCAGTACCCTGTGTTTCTTATATCAAAACTGTACATGCTCAACCTGAGCTTGAACGGCAACGACACCAGGCCGTTTCCTGGTCTGGTAGCCAATGACGGCCTCCACTCCCACAGAAAGGGATGGGTACGCCGGGCACATCCCCAAGAAGAAGCAAGGTCTTTGTTAATCCACTAAACCGGAAAAGAAGGGTTCTACCACTGTGGTCCACATTCGCTGTTGCTTGAGAAGTCCAACTTGATTTCCTTAAGCTTCACGTATATCCCGTAAATTCGCATGACGTACAGTAATTTGCCTACTGTCTTACTTATGTTGGACATCGTAATTTCCCCCGTCATTAATTTCCTAAAAGCCTGAGTTTCGTTAATTTTGTTGACTTAGAAACCAAAGACTATGAACGAGAAGAAGACATTGTTTGATAAGGTGTGGGATTCGCATGTGGTGCAACAGATCCAGAACGGTCCCGATGTGCTTTTTATCGACCGCCATATGGTGCATGAAGTGACCAGTCCCGTAGCTTTTTTGGGCATAAAAAATAGGGATATCGAGGTCATGTACCCGGAAAAGACTTTTGCCACGGCCGATCACAATACCCCGACCCTCAATCAACATCTACCGGTCGAAGATCCGCTTTCGGCCAACCAGTTACGTATGTTGGAGCAAAATTCCAACGAATTCGGAATTTCCTATTGGGGGCTCGGTCACGAAAAGAACGGCATCGTTCATGTCGTGGGACCGGAATATGGCATCACCCAACCCGGGGCGACCATAGTTTGTGGGGATTCCCACACCTCCACCCACGGGGCTTTCGGTGCGATTGCCTTTGGAATAGGAACTTCGGAAGTTGAAATGGTCCTGGCCACCCAATGTATCATGCAGACCAAGCCCAAGAGCATGCGTATCAACGTCGAGGGTAACCTTAATTTCGGGGTGACCCCCAAAGACGTGGCCTTGTATATTATTTCACAGTTGTCCACTTCGGGCGCCACCGGCTATTTTGTGGAATATGCAGGCCAGGCATTTCGTAGATATGAGCATGGAAGGCCGTATGACCGTCTGCAACCTGAGCATTGAAATGGGGGCCAGGGGCGGAATGATTGCACCCGATGAAAAAACCATCGAATATGTAAAGGGAAGGGAATTCACTCCTTCCGGAAAGGCCTGGGATACCGCCATGGCCTACTGGAAAACCCTGCCTACGGACGAGGGAGCGGAATTTGACAAGGAAATCTCATTTCGACGCCGCCGACATCGAACCCATGATTACTTATGGAACCAATCCCGGTATGGGTATAGGAATATCGCACGGCATTCCGTTAGCGGATGCTTTGGACAGCGGGGCGGCCACCTACCAAAAATCCCTAAAATATATGGACTTCAACGAGGGCGACAGTATGATGGGGAAACCTATCGATTTTGTTTTCCTCGGAAGTTGCACCAACGGCCGAATCGAAGATTTCAGGTTGTTCACTTCCTTGATAAAAGGCAGGAAAAAGGCGGATAACGTTACCGCTTGGCTCGTGCCCGGCTCCCATAAAGTGGAAAAGGCTATTAAGGAGGAAGGCCTCTTGGAAATCCTGGAGGAGGCCGGCTTCGAACTCCGCGAACCTGGATGCTCCGCCTGCCTGGCCATGAACGACGACAAGGTTCCTGCAGGGAAATATGCGGTAAGCACCTCGAATAGAAACTTTGAAGGAAGGCAAGGCCCTGGCGCCCGAACACTTTTGGCGAGTCCGTTAGTTGCGGCGGCTGCAGCCGTTACGGGTAAAGTGACCGATCCGCGGGAACTGATGGAGGTCGAGCTGGAGAGCGCAGAATAATACTCTGACAAGGTTTTGGCGAGGAGCGAGCTGACCGTTCAACTTTTTAGAACGCTCAACAGATTGCTTTGCTGCTCTCGCAATTAACAACCAATCATCATTAATTTTCTTTACATGGCATACGATAAATTCAATATACTGACTTCATCTGCGGTACCGCTTCCCATAGAAAATGTGGATACGGACCAGATTATTCCCGCACGTTTTCTAAAGGCGACCGAGCGAAAAGGTTTCGGCGAGAATCTATTTCGTGATTGGCGCTATAACAGCGACCATTCCGAAAAAAAGGATTTCGTGCTGAACAATCCTATGTACAGTGGCCGTATTTTGGTGGGCGGAAAAAATTTCGGTTCCGGTTCGTCGCGCGAGCACGCTGCTTGGGCAGTCTATGACTATGGCTTCCGTTGCGTGGTGTCAAGTTTTTTTGCGGATATTTTTCGCAACAACTGCCTGAATATAGGGGTGCTCCCGGTACAGGTGAGTCCCGAATTCCTCGAAAAGATTTTCCGCGCCATCGAAGCGGACCCGAACGCGCTTTTGGAGGTTAACCTTCCGGAGCAGACCATTACTATTGAAGCTACCGGTGATAAGGAAAGCTTTGATATTAATGCTTATAAAAAAGCGAATATGCTGAACGGCTTCGATGATATCGATTACCTGTTGAACATTAAGGAGCAGATTCGTGAGTTTGCGGAGGCTCGGCCGCTATAACAATACCCTAAAATGAGAAGACGGATAGAGATAATGGATACCACCCTCCGCGATGGGGAACAAACCTCCGGGGTGTCCTTTTCCGTTTCCGAAAAACTGACGCTTGCCAAGCTGTTGATCGACGAACTCCAGGTGGACCGTATCGAAGTGGCTTCCGCCCGCGTTTCGCAAGGGGAACTGGATGCAGTAAAACGGATTACGGAATGGGCGGCCAGCAAAAACTACTTGAAGCGCGTTGAGGTCCTGACCTTCGTGGATGGCGGTCTTTCTTTGAAATGGATGGAAAATGCGGGTGCCGTGACCCAAAACCTACTGACCAAAGGTTCGCTCAACCATTTGAAGTATCAACTCAAAAAGACCCCCGAACAGCATTTCGAAGAAATCGCGGCCGTTTTTGCATCCGCGGAAAAAAAAGGTTTCCACAGCAATATCTATTTGGAAGATTGGAGCAACGGTATGCGCAACTCCAAGGAATATGTTTTTCAATTTTTGGATTTCCTGTCCGAACAGCCCGTCAAACGTATCTTGCTGCCGGATACTTTAGGCATTCTTACCCACACGGAAACCTATGATTATCTGTCCGAGATCATCGAACGCTATCCGGAAAGCCACTTTGACTTTCATGGACATAACGACTACGATCTGGGAGTGGCCAACGCCATGGAGGCCGTCAAGGCTGGTTGTCACGGACTGCATTTGACCGTCAACGGGATGGGAGAACGCGCGGGCAATGCCCCAATGGCCAGTGCCATCGCGGTAATTAACGACTTTCTGCCTGAGGTCGAGATTGCAGTCAATGAATTCGCCTTGTACAAGGTCAGTAAACTGGTTTCCGCATTTACCGGTACCGGCATCCCATCAAACAAACCCATCGTCGGGGAAAATGTGTTTACACAAACCGCCGGTATCCATGCTGATGGAGATAATAAAAAGAACCTTTACTTTAGTGACCTGATGCCCGAGCGGTTTGGGAGAAAACGGAAATATGCGCTGGGTAAAATGTCCGGGAAGGCCAACATACAAAAGAATTTGCAGGAACTCGGATTGACCCTAAACGACGAGGAACTCAAAAAGGTAACGGCCCGCATCATCGAACTCGGCGATAAGAAGGAGCGGGTCACCAAAGACGACCTGCCCTATATAATCTCGGATGTGCTGGATACCGATTACCTGCAAAAAGTATTCGTAAAGTCTTACGTATTGACGCATTCAAAGGGACTGCGCCCCTCCACTACCCTATCGGTGGAAATCGAGGGAAAGACCTTTGAGGAAAACGCATCCGGAGACGGGCAGTACGATGCCTTTATGAACGCCCTGCGAAAAATATATAAATCCCAAAAAAGGGGGTTGCCCAAATTGATAGACTACACCGTACGAATCCCGCCCGGCAGTAATTCCGACGCCCTCTGCGAGACCATTATTACCTGGGAGGCCGACGGCAAGGAATTCACCTCCAGGGGATTGGATTCTGATCAAACGGTATCGGCCATCAAGGCGACGGAGAAAATGTTGAATATTATTTAAGAACAGTTCATAAACCAATTCATGAAATTAAACATTGCCCTACTAGCCGGTGACGGCATTGGCCCCGAAGTTATCGACCAAGCCGTAAAGGTCTGTGATGCCATAGCGAACAAATACCAACACGAAATTACCTGGAAGCCCGCCCTGACTGGGGCAGCAGCCATTGACG
Organism: uncultured Flavobacteriaceae bacterium; assembly: GCA_963764285.1. Classification (GTDB taxonomy): domain Bacteria; phylum Bacteroidota; class Bacteroidia; order Flavobacteriales; family Flavobacteriaceae; genus Pricia. The sequence continues at coordinate 19,780 of CAVXSA010000010.1, forward strand.
AAGTCGGAGAACCTTATCCCGACAAAACCCATGACATCTGCGCGAATGCCGATGCGGTACTTTTTGGTGCTATCGGACATCCGCGGTTTGACAATGACCCTTCCGCTAAAGTACGTCCGGAACAGGGACTTGTTGAAAATGCGGCAGAAATTGGGATTGTTTGCCAATGTACGGCCGACTTTTACTTTTCCGTCCCTTATCGATAAATCCCCTTTAAAAAAAGAGCGTATCGAAGGCACCGACCTGATTATACTCCGTGAATTGACCGGGGGCGTGTATTTTGGAGAGAGAGGCAGAAAGGATGACGGCAATACCGCCTTCGATACCATGACCTATACCCGCTCGGAAATACAGCGTTTGGCTAAAAAAGGGATTTGAGTTGGCGATGGCCCGCTCCAAACGACTCTGCTGTGTCGATAAAGCCAATGTGTTGGAGTCTTCCCGTCTATGGCGCGAAACGGTTCAAGCCATGGAAAAGGACTATCCCGAGGTCGAGGTCAGCTACGAGTTCGTCGATGCCGTGGCCATGCGTTTGGTGCAATGGCCCAAAGGCTACGATGTCATCATCACCGAAAACCTTTTTGGGGATATTCTGACGGACGAAGCTTCCGTAATCTCGGGTTCTATGGGCCTAATGCCCTCTGCATCCGTAGGGAGCAAGGTGTCTTTGTACGAGCCGATCCACGGGTCCTATCCCCAGGCGGCAGGAAAGGATATCGCCAATCCATTAGCCACTGTGTTATCCGCAGCAATGCTTTTTGAGGATTTTGACCTCAAACAGGAAGCCGAAGACATTCGCCGCGTAGTGAACAAATCGCTGGCAGAAGGGGTCGTGACCGAGGATTTGGCCGAAGAGGGAAAATCGTATAAAACGAGCGAGGTCGGGAATTGGTTAGCAAAGAATATTTAAAAATTTCCACACTCGTTAAAGCTGAAATCACATATTAAGCAATTCCTGGATTTTGTGGCAGGTATACGCAAAAAATTATGGCATAGCCGTGGTGGCAAAGTTAGCTGCCGGCTAGGCAGGTTTATAATCGACCCTATGCCGAAAAAATTGCATTGGATTATGGGTCGATTGTGGCCTACCTTAACACTATTTTATCTGGAGCGGAGGCGAAAATCAGGAATGACATACCGATTCATAATATATAATCCGTGCTTACAAAATTGGAAAGTCCCGCTTCCAATAGCTGCTGAATGGTTTCGTTGTTCAGGTCATTGTCCTTGAACGCCACGAAGGTCCGTATCGAAAATGAGCGCAGGGCGTCGTGTACGCTGAGGGTGGATTGGGCGGAATCTTTTCTTCCCGTAAACGGATAGACATCGGGCCCGCGCTGGCAGGAGCTGTTCAAATTGACACGGCAGACCAGATTGACCAAGGTGTCGATCAAGGGAGAAAGCGCATAGACATCACTTCCGAAAAGGCTTACTTGCTGGCCGTAATTACTTTGGGCCATATCGTCTAAGGGCTCCTCGATATCGGAGAAGGAAAGCACCGGTATGATCGGTCCGAATTGTTCTTCTTGATACACCCTCATATCTTTGGTTATGGGATGCAGTACCGCCGGCCAAATGTAATTATCGAAATGCTGTCCGCCTTTTTCATTAAGCACCTCCGCGCCTTTCTGTAGGGCGTCGTCGATTAATTCCTGAATATATGCCGGTTTCCAGGTTCTGGTAGTGGGGTCAGGTTGACCCCTTCCTCCCAGGGATTTCCGAATTTGAATCCGTCAACTCTTTTGGCAAATCGCTTTAGAAATTCTTTCTTGATATCCTCATGTACATAAATCACCTTTCAAGGCGGTACAACGTTGACCGTTAAAGGATAAAGTGCCCGAAATACATTCGTCGATGGTCAAATCAAGATTCGCATCCGGCAGGATAATAGCGGGATTTTTAGCCTCCAAGCCCAATACTAACCGTAATCGATTACTTTTCGGATGTTGCTCCTGAATAGCATTGGCAGACTTGCTGTTACCGATCAAGGCCAACACATCTACTTCCCCGCTTTGCATGATGGGCGTGGCCAAGACCCTTCCCCTACCGAAAACGACGTTTACCACACCCTTAGGGAAACTGTCCATAAAGGCTTCCAATAAGGGAGTAATCAACAATACCCCGTGCTTCGCGGGCTTAAAAATGGTGGTGTTGCCCATGATGATCGCTGGAATCAAAAGGGCGAAAGTTTCGTTCAGGGGATAATTGTAAGGTCCTAGACAAAGCACCACCCCCAAGGGCCCTCTTTTGATATGGGCATAGACCCCATCATGCTTTTGGAACTTGGCCGAGCTGCGGTCCAAATCCTTATATTCCTCGATGGTATCGTAAATATACTCCACCGTACGGTCGAACTCCTTTTGGGAGTCCGGCAGTGATTTACCGATTTCCCACATCAGCAGCTTTACGATCTCATCGCGCTTGGTTTCCATTTGGCCCACAAACTTTTCCATGCACTCGATACGGTCTTTAACGTGCATGGTCGGCCAAATGCCCTTACCCCTATCGTATGCTTCCACAGCCGCATTCAAAGCCTCCATCGCTTCGGTTCGCCCATATCGGGAATACTGCCCAACAGGGTCGGTTTGTATTCATCGGTGGACGAAATCGTGGAAAAGACTTTAGCGGTGTTTCCCTCCCAAGTTTTTAGCTCGCCATTGATCAGGTATTTTCTTTGGTGGAGGGGCTTTTTAATCTGGAATTCTTCGGGAATCGCGGATTTGGACATAGTATAGTGTTCTAAATGTTCAATTCAATGAGAAAATTGCGAGGAGCCGAACCAGAGCGAAGCGAATGGTTTGGCGATCGAAATGTTCATGCCATTACGTCACACGGTCGGTTTCATGGCGGTCATCGATGCCCTTAATCTAGCTCCTACTTTTTCAACGGGATGATCACGCAACGCCTTGTTCACCGCAATCAGTTTCGCATTGTCCACTTGATTGCTTTTGCCCTCCCCGTACCGCTTGCCGATTACGTCGGCATTTATATTTTTCATAAAATCCGCCAGTAAGGGCTTACAGGCATGATCGAATAGGTAACATCCATATTCCGCCGTATCGGAAATTACTCGATTCATTTCGAACAATTTCTTTCTCGCGATGGTATTGGCGATTAAGGGCGTCTCGTGAAGGGATTCGTAGTAGGCCGATTCGCCAATGATGCCGGATTGTGTCATGGACTCATAGGCCAGCTCCACCCCTGCCCGCACCATGGCGACCATCAGCACGCCATTATCATAAAATTCCTGTTCGGAAATCTTGTCGTCGCTTGCGGGAGTCTTTTCAAAAGCGGTCTCCCCAGTCTCGGCGCGCCATTTTAGGAGGTTTTTATCGTCGTTGTCCCAATCCTCCATCATAGTTTTAGAGAAATGGCCGGTCATGATATCGTCCATATGCTTGTGAAAAAGCGGACGCATGATGTCCTTCATTTCTTCGGATAACTCAAAGGCCTTGATTTTTGCGGGATTGGACAATCGGTCCATCATATTGGTGATACCGCCGTATTTCATGCCCTCGGTAATGGTTTCCCAACCATATTGGACGAGCTTGGAGGCGTATCCCGGCTCGATGCCCTCTTCGATCATTTTATCGAAACAGAGGATGCTTCCCGTTTGCAATAGGCCGCACAAAATAGTCTGCTCGCCCATCAGGTCGGATTTTACCTCCGCCACAAAGGATGATTCCAGTACGCCCGCTCTATGCCCCCCGGTTCCTACGGCATAGGCTTTTGCCTGTTCCAAGCCTTTCCCTTCAGGGTCGTTCTGTGGATGTACGGCAATCAAGGTGGGGACACCGAATCCTCTTTTATATTCTTCCCGCACCTCGGAACCGGGACATTTGGGGGCGACCATGATGACGGTCAGGTCCTCTCTGATCTGCATTCCTTCCTCAACAATATTAAAACCGTGGGAATAGGACAACGTTGCTCCCTTTTTCATCAAGGGCATTACCGTCTTGATAACGTTCGTATGTTGTTTATCGGGAGTCAGGTTGATGACCAAGTCAGCGGAAGGCACCAGTTCTTCGAAGGTTCCAACGGTAAAGCCATTTTCGGTGGCATTTTGGTAGGAAGGTCTTTTTTCCTTGATAGCGCCTTCACGAAGGGTGTAGGAAATATCGAGTCCCGAATCCCTCATATTAAGGCCTTGGTTCAAGCCTTGGGCACCACAGCCCACGATTACGATTTTCATTCCCTTTTAAAGCGGATATACCATCGGAGAATTCGTCGGCTTCCATAAACCGACATTTTCCTAATTGTGTCAATTGATCTCGTAACGATAGGGTATTAAAATAATTTGTCATGAACTACTCTCTTTTTTCATTCCTGCACTTCAGCTTTGTTCGATACAAACTTCGGCAGGAATTTGATTAAATATTTGGTTTATAGTTATTGATCGCTGAATACTGCTTACTGCTAAGACCTATTTTTCCTCGTGAAACCCGTTCAATAAAGCTGTAATCTCCATCACATCCTTGGTAACCGAGATGCGGCCGGAGCGCACAAATTGCATGATACCGTAAGGCTTTAGCTGGTCGTACATTTTATCTACTTCGTTTCTTCGGCCCGTTTTTGAAATTACGAAGAAATCCCGGGCCACGGTAACGATGTCCGAATGGTTTTCCTTAATGATATTCTGTATCTGCCGCTCATCGAAGAGAAGGCTGGAGGCGATTTTAAACAGGGCGGATTCCTGAAAAATGGTCTCATCATCCGTATGGTAAAAGGCTTTGATGACCTCGATCTGCTTTTCTATCTGGCGAACGATTTTGCGCGTCCAGTCCTCCGTGGTATGCACGACGATGGTAAACTTAGAAACCCCGTCAATTTCTGAACGGGAAACGTTTAGACTTTCTATATTGATGTGGCGCTTTAAGAATATCCCCGATATCCTATTCAGCAATCCCACATTGTTTTCGGAATAGACCGAAATGGTGAACCAACCTTTCTTCATTATTAATTAATTGATTACTAATTATTGTCTCGTCCTTTAGAAATCGGTTTGAAAACCTTACTGATCCAGAACATTATTTAAATGCTATAATCCGTATCCTTTTATAGTCCGCATACCAATTACCGTTCTTAAAAAGTCGGTCGCGAAGACTATTTTGCACCTCATTTCTTATTACGTCCACATCCTCCAAGGGAATACTGTCAAAAAAAGGTTTACCGAACATTCGCAACCAATCCACAATACCGGTTTTTTGGTCGGCAAGCTCCGTAAACCGGTCATACCACTGGGCGAAGGTAACGTTAAAACCTTGGGATTCCAAAGCCGTTGTGTATTCGCCGATCGAGGGAAAATACCACAATTTTAAATCTGCCTGTCTCCGATACCCGCGTTGACGAAGGCTCTGTCTTAGAGCGTCGATTATGGCTTTGACATTCTCCTTACCGCCAAATTCCACGACCATTCTTCCCCCTTTGGCCAAACAGGCGTACATACTGGAAATGGCTCCTTTATAATCCAACACCCAATGCAGGGAAGCGTTGGAAAACAAGGCATCAAAAGGTTCGACATCACGGAAATCAGCTACATCGGCTACCTGAAAGTCGCAGGTGGGAAATTGAAACTTTGCTTTTGCTATCATTTCAGGGGATGAATCGATTCCTACCACACTACTTGCAGATTCGTTGATTTTAGCCGTCAATTCTCCCGAACCGCAGCCCATATTTAAAATGCGCTCGTGGGATTGGGGCGCCAATAGGTCGATCAATCCCACTCCATGACCGTACACGAAATTGTGTTTTTCGTTATATAGTTGGTCGTCCCAGGTATTAATTGGTTGATTCGACATTATTTTTATCATCTCAGTCCCATTGCGGTCTAACATCGGGTATTTTCCTAAACCTTAAGTTTTTCTGCTGCTTTTAGAGGCACGCTCTTATCTTGTTTTAACCGCAAGAATCAATCCCGTTGACCAGTTCATATTAGTCAAGGTAAAATCCTTCCGATTCTCCAAATAGGCGACCAACCTATCTACATAATCCTGATGTCCATGGGGCCAATTGGGCTGAGCGGTCATATCGTCAATAACATAAAATCCACCTACCTTGAGTAAACCAAGTGTTTCTTCGGTTTCGCTGAATTTTCCCGGCCAGGCATCGGCGAATATCAGGTCGAAGGGAGCGCCTTTATATTCCTTAATCCATTCCGATCCATCTTGACAGATGATTTGCAATCGGTCATCCCCGCCAAAATAGGTCTGTGCGATTCTAATCAATTGCGGATCATTGTCCACCGAAATCAAATGTGACTCCGCATCCATTCCATCTACCATCCATGAAAGGCTCAATCCTACTCCCGTGCCCAGCTCCAGAAACCGTCCTTTGGGTTTGGAGGCAATAAGGGTCTTGAGAAGCGTACCGATATATAGGTCCGACGGCATTGAAAAGCCAATTTCTTTGGATTTTTGCTGGATGGTGGGGAGGATTTCCGGTAAGTTTAAGATATGGGAGTCGTTCATTTTAACCGAATATCGGAAACCGATGCCCCAGAGGGAATCATCGGGAATACATTATCCTCTTTTTCCACCTTGACCTCCAGAAAATAAGGTTTGTCGGAAGCTATCATTTCCTGAATCGTCGCTTTGAGGTCTTTGCGTTCGCTGACCCTTTTGGCCTCGATATGATAGCCTTCCGCAATCTTGACGAAATCGGGGTTGACCATAACCGTTGAGGCATAGCGTCCTTCGAAGAATAGTTCTTGCCACTGGCGCACCATTCCCAAATGTTCGTTGTTCAGCACTACAATTTTTAAGGGTACTTGATGCTGGAAAATAATGCCCAGTTCCTGAATGGTCATCTGATAACCTCCGTCGCCTATTATGGCAACCACTTCACGGTCCATCGCTCCCATTTTGGCCCCGATAGCCGCGGGAAGGGCAAAGCCCATTGTACCTAAGCCACCGGAAGTAATATTGCTCTTCGACTGTGCGAATTTGGCGTATCGACAAGCAATCATTTGGTGCTGCCCCACATCGGATACGATAACTGCCTTGTTTTCGGAAGCGAGATTGATTTCTTCAATGACCTCACCCATGGTCAGTCCCTCTTTCGTAGGATGGATATCGTTATGTATTACCGTGTCGAACTCGATCTTATATTTTTCCTGAAATGCTTCATGCCAGGCCGTATGTTGGTTTTCTTTAATAAGGGGAAGCAGCAGCTCAAGCGTTTCTTTGGAATCACCCAAAACGGCGACATCAGCATGAACATTTTTATTGATTTCGGCGGGGTCGATTTCAAAATGAATGACCTGGGCCTGTCGGGCATAGGTTTCCAAACTTCCGGTTACCCGATCGTCGAACCGCATCCCGATAGCAATCAATACATCGCATTCATTGGTCAACAGATTGGGACCGTAATTACCGTGCATTCCTACCATGCCCACATTTAAGGGGTGGTTGGTATCCAAAGCGGAAGCCCCCATAATGGTCCATGCCGCGGGAATGCCCGCTTTTTCGACTAAAGCCTTCAACTGTTCTTCCGCTTCGCCCAAGATTACTCCCTGTCCCCAAACGATATAGGGTTTTTTGGCGTGATTGATAAGCTCGGCGGCTTCCTCAATGGTCTTCTTATCGGGTTTGGGATAGGGCTCATAACTGCGAACGGCGGTACATTTCTCATACACTAAAATCGAACTCATCCACTTGGGCATTTTTGGTAATATCGACCAAAACGGGACCCGGCCGGCCGGATTTGGCGATATAAAAGGCCTTCGCCATCACCTCGGGAATTTCGGAAGCTTTAGTAATCTGTGCGTTCCATTTCGTCACAGGTGTGGAAATACCGACGATGTCGGTTTCCTGAAAGGCATCGGAGCCCAAAAGGTGCCTTGCCACTTGGCCGGTAATACAGACCAAAGGAGTGGAGTCGATCTGGGCATCCGCCAGCCCGGTGACCAGATTGGTGGCACCCGGCCCGGAAGTGGCCATGGCCACGCCCACTTTTCCCGTTACCCGCGCATACCCCTGCGCGGCATGGGCCGCCCCCTGTTCGTGTCGGGTCAGTATATGGGTCAACCGATCCTGGAACTTGAACAGCTCATCGTAAACGGGCATAATTGCCCCCCCGGGATAGCCGTACAGTAAGTCCACACCCTCCGCCAAAAGACAATGGATTATCGCTTCTGCGCCGCTGATCCTGAGCTTGACCTGCTGTTTCGGGGTTTCGGTTTTTATTTTCAGTGTTTCCATAGGAACAAATTCAAATTCAAATTGAAAAATCAAATACTAGTATAAGTTGTGGATTAAACTTACAAGGATTAATCGTATCTCACTCATAATATAGCTTGCAGGTTCGTCCAGTTAAATTTCATCGGTAACACAGCCCTGGGAGGCTGATGAGACCGTTTTCGCATATTTGTACAAACTGCCGCGTGTTACCTTTAACGCAGGCTGTTTCCAGTTTTTTCGGCGATCGGTCAATTCTTCGTCGGAGAGGTCGACCGAAATGAGATTCTTTTCCGCATCGATGGTGATGATGTCACCGTCTTTCAATAGTCCGATCGTTCCCCCTGTTTGAGCTTCAGGACATATATGACCTACCACAAAACCGTGGGTGCCGCCGGAAAATCGTCCGTCGGTAATCAAGGCGACGTCCTTACCCAGTCCTGCTCCCATAATTGCAGCGGTAGGTTTTAGCATTTCGGGCATTCCGGGTCCCCCTTGGGGACCTTCGTAGCGAATGACCACTACATTGCCCTTTTTCACTTCCCCCCTACCGATACCGGCATTGGCCTTGAACTCATCGTCATAAACTTTAGCGGGACCTGAAAAATATAGCCCCTCTTTTCCCGTAATCTTGGCCACGGAACCCATCTCGGCGAGGTTTCCGTAGAGAATCCGCAAATGTCCGGTTTCCTTGATGGGGGAATCCAAAGGCTTTATTACGTCTTGACCTTCGTGCAAACCGGCCACTTCTGCTAAATTTTCCGCCACGGTCTTTCCGGTAATGGTCAGGCAGTCTCCGTGAAGCATATCATTTTCTAACATATACTTCATAACGGCAGGGGTTCCACCGACCCGGTGCAGGTCTTCCATTAAATATTTTCCGCTGGGTTTCAGGTCGGCCAAAAGAGGCGTGGTATCGCTTATTTTCTGAAAATCATCCAAAGTAAAATCAACGTCCGCTGCCTTGGCGATTGCCATAAAATGGAGTACCGCGTTGGTAGAGCCTCCTAGAAGTGTCAATAGGCGAATGGCATTTTCAAATGATTTTCGGGTAATGATATCGCTGGGCTTGATATCTTTTTCCAGCAAATTGTGCAAGGCCTTTCCGGAGCTGATGGCATCCTGTTGCTTTTCCTTTCCTACTGCGGGATTGGAGGAATTGTAGGGCATGGCCATGCCCAAAGCTTCAATGGCCGAGGCCATGGTGTTGGCCGTGTACATACCCCCACAGGCACCGGCACCGGGACAGGCATTCTGAATAACGCCTTGATAATCCGCTTCGTCCATATTGCCGGCCACTTTTTGGCCCCAGGCCTCGAAAGCGGAAACGATATCCAATTTTTTGTCCTTAAAACAACCGGAAGCGATGGTGCCACCATAGACCAGCACCGAAGGGCGGTTCAAACGGATCATCGCCATCAGGGCACCGGGCATGTTCTTGTCACATCCCACTACTGTTACCAGGCCATCGTAATTCATGGCCTGAACCACGGTTTCCATAGAATCGGCTATCAAATCCCTTGAAGGCAATGAGTAGCGCATTCCGTAAGTTCCCATTGATATGCCGTCACTGACCCCGATGGTATTGAAAACGAGTCCCACCGCAACCACTTTCGTTGACGCCCTTTTTTACCTCTTGCGCCAGATCGTTCAGGTGCATGTTGCAAGGGTTGCCTTCGAAGCCGGTGCTTCCGATGCCGATCAAGGGCTTTTTCAGGTCGTCATCGGTAAGTCCGATGGCATGTAACATCGCTTGGGAGCCGGGCTGCGTTGAATCTTGTGTAACGTTTTTACTATACTTGTTCAATTCCATTTCAAATGTTCTTATGGGTAGCTTGGTTTACAATAGTTTCAAAGGTATGGGTTTTAAAATACCTTTCATTTTAACACGCCATGCCTATCTAATGCCAATTTTTGGATTATAATCCTATAAAATTGATTATCAACAATTTAAACTTAATTTTTTATCATATTCAATTCAAAAGGGAAGCGGGAAACAGGGAGCGGAGGCTTAGGTCAACCTAAAAGAGATTACATCCCTAAACTTCTTTTGCGCCAAAATAGAAATGGCCTTGTCGGATAACTGTAGGATTCGGGGATAACCGCCTGTGGTCTGCCCGTCCTTCATGAGGATAATCAATTTGCCCGCAGGCGTAAACTGAACGGTGCCGGGAAGGGTAGCCGAGGTCAACATCGAAACTTTATGCCCGGAAATCGGCTTCTCCAGCTGATAGGCCATTCGGTTGTTTTCATTGGAAATACGAAATTCCTTATAAAAAAGGGATTCTAGTTGTTTATCGGAGAGCATTCCGTACTCGGGGCCTTGGGAGACCTCTAGCACCTTTTCATCCAAAAAGGAATCCACCTTGATTTCTGTAATTTTGGGCTCGAACCCTTCATGGCGTTCATAGGGTATTTCGGCCTTATCCGCTAGATGGTCCTCTGCGGTAACTGACGGAAAGAAAGATCGGCTTCCTAAGACGGATGTAGATCGAAAGCCCCCCTTTATGGCCAGATAGCCCCGAAATCCTTTCTTCAACTTCCCGTAGGAAAGGATGTCTCCCTTTGCGACCTTGATGACCTGATATCCGTGAACGGACTCGTTATTGAGGGTTGCCGAAATCTCCGCGCCGCCCAAACAAATATAGCTGGCTCTGCCGAATTCCAGTGTAGGACCCGTCATGGTTACTTCGATGACCGCGGCCCCGGGCTCGTTTTCCAGGAGCAGGTTGACCTTCTCGGCCGAAAACGTATCCATATAACCGGCCACCGGCACCCCTATGTTCAAGTATCCATAACGGCCGGCATCTTGAACGGTCGTAAACAATCCCGATTTCAATACCTTAAGCATCCAGTATGATTTTTTCCACGGTATAGATACCTACTTCGCCTTCGATTTTGTGCAGGTCGTATTCGGCTTTTTCAATGGCATAAAATTGCACTTTGTCGCCCACGTTTACAAAACAGGGCGATTCCTTTTTTGGATCGAACATGGGCACCGAGCAGTTGCCGATAATGTTCCATCCTCCCGGGGAATCCTGCGGATAGATTCCCGTTTGTTTGCCAGCCAATCCTACCGAACCTTTTGGCACTTTGGACCTTGGTGTCGGTTTTCTCGGTATTTCCAAGGCCTCCGATATACCGCCTAAGTACATAAACCCGGGCAAAAAGCCGATGCCGTAAACCGTGTACCGAGGTTGGGTATGCAATTCGATAATTTCTTCCACGGACCGCCCCGAACGTTCCGAAACCTCTTTGAGATCGATTCCGAATTCGGGGTCGTAACATACCGGCAATCGCCATAACAGTTTTTCCCGTCCGGCTTCCTTCTTATCGGCTGCATACCAGTCCAAAATCTTGCCTTTGAGCTTTTCAAAAGGAATCGATTTTTCCCTATGGATGAGCATCACGGAATTGTATGCGGGCACCATTTCCCATTTGTCGGCCTCGAGATGGTTGTTCCCAATATACCGGATGAACTGAAGCATGTCCTCTAAAATGGCCTCTTCGACCCGCTGGGGCCACTCCACCAAAATGGAATGGATCCCATAAGGGCGTATTGAAATGTCGTAGGCGCTCACTTTGTAATCCTTATATTATGGTTCGGTAATTCCTGCGAAAGATACGATACTATTTCAAATGCCAAAGGAGTATCGCTATGGATGCAGAAGGTATCGGCCAAAATTTTTATCTCTTCGCCGCTCACCGCCTTTACCTTATGGTGTTGTACCATCAGGATAAGGTGGTTAAGAACCGCCTCGGGGGTCTTGATCATCGCCTGCTGATCGCTACGGGAAACCAGGCTCAAATCCGTGTTATAATTACGGTCGGCAAAGGCTTCGTGGGCAATTGAAAAGCCTGCTGCCACTGCTTTCCTTGCTATTGCGGAGGCATAGGGAACATATATTAGGATGTTCCTATAGTTATCACCAATGGATTTCAAAAAGCATTCGGCCAAAGTGGGGTTTTGGGCAATTTCGTTATACAGGGCACCGTGGGCCTTAATATGGTGCAAGGGCAGATTTTCTTGTTTCAGGATGGACTCTAGGTCGAAGATTTGTTGCCGGATACTCTGAATAAGGGCTGTGGATGGAATATCCATGGATGCCCTTCCAAAATTATCCCTGTCCGGATAGGATGGATGCGCCCCGACCTTGACCTTGAATTTCTTCGCAAGACGCACGACCCGCTCCATGGAGGATGCATCCCCCGCGTGGCCGCCACAAGCAATATTGCACGAGCTAATTAAAGGAAAAAGTTGTTCCTCGTTTTCCGCGCCTTCGCCTACGTCACAGTTGATGTCGATGATAAAGTTTATAGGTTTATAAGTTTAGGAGTTTATAGAAAAAGGTGTCAGCTCGCTCTATGATCGACGCATATAATTAATGCCATGTACGAACGCCGCCCGTAAAATAACAAAAATGCTGTTGGCAATGCATTATTTTGCCTAATTGTTCTATTTCTTAAGTCCGCTCCTATGTATAACGGAATTGGTGTTCAAGCTTAAACCTGGGCAAGCCTTCCACCAAAATTTTCACCACACTTTTAACATTTTCCAATGCTGTTTATCTAAAAAAACGCTGTTCGTCTAAAACCCGGGTGCCGTACATCGAAAGATTATACTATTCAAATAAAATCAAGGTTATTTGTGGGAGACGATCAGTCGTCGTCACACGAATCGAATCAAAATCAACCTATATCAATGACGTGTTTAGAATGCAATAAGGAACTCGGTTATTCCGATCACAAGATTTCCATGGATACCTTCGGCGTAGAACTATGCAAAGTGCATCAAAAGCGGATGGCAAAATTGATAACCGCCAATGAAACTCCCCGTGAGGCCATTCAACTGTATTATGGTCTAAAGGAGGCCGGAGTCAAGGCGATGCTGGAATGGTGGGACGGTAACAAGTCTATCGACATTGCCATTTCCCGGGTAAAGCTCAACATCGAAATAGATACAAAATACCATATGATGACCCACGAACAGGCCATTAACGATCTTGAAGAGGCCATGCATTCCTTTAAAAACGGATTTACTACCATACGGATTCCCCATGTCTTGATAAAATATTATCTGAAAGAAACCGTTTTAAACATTCTCGGTATTATGGAAGGCCTTCGGGTACACTTGAAAGCCCTTTAAAAAGCGTCTGATCCATCCTTTTTTTTAAACCTTAGCCATGCCTACGACCCAAAAAATATTGACCACGCCCCTGCGGATTGCTATCGCCGTTCTGCTGTTAGGTGTGTCGTTTCAGATGGCACAATGGCCGTATGCCACGAAGATTATCCTGTTTGCCTTTATTTCCATTGGCCTCCTATACCCTTTCCGGTTTTGGAAAAAAACTAAAAAAATGTTTTTGGATTATATCAAATTGATCTTAATCTTTTTTTGGTCCGTCAACGGTATTTTCAGGGCCTTGGATTTTGCCTATACTCTATTTTTCCAAGTGGTCATCGCCGTATCGTTCCTGACCTGGATTATATTCGAGGGCACCGCTTATTTTTTGGACGAGGACCGCAAAACCAAAAATCCCCGCTCGCAAGCATTATGGAACTTTGCTATGGTACTCGGCACCCTGGCCATTATCGCCGGAAGCCTGCTCAATATTCTGGATTGGCAGTTTGCCATACCTCTGATGGTATTCGGGGTAGTGATCATAGCGGCCTTTATCCTCAAAGATGTATTCACCTCTTCGCGAAAATTGGAAAAAGAGGAGTCCAATAACGAGGAATATCAAATGTAAGATAGGAACCTTTATCCGCGATGAAAAGCCTTTTTTTAGGTTTAAAAGCCATCTGAACCCTCCCCTTTTATAGATTAATAATACCCTTTGACGAGATTTTCGTCATAAACCGAATTTTCTTTCCGTTGCCCGAAATGTGACCCTTTCAAGACTGCTTCTCCGTTTTATAAAAAAGAAATCATCTATGAAAGACAAAACAAACCTTAACGAATACCTGCTATATACCTTTTGCGCCTTTTGCTTTTTATGGTCCGTGTACGTCATATTTTTTAGACTCACCCCCTAAAAGTAGTTTGGCCTAGTCTCATTTAAATGATGTGGTTCAACCTACTTCTGTATGCTTGTCTATCGGATAAAAGGATACTCTATCCCCTCCTATTGTTTAATTCGAATTCTTATTGTAATTTCTGACCATAAACTTTAAGGACATGGAAAATACACGCCGAAAATTCATTCATCAAACCGGATTATTAGCCGCATCTACCGCCTTTTTACCCAATGCCCTATGGTCGGCCACCCGGAAACAAAAGGAAAAATTGGGTGTTGCCCTGGTCGGTCTAGGCTATTATAGCACCGACCTCTTGGCGCCCGCACTTCAATTAACTGAGCATTGCGAGTTAAAGGGAATCGTAACCGGCAGTCCGGAAAAAATTCCCGTTTGGCAAGAAAAATATGGAATCGAGGATAAAAATATCTACGATTACGAGGGAATGGACAAGATTGCCGACAATCACGATATCGACGTAATCTACATTGTATTGCCTCCGTCTATGCACGCCGAATATACCATACGCGCAGCTAATACCGGCAAACACGTTTGGTGCGAAAAACCGATGGCGCCCACGGTGGCGGAATGCGAGAAAATGATTAGGGCCTGCAACGACAATAAGGTGAAACTGGCCATCGGCTACCGCTGCCAGCACGACCCCAACATTCAGGCCTATATGCAAGCCTCTAATGGAAAACCCTTCGGAGCGGTTAAAATGGTCTCCTCCAGCGCCGGCTATTTCGACGGCCGTACCGATCACTGGAAACAGAAAAAGGCCATGGGCGGAGGCGTTATGGGCGACATGGGGGTTTATGCCATTCAGGGTGCCCGCTTGGCTACCGGCGAAGAGCCTGTTTCCGTTTTGGCCCAGACCTTTACCACTAGACCGGAAATCTACAATGAAGTTGCGGAAACCGCGATGTACCAGCTGGAATTCCCCAGCGGTGCCCGTGCCGCCTGCCAGAGCAGTTTCGGTATTCAAATGAACTACCTTAACATCAATTATAAAGACGGGTGGATCAAGATGTCGCCGCATTCCTCTTACAGCGGCAACCAGGGTGTTCGGTCCGACGGAAAGATTATTGATTATCCCATAGAAAACCAACAGGCCAGGCAGATGGACGATGATTCCCTTTCCATCATGAACGATAGCGATATGCTAGTACCTGGGGAAGAAGGGCTACGGGACATCCGCGTGGTGGAAGCGGTCTATCGTGCCGCGGAGAAGGATTGTTTGGTAAAATTGTAGAACCCACCGGTCTTTACCTTTCCGCCTTAGGGTTATAATAAACCGCGCCGGGATTGATGCCGACCTTTTTCGAGTCCATTAGAGAATTATCCGACAGGTCATAAATCTCCAATGATCCGCTACTAGCAAAATCCTTGGCATCGGTTCCGTAGAGTTTGCCTTCGTGCACAATCATATCGTAAAAATTGGTCCCGGTGAACTCCGCCTGTAAGGGTATTGCCGTATCCGAAACATCCATCTTAAATATGCTTCCCGCTATACTATAATACAAAATGTCGTTCTCGTAGCACAAACCCCCCGGATGCTCCGTTGGGGCAAAGGTAAAGGTCTCGGTTACCGTATGGGTTGCCGTATCGATCTTGTTCAACTCTCCCGCAGTTTCGGCATTCGTATAGGCCGGTTTTCCTCCTGACATAACCCACAAATTGTCATCGGCATCCAACTGTAAAGAATTGGGCCCCTGCCCGACAGTAATGGTATCGGTTACGGTATTGGAGGTCGCATCAACTACAGCCACGCTATGGTTGAAATTAAAACCGCCCAGCAAAGCCACATAGAGAAAATGGTCCTTTACCAAAAGCCGTTCCGGTCCCTCGGAGACGGGAATTTTGGTCTCCACCGTATTGTTTTTCAAGTTGATAACCGCCACAAAATCGTCTTCGGGATCTGTGCCTTCGCCCCAGTTGGTTACATAGCCTTTTCCGTTGGCAATGGCCATATAACGGGGATTCAATAGGTCGGTCTGGTCAAGACCACCAATAGTAGCAATGGATTCAAAGGTGTAGCGGTCGACCACTTCTATTTTTTGTGATCCATTCATTACAATATAAGCTATATCACCGTTAAAGGCTATACTCTGTGCCGTATCGCCCAAGGCATCGACCTCATTGACAGTACCGAAAATTCCGTTCTGTACTTTGGTCAAATCCTCCGATATAAAGGAAACCGAGGCGTTCCCCGCTCCAAAATTACCTTGGTTCAGGACTAGAATGCCGTTTTCATAGGTCAAGGGGTTGACGACATTTTGCGGTATGGCGGGACTCCCGTCGTCGCTATTACACCCGATAAATAAGAAAGCCCCGGTGGCCGTGGCCAGAATTAATTGTTTTAATCGCATGGTTTTAAAAATTTAATAGTAATTGGGTTTGAATATTTCGATTGGGCATGGGGCGCAAGGGCACGTTTTCGTAGTAGGTATTGAAAAGATTGTTTAGGGTAACCCCGACCCGATATTGGAATTTTCCTTCAAGATCGGGAGAAAACGTGATTCCGAGGTTAGCGACCTGATAGCCTTTAAGCGAGCCACCGATAGTGGAAACGGGGCCGTTGTACAAATACTGATAGAACAGGTCAAATGGGGATAGACTATAAGCAACGGAAGCATTAACCCGATGGAAAGGAACATATATCAGCTGCTCATGGGTCGTCCTATCCTGCGAAACGGTATAGGCATAGTTCGCCTTGACTTGAATATTCTGGTGTCTTAGGATGGTTTGGGTGACCGCCAATTCCCCTTCCAGTCCATAAATAGTAACCTCATCGACATTGGAGGGCGACCAGATACCGAAACTGTTCGGAAGCCATCGGATCATCTGGTCGGTGGCGATATAATATCCGTTGATGCTGAAGGACCCCCACCCGAACTTTAAACGCTGTCCCAAATCTAGTTGATACGAGCTTTCGGATACGAGATCCAGGTTGCCGCCGGGATTCCAGTAGAGGTCGTTAAATGTCGGCATCCGAAAGTTTCTGGAAGCGCTCAGCTGCAAATCATAATAGCTTGCTACCTCATATTTCCCATCCAAAGAAAAAATTAGGGGACTCGAAAAAGCGGATGAAAAATCCTTTCGGAGTCCCAGATTGTAGACCATCTTTTCCGAAATGCTGTGCTTTATCGTTGCAGTAACCGAAACCTGGTCGCGCTGCGGCTTTTTGAAACTGCTACCGCTTCCGGTAAGCTGGTCGTATTCCAGATAGGAATTCAACCGAAACGCCTTGGTAAGTGCCACATCATAGGAATACCGCATTAATAAAGTGACTACTTTTCCCCCAGAAAAGATACCGGAATCTTTGTTCTCGAAGTATTTGAAGCCTTCGTACAAGTGCGCCAGTTTTAGCCTTGAAGTGGCTTTTTCGCCCCATGCTACCCATTCCAACTGTGTGCGATATTGATCATCTTCATACCGGCCCCTACCTGGTACAACCAAATTTCCGGAAAGGTTTCTATCTCCGATGAGCCCTTGATGGTACAGGCGCAGCACGCTGTTATTGGAAAGAGCGTAGCCGGCGTTGAAATTTAGGCTAACATTCCGTAATTCGCCGTTGCGGTTGCGGCTATCTTGAGAGAGGTAAGGTTTATGGGGTTCAAGATATTGATAATCGTTATCCGAATGCGTGTAATGGATACCGAACCCATGTGACCACCTGCCGTTGCCGAAATTTTGGCCATAATTCATTTTTTTTGTACCAAAACTCCCATACCCTAGCCCGAACCGATGATCAAAATGGTTCTCAAAACGAAGAGCGTTGTTCAGATGAACACTGCCACCAATGGCGCCGGTACCGTACTGCACCCCTCCCCCTCCGCTACGAATGCTCACCGAACTGTAGTTGGAGGGGTCGATAGTATTAAAATCCACCTGTCCGTTTAAGGGGGAGTTGATATTGATCCCGTTCCATATTACGGCCGTATGCGAGGCATTGGTGCCGCGAAAGGCCGGGGAAGAAACCATACCGAAACCGTTTTCCTTAAAATAAATGTTAGAATTGAAGGCCAGTAGCGAGGTTAAAAATGTGCCGCTCCGTTGTATTGTACTATCAGTCAACACGCTTACCTTATGGCCTTCTGCATATTTTTTGAGGCGGGTATCCGATACCGTCACCCCATCCAGTTCCCAAGGCGGATGTTCTTGGGCGGATATTTGTCCCGATAAGGACAATAGAAAGCCTATGGCAGTTACGGCGCGTTTCATCGTTTGTAAACCTTTATCCCGAAAGTTTGACACTATTTGATGAATTGGGCAGGTCTCCTGACTTGCGTCCCGTTACAGACCTTCCCGTCGACCGGAGGTAAACAGTGGTATCGAAGTGTTGTAACAGGCGTCCTGACGATGGCTATCGAATGAATGGACAAAGCTTACAGTTGCGGGAACAGTTCCGGAATGGACCATTCAAAATTCAGAATTATTTTCACCGGATTCCCTTTTAATTCCATCACTTCAAACCAGTGATGGAAACCCAAATTCAGGACGAAAATAAACAATTTGTTTTCGAATTCGAGGCAAGTTCAAATAATATTACTTTTGATGGCGCTAAATTTCCGGTCTTGAAAAAAATCCTTTGGGTAGCCTATCTGATCATTTTTATATCCTGTAAGGAGAAAAAGAAGGATTCCGGAGAAACAGGCATTCATCCCGCTACTGCAAAAGCTACAAATGCCATCAAAATCGATTATGCACAAGGCTTTTCCATTGAAAAATCCGAATCTGGATGGACTATTATTAAGGTAGCATCCCCGTGGCCCGATGCCGATGCCGACTTCACCTATGCCCTGATTCCCCAGGAACAAATGACAGCGGCTCCCCTGAACAATGAGGAATACGATGCTATCGTCGCCGTGCCGGTCGAGCGTCTCGTGGCCACCTCGACGACCCATATTCCCGCTTTGGAAGCTTTGGGCGTCGGCAATCGGCTGGTCGGTTTTCCCGAGACTAAATACATCTCCTCCAGAGAGACCCGAAAACGTATCGAAGGGGGACATGTAGAGGAACTTGGCAGTAACGAATCCATCAACACCGAAATGGTGTTGGAACTCCATCCCGAAGTTGTAATCGGTTTTGGTGTGGACGGTCAAAATAAAGCTTACGGCACTTTACAACGGGCCCACATTCCTGTAGTTTATAATGGGGATTGGACAGAAAACACCCCTTTGGGCAAAGCGGAATGGATCAAGTTTTTCGCTCCTTTTTTTAATAAGGAAGCCCTTGCGGATAGTATTTTTAAAGGGATAGAAAAATCATATCTGAGCACTAAGGAATTGGCAAAGACCGCGGATAAAAAACCGACCGTGCTCAGTGGCGCACTCTTTAAAGATGTGTGGTACCTCCCCGGCGGCAACAGTTGGGCCGCCCAATTTTTAAGCGATGCCAATTGCGAGTACCTCTGGAAAGACACCCATGCCACCGGAAGCCTTTCCCTAAGTATTGAAAGTGTTCTTGAAAAAGGGAAGAAGGCGGAATTCTGGATATCGCCCTCACAATTTACCTCCTATCAAGAGATGAAAGAAGCCAATCCGCATTATCGGCAATTCGGCGCCTACAAGAACCGAAATATCTACACCTTTGCCAATACCACAGGTGAGACCGGGGGTTTGCTCTATTACGAGCTTGCCCCGCAGCGACCTGATTTGGTCTTAAAGGACCTTATCCATATCTTTCACCCGGAACTCCTGCCGGATCATGAACTTTTCTTTTTTAAACCGCTCCAATAATTGGAAGACCGAGAAACATACCGCCTTCCTTTTTTGCTCCTTTTATTGGTATTAACGGGATGTTTCGGATTGAATATCAGCTTGGGTTCTGTTTCCATTCCCTTTTCGGAAACGTGTAATGCGCTGTTCGGCGGCCACCTTGAGAACCGGTCTTGGGAATACATCATCTGGAACTATCGTATTCCCAAAGCCTGTACCGCAATTTTAGTCGGTAGCGGATTGGCCTTAAGTGGACTTTTAATGCAGACCTTGTTCCGCAACCCCTTGGCAGGGCCTTTTGTGCTGGGCATCAGTTCCGGGGCCAGTTTGGGGGCGGCTTTGCTCATCATGGGTTCATCACTGTTCCCGGCGTTGATGGCCTTCGGGCTCATAAGCGATATTTCGATCGCCGTCGCTTCCAGTTTAGGTAGTTTTTTGGTCCTCCTGGCGGTCGTAGTCGTGGCGGCCAGGATAAAAGACACTATGGCCCTACTCATCATCGGCCTGATGTTCGGTAGCATTACGGCTGCCCTCGTCAGCGTACTCTCCTATTTTACGGGTGCCGAAAAACTGCAACAATTCATCTATTGGTCCTTTGGAAGCGTGGGAAACCTCTCGTGGACGCAGCTATCCATTTTATTGGCCATTATTCTGATTGGCCTCATATTAAGTATCGCCTCCATAAAAGCGCTAAATGCCCTTCTTCTTAGCGAAAATTATGCCCGTAGTTTGGGAATAGACCTAAAGAAATCCCGCTTTCTGATCATCATCGCAACGGGCCTCCTGGCCGGAGGTATCACTGCTTTTGCAGGCCCCATTGCTTTTATCGGGTTGGCCGTGCCCCATCTGACCCGGCAGATTTTCAGCACCATGGAGCATAAAATTTTAATGCCGGCCGTGCTGATCTCCGGCGCTATTCTAATGCTGCTATGCGATACTGTAGCGCAATTGCCAACTTCCGCCAGCGTATTGCCCATAAACGCCATAACGAGTATTTTAGGCGCACCTGTGGTGATATGGCTATTAGTGAGGAGGAGGCGAATGGTATTTTGAGGAATGGAGTACAGTAAGTAATGAGTAAAAAGTAATGAGTAATGAGTAATGAGTAGTGAGTAAGGGAAAAGTGAGTAAGGGAATAGTGAGTAAGGCAGTAGTGAGTAAAAAGTGATGAGTAGTGAGTAATGGAGTAGTGGGTAAATGAGAATGGGTAAAGAGTATAAAGAGTAATGGGTAAATTAAATAAGGATAAACTTTTAAAAACCATCTTGGAAACGAGGGATCTGGCCGTGGGTTACAGTTCGGTCTCGATTGCCGAAAACATCAATTTTGAATTGTTACAGGGAGAGTTGATGGCCATTGTCGGGATAAACGGGATTGGAAAATCCACCTTATTACGCACCCTGGGCAACGTACAGCCGAAAGTTTCGGGAAGCATTCAAATTGAGAATATTGAAATAGAAAATTATTCCCCTTTACAACTGGCCTCTAAAATCAGTCTGGTGCTGACCGAGCCCATTGCATCAAAAAACCTTAGCGTTCTAGAACTGATTGCGCTTGGAAGGCAGCCCTACACCAGCTGGATCGGTTCTTTATCCACAGACGACAAAGAAAAGATCCAGGATGCCGTTACCATGCTCCACTTGGAAAAGATGCAACATAGAAAATGTTTCGAGCTCAGCGACGGACAATTGCAGCGGGTGCTTATCGCAAGGGCCTTGGCTCAGGATACCCCCATTATTTTATTGGACGAGCCGACCACCCATCTCGACCTGTTCCATAAGGTGCAGATTCTGAAATTATTGAGAGATATCGCCCATGATACTGGAAAAACAGTACTATTCACTTCCCATGAAATCGAGATGGCCATCCAGTTATGCGATAGCATGTTATTGTTGAATGGGGTAGAGAATCCCTTCGGGAAAACTTGCGAACTTATTGAACAAAAAGCTTTTGAGACCCTCTTTCCATCCGAGATGGTTTCCTTTGACGCATCAACGGGCTCCTTCCGAATCGAAAAGTAACCTAACGTGACCCTTTCCAGAGAATTAATGCCAAAACTGTATCTTTACCCCAAAGCTTTCGAACCTCTATGAATGAATACTTGATATACCTTATTATAGGCCTTGTTTTTCTGACGGTCGGCTATTTCGTGGGCAACTACATACAAAGTTTAAAGACTAAATCGACCCAAAGCGCCCTGGAAGAACGGGAACAACAATTGCATAACAACCTCAGCGTTTCGGAGCAGAGACTGAGGGATACGGAAGAGCGTAATACCCAGCTGCAAAACGAAAAAGAACAATTAGGGCATCAGATCGTTCGCTATCAGGTCGATCTGGAAAACCTGCAACTCAAGAACCGGGATCAAAAGGAGGAAGTCGAAAAATTACAGGAAAAATTCACCAAGGAATTCGAAAACTTGGCCAACAAGATTCTGGAAGAAAAAAGTCTGAAGTTTACGGAGCGCAATGAGAAAAATATCAAGAATATTCTAACGCCACTGAACGAAAAGATTCTTTTGTTCGAGAAAAAGGTCGAGGAAAGCCGAAAGGAAAGTTTTGGTATTCATCAAGCCTTAAAGGAACAGTTGCTCAATTTGCAAACACAAAACCTAAAAATCACTCAAGAGGCCGAAAACCTTACCAAGGCGCTGAAAGGTGACAGCAAGATGCAGGGCAATTGGGGGGAGTTGGTACTGGAGCGCGTGCTTGAGAAATCGGGACTCGAAAAAGATCGTGAATACACGGTGCAGCAAAGTTTTGAAAGGGAGGACGGTTCAAGGGTACTGCCGGACGTAATCATCAACCTTCCGGACGGCAAAAAGATGATCGTTGATTCCAAGGTTTCCTTGGTGGCATACGAGCGAATGGTGAACGCCGAGGACGAACTGCGGGACAGATTTTTAAAAGAGCATATCAAATCCCTAAGAAAACATGTGGACCAGCTTTCCGCTAAAAAATATGAGGATCTATACGCTATGGAAAGTCCGGATTTTGTACTGATGTTCATCCCCATAGAACCTGCATTTGCGGTGGCGATAAACAATGATAGCTCCCTGTACAACAAGGCGTTTGAACAAAATATCGTTATTGTTACCCCCTCTACCCTGTTAGCTACCCTGCGTACGATCGACAGCATGTGGAACAATGAAAAGCAACAGCGAAATGCCATCGAGATTGCCCGTCAGGCGGGGGCTTTATACGATAAGTTTGAAGGCTTCGTCAGCGATCTTACCAAAGTGGGCAAGAAGATGGACGATGCCAAATCAGAATACCGCGGGGCGATGAACAAGTTGGTAGAAGGACGCGGAAATATCGTCCGCAGCATCGAAAAACTTAAAAAAATGGGGGCAAAGACAAAAAAGTCCATTCCAGATCGTATCTTAAAGCGTGCGGAAGAAGATGATTTTGAAGAAATCGAGACCAATCGTGAGCAGTAGGCAGTCTTAGTGATAACGGAAACCGCAGTTCGGTAAAAATTCAAATATTAGAAAGCAAAGTATAAATAAAACTCAAGATGAGTTCAATATATCCCACCCATGAAAAAAACTTTGTTCATAGCACTAGCAGGCATAGCGGCCTTATTTGCCATTATCTATGCCTTCATATATTTCGTCACCTTTAGCGAGGGCATACGTACGGGCGAACTTATTAAGATCAGCCACAAAGGGGTACTCGTCAAAACTTGGGAAGGTCAAATCAGCCAAGGCATTTCTGGAGCTCAGATATTTGACTTCTCGGTGCTGGATAAGGACCAGGAGGTCATAAAGAAGCTACAGGAATATCAGGGTGAATATGTAAAGCTGGAATATGTGGAACGATACGCCACCTTTTTCTGGTTGGGTGATACCAAATATTTTGTCACCAGTGTGGAACAGGGGCAATCGCCCCATTTCAGGCGTTGAAATTCCAAACACCTCTCCCAGCTTTTGGGCCAAATACATAAAAAATCCCAAGGTAAAGTCCGGAGTAAAAAAAATACAAAACCTGAAATGCCTGAAGGCCGACCTCCAATATCAAACCCATTATAAAATAGCTGTAGCTAGATCGAATAATCATGAAAGACTACAAATCCCCCCACGAATCGCGAGTATCGATTACGGAGCTGATGCTCCCCTCCCACTCCAATTTTGGGGGCAAAGTGCATGGCGGCCATATTCTGAACTTAATGGATCAAATCGCTTTCGCCTGCGCTTCGAAACATTCCCAATGTTATTGTGTGACGGCTTCTGTGAACCGAGTAGATTTTTTAAGTCCCGTTGAAGTGGGCGAACTGGTCACGCTCAGGGCATCTATCAACTATACCGGCCGTACCTCAATGGTGGTGGGTGTTCGTGTAGATGCCGAAAATATTACCCATGGCACCAAACGCCATTGCAACTCCTCATATTTTACTATGGTGGCCAAGGATGCAAAAGGGAATAGCATGAAAATACCAGGGCTTATTGTAGAAAACGAAGAATCGGTACGGCGTTTTGCCCGGAGCAAACAACGCAAGAAAGAAGCTTTTTCACGCGATACCCGATTCGACGAATCGAAATTTCAGATCCAGGAACATTTGCAGCGTTTAAAGAATGAAAATATCAAAATCGATCTATAGCGCCCCGACTTCGCCTTGCGTATTATCTTAATAAGAGGGGGTATCAAGGATGGGTTTTAATCTCGGCCGCCGCAGCTTCATCTAGAAACCAGAATAAATTGCCGCTAGTGGGATCTACCAAATGGGCCGGATAGGATTTAAATCCGTCTCGTTTGTCGATAATCTTCCCCACTTTTTCCGCCTTGCCCTCGCCGGTGACCAAAAAGGCCACGGTAACCGCATGATTGATAATCTGTCCGGTTATCGTAATACGTTTCTGTCCTGTTTCGGGATGTTCGGCCACCTCGCAGAACTGGTCCGCATTCCACAATCCGATTTCATAGGGAAAAATGGATGCGGTATGACCGTCATCGCCCATGCCTAAGATAATCAAATCGAATTGTGGAAGATCATAGGTTTCGGGAAGTTCCTTCTTCAAAACCTCCGAATAGCGTTCCGCTTCCTCTCGCGGGGCTGACTCTCCTTGTATGCGATGGATATTTTCTTCTGGAATGTCGATTTTCGACAAAAGATGTTCGACGGTCATTCTATAGTTGCTTTCAGAATCCTCCGGTGGTACGCAGCGCTCATCGCCCCAATACAGGTGGACTTTCTTCCAATCCCTTTCCGAAATATCGCGGGCGGCTAGTTCGTCGAAGACGATTTTTGGGGTACTACCACCGGATAGCGCTACGTGCAGGCTATCGTTCGCATGGATAAGTTCGATAAGCCAATCCGTGAAGTGCTCGGCTGTTTTTTGCTTTGTTTTGGAGATTTTCAGTTGCATCGTCGATTTCGGATTTAAGTTGGGGCTTAAGGGACCATCTTGAATTTATATCGGCTGACAGGCTCATCTATTGGATTACGCAAAACCTCGGATCCTCCGCCAGCTGCTCGCCGGGGTTGCGCCACATATGGATGCCTTCGATCAGGTCGCCGGCATTTTTGGGTCCCCACGCCCCTGCGGAATACCCGTAAACGTTTTGATTGGAATCTTTCCAGTAATTTAAGATCGGGTCGACGAAAGCCCAAGCGGCCTCCACTTCATCGGCACGGGCATACAGAGTGGCGTCGCCTTGCATGGCATCCAAAAGCAAGCGTTCGTAAGCTTCCATCACATGGTTGTCAACCAAACTGGAATAATAGAAATCAAGATTTGCCCGTTCGACCTTAAAGCCCTGCCCGGGTACTTTTACCCCGAACTTTATCAAAATACCCTCATCAGGCTGAATGCGGATGATCAACTTATTGTCCTTACTGCTCATATTGGCATCCTTGAAAATCTGGTGGTGCGGCGCATTGAAATGGATGACCACCTCGGTCACCTTGGTAGGCATGCGTTTAGCGGTACGCACGTAAAATGGCACATCGGCCCAACGCCAGTTATCTACAAAAAATTTAAGGGCCGCATAGGTTTCCGTTTTAGAATTGGGATCGACATCATCTTCTTCTCGATATCCTTTAACCTTTTTCCCGTCAATGGTAGCGCTTATATACTGGGCGCGAATGGTATTCTGACGCAAGACTTCAGGATCGGTCATTATCCGCAACGATTTCAAGGCTTTCAGTTTTTCGTCCCGTATTTCCTCGGCATCGGAGTTTAATGGAGGTTCCATGATCACAAAAGCCACGATTTGCAGCAAATGGCTCTGGAACATATCGCGAAGGGCCCCGGATTTGTCGTAGTAATTGCCACGTTTTCCGACCCCGCCGCTCTCCGCATTCGTAATCTCCACATGATGAATATAGTTACGGTTCCACAGAGGTTCAAATATACTGTTGGCGAACCGGGTAACCAATAGGTTCTGTACCGTTTCCTTCCCGAGATAGTGGTCGATTCGAAAAATCTGCGTTTCCTTGAAATAGCGATGCAGGCTTTTGTTCAATTTTTTGGCGGTCTCCAGGCTGTACCCAAAAGGTTTTTCAACAATCAAACGGCGCCAGCCTTCCTCCTCTTTGGTGAGGCCCTCTTCGTAGAGACTCTTTGAAATAGGGCCATAGGCAGAAGGCGGTGTAGAAAGGTAAAAAATATAATTGCAATCCGTTTTAAATTCCGAATTGAGAGACTCGATTCGTTTTTTCAAAGGGCCGTAATCGGATTTTTGATCATCGCTCAATTCGTGATAGAAAATCCGATTGGCGAAGTCGGTTATTATTTTCTGTTGGTCATCCTTAATTTTCTCTTCGAGATATTCACTCTCCATAACCACTTTCTTGCGGAACTCCTCGTCGGAAAACGCTGTTCTGCTCGCTCCCAAGACCACAAAATTTTCGGGCAAATAACCATCTCTGGCCAAACTGAAAATAGCGGGAATCAATTTACGGGCGGTCAGATCACCAGAGGCACCGAATATGACCAATATTTGATTTTCTGTCTTCTTCATCGATTCGATATATAATGTAATGGATAGAAATGTATGTTTCAAAAATAAAGCAATAATTAGTAACCCGGTAAACATAATGGACGAAATCTCGATAATTTCATTTAATTTTGAAAAGGATGAAACGAGAAAAAAATAGTTTTTTTATATGGATAATACATACGATTTCGGATTGATAGGTCTCGGTGTGATGGGACGTAATTTTATTTTAAACGTGGCCGACAACGGATATTCAGCTTTTGGCCATGACCTGGACGCAGAAAAAGTAAATGCCCTAAAGAATGAAGGAGGCAAGGAACATAAGATTGATGCATCCACCAATATTAAGACCTTTGTAAAAGCCTTGAAACAGCCCCGTAAAATTATGCTGTTGGTGCCGGCGGGTAAAATTGTGGATAGCGTCATCGAGAGTCTATTGCCGCACATCGATCGAGGTGATATTATTATTGATGGAGGGAATTCCTTTTTTACGGATACCGACCGCCGTGAAGAAAAGCCTGCAGGAAAGGGCAATCAATTTTTTCGGTGCCGGGGTTTCCGGCGGGGCCAAGGGTGCACGATTGGGTCCGAGCATCATGCCTGGAGGTTCCAAATCTGCCTATTCCCACATCCAACCGATTTTTGAGGCCGTGGCCGCCAAATACGAAGGCGAGCCCTGTGTCGCGTATTTAGGACCCAAATCCGCCGGAAACTATGTTAAAATGGTACACAACGGCATCGAATACGGACTCATGCAGCTTACCTCCGAAATCTATGACGTTCTAAGAAAATCGGGGAATTTTAATAACGATGACCTGTACGAAACCTTTAGAAAATGGAACGAAGGACGCTTGCAATCCTTTTTAGTGGAAATCACTTCCAAAATCTTCGAAAAGGAAGACGATGTCACCGAAGGGCACCTAATCGACCAGATTCTAGACAAGGCTAAACAAAAAGGCACTGGAAAATGGACCAGCCAAAATGCCATGGACTTAGGTATTCCCGTACCCTCTATCGATATTGCGGTCAATATGCGTGAGATTTCAGCATTAAAATCCGAACGTACCGCAGCGGACAAACTCTACGATCGCCCCAAAGTAGAAAAAATGGACAAGGATCAACTCGAAAAATGGGCCGAGGAGGCGCTCTATTTCTCGTTTATAGTGACCTATGCCCAAGGGCTGCATGTGTTGGCGGAAGCCTCGAAAGAATATGGCTATAAACTGAATATCGCTGTCATCGCCAAGATCTGGCGTGCGGGTTGCATCATCCGTGCCGCGATTTTGGCGGATATCACAGAAGCTTTTGAAAGGGATAAAGACCTGCCGAATCTATTGGTCTCCCCGAACTTCGTGGAAAAAGTTCAGGGCACAGTAGCTTCTGCACGCGAACTGGTCGCCTTCGGTGCCAAGAACGGCGTGCCTTTACCGGGACTTTCCAATTCCCTCACCTATTTCGATGCCTATACCTCTACCCGACTTCCCCTGAACCTCATACAGGCACAGCGCGATTATTTCGGGTCCCACACCTACGAGCGACTGGACCAGGAAGGGATTTTTCATACGGCGTGGGAGGCTTAGTAATGCGGTGCAGGTCCGGGCTCAGCTATCCCCAAACGCCTCGGTGACCAAAACCATCTTATTACAATTAGGGGCTTCGATTTTGGAATTGTTATTTCGAAAGGTACATCTTCCTTCTACCATACAAATCATAAAACTGATCGTCTTTCAAACTGTCAATAAATAGAATGCTTTCTCCGGTACTCTTCATTTCGGGGCCGAGATTTTTATTGACGTTCGGAAATTTATTGAACGAGAATACCGGTTGCTTGATGGCAAATCCATCCAAATGGGGCTTGAAATCAAAGTCCTTTATCATTTTTTCCCCCAGCATTACCTTGGTCGCGTAGTTGACATAAGGCTCCCCATAGGCCTTCGCAATAAAGGGCACGGTACGCGAAGCCCTGGGGTTGGCCTCGATGATATACACGATATCGTCCTTGATGGCGAACTGGATATTGATGAGCCCGACCGTATTGAGCGCTAGGGCGATTTTCTTCGTGTGATCTTTGATTTGCTGGAGTACAAATTCCCCCAAATTAAATGGGGGTAGCGTGGCATTGGAATCTCCGGAATGAATGCCGCAGGGTTCGATATGCTCCATAATTCCGATAATATAGATCTCTTCCCCGTCGCAGATGGCATCGGCCTCGGCCTCGATGGCGCCATCAAGATAATGGTCAAGCAAGAGTTTGTTGTTGGGAATTTTACGGAGCAGGTCCACTACATGTTCTTCAAGTTCTTCTTTGTTGATAACGATTTTCATCCCTTGTCCCCCTAAAACGTAAGAGGGCCTTACCAACAATGGAAAATTCAGTTGATCCGCCAATTCTAGGGCCTCGTCGGCGGTTTCCGCAACTCCGAACTCGGGAAAGGGAATATCGTTGGCCTTCAAAAGCTCCGAAAAACTTCCTCGGTCTTCGGCCAGATCAAGGGACTGAAAACTGGTTCCAATAATCTTGATGCCGTATTTGTCCAACTTTTCCGCCAATTTTAAGGCGGTCTGCCCCCCCAACTGAACGATAACGCCTTCCGGTTTTTCGTGCAGGATGATGTCGTAAATATGTTCCCAGAAAACAGGTTCGAAATAGAGTTTGTCCGCCGTATCGAAATCAGTGGAAACCGTCTCGGGATTGCAATTGATCATGATGGTCTCGTACCCGCATTCCGCAGCGGCGAGTACCCCGTGCACACAGCAGTAATCGAACTCGATGCCCTGCCCTATACGGTTGGGCCCTGAACCGAGCACCACAATTTTTTTCCTGTCCGAAACGATACTGTCGTTTTCAACGTATCGGGTACCGTCCGGTTTTTCGATTTCCTCTTCGAAAGTAGAGTAATAATAGGGTGTCATCGCCTTGAATTCCGCTGCGCAGGTGTCCACTAGTTTATAAACCCTGTTAATACCCATTTCCTCCGTACGTTTTCTATGCACTTCGCTTTCGTAGCAATCGAGCATGTGGGCAATCTGTCGGTCGGCAAATCCTTTTTGCTTGGCTTCCAGCATCAGTTCCCGAGTAATGGTAGCGATAGTATAGGTGGATATTTCCTTTTCAAGATAGTGTAGTTCTTCGTACTGTTTCAGGAACCACATATCGATCTTGGTGATATCGTGGATACGACTCAAAGGAATTCCCAATTGTATAGCGTCGTAGATAACAAAGACCCTGTCCCAACTCGGGATGGTCAATTTGCTGATGATTTGATCATAATCTTTATATCCCTTTCCATCGGCGCCTAAGCCGTTTCTTTTTATTTCGAGGGATTGGGTGGCTTTGTGAAGCGCTTCCTGAAAGGAGCGGCCGATGCCCATGACCTCTCCTACGGATTTCATCTGGAGGCCCAAGGTGCGATCGGAACCTTCAAACTTGTCAAAGTTCCAACGGGGAATTTTGACAATCACATAATCCAAAGTAGGTTCGAAAAGCGCGGAGGTCGATTTGGTGATCTGGTTGTCAAGCTCGTTCAAATGATAGCCGATGGCCAATTTCGAAGCGATTTTGGCAATGGGATATCCGGTTGCTTTCGAGGCCAAGGCAGAGGACCGGGAGACCCTAGGATTAATTTCGATAGCGATGATATCTTCCTTTTCATCGGGACTAACCGCAAATTGCACGTTGCATCCCCCGGCAAAATCACCGATACTTCGCATCATATGAATAGCCATATCACGCATCTTTTGGTAAGTACGGTCGGAGAGGGTCATCGCCGGGGCGACGGTAATGGAATCACCGGTGTGGATGCCCATCGGATCCATGTTCTCTATGGCACAGATGATGACAACATTATCGTTATGATCGCGAAGAAGTTCCAGTTCATATTCCTTCCATCCGATCAACGCCTTATCGATCATCACCTCATGGATAGGTGATATTTCAAGTCCTCTGCTCAGCATTTCATCGAAATCCTCGGTCTTATATACTATCGAAGCCCCGTCACCGCCTAGTGTGTAAGACGCCCTGATAACCAAGGGAAACCCGAATTGCTGTGCGATTTCCTTACCTTGTAAAAAGGAAGTGGCGGTGGCCTGCGGCGCCATTCCGATTCCGATTTTCAGCATCAGTTCCCGGAATTTTTCCCTATCCTCCGTAATATTGATCGCATCGATATCCACACCGATAATTTCTACCCCGAAATCCTCCCATATGCCTTTTTCGTCGGCCTGTATGCACAGGTTCAGCGCTGTCTGCCCCCCCATCGTAGGCAGTACGGCATCAATCTGTGGATGTGCTTTTAAGATTTCGACAATAGATTTGGTCGTCAGCGGCTTGAGATATACATAATCCGCCATGGAGGGATCGGTCATGATGGTAGCCGGGTTGCTGTTGATCAAGATAGTCTCGATACCGTCTTCGCGAAGGCTTCTCAAGGCCTGCGAACCGGAATAATCGAATTCACAGGCCTGACCGATGATAATGGGGCCTGAACCTATAATCAAAATGGATTTTAAGTCGTCTCTTTTGGGCATATCTAGGTGTTCTTTAGCGTTCTACGGAAAGGATTAGGCATAAAAAAAGGTGCTACTTTAAAAAAAGTAACACCTAAATTATTTATTCAAATCGATCATTATTTTTTGTGTCTCGGCTCAGAGGATACGGATAGTTTTTTTCTTCCCTTTTGCCCTTCTGCGGGCCAATACTTTTCTTCCGTTGACGGAGGCCATGCGTTCCCTGAACCCATGTTTGTTCTTTCTCTTGCGCTTCGACGGCTGATATGTTCTCTTCTGTCCGGGCATTTTCCGATACTTTTTTAGGATTGTTGGAGACTTCGGGGCCATCCCCGATTTTCCGGTGGCAAATATACGAAGGCTTTTTACTTTTACAAATGGAATCGCAAAAATAATTTTTAGCAGCAGCTCGCCGGCTACAAGTGCCTTTTTTACTACTTTTGCAGCCTTAAACCACGATCGGAACATCTGATGAGATACTTTACATCCTTACTTATACTGGTATGGGTTCCATTTTCCCTGAACGCGCAGACTCAATTGGAATACCGCCTCGAGAAAGATGACGTATTCACCATTCAACAAGATGCGAAACAGGTAATTACCCAAGAACTCGACGGCGCGACCCACGAACTGATCAACGCCATCAACGGCGTACTCGAATTTAAGGTACTGGAAGAACGGGACAGCACCTACGAAATCGAACTGACCTTCAAGGATCTCAACCTTAAGATGACCTCCAGCATTCAGGGAGAGCTGATGGATGTACACGCCAAGGAGGTGTCAGAAGAGGATATGCAGTCCAAGGTATTCCATAGTCTATTGAATCGCCCTATCCAAATGATCCTAACCAGAACGGGGGACATTGTAGAGGTTCATGGTGGGGACAGCCTCGTGGCCAGAATGACGGAAGCATCGGGTTTGAAGGATGAATTTTCGTTGAAGATGATGAAAAAATCCCTGCAAAAGGAATTCGGTTCAGAGGCCCTTTCCCAAAGCTATAAACAGATGACCTATATTTATCCCGAGAAAAGGGTAAAAATAGGGGATAGTTGGAAAAATTCATATTCCGGTAAACTGGCGGCCGAAAACACCTGGATCCTGGAGGGCCTATCGGAAAATGAAACCCGCATTCTTGGTACCGCCGATGTTTCTATGGATGTCACGGAGAACGCAGCCACCATGAGGCTGACGGGGACGCAAAAGACCCATATCAAGGCCGACCGTCACACGGGATTTATACAAAAAATGACGGTAGAGGCCCAATCAGAAGGCACATCGACCCTGACCCAAATGGACGACCAGGAAATACCGACCACCATAGAATCGATGACTACCTATGAGCTTATGGATGCTGCGCTAGAGTGAAACTCAGCGATTCAAGTAACTCAATAACCTAAACACTATGTTCAACAAAAACATCAAACTTGTCATCGCCGGCCTCCTCATCGCCTACGCCGGCTATCAATTCTACGACAATAACATCGGTAACGGAATTTTTCTAATCTTGCTTTCCCTCATCTTTACCTTTCTTTATTTCAGGAACGAGTTGATTCTGTTGGCCTTTCTTAGAATGCGCAAACAAGACCTTGAGGGCACCCAAAAATGGTTGGACAAGATCAAAAATCCTAAATCCGCCTTAATCACCAAGCAGCAGGGATATTACAATTACCTGCACGGTATCATTTACTCCCAAAAAAACCTGACCACGGCAGAAAAATATTTTAAAAAAGCCTTAAAACTGGGGTTGACGATGGACTACGATGTGGCCATGGCCAAATTGAGCCTTGCAGGCATTTCAATGCAAAAACGCAGGAAAAGGGAAGCCACCAAATATTTGCAGGAGGCTAAAAAATTGGACAAGAACAATATGCTTACCGATCAGATTAAGATGATGAAGGAGCAGATGAAAAAAATATAAGTATTTCATAATTCCAAATTCGGAATTTGGAATTTTTCACAGCAGTGGTGCCCACAAACGGTTAAAAGACTCTTTCAATTTGCGCCTTATTCCCCGTTCTTTCCAGCGTGCCAGCTCTACTTCCTCGCATTCTAGGAGGTCGTTTTGAAAGATACTCGCCATTTGATCGTTGATAGCCTCATCATAAATCATTGCGGTCATCTCAAAATTCAGCGCAAAACTTCGATAATCCAGATTGGCCGTGCCGATAGTCGCCAATTTATCGTCCACCAACATGGTCTTGGCATGAATAAAGCCCTTGCAATATCTGAAAATCCGAATACCCGATTCCAGACTTTCCTCGATATAGGAATCCGAGGCATACTGCGCCGCCCATGAATCGGATTCGTAGGGAAGAATGATCCGAACGTCAACCCCGCTTCTTGCGGCGGTTTTCAGAGCGGTGAATATAGCATCGTTAGGCATATAGTAGGGCGAGGTGATATAGACCCGTTCCCGCGCAGCGGTGATGGCGCAGAAAAGGGCTTCCATAATATTGGCCCAGTCCGTATCCGGTCCGCTGGCGGCCATTTGCACTGCTACGGGATTCTGGGTTTCGGGCTTATTTTTGGGGAAGAGTTCTTGCTCGATTTCCGTTTCTTCGTCCGAAACGAAATTCCAGCTCAATAAGAAAGAGGATTGTAGGGCTCCTACCGCCCCGCCCCGTAGGCGCATATGCGTATCACGCCAATACCTTTTGTTATCGTAGGAGTTATCATATTTCTGGTCGAGATTTATTCCCCCTATATAGCCGATCCTGCCGTCGATAACGACTATTTTTCGGTGGTTACGGTAGTTGAGTTTGCTCGTGGAGTTTGAGAACATCACCGGCATGAACGCAAAGTGCTGCACACCCGCATCCGTCATTTTTTTCTTGGAAGTTGAAGTCATATCGCTGCCTACGTCGTCGTAAACCAGCCGGACTTTTACGCCTTCTTCTGCCTTCCTGCAAAGGATATCGATAAGTTCCGTGCCCAGTTTATCGTCGAACAACACAAAATACTCCATATGGATATGGTTTTCGGCCTTGGCAAGATCTTCCCGTAGCCGCTCGAACTTTTTTTCACCGTTGACCAAAACTTCCACATCGTTATCAAAGGTAAGAACGGCTTTTTCATTATGCTTCAGCAAGGTGTAGATTTTGTATATACCTTGCCCGAAATCCTGTTCAAAATCTTCCTTTTCATCCTGATCCAGTTTGAATTGTTTGCGCCAGCTTCTTATCCGATCATTGTCAAGGAGGTACTTCTTCTCAAAAATTTTGGATTTTCGATAATCCTGCCCAAAGAAATAATAGACCAACAATCCCAAAAACGGAAGTACGGCCAGGGCAAACAGAAATGATAAGGTCTTTACCGGATTCTTATTTTTTAAAATAATAAAAATGGATAAACTGATGACCAACAAATAGTTGATGGTCAAGACGATGAGCCAGGAATTGTCTATACAAAAGTCCAGTATCGAGTTCACGAAAACAGGGTTGATTGCATCGAAATCGAATATACGGAATAAAATCAAAAACAACCTAAACCTAATAGTCCCAGATTGCTACCCCCATCGGAATTGCCAACCGCTATCGGATACGGCAGAACCTTTACCGACTATGGGCAACCGGACAGCCTCTTACTTAGTGGTCTTGTAATATCCTACTTTCGGAATTTCAATAGTATACTTCTTTTTGGAACTATTGTTCAAATGCGGCTCGCGAAGCCAGGGATTATGCCTTTTCAATATTTTATAGTTGATTTCGTACTTCTGGGCAAAATCGGCAAAACTCAGAACGGGTTCGTCGATATCGACTCCGAAGGTAGGAACCGCGTGGTAGAGGTCTTCTTCCTGCAGGTCGAAACCGTATTTTTTCGGATGGCTCAATATCTCCTTGATTGCCATAATGCGAAAAACATAGCGGCCCGTTTCCTGGCCCAGCAATAGATCGTAATAGTCGTTGACTTGCTGTATGCCCAAATATTTGTCTATAGATCCCGTACCGGCATTATAAGATGCGGCGGCGAGCGTCCACGTTCCGTATTTTTCCTTATATTTCTTGAGATATTTACAGGCAACCTCCGTGGCTTTGACTAAATGATAGCGCTCATCGACGTTATCGTTCACCTCCAGCCCGTACTGCTGGCCGGTACCTTTCATAATCTGCCAAAATCCCGTCGCCCCGGCACCGGAGACCACATTTTGGAGTCCGCTTTCGGCCACGGCCAAGTATTTAAAATCATCGGGGATGCCATTTTTGGCCAATATCGGTTCGATTATGGGAAAGTACATGTTCGCCCTTTTAATCAAAAGTAGGGCGTTGGATTGCCAATAGGTATTGACCAAAAATTCACGGTCCAGACGTTCCCTGATCTCGGGGTCGTCTTGGGGCACAGGTTCCCCTGCGAAATTGAGATCTTCGGGGATGTCAATGGCGGAAATATGGTACTCTTCGGCAACGTTCTTCTCTATTTTTGGCTGCTTGGGGTTGGATTCGCCCGCGACTTCATTGTTTTCGTCCATATTGCCCTGTACTGCGAATATCAAGGTGCCGGCGATGAAAAAAACACCCAAAAGCATCAAGCCGTTCTTTATAAATTTCATAGTTCTATGTGATGGTTGTTCAAAGTTAGCGAAGTGAATTTAATTTATACTCCTACAACTCGATTATTGCAAAATAATTGTGGGCAGGTGCTCATTAAACCACTTCGCCCTGTGAATGATCATGGTATGGGTACCATTTTTAACGGGAATACAGTCCGTAATATTCCGGATCGGAAACACAGAATCCTTTTCCCCATGGATGTGCACCAGATTGTCGGGCGGTTCCGAAGACCGCCAATTTACGATTTGATCGATGGACCAATCGATATAATATTTATCCCGTAAGGATAGATATTCTTCATAGAGGGCCAGACGTTTATTAACCGTCTCTCCAAAAGCATATTTGGCCAAAAATTCAACATTGTTCACCCATCCGGTAGGTAGCAGCTTGTGTATCTTAGTATATTTGGCAAAATGCATCCGTTTTGGGAGTTCTGAGGCTCTTTTCACGCTCGAAATAATAATGATTTTTTTAACCGGTATATGCTTGGCCATCTCCTGCACCAACATACCGCCAAAAGAAACCCCTACTAAAACTGGATATTCGTGAACCACCTGTTCGTTGATAACTTTGGCATAAGTTGTCAGGCTCATGTTCCTGGAGGGAACGAACCATTCCAGCCAATGCGCCTCGAAGGTCTGGTTGGGCAACTCGATATTTTTGAAAATAGATGGATTTGCCGCCATCCCAGGCATAAAATATACCTGGATTTTAGGGTCCTTCATGGGGAGCTTGAATTGGGTGGAGTTAAAAGCGTAGGATAATTAGGGAATTAACATATTATTCACTACTTTTGTTATCAACTTTGGGTTAACTCCATGGTTATCTAACCTGGCAAAAGTAACAAAAATTACGGTAGGCAACGCTGTTCTTTTGTACGGATGCCATTATACAAATCCTAACTATATGATGAATGAAGTAGAAATTAAGGACAACAGTTTCTTGCGTCAATTTGAAACTAGGGTCGAAGGACACTTGGCTAAAATTGAGTATTCTTCGCAAGAGCGCAAAGTATTTCTAACCAAACTGGTAGTGCCGGAAGAAATAACCGAGGAAGGCTTCAAGGAAAATTTCATCAAATCCGTGCTTCACCACATTCAGGAACAAAATCTTAGAGTGGTACCCACAAGTCCGCACATCGCCGGATTTTTACGTAAAAATAGACAGTACAAGGAAATGTTGCCCGTCGGCATCAGGATTTAAGCGACAAAATGGTACCGAATGAAAGGAATCCTGCTGTTTGGCGGGATTTTTTTATGCGGCCATTGCGAGCCACAGCGAAGCAATCTGTTTCAGCGCTCTAGGTCGTTAAAACCGATTGCTGCACTTCGCTCGCAATAAACTTAAACCGGACCAGACCGTCATCCGCAATTTCGGTCAGCTCGACCTTGTGTAGCGTATTCACCAGGGCCGGATTCCAAGGGGCTTTAACCTTGACATAATTTTCGGTGAAACCGTGAATGTAGCCAGACTTATTTTCCCCTTCGAACAAAACGCTCCGTAGCGTACCCAATTGGCTTTCGTAGAAGGCCCTGCGCTTTTTAACGGATAGTCCCCGCAGCATCTTACTCCTTTTTTTCCTGACCCTTTTCGGCACGATACCATCCATTTCCGCGGCGGGCGTATTATCCCTCTCGGAATATGTAAAAACGTGAAGGTAAGAAATGTCAAGCTCGTTCAAAAATTGATAGGTCTCCAAAAAATGGGCTTCGGTTTCCCCAGGAAAACCTACAATCACATCCACCCCGATACAGGCATGCGGCATGGTTTCTTTTATCTTTTGAACCCTATCCACATAAAGATGGCTCAGATACCTTCGGCGCATCCGTTTCAACATGGCATCGCTGCCACTTTGCAGGGGAATATGGAAATGGGGAACGAAAGCCTTGCTCTGCGCCACAAAATCGATGGTCTCGTTTTGCAGGAGATTCGGTTCGATGGATGAGATCCGCAGTCGGTGGATGCCTTTAATTGTATCCAAAGCCTTGACCAGGTCCAAAAAAGTATGTTCATGTTTTTTGTTCCCGAATTCCCCTTTGCCATAATCGCCGATGTTAACGCCGGTGAGAACAATTTCCTTAATTCCCTCGGCGGATATTTCAGCGGCATTTTGAAGTACACGCTCCAAAGTATCGCTACGGGAAATGCCACGGGCCAGGGGAATCGTACAATACGTACATTTGTAATCACATCCATCCTGAACTTTCAGGAACGCCCGTGTTCGGTCTCCGATTGCATAGCTGCCCTCATAGAAATTCGCTTCCTCGATTTCGCAGGAATGTACCTCCCCATAATCATTTTTGGACAAATCATGGATATAATCGGTTAGCTTAAATTTTTCGGTCGCGCCTAACACTAGGTCCACCCCATCTACAGCCGCCAATTCTTCGGGTTTCAACTGTGCGTAACAGCCTATCGCGGCCACGAACGCCTTAGGATTCCCTTTTTGTGCCTTTTTTACTATGGTCGTGAAACGCTTATCGGCATTCTCGGTCACCGAGCATGTGTTGATGACGTACATATCGGCCCGCTCCGAAAAATCCACACGCTCAAAACCCTCCTGGGTAAAACCCCTGGCTATGGTAGAGGTTTCCGAGAAGTTGAGCTTGCAGCCCAAGGTATAGAAGGCAACTTTCTTCTTCATTACAATCCTATTCTTTAAGAATCGCAAAGGTAAGATAAACGGGTAGTTTCTGAAACCTACGAAAAAATTCAAGGTGCGGAACAGATTCTAAATACAAACCTCATGCCCTGAATCCAACGTATGGCAACTGGATTTAGTTGAGGAACCCGTCAATCAATAATTTCTCCACCTCTTAGTGATTTCAAAAACATGCTCGAGAATACGCGCATCCATCTCAGTAAATTCCACCTGCCTACGTGCCATCATCACCTTGGCGGCCTCGAATGCCTTTTCGGGCATGTAGGCGGAAAAGCCGGTGGCCCCGCCCCAACTAAAACTGGGAATAAAATTTCGGGGGAATCCGGGTACGTAGAGGTTAACGTTCACGCCGACCACCGTACCGGTATTCAGCATGGTATTGATGGCCGTTTTGCTGTGGTCGCCCATCATCACCCCGCAAAATTGAAGTCCCGTAGGCTCGAAACTTTCTGTGGCATAGTTCCATAGACGGACTCTGGCGTAGTTGTTCTTGAGGTTGGAGTTGTTACTGTCCGCTCCGATATTACACCATTCTCCCAGTACCGCATTGCCCAAATAACCTTCGTGGCCCTTACTGGAATATCCGAAAATCACGGAGTTGCTGATTTCCCCGCATATTTTGCCATGGGGGCCGACCGTGGTGGCACCGTATATTTTAGCCCCCATTTTGACCACGGCATGTTCTCCCAGGGAAAAAGCACCCCTAACCATGGCCCCTTCCCAAATCTGGGCGTTTTTGCCCAAATAAATGGGGCCATCGGTGGCGTTTAAAATACTATGCTCCACTTGGGCGCCCTCTTCCACAAAAATGTTCTCGGCATGGATAAGGCGGTTGGTCCCGGAAATCGGCGCACTTTTTCTTCCTTGGGTAATCAGATCGAAATCAGCTTGGAGGGCTTCCCCATTTTTTTCGAAAATATCCCATGTATGAACGATTCGCAGTACATCCTCCTTGAAATCCACACGTGTATAGCTAGTTAAATCGAAATCTTTCGGCACCATTCTTAGAAAAAAAGGCAACCACTTCATCCCCCTGAAAAATAGCTTCGTTTTCTTTAAGTCCCGTTATTAAATTCACTAGCTTTTCATTCGGTAAAAAGGAGGCGTTGATTAAAATATTTTCCTTCATTTCTACCTTTGGGAACTTTTCAGAAAGATAATCCTCGGTAAGCGTAGAAATGGTTTGTCCCAAATACTTTTCCCATTTTTCACGAATGGTGAGAATACCGATGCGAATATCCGCCACCGGCCTCGTAAAGGTAAAGGGCAATAGATTATTCCGTACCGGACCGTCAAAGAGGATGTAGTTCATGGGGTGGAAGTTTGGGTAAAAGTAGTGAATGTGGGGTTGCAGCAAAAAAAATGCCCTCGAAAATCGAAGGCATCAATAGAACATCATTGAAAATGATATTACTCTTTTTCTTGCTTTTTAGCATCGGTCTTTGAAGCTTCCTTTTTAGTAGGTTCAGCCTTGGTCTCGGCTTTTGGGGCTTCTTTTTTAGGGTTATCGGCCTTGGTTTCCGCCTTTGGCGCTGCGGCTTTTGAGGTTTCCTTCTTAGTGCCGTCGGACTTTTCCTCGTTCTTACCAGCGGCTGTCTCCCCGCTTTTTTCAGCGGACGCCCCTTTTTTCTTCTTGAACTTATCGTATTTGTTCTTGAACTTATCGATACGGCCGGCCGTATCCAAGAATTTGGCTTTACCGGTGTAAAACGGATGAGAGGTTCTTGAAATTTCTAATTTTACCAAGGGATATTCGGTGCCTTCGACCTCGAGGGTTTCCTTGGTCTGGGCGGTGGATTTGGTCAAGAACACTTCGTCGTTCGACATATCCTTAAATGCGACCAATCTATAATTTTCGGGGTGGATGTCTTTTTTCATGTGTAGTTTAATTAGCGTACCCATTTCCGACAGGCACTGAAATTCAGGCTGCAAATTTAGGTATTTTTCAGAGACTGGCAATTTTAATCGGAAAAAGAACCGCAAAATATTGTACTTTTAACTGTAACAAAAGCCCTTGGGGAACAACCAATACATTTAACAACCTAAAAACTAGTTACAGAATGGAAGAAAATCAACCGAACACCGGGAAATTTGCACTTAATTATGGTCTGATTACGGGTGGTGCCGGCATTGTATTCGGCATTATGCTCTATATGATGGACATGCAATACGAACAAGGCATTGCCATCCAGGGCATTCAGATCGCCATATTGGCCGCGGGAATTGTTTGGGCAATCGTTCAGTTTAAAAAAGCCAATTTGGGGTTCTTGAATATTTCCCACGCCCTCAAAGTGGGCGCCGGCGTGGCTTTGGTAGCCGGTATCATCGGCCTAATTTATTTCTTCTTGTTCTCTAACTTTATTGAGCCTGATTTTATGGATAACCTGAGCGAAATAGGCAAACAAAAGGCATTGGAAGATAATCCACAACTGACCGAGGCACAGATCGATCAGGGCATGGAAATGCAAAAGAAATTTGCGTGGGTCTCTTATCCCATCATTCTTATTTTTAATGTTATCATCGGGCTCGTGGTCGGATTGATTGCCGGTCTGATCATGAAAAAACAAAAACCGGCCTATTAAAAGATCAAAATTGTACTTTTGGATGGATTTATAGAAAACATCCATGGATTTATCCATCATTATACCCCTTCTCAATGAAGAGGAATCCCTTCAAGAATTGCACGAGTGGATCGTTCAAGTAATGCGATCCCATGGCTATACTTATGAAATTCTCTTTATAGACGATGGAAGTACGGATAATTCCTGGAAGGTAATTTCGAAACTGTCCGATGCAGATCCTAGTGTTAGAGGGATTCATTTTCTCAAGAACTATGGCAAATCACAGGCCCTGCACGCCGGTTTCAAAGCGGCAAAAGGAAATGTAGTCATCACCATGGATGCCGATTTGCAGGACAATCCCGAAGAGATTCCCGAATTGTACCGCCTTATTGAAAGGGATGGCTTTGACCTCGTTTCGGGCTGGAAGAAAAAGCGCTACGATTCCCTACTGTCCAAAAACATGCCCTCTAAACTGTTCAATTGGGCGGCGCGTCAGACATCGGGAGTAAAACTTCATGATTTCAATTGTGGATTGAAAGCCTTTGACAAAGCGGTCATCAAAAACATCGAGGTCTCCGGAGAAATGCACCGATATATTCCCGTACTTGCGAAAAACGCAGGCTTTTCGAATATCGGTGAAAAAGTGGTACGCCATCAGGCTCGCAAATATGGAAAAACAAAATTCGGCATGGATCGATTTGTCAACGGATTTTTAGATCTCCTCACCATTTGGTTCGTATCGAAATTCGCCCGCCGCCCGATGCACCTCTTCGGAGCGTTGGGCGTAGTTATGTTCATCATCGGCTTCGGGTTCGCCCTCTACCTCGGTATCGACAAACTCTTCATCAACCGGTTCGGCCGTTTGATCACTGATCGCCCCCAATTCTACATCGCCCTTTCCGCCATGATTATCGGCACCCAATTGTTTTTGGCCGGGTTTCTCGGGGAAATAGTGATACGCTCCCGTAAAAATGAGGCACAGTATCGGATTTCGGAGGAAATCAATATAAAGAATGAGGAAAATGAGTTTTCTTCGTAAAGGAGTCCCCGTTAAATGAGCCAATGAACTCATTTAAACTTTTTCTTTTACCTTCGAATATCACATTATTAGGCTATATTTCCTCATTTTTGAAAACCGAAGCCCTGCTATGCTTTAAAAAAATGACTTCATCTAGCCTCAAAAGCCGATATTCCCGGTTCCAAAGAATAAGTCTAAATTAGTTAATAATTAATCCTTCTTTTATACCAAAAATTCCCTATCTTCCTATCTTTATAGGCCTCCGGCATTGAACATGCATTAACCCATTAACGGAATACGCATCAACAAAATAATATATACATGGACAACGTCATTAACACCGCAAAAACCTGGCTCACCGATTTTTTTGATCCCGCCGTAAAAAAGGAAGTCCAACATCTGATCGACAACGACAACGATGAGCTCAAGGACCGGTTTTATAAGAACATGGAATTCGGTACCGGAGGTATGCGCGGCATTATGGGTGTCGGCACCAACCGTATCAATAAATATACGCTGGGAAAGAGCACCCAGGGCCTTAGCAATTATCTCAAAAAAGTGTACGCAGGCGAAGACATCAAGGTGGTCATTGCCTACGACTGCCGCCATAATAGCGATACCCTGTCCCAGACCGTTGCGGAAGTATTCTCGGCCAACGGAATCAAGGTGTACCGTTTCTCGAAACTCCGCACCACCCCCGAACTATCTTTTGCCGTGCGGTATTTAAAATGCCATGCGGGTATTGTTTTGACCGCTTCCCACAATCCCCCGGAATATAACGGCTACAAGGTGTATTGGAGCGACGGATGCCAAATCGTTCCACCCCAGGACGGGGAAATTATTGCGGCCATCAACGCCCTTGCCTATGAAGATATTAATTTTAAAGCGGATGAAAGTTTAATCGAACTTATCGATACTGAAGTAGATGAGCCCTTTTTCGAAGCCTCTGTAGATCACGGCGATTTCCATGCAGAGGGAAAGGATGATTTTAAAATTGTTTTCACCTCGCTACACGGCACATCGATTACCGCCATTCCCGAGGTTTTGAAAAGGGCGGGGTTTAAAAACGTGACCGTCATCGAAGCCCAGGCGGAACCCAACGGGGATTTTCCCACCGTAGAATCTCCCAATCCCGAAGAGCCGGAAGCCTTGTCCATGGCCATTAAAAAAGCGGAGGAAATCGGGGCGGACATGGTCGTAGGCACCGATCCCGATAGCGACCGTTTGGGGGTGGCCGTTAGAAACCTGGAAGGAAAAATGGAAATCGTCAACGGCAACCAGGCCATGATTATGATGACCCATTTTCTTTTAGATCAACGAAAGAAAAAAGGCTTCGAAGGCAACGAGTTCGTAGCGACCACTATCGTATCCACCCCGATGATGGAGGCCATGGCCAAAGCCTACGGTGTGGAGTTCAAGACCGCTCTAACCGGCTTCAAGTGGATCGGTAAAATGATTAAAGACTATCCGGATCTCGAATTTTTGGGCGGTGGTGAGGAAAGTTTCGGCTATATGATCGGCGATTTCGTCCGTGATAAGGATGCGGTCACCTCTACCCTACTCGCCTGTGAGATCGGCGCCCAGGCAAAGGCCAACGGCAGTTCTTTCTACCAAGACCTGATCGACTGCTACGTGAACTACGGGTTTTATAAGGAACATTTGATATCCTTGACCAAAAAGGGCATCAGTGGTGCCGAGGAAATCAAACGGATGTTAAAGGACTTTAAGGAAAATCCGGTGGAAGCCGTTGCCGGTTCCAAGGTCAAATGGATCGAGGATTACAATACCTCGACTGCCAAAAACGTACTGACCGGTGAGGAAAAAGCAATCGACATTCCCAAGTCCAATGTGCTGATCTATGAGACCGAAGACGGCACCCGTATAGCCGCCCGGCCGAGCGGTACGGAGCCTAAGGTGAAATTCTACATCAGTACGAACGCGGAGTTGGACAAAGCCGAAAACTTCGAAAAAGTTTCCGCGGAACTCGATGCCAAAATCGTCCGCATCAAAAAGGAACTCCAACTGGGTTGATGGACGGGTTTTGGGAATAATGTTGGGATAGCGATTTAAAATGTGATATTTGCAGGTGAAAAATTGCCCAAAAGCCCTTAATGGAATATTTTAAAAAAATTCTTCGCTTTGCGAAGCCATATAGTAAATATGGCTATCTCAATATCTTCTTTAATATTCTGTATGCGCTGTTTAGCGCCTTATCTTTCGTCGCATTGATCCCGATGCTCAACGTGCTGTTCGATAAAACGAAACAATTGTCCGAACCGCCCACCTATAAGGGACTTGGCAAAGCCGAGGAATATTTCATGGATTATATGAACTATCAGGTTACCCAATTTTCGGGCAATGATGAAATGAAGGGATTGGTGTTGGTCATCGGTCTGGTTTTACTGCTTTTTCTGCTCAAGAACCTGTTCAACTATCTGGCGATGTATTTTATCACCTTTCTTCGAAACGGGGTCTTAAAAGATATTCGCAACCAGATGTACCGGAAAATTACCGAATTGCCCATATCCTACTATTCCGAAAAACGAAAAGGGGATGTCATCGCCCGTATCACCTCCGATGTTTTGGAGATCCAACATTCTTT
The DNA here is from genome assembly GCA_963764285.1 of uncultured Flavobacteriaceae bacterium. GTDB lineage: Bacteria > Bacteroidota > Bacteroidia > Flavobacteriales > Flavobacteriaceae > Pricia. Next base: position 64,523 of record CAVXSA010000010.1, read on the forward strand.
TTTATCCATTTTGGAATTGATCGTTAGAGACCCGTTGACCATTCTTTTTACGATTATTGCCATGTTCATCATCAACGTAAAACTGACGCTGTTCGTCTTTATTTTTATCCCGGTTGCGGGCGGTATCATATCACGGATCGGGAAATCCCTTAAAAAGAAGTCCGATAACGTGCAAAGGGAACAGGGCCATTTCCTCTCCATAGTCGAAGAAACCCTGGGCGGTCTCCGTGTAATAAAGGCCTTCAACGCCGAATCTAGATTTTACAATACGTTCAGAGCCTCTACAGGGCGTTTTTTCAAATTTTCCAATACACTTTTGAACCGTCAAAATTTGGCCTCTCCCATTGGGGAATTTCTAGGTATTTTGGTCATTGGGGTCCTATTGTGGTTCGGCGGTAAAATGGTTTTGGTAGACGGCACTCTAGATGCCGCTTCCTTCATCGCCTATATGGGCCTATCCTATAATATTCTGACCCCGGCAAAATCCATCAGCAAAGCCTCGTACGGCGTCAAAAAAGGAAATGCCGCCGCGGAAAGGGTATTGGAAATCCTGGAAACAGAAAACCCGATTATCGACAAACCCGACGCCATCGAAAAAAGCTCTTTCGAGAACGGGATCGCCATCGAGAACATCTCCTTTAAATACGAGGATGATTATGTACTGAAAAACTTTGACCTTAGCGTTCCTAAAGGTCAGACCATAGCTTTGGTCGGACAATCCGGAAGCGGTAAAAGTACGGTTGCCAATCTGGTCACCCGTTTTTATGATGTGAACCAGGGGGAAATAAAGATTGACGGCACGGATATCCGGAATATTTCCAAAAAGTCATTGCGGAGTTTAATGGGGCTGGTCACCCAAGATTCCATTCTCTTCAACGATACCGTGGCCAAGAATATTTCGCTTGGCAAGGAGAACGCCAGTCGTGAAGAAATCGTCGAGGCCGCAAAAATCGCCAACGCCCACGAATTTATTGAAGGGCTTCCCAACGGCTATGATACGAATATTGGGGATAGCGGAAACAAACTTAGCGGGGGACAGAAGCAACGATTATCCATCGCCCGCGCCGTACTGAAAAATCCCCCTATCATGATTTTGGACGAGGCCACATCCGCTCTCGATACGGAAAGTGAACGTCTCGTGCAGGATGCCCTGGAAAAAATGATGCGAAACCGCACTTCCATTGTTATTGCCCATCGGCTTTCCACCATTCAATACGCGAACAAGATCGTAGTCCTACAAAAGGGCGAAATCGTCGAACAAGGCTCGCACACAGAATTGCTCTCCCAAAATGGGGCTTACAGAAAGTTGGTGGAAATGCAGTCCTTAGGCTAAAAATTTAAAAATCACCTAGTCCATCCGCTCACGGTTAAACTTTTCCTTAACTTTAGAGTCCAACTGAAAGAAATTACATCGAATATTGATTGCCGAAGAAAATTTAGTACTGGATCTTCAGCACGCGGAAACCCGTTCACGGGCCTTCAAGGTGTTGGTCGATACCTACCAACAGCGATTGTACTGGCATATTCGAAGAATCGTGCTGAACCATGAGGATGCCGATGACGTTCTGCAGAACACTTTTATAAAGGTTTACAAAAACATCAAGGGCTTTAAGGGCGACAGTAAACTCTATTCGTGGATGTACCGAATTGCAACCAATGAGGCCTTGACCCTGTTAAAAAAAAACGCCAGAAAACTTGATATAGGAAGTGGGGAATTACAGGATAAGATGCTTGGCAACCTAAAGGCCGATGTCTTTTTCGAAGGGGATAAAATCCAGCTGAAACTACAAAAGGCAATAGCTACCCTGCCGGAAAAACAGAAGCTCGTTTTTAATATGAAGTATTTCGAAGAGTTAAAATATACAGAAATCTCGGAAATCCTGGAAACATCCGTTGGTGGACTTAAAGCTTCGTACCATTTGGCTGTAAAAAAAATAGAAGCCTATTTAAAAGAAGAAACATAGCCCTGATAAGACGCGGGACACCCATAAACCCATAAACTCCAATTAAACCTTTTAACCATTTGATGGTCAAACTAAAACGATGAAAGCATTCAACAGAAAAAATCCCTTCAAAACCCCCGAGGGGTATTTCGAGGGGTTGCCCGATAGGTTGATGGATAGAATTTCCGAAAAGGGGCCGCGAATTCCCGAAAATGATGGTTTCCGCGTTCCCGACGGCTATTTTGAAGGTTTGCACGACAAAATCCTAGCAAAAACTGGAAGCTGAAGCGCCTAAAGTCATCCCCATACATCCCTATAAAAAATATTATTATGCAGTCGCTTCCATAGCCGCAGCGGTCTTGTTGATTTTCATTCTGACCAGGAAGACCTCCCCAGAAATCAGCTTTGAAGACATCGCAAATTCCGATATAGAAAACTATTTCGAGGACAATGAACTGGATTTCAGTACGTATGAAATGGCCGAAGTAGTACCGGTCGATGAGCTGGAAATCGGGGATATTCTAATCAATCGGTTAGACGACGAATACGTTTTGGAGTACCTCGATAACAACACGGAAAACTTTGAAGAACTAAATATGGAGTACGATGAATAACCGAACTAAAATCATGGCATGGGCCCTACTGATGACCTCATCGGTGCTTTTCGCCCAACACCAGCCGGACAAAAACAAAATAAAATCCCTCAAAGTGGCCTTTATTACCGAGCGTTTGGATTTGGATTCCAAAGAAGCCCAGAATTTTTGGCCCATCTATAACGAATACGAGGAAAACCGGGAGGCGATGCGGGAAAGGGAGCGTAACCAGATACACAGTAAAATTAGGGATGCGGAAAGCCTTTCGGAAAAGGGAGCCAGCGACCTCATTGAAAAATATCTTACTTATGAGGAAGAGGAAGAGGAATTGGACAAAAAATTTATAGAAAAGATATCAAAAGTCATTTCCGCCAAAAAAACCCTTCTCTTGCTGCGATCCGAGTATGAGTTTAAAAAACAGCTATTAAAGCAGTATCGACACAAAAAGGACGAGGGTTAAATTGACCCTAATGGCTGCCTTCTTCAACGGAAACCATTATAGGGATAGCGGGTCTATTGAAAGACCAATTTTGCTATACGATCCTTACCTGCAGCATAGGCCACCGAATCGTTCAAAAATCGCAGCGTGTAAAAAGATTCGTCGGAGAGCTTCTGCCAGGTCATGGCCCGGTCGTCGCTATAGGAAATACCCGTAAAACCTACGGCCACTACCCCATCGCCCTTGGTACCGGGCACAAATTGGACACAACTTTTATAGGCCGGGTCCTGTCCATCTGCAACGAGCCGCCACGTAGCGCCCCCATCTTCGGTTAGGGCCTTGTTGGCCGTATTGGCTTCAGGTTTGGTATAGTCGCCGCCGATGGCCACGCCCAGGTTTTCATCATAAAACGCAATGGAATAAATGCCTTGAGTCGGCTCATCGTTTACGATAGGCGTTTGCTGAATCTTCCAAGTCTTTCCCTTATCGGGGGAAAAGTAGATGCGGCTGCTAGTGGTCGCTATCCACGTTTTATCGCCGACCACCGCTATATTGGTATTGCTGGCCGCAAAAGCGCCCTCCCCTTCCATACCTTCCGGCAATGCGGAACAGGGGAGTTTGTTCCACGAATTTCCCCCGTCACGGGTGATAAGGATAGATAGGCATCCCTTACCCATCGTATCGCCGATGGCGATGCCCTCTCGATCGTTCCAAAAGGTCATGGCGTCGTAAAAGACGCCTTCCTCATTCTCCGTATAGACCCGTAGCATTTTTCCGTCGTTCCCCGTTTTGTAGAGTAATGCCGGATTTGCAACGGAAAGCATAAAAAAATCGGATGTAGTATGGGCCACTGCGCGAAAGTCCGGATAGAGGCTGTCGTATTTCTGCACTCCCTCCCTAATTTTTCCCGAATGCAGGTCTATATTCCCGAATATCCCGTTATTACCGGCATAGGCAAGGCTATTGCCGATAATCTCGATAGCGCGAATGCTAACGGAATCCTCATAGATGCTTGTAATTTCCACGGATGTAAATGGTTTTACCTTTTTCTGGGTTTCCGAGCAAGAGAATACCCAAAAGATGGTCAAAAGAAGGACTATAGGGCGCATGGGAGATAAAGTTTCTCAAAAATAAAGGGAATCCTCTCGAATACAATACCTTTGCAGCCATCTTTTTTTAAAGCTATTCGTTATCTGGCTACTAAGTCATTCAGCGTGCATCAAGGAATTACCCCACGCAACCAATAACCGGGTAACCAAATACATCCAGTAACCCAGCAATGAAACTACATAGAAACCTTGTCTTCGCCGTAATCGACGCCCTGAATCTCATCTTCAACGAAGACCAATACGCCGATAAGGTAGTACAAAAGGTGTTGAAATTCGATAAACGATGGGGAAGCCGTGACCGTGGCTTTATTGCGGAAACCACCTATGAAATCGTCCGCTATAAAAGGTTATATTCCGAAATCGCCGAGGTAAAGGCACCGTTCAGCCGCCCGGACCTTTTTCGGATGTGGGCGGTATGGGCGGTATTAAAAGGAATAAAACTGCCGGACTGGAAACAGATCGAACCTACCCCCGAACGCCGAATCAAGGGGAAGTTCGACGAACTCTCCCACATCAGAAAATATAGGGAAGCCTTTCCCGATTGGATAGACGACCTCTGTGCCAAGGCCTTGGGCGACCCGCTTTGGACGGCCGAAAGTGCCGCCCTCAACCAACAAGCGGAGGTAGTACTGAGGACCAATACCCTAAAGACCACTAAGAATAAACTGGCAAAGGCCTTATTGGACGAGGGAATCGTAGCCGAACCCATAGAGCTTGAGGGCCGTTCAGACGTGGAGTATCCTTCGGCGCTACGCCTTCCGGAACGCGCCAATGTGTTCGTGACCGACGCCTTTAAAAAAGGAATGTTCGAGGTACAGGATGCCAGTTCCCAATTGGTCGCCGCGCTGCTGGACGTACAACCGGGGATGCGGGTCGTGGATACCTGTGCCGGAGCGGGCGGGAAAACCCTGCATCTCGCCGCCTTAATGGAAAATAAAGGCCAAATCATCGCCCTGGATGTTTACGGCAGCAAACTCAAGGAACTGAAACGCCGGGCACGAAGAAACGGCGCCCATAATATCGAGCCCCGGGAAATTGACTCCACCAAAGTCATTCAAAAAACTATACGGTAGCGCCGACCGGGTATTGATCGATGCGCCTTGTACCGGATTGGGGGTTATCCGCCGGAATCCCGATACGAAATGGAAACTGCAGCCCGATTTTTTGGAAAAGATTACCAAGACCCAACAAGAAATCCTACGCCAATACAGTAAGATCGTAAAAGAGGGCGGTAAGATGGTATATGCGACCTGCTCTATACTTCCGCAGGAAAACTCCGATCAGGTACAGGCATTTCTGGCCTCGGAGGAAGGCAAGGGATTTTCGTTGGAAAAGGAAAAGAAAATTTTTGCGAGCCAAAGCGGATTTGATGGGTTTTATATGGCGTTGCTGCAGAAAGGTTGACCTTACGGCGGATTTCCCAAAAGGGGTACCCCTTTCTATTGGGGCACAGCCGTCCACCTACGGTAAAACACAAAAAAGTAATTAACAATTCCACCCGCTCCTTGTTAACTATTCCCAGAAAATCCTTGGTTAAAAAGCCGTAAATTTGCGTTTTCCCAATCGCTTAATTTATACATTGATGATTTACTTTTTCGGGGATGCGAGGACCAAGGTGTTCGCAGTTCAAACGGCCACCAAACTTTCAAAGGAAGATACCGACAAGTTGATTTGGTTATTCGGTAACCAACCTAAAATAAAAACGGCGTCATTGGACGCCGTTTTTGTAGGGCCCCGTGCCGCCATGATTACACCGTGGAGCACCAACGCCACCGAAATCACCCAAAATATGGGGGTGAAAGGGATAATTCGCATCGAAGAGTTTCAGACCGTCACCGAGGATTTTACGGATTTCGATCCCATGCTCTCCCAAAAATTCAAGGGTCTCGACCAAGATGTTTTCAAAGTGGATGTCGTTCCCGAACCCATTTTGGAAATCGACGATATTGCCGCCTATAACGAAAAGGAAGGCTTGGCTCTCAATGAAGAGGAGGTGCATTATCTCCACGAGGTATCCCAAAAAATAGGACGCAGACTGACCGATTCCGAGGTGTTCGGATTCAGTCAGGTCAACTCCGAACATTGTCGCCATAAAATCTTCAATGGGAGGTTTGTCATCGACGGCAAAGAGATGCCTTCCTCACTTTTTAAGCTAATAAAAAAAACATCCCAGAAAAATCCGAACGGTATAGTTTCGGCCTATAAGGATAACGTCGCCTTCGTCAAAGGGCCCAAAGTGGTACAGTTTGCGCCGAAAACCGCCGACCGACCGGATTTCTATACAGAAAAGGATTTCGAATCGGTTATTTCGTTAAAAGCGGAAACCCATAATTTTCCCACCACGGTAGAACCCTTTAACGGAGCCGCGACCGGTTCGGGAGGGGAGATCCGCGATCGACTCGCCGGTGGTAAGGGCTCGCTTCCTTTAGCGGGCACGGCCGTTTACATGACAGCCTATTCCCGATTGGAAAAGGACAGACCCTGGGAACAAGGCATGCCGGAGCGGGATTGGCTCTATCAGACCCCTATGGATATCCTCATCAAAGCCTCGAACGGTGCCTCGGATTTCGGGAATAAATTCGGGCAGCCACTGATTGCGGGAAGCGTGCTCACATTTGAGCATCAGTACACTGTTGCGGTACCCGAAGCGGGATATACCACAACGGCAGAAGGTACCGATGACTCAAAGGAATTCGACGAAGCCCGGCGTACCTGGCATGAGAGCCGGCGCAGACTGGGCTACGACAAAGTCATCATGCAGGCCGGTGGTATCGGATACGGAAAAGCGGAACAGGCCATAAAGGATATTCCCCAAGAAGGGGATAAGATTGTCATCCTCGGGGGAGACAACTACCGTATCGGAATGGGCGGTGCAGCGGTCTCAAGCGCGGATACGGGGGAATTGGATTCCACCATCGAGCTGAACGCGGTACAACGCTCCAACCCCGAAATGCAGAAAAGGGCAGCCAACGCCATTCGCGGGATGGTCGAAGGCGATCACAATCCCATTGTCTCCATCCACGATCACGGGGCAGGGGGACACCTCAACTGCCTTTCCGAACTGGTAGAGGAGACCGGCGGAAAAATCGACCTGGACCAACTCCCTATTGGTGATCCTACCCTCTCCGCCAAGGAAATTATCGGCAACGAATCCCAAGAACGGATGGGCTTGGTCATCGGTCAAAAGGACCTCGATTTACTGCAGCGTATTGCAGAGCGTGAACGTGCGCCGCTGTATGAGGTAGGTGACGTCACGGGCGACCATAAATTTACCATCAAATCGAAAGACAAGCGGTAACATGCCCATGGATATGGACCTGGAGGATATGTTCGGAAGTTCACCGCAAACCGTAATGATAGATACCTCCACCCCAAGAAGCTATACCAAGGTGGAGTACCGGCTGGAGCATTTCCATGACTACCTCGAACAAGTTCTGCAGTTGGAAGCCGTTGCCTGTAAAGACTGGTTGACCAATAAAGTGGACCGCTGTGTGGGTGGCCGAGTGGCCAAACAGCAATGTGCCGGCCCCTTACAACTGCCCCTGAACAATTGCGCCGTCATGGCGATGGATTTTAAAGGGAAGGATGGAATCGCCACCAGCATCGGCCACTCCCCCATATCGGGACTGATCGATCCGGCCGCGGGAAGCAGGAACAGCATCGCAGAAGCCCTGACCAATATCATTTGGGCCCCGCTAAAAGACGGATTGAAGTCCGTTTCCCTTTCTGCCAACTGGATGTGGCCCTGCAAGAACAAGGGCGAGGATGCGCGATTGTACGAGGCCGTAAAAGCTATATCCGACTTTGCTATCGAATTGGGTATCAACGTACCGACGGGCAAGGACTCCCTTTCTATGAAACAAAGGTATCCTGATGGGGACATAATCTCCCCGGGAACGGTCATTATTTCCGCCGCGGCACACTGTGAGGATATAGCCCAGGTGGTCGAGCCTGTATTTCAAAAAGAGGGGGGAAACATATACTATATCAACTTATCCAAGGACGACTATAAGCTGGGTGGCTCGTCTTTCGGGCAAATCCGCAATGCCATCGGTACCGAGGCCCCGACCATCGCCGATACGCCCTATTTCAAATCCTGCTTCAATGCAATACAAGCCTTAATCCGAGACGGTCAAATTGTTGCGGGACATGATGTGGCCTCCGGGGGATTGATCACCACCTTACTTGAAATGTGCTTTGCGGACAACGGTTTGGGCGCAGACGTGAATCTATCCGGTTTGGGAGAACCGGATTCCATTAAATTATTGTTTTCCGAAAATGCCGGAATCGTTTTTCAGGGAGAGGATGCCTCCGTTGAAAAAATATTATCCGACCAAAATATCGATTTCAGGAAGATAGGTAAAGTTGTACCGGAAGGGACCCTACACCTAACAAACGGAAGCATGGAAATAGGCCTGAACATTGCCTCCTTGCGGGACACCTGGTTTAAAACCTCTTATTTATTGGATGATCGTCAAACGGCCAAGGGATTGGCGAAGAAGCGATATGAAAATTATAAGGAGCAAGCCTTGAAATATGTCTTTCCTGACGAAATGGCGAGTCCGGCTGCCCGAAGGGCAGACGAGGCCCGGCACTCTGTGAAACATGGTGAAAGGCCTTTTGAAGAACCCTCGCTCCGCGCCCAACAGATTGCTTCGTCGCAAGGCGCGGAGGGGCGTGCTCCTCGCAATGGGCGTCCCCAGGCGGCCATCCTCCGGGAAAAGGGCAGCAATTCCGAACGCGAAATGGCGAACGCCATGTTTTTAGCCGGCTTTGATGTTAAGGACGTTCACATGACGGACCTGATTTCGGGCCGTGAAACCTTGGAGGACATCCAATTTATCGGTGCGGTGGGGGGATTCTCCAATTCCGATGTGCTCGGTAGCGCCAAAGGCTGGGCGGGGGCTTTCCGATACAATGAGAAGGCGAATACGGCTTTGAAAAACTTTTTTGAACGGCCCGATACCCTATCCATCGGAATCTGTAACGGATGCCAATTGTTCATGGAGCTGGACCTTATCGTTCCCGAACACGGAGAAAATCACGGAAAGTTGACGTACAACGAATCCCATAAACACGAAAGCAATTTCACCTCCTTGAAAATCCAACAAAACAATTCCGTAATGCTATCCAGTTTGGCAGGCTGCACCTTGGGCGTATGGATTTCCCACGGCGAAGGCAAATTCATCCTCCCGCTATCCGAAGAAAGCTATGAAATCGTGGCGAAATACGGGTATGAAGATTATCCCGCAAATCCCAATGGTAGCGATTACCATACCGCCATACTCTGCGATGCCTCCGGACGCCATGTGGTCACCATGCCCCATATCGAGCGCTCGATCTTTCCGTGGAACTGGGCGTACTATCCGAAGCATAGAAAAGACTCGGTTTCACCTTGGTTAGAGGCTTTTGTGAACGCTAGGGAATGGGTGGAGAAAGCGGGGAGTAAACCTATTTGATTTCTTCCATAGGGGTAAATTTAAATCGTTGTCCACCTACCGATACATCGGCCATGGCTCCTGCCTTGGGCATGGTAATGACAATCACACCATCGCTATAATCCAAGCTGTCGGCAACTCCCGACTTCACAGCAGTGGCCGAAACCTCGCCCGAAAAGGTGAATTCGTCCGTCTTGAATTCGGTAAGAGCCTCATTGTCCTTGAAAAATATGACCTCAATTATAGCCTGTCCGCCGATCTGGAAACCCACATCTATTTTTTTAAGATCAGCCATTCCAATGGCATTCGAATTGGCATAAACTACCCCGTTACCTGAAGCAGCTCCAATAATAAAACCGCCTTCACCTACATTGGGAAATATGACATATCCGGCTGAATTATCAAAAATCCTTTCCATTCCGGGATCTTTGTCAAGCAATTTTTGTTTGGCATCCTGGGCATCGGCCATAATTTGTTTATCATCCGCGGTTTGAGCGATTGCCCCAAAGGACATCACAAGCATCAATAACACTGTAATCGATTTTAACGTTCTCATAATTATGATTTTTATTCTTTACATAGCGACGCACTCCATTCTTGAAAATCCATCGTATTTTTAAAGATAAGGGCTTAGAAAGATTCGGATTGCCTTAAACAGATCATTTATTGACGGTATGCACTTCTTTTCAGGATAGATCGATTCTCAGCGAAAAATTAGAAAAGGCCTCTCACTTTCGTGGTCTCCGTAGGGTAAACCTTTACATTCTGTGATTGAGGGAATCATGCTTCCATTCTTTCCCAAATCCCGGATGAGGCTAAAATTTCTTCAAACCCTCTTACGTTTGTTGCGATGGCAGGATAGGGTAATGGCCATCCCCTATTCTTTGTTCCTCCTAAGGGTTGCGCTGAACCCTTTCCGATTATAGCGTTAAACATCAGTTCGATACAGTTATTCAACATCGGATACTAAACCTACCTTTATCAGCATATCTCACCTACACCTCATTGAAGCAATAAACCTATGGCGTATTGAAACAGTGAAGATGACCAATGGTGGAATTATGGCAGAAATTAAAGTTGAGAAAAAAAAACTATTGGGGATGGATTATCGGAGCCCTGCTTGCAGTAGGTATCATTATCTATTTTCTAATGGCCGATACCGACGGTGCCCCACAGTCTGAAGTAGCCGACCAAGTCGAGACCGAAGCGACCGGGAACGGGGCATCGGAAATGAATGCGGAAGATGCGGCCAAAGCCGAAATCATGCAAAATCCCGATGCCCAGATAACTGAATTCGCCACGTTTATCGGCGATACATCCAAAATGAGTATCGATCACGAGCGCACTAGCGAAGCTTTGGTGAAATTGGTCAATGCTACTATAGAGCGGGCCGTGGTTAGCGATGTGGATATCAATACCGAATTGCGTTCGGCCATTCAAAAGGCCCAGGCAATTACCAATGGTCCTATGGATACAGACCATTCCGATAAGATCCAAAAGGCCTATCTCTCCGTTACCGAGGTCATCGGAAAGATACAAGAAGAGAAGTTCCCGCAACTTTCAGATGAAATGGAAGAAGTCCGGGATGCGGCCCAAAGTATCGATCCCGCAGTGTTGACCTTGGACCAGAAAGAAAAAGTGAACTCCTATTTTAAGGAGACCGCCGATATTTTACAACAAATGAATACAAATTCGTAAAAAGAAGAAGATGAGCAAAGACAAGGATTATCAAAACAAGGAGAGAAATCTATATTACCTGCATGAGTTATCGGATTATAAAGTATCCGACAGTGATAAAGATGTTCGCGGATGGCCGGTCAAAGATGCCGATGGCGAATACCTGGGTGAGGTAGATAACCTACTCATAAACAAAAAGGATGAACGGGTGGTCTATTTGGATGTGGAGGTAGACGACGATATAATAGAGGCAAACGACAAGCCGTACTCCCGTTCAGCGGATGCGGGCGCCCACCAATTTGTTAACGAAGATGGCGAAAACCATTTAATCGTTCCGGTGGGGATGGTAAAGCTTGACGAAGAAGAAGAAATCGTTTACACTCCCAAGATTACCCGGAAGGTCTTTTCTGGAACCAAGAGGATCAAAAAGGGCTCTTTGATAGAAAGACATTATGAGACCAATGTACTGGAATCTTACAACCGTGATGAAAATATGGATTTTTCCCCCGCCCTTAGAGAGCCAAATGACACTTCGCTGTATCAGCGGAGGGAATACAACAGCATGAACCAGAAAGCGAACTGAGCAATCTGAAGGAAAATTGGATTTCTTTGGAATCCAAAAAACCATGAAATTGGTCAGATGGAATGTTTTAAACGGACAGTAGCACTAATTGTAATCGACATCATATCCTATCACATTGTTATAGGCATTATATCCAAAATAATAATAGGGGTCATAATAGGTCCCATCCGATATCCGGTTCCATAATAATTAGGATACGTGGCATACACGGGATCCGTTTCCCTTTCGATATCGGTATCGGTCTTGGTACCGATCAAGACTTAAAGATCGGCTGGTTCCGTTCTAACTCGTATCCCAATTCTTTCATGCTCTGGTTGACATCGTTGATGACCGCTTCGCCAATATTGGGGTCGTCATAACCTTTAGAGGGGTCTTCGAAATTACCGTTCGGCAAATAAGCAAAAGTTTCATATTGGCTAAGGTCGGCGCCCGGGGTTTTGGTGGTGGTGACTTTCGGCCCACAACTGGATAATAACGCACATTCATCGACGTTTATACGAAAAAATAGCTATCTTCAAATCCATGGAAATACGTTCGGCCACCCACAAAGATATATCCGCCATAGTTGCGTTAATCGCCAATGATAAACTAGGCATACTCCGCGAGGATTTTCACGACCCGCTTCCGCAAAAGTACGTTGATGCCTTCGAAAATATCCGCGTCGATCCTCATCAGGAACTAATGGTCATGGAGACCGAAGACGGTCAGATTATTGGCACCCTGCAACTTTCGTTCCTTCAATACCTCACCTATCAAGGGGGTATCCGCGCACAGATCGAGGCCGTTAGGATTCATGAAAATTATCGGGGACAAGGTACGGGGCAACAATTTTTCGAATGGGCCATTCAAAGGGCCCGAGAAAAGAACGCCCATGTCGTGCAACTTACCACGGACAAAAGACGGCCCGAAGCTTTAAAGTTCTATGAAAAATTGGGATTTACCGCCAGCCACGAGGGGATGAAACTTCATTTAAAGTAGGTCACCCTTTCTCTCCGGCCTGCAGACGGATGCATTATAGACAGGACTTCGGGAAAAACAAGGTGCTACTCATTTCCTTCATTTACTCCCTAACTTTTCCCAACATCGGACTCCAAACCATTTTTTTTCCTATTTTGCAGAGACCTATCCCGTACAAACTATGCAAAACATCACTCGCCTTTTTGATTTCCCGTATTACCAACTGGAAAAATACAAGCTACAAAAGTCCCTAGTCACCAAATACGACGGAGCATGGGTCGCGACCTCGACGCAGGAATATGTGGACCAGGCAAACGCTATCAGCCGGGGCCTGTTGCGTCTGGGCGTAAAACCCAACGAAAAAATCGCCATTATCTCTATGACCAACCGAACGGAATGGAATATTATGGATATCGGAATTCTACAGCTTGGCGCCCAGAACGTCCCCATTTATCCTACCATTTCCGAAGAGGAATACGCCTACGTACTCAATCATTCGAAATCGACCTACTGTTTTGCATCCTGCCGTGAAGTTTACGATAAAGTAAAAGCGGTGCAAGATCAAGTCCCCGGCCTTAAAGAGATTTATTCCTTTGACGAACTTCCCCATTGCAAAAATTGGAAGGAAATTTTGGAACTGGGCTCGGACCCTTCCAATCAAACGGAAGTCGAAAAATTAAAGGACGACGTCAAGACCGATGACCTTGCTACCTTAATATATACATCGGGCACGACCGGAAAGCCCAAAGGCGTTATGCTGTCGCATTCCAATCTTGTTAGTAATGCCCTTGAAAGCGCCAAACGCTTGGATATCGATTACGGCAAGGTAAGATGCCTAAGTTTTTTGCCCATCTGCCACGTCTATGAACGTATGATGATCTACCTCTATCAATATACGGGCGTCACCATATATTTTGCGGAGTCTTTAGACAAAATCAGCGAAAATCTGAAGGAGACCGCACCGCATGTTATGACGGCCGTTCCCCGATTATTGGAAAAAGTCTATGATAAAATAATCGCCAAGGGAAAGACCTTAACGGGAATAAAAAAATCCCTTTTTTTCTGGGCGGTGGATATCGGATTGCAATATGAACCCTATGGGCAGAAAGGCTGGTGGTACGAACAAAAACTCGCCTTGGCCCGAAAACTCATTTTCAGCAAATGGAAGGAAGGGCTCGGAGGCAACCTCTCTTTGATCGCATCTGGAAGCGCCGCGCTACAGCCGCGGTTGGCGCGCATTTTCAATGCAGCGGAATTCGGGGTGATGGAAGGATACGGTCTTACCGAGACCTCACCTGTAGTGTCGGTAAACGACATGCGCGATCATGGATTCCGTATCGGTACCGTGGGTAAGCCATTGGATAGAACAGAAGTCCGCATCGCCGACGATGGAGAAATCCTTATCAGAGGCCCTCAAGTGATGATGGGCTATTATAACGATGCCGAACAGACCGAAAAAGTACTGAAAAACGGCTTCTTTAGTTCTGGCGATATCGGGGAAATAGATGCGGATGGTTTTTTGAAGATTACCGACCGAAAAAAAGAAATGTTCAAAACCTCCGGCGGAAAATACGTGGCACCGCAATTGTTGGAAAACCGTTTCAAACAGTCCCAGTTCATCGAACAAATAATGGTGGTCGGCGAAGGTGAGAAAATGCCCGCGGCACTAATTCAACCCGATTTTGAACACTTGCACTACTGGGCCGAAAAACACGATATTACGATCCCCGAAAATTCCGATATCGTTTTGAACGAAAAAGTGCTGGCCAAATATCAGGAGGAAGTGGACCAGGCCAACGAAAAGTTTGCCAAATGGGAAAAAGTAAAAGTTTTTAGGTTGACTCCCGATGTATGGACCGTTAACGATGGTCACCTTACTCCCACTATGAAATTGAGGCGGAAAATCGTTAAGGAAAAGTATCGTGATTTATATGATGATATGTATGGGTATGGATCTCACTGAATCCCGTTTTTACGGACTATAAAAATTATAACTATTTATTATGCATGCATAATAAAGTTTGTTATATTTGGATACCTAAAACCGACCGATGAAAGAAATCACGATAGACTATGCCCTGCGAGCGACTTGGCAGGCTGTAGCCCGTATGTATAATGAAGAGGCGAAAAAATTTGATTCGACTATGGCGGTCGGCTTTACCTTGTTGAGTATCGACCCCAAAACGGGAACGCCCTCAACGGCCCTAGGCCCTAAAATGGGTATGGAAGCAACCAGTCTTTCCCGTATTTTAAAACGGATGGAAGACCAAGAATTGATCGAGCGGCGGCCCAACCCCAAAGACGGTCGCGGCGTGTTGATCCACTTGACGGATTTCGGGTTGGAAAAACGGAAGGATTCCAAGGATGCAGTGCTCCGATTTAATGAAACGGTAAGGACGCATGTTTCGGAGGAGAAATTGAAAAGCTTTTTCGAAGTCACCGAAACCATCAATGAGTTGATTTCCGAGAAATGTATATACGTTAACAATAAGGTAAAGGAGCGTAACTAATACTCTTTAGTTCTTTACCCCCATCAATCAGTAATCGGTATTCATTATTTAATAGTAGCTCAGTGGATAAACATATAAAATACGTAGCGGTCATCGGATCGGGAATCATGGGAAGCGGCATTGCCTGCCATTTTGCCAATATCGGGGTGAAAGTATTATTGCTCGACATTGTTCCCCGGGAACTCAAGGACAGGGAAAAAGCAAAGGGACTGACCCTGGAGGATAAGGTAGTCCGCAACCGCCTTGTCAACGATTCATTGGCGGCTGCGCTCAAATCAAAACCCTCGCCTATATATCATCCCAAGTTCGCCGACCGGATCACTACCGGTAATATGGAGGACGATATTGCCAAAGTGGCCGAGGTCGATTGGATCATTGAAGTGGTCGTCGAGCGGTTGGATATCAAGAAACAAGTTTTTGAGAAATTGGACAAATATCGAACGCCGGGTACTTTGATTACGTCGAACACCTCGGGTATTCCCATCCACTTTATGTCAGAAGACCGCAGTGAGGATTTCCAGCAGTATTTCTGTGGCACCCACTTTTTCAATCCCGTTCGCTACCTCGACCTTTTCGAAATCATTCCAGGGCCCAAGACCTTGCCGGAAGTACTGGATTTCTTGAACAGCTACGGGGAAAAATTCCTCGGAAAAACTGCCGTGGTAGCCAAGGATACGCCCGCCTTTATCGGAAATCGAATCGGTACCTTCAGCATCCAAAGTCTTTTTCATACGGTGAAGGAGTTGGGAATGACCGTTGAAGAAATCGACAAATTGACCGGTCCGGTAATCGGCCGCCCAAAATCAGCCACCTTTCGAACGGTCGATGTGGTCGGTCTTGATACGCTCGTGCACGTGGCCAACGGCATCTACGAAAACTGTCCTGATGACGAACGCAGGGAAGTGTTCAAGCTGCCCGATTTCATAGAAACCATGATGGAAAACAAGTGGTACGGTAGCAAAACGGACCAAGGTTTCTATAAAAAGGTAAAGGATAAGGATGGTCACAGCGAAATCTTGGGGCTGGATCTCGAAAGGATGGAGTATCGACCCAAGAAAAGTTCGAGATTTTCGGTGCTGGACCAAACCAAGACCATCGATCATGTGATAGACCGCTTTGAGGTACTGGTGAACGACCCGGAACAGGCCGGAAAATTTTACCGCAGAAATTTCGGTGCCCTTTTCGCCTACTCCTCCAATCGTATTCCCGAAATTACCGATGAACTCTATAAGATTGACGACGCCATGCGCGCGGGCTTCGGTTGGGGCCACGGGCCGTTCCAAATCTGGGATGCCATCGGTTTTGAAAAAGGACTTGAACTCATCAAAGAGCAAGGTTTGGAAGTAGCGGAATGGGTCAAAGAAATGAAAGGTTCCGGGAGTTCTTCCTTTTATTCGGTCAAGGATGGAGCATCCTATTTTTACGATATTGCCTCCAAGTCCATGAAAAAGGTCCCAGGGCAGGATGCGTTTATTATTTTGGATAATATCCGAAAATCCAAGGAAGTATTCAAGAACAAGGGAGTCGTCGTCGAAGACTTGGGAGACGGTATCCTTAATGTGGAATTCCAATCCAAAATGAACACTATCGGCGGCGATGTTTTAGCGGGATTAAATACCGCCATCGATAGGGCCGAAAAGGATTTTCAAGGTTTGGTGGTCGGCAACCAAGCCAAAAACTTCTCCGTCGGTGCCAATATCGGTATGATTTTTATGATGGCAGTGGAGCAGGAATATGACGAGCTGAACGGGGCGATAAAGATGTTTCAGGATACCATGATGAGGATGCGCTATTCCGCCATTCCTACCATCTCCGCTCCGCACGACATGACCTTGGGCGGCGGTTGTGAATTATCCTTACACGCCGACAAGGTGGTGGCCGCGGCGGAGACCTATATCGGGCTCGTGGAATTTGGCGTGGGTGTCATTCCCGGGGGCGGTGGTTCAAAGGAGATGACTTTGCGCGCCCAAGATACTTTTAGCAAAGGTGATGTAGAACTGAACATTTTACAGGAATATTTCCTGACCATCGGGATGGCGAAGGTATCCACTTCCGCATACGAAGCCTACGATCTGGGGTACCTACAACACGGCAAAGACATAGTAGTCGTCAATAAAGATCGCCAACTTGCGACGGCCAAGGCCCATGCCCTGTTAATGGCCGAAGCAGGTTACACCCAGCCCATCCAAAGAACGGATGTAAAGGTTTTGGGCAAACAGGCTTTGGGCATGTTCCTGGTCGGAACGGATTCTATGGAAGCCAGCCGATACATCAGTGAACACGACAAGAAAATCGCCGACAAGCTGGCCTATGTCATGGCGGGGGGGATCTGTCAGAACCCACCCAAGTCAGTGAGCAATATCTTTTGGACTTGGAGCGTGAGGCGTTTCTGTCACTATGTACCGAAAAGAAAACCTTAGAGCGCATACAGCATATGCTCAAAAACGGTAAACCCTTAAGAAACTAAAATACATGAAGACTGCCTATATAGTAAAAGCATATCGTACCGCTGTCGGAAAAGCTCCAAAGGGAGTTTTTCGATTCAAGCGGTCCGATGAACTCGCGGCCGAGACCATCGAATACATGATGAGGCAATTACCGGATTTTGATAAAAAAAGAATCGATGACGTTATTGTCGGCAATGCCATGCCAGAAGGAAGCCAGGGCCTGAACATGGCCCGGCTGATCTCATTGATGGGATTGGATATCGTGGAAGTCCCCGGCGTTACGGTCAACCGTTTTTGTTCTTCGGGCATCGAGACCATTGGAATCGCGAGCGCTAAAATTCAAGCGGGCATGGCGGATTGTATCATTGCGGGAGGTGCGGAGAGCATGAGCTCAGTACCGATGACCGGCTACAAGACGGAACTGAACTATGACCTGGCCAAATCCGGACACGAGGATTACTATTGGGGCATGGGAAATACGGCGGAAGCGGTGGCGCAGGAATTCAATGTGTCCCGGGAAGACCAAGATGAATTTGCTTTCCATTCCCATCAAAAAGCCTTGAAGGCCCAGGCAGAAGATCGGTTTCAGGACGAAATCGTACCCATTGAAGTAGAGCAGACCTTTATCAATGAACAGGGAAAAAAAGAAACCAAAACCTATACCGTTACCAAAGACGAGGGTCCTCGAAAAGACACCTCCTTGGAAGCTCTGGCCAAGTTACGCCCGGTCTTTGCGGAAAACGGAACGGTAACGGCCGGAAATTCCTCCCAGACCAGCGATGGTGCGGCCTTCGTAATGGTGATGAGCGAAGATATGGTCAAAGAACTGAAGTTGGAGCCGATTGCAAGGTTGGTCAACTACGCTGCCGCTGGTGTACCGCCAAGAATAATGGGTATCGGCCCCGTCGCCGCCGTACCCAAAGCCTTGAAACAAGGCGGATTAAAACAAAAGGACATCGAACTCATCGAACTGAACGAAGCCTTCGCCTCCCAGTCCATCGCCGTCATCCGCGAATTGGATTTGGACAAAGACATTGTCAACGTCAACGGCGGTGCTATTGCACTCGGTCATCCGTTGGGCTGTACAGGCGCCAAACTGTCCGTGCAGTTATTCGACGAAATGCGCAAACGCGACCTCCAGGGAAAGTATGGATTGGTCACCATGTGCGTGGGAACAGGGCAGGGAG
The DNA here is from genome assembly GCA_963764285.1 of uncultured Flavobacteriaceae bacterium. Taxonomy (GTDB): domain Bacteria; phylum Bacteroidota; class Bacteroidia; order Flavobacteriales; family Flavobacteriaceae; genus Pricia. Next base: position 83,406 of record CAVXSA010000010.1, read on the forward strand.
CTGCTGGAATCTATGAATTTTTGAATTAATAGTTGAAAACATGAATACAGAAACCTTACAAAAAGACAATTTAATCCGCGGGGGCCAATTCCTTATCAAGGAAACCAAGTGCGAAGACGTTTTCACCTTGGAAGACCTGAACGAAGAACAGCGCATGATGCGCGAGAGTACCAACGAATTCGTTGACCGCGAACTGTGGGCACATTGGGAGCGGTTTGAACAAAAAGACTATGCTTATACGGAGGAATGTATGCGAAAAGCGGGCGAACTGGGACTATTGAGTGTTGCCGTACCCGAAGAATATGGGGGTCTGGGCATGGGCTTTGTCTCCACCATGCTGGTCTGCGATTATATTTCTGGGGCAACGGGATCTTTTAGTACGGCTTTCGGGGCCCATACCGGGATCGGCACCATGCCCATCACGCTATATGGCACCGAGGAACAAAAGCAAAAGTATGTCCCCAAATTGGCCTCGGGAGAATGGTTCGGTGCCTATTGCCTGACGGAGCCTGGTGCGGGCTCCGACGCAAATTCGGGGAAGACCAAAGCCGTATTGTCCGACGATGGCAAATATTACCGTATTTCGGGACAGAAAATGTGGATCTCCAACGCGGGCTTCTGCAATCTGTTCATCGTTTTTGCCCGGATCGAAGACGACAAATACGTTACCGGCTTTATCGTGGAGAACGACCCGGAAAACGGAATTTCTATGAATCCGGAGGAAAAGAAGCTGGGTATCCACTCCTCCTCCACCCGTCAAGTTTTCTTTAACGAAACAAAAGTCCCGGTTGAAAATATGCTCTCTGAGCGCGGTCACGGCTTCAAGATTGCCATGAACGTCTTGAACATCGGCCGTATCAAGTTGGCGGCCGCCTGTTTGGAAGCGCAGAGAAAGGTGGTGGACGAAGCGGCCAAGTACGCCAATGAAAGGATCCAGTTCAAAACACCCATTGCCAAGTTCGGGGCCGTTAAGGCGAAATTGGCCCACATGGCTACCAATGCTTATGCCGGGGAATCCGCGAGCTACCGGGCCGCCAAAAATATCGAGGACCGTATCGCGATCAGGGAGTCCGAAGGAAATTCCCATCCGGAAGCGGAATTGAAAGGGGTGGAGGAATACGCTATCGAATGCTCCATATTAAAAGTGGCCGTTTCGGAGGATGCCCAAAAAACCACTGACGAAGGCATACAGATTTTCGGGGGAATGGGCTTCAGTGCCGATGCCCCGATGGAAAAAGCTTGGCGTGATGCCCGAATTGCACGTATATATGAAGGCACCAACGAAATCAACCGGATGCTGGCCGTCGGTATGCTGGTCAAGAAAGCCATGAAAGGGCATGTCGATTTGTTGGGTCCCGCTACTGCGGTAGGAGAGGAATTAATGGAAATCCCTTCCTTTGAAACTCCCGATTATTCCGAACTCTTCGCCGAGGAAAAGGATTTACTGGCAAGATTGAAAAAAGTATTTCTGATGGTCACCGGCAAAGCGGTGGAAAAATTCGGTCCCGATTTAGAAAAGCATCAGCAGTTAATACTAGCCGCTGCCGACGTACTTATCGAGGTCTATATGGCCGAAAGCACGCTGCTCAGGACCGAAAAAAACGCCAAACGTTTTGGTGAGGACGCCCAAGCCACGCAAATAGCAATGGCAAGGCTATATCTATACGATGCCACCGAAACCATTATCCAAAAAGGTAAGGAAGCAATTATTTCCCTTACCGATGGCGATGAGCAGCGTATGATGTTAATGGGACTCAAACGTTTTACAAAGTACTCTAATTATCCGAATTTGGTGGCCCTGAGAACTCAAATCGCGGACAAAATCTCTGCGGATAACGGTTATACTTTTGATTGATCCTAAAAGATATTTCACTTAAAAACTTGCCTAATTCAAGGCAAGGCTTCCGTATCTTTGGAAAGAAAAACCGCCCCATACTGGGGCGGTTTTTGTAGTCTCACTCCTTCATGGACTGCAAAATCTTCTCTTCACTGTGTTTTTTAGAAAAGTTTATGGCGCATTCGATCAGCGCGAGGTGCGAGTAGGCCTGCGGAAAGTTTCCCAACAATCGCTTCGTCTTAAAATCGAGGTCCTCACTGAAAAGATTCAAATGATTGCTGTAACCCAGCAATTTTTTGAAGTGTTTCTCCGCCTTTTCCTCTTCCCCAATTTTAAAAAGACTGTTGATATACCAAAACGTACAAACGGTAAAAGAAGAGGAGGGTTCTCCGAAATCATCCTCGTTTTTATAACGGTATAGCAATCCGTTATTGCTCAGTTCCCTTCCAATCGCTTTCACGGTGCTTATAAAGCGTTCGTCCTTGGCATCAACGCACCCATAGGATTCCATCAACAGTACGGCGGCATCCAAATGTTTAGTCCCGTAGGATTGGGTGTAGGCGCCGACCTCTTCGTTCCAGGCCTTGTTGTAAATATCGTTCCAAATCTCCTCCCGCAAAGGCTTCCACAATTCGATTTTATGGTTTTTGTTCATCATCCCGGCCACTTTAATGGCGCGATCCACGGCCGTCCAGCACAGTACCTTTGAAAAGGTAAAGTGCCTGTCTTCGGAACGGAATTCCCAGATGCCCTTATCGGGTTCTTGCCAGTGTTTTTCAACAATCCAGATGATACCTTTGGTAATGCTCCAAATTTCCTCGCCGTTCTCCATGTCGGTACTGAAGCGTTTCATCTGTTCGTAAATGACGTCCATTAGAATACCGTAAATATCATTTTGCTTTTGCTGATAGGCTGCATTTCCTATTCGTACGGGTTTTGATCCCATATAACCGCTAAGATGATCCAATGTTTCTTCGGTGAGCTTCTTTTCTTTATTGATACCGTACATAATCTGCAACTTTTCGTCCTTATCGGGCATCAGGTCGGTGATAAATTGTAGATAACGCTTGGCAATATTTTCGTGTCCCAAATCGGAAACCACTTTCACCACCATAGAAGCGTCCCTGATCCAGCAGAAACGGTAGTCCCAATTCCGCACTTCGCCGATAGTTTCGGGCAATGAGGTTGTGGCAGCGGCCAATACGGCACCGGTCTTGTCGTAACTTAAAAGTTTGAGGGTTACCGCACTACGATGTATTTCGTCGTTATATTTTCTATAGGTCGGGGTATTGTTGCTCCAGTTGAGCCAGTACACCTTCGTACGTTCCAGTTCCAGATACATTTTTTGTATGTTGGGCAGCAGTATCTTCTCGTTGTAGCCCAGTAAAAAATATCCATCCTCGGTCAGTTCGATTTCCCGGCCCTCGACCACTGCATTTTTATTGAAGGAAGTATAAAGAAAAGCGGTGTCGAATTTCTCGGCGTGGGTCAGACATGCCACAAAATTACGTTTTACGAAGATTTTAGTCTCTCCAATGGCATACTCCAGTTTGGGGTCGTACAGCACCCTGAATTTTGGATTTCCCTTAATATGCCTTACATATCTAATGATTTCGGGGGGAGCATGATACGAGCCGTCTGCATTGTGATAGCGCGGCATAAAATCACGCAGCTCGAAGATGTTATCGCCATCCGAAAATTTAGTGATCAACAAGGCCGTATTAGGTTTATACCACTGAGAAATGCTGTAGGTCTCATCGACCAATATTTCAAAACTGCCCCCGATCTCTTTGTCCAGCAATTTGGCGAAGACCGATGGGGAATCGAATTCCGGTAAACAGCACCAGTCGATGCTTCCTCTTTTTGACACCAATGCGGCACTTCTGCAATTCCCTATTATTCCGTAATCTAAGTTATCCATATATTTAGTGGTTTGTATTTGTTCGGTCTTTTTCTTAGGATGATGAAAAGGCTTGGACCAACCCGCATAATCCAAAAAAGATAGCCATTAAACTGGACTTTACCGATAAAAATCTTAATTCATAAGGGGCCCTCTATTGCGATTGCCCTTCTTTTTACCGAAATTTAGAGAAATAATACGGATTTGGACGGGCATGGGCTCAAATAAAATCCCTATTTTCAATCACAATACAAAAATCATAAACTGCGATGGGCAAAACTATCATAATCTCAAACCGGCTACCCGTTCAATTACAGATCGATAAAGGAGAAATTAAGGCGATTCCGAGCGTAGGAGGTCTGGCTACAGGAATGAAATCGGTACATACAGGCGACGACAGCCTATGGATAGGATGGAGCGGACTGACGGAAGAGGAAATTCCAGAAGAACTCTCTACACAAATAGACCAAGCCCTCGCAAAACATGGCTCATCAAAAGTCAACCTGACGGAAAAGGAAATCGACGGATATTATTACGGCTTTAGCAACCGCACCATTTGGCCGTTGTTCCATTACTTTCTGGAATATTCCGAATTCGAACAGAAATTCTGGGATGCCTATAAGACCGTTAACCAGAAATTTGCGGACGCTATCCTCGAAAAGGCCGATGACGACGATACCATTTGGGTGCACGACTACCAATTGATGCTTGTACCGCAGATGGTACGTGAAAAACGGCCCGATATTTCCATCGGCTTCTTCTTGCATATTCCCTTTCCATCCTTTGAAATATTCCGCACCCTGCCTTGGCGCGAAGAGGTGCTGAGAGGATTATTGGGATCCGACCTCATAGGCTTCCACACCTACAGCTATGAACGCCACTTTTTAAGCTCCGCTCGGCGATTATTGGGACTGGAGGTCAGTTTTAACGATATTTCGATGGATGATAGGGTAATCAAAGTGGACTCCTTTCCCATGGGCATCGATTATAAAAAGTTTAGCGAGGCCGCACAAAAACATCATGAAAGCTCTGAAAAACAAAAATCGGAATTGCAACAACGCCTTGACACGCACAAGAAAACCGATCCCGATGCGAAGTTCTTCCTCTCCATCGACCGGCTGGACTATTCCAAGGGAATCGCCAAACGCATCTACGCTTTCGAATATTTTTTGAATAAGTATCCACAGTATAAGGAGAAGGTCCGCCTGATCGTACTTGCGGTTCCCTCCCGCTCCAATGTCCCCCAGTACCAATTGCTAAAAAGGGAGGTGGACGAGCTGGTAGGCCGTATTAACGGGGAATTTTCGACCGTAAGCTGGACGCCCATCTGGTATTTCTACCGCTCCATGCCCTTCGAAAACCTGATCGACCTTTATACCTCTAGCGACATCGCCTGGCTCACGCCCCTTCGCGACGGTATGAACCTAGTGGCCAAGGAATATATCGCGACTCGCACCGACCAAACGGGAGTGTTGATATTAAGCGAAATGGCCGGTTCGGCACACGAAATGAATGAAGCCCTTACTTATCAACCCCAATAACTTTGAACAGATCGCCGATGCCCTTCATACTGCAATCAATATGCCCGTAGAAGAGCAAAAGCGTCGGAACGCCCTGCTGCAAAAGCGATTGGAGCGCTACAACGTCGAGAAGTGGGCCAACGACTTTATGAATTCCCTGTTGGACCAAAAGGAAAAAGATTATTCCTACCACGCCAGAAGATTATCGGTCGACGAGATGAATACGATACAGAACGCCTACCGGTCCGCTAATAAAAGGCTGTTGTTCATCGATTACGACGGTACTTTGGCCGGATTTCACAATGATCCCCAAAAAGCGGCACCCGACGAGGAACTATATTCCCTTTTGGATACCATATCTTCGATGAAAAACACCGATATGTTCCTGATAAGTGGGCGTGACAAGGAAACTTTTGCGAAATGGTTCCTCCCCAAAAAATATAATATGATCGTCGAGCATGGGGTCTGGATATCGAAGGATGGCGAAGATTTCAAAATGTTGGAAAATGTCAAAAAAGAGTGGATGGAAAAAATCCGTCCCGTTTTAGAATCCTTCGTGGACCGTACGCCCGGAAGCTTTATCGAGGAAAAGAACTACTCCCTCGCCTGGCACTACCGCAATACCGATCCGGATTTCGGCCAAAAGAGAGCCACGGAACTGAATACTGTGCTTACCAGCCTCATAGGAACCGACGATCTCAGTGTACTGAACGGTAACAAGGTGATGGAAATCAAAAGCAGCAACGTCAACAAAGGCCGTGCCGCCCTGCGGATGTATTCGGAAGAGGATTACGATTTCGCGTTCGCCATAGGTGACGATTGGACTGATGAATTCATGTTCCAGGAACTGCCCGAAAGTGCGATTACCGTGAAAGTGGGCCGGCAGAAGACCCATGCCCGGTATTATGTCGATAGCATCAAGAACGTGAGGGCCCTTTTGAAGCGGTTTACCAAGTAAAAAACAAAAAAGAACAAACCCCAGTTAATGAAAGCCAAACTAGCAGCGATACTTCTGTTCGCAACCTCATCCCATTACGCCCAGACCAATACCGAAGTATATCTTTTGGATGTAAAAACGGTCGATGGCAAGACCGAGCTTGTTAATCCCAGGAACATCTCGAACAACGAGGGCTACGACAATCAACCCTCTTTTTATGATGGGGAAACCCTCCTTTTTTCATCCACTAGAAACGGACAGACCGATATTGCCCGGTATGACATACCATCGGATACGGTTTCTTGGATCAACGACACCCCACAGGGGAGCGAGTATTCGCCCTTAAAAATTCCCGGTAAAAATGCCATCTCCGCGATTCGGTTGGATACCACCGGCCTGCAACGCCTCTACGAGTACAGCGTATGGGACGGCAGCTCGACCCCCTTGTTGGATAGCCTAAAGGTGGCCTACCATGTTTGGTACGACAAAGACATCGTGGTCTCCTCAGTTTTGGCTGACGGTCGAATGGATCTGGTGGTATCCGATCTAAGTAACGGTAGCCATCGCACAGTACAGCAAAATGTAGGTCGCTCTTTGCATAAAATTCCCAATACGGACCTTGTCAGTTTTATCAGTAAAGAAAAAGACCCTTGGGAAATCCGTTCCCTAGATCCGGTCACCGGGGAAGTACAGAAAATCACCGATATGTATAAAAAGACCGATGATATGGCGTGGTTGGCCGATGGCGCCATCATCGCTGCCGACGATCAGATATTGATGGAGATACATCCCAAAAAACAAAAGGAATGGGAGCGGTTTTTACGGCTTGAAAAAAGGGAGATAAGCAACATCAGCCGAATTGCTGTGAGCCCGAATGGAAAATACCTTGCCCTTGTCTTCGAGGAATCCGCCGAAGCTATCATCCAGACCCAATTGAATGCATACAATGCGCGGGATATCGATGCCTTTTTGAATTCCTATTCGGAAGATGTCCAGATATTCAACTTTCCCCACGAGCTACGGCTTAAAGGCAAGGAAAACATGCGGGACGAATATGTCGGTTTTTTCAGGAACAATCCGGACCTACACTGTGAGATCAAAAACCGAATCGTCATCGGAAACAAGGTTGTCGATGAGGAATACATTACCGTAAATGGCACGAATTTCAATACCGTGGCCATCTATGAAGTGGAAAACGGAAAGATTGCCAAGGTTACCTTCCTACGATAAAATCAGATGGATATGCACAAAGTTATACCCTTATTATTTTTTTTGCTTTCTACCTTTACCTATTCCCAAACCCACCAACGTCTCTATGATATCATCAATGCGGTATCCGCAGAACGCATCAAGGCAGATGTGACCCAACTGGTGAACTTCGGAACGCGCCATACCCTTAGCGATACCGTTTCCGACACCCGCGGTATCGGGGCGGCAAGAAGGTGGATAAAAAGTGAATTTGAGAACATCTCCTCGGATCTGCGATAGCTGTTTGGAAGTTTCCTTTCAAAAAAACCTGGTCAAAAAAGGGGATAACGACCGCATCGTAAAAGATGTCGAAGTGGTCAACGTCTTGGCGATCAAAAGGGGCACAAAATATCCCGACCGCTATATTCTGATGAGCGGGGATATCGATTCCCGTGTCAGCGACGCCAATGATTTTACCTCCGATTCTCCCGGCGCCAATGATAATGCCAGTGGAATGGCGGGTACGCTGGAAGCTGCCCGGGTTCTTAGTCCATACGATTTTGAGAACAGCATCGTCTTCGTCGGACTCTCGGGAGAGGAACAAGGCCTCTATGGCGGAAAAGGATTGGCCGCATATGCCAAAGAACAGGGCTGGGAGATTATCGGTATCCTCAACAACGACATGATCGGAAACATTAAGGGGGTGGACGGGATTATCAGCAATACCGACTTCCGGATATTTTCAGAACCCGTACCGCCCACGGAAACCGAGCAAGAACGTAAGTCGAGACGTTTTTACGGTGGCGAAGTCGATGGCATATCCCGACAACTGGCAAGGTATGTGCACAAAATCACCAAAACCTATATGCCGGAAATGAACCCCATGATGATCTATAGATTGGACCGGTTTGGCAGAGGCGGACATCACCGTCCTTTTAATGATGCCGGTTTTGCCGGGGTCCGTATCATGGAGGCGCACGAGAACTATACCCAACAGCATCAGGATATCCGTACGGAGAATGGTATCGAATACGGCGACAAGTTAGAACATGTCAATTTCGACTACGCCCGAAAACTGACCGCCGTAAACGCGATTAGTCTCGCCTCCCTGGCCTGGGCACCCCCCGCTCCCAAGACTGTGGAAATCGGCGGCATCGTCGAACCCTCGGCCAAACTGGGATGGAGTGCCGTCGATGGGGCCTCAGGATATAAAATTTATTGGCGCGACACCACCTCCCCCACTTGGGACCATAGCTATTACGTCGGCGATGTTACCAAATTTACCTTGGAAGGGGTCGTTATCGATAATTACTTCTTTGGAGTGGCGGCGGTGGGAGAGAATGGATTCGAGAGTGTAGTGGCTTTTCCGAATGGAACATTGCAGTGATAAAGTCCTCCGAATCCAACGACCGAATTCCCGTCCTAATTTTAGAATTTGATGCTTTGGTTTTTAATGGTGTCTGTCGGTAGAAAGATTTGATAATATTGATTTTAAACAGATTAAAAAGATGAAGTACGCTCTCGGAATGGCTGTCCTGCTAATGACGTTGACCACTTTCGGCCAGCAATTGACCGAACAGGATACCCTGCGCGGCAGCATCACGCCCGAGCGGGAATGGTGGGACCTCAATTACTATGACCTCTACGTCGATGTGAATCCCGAGAGCAAGTCTATTTCAGGGGAGAATACCATCCGCTATAAGGTTTTGGAACCAAAACAGGTAATTCAGATCGATTTGCAGCCACCGCTGAAAATCGAAAAGGCAACCCAAGATGGCAAGGAACTGAAAGTGGAGCACCATGGAAATGCCCATTTCGTGCAACTAGTAAAACCACAGCGGAAAGGGGATTTTAACGAAATTACCGTCACCTATTCCGGCCACCCCAAAGAAGCCGTGCGCGCCCCTTGGGACGGCGGGTTTTCATGGACCAAGGACGAAAACGGCAAGGATTTTATCGCCACTTCGAACCAAGGTCTGGGGGCCAGCGTCTGGTGGCCCAACAAAGACCATATGTACGATGAGGTCGATAGTATGCTCATCCGCATAAAAGCGCCCAAAGGACTTATGGACGTCTCCAATGGCCGGCTACGCAAGGTCGATTCGACGACCAATACCTATAACTGGTTCGTGTCAAATCCTATCAATAATTACGGGGTGAACATCAACATCGGCGATTACGTTCATTTTGCGGAAGAATATCAAGGCGAAAAGGGTACACTTGATATGGATTATTATGTGCTAAGGGACGACCTCGAAAAAGCCAAAACACAGTTCAAGGATGCCCCAAAAATGATGGAAGCCTTTGAATATTGGTTCGGGCCCTATCCTTTTTATAAAGACAGCTATAAACTGGTGGAAGCTTCTTATCTCGGCATGGAGCACCAAAGCTCGGTCACTTACGGCAACGAATTCAAACAGGGATATCTGGGGAGAGATCTTTCAGGCACCGGGTGGGGACTGAAATTCGACTTTATCATCGTTCATGAATCCGGCCACGAGTGGTTCGCCAATAATATTACTTATCGGGACATTGCGGATATGTGGATCCACGAAGCGTTTACGGCCTATTCGGAAAATCTTTTTTTGGATTATTACTACGGCAAGGAAGCCTCGGCCGATTATGTCATCGGTACACGAAAAAATATCGTAAACGACAAACCTATTATCGGGCCCTATGGTGTCAACCGGGAGGGCTCGAAGGATATGTACTACAAAGGGGCCAATATGTTGCATACCATTCGGCAACTGGTGGATGACGATGAAAAATGGCGCCAAGTTTTACGGGGACTGAACAAAGAATTCTACCACCAGACCGTGACGACAAAACAAATCGAGGATTATATGTCCAAAAAATCCGGAATCGACCTATCCAAAATATTTGATCAATACCTCAGAACGGCCATGGTTCCCACTTTCGAATACAAAGCAGATGGCCATTCCCTTACCTATCGCTATACCGATGTTGTAGAGGGTTTCAATATGCCGCTCAAAATATCCGTGGACGGAAAAACGCAGTGGATTACGCCATCCGCCCAATGGAAAACAGAGAACATCAACGGGGACCTTTCCACCTTACAGGTCGATCGTAATTTTTACGTGGAAACCCAAAGGTAATGGATTTCTAAAGTCCACAATCACTTGGCATCGAACCGAACATTGGTCAGCGCCACAGGGGTGGACTCCTTATCTTCGCCTTCCTTAGGCTTAAAGACAAAATAAACTTCATCAGCCTTTATATCCGTCTTCTTCACCAAGGTGATGGGTATGGTACCCCCCTGCTGACCGGTTGTCGGCTTGGCCATACTCCCCTTGCCCAACAGTTCGCCGTCTGGAGAGTTCAAGTGCATCTCAAAATCGATTCCGGTTTGGGGCGCTTCCTGCCATCCGGCCGTCAACGTAGCGGAATCCACCCCTTTCAAATCCACATTTTCCAGAGCGAACCATCCTTTTTCCGATGGCAGTAATAACATGTTTTGACCGTCATACTGGATGGGGGTAAACCCATCGGCCTTTATCTTTTCCGTAAAACTTACGGTGCTTCCCTGCAAGGCAACGGAGGTAACACCCGTCAAGGGAATAGTACCCTCCGCCCCGTTATCGGTATAGCTGGCCGTAAGCACCATTACATTATCGCCCTGTTTGGGTTTGGGTTCTATTGTACCCGAAGCGGGCAATGATTTCTCTTTGGCCGAATCGTCCGCCAATGACAGAATGTATTGTACAATTTGACGGGTCTCGTCCTTCGTCACATCCGGATGTGCGGGCATAACGACCTCGCCCCAGACTCCTCCTCCACCGGATGCTATCTTGTTTTGCAGATAATCCGAAGCCTCGGGTTTATTCTTGTACTTCATGGCCACATCGGTATAATTCGGACCGATCGAGGCCTCCGCTTCCTTATGGCAAGTCTTGCAGTCCATACCTTGAACTAGGGCTTTGCCGGTAACGGCAGCGGATACCTGTTGATGCCCCAAGGACTGATTCTGTTTGTCGTAGCTTTCGAGATAATCCACGGATACGAACAGGTTGGAGGGGTCGATGGCAGTGCCGTCGGGGTCAGCTGGCCGTAACCGAATAATGGATTGGCACTCCTTGCAGAAAGAAGGAGGAGTTGCCACCGTTCAGGTCGATGGCGACCTCTGGCCTTGAATTGCCCGCCACCACCGGTACGATATCACTTTTGGCCGATTCGCCCTGGGCATCCTTCACAGTCACGGAAACCTTATAATCGCCTGCATCTTCATAGGTATAGGATACTTCAGGTTCCTTGGTTTCCTTGGTCTCCCCATTGCCGAAATCCCAAACATAGCTCAGGGCATCCTTTTCGCGGTCTTTGGCTTCGACTTTTGCAGTGACAGATAAGGGCAATTTTCCCGAAGTTTTGTCCACAATTATATTATCGATAAGGGGCGGACGATTTCCACCATTGTATTCGATATAGCTTAAACCGGCATCGGGGTTTTTGGAAAACCATCCACTACCGTATTCCAAAAGATAGACCCGACCATCGGGACCCATTTCCATATCAATCAGGTTGTTCAGGTCGATATCGGATGCGAATGGTTCCATTTTGTTAAAAGTGCCGTCATCGAATTGGGTAACCGCCATCATCCAGCCACGTATCCAATCGTAGATAATCGTTTTACCATCGTAATAGTCAGGGAGACCTCCGCCATTGGGATATAGGTCGGAATAAAAGGTTGGACCGGCCATGGCGTTTCTTCCTCCTGTACCGACCTCCGGAAATTCTTTGGATTCATCATACGGATAAAAAACATACGCCGGCTGTGCCGGGGGCAGTTCCCGAAGCCCCGTATTGTTTTTCGAATCATTGATCGGTTTTAAGGGGTCGAATGCTTGACCACTTTTCCCGGTCTCGTAATCATAGTCCACATAAGCCTTGTTGTCCGCTATGAACAAAGGCCAACCGTAATTGCCCGCTTTCCTCGCCTGGTTCATTTCATCGTAACCTTTTGGACCGCGGGTTTGAAGGGAATCTACCCGTGCATCGGGACCTACTTCGCCCCAGTACAGATAACCATTCTTCGGGTCAACAGAAATCCTGTACGGGTTGCGGTGTCCCATGGTATAGATTTCCGGTCGTGCTTTTTCGGTACCTTCCACAAAAAGGTTTCCCTCGGGAATGTCATAGCTTCCATCCTCATTTACCTTGATCCGAAGTATTTTGCCCCTGAGATCATTGGTGTTTCCTGAAGAGCGTCTAGCGTCGTACTGTTTGTGTCCGGGAGTATCGTTTAAGGGAGCATAGCCGTTGCTCACATATTTTTCGTTCTTTTCATTGAAGGGGGTGGAGTTGTCACCGGTGGATAAGTAGAGCAGATTGTCGGGACCGAACGCAATCGATCCCCCCGTATGGCAGCAAATTTCCCGTTGGGTTTCCACTTCCAGAATCACCTGTTCCGAGGCTTTATCGAAAACCCCCTCTTCAAATTTAAACCGAGAAAGCCGGTTGATCCATTCATCCCCCGAAGGGGCATAATAAAGGTAGATCCAATGGTTCTCGGCATAATTAGGATCTTTTTGCAGTCCCATCACACCTTCCTCGGCATTGACATCAGGGGTGTGCAAGGTCTTGAAATAGACATCGAGTGCCCCCACCTGCTTGAGTTCTTGGGTAGCATCGTCATAGAGCATGAGTTCGCCCCGGCGTTGGGCGACCAGCACGTTTTGGTTTGGCAGCACCGCCATTTCTGTGGGTTCGAAAAATTCACCCGTCACCAGTTGCTTTTTTGAAAACCGATCCGCATCGGGGGGAATCTGGGTCACGGCCTTGTCATAATCCAAAATTTGGTTATCACCTATGGCATATTCGATACCGCCAAGGATATGTTGTAGGAATTGTGGGTCGGAATAGCTCTCGTCGGTATGTCCCGCACCGGTATAAAAGGCGCGACCGCCGTCATATTCATGATACCAGGCAAAAGGATGGTAATCACCGTTAGACCCCCCTTCATAGGTAGATTCGTCAACGGTCATGACCACATTGACATCGGGATTGATCTTGTTATAGTTATAGATTTCGTCGCTTCGGTGCCAGATGGTATCTTTAAAGAATTTCGTGGCAATAAAATTCTTGTCCTTTATAATAAAATCCGCTTCGGGCGTACCGGACGGATGGCTCCTAAACTGCGCCCCGACCAGTCGGGTGTACCAGCCCCAGTCGTATTCGGTATCGGCAGCGGCATGGATTCCCACATATCCGCCCCCCGATTGTATATAACGCTCGAACGCTGCTTCTTGCTTGGCATCCAAGACGTTCAGGGTGGTACTCAGGAATATGATGGCGGAATACTTTTTCAGGTTTTCCTCATTGAAAAGTTCCGCATTCTTAGTGGTATCAACTTCAAAACCGTTTTCGTTGCCCAGTTTTTGGATGGCGGCTATCCCAGTGGGAATAGAAGCGTGCTTAAATCCCATGGTCTTGGAAAAAACGAGCACCTTGGGATCTCCTTCGCGTTGGTTGCCGCAGCTTGTCAAGCTCAGACCGATTATGAGAATTAAAAAAAGAAGAACATTTTTTTTCATACAAGTTATTTGTTGGTTTTCTTATAGCCGCTAAAGGTAGGGATATACATTGAAAATTCATAAAGTCCCAAGCCGTAATTTAAAGCTTATCTTTGCATTGGATTGTGAAAAGTGTACCCGGCTAGCGTGTGTTCGTCTCCGGATTTCTTTTCTAGTCGGCTTTCGTTTATGTCAAAATTACCCAAGGAGCATCAATTCGTTGATTTATCCGATTACGGCAGGCCGGTCGCCCAGGCTGTGGCCCGTGCGCTGAAAAACACTTCCATAACCCCCATACACGCCACCTTCGGTTTTGTAATTTCCGGCTTGGCAGCTATTGCCTGCATCCTCCATCACCTGTACTGGGCGGCTACCTTTTTTTTAATTCTGAAATCCATTTTGGATGCCGCCGATGGGGAGTTGGCCCGCATGAAGAAAACCCCTTCCCACACGGGCCGCTATCTCGATTCAGTCTCCGATATTGTGCTCAATCTACTGATTTTACTTAGCATTTGGCACATCACCCAAAGGATACTGCCCTATACCCTTTTTGCTTTTTTCGGAATGCAGCTGCAGGGCACCCTTTACAATTATTATTATGTCATCCTGAGAAATAGATATGACGGCGATACTACGAGCCGTATTTTTGAAATCGATGCCCCGAAAGCGTTGAAAGGAGAGAAGCAACGCCACATCGACATCCTGTTTTTTTTATATCGGCTTTTTTATGGGGTTTTTGACCATATTATCTACCGTTTGGATCCGAAGGCGGCCGAAAGCCGACCTGCCCCCAACTGGTTGATGACCGCCGTTTCAACCTTTGGCCTGGGCTTTCAATTGTTGCTCATCGGGATTCTGTTGCTTATGGGTCTCGAAGATTTTATCGTTCCCTATTTTGTCGCCTATACCGCATTTGTCTTTGTTTTCATTGGGATACGAAAGCGGATAAATCCCTGATTTAATTCAGATTAATAAAACGTACATCGATTTCCATAGGATACCTTGAAAAACTGCTCTATATTTTTAACCATAAGGGCGTATAGCAACGAAGCCCTGACCAGGGCCGCCCCACCGAAATCTTGGTTATCGATGTCAGTGTCAGTTACGCTGAGTCCGTGGGATGGAGTCTCATTCCCAAATCGATACTGTCAAAATCAAATCTGTTTGAGCAAGCATACAGAGCAATTATCATTACCTTTACTGTGAAAACTAAAACACTTATAGACATGAAAACAATCAAATTAACACTTATAGGGCTTTTATTGATAGGCTCTTACAGTTGTAAGGAAGTAAAAAAGGATGCTGATAATGCCGGTGACTCTATGGAGGAAGGTATGGATAACATGAATGAGGATGCCAATGATATGATGGGCAAGAGTTTGACCGTACAGATGATGCCCAAAAGTGGCAGCAATGTAGAGGGTACCGTTACCTTCACCCAAGAGAATGACGAGGTTAGGATGAAAGCCGATTTTTCGGGACTTTCGGAAGGTGAACATGCGATCCACATTCACGAGAATGCGGACTGCTCCGCCGATGACGGAACATCTGCCGGGGGCCACTGGAACCCTACCGATGAGCAGCACGGCAAGTGGGGCTCTTCCGACGGCTACCATCGCGGGGACATTGGGAACATGACCGCCGATGCCGATGGCAATGCCACAATGGAGTTCACAACGGACGAATGGTGTATAGGCTGCGACGATGAAGAAATGAATATCATCGGTCACGGGGTTATCGTACACGACGGTGCCGACGATTTCACCTCGCAACCGAGTGGCGATGCCGGATCACGCGTAAGTTGCGGCGAGATTTCACAATAAGATATCTATCAATTTAAAAAACCGCCTTCGAGGCGGTTTTTTTTATATATTTATCCACCATAATTGCTTTATAAAGCTTTTTTATTTTACTAATAGCCTACTGAACCCACAAAATCTATTGATGGACCAAGAAGAACTAGTATTGCGTTTTCAGAAGAAAGATGTAATCGCCTTTGAAAAGCTCTATGACATGTACTGGGAAAACATTTGCGGGGTAATCCATACCGTGGTGAGGGACAAGTTTCTGGCCGAAGAGATCGCCCAAGACGTTTTTACCAAAATTTGGGATAAATCGGATAGTTATAGTCCATCGAAGGGACGATTTTTCACCTGGATCTTGAACATCGCCAGAAACGCTGCCATCGATAAAGTGCGTTCAAAATCCTATAAAGACCAACAAAAAAATCTGTCCGCCGATTTCTTCGTAGGTATTTTAGACAGAGCGGATACTAGCGATCGAACGAACGAATCCCAACTCGATACTTCCGCGCTCCAAAAACTCGTACTGAACCTAAAGAAAAAATGTCTGCAGATCATCGAAATGCTGTATTTCAGGGGATACACCCAGAAGGAGGCATCGAAAGAACTTGACATTCCCTTGGGTACGGTAAAGACCAGGAACAGAAGCTGTATTTCTAAACTCAGGGAAAATATTACTTTGGAATGGAAGTAGACAAATATATAGCATCGGGAATTTTGGAACTCTACGTGGCGGGCTTGCTTACTGAGGAAGAAAATTTAGAGGTACATCGAAATGCTCTCGAACATGCGGAAATTAAGAATGAAATTTTGGCCATCGAGGCGGCGATTCTTGAACTGACCCAGGCGGTGTCCCCCAAATACACAAAACCTAAGGGTTTCGAGGATATCAAAGTACGGTTAGGGGAAATAAAGGATAGGAAAGTCGTAGAGTTGCCAAAAGAAGAAAAATCCAATTGGAGCAGCTATATAGGATGGGCCGCCGCTATTCTGTTTGGGGCGGGACTGGTATGGTTTTATGTACAGAACGATCAGCTCAAAACGGATATTAAGATGGCCAACGAGCAGAACGAGGTATTGGAGCAGCAAATCTTCGAGGCCCGCGGTTCCCTGACCAATACCAAGGAACTCCTAAACTCGCTAAGGGATAGGAACGTTACCGTCGTCGCTCTGGGCGGACAGGAGGTTTCTCCCGAGTCCTATGCAAAAGCCTATTGGAACAAAGAAGAGAACAAGGTGCTCATTGATGCCCAGGGCCTGCCCCAACCACCTGATGGTATGGTGTATCAGGTATGGTCGCTGAAAATGGACCCCCTGACCCCCACGAGCGTCGGTCTTTTGGATAACTTCGCTTCGGATGAAAATAAGATCTTTACCTTGAACAACCCGAATGAATCGGAAGCTTTCGGAATTACACTAGAACCGGCCGGCGGTAGTGAAGGGCCGACTATGGAACAATTATATACACTGGGGGCAGTATCGTCATCGTAGAACGCTGAGCTATAAAAATGAAAATCCCCGTAAAAACTATATTACGGTTTTTTTTACCCAAAGCTAACGACTTCGGGGCTTGTCCAGTGCCGCAACGACTTCCTTGCAAGTACACAAACAAGGTAAGTTATGAACCAATTTGTTAAAAGAGAGGTAAGAAATCACCCCCCTTACTTCCTTAGAAATTAAAGCCCAAACGGAACAGCCACCGATACACCCCATATAGATTATATCAAAAAGCAGATACAGGAAAAGCATGGGAAAAAGGGACCACAGACAGAAAGGACAGAACTTCGGTTTCATCTTCCCCTAAAAAAATTAAGTTCGTTGCTTTTGATGACATAGCCAACGCGGATCATACTGGTGAATGCCTTATAATCGAAAAGATTTTCGCTTTGACCGACATACCATTCCAGCATAAAATATTGATTGAACCGGTTACTCTTGAATGGATTATAGTAAACACGAGGTCTAAAAGTACCCTTGGCATCCCAGGTCAAACCCTTTCTTAGTAAAACCTCGGCGTAGAGTTTGTTGGGGCTTATCTCATAGGAAAATTGGATTTCACCGATGCCCTTATAGTCCAATATATCGGGGTTTCCTTCTTGATAGGCAAAGGGTATCCATGCTTTGGCCCTCATCTTCAGTTTCTCGTCCAGCTGGGTGACATATTCCATACTCAACCGGTTCCAGCTACGCGAAAAAATACTGTCCCTTCCGTTCGATTCGTGCTCATAATATACCATCGCTATACCCTTTAATCGGTTGTTTTTGTCAAACATAGGCTTGCCCACGCCCAAGGTTGGGTTGAAGTTGATTTCCCGAAAGGGGTAGGAATCCTTGTAAAAGTCCCAAAAGGCCTTTTGGGTATAGGTCAGGAATAGATGGGTATTCCATGGCAAGGCCTTTCGAGCGATGATCTGTTTAAAACTGACCTGATACTTGACATCCGCTGTATTTTTGCTGAGGGTTTTATTGGTCGGTACACCCGTAATGAAATAATTGTCGCTATGGATGGAAAAAGAGGGCAGTTCTTGAACAGAATCCTTGAACTCATCGCGCGTGATATCCTGAGCCTGCATTACGGGCAGCGTACCCGAAACGGCAGATATCATGAAAAGCAGTAAATAGTGATGCAGATAAGCCCGTAAATTCATAGATGGAATTAAGCGGCAAAGATACTATTACAACAGCGGTCCTTGACCGCTTAGAAGTATTTTTTGACCTCAGTCAACCTCGTATCCGATGTATCCGCATCATTTTGACCAACCACTGGGGCAAGGGTTTTTGGGGATGTCTCCTTTTTAGGTCTATATAAACGCCAAAATCTTTAAATAGGGGCACCTTATGGGTCTCTACCAATTCAATCAAAGTGCCGTCGGGATCTTCGATATAAGCGAACCGGCCTGCCGCATGGCCCATGTCAAAACTGTCCGCACTGTCGACGGTAAATGCATGACCTAATTCTTCGGCCTGGTGGCGTAGGCTATCCATTCCCTGTACATCGAAACAGAGATGGATGTAGCCGAGGTCGCCCCACATACGGTCTTTGTAAATTGCAACAGGATGGCGATTCAGCGATTGTACCAATTCGATCTGCGAGGGACCGTATAGTTCTCCAAAACCGCCGACTGGCCGTACGCCGTGCTTCAGTAGAACTCTTCTGAACCTTGCATTTCCCCCGGGCAGATCAGCGAAATCTTCGAAAACACCCGTGCGGTCGCTTTCGACTACATCGTAACCGAGTAGCTCCCGGTAGAAATCTACGGAAACTTCGATGTCCGAAACCCCGATCAGCGCACCGAGCACTCCCCCAGAACCCTGTGTGGTATCCGAGAACGTGTACGACTCCTTTACCACCTGTACCCAATTCAGCCAAGGGTCGACGAAAAAAAAATGGGCGGAAGCATAGATAGCCGTCAGCCGATTTAGGTCTTGGGCATTCAGCCTTTCATATACCTCAGAAATATGCCGCGATCTTATTTTCATGGCGTTTATACCTAGATCGCCCAGTTGTAAGGGATGTTTAGAGGACCGGGGCTTACGATTTATGAACTGCCAGATTTCAAGTCCCCCGCCCCCAATCATGTTCAACGCCAGCAGGGCCAACCGATCTTGGACCGTGCCCATGGTATAGGGGGTCATGAGTTTGGCCGGGGCTACATCCTCAAAAACGAGGATATCGAAGCCCATATTTTTTCGGTACCAGCTAAAGACATGCTTAGCATCGCCGACCCCCATACCTATCTGTTGGATTCCGTTGATAATCTTGCCCATCTGCCTTCTCATTTGTTTCGGTAGGGCATGTTAATCAGCCGGTCGTGCAAGCATTTCAATTTTTTGGCGGGATAACCACATTTAAATAATACGACCAACAAAAAATTGGCCAGATTGATTCTCAGGTACGAATTATTCCGGTATTTTCTCGCCGAAACGACCAGATCGTTCCGGATGATCTTGTAACGGAGGTTATTCTTTTTCATCCGTCGGAAAAATTCAAAATCCTCCATCAACACCTGATCTTCATCAAAACCGCCCAAAGCCTTAAATATTTCCTTTTTAATAAACAGGCATTGATCCCCGCCACCGGTAAAAATGCTATCCTTTGCTGTAAAAGCTGCGTTTAGTTGTAAGAAAAAGCTCTTTTTGTCGAAACGGTACGAAAAGAAGCCGGCATCATACCCGGCATCAATAGTTTCGGCAATATCCTGGACAAACGAATGCGGCGGCTGAACATCCGCATGTAAGAAAGCAAGGATATCGCCTTTGGCCTGATGGGCAGCGGTATTCATCTGTACGGCCCTACCCTTCTTTCCACTGGATACGGACCGTACATCATGTTCCGCTACCAAAACCTCGGAACCATCGGAATTAGCGGAGGAAAGCGCCACAATAATCTCGATATCAAAGGCCTTTCGGAAGTCCACTAGCTGCGGCAGCAAACGGGTTAAATTTTCCCTTTCATTGTGGGAGGGAATGATGATGGTTGTCATAAAAATTTTTCTAAAAGCTTATTTTGACAACAGCAATCAGTAGAAAGCGCTAAGGTATAACTACCCGTTTTATCTGTACTATCTACGTACATTTAGCGTTAAGGTTTTAAACTAATTTTCGACCAATCTTCAAACAAAACTAATGAACGCAACCGGATTTAAGTATAGCGCCAGCACTTTTTGCGCATTTTTCCTGCTTGTTGCCATGCATGCCCAGGACAAGGTTTCGGAAATTTCGGATTTTAATGCACTTTCGGAACAATTCCTCAAAAACATCCTCAATGATAATAGTACTAACGATATCCGAGCCAAATTGTATGGTACTACCTTGGAAGAATTAGATAACGGACTACAAACAGATGCTGAAAAGTTGGCCTTTTGGGTCAATATTTACAATGCCTATATTCAGGTCATCCTTTCCAAAAATCCCGATTTATACAGAGATAGGCCGGAATTCTTCAAGAAAGAGCAGATTCCCATCGCCGGAAGGCTAGTCTCATTTGCGAAAATTGAGCACGGCATCATCCGCAAATCCCAATGGGAGCTGGGCGGGGGATACCTACGCAAGTGGTTTCCCGACGAATTCGAACGTACACTACGGGTTGATGAGAGCAACTATCACATCCATTTTGCCCTGAATTGCGGTGCTAAGGATTGTCCCCCGGTCGGCATCTACGAGGCCGATCGGCTTGAGGAACAGTTCGACAAGGGCACAAAAAATTATTTAGAAAGGATATCAGAATACGATTCCGACAAAAAAGAGGTCAAGACTACGCCCCTATTCAGTTGGTTTCGGGGGGATTTTGACTATAAAGGAGGTGTGGAGGATATTTTAAAGGAATATGGAATCATTCCTTCCACGAAAAATATAGATGTGGTGTATAAAAATTACGATTGGACCCTCGATCTCAATAATTTTACGGAGCTTTAATTTGTATTTACCTGCCAATAAGTGAAAAATACACAATGCGCATAGTTTTTCTTACATAAAACCCCGGTCGAGGGGACGCATAGCGTTTTCGGGAACAACATACGATGAATTTGTTCCCAAGGCCGAAGTATTTTTTTGTGGGTGGTTGTAAGATTCCAAAGCAGATATTAGTAGTAAACTCCCTTGGTTCATTATTTGCTTTTCGTCCTCCGTAGGACCATAAACTACCAAGCCTTCCAATAATGGAATAGCACGCTCGAGATAGCAAAATGAACTTCTTTGCCCAATTTGTAGTAATTTTGCCAATTCAGTAAAGGCCCATGAACCCCTCCTCTTCCGGTTGGATCGATAAATTCGGCTCCTTGATCATTATGGATGTTAATCCATACCGCGATTTTAATGAACTTTACAACGCCCTAAAAAAAACGGGTTTCGTGTATGGTATCAATACGGCTATTCCCGATTTTATCTCTCCTGAACACGCCCTTTCCGAAGACGAAAAGGCCAAAATCAATTTGTTGAACGGCCTGTATGTTACGTTTCGATTGACCTCGAAATCAACGGATTTTGACCTTTTTCTCGGCCGAGTATTCCAGTTCTACAAAGACCTAAAGGTGAGCCATAGCTCATTTCTACATAAAATTCTGACCGGAAAAAAAACCTCATCACAGCTTGAAAAACTGATCGACTCCCGGGTTTACCTTGCCGATAATATGATCAGCAAGACTTTTAACCGCATTATCACCAACTCCCTTTTGTGTATCGATGTTCTGCTTTTCGCACGGTACCTCAACCGTCGTAGCGGTATCCGGCAGCATGCGGAGTTGTTGGAATATATGGCCATCAATAGTATCTTTCATGCGCTGAAATCCAGGAAAAAGCGGAAAAGCGATGAACGTCTCGCCGAGCTGTATGCGGCCTCGCTAAGTTATATCGATACACAAGCGAAAGATCTCGACGAGGCATTCCGCGATAAACTAAAAGAAGATCGCAGCGTTTGGGAAAATCGTTATTTGCTCGATATCGCCTGTATGACCGTTTGCGAAGATGCCTCCCTGGAATATAGGGAGTCGGAATTCATATTTGGGCTTGGCGAGGACTTAGGATTCGAAAAAGGCCTCATTGCCCAGTGCTTGGATGACATTAGGGATTTTTTCGGCAAAAATGCGGAAATGATTCCCTTTCTGAAAGAAAGCAACCCGGCGGTTCAGTTTTATGACAGCATGGCCAAGGTAGTGAACAAGCTTATTATAAGAAACAGCAAACGCTTACAAAAAGAGCTTTCGGAAAGCAAGGAACTGGTATTTTTACTCTCCAAATCCACCTTAAGGGACCTTACCCCGGAAGAGAAGAAAAAGGTTCAGGACCAGTTAATGGACATTTTTAAAAGTATCCCCTCGCTCGCCATATTTATGCTGCCCGGTGGAGCGGTATTACTGCCGATTTTCATAAAGCTTATCCCCAAGTTGTTGCCCTCATCCTTTGACGAAAACCGAGTAGAAAAGTAGGACCTATTTTACAAAAACTCGACTATAAGAAAAATCTATCTAAAGGTTTAAAACTTTATAAATTAATGATTTAAAATTACTCAGTCCAACCATACCTTGAAGTCATGCACGCGCTCCCTACTCACGATAATTTCTTGCTCCGCAAACCGGTTCAGCTTGATTTGCAACCTTGAATTGGTGTAGGATATGATGTCCCTGATATGGTCGATGTTGACGTAGAATTTGCGGCTGACCCTAAAGAAGGTTTGGGGTTCGAGCTCGCTTTCCAAATTTTCCAAGGTCGTATCGAGCAGGTAATTCCTGCCATCGGAAGTGGCGGCGTAGGTACCCTTGTTCTCGCTGTAAAAACATTCCACCTCCTCGGCGTTAATAATTTTAATGTGCTGCCCCACCTTGGCGGTAAAACGCTTCCTATATTCCCTTTCCAGCGGATCGACCAACAATCTTTTGATATCCTCGAAATCCAAGGCCATTTTTTGCGGCGCAGGCTTTAAGGAACGGTATTTTTTTACTGCCGATGCGAGTTCCTCAGTGTCTATAGGCTTTAACAGGTAGTCGATGCTGTTCAATTTAAAAGCCTGTAGCGCATATTCGTCATAGGCCGTAGTAAAGATAATCGCACTGCGTACCTCCACCTTGTCAAAGATTTCGAAGGAGAGTCCGTCGGACAACTGGATATCTAAAAATATCAGGTCGGGATGCTCGTTCTCCTGGAACCATTCGATGGATTCCTCCACGGAGTATAGCAGGGTGTCAACCTCGACCTGCAATTCAGACAACAGTCGCGCCAAACGACGTGCGGAGGGTTTTTCGTCTTCGATGATAATGGTTTTCATGGGTACTATCTAAGACTTACTATTTCCGAAATTTTTCCGCTTCCTGCTGGTCTTCTTCCATATACTTTTGAATTTGCCGCTCTTCCCAATCCTTGCTGAAAAAGGGATTATGTCCAAAGGTTTTCGCAGCATGGAAGGCTAGGCCTACACCCCAAAATATGGCAGTGGCAAAAGTTCCAAAATTGAAAAAGGCCTCGTTAAAACCTTCTTCGTGTTTCATCTGCGCCATAACCGATGCCGCTATGATAAATAGATTGACCACAATATATACCGTCAAGTGCACATAAAAGCCTTTGAGGTGTTCGACCCGTTTTCGGGCCCTGATCCGTTTCTCCCTTCTATTCGTATTGGTTTCCATAATGTCTATTCATTGGTTAATCCTTGTTTGTGCTTAAAAGTTGTATGAGCGGGCAAGAAGATATCGAAGTAAGGGATATTGCTTCAGCAAACATCGATTACCGCCTACTGCAAACTCCATTCCGCATCCCCTGCAGCTGCCCACTGGCGATTGCCCTTTACTCCCACCTCGTCCTCCGCTCATCCTCTTGCATAAATTGTTTGATTTTTCGCTCCTCCCAATTCCTTCCGAAAAAGGGATTGAGATTAAAGGCCTTGCCCGCCTGGAATATTAGTCCTATCCCCCATCCGAAAGCGGCCCAAAGAAACCAAGGGTTTGCCCATTGGTCGGTGTAATAATTCAGTCCCGCCAATAACGAGATGACGACTACATAAGACATGAGGCTGGTGTAAAACTTCCTAGTCTGCTCTACGCGCTTCTTGGCCCGGAAGTACTTGTTCTCTTTTTGCGAATTTTCCATTTTACTTGGGTTTGGTTATTGAAAATTTTTGAGTTTTGCTGAAACAAATATCCTAAAATCGATACCCCGTTCGAAGAAAGTCTTTCCCAACTGTTGTTTTTTGGGGATGAAACGTGATCCCTGCGAGATTGTAAATTCATTTGGCTCGGCGGAAGCAAGCCGGAATCTCACGTCGGTTTCAGCTCCTAGTATGCA
The DNA here is from genome assembly GCA_963764285.1 of uncultured Flavobacteriaceae bacterium. Classification (GTDB taxonomy): domain Bacteria; phylum Bacteroidota; class Bacteroidia; order Flavobacteriales; family Flavobacteriaceae; genus Pricia. The sequence goes on from CAVXSA010000010.1 coordinate 107,889, forward strand.
AGCGATTTACTTCGTCGCCTCAAGCCGGTATGAGCCGCCGCATAACCGATTCTTTTTCGCCAGTACTGCGTTGAAAAATGATTTCAAAGCAATACTTTCCCGGTGCTCGGTCCATGCTTTAAGGCAAATAAATTTACGTAGTCCAGGCCCTAATTATGGCAGCTTAAACGAAACAACAGGCTTCACACCATCTAGAACCCCTCATCCTCCATAAAATTCCGTATTTTTTTCTCTTCCCATCGTTTTCCCCAGATGGGATTGTACCCGAAGGCGCCCATGCCATGCATCACCAGGCCAAACCCCCAGCCCAACATGGGAAACAGTACCCAGGGAAACCCCGTCGATTTATAATTCAACAGGGCCAAAAACGGAATTACGATACAGTACGCCAATAAGTTACCGTAGAAACCCTTCACCGACTCTACCCGTTCCTTAGCCTTTTCATACCGCCTGTCCATAATATACTCCTTTTGTATTTCCACAACGGACACTTGTTTGGAAAGCATGGGCAAACGGACCTTAAATTCCGATTTGGTCTTTTCTATTTCTACCGTTCTGTCGGTCAGGATACCGTACCGCTGTTGGATGTTGTAAAGACCGACACCGCTGCTCTTTTTTACTGTTTGTTTTTCTTGTAGGTTATTTTGGACGACCAAGCTGCCATCTTCTTCGATAACGGTAATTTGCAGGGGTTTTGCTGTAGTCACCACATTGTGTTTTACGGCATTTTCCAGTAAAAGCTGTAGGGAGAGCGGTACGATCTTGGCCTCTGGATTTCGGCTCGCCTCGGGAATTTCAAAAACGATACTTTCCTCGAACCTCATTTTTAAAAGCCGGACGTAGGTTTTCGCAAATTGCAGCTCTTCATCGACACTGACCAGATCTTTATTCTTTTGTTCCAGTACGTAGCGATAAACCTTTGACAAAGAGGTGGTAAACTTTTGCGCCTGGTGCGGATTCTCCTCAATGAGGCTGGTCAATACGTTCAGGCTGTTGAACAGAAAATGCGGATCCAGCTGGTTTTTCAGGGCGTCGAATTGGGCGGATGCCGTACCGGCGATTATTTTTTGTTCCTTGACCTTCGATTCCTGACGGTATTTATAATAGAAAAAGGAATAAAAAATAACAGCGACCACAAAGGCTATGGCCAACGAAACCCAGTAATATTTTAGGCTCTGATGGTTCCAAAATTCCTGTGTCCCCATACCCTCTAAAACCACTCGGTGTAGAAAACGCGCAAAAAACAAGGCCACCAAGGAGACGGTAATTGTGCCAACAATGGAGACCGGAAAACTTTTGGGACCGAACAGCCTTCCGTCAAACCTCTTTTGAAGATAGATGAATAGGTAGGCATTGGCCAAATAGATAATGACCGAGTACATCAGACTTATATAATACTCATACCATAGAGTCGCAAGGTCGAAACCGGTGTCGAAGTCTCCCCTGAAATATTTGATGACCAAGAAGAGCACAAAAATACTAGTCCCTACGATTAGTCCCTTTATTATTTCCCTAAGAAATATCCGCATAATTTACTTGATTGGATGGGTTCCATGGCCTTCGGGATCCTGTCTTCGTCCCTATTCCGATGATATCCGACCTTAGATCTAAAGATAGTTAAAAGTTTATAGGTACTACAACCATTACTCAAGCCTCCCAAGGTCTGGTTCAAAAATGGCATAAAAGCCCATCTATACGAAAAAACAACTGCCGAACTGTAAATTCTAAGGGATGGATCGTTCTTTTTCCTCTAATTTTGCCACATGGTCCAAACCTTTCAAATACGCCTGACCCTTGAAGAGGAAGCCCAAGAAGGAAGCCTAAACAAAAGGGCCGCCAAATATTTGGGGCTTCCCCAGGAGGAGTTCACGCTAAAAATACTTCGCAAGTCCATCGATGCCCGGAAACCGACCGTGGTCTTTAACTATAAATTGGCCGCCTATATCGGGGATGGTGTACCAGAAAACAACTATACTTTTGATTATAAAGATGCTACAAACGCCAAGCCAATCCATATCATAGGTTTCGGCCCTGCGGGGATGTGGGCAGCCTTGCGCTGTCTCGAACTGGGCTTTAAACCTATAGTGCTGGAACGAGGAAAAAACGTTCGGGATCGGCGCCGGGACCTGAAAGCCATCAATCAGGATCACATCGTGAACGAGGACAGCAACTATTGTTTTGGCGAGGGCGGTGCAGGCACATATTCGGACGGAAAACTCTATACCCGCAGCCTAAAACGCGGCGATGTACGGCGTATTTTTGAGAGCTTAGTCCATCATGGGGCCCCGAAGCGAATTTTGGTGGATGCCCATGCGCATATAGGCACGAACAAACTTCCGCAAATTGTTCAAAATATTCGGGAAACCATTTTGGAGTATGGTGGGGAAGTCCATTTTAATACTAAAGTAACGGATTTTATAATACAGGATAAACAGCTAAAATCCATTGTTTTAAACGACAGGGAAGAAATGGAGGTAAGCCGGGTAATCCTAGCGACCGGCCATTCCGCCCGGGATGTTTTTTACCTGCTCAATCGCAAACAAATTGCACTACAAGCAAAGTCCTTCGCCATGGGCGTTCGGGTCGAACATCCGCAACATATTATCGATTCGATCCAATACCACTGCGGAGAACAACGCCATGAAGTGCTACCCGCCGCGGCCTACAGTCTGGTTCAGCAGGTAAAAGGCCGGGGGGTATATTCTTTCTGTATGTGTCCCGGTGGTTTTATCGTTCCTGCGGCGACCGCCCCGGGAGAAGTAGTGGTCAACGGTATGTCTCCTTCGAAGCGTAACAACGCCTTTGCCAATTCCGGTATCGTGGTGGAAATCAATGTGGACGAGGATATTCGTACCTATGAGCGTTTCGGCGCATTAAAAGGATTGGAATATCAGAAGAATCTGGAGCGTTTATCCTTCACTTCCGGTGGGCGCACCCAAATGGCTCCTTCACAACGTTTAACGGATTTTGTTGAAGGTCGTGTTTCAACCGATTTGAACCCCACCTCGTACCAACCTGGATTGCAATCCGCTGCATTGCACTCCCTTTTGCCGCGGCTGATCGGCAGCCGATTGCGCAAAGGTTTTGAAGAATTCGGAAAAATGATGAACGGCTACTATACTTCCGAGGCGAATATCGTGGGGGTGGAATCGCGGACCTCATCCCCGGTCACCATCCCCAGAAATAAGCAATTGGAACATCCCGAAATCAAGGGCTTATTCCCCTGTGGGGAAGGTAGCGGCTATGCCGGGGGCATCGTGTCCGCCGCTATGGATGGGGAACGCTGTGCCGAAGCGGTTATTGGGAGTTTATAGTGTATTTTAGGGTAACATCTTTTGAACCCTGCCTCGACGGGAGTAAGCTTTGGGCGATATCCTTGTACTCCTTTGCCTTTTCCGGTTGGCAGGAAAGTATTTCCTCAGTAATCAAGGTTTTCGATGTTCTTGTTGTCCCTCCAGAAAATATCCATACCACTGGCGTAACCCCCTCTTCTATTGGTGAAATTGGAAATGGGCCGCGGCAGGTCGGTGTCATATTTGACCAGCCCATCATAATTTTTATAGTACGCCTCTGCCCGAAAGGTCTTTCCATCCCCTAGATACTGATAGTTCAGAATATAGTGGGATGTTTTCTCGATGCCACAAATCCAACAGAAAACCGAGTGCAAATAAAAAGAACAACCCAAATGTCGAAACGATGGTATGGACTGTTTCTCAATTAAACGTACCTTTGCCGCTTATTTGCAACTATGACATTTAAAGAACTCGGGTTGGCCGAACCCATTTTAAAAGCGGTAGAGAAAGAAGGATATACGGATCCCACACCGATACAGGAAAAAGCCATACCCATTTTACTTAAGGGAAAAGACCTCTTGGGCGTAGCGCAGACGGGCACGGGCAAGACTGCGGCTTTCGGAATTCCTATTCTTCACCATTTATATAATTCACAAAACGGGGAGAAAGGCAAACGACGCATCAAGGCCCTGGTCGTTACCCCTACCCGCGAGCTTGCCATTCAGATCGGGGAGAGTTTTACCGCCTATGGCCGATTTACGGGAATAAAGAATACGGTTATTTATGGGGGCGTAAAACAAGGCCGGCAGACACAGGCCTTGCAGCGCGGCGTCGATATTCTAGTAGCTACCCCCGGGAGGTTATTAGATCTTATGAACCAAGGATTCATCTCGTTTCGCGACCTGGAATTCGCGGTACTCGACGAGGCGGACCAGATGCTGGATATGGGCTTTATACACGACATCAAAAAAATCATCGCCAAACTACCGGCACAACGTCAGTCCCTTTTCTTTTCGGCTACCATGCCGAAATCCATCGTAGAACTATCCAGAAAAATATTGGGTGATTTTGAACAGGTCACGATAAAACCCGACCAACCCACCGCCGAGAAAGTCGATCAAGGCGTTTATTTTGTTTCCAAAAAAAACAAGGCCAAACTTTTGGTACATATTTTAAGGGAAAGACCGAAAGATTCCGTGCTCGTATTTTCCCGTACCAAACACGGTGCCAATAAGATCGTAAAAAAACTGGCACAAGCCGATATTCGCTCCGCTGCCATTCATGGCAATAAATCCCAGACCGCCAGGCAAAAGGCTTTGGGTGCTTTTAAAGAAGGGAAACTCAGGATACTGATCGCCACCGATATCGCCGCCCGTGGTATCGATGTGGAAGAATTGAACCTTGTACTTAACTATGACCTACCGAACGTGCCGGAGACCTATGTGCACCGCATTGGGCGTACGGGCCGGGCGGATGCCAGTGGAATCGCATTATCTTTTTGTGACAAGGAGGAAAGGGCCTACCTTAAGGATATTGAAAAGCTCATCAAACAGGATGTTCCCCGTATGCCCGAGCACCAGTTTATCGATGACGATACCGAAGGGGAAACCCACTCAGAACAGCCGCGACGAAAGGACAATCAAGATCGTAATCGATCCAGGAACCGCAACCGCAATGGTTCGGGGCGTTCGAAATATCGGGGAGGTGGGAACAAAAACGGGAAACCTAATAAGTCGCGAGGAAGGGATTGATTCGGTGGTAACCCTAAAACAATTTCAGATAATCCGAATTCGCCCCAATAATATTTCTTTATAGGATTTACTGAGGGGGATGACCTTTCGGCCGATTTCCAAATGGCCGTCCGCAACTACATCCAATTTGGAGATGTTGACCATATAGGATCGGTGCACGCGTGTGAAAACGGATTCGGGCAACTTTTCTTCCATTGTTTTGAGTGTATTTGAAAGCACATAGGAGGAAGAATTCGTTTTTAGGGTACAATAATTCCGGTCGGCCTCTACGTATAAGACATCTTCCAACAACAACTTTTCCATTTTCCCGTTATGCCTAATGAAAATCCGATCACTCAAAATTTGTACTTCCGGTGCCGACAGGGTCTGTGTTTTCGGCTCCTTCTGTTGCTCAACGACAAGGGCAATGGTTCGTTGTAGGTTCAATTTGTTGAAAGGTTTGTTGATAAAGGCCCGGGGATGGGTCTCCTTGGCCTTCGCAAAGGTAGCTTCGTCGCTGTTGGCGGTCAAATAAATGACGGGAATGTCAATTTTGGCCTGAATCGCGGAAACGGTCTCTATGCCATTCAACTTTCCTTTTAAATTAATGTCCATCAGGATGATATCGGGGATATTGGCCATGGCATGTGCCACGGCTTCCTCTCCGCGAGATTCGATGCCAGTTACCTCATAATCTAATAGGCTTAGTTGCAAGGAGAGGTTGGCGGCGATGATCATATCGTCTTCCACAATCAAGATTCGCACCGCATCCCCCATGATTAGGCCGCTTTTCGGGTTTGAAATTGTATGGTTACCGATGTTCCCCGATGGGTATTGAGCTCCATCTTCCCTTCCAGTTGTTGCGTCAACAGTGCGATAAGCTGAGTGCCGAAGCCCTTATTAGGCGCTTCCTTCTTATTCACTATTCCCACTCCATCGTCGATAACCTCCAACCTTACTTTATCGGCCCTTTTTTTAAGGCTGATACGAATTTTCCCATTTCTTGAATCGGGAAACGCATATTTCAACGCGTTCGTCAACAATTCATTTACGATTAGCCCAATGGGAATGGCCATATCGATATCGATTTCACACGTATCCATGGCCACTTCGATGGAAATCCGTTTTTCCATCCCATAAGCGTCGATAATATAATCGGCCAGATTTTTAAAATAATCCTTCATTTCTACTGCTGCCAAATTCTTGCCCATATACAATTTCTGATGGATCATGCCCATACTCTGTACCCGATGCCGGCTTTCCACTATGGTATTTAGCACATCGTGATCATCAATTTGGGCAGACTGAAGCGACAACAGACTTGACACAATCTCGAGGTTGTTCTTGACCCGATGGTGAATTTCTTTTAACAAAAACTCCTTTTCCTCGTTCTGTTTTTGGAGCAATCGGTTCTTTTTTCTGTTGCTCGAAATAGCCTTGTAGGCCAGAAGTAGTAGCAGGAATAATAAAATCGTAATAACGATGATCATGTTCTGCCTTGCTTTTTGTTTTTTGATAAGATTTTCTTGAAGGGATATGGTACCCTCTTTATCGGCCACCTGAAATTTGGTACGGAGCAGGGAAATGCGTTGGTCGGCTTCCGCCGTAAAAATCCGGTCTTTTAAGATGTCGTATTCGGCAAATGCACCATATGCTTTTTGGTATTCATGATTGCCGGCATAGGCCTTCCCCAGAGCTTCATAAGCTTGGCTCAGGTAATATGCGTCCCCAAAATCATCGGTAGCGATATGAATACACTTTAAAAGACTTTCGATGGCGGAATCATATTCCTCTTCTAAGTTATGCAATTTGCCGATGGACAACCATGAACGCATGACCATAAAATTGTTTTCGAGCAGTTCGGCGTATTTTACGGCATTTCGGCCTGCCTCCTCCGCCTTCTCGAATACACCTAACAATGCGTAAAGATCCACCAAAGAAATGTACACATCGCTTAGATTGTTATAAAATCCGTAGCGTACACCTACAACTATGGCATCTTCGTAGTATTTCCGGGCATTTTGAAAGTCCCTTAAGGCTAAGTAATTGTTGCCGACCACATAGAGCGTAAAATCGTAATCAAGGTCGGTAATGCCCCGTTCCTTAAAGATCCCGAGAGATTTAAGTCCGTATTCCAGTCCCGTATCGAATTTGGACTGCTTCCAGAATAGGTTGCTCAAATCACTGTAGGCCATTGCTGTGGCTTTCATATCGCCCAACCTCTTGCCCAATTCAAGCGACTCTAGCGCATAATCCGCAGCCTTATCCAACTGGCCCCTACGTTCGTAAACGTAGCCGAGTTGGGTGTTCAAAAAGGCGAGATCACTTTCGCAGACTTTGTTGTAGGCATTGCGGAGAACGGTCTCTGCGCTATCCAATTTTTCCATCCGAAGTAGAATGGCTCCTTGGGTAATCTGGAACCTTCCCTGCCAAAGGGTGTTTTTTTTGGCAGCAGTCGTACGCAATCCTTTTTGGGTAAAATTCATAGCCTTGCCCAGATTTCGGGTGTGCCAATAGTAGGCCAGGTCGTTAAGTATGGTAAATCGAAGGGAATCGGATTCCGTTTTTGGATAGGCCTCTTCCAACCGCTCTAAATATGACGTCCCGAAATTATCAGTCTCCACAAAGACTTTTTTGTAGGGTTTTTCGCTGTCCGGGTCGAAAATTTGGGCCAAGGCTACGCTGCCGTTCAGAAGGGAAAAGGCAAAAAGTAAAACAGCTTTGGTGTAAAAGCTTCTCATGTTTTGGTTCGGTTGTCGCTCCGGGGGAATAACCTGATTGTTAAATATACAACTATAATGCGAAATACCATCCGATAAATAAAAAAGGGCGTTCGGACATTAAATGGATACGTTTGTCCTCATTCACTCTACAAAGAGAACAAAATAGATTCTCTTAGCTGAGGATTCGCAATGTTAACCAGTGTACATTAATTACCCTCATTGCTAAGATTAGGACCGTGGTGGATTTGTAGGAAACCCGCCCAGGGAAAAAAACAAAGGTCGCTGGTTACACCGCTACTTCCATTAACGAAAGGCTAAGCTTTAAGCGATCTAACCATCAACGATTGGCTGGGCATTTAGGCACCATTGGGTTACAGCCCGCCCGAACTAAAAATGTAACGCTATAGTAAAGACAATAGCAAACAGGCAGGCCGACAGTTTTGGGGGAAACTGAATGGCAGAACGTAAAGTAGATTTTTTGAATTAGCATTTTAATACCAAAAATCGATCTGATCAAAGCCATTATTAGGCCTGTCTGTTTTTACTAGTAACATACCCAGACAAAAACCAAATAACAAAAATGAAAAAGGTGGGCATCATAGGCGGTGCGGGTTTTATAGGAAGCCATGTTACCCAACAGTTTTTGGACAACGGCTTTGAGGTAAAGGTATCGACGACCGATATCGCGAAGAAAGGGAAATATGGGCATTTAAAAAACTTGTCTTATGCGGAGAATTTGCAAATAGAGCAACTCGATGTAACCGAAAGAGAGACATTAAGGGAATTTGTGAAAGATTGTCAAATACTGGTCCATGGTGGAACGCCGTTTCAACTGGAGGTCAAAGACCCTCCAAGCGAGCTCTTCTACCCAACCATAAAAGGTACGGAAATTTTCCTGGAAGTCATCAGCGAAACGCCCACAATCGAAAAAGTGGTTTTTATCGCCTCTGTAGCCGTTTATAACACAGACTTTCCCATGCCTGCCGGTGGAAAGTCCCCCACGGATACCTTCAACGAAACTGATACTCCTTTTATGAGCGAAGACAGCCATCCCTATGCCCAGGCCAAGTTTATAGCCAATCAAACGGTCTTAAAGTTCATACAAGACCATCCCAACCTTTCTTTTGAAATCAGTTCGGTATCGCCTGTAATGGTCTTGGGCCGATCACTATCCGACCGTGAGGATTCTACCTCAACAGGGATTCAGTGGCTTTTCAAGAACAGAATGGCACCGAACGATTTTATCCAAATGTTCTATGACACAGATATAGACCTGGCCATTGTCGATGTCAGGGATGTCGCCAAGGCCATCTATAAGGTGGCGGTTACATCGGGACTGCACGGCAAAAACTATTTGTTGGGCAGTGAAACCTACCCCGTATCGGATGTAAGCCTCATGCTGAATCATAAAGACCCGAAACATAGAGGAAGAATACTGTATCAAAATGATTTGGCAAAAACCGATCTAAATATCCAGTTTACGCCTGTAAAAGAAACTTTAAACCATTTTTTATAACCTTTAAAACCAGATAAAATGAAAACAAGAAACCCATTATTCCTACTCGCCGTTCTGAGCATTTCAGCCGTTTTTGGCCAAAAGAAGAACAATGGAAAAATTTACATAGAGCACCCGGCTATTAACGTGGTGCAGGATTTTGTAAAAGCCTCCGTAGCCGGGGACACGATAAAAGTGGCCAGCTATTTGGCCGATGATTTCAAGGCCTATAACGGAACGACAAACAATCCCACCGGCGATGCGATGGACAAGGCGGCATTTATTAAGAATACCATGCTCTACCACGACCAGTTGGACTATTTTTCCATTGAGCCCTTCCCTGGCTCCTATCCGGATGCCCTTGAGTATAAGGACGAGAATCAAAATGATGGCACCACCGTCCTGACCTGGAATCAGGTCAAAGGAATCCATAAAATTACCGGCGTAAAGATCGATGCCGCGGCACACCGTCAATATGATGTGAGCAAAGACGGCAAGATAAAGAGGGTCATCACTTATGGCAATGGAAGCGTAATCGATGAGATACGCGCCAGCTTTTCCGATAGGGAAAACGGCACGATCTACAACCACCATGAGAACATCAACACTGTGCGCAAGATGATTTATGCCTTTGAAAAAGGCGATATGGAAGCCGCATACGGACCCTATGATGACAGTGCCAAGTTTTACGACATAAACACAGGTGATTTTAAGGGAATTTCCCTCACGGAACAAAAGGCCAAGGACAAAGATCTTCTAAACCATTTTGACATTTCCAGCATCGATATGATAGGCTATCCCGACTACCTGCATTACGAGATGGGTGATGCCCGGGTGGTGCAGTCATGGTGGAACGTGAACCTGGTGCGTAAATCGGACAAAATGCCGATCAAACTGCCCATCCTTTTCATCGATGATTTTGACAAAGACGGAAAAATCATTTCCGAAACCCTCTATTACAGCGAAAAAATACTGGAAGGGCCGTCTAAAGTGGCGAGTAATTAATGAACTAACCCGCTCCGCCGTAAGGCGGGGCATAACCTTTAATATGATGAAAAAAGCAATCTTTTGGATGCTCTTATTGCCCATGTTGGTAATATCGCAAAACAATACTGAATATGGTGTATTCGAAAACGCCTTATTAACGCCCAACCCAAGTCAAATAGGCCAATTTGAAAAAGGGATTACGGCGCACAACCAAATGTACCACGGGGATGGCCCTTACGGTGTACGGATGTATTGGATTTCAAACGGTCCCGATACCGGAAGTTATGTATGGACGATGGGACCTTTTCCATGGAGCGCTCTAGACGACGCCCCTGCCCAAAAGGAAGGGCATGAGACCGATTGGAACGAAAATGTAGCCCCCTACATGACCCCCAAAAGTGGCGCACAAAGCTATTGGCGCACGAATGATGAGTACTCTCGGTTTCCAAAAAATTTCACCATCAAGAACATGCTGGTGGACTACTATGACATAAAAAGGGGCAAAAGCAAAGAGGCCTTGGCACTCGTAGAAAAAATACATAAGATGTACGCCGAAAAATTTCCCGACGAAACCTATGGAATCTATACCAATGAATTCAGTAGCACCAAGGAGGGGCGGGACCTGGCGGTCATTTCCTTTTTTGATAAATCCGCCTGGTTGGGCCAAGATTCCGAAATGGCAAAAAAATATGATGAAATGTATGGCGAAGGCGGTTTTGACCAATTTCTGACAGATTGGTATGCCGTTACCGACGGCGGGGAGTCCGAGCTGTGGATATTTCGTCCGGATTTGAGCGGCATTAACGGGGATGTAAATGTTGCTGAGCGGCAATAATCAATATGATCTATATGTTTGTTCGAGCGCAGTCGAGAACTCCATCTGTGGTCGATGGCCTACGAAGGCTTCTACTGCGCTCAACCGGATATATACTCAATTATTTCTAAGTGAGATAGAATTGGAAGAAATAAAAAACGAATCAATAAAAACTAAAAACAAGGAGTATGGAAAACGATCAAAACATGCAAGTCACTGATAACCTTTACAAAGCATTTGCTACTGGAGATATGCCAACCGTTCTCGGTAGTATATGAATGCTCAAATCGTCTGGAACGAAGCCGAGAGCAATTCTTTGGCAGATGGCAATCCTTGATGTAGGTCCAGACGTTATTTTAAAAGGTGTTTTTGCAAGAAGACTTGGCGCTAACCACGAATACTTCGAATTAACTGATCTTAAGCTTCACGATATGAGTAATAACAAAGTGTTGGCAACATTAAGATATAATGCAAAAAATAAAGAAACCGGTAAGGCATACAATGCCCAAGTTGCACACCTTTGGACATTTAAAGAGGAAAAATAATTGCTTTTCAACAATACGCGGACACTAAAAAAAATAGCAGATGCAGAAAACAGGTAATACTACGAAAACAAACTCCAGCCTTCGCGGGAATACATGAACCAAACAACTAGAAATGACGAAAATCAAGCTCCGTTATCCCCTCCTGTCAGCACGAATCTTCGCCCTATTTACTTGAAAAAGTTGTTATCATGAAAAATGACATAATCATATCAATTCCAGTTCGATGAAAAATTCCCTCAGACTTAATAGCTGAAGCAATACCATTGTGTTCCGCCAAAAAATGAAGAGATAAAGAAAGCTCCATCCTATTAACCTACCGCGGTCGTCACCGCCACGCTCAGCATATTCCTTCTTGTAAATTCGAACCACAATCAAGAAAAGACTTATCAGCAAAGGCCCGAAAATCAAACCTATAAACCCGAAGAGCGGCACTCCAATAATGACCCCGATCAGGGTAATCAAGGGATGTACGTTATCCAGCTTTTGAAGTACATAAAGGCGGATTAGGTTGTCCGTAGATCCGACCACGACAAAACCGTAGATGAGAATACCCCAGGCCTGAAAATCGTTCCCGTTGGATATGGAGAGGATAAAGACGGGTATAATGCCGATTAAAGTGCCGATAAAAGGAATCATGGAGCCTACCGCCACGATGACGAACCAGAAAAAAGGATTGGGAATGCCAAAAATAAAAAATCCGATCAAGGCTACTATCCCCTGTGCCACAGCCACCAACGGAATGCCCAAGGCATTGGAGCGCACCATGCTCTGAACTTCGGCGCCTATTACCTGTAGATTGTTTTTGCTGATAGGTACATACTCGAACAAAGATTCCCGTAACTCTTTACGGTTCGTCAGCATATAGAACAATAAAAAGTACATGACGGCAATCGAAATAAAAATATTAAAGGTACCTCCGGCAAAGCCTTGCAGGTTATCGGCCAACCAACTGGAGGCACCCGAGGGATCGATCTGCGACGAAAAATCGTAATCCACCATCTTTTCCAGATAGAACATCTGCTCCTTGACGGCTTCGATAACGCTTTGGGATTTGTCAACGGCACTGCTTATTTTGCTGCCAAGCATAAGCACCAGTCCCCCCACCGGTACCAGGATAAGCACGAAAGATATCAACATAATAAGGGTGGCGGCCAAATTCGGATGCCATCCCTTTTTGATCAGTTTGGCCATCCAATTTCTAAAAAGCACATATATAGTAATGGCTCCCAATACCCCAGAAAGGTAAGGCACCATCTCCCAAAAAATAAGGCCCCCGATCATAACAATAAGAAGCAGGATGAAGAACTGGCGGATTATATTTTGATCGATGGACTTCATGTGGTTGTGAATAGACAATATTTAAAAACAGTCTCTAAATGTAATCGTAATTTCTTACTTTGGCAATACATTTCAATACATGACAATTATGCACTATAAAAGTCTTTTTCTCTTACTCACCTTGACAGCGTTCTATAGCCTTCAGGGCCAAGAACTCAAGGTGATGACCTACAATATTAAATACGACAATGTCAACGATACGATCAACAATTGGAACGACCGCAAAGAAAAGCTAGTGGAGCTCATCGAACATTATGGCCCCTCCTTTATAGGCACCCAGGAAGCATTGCATCGTCAAGTTGCCTATATCGACAGCAGCTTGACGGACTTTTCATATATCGGTGTCGGTCGTGAGGATGGCAAACAAAAAGGGGAATACTCCGCCATCCATTATGATTCGACCTTGTATAAAGTATTGAAAGCAAGATACCTTTTGGCTCTCCGAGACACCCGAAAAACCTTCCGTCGGGTGGGATGCCGCCTTGGAACGTATTTGTACCTATGGACTCTTTGAAAATAAGGATACCGGTGAAAAGATGTGGGTCTTCAATACCCATTTTGATCACAAAGGGGAAATGGCAAGGGAGAAATCCGCCGAACTTATCGTTGAGAAAATAAAGGAAATCAATAAAGACAACCTACCTGTAGTATTGACGGGGGATTTTAACTTGACTCCCGACCAAAAACCCATCCAACATATTAAAGAGTATATGAAAGATGGTCAGGAAATCACGAGCAACCCCTTTTACGGACCCAGCGGCTCGTTTAATGGCTTCGACCCTGATATGGTTTTGGACCGCCGTATCGATTATATTTTCGTAAAAAACCTACATGTTGAGAATTACACCCATATCGACGACAGAATGGAAAACCTCAAATACATTTCCGACCATTTACCCGTGATGGCAACCGTTGTAAAGTAAAGGGAACGGATAGTAAAAAAACCGGAATTCTTTTCGAAAATCCGGCTTTTGATATTGAGTTGAACCTGTTGCTTCATTTCTTCAGAAACGAAATCAAAATCCGGTTCAGTTCGTCGGCATGGGTAACATTAAGCCCGTGGGGTGCACCTTGAATAACTTCGTAGGTATTGTCAGCAATACCTGCTGCAGCCTGATCGGCCGATGTGGCCTTGGGCACTGTTTCATCCGCATCGCCATGTACGATCAATGTCGGTACGGTGACATTCTTGAGTTCCGCGCGAAAATCGGTGTCCATCCAGGCCAAAGCGGTCTGTATGGTGGCCCGCGGGGAAGCAAAGAAGCGATGGTAAAATCGTAGTCCAATTGCGCTTCGCTTACCCTGTCCTTATTTTTATCGTAATTATAAAAACCTTTTCCGAACTCTTTTAAGAACCCGACCCGGTCTTTTTGAAGGCTCTCCTTGATATCGTTCAAGGCATCCTGGGGAACGCCGTCGGGATTGTCCTCTTTCTTTTTCACCAACGGGATGATGGAGCTGATCAGAGCGGCTTTGGCTATTTTATTTGCTCCGTAATCCGTAAGATAGCGGACGACTTCTCCCCCGCCCATGGAAAACCCGACGATAACGGCATCTTTAAGATCAAGTTCTTCGATCAAGTGTATGCAGGTCACTGGCCAAGGCGGAATAGTCGTAATCGTCCCACGGCTGTGAAGAAATTCCGAAGCCCCTTCTATCGTAAGAGATGCAACGAAAACCTTCCTCGACGATTTTCCATACTTGCTGCTCCCACGACTTGCGGCTCAACGGCCACCCGTGAATCAAGATTATGGGTTGTCCGGCACCATAGTCCTCATAAAAAATATCTACGGGTTGTTTTTCTTTTTTGTTCGTTATAAACGGCATATATTAGTTTTTTAGAAATTAGTAGGTAAATCTTTTACGTATTACAAGCAATTCTGAAGTGAGAAATATAATGGAATATAAAATTTCGCTTTAACACAAACCAAAAGAATATTGCCCGAAAAAGGGCTTTACCATGTAAAGAGGATTACTTTAACCCGTTTCGCGGATAATCCCCAATTAGGGTGGTAATAAATTATTAGAACCAACATATGTATCCAGTGAGAGAACAATTGAAAGCCGGCATGATAAGATTAACGTTCCTGCTTTTCTGTATGGGCACGTTTATCAGCTGCTCCGGTACTTCTAAAGACAGCGACGCACCCTCCGACGAAGAGCCCGCCGTCGACAGTAAGGATTTGACCGATAGCTTCCCCCCGACCCTTTTTACCGTAATCGGCGACGTGCCTTACAATGCTGACCAACGAACCGGTTTAATTGCATTGATCAACGCCCATAATGCCAAGGCGAAATCGGAATTTGTGGTTCATATCGGGGATATAAAGCCCGGAGCGGAGCCCTGTGAAGAAACTATATACGAAGATGTGAGCGGATTGCTAAAAAAATTTGAAAAGCCCACCTTTGTCGTTTTGGGGGATAATGAATACAATGACTGCGATTCCCCTACGGAGGCCCTAGAATTATGGAAAAAGTATTTTTTACATTTCAATGAAAATTGGGAATTTTCACCAACCGTCGAATATCAAAAAGGACGGTCCGAAAATTTTGCCTGGATGGAAAACGGGGTTCTTTTTTTAGGTCTAAACCTGGTGGGAAGCTCGGTGCACGACCCTTCGGAATGGGATAAGCGCCTAGCCGATGATGCGGATTGGGTGGATGAACAGTTTGACATTCACAGTGAAAATGCGGAAACCGCTGTTTTGTTCGGCCACGCCAATATGAACGAAATCGGCCCTGAGAAGTTCAAACCTTTTACCGACCGTTTTAGGGCCTCCGCCAGAACATTTGGCAAACCCGTACTTTATGTGCAGGGTGACGGACATTTTTGGTTAAAGAACCGACCTTGGGCCGAAAAGAACATTCTGCGAGTACAGATCGAAGGTGGTGCCCATGCCGTACAGGTTACTGTAGATCCTGATTTGGAAGAACCTTTTAATTTCGATCGGTCGTTTTTGGATTAGGATCCTTTACACCTCCCATACCCGTAGTAGCATTTACAACTAGGGCCGGTTCAAGCGCAGTTTCAGGGACGAAAGCAGACTCTGTCCCTGAGCATATATCCCGCATTTCCCAGTACCAAATCCCCAATTCCAAATCCCAAATCCCAAATCCCAAACCCAAATCCCAAATCCCAAATTTCAGTTTTAGATTTCGAACCTAACCTGGGGAAAATAGGGTTGACACAGCTCCTGGGAATCTGATACCAATCCTAATCCATAAATTTCGTACCTTAAACCAAAAAAGCGTACGTGATAAGAATTCATATCGATCCCGATACTACATTTCGCTTTAGCCTAGAGACTAAAAGTGGGAATATTCTGTTAAACAGCATCCCGTTTTCCGATAAATTTGAAATGGATAAGGTCATACGAAAGTTGGACACCACGCCCTTGGGTCGCAATCATTTTGAACGGAAGACGAATACCGATGGCAAATTTCTGTTCAGTTTAAAAGATGATGAGGGACACACCGTCGGGCATAGCGAACTGTATGATTCCGAGGCGGGGATGGAGAACGGAATTCAAAAATTTAATGGAACAGGTCAAATCGTTGTTATGACGGATAAAAATCGGTCGTGCATCGCATCCGTGTAATCCAAATGGGTAACAATACGTTGCTTGCCCTGCCCCATACCTATTATATGTATATTGTTCGCCTTTAGTTGATCCACAAATTCATCCCCATCCCTATAGGTTTCATCGATTTCGAAGATGATAATGTTAGTCTCTATCGGTTCTACTTTTTGGATAAAAGAAAGGTTTTGAAGTACTTCGCCAATTTCTTGGGCTTTTTTATGGTCCTGGGCCAATCTTTCGATATGATGGTCCAAGGCATAGATACCCGCCGCGGCCAAATAGCCCGCTTGGCGCATTCCCCCGCCCAAGACTTTTCGTACTCTTAACGCCTTCTGGATGATGCCTTTACTTCCGACCAGTACCGAGCCTACGGGGCAGCCCAGCCCTTTGCTCAAGCAGATACTGATGGTATCAAAAAGTCCGCCGTATTGTTTCGGATTTTCATCTTTGGCGACTAAAGCGTTCCACAAGCGGGCGCCGTCGAGATGATAGGCGAGTCCGTTTTTTTTGCAAACGGCTTGGATCCTTTCCAGCTCTTCAAAATCCCAACAGGCACCACCCCCTTTGTTGGTGGTGTTCTCGATACAGACCAAGGAGGTCAGGGGACTGTGGTAAAAATCCGGCGGATTGATCGCGGCCCCCACCTGCTCAGCGGTCATCATGCCCCGATGGCCATCGACAAGTTTACAGGATACCCCACTATTAAAGCTCACTCCCCCACCCTCATAATTATAGACATGTGCGTATTTATCGCAAATCAATTGATCCCCCGGATGGGTGTGCAGTTTGATGGCCGTTTGGTTGGTCATCGTCCCGCTGGGGAAGAACAAGGCCGCTTCCTTCCCGAACATTTCCGCCATTTTTTGCTCCAGGGCATTTACGGTCGGGTCGGCCTTAAAGACATCGTCCCCAACCTCGGCGGTCATCATGGCGTCGAGCATGCCGGGGGTGGGTTTTGTAACGGTATCGCTGATCAGATTTATCCTCAAAATTGAAAGATTTCTTTTGGTCGCTAAATGTAACCCAATCCCTGCGCAAGAAAAAGTTACATTTTTGTAAAAAAAAGGATCTTTATTTCGTTGACAACAAAAATGAGGCTACATAATTGAGGAATTCCTCTTTTGAAATCCCCAGAAAACAAGTATCTTCTGACCAAATTGACAAATTATGGCCGCTATCGAAAACCAGATTTTTTCCTCCTACCAAAGAAATCCCGCTTTATATGACGAAATATATGACGCGGAAGGGAAGATCAAGTCCGTCTATTCGGATCTTTTTGATCTTTACGGCGAACATTCCATTCAAGATTACGTCAAGTTGAACGATAAGGCCAAGGCCTCGTTCTTCAATCAAGGAATTACCTTTCAGGTTTATGGCGAGAAAGAAACCAAGGAAAAAATATTCCCATTCGACCTTTTTCCTCGGATTATCGACCCCGCGGAATGGGAAATTATCGAACGTGGTGCCATACAGCGGAGCAAGGCTCTCAATTTGTTTTTATGGGATGTCTATCACGACAAAAAAATCATCAAACAGGGCATTGTTCCGATGGAACTGATCAGTTCTTCCGCCAATTATCTGGACCAAATGGTGGGTATCGACCCGCCGGGGGGAATCTACAACCATATTTCGGGCACCGATGTCATCAAGCATAAAGACGGCCAATATTATGTTCTAGAGGATAACATCCGCTGCCCCTCCGGTGTCAGCTACGTCATCTGTAACCGCATGGCCTTGAAGCGGGCACTTTTCGGGGTATTCAACCACTACCAAACCCATACCGTGACCAACTACGCCGAGAATCTTCTCGACCTGCTGGAAACCGTAAAACCCAAGGGCGTCGATACGCCCAATGTCGTTGTCATCACCCCCGGAATGTTCAATTCCGCCTTCTACGAACATTCCTATCTCGCCAAAACGATGGGTGTGGAACTGGTGGAAGGTCGCGACCTCTTCGTGGAGAACGATTTTGTCTATATGAAGACCATCCGCGGGCCGGAGAAGGTCGATGTAATCTATCGCCGGATCGACGATGCGTTTATCGATCCCCTGGAATTCAAACCGGATTCCGCACTAGGGGTACCGGGACTCTTCGCCGCCTACAAAAAAGGTAACGTTACCTTGGCCAATGCCCCGGGAACGGGTGTGGCCGACGATAAGGCCGTATATACCTACATGCCGGAAATCATTAAATACTATTTGAACGAGGAACCCATCCTTAATAACGTACACACGTATCATTGTAGCCGCCCCGATGAACTGCAATATGTATTGGAGCACATACACGAACTGGTCATCAAACCGGTGGACGAGGCCGGGGGATACGGCATTTCGATTGGAAACCGCTTGACAGGGGAAGAAATAGAAACAGTAAAAAAGCAGCTGAAGGAAAGTCCCCGAAAATACGTGGCCCAGCCCATATTATCGCTTTCCGTTCACCCTACGTATATCGAGGATAGCAAATCTTTCGAACAGCGGCACGTTGACCTTAGAACCTTTACCATACTGGGCAAAGACCGGGAATTCGTCTTAAAAGGTGGACTGACCCGCGTGGCCCTGAAAAAAGGGAACTTGATCGTCAATTCCTCACAAGGAGGGGGGTCTAAGGATACTTGGGTGTTGAAGGAGTGAGCGGTGTTCAGTTGGCAGTGCTCAGGGGGTGGTTCACAATTTACCCTGCCTTCGGCAGGTTCAAGGTAGAAGGTCGAAGTGGAAAAACAACCTTTATCCTTAAACAGCTATAAAGTAGCAATTGAACCTTGAACCGTTGACCGCCGACTGTAACTTCCTACTGCAACTTTTCGAGAGCTAAAATTTCACAGGGTACAGAGTAATTTTAATCAAAGACATGAAACCAAAAATATGCTAGCACGAGTAGCCAATAACCTTTTCTGGATGGGGCGTTATATCGAACGATCCGAACATATAGCGCGGTATTTGAACGTCAACTACTTTTCATCGCTCGACGCGCCCAATCAATTGTCGCAGTCCCGCCAGTTCGTTTTGCGTTCCATGCTTTTTATGGTCGGTGACCCCGCAAAAGAAGAATCCGCTCAACTGGACGAAGAAAAAGTACTTTATCAAATCGGTCTGGACGTGGATTTCCCCTTTTCCATCATCAACAACGTCAAATACGCCCGAGAGAATGCCAACAGTGCCCGGGACCTGATTTCGACCGAACTCTACGAGGCCATCAACAAATTCTATCATTTCGTCCTGAATTACAATGCGGAAACCTTTATGAAAAGCGGATTACATGATTTTACAACGAATGTGGCCGAAATGACGGCCGTTTTACGGGGGAAAATCAGAGGTACCTTACTGCACGATGAAATCTATTCCATCATCATGATGGGCGTCAATATCGAAAGGGCCACGCAAATCATACGTATGATCAACGCCAAATACAACGATGCCCAACAATCAGGGGGGAAGTTATGGCGACACGTTTAAGAACAGTTTTGAGTGGATCACTTTGTTGAAATGTGCGGAATCGTATGATATGATGCGGCGGTTCTACAAAAAAACCCCGACGAGCATCTCTACATTGGAGTTTTTAATCCTAAATCCCAATTGTCCACGTTCGGTCATGAACAGCCTCAATCAGGTCTATGATCATATCAAAGTATTAGATCCGAGCAAAAACTACAACAAGACTTCCACGGCGTTTTTGGTGGGCCGTGTACGATCGGAATACGCCTATAAATATATTCAGGAAATCGAAGAAGATATACAATCCTTTATCGAAAACATTTTGGAAGACCTAGCGGAAATCAGCCAGAAAATGGAAAAAGAGTTTTTTAACTATTGATTTTACAAACCATTATCTTTGGCCCCAATTACCGCTGGTGTTGTATTAAATCTGTTATGTGGGTTAAACCGCAGTTATTTTTTGTCAGGACAAGGCAAAAAATTATCCATAGCCGTAGCTACGGAATCATTTTTTAACGCAGCACTGGTAAAAACGAACACGTCTTGTCCGACTATGAGAGGCTTAACACAACACGAAACATGTCCCTAGAATATTCCATCACCTATACGGCTGAAAACACCTATGAAAACTGGGTGAAAGATGCCTATTGGCAATTTTTAATTATTCCGCAACAAAATGATAATCAAGAATTTGTCAGCAGTATTTTTAGCAATTCCCTAAAAGTTATCAATGAATATTCTGTCAATGGATATGGATTCCGAACCATACGGGTTCACCCCAAGCAAAAGTTCAGGCAGATTTCATTCGAGGCGCATTTTAAACTGATAAAAAAGGAAGTTAATCCATTTGACTTTATTCCATCTGGCACGGTTTCCGAAGCTTACGCGCGTATTCAAAAACTGGATTTCAAGGTCGATTTCGAAGCTTTTTTAAGAAATACCCGTTTTACCACCCTTCCCGAAAACAATAGGGACGCTTTTGTCTTCGATCAAAGCACATCCATTTTTGAAAATCTACAGGCCTTGAACGATTGGACATACAAACATATCTATTTTAAGACCGAGGTGACCGATGTGAATACTGTACTGGAAGAGGTTATCGCCACCCGGCACGGCGTCTGTCAAGATTTCACCCATCTTTTCTGTGCCCTGGCTCGGCGAAACGGCATTCCTACAAGATATGTTTCCGGCTACCTACACCAGGGCAACGGTTTTTTCGGCGATTCACAGATGCATGCCTGGGCGGAAGCCTACATTCCACAGCTCGGCTGGGTCGGCTTCGACCCGACCAATAGCCTTTTGGCCGATACCAATCACATCAAAATCGCCCACGGAAAGGATTATACCGATTGCGCCCCGCTCAAAGGGGTAGTCTATACCACCGGGCGCAACGAGACCAGTCATACGGTGCAGGTTTCCGCACAGCAACAACAGTGAAAAATTCCAAATCCCGAATTCCAAATTCCACATTTCAAATAGGTTATAACCAATGCAGTCGAGACGACAAATTCAAATTGGTCATACCTATTACTTGTGCCGCGCTAAGCATAAACAGCAGTCGAGAGGCCGGATTCTAAAAAGCTACTGATGAAAATAGGCTACAATTCACGTCTAAACATTACTTTTGCCCAAAATTAAATTTAGATGACCATTACTACGGATCTGTTCAAAGGTCTTCAAGATCGCCTTGGTGCGTTAAGGAGGTATCTTTGACGTCGATGCGAAACGTATCGAAATAGAGAACGAGCAGGAGAAAACGCTCGCCCCAGATTTTTGGGACGACCCCCAAAAGGCGCAGGCACACATGAAGTTCATCCAATCCAAAAAACAATGGGTGGATGACTACAATAGCGCCAAGACCGTCGTGGGGGACCTCGAAGTGCTGCTGGAATTCCAGGAAGAAGGCGAAATCAACGAAGAAGAGGTCGAAGCACAGTACGAGAAGGCGCTGAAGCAAATAGAAAAACTGGAGTTCAAGAACATGCTTTCCGAAGAGGGCGATGAATTGCCTGCGGTTCTCCAAATTACCGCGGGCGCCGGAGGCACTGAAAGTTGCGACTGGGCATCGATGCTCATGCGCATGTATATCATGTGGTCGGAAAAGAACGGCTATAAGGTCAAAGAACTCAACTATCAGGAAGGCGATGTGGCGGGTATCAAGACCGTGACCCTTGAAATTGATGGTGATTATGCCTTCGGATGGCTGAAGGGCGAGAACGGGGTGCACCGCCTAGTCCGGATCTCCCCCTTCGACAGCAACGCCAAGAGGCACACCTCCTTTGCCTCGGTCTATGTCTATCCTCTAGTGGACGACAGTATCGAAGTCGATATCAATCCCGCTGACTACACCATCACCACGGCGCGATCGAGCGGCGCTGGGGGACAGAACGTGAACAAGGTGGAAACGAAGGTGCAGTTGGTACATCATCCTACCGGAATTCAGATTTCCTGTTCCGATTCCCGAAGCCAGCACGATAACCGGGCTACGGCGCTGAAGATGTTAAAATCCCAATTGTACGAAATCGAACTCCGGAAAAAAATGGAGGCCCGCAACGAGATCGAATCCTCAAAAATGAAAATCGAATGGGGCTCCCAAATCCGCAATTACGTTATGCATCCCTATAAATTGGTAAAGGATGTGCGGACATCGGAAGAGACCGGAAATGTGGACGCCGTAATGGACGGCGAAATCGATGCATTTCTAAAGGCCTTTTTGATGATGATGGGGCAGGTGGAAGACTAGGCCATCCCTTTTAACAAAGCTTTAACCGCTACACATTAAACCATATCGCTAAATAATTAATCCCATTAAAAGCAATCGTCATGAAAATCAAAAACAAACCTTTATCATTCTCTTCATACTCCTCTTAGCAGGTAGTGAACTGCAGGCTCAATACGGACGCGGATATGGCAGCGGTTACGGATACGGCAGTGGGTATGGATACGGCTACGGACGACAACGAAATGCTATTCCCCAAGTACAGGAGACTCCCAAAGAACCCGAACCCAAAACGGCGGAACAGATCGTGGACGGAGAAATGCCGGAGATAGCGGAAACCTTGGAACTGAACGAGTTCGAATCGGCTGTTTTAAGTTCCATCCTCAAAAAATACGTACAGAAACGTATCGAAATGCAAATTTTGGAACTGAGCCCCGAACAGATGCGCGAGGGTATGGAAAACATCACCAAGTCGCAGGACGAGGAACTGAGGGCCGGCCTACCGCCCGAAAAATACGAAGCTTTTGTAGAAATGCAGAAAAAAGGCATCCAAAAGACCAAAAAAGAGAAGAAAAAAGAAAGGAAACGAAAACAGAAAAAGAAAAATTAAAACTAATCCACCCTAATGAAAAAATACTTCCCTCTTACTCCTATTGTTCATTTCCCTTATCGCTTATTCCCAACCCCCTCAAGACCCAGCAGCGGATCCCATCAAAATCACCGGTACGGTCATGGACCAAGAAACCGGCCAACCTTTAGAATACGCCACCTTAGTACTACAAAGTATTGAAAATCCCGGATAAGGTATCCGGTGGAATTACCGACGCCGAAGGGAAATTTGATGTGGAGACCGCCCCTGGGAAATATAACGCCAGCATTGAATACATCGGCTACAAGACCTATCAAGTCCCCCAAAAAACCTTCGACGAATCCACCGACCTGGGAACGATATCCCTGACCATCTCCGCCTCGGAGTTGGAAGGGGTCGAGGTTACCGGGGAAAAAACGACCGTGGAGGTACGCCTTGACAAAAAAATCTATAACATCGGCAAAGACCTGACCACCAGCGGCGCAACGATTAGTGATGCACTGAACAATGTACCTTCGGTAAATGTTGATGTCGAAGGTGCCATCAGCCTGCGCGGCAACGAAAACGTACGGATCCTGATCAACGGAAAACCATCCGCCATGGCAGGCTTCGGCTCTACCGATGCCTTGCGGCAACTGCCCGCCGATGCTATAGAAAAGGTGGAGGTCATTACGAGTCCCTCTGCCCGTTACGATGCGGAAGGTACCGCCGGCATTCTGAACATCATCCTCAAACAAGAAAAAACGCTGGGCTTTAACGGCTCGGTAAATGCCAATATCGGCTATCCGTCCAGTAGCGGTATTACCGCCAACGTGAACCTCCGTACCGATAAGTTCAATATCTTCAATACTACGGGCTACCGGTACCGCGATGCCCCCGGAAATGCATTTTTTGACAACACCTATACCTCCGGACGATTCGATAGGGTCATCGAGGACCGGGTCTATAACCGGTTGGACAAGGACTTCAATACCAATCTGGGGATGGAGTATTTCCTTACAGAAAATTCGTCGGTTACCGGAAGTATTTTCTACCGGAGATCAAATGACGAAGACCTCACCGAAAACACCAACCGACGTTTTATAACCGATCAATTGAACAGTAGGACCTTTCGCGAAGAACAGGAAAACCAAGACCAGGACAGCTATCAGTTTTCGTTGAACTACGTGAACAATTTCAACGACGAAGGCCATAAGCTGACAGCCGATTTTCAGTACTCTAAAGACGACGAAATAAAAAACTCCACCATCGAGGAAAGTCGAACCTTCCCGGATGATGACTTGTTGGTGCTCGAGAACGTGTTCGAGAACGAAAAGCAAAATGAATACCTGATCCAGGCCGATTACGTTCTCCCAATGGAAGATGCGCAGTTCGAAGCGGGGTATCGGGGCAAGTTGGAGGAAGAGATAACCGACTACCGTTTGGATTCATTAGATCAGGCCAGTGGCCAATTCGTACTGAACGAAAACCTGACCAATAAATTTACCTACGACGAAAACGTACACGCCATATATTCGCAGTACGGGAACAAGTTTGGCCACTTTTCATTTCTTCTCGGGTTGCGATTGGAACATACCCAATTGAAGGGAAAATTGGAATCGGAATTCGATAACAACCAATTGCAAGAGGAACTGGGTGTGGACGTAAACCCTAATTTCGACAAAAAATATTTAGGGCTTTTCCCCACCCTCAACCTGATCTACGAATTCGATGAAGAAGGTAGGGAAAACGTTTCGTTAGGCTATAACCGTCGTATCAACAGACCTAGGGGATGGTATATTAACCCTTTTCCTTCACGATCAAGCCGTACGAACATTTTTCAGGGAAATCCCGATTTAAATCCGGCATTCTCGAACGCTTTTGATCTTGGCTATCTCAAACGATGGGATAAATTGACCCTGACTTCCTCTATATACTACCAACGGGAAACCGATGCTTTTGAAAGGGTTCAGGAACCTACGGGGCAGGTGACAACGGACAGCATACAAATCATCCGTTCCCTTCCCATCAACCTGTCCACAGAAAACCGCTACGGGGCCGAGGCCGGGCTCATGTACAATCCGAAAAAATGGTTGCGCTTGAACGGTAGTTTTAATTATTATAAGTTTTCGACGACAGGCTCCTTCAATGGGGTGGATTACGGTACGGACAACTCCAGCTGGTTCGCCCGCTTCAGTTCTAAAGTTACCCTGCCGGCGAAAGTGGAATGGCAGACCAATGCCTTTTATAGGGGACCGCAGGTCCACTGCCCAGACAGAGACCGAAGGCCTGTTCGGGATCAATCTGGCTTTTAGCAAAGACATATTGAACGATAACGGTACCTTATCGATGAACGTCAACGATCTGTTGAACTCCTTCAAGCGAAAGTCGTTTACCGAAACGGAGTTTTTTACCTCCCGTAGTGAGTTCCAATGGCGGCAACGGTCTTTTACCTTTTCCTTTATCTACCGCTTCAATCAACCCAAAAAGCGTGAGAACGGCCGTGGACAAGGGGGCAACGGCGGTGGCGAAGATGATGGGGGAGAGTTTGAGGGATAATGTTAATGGAAGCGGAATTATTATAATGACCGTTACCATAAAAAAGCCGGGGAAGTCAAGTTTGACTTCCCCGGCTTTTTCATATGCTAACCACGACGGATTACGATGCCTCGCGTTTGGCGCGTTTCTCCGCTCTCCATTCCTTATAGCGTTCTATGAGGTTTCCGCCCAACCAATACGGTACTACGAACATCAGCAAAAAAATCATCAGCCAAAAGCCTATGGTGAGAATGGTCAAGAAAGCTAAAAATCCTAAATATTGGTCGAATTCGAACATACTTTTCCGTATTTAATGCCAAAGATACTCGTAAAACAGGTAGAATTGCAAATTGCGGATAAAAAAAACATTCGACGACTAATCGATAAACAGGCTATCCCCTACCTTTGTTAGAAACGAAATGACTTTTGATATGGAATATAGAACGGAAAAAGACACGATGGGCGAGGTTAAGGTACCTGCAGACAAATATTGGGGTGCACAGACCGAACGCTCCCGGAACAATTTTAAGATCGGCCCGCCCGCTTCCATGCCCTTGGACATTGTTTACGGTTTTGCCTATCTTAAAAAGGCTGCAGCTTATACCAACTGTGAACTTCAGGTACTGTCCGAAGAAAAAAGGGATTTGATAGCTCAAGTTTGCGACGAAATATTGAAGGGAAAGCACGATGGTCAATTTCCTCTGGTTATCTGGCAGACCGGTTCTGGCACTCAGAGCAATATGAATGTGAACGAGGTTATCGCCAACCGCGCCCACGAAATCGCAGGTAATAAAATCGGGGAGGGCGAGAAGACCTTGCAGCCCAACGACGATGTGAACAAATCGCAATCCTCCAACGATACGTTTCCTACAGGGATGCATATAGCGGTCTATAAAAAAATCACGGAGACCACTATTCCCGGAGTAACGCAATTACGGGATACACTACGCAAAAAATCCCAGGAATTCGCCAAGGTCGTCAAAATTGGACGTACCCATTTGATGGACGCTACCCCCCTCACTTTGGGTCAGGAATTTTCAGGATATGCCTCCCAACTCGACCACGGCCTCCAGGCCCTTAACAACACCTTGGACCATCTGAGTGAACTGGCCCTGGGTGGAACGGCGGTAGGGACGGGACTCAACACCCCCAAAGGCTATGACGTGCTCGTCGCCAAATTTATCTCCGAGTTCACGGGCCTACCCTTCCGCACTGCGGACAATAAGTTTGAGGCCCTGGCCGCCCATGATGCCATCGTAGAAAGTCACGGTGCCCTGAAACAGCTGGCCGTATCTTTAAACAAAATCGCCAACGATATTCGAATGTTAGCCTCCGGGCCACGTTCGGGCATCGGTGAAATCAACCTCCCCGCCAATGAGCCCGGGAGTTCGATCATGCCCGGAAAGGTAAATCCCACCCAGTGCGAAGCGCTGACCATGGTCTGTGCCCAGGTGATGGGCAACGATGTGGCCGTAACCGTCGGCGGTACGCAAGGGCAGTACGAGCTGAACGTCTTCAAACCCTTAATGGCGGCCAATATTTTACAATCCGCCCAACTGATCGGCGATGCCTGTGTCAGTTTTGACGCAAAATGTGCTACTGGTATCGAGCCTAACCGTAAGGTCATTGAACAGATGCTGAACAATTCCCTGATGCTCGTTACCGCCTTGAACACCAAAATCGGTTACTACAAAGCTGCGGAAATAGCGAATACCGCTCACCAAGAATGGTACCACGCTCAAGGAGGAAGCCATCAATTTGGGCTATGTAACTGCCGAGGAATATGATGAATGGGTGAGGCCGGAGGATATGGTATGAGGGTTATGAACCATTCACCGAACAAAAAAAGAAGCCAGTCGGGTAGACTGGCTTTTTTGTTATCAAAAAGAGTTTTGTAAGATTACTTAAGCTCGAATTTCGAGGTGCCCAACAACTTCAATCGGTTGTCATATACGTTTACCATGTAATTGCCTTCCTGAAAATCGCCGGATGGCTTTCCGATGTAATCGCAAACATCCAGGGGCTTGTTTTCGTAGTAGAAGCTAGTTCCCTTACTATAGGTTATCGAAGCCCCTTCATCATTGGTCTTCGAAAAGCTTTCGCCCATAACGTTTCCTTGGGGGTCGAGTACTTCAATGTAAAATTCGCGATCTCCGGCCTCAGCGATTACATTGTCCGCTACGGTGAAGCAAATTTTGAATTTGTCCGCCCTTCTGGCCCTATTGACAGACGACAATTTACCATTATTGCGTTCCTTAACGGCATCAACATTGAATTTGGAAAGGTTCAGCGCCGATCCTTTTTCCACTACGTCCGCCAATTGGGTATTTTGCACTACCAAGGAATCGTTGAAGACGGTCTGCTTCTCCAGTTCTGTGTAGGTACTGTCACGCTGCATGGCAATCAGGGTATTGGATTTTTGAAGGGAATCGACTTGCCTTAGCAACTGTTCCCGCTCCGTTTTCAAGACCCCCACTTGCCTTCTGTAGCGGGACAAAGTGGAAATGTCAGCCTTCATGTTCTGCACCGAATCGATGTACTTCGAGATATTGTCGCGGGCTTCGACCAATTCCTCATTCGTGGCATTGCTCTCCAGAATCGCCTTGTCGTATTCAGACTTCAAACTGTTGAGATCCTCGACAACCAGTTGTTTTTCCTGCGTAAGTACGGCCTCGGTCTTTTTCTTGTCCTGGTAGAGACTGACCGTATAAATAATGGTTCCCAAGAGCACTACACCCAATAGACCAGCAAGCACCTTCAATCCGTTGTTAGTTTTTGTTTCATTCATAATGTAAGGATTAATTTCTTAATTTGTTTGTTCGCAACCGTCTATATACGATAGGAATTTATTTTTAGATTTCTTAACGGGAATAATTCAAATAGTATCCTTATCAAAAGTACGAAATTTTTTAACATACAAGGCGATTATTAGCTTTACCGGACGATACAATCGATTATGCTAGGGCGAACCATAAAATAATTGTAATTTTCGAGAGATAGAAGGAAGATCCTAATCGGAAATTTAATTACCGTACCCATAAATGGTTTGGATAAATAGATTTCGTCTTCCCTAAACGGGTTTGGATACTAAAAATGAATCAGGTATGAAAAAGACGCTATATATGGCACTTATCGGGTGCCTTACATTCTTCGGATGCAAGGAGATTCAAAAACAGGACAATCCCAACATGGATTCAGAACCGGCGTACGGCTCTATGGAGGCCCCTCCCCCGCCCCCTGCAGCAATGAAAGAAGTAAAAATAACGCCTATTTCGCATGCCACGGTGGTTCTGCAATGGAACGACCTCACCATATACGTCGATCCCGTCGGCGGCGCGGAGGCTTTTGACGGGCAGCCGAACCCCGACCTCATCCTGATCACGGACATCCACGGCGACCACTTTAGCGTCGAGACCTTGGAAGCACTGGATACGGAAAAGGCCAAAATCATCATGCCCCAAGCCGTAGCCGATAAAATGCCCGCCCAATTTACGCCACAGATCGATGTATTGAACAACGGCAATTCAAAGGAACGCTATGGTATCACGGTCGAGGCCATACCCATGTACAACCTGCGGGAAGAGGCCAAGGATTTTCACACCAAAGGCCGGGGCAATGGATATGTACTAAATATGGGCGATGAGCGTGTTTATTTTTCAGGGGATACCGAGGATATTCCCGAAATGCGAAATCTCAAGGACATCGATATTGCCTTCATCTGCATGAACCTGCCTTACACCATGACCGTCGAAAGTGCCGCCGAGGCGGTGTTGGACTTTAAGCCAGACCAGGTCTATCCTTACCACTACCGTGGCAAACCTGACGTAAGCGACGTATCTAAATTTAAGGAATTGGTCAACGAAGGAAATTCCGATATTGAAGTGGTGCAGTTGGACTGGTATCCAGACGAAGAGTATTAAAGATTACCGTACCAACTTCTTGTACTTGATCCGTTTTGGCATGATATCCGCGCCCAAACGTTTTTTCTTGTTCTCCTCGTATTCCGAGAAAGAGCCTTCGAAAAAATATACTTGGGAATTGCCTTCGAAAGCCAAAATATGGGTACAGACCCGATCCAGGAACCAGCGGTCGTGGGAAATCACCACGGCACAACCGGCAAAGTTTTCCAGACCTTCTTCCAAAGCGCGTAAGGTGTTGACGTCCAAATCATTTGTAGGTTCGTCCAAAAGCAATACATTGCCTTCCTCCTTGAGGGTCATGGCCAAGTGCAAACGGTTTCTTTCACCCCCTGATAGCATGCTTACCTTTTTGTTCTGCTCGCTTCCCGAGAAATTAAAACGACTGAGATAGGCCCTGGAATTCACTTGGCGGCCGCCCATCATGATCAACTCCTGCTCGTCGCTAAAATTCTGCCAAATGCTCTTTTCGGGATCGATGTTGGAATGGCTTTGGTCCACATATGCTATTTTTGCGGTCTCTCCCACTTCGAACTCCCCTTTATCTGGCGTTTCCTCGTCCATAATCATGCGGAATATGGTGGTCTTTCCGGCACCATTGGGGCCGATGATGCCCACTATACCGGCTTGGGGAAGTTTAAAATTCAGCCCCTCATACAGTAGCTTATCGCCATAGGCCTTGCTCACGTCTTGGGCTTCAAGAACCTTGGTACCCAAGCGCGGACCGTTCGGGATATAAATCTCTAGCTTTTCGTCCAGTTGCTTTTGGTCCTGGCTCATCAGTTTATCGTAGTTGTTCAGGCGTGCCTTTTGCTTTTTCTGGCGGCCTTTCGCCCCCTGTTGCACCCATTCCAGTTCCCGCTCCAAGGTTTTTTGACGTTTTGAGGCAGATTTGCTTTCCTTTGCCAGGCGTTTGGACTTCTGGTCAAGCCAACTTGAATAGTTGCCTTTCCATGGGATGCCCTCACCCCTATCCAGTTCCAAGATCCATCCGGCGACATTATCCAAGAAATAGCGGTCGTGGGTAACGGCGATGACCGTACCTTTATATTGTGCCAAATGGTGCTCTAGCCAGTGCACCGATTCGGCATCCAAATGGTTGGTAGGTTCGTCAAGCAAAAGGATTTCAGGTTCTTGCAGCAGCAGTCGGCAAAGGGCCACCCGACGACGTTCCCCGCCCGAAAGCACGCTAATTTTTTTATCGCCTTCGGGAGTGCGGAGGGCATCCATGGCGATTTCCAGTTTGGTATCCAGTTCCCACGCATTGGAGGCATCGATCTGATCTTGGAGCCCCGATTGTTTGTCCATCAACTTTTGCATCCTATCCGCATCCTCATACACTTCCGGCAGGGCGAACATATCGTTTATCTTGTTGTACTCATCGAGGATGGCCACAGTTTCGGCTACGCCTTCCTTCACGATCATCAAGCACGGTTTTCTCTTCATCGAGCTGCGGCTCTTGTTCCAGGTAGCCCACTTTGTATCCCGAGGAAAACACCACATCGCCCTGATAATTTTTATCCTCCCCCGCAATGATGCGCAATAAGGTCGATTTTCCCGAACCGTTTAGGCCGAGAATACCGATCTTGGCCCCATAAAAAAAACTTAGATAGATATTTTTAAGAACGGGCGTGTTGGCATTCTTGTAGGTTTTAGTCACCCCGGACATGGAGAAAATAACTTTTTTATCGTCGCTCATTATTAAAGTTTATGCGTTGGGGAGTTTAGGGATTTATGGGTATCACTCGTAATCCGCGTTGTATGTCAATGGACATTTAGATTTGAATTTAATATTTGACATGGTAATAGGAATTTCAGACCCTTCCCTTAAGCGCATTGAAAACCCATGCTATGGCAAAAAATCCCATACCTACCGAGGCGAAGCCCCATCCGGCGACATCGTCATACCGAAACGCACCAAGCGCTATCAAGGCCAAGCCTACGATGATCATAATAAAGGTGGCCCAGGCCAATACGGTATTTTTGTTCATTCGTAAGGTGTTTTGATGTGGTTAACCGAAAAATCAAATATCGGAAATATTACAAAAACTTTTTGGGCCATATGCGATTTTTGTTTGCCTCTATGCGTTGGCAAGTATTTCAAATCGGACCCCAAGGGTACAAATCCGTCTATTCCTCAAAAGGAAAAGTCGTTCCGGTAATACTACGGACCTCATCCAAAAGGTTGATCAGGTCTAAACTGTTCTGCCAGCTCCATTTGTCACTTTGCACCTTTCCGTTTCTTAGGCAATCGTGTACCTCTTTAATCTCATAGGTGTAGCCCTTGCCTTGGGTGGGAAGTAGAAAATCCTCCATAATATCATCGATTTCGAGGGAATAGCCCTGTGTCTCGTGCCATCGTTCGTGCAGGAATGCAGAGCCTTTGCTGCCGGAAATTTCCGCCCGCATCTGTATCTTCGAGCGTAGGCCGCTGGCGAGGGTGGCCTGGGCATTTGGATATTCGAAGATCATCGAGGTTTGAATTTCCACGCCTGTTTGGTGGAACAGGGAAACCGCCTCGATATTATCGGGTTTACCCAAAAACAAATAGGCTAAGAAAATGGGATAAATACCAATGTCGAGCAGAGAGCCTCCCGCCAAATCGGGATTCAAAAGGCGTCCATCCTCATCCCTATCCAAGGCATAGAATCCGAAGTTCGCGTTCAGATAAGTGATATCGCCTATCTTACCTTGCTCTATCAACTCCTTTACCTTTACGATCGAGGGATTAAAACGGCTCCATAGGGCTTCCATTAGAAAGACCTGATTCTTTTTCGCCGCGGCAATCATCGTTTTAACCTGATCGGCATCGGTGCCCATTGGTTTTTCACACAGTACGGCCTTTCCCTGGTTCAACGCCTCAATGGTCAATTCGGAATGCGAAGTATGCGGGGTGGCGATATAAATCACGTCCACAACATCCGATTCAAAGAGTTCCCAATAGGAGCCGAAGCGATGCTCCGCACCGTATTCATCAGCAAATTCATTCGCCCGATCGATACTGCGTGAGGCCACGGCGGTGAGTTCGCCATCTTCGACCCATTGTAAATCTTTCGCAAAACTGTGCGCTATGTGCCCGGGGCCAACAATGCCCCATCGTATTTTATCTGCCATACTATCAATTTCGGTTGTGCCAAAAATAAGTAATTTTCACCTCAAAAGTCCAAGCCTTCGACTAGGATTAGAACATGGGTTCGAATTTCACTTGGGCAAGTTAGGATCTGAAGTCAAAACTAGCACACTCCAAATCGTCGGGACCGCCCTTAAACCTTATACCCTGAACCGAAATGCGCAGGAGTTTTGAACCTTGAATTTTTACTGCTTATCTTTATGCCTTAAAAGAAACTTATTGGATGGATTTAAAGTTCAACAAAAACGAAGACCATAATAAACTTCTGGTGTCGGATTTAAAAAAACGGCTTGTCCACGTAAAAATGGGCGGTGGAAAAACGCGTATCCAAAAGCAGCACGACCAAGGCAAATTAACGGCACGGGAGCGGATCGACGAGTTGTTGGATAAGGGAAAAGACGCTATTGAAATCGGGGTCTTTGCAGGGAGACGGGATGTACGAGGAACACGGGGGATGCCCATCAGGTGGGGTAATCGTTAAAATAGGATGGATTTCCGGAAAGCAGTGTATCGTGGTGGCCAACGACGCCACAGTGAAAGCGGGGGCCTGGTTCCCCATCACCGGGAAAAAAAATTTAAGGGCACAGGAAATCGCCATCGAAAACCGGCTGCCTATCATTTATTTAGTGGATAGTGCCGGGGTTTACCTTCCGCTACAGGATGAAATCTTTCCGGATAAGGAGCATTTCGGACGTATTTTCCGTAACAATGCCGTCATGAGCAGTATGGGCATTACCCAGATTGCCGCCGTGATGGGAAGCTGTGTGGCGGGCGGGGCCTATCTTCCGATTATGAGCGATGAGGCCTTAATTGTGGAAAAGACCGGAAGTATTTTTTTGGCGGGCAGCTATCTGGTAAAGGCCGCTATTGGCGAAAATGTGGATAACGAGACGCTGGGCGGTGCCACCACCCATTCCGAAATCAGCGGGGTAACGGATTATAAGGCCAAGGACGATAAAGATGCGTTGCATACCATCAAAAACATCATCGATAAAATCGGATCCTTCGACAAAGCGGGATTCGATCGGAAAACTGCCCGCAAACCCAAGGAAGATCCCGATGCTATTTTCGGCATCTTACCGGAGGCTAGAACGGAACAATACGACATGCTCGAAATCATCAAGCGGTTGGTGGACGAATCCAAATTCCAACAGTATAAAGAGGGATATGGAAAAACGATATTGACCGGGTATGCCCGTATCGACGGCTGGGCGGTCGGCATCGTGGCGAACCAGCGCAAAGTCGTAAAGACTAAAAAGGGCGAAATGCAGTTCGGTGGGGTCATCTATTCGGATTCTGCGGACAAGGCGACGCGCTTTATCGCCAATTGCAACCAAAAAAAAATTCCCCTAGTCTTTTTACAGGACGTTACCGGCTTTATGGTCGGTAGCAAAAGTGAGCATGGCGGTATTATAAAGGATGGGGCCAAAATGGTCAACGCAGTCAGTAATTCGGTCGTGCCCAAGTTTACGGTAATCATCGGCAACAGTTACGGCGCTGGCAACTATGCCATGTGTGGAAAGGCCTTCGACCCAAGATTGATCGTGGCCTGGCCCAGTGCCGAATTGGCGGTCATGGGCGGAAATTCCGCTGCCAAGGTATTGCTTCAGATTGAAAAGGCCTCCCTGAAAAAGAAGGGTGAAACGCTGACCGAGAAAAAGGAAACGGAACTCTTCAACAACATCAAGGACCGCTACGACGACCAGGTCTCCCCCTATTATGCCGCCGCGCGGCTTTGGACGGATGCCATCATCGACCCCACCGATACCAGGAAATGGATTTCTATGGGCATCGAAGCGGCCAATCATGCCCCGATCGGTAAGAATTTTAACATGGGGGTTTTGCAGGTTTAATCGTCTTGATGCTGTTTTATCCGGGGAATTAAAAACAGTTCCGTTTGCCGGCCGTTGACGTACCGGAATCCCTCTTCGCCATAAAATCCCGCTTCTTCCAACATAATGCGTATTTCGCGTTTCCATTCGGGAACAGAGATGGTGGTGTTAAGTTCAATGGCATAGACGGTATTCGGATTTAAAGGATAGTTCTCGCCATCATCCTTCATTACGCCCTCTTGAGAATCCCACATCCCGATGGTGGTACCGGCGGAGTGGCCATATAGGCCCAAAGGATGGGTGTAGATGGCGGGGCGTAGTCCCGCTGCCTTTGCTTCCTTAAGCGATTTGTACAGAATTTCGTTCCCCGTACGGCCCTTTTGCATGTTTTGAGTCAGAACATCCTGTACTTTATTTCCGGCCTTTAATCCTTCCCTTAAGAATTCAGGTGCTTCCTTTTCACCAGGTTTCAGTACATAGGCCAATTCTTGGCAGTCTGTATTTAGTCGCAGATAAGTAATCCCAAAATCACAATGCAACAAATCACCGGGTAGTATGATGGTCACACCGGGGCGATCGGAAAAGGACTGAAGGGGTCCGTCCGTTTCTTCATGGGCACGCTGCACGTCTACCGCGGGGTGGAACCAAGTTTCCAATCCCAGATCCGTTACCTTTTGCCGCATCCACCATTCGACTTCGGTGGCGGTAGTGATACCCGGGGTGATAACCTTTTCGGAAAAGGCCTGGGCGATAATGTCATGTGTAATATCGACCAATTGGTTATATAAAATCATTTCCCGGTCTGTGCGGGTCTCTATCCACCGGACTGCCAAGGGTTCGGCGGAAACGACTTTGCGATGGTACTTTTTCGGAAGGTATTTCATGAACCCCTCATAATCCGTTTTGTCCAGCCCGTCGGCAAGGTTGAAATCATCCGAAAAATTCAATCCGATGGTATCGGGATTGCGGTATTCGATCAGCTGCATCAAACGTTTCCATTGGTCTGGTTCTTTTTCCTTGTCCCAAGCGGATACGATATTATCCCCTACTTCGTACCGGGCGACGGCCAGCTTTTCAAAGGTGTTCGATGCGGCATTTCTATAAAACAAAAGTATCGTTCTTCGTCTCGCGTTGAGCCATGTAGCGGGCAGCATAGTACGCAAAACCGGGTCTTCATTGTACTCCCGCGAAATAACCACCCACATATCAATGTGCGTTTGGTCCATCAACTGGGGGAGCAAGTTATCGAATCGATCGGCCAAAATTTCGTCGATTACCCTTGCCCTTTCCACTTCGGGAAGGATTTGTTGGGCGTGGACAGATAAAAAAACACAACAACAGCTTAAAAGAACAATTTTGATCATAAGATGGGTTTACAATCCTGAAAATACAGAAAAAGTGCCTAAACCTTTAATCAAGAAGAAGTTTTGACTCCTGCATCTTCCTGTAGGGTCAGCCCAAGATTCGGGCTAAAATTTTTCCTCTTTGGATTTTACCACTCTCGGTCCGATAAAACTCGGAAATTCCATAAATTTCTTTGGGAATTTCAAACTTGGATAGGGACTTTAGCGATCGAATTTCTTGAAACAGTCTTTTTTCCTCGATTTCGCCTTCCACTATTAAGATCAGTTTACGGCCCCATTTTTTATCGGGAATTCCGGCCACGAAAAATCGGGACTGTAGGACAGCGGCCAACTTGGCCTCGATCTGTTCGGGAAAAAGCTTTACCCCCCCAGAATTGATAACATTGTCATACCGCCCCAACCACTCGAATTCGGTTTCCGACACCAGATCGACCACATCGTTCGTAACCACCGGAACATCGATAATTTTCGGGGCATCGATGACCAAACAACATCTATCATCGAGGGATACGGTAACTTCCGGTAAGGTTTTGAAGGTCTTTTGAGGTTTGGCTTCTCCCCTGCCTGAACCCGCATTTACTTTTTTCAGTGCAATATGGGTAATGGTCTCCGTCATGCCGTACGTCTCGAATACCGCAGTAGCGAAGTTAGAAGGCTGTAGTTTGTACTCCGTGCTTCTTTTTTTTTCAGATTGCCTTCTCCGCCGGCGACCATGATCATGCGCCCGTACCTGCTCTTGAACCTTAGGAGACAAGGGTGCCCCCCCCACAATAAGGATTTTAATCCAGCCAAGGGAATCCAATGAATTTTCAAGCTGCAGCGGAACCATCGCACAAAAATCATAGGATTTTAATACGCCTTCAAGCGGATTCGATGAGGGGGCAATATAATCCAGTTCCAGCCCCAGCACCATGGCCCTGACCAGCATCATCTTACCGGCGATGTAGTCCACCGGCAGGCAAAGGAGGGCGGAATCACCCGGTAGTAGTCCAAAAAACTCCCCCGTGGCCAAGGCGGAATTAACCATATGTCGTTTCTGCAGGGTAATCGGCTTCGGTTTCCCGGTGGAGCCCGAGGTTTGCACCTCCAAGTCCGGATGGTCATCCATCCACTGCAACAGAAAATCACCCAAGGCTTTTTCAAAGGCTTCTCCTTCCTTGATCAGACTATAGGCCACTTCAGGGAGATCGTCCATGGAGTATGGAATGCCGTTCAGTTTGAAACGGCTATGGATTTTCCGGTAAAGCGTCTTCATGGGTATGCTGTGCTAAAAAGATTTCTTTTGGGGGGACCTTGCCGGTCAGGCGTTCCTTCCAGCGGTTCCATTTGTACTTCTTGGCCAAAATGAACAGAATTATCGGAAAGGTCAAACCCACCGACAACAATATCTCCTGTACCGCACCGGACGAGGCGTTTTGGGCAGTGTACTTAAAAAGTGCATCGGTCTGGAGGGCCGACCAATCGGAGGTTACCAATAGGGCCGCCATGAGGTTGTTGCCCAAATGAAAGCCAAGGGCCAGTTCAATACCATCGTCCATAAGGGTCATAATCCCCATTAAAAGTCCGAATCCGATATAGAAAACCATGGTCACATAGCCCATTTCGGCCACTTCTGGATTGGCGGAGTGCAGTATCCCGAAAAGTACCGAGGTCAACAGAAGCGGAAACCAGCGGTTTTTGAACAAGATACCGATCTGCTGCATCAGATAGCCACGAAAAAGATATTCTTCGTACCCGATCTGAAATGGAAAGAGCAGCAAACTTACTGCAAACAATAAGAAAAATTTAATGGGATTAAAATTCCATACGATTTCTTCGGGAGCCAAATAATAGGAAACGGCAAAAAGAACCACGGTCAATCCGATTATCAAGGAGGCGGAGAATAATATTCGTGAAAAATCAATGCGGGGCCGCGCCGTCGTCAAGGACAGAAAACTTCTTTGATGAACAAAAACCACCATGAGGATCAATAAGCCCAATAAGAACACAAAGGGCACGAGATTGGCCACAAGGCTAACGATGGGTGGCATAGATTTCATGAGTTCGTACATCTGCTCCATCTCTTCCTTGGAGGAGAGCAAAAAGACCACATAATTCAACAGTAGAAATCCGGTGGCCACAAAGACGGTTAATATTACCCGCCATGTCGCGTTATTTCCCTTATACGCCTGCGCTATGTACATAATTTACTAATTAAATGCGTATCCCAATATTTACATTTTCTATAAAACAGCTTGCCGCCTTCGACTTCAAGCGGACATTCAAAATTGTTGCTGTACAGCCCGCCGGTACCGAGTCCCTGCGGCATTTTGCAACCGAGGGTATAGGTCCACTGGGCAAGGGCGTTCAGGCCGATGTTGCTTTCTAGGGCACTGGTAATCCACCAGCCGATATACATTTTTTCGGCCAGATCGATCCATTCTTCGCTGCCCCGAAACCCGCCCACAAAACTGGGTTTGAGAATGATGTAGTGCGGTCGGATCGTTTCTAATAACTTTTCCTTGGATCTGATATCCCATATCCCTATCAATTCCTCGTCCAATGCTATGGGAATGGGTGATTCTTCACATAGACGCTGCAATTCGACTGGATGACCCTGACGGATGGGCTGCTCTATGGAATGCAGGCCGTACTGCGAAAGCCGATCGAGTTTTTCAAGGGCCTGCGACGGTTCAAAAGCGCCATTGGCATCTACCCGAAGTTCGATCTTTTCTTGTGGATATTTTTTTCGGATGGATGCCAAAAGTGAAACCTCGGTCTCGAAATCAATGGCCCCGATCTTCATTTTGATACACCGGAAACCCTCGGCCAATTTTTGCTGGATCTGTTCGTACATGAATTCCTCGTCGCCCATCCAGATCAATCCGTTAATGGGGATGGGACTTCCCTTTTCCAAAAAATCGGAATGAATTAGTTCGAAGGGATTTTCGGCATGTAGGGATAAAAAAGCCTGCTCTATCCCAAACTGGATGCTGGGAAAATCGGTTAAGGACTCCCAAAGGACCTTCCTTCCCAAGTCGATATGGGTACAGGTCCACGATAATTTTTCTTCATAGCCCTCGACATCATCAACACTTAAACCCTTCAATATGCCACACTCCCCAATACCATATTTTCCGTTTTCCTCCAAAATCAGGAACCAGGTCTCCTTTTGATGGAGTACGCCCCGTGACGTGCCGCTGGGGCGTTTGAAATCAAGAATATATTTTTTATAACGGGCTTGCATGGCTTGCCGCCAAATTTAGCCATATTTTTGGCATAAACTATCGGTATGCGTTTACAGGATGGAAAAATAATATGGATTACCGGTGCTTCTTCGGGTATCGGTGAGGCCCTGGCCTATGCTCTGAGTAAACGAGGATGTAAATTGATTTTATCCTCCCGGAAAAGGGACGAACTGAACCGGGTTCAAAAACAATGTGAGCACCCCGAAAATGTCAAAGTGGTGCCATTGGATGTCTGCGGATTTCGATTCACTGCCCGACAGGGCCGTCGAGGCTCAATCCGCTTTTGGTAGTCTTGACGTTTTGATCAACAATGCGGGTATCAGCCAACGCTCCTTGATCATCGATACCGATTTGGAGGTCTATCAGAGGATAATGGATGTCGATTTCTTCGGAGCGGTCGCCCTTTCAAAAGCCATATTACCCCAATTTGTGAAACATAAAAAGGGTCATTTTGTGACCATCAGCAGTCTGATGGGTAAATTTTCTTCGCCCCAACGCTCCGGCTATTGCGCCGCCAAGCATTCCTTACATGGATTTTTCGATGCCCTGCGGATGGAACACGATGGGGATAACATTAACGTGACGATGGTCTGCCCTGGTTTTGTGCGCACCAACGTGGCCAAAAATGCGGTTACGGGAGACGGAAGCCCGAAAAACACGCAAAGCGAATCTATAGCTAATGGTATTCCCGTAACGGTCGCCGCCGAAAAGATCATCCGTGCCGTGGAACGTGAAAAATTCGAGGTCTATATGGGTAAGAAGGAAGTTTTAGGGGTATATGTCAAACGTTTTTTTCCAAAGTTATTACACAAGATGGTCTTAATGCGCGAGGTCACTTAAAATGGAACCAAAAGCGTACCCCATCAACATTTTTGTCCACGTTCAGGGTCGTTTGTAGCTGATTGGCCAAACGGTTCATCAGCCGTATGCCCATGGAGGATTGCGTGCGATCGTCGGTATCTTCGGGAAGACCGATACCATTATCGGAATATTCGAAGTAACCTTCCTGATCTTCGGTCTTGCGGATTTGGATATAGATTTTTCCGTCTTCGTCATCCTCCGGAAAGGCATATTTGAAGGTATTCGAAACGAGCTCGTTAAGGATTAGCCCAAATGGAATCGCCCGATCAATGTCCAGTTCCACACCCTCGGTGTCGATGGTAATATCGATATTATGGCCGCCCTTTCGGTAAACGGACTGCACGCTGTTGATCAAGCTCTCGATATAGCCTTGCATTTCTATGACCGAAAGATCTTCGTTCTGATAGAGTTTTTGGTGGATAAGCGCCATGGCCTTTACCCGGCTCTTACCTTCTTCCAAGGCCTCTATGGCGGCCTTGCTCCTGGTATTCTTAGTCTGTAGGCTCAAAAGGCTCGACACCATCTGTAAGTTGTTCTTGACCCGATGATGAATTTCCTTTAAAAGGGAATCTTTTTCAACCAACGAATTCTCGATGATATATTTCTGTTCGGCGATCAAGCGTTGGCTCTTAATACTTTTAAGATAGGCGTAAACCAGACCGGCAAAACCTAACAGCGTAAAAAAGAAGGATATAAGTACCAAATTGCTGGTACGTTCTTGGGCCCGCATCTCGCTTCGCGACTTTTCGAGGTCCAGCTTCTGCTGAATCACCATTTTTCTGGATAGCTCAAGATCCTGTTGCATGACCGTCGCCAACTGCTGTCGCCTCAGTTCCGACTCCGTACCGATGAGGGAATCGCGTATACGCAGACTTTTTCTCAGATAGAGAGCAGCATTTTTGTAATCCTCCGTTTTATCGTAGTAGATCGATAGCAGCCGGTTCTTTCGCAACTGGTTTTCGGTCGTCTTGGTGCTCAGGTCATCACTCAGGTAATCTGTGGCCATGGCGTAATTTTCCAGTTGCAGGTAACATTCAGAAATGGCCAAACTATTTTCGGTGATTTCGTCTGGCAGGTTGCCCTCACCAAACTCTTTGATGATCGAAATACCACTTTCCAAATGGGGAATGGCATCTTCGTATTGCTTCAATTGCACATAGCATTTACCGATGTTACCGTCGATGATACCGTCTAAAAGATTAGCCTCGGCCAGTTCGTTTTCGGTTTTTTCACGGATAACGTCGTTCAAGAAGACCGTGACAAAACTTTTGGCCTTTTTGTAATTGTCCAAGGCTGTAGGAGTCGATTCGTCCAGTCTCAAAAAATCTCCCAAAGTATTGTAATATTCCGCCTGGGCATAAAAATCACTTTCCTCGATGGTCTTTTTTACCTTTTCAATGTAATCGCCCATAGCTCTCCGATACATACCCAAATTGGCATAGATATCATAAAAAGCAACTTCATCGGTGATGCCTAGTTCGCGAATTTCGTTTCGGGTATCGACCTGCTCAGGATACATGGCCAATTGGCCGTAGGTGTCGTCCATCAACTCCAATAGTTTGGATTTGAAATAAATATCGAGATCCTCCATTGTAGCATGGAGGTCCTTGGCAATCGCTAAACTCTTATCATAATCGCCCAGATCGAAGTAAATACGGGAACGGATGAGTTCATACTTATTGATCTCTTCGGTATCCGCGTCCTTAACGGCGGCTTTAAGATATAAATTCACTTCATCGAGCCAGTCGTAAGTGGAGTTTTCGAGATATCTGTCCGCAGTATTGAAAAAGAAGTCGAAGCGCTCGTCAGCGGTATCCAGTTCATTGAAGTGGGTAAACGAGTTTTGTTCCGTCTCCTGCTGTGCCCTTCCGAAAAGGACACTACAGAAACAGATGAGAATAAGGCAAACTTTATGGCCAGTTGGTTTCTTCATAGGGGCAATAGGCAAAATCCAAAATTAAGCGGTAAACGGTACTCTGGCTAAATTTTTGTTGTCTGCCGATTGAAAGGTTTGGTACTAACAGTACAAAAACAGAACCTTGGACGGCAATATCAGTACATCTGGCCGATTCTGAGATAAACTATTCTTTTGGGGCCATTGTTGTAAAACAACGGTTTTTTGTGGTGAATAGTATGTGAACCCATTTAGACTTATTTTTTGGAAGCGAAAATATCGGCTTTTGAGGCTATAGGAATTCAATTTTTTAAAGCATAGCAAGGCTACGGTATTCAAAAATGAGGAAATATAGCCTCAGAATGTGATAGTCATAGGTAAAGAAAAAGTCTAAATGAATTCTATTTATAGAATCAAAAAGGGCCCCAGGAAAACGATAGGGCCTATATTAAGCTGAAAACATTATAAAACTGAACAATAAATTCGGTATTTATTCTCCTTAGGAATT
Source organism: uncultured Flavobacteriaceae bacterium (assembly GCA_963764285.1). Taxonomy (GTDB): domain Bacteria; phylum Bacteroidota; class Bacteroidia; order Flavobacteriales; family Flavobacteriaceae; genus Pricia. The sequence goes on from CAVXSA010000010.1 coordinate 150,385, forward strand.
CATGGCGGAGATGATAAATTCCTTAAAATCCTTTGAAATGGGAATCTGGGTATCCTTTATCATAATATCCTTGGAATTGATGGCATCGATATGATCCACGTTTACGATATAGGATTTATGGGCCCTGTAAAACTTATTTTTAGGCAGTTTTTCCAGATAATCCTTAAGAGGACTCCGCACTAAGAATTTCTTGTCCACCGTATTCACCTCCAAATACACATTATCCGCTTTAATGAAACGGATATCGCTGAACTGGATGCGATAGTAAAGGTGTTGTTTCTTGACGAAAATGGAATCCTTTAACACGGCATTCGACAAAGCCACATCCTCATCATGCTCCACCCCGCCCGCCGGCTTGTCGGAACTGCTGAAATTGGAAAGCGCGATTTCTATGGAGGTGTAGAGGTCCTGTTGTTCAAAAGGTTTTACCAGGTAGCCATTGGGTTTGACGGATTTCGCATTCTCAACAGTGGCCCTGTCGGAGTTCGAGGTCACAAAAATAAAGGGAATGTCATAGTTGGCCCGAATGTGCTTTCCGAGGTCGATACCCGTTTTGTCCGATGCCAGGATGATGTCGATCAGCACCAGATCGACCTGTTCGTTCTTCAAAACTTCTTCCGCCTGTTCGTAAACAATGACGTTGTCAACAATTTCGTACCCGATTTCCTCGAGCATGCTTTGCATATCGTCGGCAATGATTACATTATCCTCTACGATAAGAATTTTTACAGGTTGTTCCAAAATAGTGGGGGTTTAGTGGGTTTATCAAATAAAATTACAAAAAATTATTACAAGTAATGTAAATAAGTACTGCCAAAAAAAATGTGCTTAACGCCAATTTCTTGAGCTCCGGATCAAGCTTTAGGGGGTTATCGGTTTCATATACTTTTTTGCCATGAATGAAAATAGGAACAAAGGCCAGCCAAGGAAGGTAGGTTCTCCATTCTTCAAAATTCAAGATCGAAAAGGCAGAAACACAGACAAAAGACAGACCCAACAACATATAGTGGTAGGTCTTGCCTCTGGCAAAACCCAATATAAACGACCAAGGTGTTCTTTTTTGATTCTTTGTCCGAGACATAATCCCTCAAATTGTTCAGATTGAGCACGCCTACGCTGAGCAGTCCCACGGCCATGGCCGGCAAAACGGCCATCCAGGTCAAGAATTCGGTATATAGAAAAAGGGATCCCAAAACGGCTACCAATCCGAAAAAGAGGAATACGAAAACATCGCCCAACCCCTTATATCCATAGGCCGATGCCCCGATAGTATAGGTGAGGGCGGCCCAGATACTTGCAAGACCCAATGTCAGGAACAATACCAAAAACACGAATTTTTGGGGCCCGAACGCCACATAGACCAAGGAAATGACAAGGAGGCCGTCAATGAGTACCGAAACCACGATACCCTTTTTCAAGGCCTGTCGGGTCAACAGTCCGGCTTGCAAGGCCCTTTGAGGACCGATTCGATCGGCATTGTCAGTCCCCCGTATTCCATCACCATAATCATTGGCGAAGTTGGAGGTAATCTGAAAACCTATTGTGGTAAACAAGGCAAGCGTAAAAATATAGATGTCGCAGGTGCCATAATAATTGGCTAGTGCCGTACCGACCACTATTCCGGAAACGGATAGGGGAAGAGTTCTGAGCCGGGCTGCATGGATCCAAGGACCAATTTTCTTTATAATCACGTTCAATTTACTCGGGGTCTTCGATCTGCACGCGTTTCCCGTTTTTATAGGAGGCCACAAAGGCGTCGTGAAAGCCGATATCCACTAATTGTTCCCTAAATTTCTGTGCCTCCTTCAAGGTCTCGAAATTGCCCAAGGAATAGGTATAGAAGGGATTTGTTTTCACGAACAACGTGTTGGTAAGTGCCTCCGAGGCTAAAGTCATATTGTTGTCCACAAAGGATTTCACCTGTACCGAATAGATTTTTTCTTTTTGTAAAAATTCCTTGGCCAAATAAAATTCCTTAACCAAGCTCAGTTCCTCGTTCTGCTTCTTCAGGTTATCAATGCGCGATTTGATGGCATCGAGGCTGTCGATGGACACCAACAGGTTACTGGGACTTTCATAATTATTGGAAACACTTCTGCCGACCGTAAACGAAAAAACAATCAGCATACCTATAAGGAACAAGCCGATTATACCGACCAAGGCATTGCGCTGGAATCTATTTTTTCGTATCTCCTTGTTCTTGAATTTGATTTGGTCAAGAAGACGTTCGTTGATAATCTGCGCTTTGTCGATATCTTTGTGCAGTTCCAAAAGATCGCTTTCTTCAATGAAGGGCATGGTCCTATTATTATTTATATTATATCGCTAAAGTTAACCAAAATCCCGGAAGATCGATGAAATACCATGGCGGAATGTTGCGAAAATAGCCCTTTATGTGGTATAACACGGATTTGGTGATGTTAAAATTTTGGTAGGATATTGATTTTCAACCCATTTCAAACCGCTCTTATCCCATCTTCCTGAATCTCTATCTTGCGTTCCCTATACAAAGTGCCTATACCTTTTTTGAAGGTTTTTTTGCTCATTTGAAGCTCTTTCTTTATCTGCTGTGGGTCGGATTTGTCATGGAGCGGTAAAAATCCGTTATGCGCCATCAATCGTTCGAAAATTTTATCGGCGGCCGGTTCCAGCGCTTTTTCGCCCAGTGGTTGCAGGGAGACATCTATCTTGTTATCGGGGCGAATGTTCTTGATGTGGCCTTTCATAGTATCCCCTACCGCTACATGTTTGAATATTTCGTTGCGAAACACCAGACCTTTATGAAGATGGTTGATGATAACCTCCCATCCCAAATCGGTCAACCGGGTAAATATGAGATCTACCTCTTCCCTTTCCCTCACCGTCAACTCTTCGTTATCCAAAAACTTGTCGAGCTTATTCGAGGCCACCAGCCGAAAAGAGACATCGTCCAAATAACAACGTACCACGTACCACTGCCCCTGCTTCATTTTGTCGCGCTGTTCGCTAAAGGGCACCAAAAGATGTTTTTCGAGTCCCCAATCCATAAAAGCGCCGAATTTATTTACCTCGGCGACCTGTAGAAATCCGAATTTATGCCGAATGACGTGAGGGGTCAAGGTAGTGGCGATCGGTCTTTCCTCATGGTCCAGATAACAGAACACGTTCAGCATATCTCCTATCTCCGAAGATTTCGGCACGTATTTATTGGGCAGGAGGATTTCGACTCCTGTTTTGCTGCCCAAGAAAAGACCGACACTGGTATCGCGCAATACCTCGAGTTCGTTATAATTTCCCAATTCTATCATAGTGCAAAGGTAACTCCTAATAGGCGGAAGCTTTGTTAAAGTGTTTGCAAAGCATGTAGTAGATGACCGCCCGGTACTTAATGCGGTTCGAAGGGCCATATTTTTCCATCACGGAATGGATGGCCTCCATAAGTTTTGGATCATCGTTGAGACCTAATTTCTTTATCAGGTAATTCTTCTTGACGATTTCCAGTTCCTTTTCATCACTACCTGCAACTTTTGAGGCGTCATTGTTGTACACGGCAGGGCCAAGATCTTTGGTGATCTTGGTCAACAGATCCAAATCGGGTTGTTCGCCAAATTTTTCCTTGACCTCGGCGGCATACTTTTCGATTAATTCTTCTCTTTTCCTGCTCATATCAGGTCGTGCAATTATTGTCCATTACTATGGTATACCGAAGATATAAAATCAAAATAACCGAGCAAAATTTGATCATTCAATAATCTAGGAGTGTGTACCTCAAGTATTTTAGGATGTTTTGAGGGGGAATAGAATTCGGACAATGCTTGCATTAAGTTTTCTTCATTCGTGGCCGATTCATAATCGAAACCGAATTGCCTGCCCAAATGTTCGGCATCCATTTGATGGGCCGTCTCAAAATAACGTTGAAAGTTTTCGGTATTCTCCTTTCCGGGCAAAATCCTGAAAATTCCACCTCCCCCGTTATTGATTAGGATAATCCGAAAATCGGGACGTACATAATTGTTCCAAAGTCCGTTGCTATCATAAAAAAAGCTCAGGTCGCCCGTAATCAAGAGCGTAGGACTATGGGCATAGATCGATGCCCCAACGGCCGTTGATGTACTTCCATCGATGCCGCTAGTGCCGCGATTGCCATATACTATCAAAGAGGGATGTAGATCGAGCAATTGGGCGTAGCGTACCGTTGAGCTGTTCGCCAGCTGTACCTGATAGTCTTCGGGTATACTAGCTACAATGGCACTGAAAACCGACATATCGGTAAAAGGAATTCCGTCGATATAGGCTACGCGTGCTTTTCGGTAAGCCATCTTAATGGAGTCCCAATAGGAGAAATAATCGCTTTCCTGGAACTTCATCCGGGGGGAAAACCGTCGAAAGAACGAATTCGCTTCCATCTTGAAATGATGGTTCAGGGTAAAAAAGGTATTATAGGCCTTTAAGGGGTCGATGTGCCAGTGGTGTATCGGTCCGTATTCCCGTAAGAAAGCCTTTATTTTTTTAGATACTACCAGGCCCCCGAAGCTTAGTAAAATATCGGGCTTCAATTTTTCGAAAAGCAGGTCACGGTCATCCCGTTTTTCAATGGGCGCCAGAATACTATCGATACTGGCAAAAAAATGAGGATGGTGCAAATTGGAGGTGGTTTCGGTAAATACGATTACGGATGGGTCTTCTGCCAGCCGATCCAAAAAATGCTGTTCTACCGTATTGGGGGGATTCACCCCGACCAGCACCATCTTCCGCGTGGAAGTATTCCACACCTCGGCAAAATTTTCTATATCCGGAATGGACGTTTCTGCCTTATCTTCCACAGGTACCACGAGCGGTACCGCAGCGGGTTTCAGGGCCGTGTTGTATAAGGGTTCTTCGAAAGGAACGTTGATATGTACCGGTAGCTTGGTCTTCAGGGCCACGTTCAACGCTGTATTCAATTCTTCGTCATTGTGTTGCTGTATCTCTTTTTGCAATACCTCTACCGATCCGCCCTCTAGCCATTTCGGGGCGTATTTTTTAACTTGCTCGAAGGCGTGGACCACGTCCTGCTTCAGGTGTGCGGAATATCCAATGTGGCGTTGGAAGACATGGTCTTGCCGGATCGTCTGCCCATCCCCCACATCGATTTTATAAAGAGGTCTATCCGCCGAGATTACGACCAGGGGAATCCCGCTGTAAAAGGCCTCGGCCACCGCGGGATAATAATTTAGCAGGGCACTCCCTGAAGTACAACACACGGCCACCGGTTCGCACAAATGCTGTGCAATTCCAAGGGCAAAAAAGGCAGCACTTCGCTCATCGACGATACTAAAACAGGAAAAATAGGGGTCTTCGGTAAAATCGATGGTCAGGGGGGCATTCCTCGATCCTGGCGAGATAACGATATTCTTGATCTGTTTTGCCTTGCAATGCTGCACAACCAATTGCGCCGAGGGAATACTGGAGTGTCTCATGAATCGCAAAACTACGGAAATTCCAAATTCCAAATGCCAAATTCCAATATGGAGATTGACTGTCCATAGTCTGGTAATTGAAATTCTTTTAACTGGAATTTGGAAATTAGGGTTACTGATAACCCTCCTGACTATAATATCTTTAACATCGTGCTACTTTTCGTCACGGTCTCCCCCCACTCCCGTTCGGCATGGGAGTCTTTGGTAATGCCGCCTCCTACGTAAATCAAGGCCTTGTCATCTTTTATTTGCAGACACCGCAGGTTGACGTATAAGGTGGTAGTTTTGGCAACGGAGCGATAGGCTTGGTTCTCTTGATTTTTTCTACGGGAACTTCGTTGTTGTTCCGTCTTTAGGTTGAGTTCGCCCAAGAAACCCGTGTAGTATTCCCGGTCGTAGTTCTCGTTGTCCGATATAAAAGCCAGGGCGGTTTCTTTGGGCAGGCCGCATACGGCCGGCGTCGGGTGCAATACTTCAACGATGGTCTTCAGGTTTTTCGTTATCAAATTTCCAGAAATCTTGGTCCGCAAATGCAACAGGTTACCCGCCCTTACCGTTTCTACGCTCGTCCGTCTTATATGCTTGACCGCATTTTTAAGGACATCGGCGATATAGTCGGTGACCAGTTGCTGCTCCTCGATTTCTTTATGGCCCCAAGGGGGATTCTCTACTCCTAAATAGGGTTGCGTACCCGCCAGGGACATGGTAGTCAATTGGCTGTTCCTTTGCCTCAACAGTATTTCAGGGGTCGCCCCACACCAAATACCTACTTTGGGATGGTACCAGAGATAGCAAAAAGCGTTGGGGTAACTTGCCAAAAGCCTTTGGAACAGATTTAAGGGTGAGGTTTCCAAATCAATTTCCAGACGCCTTGAAAGCACCACTTTTTGAAATCGGCCCTTTGTTATCCCGTCAATTGCCTTCTCGACAAGATGAATGTAGGAGGCTTTGTCTTCCTTATCTAATCTTGGAATCTTTATATCTTTCTTGGTTTCCATATCTTGTGGTATTGAACCTGAAAATTCCAGTATTTCGTCGGGATGCAATAGGATGATCTCCCTATTAGAATCAAAAGGGGCGAAAACAAATCCGGTTTCGGCGTAGGTTTTCAGGTGGTGCAACAGGTCATCGGACTGAAAAATCGCTTTTACAATGGCTTCCTTCGGTTTTCGATAAACGACAAAAGGAAGGTCATTGTGGAAGTGGGAATCGATTTTTTTAAAAAAATCCAAAGGCTGACTATTTTTTCGGTAACGCGATCGTGGTCAATTTGCAAACGGAGATTAACTGTTCTTCCCCATCGGTAATCTTAATGTCCCATAACTGCGTTGTACGGCCTTTGTGCAGGATCATTGCTTTGGCGAATACTTCTCCATCGCGTACACTTTTGACATGGTTGGCCGAAATTTCGATCCCGCGGATGGCGAATTGCTGCGCGTCAAGAAAAATATACGAAGCCATACTGCCCACACTTTCGGCCAGGGCGACCATGGCACCGCCGTGCAAAACGCCGTCGGGTTGGTACACCTTGGCATTCACCGGCATTTTACCAACAAGATAATCCGCTCCCACATCGGTATATTCAATTTGTAGGGTTTCCATGAGGGTGTTCTTGGAAGACTGGTTGCAAACTTTCAGTATTTTATCTTTGTAATCCTCCATAAACGGTATTTTTGGGGAGTAGTAAGTCCACCAAAATTAATCATCCCGTATCGATTACGCACCTCTTTGAACCATTTGTTTATGAATCCTTCTGAAAAAACGGTCGCCTATAGTTCCACCCATCCCTATTCCACCTTAAATAAGCTCTCAGATACCACGGATAACATTTGGATCGTACTGCATGGAATAGGGTACTTGAGCCGCTATTTTTTAAAACATTTCGAGGAACTGCCGCCGGATGAAAACTATATTATAGCCCCACAGGCGCCCTCAAAATATTATCTTAGCAAGGCATACACCCATGTCGGGGCGAGCTGGTTGACCCAAGAAAATACCCCCCAAGAAATCCAGAACGTGATGGCCTATCTGGATGCCGTAATGGCCTCTGAAAAAATCCCCAAAAACGCTAACCTTATCGTCCTCGGTTTTTCACAGGGCGTTTCCATCGCCACTCGATGGGTCGCGCGACGGCAGATCAAATGCGACCAATTGGTGCTTTATGCCGGGGGCATACCCGATGAGCTGCAGCCTTCGGATTTTGACTTCCTTATAAAAAACGGCACTCAGGTAAGTATCATTGTGGGCGATCAAGATGAATACCTGACCCAGGAAAGGCGAAAATCGGAATCTCAAAAAATGGAAAGGTTATTCGACGGAAAAGCAAGGGAGATTGTTTTTAAAGGCGGCCACGAGATGAAAAAGGAAATAATAAACAATCTCATCTGATGGATACCACTATTACTTTAGAAAATGACGCTGTCAAACTCTCTCCGTTAACCTTGAACAACTATTGGGAACTACTACCGGTCGCCTCCCAAGAAAAACTCGTGGAGTTTTCGCCTTCGGATATCGAAACGCCAGAGGCCCTAAAAAATTACGTTCAAACCGCCCTGGCACAACAACAGCAGAAATCTAGCATTCCCTTTATCATTTACGACAAAAAGCGAAAAGCCTATGCCGGTTCGACCCGGTACATGAACATCGATCGTCAAAACAGGGTACTGCATATCGGCTCTACTTGGATAGGCCGGGAATTCCAAGGAAGCGGACTCAATACACAAATGAAGCACCTGATGCTCGACCACGCCTTCAATGAGATGGGTTTCGAAAAAGTGGAGTTCCGGATCGACGAGCGCAACATCCGGTCAAGAAGGGCTGTTGAAAAATTGGGTGGGGTCTTGGAAGGCGTTCTTCGCAAAGATGTGTATTTGCTGGACGGTTTTAAACGGAATACCTGTTGTTATGGGATCTTGAGGGGGGAATGGGAAGCAAGGAATACGAGGTAACTTAGTGACGAACTATAACACCGGTGGTATCAGGGGACAAGGATTAGATTATCGCGTATGCGCCCAGCTCAAAATCTTCTTTCGGGCGCAAACGCAGAAATATCCATAGAAGTCTTTTTACCGGCAATAATTTCGGTAACCAATTTACCCGTTGCCGGTCCCAAACTCCACCCCATCATGGCGTGACCGGTAGCAACGGTGAGGTTTTGTATGGTTTTGGATTTACCGATATATGGGAGTCCATCTGGCGATACCGGACGAAGACCGGTCTTGGCGTCCGCGATTTCGCTTGGGGTAATTTCCAGTTCTGGGTAGTATTTCTTGGCAGCATTGGCGATGGCCAAGACCCTTTCTTTCCTGACTTTTGAGTTAATGCCCGAGAATTCCATCGTCCCGGCAAAACGGGTAAAACCCTTCATCGGGGTAACCGCCATACTGGCTTCCATCAAAATGGCGGGCATTCTTATTCCCGTTGGGCGCGGCACATTGATACAATAGCCCTTTCCCGCCTGCAGGGGCAGCTTCAGGTTCAATTTTCTGGCGAGCAACCCGCTCCACGAACCGGCGGCAAGTACCATCTCATCGGGAGTATATTTTCCTTTTGAGGTTTGTATTTCACTGATTTTCCCATGGGAAAGCGACACATCGAGTGCCTCTTCCTGGAGGTGGATAGAGACGCCGGCTCGCTTTAAATAATCCAACAGTTTGGGCATTAGCTCGGGGGGCGAGGTATGGCCATCACATTGATAATGGATGGCACCCTTGGCATCAATTTTAATATGGGGTTCGAGGGCATTCAATTGAAACCGGTCAAGCTCGGTAACTTCAAGGCCTAAAAATCGGGCCTTTTCCGCCACTTCCATTTCATGCTCGTAGGCTGTATCCGTTTTATAGATCATCAAAAGACCTTTACGCTCAAGATGGAAATCGCCCATGTCTCCGGACGCTTTCATATCCTCGAAAAGACCGCGGCTCAGAATGTTGATATCCTTGATAACGGGAATAGCCTTTTCTACTTTTGCCTCGGTGGAGGATTTGTGAAAGTACCACGACCATTTGAAGAAATCGATATCCCATCGGGGCTTGATGTAAAAGGGACTAGAAGAATCAAACATCCACTTGATGCCCTGGGCTATTTTTCCGGGGGAAGCCATGGGTACGATATGGCTGGGGGTGATATAGCCCGCGTTGACGAAGGAAGCGCCCAAAGTAATGTCCGATTTGTCGATTACCGTGACCTGATTTCCTTGCTTTTGCAAAAAATAGGCGGAACATAAACCTACAATTCCGCCGCCGATGATGATGATATTCTTCAATGTGATGTAATTTCTATGTCTATTGATTATAAAACCTCTCCGCCCGGCGCACGGTGCCCGGTCTTCATAATCCTTTCGCACCGTTCATCAAAACGGCAAAAGGCGAGGCTGCCGAACGGGAGGGTACCTCATATCACTTGAAATCCGTGGGCATACGGATCGTCATCATCAATGGTAATCGTATTGTGACCGTAAATTTTTGCCCAGCCTTGAATACTTGGAATAATTGCAGGCCTACCGGCCAGTTCGCACTCCTCCTCTACCCTTCCGACAAATTGGGAGCCGATAAAACTCTCGTGGATGAACGCCTCGCCCTGCTTTAATTTTCCCTTGGCGTACCATTGCGCCATTCGGGCCGAGGTACCCGTGCCACAAGGAGAGCGATCGATGGCCTTATCCCCATAAAAAACGGCGTTCCTAGCCGTGGCCAAGGAATCAATGGGCTTTCCCGACCACATCAGATGGCTTACATCGCGTATGGTAGCGTCTTGGGGATGGATAAACCGATCCGGATATCTTCGATTGATCTTTTCTCGGATTTCCTGACTAAAATGGACCAGTTTTCCGGCCGAAAAATCATTGATACCCGAAAAGTTCTTTTGTACGTCCAAAATGGCGTAATAATTTCCACCGTAAGCTACATCGAACACCAGTTCGCCGAGATCCGAACTTTCAACGGTCAGTTCAGTGGCCGCAAGGTAAGACTTCACATTGGTAAGCTTGACCCAGTCCACCTTACTTCCCGACTGCCCATATTCGATCTGTACCAAGCCTGCGGGAGCTTCCATCCGGATTTTGCCCGGAATCTTCGGATGTAGCAATCCTTCTTCGATTCCGACAGTAATCGCACCAATGGTACCATGACCGCACATGGGCAAGCATCCGCTGGTCTCAATAAAAAGGATACCAAAATCGTTTTGGGGGTCGGAAGGCGGGTAGAAAATGCTCCCGCTCATCATGTCGTGTCCCCTAGGTTCGAACATCAGCCCTTTACGGATCCAATCGTACTCCCTTAAAAAATATTGCCTTTTTTCGCTCATATCGGCGCCCCGCAATTCGGGGCCGCCATGGGCTACCACACGCACCGGATTACCGGCTGTATGGGCATCAATACAGACAAAGGTTGATTTTGACATTAAGATGTTCCCCGTGTTTACCGAGTCGCTAAATAATCAAATTGTATCGTAGGTATGCTTTCCATTTACTATGCGGGAAATTTCCAAAGGATTATCATCTTGAAGCGCTTCGGGTAACGAGGCGGCCGGCCAGTTCTGGAAAGAAACGGGACGTACCCATCTTTTGATGGCGGAAGTGCCTACCGAAGTGAACCTACTATCAGTAGTGGCGGGAAAAGGGCCACCATGTTGCATAGAGGGACAAACCTCGACGCCAGTCGGCACCCCGTTGAAAATGATACGCCCTACCCTATTCTGCAAGGCATCGACGATTTTATCGTATTTTTTTATTTCCTCGGCATTCCCCAGAACGGTTCCGGTCAACTGGCCCTCCAATTGGTCCAGCACCTGTTCAAGCTCTTCACTATCGGCACAGCGGACTACAATGGAAAAGGGGCCGAAGACCTCTTGGTGTAATTTAGGATTTTTTAGAAAATTCGATCCGTTTACGGTCAGTAGCTTTTGTTGGGCTACATTGGGTGCGACCTCGGATTCATAAGCGGCAACAACATTGGTGCCACCTTGCCCGGAGAGCTCCTGTTTTCCCTTTTCATAATTGCTGTGGATGTTAGGGTGCAACATACAACTCGGTTCCAATTTTTCGATTTCTTTTCCCAAGGTTTCGATAAAACTGTCCAGCCCATTACTTTTTATCCCTAATATCAATCCGGGATTGGTGCAGAACTGTCCCGCGCCCAACATGATGGAACCGGCATATTGTTGGGCCCAATCATCGCCTTTTTCAGAGACCGCGGACGGCAATGCTACGACGGGATTGATACTGCCCATTTCGGCAAAAACGGGTATGGGTTCCTTCCGCTCGTTCGCCAGATTATAGAGGGCGATACCCCCTTTGCGGCTTCCCGTAAAGCCCACTCCTTTAATGCGGGGATGTAAAACCAAGCGCTGGCCCACCTCGATACCGCTACTGTTCAGATTGGAAAATACGCCATCGGGCATACCCGTCCGTTCCGCCGCCTTGATAACGGCCGAGGAGATTAGCTCTCCCGTACCGGAGTGCATCGGATGGCTCTTTACGATGACCGGACAACCCGCGGCCAGACGCACTGGCGGCATCCCCGCCTGCAGTGGAAAAGGCAAAGGGAAAATTACTGGCCCCGAACACGGCGATAGGCCCGATCGGTAAAAGCATTTTACGGAGGTCCGTTTTCGGCATAGGCTCCCGGTCTGGTTGTGCGGTATCAATAGTCGCCTCGACCCATGAACCTTCTTTCAAGCAAGTCGGCAAAAGCTCTTAACTGGCCCATGGTACGCCCACGTTCGCCTTTGGCTCGGCCTTCGGGCAAGCCGGACTCCTTAGTATAAGCCTCTATCAGCGGGTCACCAATAGCTTCGATTTCTTCGGCAATGGCGGTCAGGAACTCCGCCTTTTTCTTTCCAGAAAATGATTTATAGGTCTGAAAGGCTTTATGTGCCTTAGCTACTGCTGCATCAATTTCTTCTTGGGTCGCTTCATGAAACGTCCACTCCGTTTTTTGGTTCTTCTTGGGGTCAAAAGTGGTGTAGGTATCAGCGCCTTTGGCCGATAGTTCTTTTCCGATATAGTTTTTTCCGGTAATCATAGATGATTTCATATTTAAGGTTCTTCGCTAAGTTAAAGGAAGTGGAGGACAATTCGTGTTAATAATGACTTAAGACCTATGGGCAGCTCGCGGCACTAAAATAGGTCTTTACATCTTTATCATCTTACCTCTGGGCTCCAAATTCCTGTAATCCGGCAATGTGGGACGGGTCTTTAAGGAATCATCGATGACCTTTTGTACTCGTTTCCGCTCTTCGCCATGCAGGGAAAGTCGTGGTTTTCTGACATTCTCCGTGCCGATTCCTGTGGCCACCTCTGCCAACTTGATGTTCTGTACCAGTTGGGGACTAATATCCAGTTCCAGCAGCGGCAAGAACCACCGGTATATAGCGGTAGCCTCTTTGATATATCCCGCTTTGGCCAATTCGTAAATAGCGACAGTTTCGGCGGGGAAAGCGCAGACCAATCCGGCCACCCATCCATCCGCGCCGATGAGAAGACTTTCCAGTGCCAGGGGATCTACACCGGTCAAAACCTTTAGCCGATCTCCAAACCGGTTCTGCAACCTGCCTATGTTTATAATGTCGCGAGTCGATTCTTTAACGGCTTGTATATTGTCCAGTTCCAAAAGCTCTTCGAACATATCTACGGTTACCTCGATTTTATAATCGACCGGGTTGTTATAGACCATGACCGGCAGATCGGTGTTTTTTGCAATTTCCTTAAAATAGGCGATCGTTTCACGATCTGTGGATTTATAGCGCATGGGCGGTAATATCATCAAGGCATCCGCACCGCTTGCTTGGGCTTTGTTGGACTCGGATATGGCCACTTTGGTGGCTTGCTCGGCGATGGTCATCACCACAGGAATTTTTTGATTTACTAAGCCTACGGCTCTCCTTGATCAGCTCCGCTTTTTCATCCGAAGTCAACGTACTGGCCTCCCCTAGGGATCCCCCAAGGACAATACCATGTACCCCGGCATCGATCTGTGCGTTGATATTCTTCCCGAACATTTTCAGATCCAA
>CAVXSA010000011.1:0-145097 GCA_963764285.1 uncultured Flavobacteriaceae bacterium
ATGCCATAATTCAGGGCCTTAATCCAATCCAAGATAGTCCATCACAGCCTCATCGCCCTGTAAGGCATTGGCCGGCAATGGATGATCGTCGTTGAACACCTTTAAATCTTCTTTGGGCAATACCGTAACAAAATCCTCTTTGTATCCATCTTGATAAGGAATGGCTCCCCCGTTCAACTGCAGATAGGCATCGAAAAAATTATAGACCGGCGCCCTTTTGGAATACCTATAATCGTGCCGTTCGGCGGGCAGATGAACATTTTCGACCTTGTGTTCGGCATCGTAAAGTGCATACACACTTTGAATATAGGGGTATTCGATCCTCGGGGTATTTCGCGTCCAGTCGCCCCCGTCAGAAACCAGTATCATGGGTCTCGGGGCTGCCAAAGCGGCAATTTCCACATTGTTGGTCTGTAAATCGGCTGATCGGTGCACGGGCATGCCGCTTTCACAGACACAGCCGCCGAAAAAGTGGGCGGAAACCTGTACTACCGGGGCCGATGCGGTAATCCTGTCGTCGAGCGCGGTTAGCATAAAAGTCTGGGTAGCCCCTCCGGAACCGCCCGTCATGCCTACCCGTTCGGCATCCACGTCTGAACGTGAAAGCAGATAATCCAACACCCTTTTGCTATTATAGGTCTGGAGAACTAAAGCGATGGGAATCTCATGGTTCACCTGCCGGCTTTCGCCCCTACCGACCATATCGTAGGCAAACACCACGGCGCCCATTCGGGCGAGCACCGCACATCGGGTCTGTACGTCCTCGAGGAGCCGTTTGTCTTCCATATGCCCATGCGGACACAATATAGCCGCCTTTTTCCCGATGGAATCGGCAGGTCGGTATAGATTGCCGGTAATGTAGAATCCGGGGAAGCTTTCTATGGCAATGTTTTCAACAATATAACCGTCCATTTTTCGAGTGCTGTGGACGATTGGGTTGAAGTTTCCGGTGATGTCCGGCATTTTTTCCCATTGCATCCCCGCACGCATTACGGAGCGGATTTTTTGCGCCCTTTTTTCCCAGGATTCCAAATCGCTCCATTGTTCGGCGAACTCCTTCATTTGCAGATTGGCTTCATCGGGCGTCCAATATCTGCCCACGCAAAGCATATCGCTACCCTGCTGGGCTAAGGTCGTGAGCGAGATCAAGAGGGAAAGAAACAGAATGGGTCTTTTCATGGGCGTATGATTGAAAGGGAATAAAATGGTAACGGATCTACGGACTAAAATATAAAAATCATCACAAATGTTTAGCATAATTGATCAGGTTTCAAGTAAATAAACCGGTACGCCAATTAATTCTAAGCCCAATACCTTATTTTTGCGCCATCCATAAAAACAAAAACATGACTTTACTTTTAATGGCCGCGGGTAGCGGTAGCCGATATGGAAAACTGAAACAATTCGACGACCTCGGCCCCAAGGGGGAATTTTTGATGGAGTTCGGAATAAACGATGCCTTAAAAAACGGTTTCGACCATGTTGTGGTAATTACCAAGGATGAAAATCAAAAATTTCTCGAAGAGCACCTGCGAGACCGTTTGCCAGAGAACGTCAAGTTAGATGTATTGGTACAGAAGCTGACCGATATTCCGAACGGGGCCACTTTTTCAGGCGAGCGCCAAAAGCCATGGGGTACCGCCCATGCCGTGTGGACGGCCCGTCACGTCATCGACGGCCCATTCGCGGTCATTAATGCCGACGATTTTTACGGACAGTCCGCCTACCGTAACGCCGCCGATTTTATCAGGGCGCATCGCGATGACAACACCTATGCCCTTGTCGGATATACGTTAAGGGACACGCTTTCAACCCACGGATCGGTCTCCCGGGGCGTCTGCCAAGTCGATGGTGACAACCTGCTTTCGGTGGATGAACGTCTTAAACTAGAGCCGGACGGCGACAAGGTTAAGGATCTCGATTCGGGAAACACCTACTCCGGCGACGAGCACGTAAGCATGAACTTTTGGATCTGCAAGCCCTCAATATTCGATAAAATAGAGAGTGAATTCAGGGAATTCCTCGCCGATGAACAGCTTGGTATGAAAAGTGAGCTCTACATCCCAAAGACCATCCAGGAAATGTTGCAGGCCGGTGAGATCAAGGTAAAGGTCGTGCCCTCGGAAGGCGATTGGTTCGGGGTTACTTACGCCAGCGACCGGGAAAAGGCGGTAGCCGAACTGCAACGGAAAACGGACGCGGGAAAGTACGATTCGCCGCTGTGGCCGAAGAATTAAGTTGGAGCAAAAAAAATGCTTAACCCGTACCTTTTTTTCAGACCCTGATTTGGCTATTACGGCCAATAATTTTAATCTGCCCTGCTATTAAATGAGCCCAAATTCCGATTACGACCTGAACGCCATTATGGAGCATTTTTCCATCGCGGAAAAAGAATATGGATTCTCTTCGCTGACGGACGGTTATATCAACGACACCTTTTTGGTGTCCGAAGATGGCTCGCCCCGCTATATCCTGCAGCGAATCAACCATAAGGTGTTCAAGAACATCTCAGGGGTCATGAACAACATTCAAAATGCCCTGCGCTATTTGGAAGCCGCTGACTACAGCAAAATAACCTTGGTAGAGACCCAATCCGGAAAAGGATATCTGGAAACCCATGACGAGTCATCCCACTATTGGAGAATGATGACGTATATCGATGAAAGCACCGCCTACAATATCACAACGGATTCTAAAATCGCTTTTGAAGCGGGGCGGATTATCGGAAAGTTCCATCTGCTTTTACAGGATGCCGATTCCGAAAAGTATGTGGATACCATCCCAAGGTTCCACGACCTTGATTTGCGAAAAAAACAGTTCAAAACGGCACTTTCGACTGCAGATGAGGATAAAATGTCCATGGCGGAATCGGCAATCGATTTTGCAGAAAAAACACTGTCCGTGTTAGAAACCATCGACCCTACGAAACTGCCACTGCGTATCTGCCATAACGATACCAAGCTAAACAACATCCTTTTTGCCAAGGAGACCGGCAAGGCTCTTTGCCTTATCGATCTCGACACGCTGATGAAAGGGCGATTTATGTACGATTTCGGCGATGCCGTGCGTACCATTGTCAACACCGCACCCGAGGACGAGAAAGACCATTCCAAGATTACCTTTAAAAAAGACCTTTTCGAGGCTTTCGTGGATGGTCTGGCGGAAAATAAATCGATCTTCTCCATAAAGGAAATCAACACCCTGTCCTGGGGCGCAGTGTTGATGCCCTTTTTGCACGGGATCCGTGCCCTGACGGATTACCTCAACGGCAACATCTACTACAAGGTAGCCTACGAAAACCAAAACCTAGATCGTTGTCTAAGTCTTTTTGATTTTACGGGGAAGGCGTTGGAGAAGATGGAGTACATGGAGGGGGCGGTACAGCGAAAATTTCGTTGAACTTTTGGGATCGCGCAAACGACCTGCAAGGTGTCGCCCAATTAACCTTCTCCTTGTTTATTGGTTTAGCCGGAAAGGTAGCGCAGCATCAAAACGGATAGCCAATAGCAAAATTCCACACTAAATTATTGCTCCCCCCATCAAAGAACGGGATCCGGCTCCGTTGGCCTTCCGGTAGATAGGGCACTTGCACCGGGGAAGCAAGATCCAAACGGATGACAAAGTTCTGTATATCGACCCTCAATCCGAAACCTACCCCGATACCCAATTCCTTGGTCCAGTTAGAACCGAATTGACCTTGGCTCGACAGTTGTTGGTTGAAGTCGCGGGAAGCCTGTGGCTCGTCTGGGGATACGTCGAGCTTGTTGGTCAGCCACACATTGCCGGCATCGGCGAACACAGCGCCTTTAAGGTATGAGATCATCGGGAAGCGGTACTCTAGGTTCGCTTCCAGCTTCAGGTTGCCCGATTGGTCAAAGAACGAGGTGGTTCCGTTGCCGTCCGAGTTAAAGGTACCCGGCCCCAGCGAACGGATCTTAAAGGCCCGAACGCTGTACGGTCCTCCCGAAAAAAACTGTTTGACGAAGGGCAACGTACTCGAATTGCCGTAGGGGATGCCCCATCCGGCATAGACCCGTGCAATGAAGGCCTGTTCCTTGCCCCATCTGAAATACTGGCGCAGATCGACATCCAACTTGGCATATTGGGCGTATTCCAGTCCAAATAGGGTTCCTTTTCCCCCGTCAAAAAGGCTCAAGGTATTGCCGGCGACATCGAGATTGGTAGAAAAAAAGAAAGGAAAGGACCTATCCTCATCGACCAGTCCGTTATAGGTAAAACTATAGTTCATCCCGGCGATAAACTGCTGTTGAAAACTTTGCCGCAAAAAGGGGTTCTTGGTCAAAATGGAATCGAATTCCGCTGTGGTATTGGCAAGATTAACGTAATTGACGCTGATAGGGTTCAGCTCATGATATACGTATTTATTGGCGTTCCAAGTATATCCGAACGAGGTGTTGACCGAAGTGAGCGTGTACAATTTACTGCGTTTCAGGATATCGCCGCCCAAGCTGATCTTCGTTTTCGGTACGGCGTACTTAAAACGGCTGGGGGAAAACGGCACCAACCGGGGAATGATCAGGTCGGCTTTCAGGCCCCCTGCAATACTGCTGAGGCCGGAATTGCTTCCACCGGAAATCTGGGTCTCGTACGAAAAGTTGCCGCTCAGGCTCAGGGTCTCCCCGCCCCGGAATAGGTTACGATTGTTATAGGTCAACGCCAATGCCCGGCCCGGCAAATCCGTTCGACTTACTCACGGCCTGCAACTCGGCGCGAACGGACCTTCTGTTCAGGGGAGAAAGACTAATATCGGCATTGAGAAGGCCATTGCCATTTTCGTTTGCCGTGGTATCCTTTTCGTTAAAGCGGATGTTCACGAATTTATAACTGCCGATTGATGACAGCCGGTTGCTGGTCAACCGGGCGGTCTCCGAATCGTACTTTTGCCCTTTTTCGAACAGGAGGTAAGGCTCGAGTTTTTTAGGCTTGAAAAATTCATCCCGCTGCACGAAATTGATGCCGTTTACCGTATCGGTCACCGTTTTAAGGGTATCGCTACCAATGGTATAGTTGGGATATACCGTAATGGAATCGATAACATACGGAATCACCGACCGACCGGGCGCACCCTTTTTCAAGCGCAGAAAAAGGTCGAATTTTTTGTTGTCATAGCGATTGGTATCGGCCTCGAAAATGAGAAAATCGGGATTGAAATTGTAGTATCCCTGCTGCTTCAAGGCGGCATCGATTCGCTCCCGTTCGAATTTCATCAACTGCAGATCGAAACGATCCCCTTTTTTTATTGCAGTTTCGGACATCAAATCCTGCAACGCATCGTAAATGGGCAACGAGTCTTTTTCAAGTTGGTAATTTTCGACGGAATAGGGCTTGGGTACGGTTACCTCATATTTTACATGGGCAAAATATTTCGTGCTATCGATTTCCGAATCGGCCCGGCCATAGAAAAATCCTCGGTTGTCCATGCGGTTCAAGATCAGCTCCTGGACCCGTTGGGGGTCCACTTCGGAAAAATAAACGGGCTCCTCCCCTATCTTTTTGTTGATCCATTTGTTGATAAACCCCGGTTTTTCCCGCTGTGCCTTGTAATAATAGTATAGCCCCAATCGCATCCCAAGGATCTTGGAGTTGGGCTCCGGGCGCAGCAGGGTGTTCAGCTCCGCGTTCAGGGCACCGATCTTAACATCCTCGGCGTCTTTTTCGAGGTGGGTCTCTATTTCGGCCCCAGTGTAGAGGGTTTTGCCCTCGGGAATGAACTTTTTTACGCTACAGGAAGATGCGCCCAAAAAAGAGAGCATCAAAAAGATATATCGGTATGTGGTTGTACTGTTCAAAGGATTATTTTATTTTTTTTACGCATAAAGTTGGCCCACAATTCAGGTCGCGCCTTGCGACTTTGCTCGGGATAAACTATAGTCGAGACCTAAGCACAGAGTGGTTCTCGACCGCCCCCGAACGGACTGTTTTAAGTCTTCCTAGTTATTTTCCCCTTCGGCGGACTCCTCTTCCTTGTTCCCTGCATCCTCTTTGTTTGCTGCTTCCTTTTTATCCCCTTTGTCCTCCACCTCCGCATTATTTTCAAGGGGATTGAAAAGCTCGCTGAACTTATTGAACTCCCTGTTAAAGATAAGTGCCACCCCGGTGACGATCAGCTGTCCGTCGATGACGTTGGTGTACTGATTTTTACGAAAGCCCCGCAGCCGGTAGCGTCCGCCTTCGGTCAATAGGTATTCCAGGCTTACGTTCCCGATGATAGGCGTCTGCCCTTCGCTCTGGGGGGCACTTCCCTCTACATCTACGGCACTGCCCGCAGTGACGATCAGCCGGTCGTCAAACAGCTTTTTCTGGGCGTTAATGTTGAGCTGGGTGCGGTCTTGGGGACTATCTCCTTGGTAATCCGTAAAACTATCAAGGTCAAAATTAAGGTCGAAACCACTATTACCGAAAATTTTATCGGAAAAAGCGTTCAACTGGCCGGAAAGTACCTTGTTGACATTGTCCCTCGCTATGGCCGCCGTACCGCCTCCGCTGCCATCGCTCCCCGAACCTGGAAAGAAGCGGTTCAAGGCCAGCAATGAAAAAACCTGTTTGTTCAGTTGGCCCTCCTGTTCGTTCAATTGCTTTACCCTTCCGTAAACCGCCCCCCCGAGCGCCCCCTGTTCATCTTCGGGCATGTCCATGCCGAAGGAGAGCTCCGGTTGCATCAATTCGCCGTTTACATAAAGATATACGATAAACGGTAGCACTTGTTGATACTTGGCGGCCACACTGGCGGCCTCCCCAGAGGTGACGCTGGACATTAAGGGCGCCGCGGATGTTTCCACGTCATATTCCGCGGTCACATCCAAGGCTGCGTCCGTGGGGTCGCCCTGCCAAGTTACCGTACTGCCCTTTACGATTTCGAACCTACGGCTCACCAGGTTGTAGAGGCTGGTCTCGTAGTGTCCGGAATCGAGTTCATACCTTCCGGACAGACCGATCCTCCCACTGGGCTCTATGTTCAGGTTCAGCGACGCATCGCCAGAAACTTCAAGGTTATCGCCGGTTTTTTCGTCCATGATGACATGAAAAACCGCATCGTTCGCGATTTCCAAAACGGCCTGTACGTCCATCCCCTGAAAAAAGTCGGGCGTTTCTTCCTGCTCGTTCCGGGTCAAGATGGCATCGGGGTTTTCTCTATTGACGAAGATGACCACCCCGTCCCTTTCCTGCACGTCCAAAGTGCTTTCCGACACTACATAAGTAAGATCGGTTATTTTACGGATGCGAAGTTTTCCCTTGACCACCGGAAGGCTAAGATTTCCCTTCACGGTCATATCGGCATCAAAACTCGCCTTGCCATAGAACAATTCATTGTCTTCTTCGGTGGAGTTCAACACCTGAAAGGCATCGGCCTTCAGGCTAAGGTCGAAAGCGGGATTGGTCAATGCTTCTTCTTGTCGATATCGAACCATCGATGGTAAAGTTGTTGTCATTGGCATCGACGATCTTGAAGGTATCGAGGTAGAGTCCGGAATTATCCACCTTTAGGGTTTCGTTATCGATTTTAAAGACGGCATTCAAGGTGGAGGCGTTGAACGCTACTTGGTGAAAATCGAACTGGCCCTGGTATTTTGGTTCGACAGTGGTTCCGCTGACCTTAACGTTTCCGGAAAGATACCCGCTAGACTCCTTGATCGCCCCTGAGGCAAGTCCTTGTACCGTAGCCAGCTCCATTTTGTTCAGGTCCAGGTTCAGGTCCAGGTTCGCACCGGTCTCGGCGGCGGCATAATCCCCCGTCAAATCCAGATCGATGCCCCCGCCTTTAAGGGCAAGGTCGAAATCATAGTTCCCCTTACCTTTCGATTCCCCGTTCAGCGTCAGGTTTCCCAGGGGATTTTGCATCACCTGCAGGTTATCGATGTTAAAATCGGCCACGATTCCCGTGGCGCCGAACGGATTTTCTTCGACGATATTGCCTTTTACCATTCCACTGGCCAAGGCTTCATCAGGATTCAACAGGCTCAGAAAGGTCTGCAGCTTGAAATTAGCGAAGCTGACCCGGACATGTTCGCCTTCTGTGCCCTGAACGTCATTGCTAATACTAAGCCGCTGCTCGTTTCGGCTCAAAACCACGTTCCTGAATCTTAAAAGTTTATTCCCGATGGATATTTGGTTGTCCCGCGGAATGGACCATCGTTTCTTGTTGAACACAAGGTTTTCGGGGACGATCCGAAGATTGACCGTATCTTTTTTCAAGTCCATTTCAGATGCCAGATGCACCAGTGGCTCCTGGTCGTCGAAAGATTGGAAATCCATCTGCATCTGTTCGTTCTTGAGGTTTCCCTGGAAAACAGTCCGTTTCATATGGATGGGGTCGGATTGCAAGGCCGACAGCCTCAAGCTGAAATCCAAATCGGTGGCGGTACCGTCAACCAGTACTTTAAGGCTGTCGATTGTCGAACCGTTATATGTCGCAATGGGTACCTCCAACCGGGCCACCAGCTTTTTGGTAGCGGAGTCAAAATCGGCCTGTAGGTTCAAGGTATCCAAACGCTCCACTCCCTTTAAAAACACGTCGGTAAGGATAGGGATGGTCGTCAGGCCAATATCCAGATTCAGTTGTACGGCATCGGAAATCGTATCGGATACCCCCTCGGAAAAATAGGCCTTTAACTGGCTTTGAAGGGCCGTAGAAATCTTACCGGGCATGGCGTTGGCCTTCAATTCACCTTTCACAAAATCGCTGTCGATGCTGGCCTGGGTACGGGTGGTATCAATAGCGGCCTTCAGGTCGATATTGCCCAGTTTATATTGGTTGTTCTCGTAGACCGCGGTACCTTCGGAAAGAAGGGCATCGAGAGTAAAGTCCTGGGCATTTCCCTTGAAATCGGCATTGAGCTTGATTCCGGCCTTGATATCCTCTTGGGTGATACCGAGCGCCTGAAGGTCGGCGCCAATAAGGTTCAGGTCGAGCTGTATGTTCGAGTCGAGGGAGTCTAAATTGACTTGGGTATTCGATGTGAAATTTAAGTTTTCGTCCTTAAAGTCCAGGTCGATATCGCCTTTGCCGTTGACGATGTCACCGTTTAAGACCAAGTTCGAAAAATCATAACCCTTGTATGACAGTTGGGTGAAATCGGATTTGAGAGAGGCATTGAGCGTATTCATACTACTGCCGCTACCTTGGGCATCGATGGTGAAGGAGACCCCGCCTAGCTGTTCGTTCTTAAGAATTTTATCCAACCGCAGACTATCCACTTTCAACTTTCCCTCAAAGGCGAGCTGCTGTCGGTCGGAATAGTTTCCGGTAAGCTGAACGGCGCCTTCGGGGGTTTTCAGTCGGATATCCGCGGTCATATCATCGACCGCTCCCTGGGCAGAAGCTTTCACCAATATGGTTTCGGGCACGGAGATGCCCAAGCTATCCTCATTGACAAATTGCAGGACATCCCTTCTTGCCGAAGTTGCCCGAACGGTATTGAAGTTGAAGGATAGCGCCTCGGGATCCATCGCGTTGTTGAGGAGACCCTCCGCCACCAAGGAAGTAGTTGAGCCCCAGTTTACTTTCAGATGAGGGATTTTGATACTGGCCAAGCTGCCATTGGCCCCAAAGGTTCCGGTAACCGGTTTTTTAGCGGCCTTTTTAAAGTATTCGTTGTTGGCGAGGTCGGGCTGAAAAAAATAGGCATCCTGTAGGGCCAGATTCAGGTCGGAAATATCGACCTTGACTTTTGCCTTCTCCGGGGTTTCGATCAGTTCGTTAACGGAGGCATATTGCAAGGAAATATCGCCGGAGACCGAACTGTTTCCCGTCCGGATTTTCAATCCTGAAATAGCGGCATTGTCATCTTCCAAATGGGCATCGAAGGCAAAATTCGTTAATTGGAAACCGCTTTTTTCGATAAAAGCCAGTTTTTCGAGTACCAGGTTGGCCTGCTTCGGACGGTACGCGATATCGTTCGCCTGAAGCGTAAAACCGGAAATGGCAATGGCATCGGGATTGAACTTACCCGCTTCGGGACGATTGTTTCCCGTAGCATAAGCGATCGAATTGTTTTCAAAATCGACCTGATCCACTTGCGCCACAAATTCCGGCCATTCGAATTCCGCACCGGCTGAACTATCGATGGCGAGCGAATCTTTCCGTTGGCCGGTCTGATCGGCCTGCCTTGCCATCCGCAGGGAAATGTCGGAATCTTTCAGCTCCAGAGCCCCGACCTCGATATCGTTCTTGGCGAGGTCGGCCTGGGGCATTTCCAACAGGAAACTTCCGATTTCCACATCGGCGGATAAGCTATCCGGCACGGAGTTGTAATTCGCCTTCACCTTATTGATGGTAAAATGGTCCACCGCCAAAAAGGGAAGTGGTGTTTCGGTAGTATCCTGTGTTTCCGGAAAAGGTTTCGCCTGCTTGTAAACAACCTCGGTGTCGGACAGTTCGAGGTCGTCCAGTTCCAAGCGCATCGCCTTTAGGTCAATGGTATTGGCATCGGCATAAAGCCGCCCCAACTGCAGTTTGCTGTCGATACCCATAAACCCATCGTCGTAAACGATATCGAAATCCGTAAGATGGATAGAACCAACGCTGATTTCCATAGGTTCTGCTGCCGGTTTGGGAGGGGGTACGGAATCGGGCGAGGAAAAGGCATCCACAAGAAAAGTGAAATTAAAATCCTCGGAACCTTCGGGGCGGGTGACGTTCGCCTTAAGGCCATCCCACTCCAAAGCTTCTACATCGAGGGTATTGCCGAATAGAATCTGTGACAGGCCCACGTCGGCTTCCAGGGATTTAGAATAGATCAGCGTGTCCCCCTTTTTATCCTCCAGATACAATCCTTCCAAAGACAGATTCCCCGAAAACGTAAGGAACAACCGGTCTATTTCGACCTTGGTTCCCGTTTTTCCCGAAACATAATCCGTGGCTTTTGTAACAATAATATTCTGGCCCCAAGGACTGCGGATAAAAAGTACCAAGGCCACAAAAAACAAGAGCACCACAAGCAGTACCCGACCGATACGCCTTAAAATCTTATTTCTTTTCTTTTTCTCCAAATCTTGGTTGCTATATAGCTACAAAGGCCCAAAAGTAAAAGGTTTACCCATCACCTTTTGCCAATCTTGTATTAATTTAAAATTGGTCAAAGCCCCCATAATTACGAAAGTATTCGGCAGTAGGATGATGCAATTGAAATTATTTTTAAACGATAAGGTAATCCATTGGGGAAATGGATTTTAAGATAAAAATCCATTTAATCGTTTAAAAACTTATATTTGAGTATGACAAAAAGAGTATCCTTAAAGGACATCGCTAAAAAAGCGGGAGTCTCCACGGCCACGGTATCTTATGTGCTCTCAAAAAGGGAAAATAGCGGTATCAGTGCTGGGGTGTCATCAAAAATCAAGAAGATAGCGAAAGACCTGAACTATCGACCCAACCAAATAGCCAAAAGCTTACAGAGTGGAAAAACCTTTACCCTTGGCCTTATCGTGGCGGATATTTCCAATCCTTTTTTTGGACACCTAGCCCGTATCATCGAAGATGGGGCCAAAAAATACGGTTATACGGTAATATTCGGGAGTTCGGACGAAAATGCGCCAAAATCCGCAGACCTGATCCAACTTCTAATTGAACAGGCAGGTGGACGGATTTATAATCGCACCGGCGGAAGATTCGGAAAAGGAGATCAAAC
Source organism: uncultured Flavobacteriaceae bacterium (assembly GCA_963764285.1). Taxonomy (GTDB): domain Bacteria; phylum Bacteroidota; class Bacteroidia; order Flavobacteriales; family Flavobacteriaceae; genus Pricia. The sequence continues at coordinate 11,649 of CAVXSA010000011.1, forward strand.
TCCTCAAGAACCAGAACATTCCCTTCGTGCTCATCGACCGTTTTTTCCCGAAAATCAAGACCAATTATGTAGCCTATGGACAATTACCAAGGCAGCCTATGAAGCCACTTCCCGATTAATAGAAACGGGAAACAAGGCGATTGGAATGGTGGCTTATTCAGGCAAACTGCACCATATGAAAGGGCCGGATCAGGGGATATAGATCTTCCCTAAAGGATAATGGAATCACTATCAGACAGAAATGGATCCAAGAAATACATTTTTCGAATATTGACAAAGAGATTCCGAAAGCGGTGGACGACCTACTATCCGGACCCGAACCAGTAAAGGCCATTCTCTTTGCCACAAACACCTTGGCCATTCATGGATTAAAATATATGAAGAAATTGCGGATAAAGGTGCCCAATGACGTTTCCGTTATCGTCTTCGACGAAAGCGATGCCTTCAATTTTTTTTATTGCCCGTTGACCTCCATAAAACAGCCGCTTGCCGAAATGGGGAACGAAGCGGTCGGACTATTGATCGATCAGATTTCAAAACCGGAAAAAGATATGAAACAGATAGTTTTGAATGCGGAGCTAATAGTAAGGGAGTCATGCCATAGGGATTCCGAACAAGTACAGCCTATAGATGAATCTTCTTGAATTTTTGTTTTTTATTGTTTATTCAAAACTATGTCTTGCTTAAACGTATAAACAAAACTATTTGAAGACAATCCAACACAAAATTTACATAATGAACGCATTTAAATTCCCGATATGAAAATAACAGCCTCCCTACTCGCAATCCTTGCCCTCAGCACGCTTTTCTCCTATTCACAAACTGACAGGGAACTACAATGGACTCGATTCGAACATCGGAAATATCTTCCTACTGTCCAACGCGAAGACCCGCTCGATCAGCCCCGAAAATTTTACCGGCGAACCTGGAAAGGGGGGCATGGCGGAGCCGGGCAATGGCACAGGCAGCGACGCCGCCCGTGATCTGGGCCAAGGCTGGAAAGTCAGCCCCTCGGTAAAGATAGAGGCGGGACAGACCTTTACCATGGCGGAAATAACCGACGAAGGCGCCATTCAACACATGTGGATGACCCCTACCGGCAATTGGCGGTTCTGCATTCTCAGGATATATTGGGACGATGAGAAGGAACCCTCCGTAGAGGTTCCCGTGGGGGATTTTTTCGGGATGGGCTGGGGCGAGTATGCCCCGTTGAATTCCATTCCCATTACGGTAAACCCCGGGAGTGCGTTTAACTCCTACTGGCCCATGCCCTTCCGCAAAAATTGTCGGATCACCATGGAAAATATGGGCGAGGAAGAAATGTACCTGTATTACCAAATCGATTATTCATTGACCGAAGTACCCAAGGATGCAGCGTATTTCCACGCCCAGTTCCGAAGGAGCAACCCTACCGAAGGGGCATTATATACATTGGTCGACGGTATAAAGGGCAAAGGCCAATATGTAGGCACCTATATGGCATGGCAAGTGAACAACCGCGGATGGTGGGGCGAAGGCGAGATCAAATTTTATATGGACGGTGATAAAAAGTTTCCTACGATAGCCGGTACGGGCACGGAGGACTATTTTTTGGGATCTTACAATTTCGAGAACAAAAAGGAGAAGAAGTACGAACGTTATTCCACACCCTATGCCGGCCTGCACCAAATCATACGTCCGGATGGACTTTACCAATCGCAACAGCGTTTCGGGCTCTATCGCTGGCACATACAAGACCCGATCCGATTTGAAAAAGAGCTAAAAGTCACCATCCAGGATCTCGGATGGCGGAGCGGTCACCGCTATCTGCAACAGAAATCGGACGTCAGTTCCACAGTGTACTGGTACCAGACGGAACCCCATGCCCCTTTTCCCGAACTCCCTTCCAAGAACGAACTGGAAGTCAATTAAATCTAGGAGCAATGAAAATATATGGGATTCTTAGTATCTCGGTAACTCCTTGTTTTTGCCTCCTGCGGACAAAAAGAGCACACCGGAAAAAATACCACCACGGCGACAGAAACCTTTAAAGAAGGCAGTTTTGGTTACGATCAGCAATTTTTAATGAAAAAGGACAGTAATCTCATCCTTCTAAAACGGGATAGTGCACAGATATTGGTTTCCGCAAAATACCAGGCAAAGGTATTTACCTCGACGGTATCGGGGAAGAAACGGAAAAAGCCTGGGCTGGATCAATTACGGGGCCTTCGACAAGAACGACCCCCACATGAACGCCTACGGCGGTGAGAACCGGTTTTGGCTGGGGCCGGAAGGTAATATTTTTTCCCTCTACTTCAAGCCCGGTACGGAAATGACTTTCGACAATTGGAAGACGCCGGCAGCTTTCGATAGCGAGGCATGGAAGCTGGTCGGAAAATCCGCCCGATCGGTGCGCATGGAAAAGGAAATGAAACTGAAGAACTACGCGGATCGGCATTTTAAACTCAAGGCCGAAAGAAAGATTAGCCTATTGGATGCCAACGCAATCGAAAAATCCTTGGGAATCCATACCGATGGCCTAAAAGTGGTCGGCTACCGAACGGACAATTCCATCACCAATACCGGCGAAGATACCTGGACCAAATCCACCGGCGCCCCCTGTATCTGGATACTGGACATGTTTACCCCTTCTCCCGAAACAACTATTGTCATCCCCTACAAAACCGATGCGGAAGGCAAGGTGGCCACCACGGATTATTTCGGCCAAATCTCCGATGACCGGGTGGCGATCAACGAAGGCCAGCTGTACTTTAACGCCGATGGCCGTTCTCGGGGCAAACTGGGCCTGCCTCCCCAAAGGGCAAACAATGTGGCCGGCAGTTACGACGCCACGAACCAACAACTGACTATCGTGCAATTCGATATCGACCCCGACGGCACCTATCTGAACCAGGAATGGAACACCGAGGCGGAGCCTTTTTCGGGCGATGCCATCAACGCCTATAATGACGGGCCGCTGGAAGACGGGTCGCAAATGGGTCCCTTTTACGAACTGGAGAGCGTATCGCCGGCAGCGCTATTACAACCTGGTGAAACCCTGGAACATACTCACAGCGTATTCCATTTGACCGGCAACGAAAACGACCTGGATGCGGTCTCAACATCCATTTTCGGGATAGGCATCGATAAAATAAACGAAACATTTTAAATTTAAATTTACCTAGAATGTCAGAAAATAACAAAATTTCCCCTTTTCGGAATTCGGCCCATCATCGACGGTAAGTTGGGCGGGGTGCGCGAATCCTTGGAAGGGACTACCATGAACATGGCCAAATATGTAGCGGCCCGAGGTGCCAAATTCCAAAAAATACCAAATAATGGGAAGTTTAAAGTAATTAAATTCTAAAATCAAGATGGAAAAAAGCAAGAACAATATCCCCGTCATCCGCCCGGGCAACCAATGGCCGTTCATACTGATTACCAGCCTTTTCTTTTTATGGGGATTGGCCAACAACATGACCGATACTTTGCTGGCGGCCTTTAAACGGATTATGAGCATGACCGATTTCCAGACCTCATGGATTCAGATGGCCTTTTACGGATCGTATTTTCTGCTGGCGCTTCCGGCTGCCATTTTCGTAAAGAAATTTACCTACAAATCGGGGGTGCTGCTGGGATTGGGACTGTTTATCATCGGGGCCTTGCTGTTCTATCCCTCGAGCATCACCATGGTTTACGGTCATTTTTTGGCGTCCCTTTTTATTTTGGCGGGCGGCCTGTCCATCCTGGAAACTTCCGCGAACCCGTACATCATTTCAATGGGGGCCGAGGAAACGGCCACCCGAAGGTTGAACCTGGCGCAATCCTTCAATCCGTTAGGTTCGATTACGGGTATCGTATTGAGCAAGATTTTCATCCTTTCAAACCTGAACCTTTTGGATGCCGACCAACGTGCGCAAATGGATGTCGTAGAACTAAAGGCCATACAATCCGAAGAACTCAGCTCGGTGATGATTACCTATGTGGGCGTGGCCTTTTTCCTCTTGGTGGTCTGGATTATGGTCAAGATGACCAAAATGCCCGCGGTCAAGGAAAAAATCCAAAAACTGGATGTCGTTCCGACCATAAAAAGATTGCTGAAAAACCGCAACTATCGATGGTCGGTCATCGCACAATTCTTTTATGTGGGAGCACAAATCGGACTTTGGTCCTACACCATCCGGTATGCCATGCAGGAACTGGGACAGAACGAGGACGATGCTTCCGTTTATTATCTGGCCTCTATCATCCTGTTTTCGGGATCCCGATTCGTATTTACAGCTTTGATGAAGTATATAGAGCCCAGAAAATTGCTGTTGATCGCCGCAGTCCTAGCGTCCCTCTGCTCGCTGACCGTCATCTACGGAAGCGGCATGACCGGAGTAGTGGCGCTGATTCTGGCCTCGGGCTGTATGTCGTTGATGTTTCCCACGATATATGGACTCGGAATGCAGCGATTGGGCGATGATGCCAAAATCGGGGGATCGGGACTTATCATGGCCATTTTGGGCGGAGCTGTAATTACGGGGGTTCAAGGGGTAGTCTCCGATTCCACTGGAAGTATCAACCTTTCATTTTATGTGCCCTTCGGCTGTTTTGTGATCGTGGCTTTATATGCCGTTTTACAGAAACGATTGCAAATGACCATGATGAAGCCGCAGGGTAAATACCTTTTTTTGGGTTCCCTAGCTATCTTGATACACCTAAAAAATGTCAAAAATCAGTATGTAATCATTTAAGTACTGTTTGTTTTCACAATGGAGGTTAGTTGGTGCAAAATTTATTTAATCGTTTGATAATTAGTTCGCTCTTACCGAAACCCAACACCATGAAATAGTTATGTGGACCATGCGCAATTTTGCGGTTGGGCCTGATTTTGGACAAGACTTGGACCCCTTGTAACTTTTGTGTCTCACCGAGCGCCGTCGAAATGCTTTCGATGGCACTCTGCCCGACAAAACCAAACTTTTCATTTGTGGGTAAACCGACCAGTGATTTACCCGCATTGCAACCGGTGGAAGTGCGGACTGCCCATTTGGGAGAAAAGAAAGATTAACTTATTTAAGGAAATATAAACATTACAAAAAAATTCTTTAGACATAAGGCATTACCCTCTTCTTTGCCCTACTCCTGTGCTCGCCCATCACGGCCAAATCCGAGAAACTCCACGTGATGCTTCCGACTACACAAGATTAATACTCATTTTCTATCCTTTTTAGATTAAAAAAAACGTTAAATGAGTTAAGGAAAACTCAATATTACAATGAATTTTACATTGTCTCGTCTTACCCGCTAGGCTATTTAACAAGAGCCCTCTTAATATCCAGTGCGGCGCCATCGAGATTACCTGCCCAGCCAAACTTCCCGTACCTGATAAGTTTTAAAATTATCGCCAATTTCTTGTTCTTGTTAATTTCTTGTTCTTGCTTTTTAATTATAGCCTTGCGCTATCCCAAATACTATACTACCATGAAATGGAAGACCCTCTTTACAATCTTGTTGTTTTTAACGGTACAGACTCTACTCGCCCAAGGCGATAGAACTGTTACGGGTACGGTTTCAGATAGCCAAGGACCCCTGCCCGGTGCCTCGGTGGTCATCAAGGGTACTACAACCGGTACTCAGACCGATTTTGACGGAAATTACACATTAGACGATGTCCCCTCCGATGCGACCCTTGAAATCAGTTACATCGGGTATGCCGCCCAGGATATACCCGTTGACGGGCAGACTACCATAAACGCAACCTTGGTAGAAGATGCCGAAGCTTTGGAGGAAGTGGTCGTAGTCGGTTACGGTACGCAAAAAAAGGAAGACATCACCGGATCCATTTCCGTGGTCGAAAGCGACGAAATCAACAAGCAGCCCAACGCCAATGCCTTAAGCTCCGTGCAGGGAAAGGTGGCGGGGGTCAACATCACCAACTCCGGCCGTCCGGGTGCCTCTCCCAACGTTCGTATCAGGGGGGTGGGAAGTGTCAGCAATTCTGATCCCCTATACGTGGTCGACGGGGTCTTAACGAACGACATTTCCTATCTCAACAGCAACGATATCGAGAGTATGAGCATCCTGAAAGATGCGTCTAGTTCCGCCATCTACGGTATCCGTGCGGCGAACGGGGTTATCGTGATAAAGACGAAACGCGGCCGGGGCACCGAGGAAAACGTTTCCTTTTCCTATGACGCTTTTGCCGGGTTCCAAAAAGTGACCAACGTGCCCACCCTGGTCAACGCAGCCCAATATGTACAGCTCTTTAACGAAAAACAGGCGTTTGAGGGTACGGGTAATACCATTTCCCTTGCCGATTATAATGCTGATACGGATTGGTTCGATGAAATCTTACGCAGATCGGCCCCGACCACTTCGCACAATATTTCCATATCGGGAACCTCAAAGAAGACACAGTACTTTTTAGGATTTGGCTACTTTGACCAAGAAGGGGTTTTGGACGCGGGCAGGGGAATAAACACCAGCGACGATTTTCGAAGGCTGACCGGGCGGATAGGTATCGACGTGGACCTCAACAAGTATGTTACCTTCGGTGGCTCCGTAGCCTATACCGATACTAAAGACAACAATGCGCCCGAACCTTTCTATCAAGCCTACATCGCCCCCCCGATTTTCAATGCCATAAATCCGGACGGCACCTACGGCTCACCGCAAGGGGTCGGTAATTTCGCAAATCCCAGGGCAACCTTAGATTTTTCAAGGGACAAGGCCAAAGGCAACAGGGTCTTGGCCAATGTATATACCGAGCTCAAACCCATTGAGTCCCTAACGGTAAGGGTCAGCTTTTCGGGGGATTATTCCAATTCAAGGGATTACAACTATACCCCGGTTTATAGGGTAAGCACTAACCAGGGGGCAGACGTGAGTACGCTGACCCGGAACTATATCGAAAACGACAACTGGCTTTGGGAAAATACCGCGACATGGACAAAGACTTTCGACAAACACGATATTACCCTGTTGGCCGGTTTTTCCCAGGAAGAGCGGATTTATTTTAAAATGACCGGAATAGCGGACGAGGTCGCCTTTAACGGTAATGATGCCGTACTATATCTGGGCCTTGGCAACGCGGATACCGAAGAGGTGAACGACGAGGGATCCAGAACCAGGTACGAATCCCTTTTTGGCAGGCTACAATACAAATTCGATGGCAAGTATTTGCTGAACGCTACCATCCGAAGGGACGGGGCCTCCAATTTTCCTGCCCAGAACAATACCGAGATATTTCCCTCCGTTGGGGCTGGTTGGATCATTAGCAACGAGTCGTTTATGCAGGATATATCCGTTATCAACTCACTAAAACTGAAAGCCAGTTGGGGGAAATTGGGAAATGCCAACGTGCCCAGGGGTTTTGACGTTACCGCAACCGACCCTACCCTTACCTATTTTGAGGGCGGCCCAGCGATTGCCCGTTCTATCAGCGAATTTTCCGATCCCAGCATTTTTTGGGAGTTAGTAGAGGAATATGATTTCGGTCTCGAATTCACTTTGTTGCAGAACAAGCTTAGCGGAGAGATAAACTACTACAACAGGGAAACCCAGGACGCCGTTTTTAGCATTTCACAGTTGGCGTCTTCCGGGGCTACCAACAATCAGCTTCTGACCAATGCAGGAAGTTTCAGGAACAAGGGATTCGAGGTCTCCCTGAACTGGAACAAAACGGTGTCCGACGATTTTAGCTATGGAATCTACGGCAACGTCACTACCATCAAAAATGAGATTACGAAGGTAATCGGTTCTTCCTTTTTGAACACCGGGCCCGCATTGTTCGGAAATGCCATTGTGCGCTTGGAAGAAGGTGCCGAGATAGGCTCTTATTACGGCTTTCAGACCGATGGGGTCATTCAGACCCAGGCCGAGGCCGACGAACTGGGCTCCAGAGTGGGTGCTTTCCGATTTAAGGACCTGAACGGTGATGGCTTGATCGGAGAGGATGACAAAACGTTTTTGGGAAGCCCCATCCCCGATTTTACCTATGGTTTTGGCTTTAATACGACCTATAAAAAATTCGATTTCGGAATGGATTTTCAAGGGGTGGTCGGCAACCAGATCTATAACTTCAACAGAAACTCAAGATTCGGTAACGAAAGTTGGGACTTGGATTTCTACAATAATAGATGGACGCCCGGCAGTGGTGTCAACGACTATCCTGCGCCCAATTCCGATCAGAATTCCTCCCGGCCCAGTAATTTTTATGTAGAGGACGGCGATTATTTCAGGATACGGAACATACAATTGGGCTATACCATCCCACAATCTACCTTTGGCGAAAATGCCATATGGAACAGCTTTCGGGTATATATCAATGCACAGAATCCGCTGACCGTCTTCCAATACACCGGTTTTTCCCCAGAACTCAACGGCGGCGGTGTCGATAACCCGCCTGGCGGGGCCGTAGTGAACTCGGGAATCGATAGAAACGTATATCCCATTTCCGCTACCTACAACATGGGCGTAAGTATAAAATTTTGAGGACAACAGTAATTCTATCCTATATTCAAAAGGATATAAAAACAAAAAAATCATGAAAAAATTAATTGCAATATGTGGATGCCTTATAGTCATGGCCTGCAACAAGGATTTTCTCACGGTCCCTTTGGAAGATAGTATCCCGGCGGAGCAGTTTTTCGTCAGTCAGCAAGATGCCATTGAGGCGGTCAACCAAATGTATGCCTATCAAATTAAATGGGAGCCTTCGGCATTCCCCTATATGGCGATCCTGCAGATAACATCGGATGATTCTGACAAAGGGAGCAATCCAGGCGATGCCGCCTTTCTGAACGATTTTGACAATTTTACCTTTAATTCCTCCGCCTTTTCCATTAACGACTATTGGACCGGGCAGTTCAGGGGCATCAACTATGCCAATCAGGTGCTGACCAACGTACCCGATATCTCTATGGACGAAAGCCTGAAACAACGTTTATTGGCCGAAGCTAGATTCTTCAGGGGCTATCACTATTTTAACTTGGTGCGGGTGTTCGGCGGAGTCCCCATTTACGATGGGCTGCCCGCTGACGGACTTTATAATATTCCAAGAAATACGGCCGAGGAGGTCTATCAACTGATAATCTCCGACCTTACGGCGGCCGCGGAAGTACTGCCCGTCTCTTATGACACTGCCAATGTGGGCAGGGCTACCAAGGGAGCCGCGAAGGGTTTCTTGGCAAAAGTGGCCCTCTATCGAAATGACTATGCACAGGCGTTGGCCCTGACGCAAGAAGTAATGGGCCTAGGGTACGAACTTTTTCCCGACTATTATGAATTTTATCGGGTAGGGAACGAATATAATGTCGAGTCCATTTTTGAGATCCAGTCCACCGCTAGCGGCAACTGTGAGGCGGCATCCCAATATGGCCAGACCCAAGGCGTACGTGGCCAGTTCGGGTGGGGATTCAACTCTCCTTCCGAAGATTTGGTAAACGCCTACGAGCCCGGTGATCTGCGAATGGACGCCTCCATACTCTTTGTGGGCGAGACCACCCCTGAGGGCGATCTTATTACGGCGGGAAATGATCCAAGCAACCCTATACGCTACGACCAAAAGGTGTATGTGCCGTCATCTGATTTTAGAAGGAACAATTGCAGTGAAAATGCGGATATCAACATCAAGGTTTTGCGATTTGCCGATATCTTGCTGATCAATGCCGAGGCCAACAACGAGTTGGGCAATACGGCCGCCGCATTGGAAAGTTTGAACAGGGTCAGGAACCGGGCAGGCCTCGACGATATTACGGGAGTTGACCAAAGTACGTTACGAACGATCATCTGGCATGAAAGAAGGGTAGAACTCGCCCTGGAAGCAGACCGGTTTCTCGACCTCGTACGGCAGGGACGGGCTGGCGAAGTGTTAAGGGCTGTTGGCAAACAATTTACTGACGGGGTCAACGAACTGTTCCCCATCCCCGCCAATCAAATTGCGTTGAGCAACGGGGTGCTCGAACAGAACCCCGGTTATTAAAATAGGAGGAAACCCGTTTCCTTTGAATCAGTTTCAGGTTTCATTTTGAAAATATAGATGCAATGCATGCCATGAAGCGGAAAAATTTCTTTTTACCGATAACGTTTTCTCTATTCTTCGCCTGTTGTTCTGGAAATGATGGACCGGGTCCGAAAGGCGTATCCGCTATCCCCCAACCATCCCATGATACCTTACCGAAAGTCGAAGAACCTGATATTACCGACGAAGAACTATTGGAGCTGACCCAAAAGGAGACCTTCAAGTATTTCTGGGATTTTGCGGAAACCAATTCCGGGGCGGCACGGGAAAGATACCTTACCAACGACCCCTCGTACGATGCGAATACCGTTACGACCGGGGGTACAGGTTTTGGATTGATGGGTATTCTGGTAGGCATCGAACGAGGCTTCGTGACGAGGGAACAGGCGGTCGAAAGACTTGACCGGATCCTCCAATTTTTGGAATCCTCCGACCGCTTTCATGGCGCATGGCCGCATTGGTCGTATGGGGACACCGGAAAGATACGCCCCTTTAGCCCAATGGATGACGGGGGTGATCTGGTAGAAACCGCCTTTTTGGTCCAAGGCCTGATCTGTATTACCGAATATTTTAAGAACGGCACGGAAACCGAAAAAGCATTGGCCGAAAAAGCCGATGCGCTATGGAAGGGTGTGGAGTGGGACTGGTACACCCATAACAAGAATGTTCTGTACTGGCATTGGAGCCCCGTTCACGATTTTGCCATGAATTTTGAACTCAAAGGCTATAACGAGGTGCTGATTACTTATATCCTCGCCGCAGCATCGCCCGATTACGGTATATCCAAAGAAGTGTATACCAACGGATGGGCATCGAACGGGGGCATCGAAACGGAAAATACCAAATACGGATTTCCCCTTTTGGTAAAACATCAAGGCAGCGAGGAGTATGGCGGCCCCCTGTTTTGGGCACATTACTCCTATTTGGGGTTGAACCCTAACGGACTTACCGACGACTATGTCAATTACGGGCAGGTAAGCCTGAATCAGACCCGAATCGATTACACCTACTGTGTAAAAAACCCTAAAGGATACACAGACTACGGTCCCGATTGTTGGGGGCTTACTGCAAGCTATACCCGAAGCGACGACGGCGGTCTGGGCTACACGGCCCATAGCCCATCGAACGATACCGGGGTAATCTCCCCGACAGCGGCCATAAGTTCCATTGTGTACACTCCCGAGGAATCGTTAAAGGCCATGCACTATTTTTACAAAAACAAGGAGAAGCTCCTGGGCCCGGCCGGCTTTTACGATGCCTTTAGTCCCGAATACGATTTTTGGGTAGCGGAGGGGTATCTGGCCATCGACCAAGGCCCGCAATTGGTCATGATCGAAAATTACCGGTCGGGACTTCTTTGGAACCTCTTTATGCAAAACGAGGATGTGCGTGCAGGCCTCGACAAACTCGGTTTTAGCTATGTTAAATAAAAGGAGGGTATCGATAATATTTCTTGTTTGGTTTGGATGTATGGCAACGGCCCAATCCGACACCTATTGCAATCCGATCAATATCGACTATACCTACATGATCTACAACGCCCACAAAGACCTCTCCTACCGTTCGGGGGCGGATCCGGCGGTGGTGCGTTTTAAAAAGGAATACTATATGTTCGTCACCCGCTCGATGGGCTATTGGCATTCTCAGGATATGGACGAGTGGACATTTATCAAACCGCAACAGTGGTATTTTCAAGGCTCGAACGCCCCTGCAGCGTTTAATTATAAAGATTCCGTGCTCTATGTGGCCGGAAACCCCTCGGGCTCCATGAGCGTTTTGTATTCCGATAATCCACAGGATGGGGAATGGGAGGCGACTCCTTCCATCTTGCACGATCTTCAAGACCCCGCCCTTTTTATCGATGATGACGGGCAGGGCTACATCTATTGGGGCTCATCGAACAAATTCCCCATCCGGGCCAGAAAGTTGGACAGGCAGAAAAGGTTCCGGCCCTCGGAGGAAGTGCATGAACTTTTTAACCTCGAACCGGAAAAGCACGGTTGGGAGCGTTTTGGGGAAAACCACTCCGACACCGAACTGAGCGGCTATATCGAAGGCCCGTGGATGACAAAACATAACGGCAAATATTACCTACAGTATGCCGCTCCTGGCACGGAATTCAACGTGTATGGCGACGGTACCTACATAGGCGATTCGCCCTTGGGCCCGTTCGAGTACGCCCCCAATAATCCTTTCTCTTACAAACCGGGCGGTTTTATCAATGGGGCCGGACATGGCAGCACCGTCGAAGGACCAGGCCACCAATTTTGGCACTTTTCCTCCATGGCCGTCAATGTAAATATCGGTTGGGAACGCCGTATCGGTATGTTCCCTACTTTTTTTGATGCGGATGGACTCCTTTGGTCGGACACCTATTTTGGCGATTATCCGCATTATGCGCCCTCACTACCGGATAAAAAAGGGGGATTTACAGGATGGATGCTTCTATCCTACCAAAAACCGGTAAAAACTTCCTCCCAGGTTGAAGAGTACGCTGCGGAAAACCTAACGGATGAAAATGTCAAGACCTTTTGGGTGGCAAAGGAGAATAATGAAAATCAATGGATCGAAATCGATTTGACCCAACCCGGTATGGTCCATGCCGTGCAGGTGAATTACAACGACTACAAATCGGACCTGTACGGAAAAATACCAGGATTGTACCACCAGTACACCATCGAAGGTTCGTTAGACGGTAAAAAATGGTTTACCTTGGTAGATCGAAGTAGCAATAAAAAGAGATGTGCCGAACGATTATGTGGCCTTGGCAACCCCTAAAAAAGCACGATTCATCCGCTATAAAAATATCCATGTACCTACCCCCTATCTCTCCATTTCCGATATCAGGGTTTTCGGCATCGGTGAAGGAAAAGCCCCGATAACCGTTAAGGGGCCTTCGGTAACCCGTAACGATAAAAGACGCGGGGCCGAAATCGCTTGGAAACCGGTAAAAAATGCCCAAGGCTATAACGTACTTTGGGGTATAGCTCCCGATAAGCTGTACAACTCTTGGTTGGTGTACGATGAAAATTCGCTAGAACTAAAGTCTCTAAACACAGATCCGACATATTATTTTGCAGTGGAGGCTTTTAATGAAAATGGAGTGTCGGAAAGAAGCACGGTGACGAAAGTGGATTAATAGGGTATTTCCAGAAATTCAAAACATGAGGTCAAAGAATATTTTTTTAGGTGTTTTTCTTTTAAGTCTCTTCGCCCCTGCTACGATCTTGTCGCAAGATAGTAAATGGTACAAGGGCAACCTACATGCCCATTCGTATTGGAGCGACGGAAATGAATTTCCCGAAATGATAATGGATTGGTACAAGACCAACGGATACGATTTTACCGTACTTTCCGACCACAATATCTTGGCCGAGGGCGAAAAGTGGATTAGCCTGTCAGAGAAGGAATATTTGCAGCAAGCTTTTCAAAACTACCTACAAAAATATGGCGAAGGGTGGGTAGACCATACATTAGACAGTACAGGCCATATCAAGGTGAAATTGAAGACCTTGAAGGAATATCGGCCGCTGTTCGAGGAAGAGGGTAAATTCCTGATCATCCCATCCGAAGAAGTGACCACTAACTTGGGGGATAAGCCCATTCACATTAACGCGACCAACATCCAGGAAAAAATTAGCCCAAAGGATGGTAGGGATGTGCCGGAAATCATCCAAAATAATATCGATGCCATTTTGGAGCAGCGCAAAAGGCTGAACGTGCCGATCATGCCCCATATCAATCATCCAAACTTTGGATATGGCATTTCCGCCGATGATTTTATACAGTTGAGGAACATTCGGTTTTTTGAGGTGTACAACGGCCATCCCGCCGTACACAACGAGGGCGATTCGACCCATTTGGGTACAGAGGAAATGTGGGACCTTATCAATACGTCCTACCTAAAGGAAAAGAAACCCTTGTTATTCGGAGTGGCGACGGATGACAGCCACAACTACCATCGGTTCGATAAAAGTTACAGCAATCCGGGGAGAGGCTGGGTAATGGTCAGGGCAGATGCCCTGACCGCTTCCAGCATTATCGAGGCCATGGAAAAAGGGAACTTCTATGCCTCTACGGGGGTAACATTGAAGAATATCGAAATCGGTGCCGACAGCCTAAAATTGGAAATCGATTCCGAGCCGGAGACGAACTACGTAATTCAGTTGATCGGAAGGGATGTTACCTCGAAAAATTCCCAAATACTAGAAAAGGTAAATGGTGCAAAAGTAAGGTTTGCCTTACCGGAAGGATATGGTTTCGTAAGGGCCAAGGTCGTATCGGACCAAACAAACCAAAACTTTTTTGACGAGACCGAATACGAAAAAGCCTGGACCCAACCCATCATCACAAACCCTAAATGATATGAAACTTCAACAGTACCCCGCTATCATCATTTTTAATGTGCTTCGGTGTGTTCACGGAACAAAGCCAAAGCCAGGTTCATGAGGTGGAATCGCTGCTTGAAAAAATGACACTCGATGAAAAAATCGGCCAATTGAACCTGTTGACCCCTGGTGGCGGCGTTGCCACCGGATCCGTGGTAAGCGAGGATGTGGAGGGCAAGATCAAGGCGGGCGAAGTGGGTGGTATTTTTGGGGTTACCGGTCCCGATAAGGTCCGCAAGGCACAGGAAATCGCCGTCAACAGCTCCCGTTTAAAGATTCCCCTGCTGATAGGCTCCGATGTGATCCACGGGTATAAAACCACCTTTCCGATTCCGCTCGCGACCGCTTCGAGCTGGGATATGGCACTCATCGAACAACTGGCCCAAACCGCGGCGAAGGAGGCCACGGCCGATGGCATCAACTGGAACTTCTCCCCCATGGTGGATATCGCTCGAGATCCGCGCTGGGGCCGTATCGCCGAAGGGGCAGGCGAAGACCCGTTTCTAGGCTCGGCAATTGCAACTGCCATGGTACAAGGGTATCAAGGCGACGACCTTTCGCAACCCAATACGATGCTCGCCTGTGTAAAACATTTGGCGCTCTACGGTGCCGCTGAGGGGGGGCGCGATTACAATTCGGTGGATATGGGCAAGGTAAAGATGTTCAACCAATACCTTCCGCCCTACAAGGCTGCAGTCGATGCGGGGGTGGGCAGCGCCATGACCTCCTTTAACGATATCGACGGCATTCCCGCTTCCGGTAACCAATGGCTGATTACCGACCTATTGCGAAAACGTTGGGGATTTAAAGGATTTGTGGTCTCCGACTATACCTCGGTCAACGAAATGACGGCCCATGGTTTGGGCGATTTGCAAGCGGTTTCGGCCCAAGCCCTTAACGCCGGACTGGATATGGACATGGTCGGGGAAGGCTTTTTGACTACCCTAAAAAAATCGGTGGACGAAGGCAAAGTGACCGAAGCACAAATCACCGAAGCCTGCCGACGGATTCTGGAAGCCAAGCATCAACTGGGACTTTTCGAAGACCCTTTTCGTTATTCGGACGAAAAACGTCCCGAAAAGGACATCCTGACCGACGAAAACCGAGAGCTGGCGCGCAAAGTAGCGGCCCACAGTTTTGTTCTACTTAAAAAACATAATAATATTCTCCCCTTAAAAAAAACGGCTAAAATCGCCCTCGTCGGCCCATTGGCGGATAGCCGCAACAATATGCTCGGCACCTGGGCACCCACCGGTGACCCCAAATTAGCGGTAACCGTTTTGGAAGGCTTTAAAAATGTCGCTCCAAAGGCATCCATCAGCTATGCCAAGGGCGCCAATATCTCCAACGATACCGTCATGGCGAAAAACGTAAATGTTTTCGGACCAAAAATCGAAATCGATGAACGTTCCCCGGAAACCCTTTTGAACGAAGCCCTTGAAATGGCCAAGGCTTCGGATGTGGTCGTCGCCGTGGTGGGCGAGGCCTCCGAAATGACAGGGGAAGCCGCCAGTCGAACGGATATCTCGATTCCCGATTCCCAAAAAAAACTGATCCAGTGCCTTGGCGAAAACAGGCAAACCGGCAGTATTGGTGCTTATGAGCGGCCGTCCTTTGACCATTGCAGAGGAATTTGAACTTCCCGTCACCATCCTACAAGTATGGCATCCTGGGGTAGAAGCCGGTAATGCCATTGCCGATGTGGTCTTTGGGGATTATAATCCTTCCGGAAAACTGACCGCTACCTGGCCCCGAAACGTGGGACAGATTCCTGTGTACCACAGCATGAAAAATACGGGTCGTCCATCCGAATCGGAAGAATTCCAAAAATTCAAATCCAATTATTTGGATGTACCCAATTCGCCCTTGCTCCCTTTCGGTTACGGGTTAAGCTATACGACATTCGAATATTCCGACCTAAGTCTGAGCAAATCCGAAATCGGTTCCGACGAATCACTGACGGTTAAGGTAAAACTTCAAAACACCGGCAATTACGATGGAGAAGAGGTCGTTCAACTATACCTTCGGGACGTCGTGAGAAGTATTACCCCCCCGATGCGACAGCTAAAGGGCTTTAAAAAGGTTTTCCTGAAAAAGGGGGAAACGCAAACCGTGACACTGGAACTGAAACCGGACGATATTAAAGTTCTATAACAGCGAACTGGACTTCGTGGCCGAACCGGGGGAGTTCGAAGTATTTGTGGGAACGAATTCCAATGCGGATCTAAAAGCATCCTTTCATCTAAAATAGTTTAGTATGTGGAGAATACTTATTCCCTTTTTCCTGATCACGATATGCTTATCCTGTCAACAAAATCATCCCGAAAACACAGCGAAACCCAAAAAGCCCAACATCCTCTTTATCATGGCCGACGATCATGCCATTCAGGCCATCAGTGCGTACGGACATCCGATAAGTAAACTGGCCCCGACGCCTAACATCGATAGGATTGCCAAAAACGGTGCCCTTTTCCACCATGCCTTTGTGACGAATTCTATTTGCGGACCTAGCCGAGCAGTAATCCTGACAGGAAAATACAGCCATATCAACGGCTTCCGCCAAAACGGCGACCGGTTCGATGGCAGTCAGCCGACACTGCCCAAAATGCTGAAAAAGATCGGATACCAAACCGCGATCACTGGCAAATGGCACTTACACGATTACCCCCAAGGCTTCGATTACTGGAATATTCATTGTGGACCAGGGCCATTACTACAATCCCGATTTCATCCATCAAAACGGCGATACCGTCCGAATCAAGGGCTACGCCACGGATATTATTACCGACGATGCCCTCGATTGGCTCAAGAACAAGCGAAACGATAGCCTTCCCTTCTTGTTGATGGTACACCACAAGGCCCCGCACAGAAACTGGATGCCCGCATTGCGGCATGTGAACCAATACGACTCCGTACAGTTTCCGCTGCCGGATACTTATTTTCCCGATTTTAAAAACCAAAAGGCCGCCCAGGAACAATTACAGACCATTTACCAGGACATGTACGAAGGCCACGACCTAAAGATGTCAAAGGAATACGGCAGCACCGAACTGGCCTCCAACCCTTGGACCAACGATTTCGATCGGATGTCGCCCGAACAGCGTAAGGAATGGGACGCCGCCTACTTGCCCGAAAACAATGCCTTTTGGAAAGCCGACCTCCATGGCAAGGCGTTAGACGAATATAAGGGTCAGCGTTACATTCGGGACTATATGGCCACTATAGCCTCCGTTGACGAAAGTGTGGGCAAACTTCTGGATTATCTTGAAGAAAACGATTTAGAGGACAACACCTTAGTGGTGTACACCTCGGACCAAGGTTTCTGGATGGGCGAAAAAGGATGGTTCGACAAACGCTTTATGTACGAAGAATCGTTCGGAACGCCTCTGATGATGCAAATGCCCGGTAGCATCAAACCGGGTTCCGAAGTAAATGCCATGGTGCTCAACCTCGATTTTGCCCAGACCTTCCTCGATTTTGCCGGTGCCCCTGAAATGGGCGGCGATATGCAAGGAAAATCCTTCAAGGGCCTCTTGGAGGGTAGTATAAAAGAAGGCGATTTTCGCGATGTAGTCTACTACCACTATTACGATTTTCCCGCTTTTCACATGGTCAAAAAGCACTATGGTATCCGTACGAAACGCTACAAACTGATGCATTTTTACGACGATATCGACACCTGGGAATTCTACGACCTCGAAAAAGATCCCAAGGAACTGACCAATAGTATTGAGGACCCTTCTTACGCCGATGTGGTAAAGATGATGCACCAGAAACTTGACAGCATTCAAAAAGTCTACAAGGTTACGGACAAGGAGTTTGAACAGGCCCCTCAAGAGAAAGTCGAGCGCGCCTATGATATGTTCGAAAAGTTGCGGGGAAAACCGCTTCAATAATCGGATTCCATAGTGAAATATAATACCGACTCGTTCGTTAGGGTTATAAGGGTTATCTTGTCCAAGTGATTTAACTACCCTACTGCTAATTAATAGAACGAAATGGTGAATTTGAAACCTGCTTTTGTACTTTCTGGCCAGCAGCCTGCTTTAGGGGTTGTTCGTGCACTCGGCGTGATGGGAATACCTATTGTTGTAATACATTACAAAGACGAAGATGTGGCATACCTTTCAAAGTATGTTACACATCATGTTGCATCGCCACATCCTGAAACACATGAAAAAGAATTCATTGATTTGCTTTTAAAAAGTGCAGAACAATTTGGTGACGGGATTTTATATCCGGCATCCGATGAAACATTGGTGGCCGTTGTTAAAAATAAAGAAATACTTGAAAAGCATTTTATTGTGCCTTGCCCCGATTGGGACGTTGTACAGAAATTTATTGAAAAAAAGTACACATACGAAATTGCGGATAGAAATGGAATTCCCGCACCCAAAACCATAATTCCGACGTGTTTGGAGGATGTTGTGAGCTATGCAAAACGAATTGAGTTTCCTGTTCTTGTCAAACCAAGTCAAAGTCATCTTTTTTTCGATTATTTCAACCGCAAGATGTTCCCTGTGGAAAATGAAGAGGAATTAATTTCTGTGTACGGCCAGACCGTTGAGGCGGGACTTGAAGTAATGTTACAGGAAATAATTCCAGGTGATGATATTAACGTAGTCAATTATAATGCCTATTTCTGGGAAGGCAAGCCATTGGTTGAATTTACGGCCCAACATATTAGAAACGCCCCCCCCTGGTGGGGATCGCCCAGAGTGGTTTTAAGCAAAGAAATTCCAGAAGTGATCGAACCCGGCAGAAAAATTTTGCAAGCTTTGGGTTTTAGCGGTTATGCATGTACCGAATTTAAGAAGGATGAACGAACAGGCATCTATAAACTTATCGAAGTCAACGGACGTCATAACTTATCAACAAGTCTTGCAGTTCGGTGTGGACTCAATTTCCCCCATTTACAATATCTTCATGTACTGGAAAACAAATTACCCGCACAAAGTGATTATAAAGAAGGTGTTTATTGGATTGAAATAATATCTGATATTACCAATAGTTTAAAGTTTTTAAAACAAGAGAAATACTCGCTATCACAATATCTGCGGCCCTATCTGAAACCTCATGTATTTGCCACCTTTGCCCTATCGGATTTAGGACCTTATCCAAAAAGGCTTTTTATTCCGGTGCAAAAAGTTTGGAATGCTTTGGCAAAAAAGATTGTTGGGAATAAATAAATGACCTCCCTGCGGAATGCTTAGCTTAGGGCGGGGAGACTATCGTTTTTCGGTAATTACCCCGATTTCCCCGTACGATGTTCTGTAGTCTTCGCCTTCGACTTTCGCTCCCTTTAACCTGATATACCTACCCGATATGGGGTCAAAATTTACCGTCTGCTCGATGCGGTGGTTCACCACATTGCCGAATTCGCCCTCGGCCACGGTCTTCCAGTTTCGACCGTCGGTACTGACCGAAAACTCATAATCGGTAATGATCCCGAAGGGGTAGCGCTCTTGCATGGGCGTATAGGTAAAGCCTTTCAAGGTATAGGATTTTCCAAGGTCGAGGACCACCTCTTGGGGAGATTTTGAACCTTCGCCCGTCGCCCAAAAGGTATCGGGATCGTCATCGATCGCATTTACCGCTTCCGAACTATTTCCAGAGGGGGCGTCAATCACTTTCCATTCCTTCTTGGAGATGTCAAAATATTGGGAAGTGCTTTCGGTCATGTCTTTGGTTTCAGGATCATAGCCGATAGCCTTTATCGCGGTAGGTGCGTTTATCAAAAAGGATTTTTCATATTTCGGGGAAGCCACCGTAGGTTCACTGCCATCCAAGGTGTACCGTATTTCAACATGGGCATCCGGTACGGAAAGCCTTACCATGCCCTCTTTGTTTCTATGGATATCCGGCTCCGTCAACAGGTTTGGTGCATGGTACAATTCAATGTTCGAGATGGCCAAGGGGCCCTTGGCATCGAAAAAGTCCACCTTTACCCGGGTCGCATTCACCGGATCGAACCGTAATATCCTTTTGTATCCGATGGTGGTCTGTGTGTCGATTTCCTGCCATTGGCCATCGACCTCCGCCTCGACGTTAAAATTTTTGATTCGCTGCCCCAACGGGATATATTCTTGCAATAGGATGCGGTTGACCTCAGTAGGCTTATCGAATTCAAAAACAATCGAACCGGAGGAAACCGAATCAGGGGTCGCCCAGTAGGTTTCGTTGTCTCCATCGTTTACCTTGTCAGCGCCATAATGCGGACTGCTTCCTCGCTCGTCGCTGGCAGTTGCCATGGCATTTTTTGCCAGTTCGGTTTGGAAATCCCTGTCCAATTGTTTGCGCAATGCCATAAGCTCTTGTACATCGGTTTCATGTACCAGGCCGCGGTCATCGACAGGTAGGTTGAGCAAAAGACCAGCGTTTCTTCCCACCGATCGGTAATAAATATCCAATAAACGGGGAAGGGTTTTCACCTGATGGTCTTCCGCGGGATGGTAGTACCAACCCGGCCGGATGGAGACATCGGCCTCAGCCGGCAACCAATGGGTACCGTCTTCATGCCCTGAACGCAGTTCCTTGTATCTCGGCCATCCGGGATAGATCTCGTCCCGGCGCATGATGCTCCAATTGGTCTCGTTGGCATATCCCTCCTCATTGCCCACCCAACGGATATCGGGACCTGCATCACTAAAAATAACCGCATCGGGCTGGAGTTCCCGCACGATTTGAGTGACCTTATCCCATTGGTAATAGGTTTTGTTATCGATTTTCCGTTCCTCGTTCGCACCGCCATAATAGCCCGTTCCGCCATTAGCGCCATCGAACCAGACCTCGAAGATATCGCCATAATTAGTCAGCAGTTCCCGTAACTGTTCGTGGAAGGTCTGCTACGTACTCCGCATTTCCATAGTCTTTGTTGTTCCTATCCCATGGGGACAGATAGACCCCGAATTTAAGTCCGTATTTCTCGCAGGCTTCGGACAGGTCTTTGATAAGGTCGCCCTTGCCATTTTTCCAAGGGGAGTTCTTGACCGAATGTTCTGTAGTTTTTGTAGGCCACAGGCAAAAGCCGTCATGGTGTTTTGCGGTGATGATGATGCCCTTCATTCCCGCATCCTTGGCGACTTTGGCCCATTGTTCCGCATCCAAATTCGAAGGATTAAATTGTTCCGGCGATTCACCTCCGGAGCCCCACTCCATATTCGTAAAGGTGTTCATATTAAAATGGATGAAGGCACAGAACTCCAATTGTTGCCAGGCCAATTGCCTTTCAGAAGGCAGAGGGCCCACGGGTGCGGGCGGTTCGACGCGGTCACACGAAATACAAATTATGGATAACAGTATCAATAGAAAGGGAAAAGATTTCATGGCAAGGCGGGATTAGGCAATCGCTACACATTCTGCATTATACCCAATTGACGCTCTTCCTGCCATTTTCCCCGTGTAAAATCGGGGAATTTGACCGCGGAATTGCCCGTATTGATGGAAATTCCCGACAAGGGCGTCACTACGGACCAATCGGCGGCGTCATACACATCTTGATCGAGCATAATACCTCGATTGTAACAGTCGATAAGCCGGTAGAACATCACGAAATCCATACCTCCATGGCCGCCGTTTTTGGCTATCTCGTCCTTTAGTTTGTTCCAAATGGGATGTTTGTACTTTTCGAATACCTCGGCACGTTCATCCTCGGACAGCCACTCGTGCTTACCATCAACGCTCAAACGGCTGGGGTAGCCCTCGTGATAGGCCTTGGTACCCATCAGGGCATTGATACGGCTATACACCCTGGGCGATGCCGTATCGTGCTGTACCATGATAGTTCGTCCCTTGGCCGTTTTGATCAAGGTGGTGTTCATATCCCCGTGCTTAAAATCGGCAAAATTGTAGAACTCGTTATCAGGTTCAACGGTTTTCGCATACTCCGATAGATTGGCCTCCAGGGAACTCATGGAAACCAGATGCCCGAACCGATCGCCGCGGTTTATGCCCATATACTGGGCTACGGGGCCGAGGCCATGGGTCGGATAGAGATTGCCATGGTATTTTACATGGTGGCGTATCCGCCATTGATTGTAATATCCGGTCTTGCTGAACATCGATTCCCTCAAATCGTGGATATAGGCTGCCTCGCCATGGGTAAGGGTGCCAAAAAAGCCTTGGTCCACCATCTGTAAGAGTGTCAATTCTTCGTCGCCATAGCAGACATTTTCAAGCATCATACAATTGCGCTGGGTTTCCTCCGCGGTATCGACCAGTTTCCAGCAATCCTCTACCGTATAGGCGGCCGGCACCTCCGTGGCCACATGTTTACCCTGTTGCATGGCATAAACACACATAGGCACATGCAGGTCCCACGGAGTGGCGATAATGACCAGATCGATATCGTCGCGTTTAACCATATCTTTCCAGGCATCTTCGGAACCGCTGTATTTCGTGGGATTTTGTCCCTTTTCCTTCGCAAAGTCCACGGACTTCTGAGCGAACTCGTCCCTAATATCACAGATAGCCGTAATCGCGGCTTTGGGATGCAAGGCCGTCATCCGCTCCACATGGCCGCTACCCCGATTTCCGACTCCGATAAAGGCGACTTTTACCTGTTCGATGGGATCAGTCTTTAATCCGATGACCGATTTCCCGTAGGAAGGACGCTTAGCGGTTATCCGTTCTATCGCCTTGTCCACATCAGCTTTGCCAAAGGCCGTGGCCCCCGGCAGCCCCAAAAAAGCCCCGACCAAAGCGGAGGAGCGTAAAAATTTTCTTCTGTCGAAATTGTTCTTCTGATTTTTCATCTTCTAGGATTTTTAGCGGTTCTTTTGGTCGAATCGAGGATTTTCAGATGATGGGTTAACGGATGGTAGGATTTTGTCTGGTTCAAAGTTCAATCGCTACTTAGTGTAGCTGTTCAGTGTTGCATACAGCTCAACCTTGAACTGCGAAACTTTGCCCATGGCAGAATTGAATTCTGCATGTATGGGTGCACCTTGGCATAAAAGACCAACTCCGAACCCATATCCCTGAACTCATTACTTCTACTGCCTTCTATTACTGCAACCGCCTGCTTTCTTCAACTGTACGCCTTCGCCGTTTGCTTCGACCTTCCCAACCCTTCGATACCCAATTCGACAACGTCGCCGGGTTTTAGGTACCGCTGCGGTTTTAGACCGAGACCAACGCCGAAAGGGGTGCCGGTCGAGATAATATCGCCCGGGAGCAGGGTCATAAATTGACTGATATAGCTGATCTGTTCCGAAATATCGAATACAAAATCGGAGGTGTTGCTCTTTTGCATCGTTTCTCCGTTGAGCGTCAGCCACAGGTCGAGCTGGTTCGGGTCTTTGATCTCATCCTTGGTGGCGATAAAGGGGCCGATCGGTGCAAAGGTATCGCAACTTTTGCCTTTGACCCATTGGCCGGAACGCTCGATCTGGAATTCCCTTTCGCTATAGTCGTTATGCAGTACATAACCCGCTACATGATCCAGGGCATCGGCTTCGGAAACGTAGGATGCTTTTTTGCCGATGACCACGGCCAGTTCTACCTCCCAATCGGTCTTTTGGCTTCCTTTAGGGATTATCAGATCGTCGTTCGGGCCAACGATCGCCGAAGTGGCCTTGAAGAACAGCACAGGCTCTTTGGGAATCTCCATACCGCTTTCCTCGGCGTGCTTGGCATAGTTCAGGCCAACACACACAAGTTTGGAAGGTCGCACCAAAGGCGGACCCAAGCGAACACTACTTTCAACTTTCGGGCATTCTTCTTTATGGGATTCCAACCATTTTTGAAGTTGGGCGATGCCCTCCTCTCCAAAAAAGTTTTCGTCATAGTCGTGACCAAAAGCGGAGACATTTAAACGGGTGCCATCTTTAAGTTGTACCCCTGGTTTTTCTTTTCCTGCTTCGCCGAATCGTATTAATTTCATGTGTTGCTTTATTTTTATGTTACTTTAATGTTCGTCACGGTCTATACTTTACTTTTTTGGACATTAAAATTTCTTTCCAAACCTTCCCGTCGGGAAAACGATAGGTTTCCAGTGATTCCGTCTTCATTTCGATACTATACCCCGGGAGTTTTGGTGGCATATAAGCGCCCTTTTTAATGACCACGGGATCGAGAAAATGCTCGTGTAGGTGATCGACATATTCGATGATACGATTTTCAAGGGAACCGCTAATGGCAATATAATCGATCATGGACAAATGCTGTACATACTCGCAGAGTCCCACCCCACCGGCATGCGGACAAACAGGAATATCGAATTTGGCCGCCAATAACAAGATAGCCAATATTTCGTTCACGCCCCCTACCCTACAACTATCGATTTGGCAGATACCAATGGCATCGGCCTGCATCAGCTGTTTGAACATGACCCGGTTTTGGCAATGCTCGCCCGTGGCGACATGTATCGGGGCAATGGCCTTTGCTATTTTGGCATGGCCGAGAATATCGTCGGGACTGGTAGGCTCCTCGATCCACCACGGATCGTATTGGGCCAGTTGTTCCATATTGGCAATGGCCTCATCGACATCCCATTTTTGATTGGCGTCCATCATCAGCCTTAGGTCGGGGCCTATTTCTTCGCGGATGATAGCGGCCCGACGCATGTCGTCCTTTAGATCCGAACCCACCTTTATTTTGATATGGTCAAAACCCTCGGCCTTGGCCTCACGGCAAAGACGGCGCATCTTGTCATCGGAATAGCCCAGCCAACCGGCGGAAGTGGTATAGGCAGGATAGCCATTTCTTTGCAAATTTTCGATACGTTCCTGTTTGGATGCTGCTTTGCTTCTAAGCAACTGCAAGGCCTCATCGGGTGTTATAGCATCCGTAATATAGGTAAAATCCACACAGGAAACCAGCTCTTCAGGAGACATATCGGCCAACAACTTCCAAAGCGGCTTGCCTTCCGTTTTGGCATACAAATCCCATACCGCGTTGACCAACGCGGCCGTAGCCAGATGAATGACCCCCTTTTCAGGCCCCAACCAGCGTAGCTGACTATCCCCGGAAACCATCCTGTAAAAATCGCCCATGTTCGCCGTAAAGCTTTCCAAGGACTTGCCGATAATCAAAGGGGTGATCGACCGTACCGCCGCCACGCAAAGTTCGTTGCCCCGGCCGATGGTAAAGGTGAGGCCGTGTCCCTCCATTCCGTCGGGACGGTCGGTCTTGAGGATTACGTATGCCGCGGAATAATCGGGATCGGGGTTCATGGCATCGGAACCGTCCAAAAATTGGCTGGTGGGAAAGCGGATGTCCTTTACCTGGACATCTGTAATTAGGGTACTGTTTTTCATCGAAAAAATTTTAAAATAACAAAACTACAGGTTATCGCCCTGTTAATCTACCTCAAAAATGACCCTAGCCGATACTTTTTTTGCTCCTATAGGCCATTTAAGGGTTCAGAATTGCACTCCTTCAATTACCACTTCACGATTTTAGGTGCTGTCTTTATATTCTAAGAGAAATCCAGCCCCCTAAGTATGTAGCCGTATATACTCGGTAGGGGACATCCCGACAATTATTTTGAACTGCCTGTTGAAATTGGATATATTATTAAAACCCGATTCATAGCAGACCGATGCTATGGTATTTTTCCGCTCAATGAGCAGTTTGCAGGCGTAACCTATCCGTATTTCGTTCAGGTATCGGGTAAAGGTCTTACGATGCACCCGTTTAAAAAACCGGCTAAAGGCCGAGGCGTTCATATGGGCTACTTCCGCAACATCTTTTGAATGGATGGGGCTGTTAAAATTTTTGAAGATAAAAGCGTAAATCTTATCCAGGTTCTCATTCTCCGTTTTTTTAAAGGAATTGATAAAACCCATACTCGAAAGCAACTTGTAGTTTTCATGCCGTGCCAAACGGTTTAATATTTCTATAAATTGCAAGGTTCTTTCGAAATTTGCAAGCACAAGAAGGCCTTCTATTTGATCAATGACAAAAGAATCTAGATCTATAAACTTTATGCCTTGTTCAGCGCGGCCTAAAAGCTTTTTGATGGATTGCATTTCGGGAGCCTCTAAAAACCCGTTCCCCAAGAAATCCTTCGTAAAATGTATCCCTAGGGCCTCAGCGATCAAATCGGACCTTTCTTTAAAGTATATTTCATCATTCAGCCACATATGGGGGAGGTTCTTTCCTATCAATACCACCTCCCCCTCCTCGAACTTTTCGATACTGTCGCCGATAAACCGGGTACCGGTGCTTTTTCGAATCAAAACCAGTTCCAGTTCGGGATGGTGATGCCATACTTTCAGGAAGTTCGGATAGCGATTTTGATTGATTGTAAAAGAACTGTCTTTGGAGCTTTCCCTATTGAGTAAATGAAGTTTCATAACGCTATCCCTTGAAAGGGGTATTTAACATTTCTATATACAAAATTCATCAAAACATCGGTATAGAGAAACAAAGAGCAAAAAAAATATCAGTATCTGTATAATTTGTGGTAGCTATTAACATATAGTAAACCTAATTTTACCTCGTATTTATCCCCAAATCCTAAAAAAAAGATGCTGGATTTTACCTGTTTCAGGAAATATCGCTAAAAAAATATAGAATAATTCGAATCATGAGATGAATTTTCTTTCCGATATAAATCGGTTGATAGGTTTTAGAGGTAAATCCTCGTTTTGCATTTAAACACTCTTTGATTTTTTCGCCGCGCAAAGTAATTTATTGTGTAGTTTATAATTCAAATACATTTTAAAGAGGTTGTGAACCCTACCTAAGGTAAAATGTTCGGTGATTTCAGTTTATTTTAATCTAAAGATTATGAGATTAGCCAAAAAATTAGTTCGGAGAAACGTTTTTCTTCTGTTTTTTCTAGTACTTGCCATCTACAGCTGTAACAAAGACGATCATACAACCTTGACGGTAGAGGAGAACTCACATATCGTTCTCGTCGGAAACAATTTAGGGTCCAGGATGATCAATTTTGGCCACTTCGAAACCGAAATGCAACTTCGTTACCCGGATGATTCCCTATTTATTCGAAATATGTGCGATGGGGGCAATACACCCGGTTTTAGGCCCAATGCCGCTAGAAATTCACCTTGGGCATTTCCCGGTGCCGAAAAATATGAACATGAGTCGGGCGAAGCGATCCATTTTGTTGAGGACGATGGCCCCCACCAATCAGGGCCGGTAGGGCATTTTCCCTCCCCGGATGAGTGGATTTCCAGCCTAAAAGCCGATATAATCATCGCATTTTTCGGTTATCCCGAATCTTTTGAGGGGCCTGAGGGGTTGGACAATTATAAAGCGGAACTGCGTGGTTTCATTCAACATACCCTAAGTCAAAAATATAACGGTTCGACAGCACCACAATTGGCTCTTGTATCCCCCATTGCTTTTGAAGACCTTTCCGCAAAGATGGATCTTCCCGATGGTAAAAAAGAAAATAAAAACCTGGCACTTTATACGGAAGCCATGAAAGAAGTCGCGGCAGATGAGGGCGTGCTAATTGTCGATGCCTTTGAACCTACCAAGGAATGGTTCGAAAAAAAAGATACCGATCTGACCCAGGACGGTTTTCAATTGACCGATTTGGGCTACCGGAAATTCGCCAAACTACTGGCCGATGAAATTTTCGGAAAGACCGAAAGCAAGGCAGATTCGAACCGTAACCTGGTACATGCGGCGGTAAACGAAAAGAACTGGTTTTGGCTGAACGATTTCAAAATGCCGAACGGGGTCCATGCCTATGGAAGGCGCTACGATCCCTTCGGCCCCGACAACTATCCCTTTGAAATCGAAAAAGTACGCGAAATGACCGCCGTAAGGGATACGGCCATTTGGGAAGCCTTACGTGGCAAAAAAATGGATTTGGCCAAAAGTGACGCACGTACCGAGAAACTGCCCGCCGTAGAAACCAATTATAAGCCTAGCGAGAAAAACGGAACCCCAGAATATTTATATGGTCAGGATGCGTTGGATAAGATCAAGGTCGCCCCGGGATATAAGATTGAGCTTTTTGCCTCCGAAGAGGAGTTTACCGACCTTGCAAATCCCGTTCAAATCTCTTTTGACAATAAGGGAAGATTGTGGGTGGCAGTAATGCCCAGCTACCCCCACTATAAACCAGGCGATGGCAAACCTAACGACAAACTGCTCATTCTTGAAGATACTGATGGGGACTACAAGGCCGATAAGCAGACCGTTTTCGCTGATAGCCTTCACCTCCCAGCGGGCTTTGAATTTGCGCCCGAAGGTGTATTCGTATCGCAGGGCAACGATTTAATACTATTAAAGGATACCAACGGTGACGATAAGGCCGATGAAAAGGAAATTGTTTTAAGCGGTTTTGACGACCACGATACCCACCATGCCATCAGTGCTTTTTGTGCCGATCCCTCCGGTGCCATCTATATGGGTGAAGGTACGTTTCTACATACCAATGTGGAGACCGCATACGGCACTGTACGCGGCACCAATGGCGGTTTTTATCGTTATAGCCCTCAGCGCCATTATTTGGAACGGACCGCGCAATTGGCGATTCCCAATCCTTGGGGTATCGCGTTCGACGAATGGGGCCAACCCTTCTTCGAACACACCTCGGGGCCTTCCGCCACTTGGATGATGCCCGGAACCATTATCCCTCGCTATGGGGTAAGTTCTCCCATTCCGGAAAACCTGATTCAAAAGGAACATATGGTACGCCCTACATCGGGTCTGGAATTTGTATCCAGCAGTCATTTCCCGGATAAGGTGCAAGGGGATATGCTGATCAATAATACCATCGGGTTCTTGGGCACAAAGGAGCATACGATGGTCGATGATCCGAATACGGCGGGCTATCTTAGCCAACACAGGCAAGATCTTGTCTTTTCGAGCGATAAGAATTTCAGGCCCGTTGATATGGAATTCGCTCCCGACGGCTCCCTATACCTTATCGATTGGAGCAATGTACTCATCGGTCACATGCAGCACAATGCACGCGATCCGCTTCGGGACCATGTACACGGAAGGGTCTATCGTGTCACCTATCCATCAAGGCCCTTGGTGAAACCCGCAGAAATTGTGGATGCTAGTATCGATGTATTGCTGGACAATTTAAAACTGCCCGAATACCGAACAAGGTACCGAACCAAAAGGGAACTGCGCGGTAGGGACGCATCTGAAGTATTGTCAAAACTAAAAACCTTGGATAGCGGGCCTCGATAAAAAGGATCCCAGGTACGAACATCACCTGTTGGAAGCCTTATGGGTTACCTGGGGTCTGGATCGGGTCGACGAAGATTTGCTCAAACAATTGTTGGGCGCAAAAGATTTCAGGGCCCGTGCCGCCGCGGTGGGGGTACTTCGATACGCCGGCCATCAGATTGACGATCAGGCCGATTTGTTGATGCAGGCGGCCAAGGACGATAATCCGCGTGTTCGTTTAGAGGCGTTGGTAGCGGCATCTTGGCTGGGCAAAGACGTGGGTATCCCCATTATCACGGAAGCGGGAAAAAAGGGATTGGACAAATGGATGGAAAAACCCTACGAAGCGGCCATGGCCCACTTGAACGGGCACAGGGCCGGCGAAAAGCCCAAGGAAATAATAGACACGGACCTAAAAGGAAAAGAATTGGAACTTTTAATGGCGGGACAAGAGATATTCGAAAGGGACGGATACTGCGCTACCTGTCATCAGCCCGATGGGCAAGGCTGGTAGCTTCCGGATTTCCTCCCCTTGCCGGATCAAAATGGGTAACCGGTAGTGAAGAAAGACTTATAAAACTGGTGACCAACGGCCTGATGGGACCCCTTGAGGTAAACGGCAAAACATATCCGGGCCAGGTACCCATGACGCCATTTGGCAACCTGTTGAACGATGAAGAAACCGCTGCGGTACTCACCTATGTTAGAAATAGTTTCGGCAATAAAGCCTCGCCAATTCCCACAGAAAAAGTAAAGGAGGTCCAGGGTCAAATCAAGGATAAAATGGGATTCTATTCGCCGGAGGAACTTTTGAAGGAACATCCACTGGACTAAAGGGAAAAAGTTCATTCCCAAATCAACGAGGGTAAACATAAACCAAAAATTCCCAGTTTTCTGAACCCTTAATGAAAAGATAAACATTGACAAATTAGTGAAATTAAGACCGGACAACTGCGAATTTTTTATATAAAATGACAAAAAAATATTACAATTTGAAATTTTAGAGGTGGATTTACAATAAGTACAAATTTATCTTTGGAATAGATTTAAATGGAACATTATATTAACAGCAATCCCAACGCAACATGAATATTTCAGTTTTATTAAAAAAACATTATTGGAGCTTTGCCATTTTAGTTTTTTACAGCACGTCCTATGGAAATGACCTTTTCAGCAAGGAACACGCCACAGGTTTTAATCCGGTTGTAAGCAGCGAAACGCACTTTCAGGATTTCTCCGTTACGGGAACAATTCTTGACAGTAACGACCGGCCATTGCCGGGGGCAAGTATCGTAGAAAAAGGCACCTCCAACGGAACCCAATCCGATTTCGATGGGAACTTCGAGCTACAGGTGACGGATGAAAATGCCGTTCTGGTGGTCTCCTATATCGGATTTGCCACCCAGGAAATTTCGCTTTCAGGGCAAACTACCATCAACGTATCCTTACAGGAGGATGCTGCCAACCTTGACGAAGTGGTCGTTATCGGTTACGGAACCCAGAAGAAAAGCGACCTCACGGGGCAGTAGGGTCGGTCAAGGCCGAAGAATTGGCGGAGAGACCGGCGGCCTCGATGAACCAGGCGATGGCAGGTAAGGTGGCCGGGGTAAACGTAACATCCGGGTCAGGGCGACCAGGGGGTAGAACCGTGGTACGAATCCGCGGAAATACTTCTGTAAGTATTGCCAATACGCCACTCTATGTGGTCGATGGGGTAATACTTAATTCCGTTAGCCTCCCCAATGGCAGTACCCCGATCGACTATATGAATCCTAACGACATTGAATCCATCGAAGTTCTAAAAGACGCCTCCGCTACGGCTATTTATGGCGCAAGAGGTGCAAACGGGGTCATCTTGGTAAGCACTAAAAGAGGTTCTGCAACCGGTGGCAGGGTGAATTACGACGTAGATTTTAGCCTCGGCACCTTGCCCAAGAAACTTGAACTGCTGAATTCGGAAGAATTTCTAAGAGTAGAAGAAATCGCTTATGCAAATGCTGAAAAATTTGATCCGGCAGGATGGGCCGGGGGCGCATATACCGATCCTCGTTTAAAACGAACGGACCCACGGCTTTTCGATTCCGAAGGGAATCCTCTTTATAATACCGACTGGCAGGACGAGGCCATAAGGGCCGCTTTCGGCCAAAATCATCAACTGTCATTTACAGGTGGGAATGAAAAAGGTAATTACGGCCTGTTTATGGGGTTCAGGGATGAAGAAGGCTTAATCGTTGAATCATGGTTAAAGCGATATTCAGGAAGGTTCACCTTGGACACGGATATCAATGATTGGCTGAAAGTCGGCGGTAGTTTGAGCTATAACGATCAAAACGAGAAACAAGTCGACCAACTCGGGGGCGGAGGGATCACTACGATGCGTCAGGTATTCGAGGCGCTGCCCATAATCCCGGTCCGTTATGAGGACGGAAGCTGGGGCTCCAACTATGATTATCCGGGCATGGAAGGAGGCGGCAGCCCGGTTGCCGTAGCCAATGATAGAAGATATTATCTTAAGACCCAAACCGTTTTGGGCAACTTCTATAGTAATATTGCCCTTCATAAGAACCTGGAATTACGGACTACCATAGGGGCCAATATTATCAATCAGAGAAATGATTATTACGGTGGCCGTGACCTAAGATATATAGCTCAACCGGATGGGGCGGCCTATGTGGACAACTCTCGGTACAATTCCTGGCAATTTGAAAACTATTTGACATATAGCAAAGATTTTGATAGCGATAATTCATTGACGGCCATGTTGGGGCTTTCTTGGCAGCATATCGATGAATTTGGATCTAGGGCATCGACCAGAGGTTTTGCCGATGATTTTTATGGCTTTAATAATCTTGGGGCCGGATCCAATCCGCAGACCCCTACCTCAAGTAGTATTGCTTATGGACTCAACTCTTATTTCGGGCGAGTCAATTATAATTATAAGAACAAATACCTATTGACCTTAACAGGGAGGGCGGATGGTTCTTCAAAATTCGGTCCGGAGAATCAGTTTGCTTTTTTCCCTTCGGCGGCCTTGGCATGGCGGGTTTCGGAAGAGAATTTTTTATCACAGAATGAAACGATTTCCAATTTAAAACTCAGAGCCAGCTATGGCGCAACAGGTAACTCCGAAATACCCGCTTATAGGGCACTAGCGGGATTGCAAAGCGGAACCGTAATTTTTGATGGTGACCGCGCCGCTTATAGTATTCCGCAGCGTATGGCCAATCCCGATTTAAAATGGGAAAAAACAGAACAGGTAGATGCCGGACTTGAACTGGGTCTCTTAAATAATAAAATCGGCTTGGAAATCGATGTATATAGAAAATTGACCACCGATATGCTTCTTGATGCACCGGTTCCCTCTACAAGTGGTTTCAGCAATGTTTATAGAAATGTGGGAAGCATGGAAAACAAGGGAATTGAGATTAACTTGAACACCATAAACGTTGATAACGAAGTTTTTGGGTGGAATTCCAATTTCAATATTTCCATCAACAAAAACGAAGTGGTGGCCTTATCCGGTGGTTCAGATATCTTCTTGGGGTCAACACTTATCCGTGTTGGCGAGCCTGTCAGTACTTTCTTCGGATATATCGACGAAGGCACTTGGAATACGGATGAAGCCGATCAAGCGGCTATTTATGATAGGCTGCCCGGCGATATCAAATACCGTGACCTTAATAATGATGGGGCCATTAATAGTGATGACCGGGCCATTATAGGCAAAGGAATTCCCGATGGTTTCGGAACTTTTTCCAATACCTTTAGGTATGGCAACCTTGAACTTCTGGTGGACTTGCAGTTTCAGTATGGCAATAGTATTATGTACCGTGACGAACACTCGGCCGAAGACCGTCAAACTATCGCCAACAGCTTCAAAACCGTCTTAAATGCTTGGACACCGGACAATCAAGATACCCATATTGCACAAATTAGACCGATTGCTGCTGGTTACGACACCAATAACGATTCCGGTAAATTGAAAGATGCCTCTTTCTTAAGAGGACGAAACCTGATGTTGTCCTACAATTTTAAACCTGAATTGGCCCAACGTTTGCATTTGAATCGGTTAAGAGTGTACACATCGGTACAAAACTTCTTTGTAGCTACGAAATTTCCAGGGTACGACCCTGAAAGTTCCAATGGCGGCGGAACCTTCGATCAAGGCTTTTCCCTGTACGATTATCCGAGACCTCGAACTTTTGTACTAGGCCTGAATGTTGGACTATAACCCTATTAAAAAATAAAAAAATGAAAATACTTAAAAGCTTTATAAAAACGATGGCGGTCGTGTCCGTGGTATCGTGCACAACGTCATGTAGTGATTTTTTAAATGAGGAAGACGCATCCAACTTTACTACCGACACGTATTTTACAAAGGCCGAACATGCCGAAAGTGCCGTAAACGGCATCTATGAACCCTTGATTCCGATTACCAACAGCGGTTTTGGAGGGGGCACCTGGTTAATGCTTGAATTTGCAACGGGCCTGGCCAACACCTCATTAGGACAGGCTACCGACATTTACTTGGTTAAGGATTTGATCAACAATTCGGATAACGGGTATGGAAATAGTTTTTGGAACGAATATTACTCAGGTATCTCGAGAGCCAATCTAGCGATAGAAAAAATTCCCGATATCAATATGAACGAGACAGAGAAACAAAATTATTTGGCCGAAGCTAAATTTTTTAGGGCGTACTACTATTTTGGTTTGGTCCGAATGTTCGGCAACATACCTATCATTACCAGTTCGATCGATTTGAAATCAGAGCAGTTATTTCCTGAACAAGCCGCCCCCGAGGCCGTTTACGATTTGATCATTAGCGACCTTACCGAAGCCGAAAATTCAGGGTTGCCATGGAGGGATGAATCGGGCAGGGTCTCCATGGGAGCCGTAAAAACACTTCTGGCCGATGTATATCTGACCATGGCAGGCTATCCCCTCCAAAAAACGGAAAATTACGCGCTTGCCGCCGCGAAGGCGAAAGAAGTCATTGATTCCGGGGAGTTTAGGTTGTTCGACACCTATGGGGAACTCCATGACCCCGCTACCAAAAATACCGGGGAATACATTTTCATGACCCAATTTGCGGCCAATATCCAATCAGGAAACTGGCAACCCGCGATTTTGCCCTACAACTTGGGGATTTCGGCCTATTCCGCCCAAACCGGGGGTATCTTTTCCACGAACGAGTTTGCCAACTCCTATGAGACTGGGGACAAAAGGGCCGAAGAAAAGCAATTCTATTTTACAAGCTATTCGCTGGATGCCGATCGAACGGATAGTACCAATCTAGGCGCACCTTATATTTTTAAACTTTTTGATATTCAAGCGAATGAAGAGAGCGCACAGTCAGATTTAAACTGGTGTATATATCGGTATGCCGATGTATTATTAATATACGCGGAAGCCCTGAACGAAGTCAATGGAGGGCCAACCACCGAAGCTTACGACGCCGTAAATCGGATAAGACAACGCGCAGAACTTGATGATTTGACGGGCCTTTCACAAGATAGTTTCAGGGAGGCGGTAAGAATTGAGCAAGTCCATGAATTGAGCTTTGAAAATAAGACCTGGTACGATATGGCTAGGTGGAGAAAGGCATATAACCCAGAGACCAATATGATGGAAGATTTCATAGGACATAATTTCACCTACCTGCCGAACAAAGCCCTGACGGAAAGGGAACTATTATTTCCGATTCCAACAGCTGAAATGCAGAACAACCCAAATCTCACCCAAAATCCGGGATATTAGGGGCATCATAAGTAACAATAGCTATTTTTTGAATGGTATAGTATTAGGGATAATCCCCAGTAAACTGGGGATTATCCTATTTTATACCGGTCTGGTCTCATCTAACAATTGAGGTAAACCGTTCTGCGTAATACGAACTGCCCCAAAGAAGTACTCTATGCCATCCCCCGACCGAAAAACTTGTCGATATCCCGCCGTAGGTTTTGGAAGCCTTCCCGACCTGCAGATGAAAGCATATGTATAGCTATGAAATCGATTGGGAATCTTAGAACATGGACTGGTTGGTTTAGGAGCCTCTGTTTATTTTCCAAATGACAGAAAGCTTATAGAAAGTTTTTATAATCTTTACCTTTGTATCAAATAAACCCTACATGGAGCGCAACGAACTATACCCTATCTTTTTAAAAGTATCGCAACTGAACATCTTAATTGTGGGTGGCGGTAATGTGGCCTTGGAAAAATTGACCTTTTTGTTGAAATCGAGTCCCTCCGCACAGGTCGAAATAGTTGCCCCGATGTTTCGGGAGGAGACCGTAGCCTTGGCCGAAAAATTCGGCATTACCATGCATAGCGACCATTACGAATCAAAATATCTTGCCGATAGGCATGTGGTCATTGCCACGACTGACGAACCCGCCGTTAACGAACAGGTGTATCACGATTGTCGCTCTAAAAGTATTTTGGTGAACGTAGCGGACAACCCTCCGTATTGCGATTTTTATATGGGCGGTATCGTTACCAAGGGCAATGTAAAAGTGGCTATTTCGACAAATGGTAAATCACCTACGACGGCGAAGCGCTTACGCCAGTTTTTTGAAGACGTTATTCCCGAAAACATCGACGACCTTGTCAAAAACCTCAATGAATATCGAAAGACCATCAAAGGCGATTTTGAGGAAAAAGTGGAGACCTTAAACGAGTTTACG
The DNA here is from genome assembly GCA_963764285.1 of uncultured Flavobacteriaceae bacterium. Taxonomy (GTDB): domain Bacteria; phylum Bacteroidota; class Bacteroidia; order Flavobacteriales; family Flavobacteriaceae; genus Pricia. Next base: position 47,816 of record CAVXSA010000011.1, read on the forward strand.
AAAGGATTGGTGGGGAACAAACAACAAGAGTGAGCTTAAACGTTCCTGTTCGGATACGCACATGCAAATTTCCACAAAACCTCACGAGGGGTCCAACTCAAAAATTTTTTCCATCAACCGCCATTTTTCGCCCGCCTTCGTGCCCGGGATTGCCTGTTGATACTTCCACATCAGGGTTTCCCATTCCTGAACTTTTGGATTGGCCTCATCGGCCTTCTGTTTTTTCTCGAACGTAAAATCGTCGTTGGTCTCCATAATCATGAACAATCGGTTTTCGACGTGATAAATATCCAGTTTCTCCACGCCGGCATCCTTGATGCTGGCCGTTATCTCCGGCCATACGTTTCTGTGGTACTCTTTGTAGGTTTCGATCAGGTCGGGGTCGTTTTTCAGGTCTAGGGCCAGGCAGTAGCGTTTTGTTTTCATGAAGGTATCTTTTTAAGCTTATTTATTGAAGACGGCCGAACTACAGTTCGGGAGTTAATCCGCCCATTTCGCAAAGAACCCATAGGGGTCGCAAAGTGATTTTATGTTAAATAGACATCACATCGGATGCTCTTTCAAAAGTTCGGAGGGAGAATAGAAGCCCTCTTGATCCTTTATGGCATTGCGGACTTCTTTTACTTTTTCTGGAGATATGGGATCGGCTTTGTTACCAAAGGTGTTGCGGACAAATGTCAGTACCGATGCCACTTCCTCATCGTTCAGCAATCCCCCAAAGGGAGTCATAGGTACTTGACCGGGATACGATTTCCCTTTTAGTTCCAACGGTCCCATTAAACCTTTGAGGACCAGTTTTATGAGGCGTTCTTCGTTGCCGGTAACCCATTCCGAACCTGCCAAGGGAGGAAATTGCGAGGCGCTTAAGCCTAGGCCGTCGGGCTGATGGCAGGTGACGCAGTAGCCATCACGATGGTATATCTCATCGCCTTTAACAAAAAGTTCCTTGGCGGCACCCTCGAGATCAGTCTTTGTTTTGCCTGAATCGTCTTCTCCCAAATTGTATCCCTTCAAATGGGCCAGGGCGGCTTCGTAGGGCTTCTGCATCCAATCATCCAATGGCAGTTCGCCAGCGGCCTCTACGATAGGTACTCCCGTTGCCTCATCCAACCAGGAGGCGGCCACCAAGGCCTCTAAACGTACGCGTGGATTTTCGTCCTTGGCCGCGGCCATCAACAGATCGGCCTGTTCGGGGATTTGGTGGCCGGCATAGCGCAATACCTTTACCGCAGCGGCACGGGCCCTGAAATCTTCGGCGTTCAGCATTTGTTTTAAAAGTCCCTCATCGACCTGGTCCAGGCCCCAGGTTACCCAAAGGGCCTCCAGTACATTATGCTCATATCCTGGGGCTTGCTTGTCCAGATTATCTACCCAGGTATTCAAATGGGACAATACCTTATCCGCATCCCTGCCCCTGAGTTCGCGTCGGGTTCTATACCGTGTCCGGTATTCCGGAAGTTTCAGATTGTCCAACAAAGTGTCAATCGGGGCACCGTCGATTTTTGCCGGTTCAACCAAGGGCCTCGACGGATAAGTCATCCTATACACCCTTCCATGCACATGATCACGTAGGGGATCACTGGCATTGTGCTGCATGTGGCCGATCAGTACGTTGTGCCAATCGACAAAATATAGGGATCCGTCAGGGGCGAATTCCATATCGACCGGACGAAAATTGGGATCGGTCGAGGTCATGAGATCTACTCGATGTTCACTGGTATATCCTGCGGACTTGGGATCATCGACCACGATATGCTCTTTGGTTCCCAAAAATCCGATGGTATTATTAATTAGAAGATCGCCCTGCACCTTATCGGGAAAATGTCGGCTAGAAACGAATTCCAAGCCCGAAGTGGGCCTTACACGGTGGGCCTCCTCAATAATATTTTGTGGGAGCGGATTCGACTGGCCGTAGCGGGACCTGATGGTTCCCGGTTGCATCCAGGTGACGTCAGGCCCAGAGGTGTGCGCGAAAAAAGGTTGTCCCCAATCGTCGAAGGCTATTCCCCACGGATTGGGTATCGGCAATTGGGCGGTACGTTCCAGATAATGGCGCTGAGGGCTATAACGGTAAAATCCGCCATTGGTCGCACGAACCGTTCCGTAAGCAGTTTCCACATTGGTATGTAAAAACACCCCTTCGCCCATATAGATGGCCCCGGAAGGATCGGCCGTAAATGCACTGATAGCATGATGGGTATCATGGTCGTCAAAACCGCTCAATATAATTTCTTTCGTATCGGCCTTATCATCTCCATCGGTATCCTTTAACAACACCAGGTTCGGGGCCTGGGAAACGTAAACCCCTTCCGGGGCAAATTCGAAACCGACGGTCATGCTCAAGCTGTCGGCAAAGACAGTTTCTTTGTCGGCCTTGCCATCGTTATCGGTATCCTCTAGAATGAGCAGCTTGTCGTTCGGTCTGCCATCGCCCGGTTTGAACGCGGGATAACTCGGCATGCAGCCCACCCATAGCCGGCCTTTGTTGTCGAAGGAAAGTTGGGCCGGGTTGGCCAGATCTGTGAACTCCTCTTCGGAAGCAAAGAGTTCGATCTTGTATCCATCCGCCACGTCGATCTTATCGACAGCCTCTTGCCCGTACAGGTATTTTGGATTACCGGACCCATTGACCTCTTTATAATTAGTCTTGACGGGAGGCAGTTTTTCCGTCTTGGCATCCATAGCGGCAAGATCTGTGGTCTTGCCGGCTGTCGCGTTCCATATAACGGTGTCTCGATTGGCCGTCATCTGACCGATTTTTTCGATTTCATAAGGATAGTTGTCCGGCCCGAAGGGATCGTACCGCCGACCGTAGGCATGCACTCCATTGGGAATCTTAAAATCGTTGTGCCAGTACCAGTTCTTGTCCAGCACCGCCTCATGAACGGCTTTGCGGTGGGCCTCGGCCACGGCTTCATCCGCACCGAATATTTTGTCGGCCAGTAAGTTGGCGAACTTCTGGTATCCGTAGTCGTTGAGCTGAAATCCATCGGCGGTGATATCTTCGTCTTCGGAATCCGTCCAATCTTTCGTAGGTTCGAAGACATTCACAAAGGGTACATTATCTTTGGCAGCTACTTCCGCCATAGCTTCCGTATACATCTTTAAGTTCTTGTTTTCGGCGACTCCGTCCGGCAAATCCATTTTATCCGATAGATCCTCAAAGGCTATCGGCGAAACCAGTACCAGTTGGGGAGCTGTTTCCCCATTGTATTTTTGTTCCTTTGTATGCTCGATAAATGCGTGCAGTTCGTCCTTAAAATTTTCCAATCCCTTTTCACCCTGAAACGATTCACTATAACCGAAAAAAGCGATAACAATATCGGCATCCAGGTCGGACAACCATTCATCCTCGGTAGGAAAATGGCCGATACTCCCAGAATCGTTGGCATACTCGGTCTGGAATTTTTCCGCCCCCGGGAAAAGCCCAAGGGGAATTTCTTGACGCATGAGGTCGAAAGCCAGGTGTATTTCCCGGATCGCCCATATTTCGGATAAACAGGGTGCTATCGGGATAGCGCAATTGCAGTTCCGTCTCGAAATATCCGAAGTTCATCATCCGCGATGGCAGATTGTTGCCAATCAGCACGATATGGTCTTTATCATGCACCTTTATCTTCCCTTCTTCCTTATCGACACACCCCATGGCCAGACAGAGTACCCAGCTTGTCAATGCCATGATGATTTTATTTCTATTATATATCATGAGTTTTGTTTTAACTATTCAGATTAACGTGAATCCCTTCTGCCTCGGATCGTTCACAGGCCTCTATAATCTTTTGACAGGTAACGGCATCTGCCAAACTGGACAAGGGGTTTTCATCGATTGCGGATGACCCGGTCGATAAAATGTACCGCCGTATTTTTAATGGATTCGGGGTAACATTCATAGGTCTGGGAATGGGGTCCGTTGGGCTCGTTGATCACAAAATCACGGTAACTGTACCTTGTGCTTCCCCGGGTGCCGATGACTTTGATAATACAAGTCCACGGATCGCCCGCATGGTCGTCATTGGCAAAACTGGCACATAAATGGGAGAGCGATCCGTTCTGCATTTTTAGGTTCGCCATGGCCACGTTCTCTTGGGGGGCTATTGCCGGATCGGAGGTGAATTTTAAACAGGAAACGGTTTTCGGCCGCCCCGCCAGAGTATAACATGGTATAGCTGTGATGGGTCAGGATCTGTTTGATAACTCCCGGATAGCGTGCCCGGACGTCGTGCGCATGATGGATATTATACATCATGTAAAACTGGGTAATATCGCCCAGCTTACCGCTTTCGATCATAAACTTTGCCCTTTCGATTCCCGGTTCGTAGATATAGTTGTGTACCGGCATACACTTTACACCTGCCTTGTTTACGGCCCGTTGCATTTTCTCCAATTCGGCAATGCTGGAGGCTGCAGGTTTTTCAACCAGAACATGCTTTCCGGCCTCGGCCGCTTGTAGGGTGTAATCGCAATGCGTTTCCATATTGGTCAACACGAAAACCGCATCGATTTTCGAATCCTTCAGCATTTCTTCGACGGAGGAGTAGGTCTTGCAACCGAATTTTTCGGCTTTGGCCTGTCCTTTTTCGGGCGTGCGGTTCCAGAGCCCGACCAGTTCGGCGCCTCGTAGCCCGTTAACGGCCTCGGCATGCAAATCGGCAATGTCGCCCGCCCCAATAAATCCGATTCCTATGCTTTTCATGAACTTGCTTTTGAATATTCCAAGGTTCCCTTTTCCGCCATTTCTTTAAATTCGACCAGAGATTTACGGATTCCTGTTGCAATCGGGGTCAAAGGAAGGTCTTTAAAAGCTCCATCTATTTTTTCATGGCCCAAATCGGAAACGAACAGGTTCGCCGGAGCACCTTCCTTTACGGACAATCGGACGAAGTCTTTCATTCCCAAGGCTTCGGCCTCCTGTTCGGCAATTTTCAGGAAGTCGGGAATGCCAATGGTTTTGCCCTTGATATTAAAAGCTCCGAAGCCTTTATAGGATTGCAAGGTACAGGCCGCAAAATGGCTTCCCACATCTTCGACAAAGTGATAATTTTCCCTGCCTTGATAAGGCATTGTAAAGGGCAAGGCTTCTCCCGAGACCGCGCCCAAGGCTATGGATTTCAAGGCATTGGTCGGTGCCGAGGTTTTTCCTTTGTCCCTTCCCTTGCCGTAGGTAGTATTTAGACGCAAACAGACTGTGGATACCTGGGTGTTATCGTGAAAGAGACGGGCCACATGCTCCCCTGCCAATTTCCAGATGCCGTAGTGATTGGGCGGTGCCAATTGCGCATCTTCCCTGATACCAGGTTCAGGATAAAGGGCTCGCATGCCATAGACCGCCGCAGAACTGGCGAATACAAAACGCTTTAACTCGGGGAGTTTTTCCGCCGCATCGAAAAGGGCCATCGTTCCGCCCAAGTTGACCTGCATCCCGTAGATATGGTCGTTCGCACAATCAGGACTCTGCAGTGCTCCCAAATGAACAATATGGGTAGGGCTTATTTTCTGCAAGACATTATTGATTTCCCCATAATCGGAAACGTCCAGCTCTACAAATTCAAGGCGTTCATCTAGATTTTCGCCCAGCCATAATTTTAAGTGCTCCATATTGTTGGAACGGCTGGCAATAACGATTTTTTCCACTTCCGATGATTGTAGCAGCTTGTATATCGTTACGGAACCTATGCAGCCCGTGCCGCCTGTTATAAAAATTTTGTGCATTTCAGATATTGGATTTAAGTCTTGAGGGTTTAGATGTTCTCGTTTAATTCTTCCACTACGCTCAGCACCGGAGATCCATTCCGCCTTCGGTAGATTCGAGGTTTATAGAGCCTTAAACTTTGAACAGTACCAAAGTAGCGATTGAACCTTTAACCCATCCGGTAACAAGCCTACTTCAATTGAATGATTGATCTATTTTATATCCATCAGTTCATTTTAACAACGGCCTTGACGTTGTTCGCGGTGATGGAATCTTCGAAAGCTTGTGTGATATCCTTAAAGTCATAGGCATCAATATAAGCTTCGGACGGAAAAACGCCTGTGGCCAACAACTTTTGGGCAACCATATAATCTGTTCGGCAAGACCCCATAGAGCCGCGCATATTCAGGGAGGTACGGGTCAGGTGGGTGGCGTTTATAGAAACTTCCTTAGGATAGGTCGCGATTACGCATATATCGCCTTCCGGGCGAACCACGGAAATCGCCTCGGTCAGTACCTGTGGCACACCCGAACATTCGATCAGTAAATCTACTTGGCCATTTCTTCCGAAGGGAACTTCGTTGCTATCCCTGATTCCGGCTTTCAATTGTTGGGCAAGGGTGTTATCGGGGGATACCTCCACGGTAATAAACCCCTGTTCCTTGGCTTTTTTTAAACGGATGTCACGGTCGTGGGCAATTCCCGTTACTACTACCCTGGCGCCTGCCGCCTTAGCCAATTCTGCGGACATCAGGCCGATAATTCCACATCCGGTAACCACCACATCGTCACCAGGTTTGATATGGCACTTACTATATAGGGCGTTAACGACAACGGACAAGGGTTCCACCAAGGCCCCTTGTTGCGGTGTAAGGCCCTCCATCAGCGGCACGACCCGGTCGGATTCCAAAACCACCTGTTGTCCGAAACCGCCGTTTCTGTGAAAGCCGATAATCTGTTTTTGGGGACACAGATTCCATTTCGCCACACTGCAAGCGGGACAATTCTCATCTTGGCAACCCAACATGGCCAAGGGCGTAAACCTGTCGCCTACTTTAAGGTCGCCGTGATTACCGGGCCCCAGTTCGACAATTTCGGCACTGAACTCGTGACCGATAATCCGTGGTCGTTCGACCCAGTCGAAGTTCGGTTTGCCCAAAGAGGCACTGTTATCGGAACCGCAAATACCGGTGTACAATGTTTTGGCCAAAATCTCCCCTTCCTGAAGTTCGGGGATTTCCATATCGATCACCGCCGTATTGGCGGTAACCGAACCCTCCGAACCGGGATAGATGCGTTCTGTGCCTTGGAGACAAAAACCTTTTAGTTGCTCGCTCATGCTTTTTTGGATATTTCTTTAACTTAAACTCATTAGATATGTCGATTTTCTACGTCGGCTGCGCTCAGCACAGGGATTCCTTTCCGCCCAATTGCGTTAGGTTCCAGAATTGTTCAAGGTTACCTTAAACCTTGAACCAATGCGAAGCAGCGATTTAACCCTGCCTTGCCGGCAAGAAGGCTTCATTTTTTCGCCTGCATTCTGCAACTGCCTACTCCCATTTTACTCCGGTATCCTTCCAACTTTTGGATTTCGCCGATTCCAAAACCGCTTCGCACACTTTCTGGGTTTCTTGTGCTTCCCTGAAGGTCGGGGAGCAGGGTTTTCCTTCTTCCAGGGCTTTTAGAAAGTCGGCCACTTGATGTACAAAACTATGTTCGTATCCGATGGAAAGTCCCGGCACCCACCATTTGTCCATATAGGGCTGGTCTTCATCCGTAACGTGGATGGAACGCCATCCGCGCTCAACGGATTCGTCGCGGTGGTCAAAATATTCCAGTCGCGACAAGTCGTGCAGGTTCCATTTGATGGAAGCGTGCTCCCCATTGATTTCAAAGGTATAATGTGCCTTGTGTCCGCGTGCATATCGGGTAGATTCAAACAGGCCCAACGAACCGTTATCAAAATGGCAATGAAAAAGACAGGCATCGTCAATAGTCACTTCCTGTTTATCCCCGGTCTTAGAATGTACGCGTTCCTTGATAAACGTCTCGGTCATGGCGGAGACATCCTTAATGCCCCCGTTCAGCCACATGGCCGTATCGATACAGTGGGCCAACAGGTCGCCCGTTACGCCGGAGCCGGCAGCGGCATTGTCCAGTCGCCACAAGCCTTCACCGCCTTGGGGTAGTTCGGGACTGATAGTCCAATCCTGCAAAAAGTTCGCGCGGTAGTGGAATATTTTGCCCAACTTACCGGCATCGATCAATTGTTTCGCCAAGGTAACGGCGGGGATTCTCCGGTAATTGTAATAGACCGTATTGGGCACCCCCGCCTTTTCAACGGCATCGACCATCGGTTGCGCTTCGGCGACGGTTCTGGCCAATGGTTTTTCACAAAGCACCATCTTTCCAGCTTCGGCCGCGGCAATCGCTATCTCGGCGTGCATATTATTAGGCGTGCAGATATCCACGGCATCTATATCATCGCGCGCTACCAGTTTTCGCCAGTCCGTTTCAATGGATTCGTACCCCCATTGTTCCGCGAAAGCCTTGATACGATCCTCGCTTCTAGCGCATGCCGCCTTTAAAACAGGGCGATATTGTAAATCAGGGAAAAAATTGGGCACCCTTCTATAGGCATTGGAATGGGTACGGCCCATAAAACCATAGCCTACCAAGCCGATTCGTAAGTCTTTCTTGTTGCTCATAAGTAATTATCAAATTAAAATTGTGGTTTTTGGGTTTTCTTTTTCAACTAAACCCCCTACTCCGCCTCGTACCATCCGTGCCGCTCCCGCACCTCGATCATGGCGGCCAGGATATCGTTCCAGGTCTTAGGCTTCATCATGGTTTCGTTGGGGAACATGCAGCCATCCCAGCAAATATGTTTGAATTTTTTGGTCAGCTTTCCGTTTTCATCACGGAGCCAGTAGCCGGCGTCTGTAGCGATATCCAGTTTTCCATTGGGATCGTCGGCCAAACAATGCCTTCCGGTCTTTTCGTGAGTACCCGAACCGAAGACGGTACCGTCGTTCTGCGCGACGTGAAAATCTATGGTCCAAGGGCGTAGTGCCGCGGTCAATTCCTTAAGTCCCTTTGTAAGGGTCTCCCTATCGTCCCAATCAAAATCCTTGGGTAAGATGCGCTCGTCGGGTTTGTTGTACCCCAATAGATATAATAATGTATGTGCCATATCGGCCTGAAAGCCGATGTTCGGCCTATCTACGGCTTCCAAGGTATGGACCATAGTTTTCCAGCCTTGCATTCCGCCCCAGCAGATTTCGCCTTCCGCGGCCAGGGATTCACCATAATCGGCGGCCGCATCACAAGCTTCCTGAAAGGTCTTCACTATTAGTTCGGTGTTCCCGACAGGGTCGGCTGCCCAGCTTTTGGGATCTACGGACGAATCGATACGGACCACCCCATAAGGTCGGACACCCAGTTCTCGAAGTTTTTGTCCGATTCCGCAGGCTTTGCGTACTTGGGTGACAAATTTCTTTCGTTCTTCGGGGGAGCCCATGGCCGAACCGCCGCCTACACCTCCCCAAATGGGGGCTACTAGACTTCCGATTTTCAGGTCTTTTGCGCTGGCCTTGTCCGCCATCCTTTTAATATTGTCATCGTTAGAATCGATATCCAAATGCGGATCGGCCGCAAACAGGTCGAAACCGTCGAATTTCACCCCATTGACCTCTGCGTTCGCGGTCAGTTCGATCATGGTATCGATATCAATGGCGGGTTCTGAATCGGGACCTTTGCCGACCACTCCCGGCCATGAGGCATTGTGCAGTTTTGGAAAATTATTTTTTGGCATTTGTTAAATTTTTAAATGATTTGTAAAATATCCGAAGTCTTTATCAATTTCTTAAATATAAAATACATAGGGCCGCTGAAATCCACAGGAAGAGCAATTTAATAGATTTGACAATTAATTACGATATAATTTACACCTTTAACAAGATTTTGGTTTCCGTATCTTCCAATCCCAAAAATCGTTCTTACAAATCTAATACACCCTCAAGTTCCATATTTCCTCTATCTTCTTAAAAGATGACACTTTTTTATCTTATCTTTCCCGTATTTCCTATTTAACGGAAATTTTATGAGTAGCCCGAACATAGAGAAAACCATTACCTCAAAACAGGCCTTTATTTTCAAGGATTTGAAAAGTCCCTATTTTAATCCGAACTGGCATTTTCATCCCGAATTTCAAATCTCCTATATTATTAAGGGGCAAGGCACACGTTTTATAGGGGACAATGTACAAACCTTTAAGGAAGGCGATCTTGTGCTTACCCCGCCGAACCTTCCGCATTTATGGAGAAGCGATGAACCGTATTTTGAAAAGGACAGCCCCCTTTCGACCCATGCGATGGTCATCTACTTCGACCAAGACCTTATAAGCCCCTCTCTTTTAGATCGGGAGGAATTTTATGCGCTTAAAAAATTAGTCGAAAACGCGTCGAGGGGCATCGAGTTTTATGGGGATACTCCTATCAACGTGTATCGTCATATGCAGAGCATCGGACCTAAAAAAGGCTTCCGTCGCATCATCAATTTATTGGAAATCCTGGAAGTGATGGCGAACAGCGAAACCTATCACCTGTTATCAAGCCCTGGATACACCAATGCCTTTAAAACGGACGATGCAGAAAAAATGCAATTGGTTTACGATTATGTAATGAAGAATTTCAGGACCAAAATAGAGTTGCAGGATGTCGCGGATCTATTGAACATGACCACAACTTCGTTCTGTAGGTATTTTAAGCCCCGGGCCAACAAAACCTTTACCCGGTTCGTCAATGAAATTCGAATCGGAAATTCGCGCAAGCTTCTTTTGGAAGACAACTTCAATATTTCGCAGATATCCTATGAATGCGGGTTTAACACCCTATCCAATTTCAACCGACAGTTCAAGGCCATAGTAGAAATGAGTCCGCAGGAGTATCGAAAATTGTTCTTGGACATAAAATCAGGCATTTCATAACCAGATAGAACTGCCAGAACTTGTAATAGGATTAAGAGACAAAAAAGTGTCAGTCTTTCTGAAAATATAGGAGTTATAGTTTTTCGATTGCATTTATATTTGAAAAGCTAAAAAGTGTATAGCGGAAACCAGTTGACAAATTAAAAACGGGATGTATGAAAATCGGCATGAACTTATTGCTTTGGACGAACCATGTGACGGAAAAGCACTATCCGATCGTGGATACCTTAAAAAAAACCGGCTACGACGGCATCGAGTTGTTTTTGGGGGAAGGTGATGTGGCCCATTACGCGAAGCTCGGTCGTCATTTTTCAGATATCGGTATGGGAGTAACGGCCGTGGCGAGCTTGGCCCCGGAGGAGAATATCGCCAGTCCCGATGCCCAGTTTCGTAGCGCCGGATTGGATAAGTTAAAATGGTCCATAGACGTAGCCGAGGCCGCGAACGTAGAAGTTATTTGCGGTCCGTTCCATTCCACTTTTGCCTATTTTACTCGCCAACCTCCCACGGAAGATGAACGCCAACGCAGTGCCGAACAATTGCTAAAAGTGGCCGAATATGCAAAAAAGGCAAATATTATGCTTGCTCCCGAAGCCGTCAACCGGTTTGAATGCTATCTGTACAATACGATGGGCGACCTGAAGACCTTGGTAGAAGCGGTGGACCATCCGAATCTGGGAGCCATGTATGATACCCATCATGCCCATATCGAGGAGAAAGACCAAGCTGAAGCTTTAAAGACCATTGCCCCGGTACTCAAACACGTACATATTAGTGAAAACGACAGGGGTACCCCTGGTCGCGGACAGGTGCACTGGAGAGCTGTTTTTGACACGCTGAAAGAAATCGACTATGACGGATGGCTGACTATCGAGGCCTTTAGCACCATTATTCCCGAATTTGCCAATGCCATCAATGTTTGGCGGGATTATTCACCTGCCGAGGAAGTTTATGTGGAGGGACTGGAATTTATTGAAAAAGGAATGGGAATTAGGAATTAGGAATGGGAATTAGGAATTAGGAATTAGGAATTAGGAATTAGGAATTAGGAAAAATATTATACTATTTCGATTATGAAAAAATGGGTATATCTTTTTATTTTTTGTGCGCTGACAGCTTGCAGGGAAGATAAAAAACAGGTCGCAGAAACAAAGGAAAATATTGATTCCCCACAGGAGTGGCTGACTTTTGAGGGGGAGGGTGCGGACTCGAAACACATCGTTTTGATTTCGGGGGATGAAGAGTACCGCTCAGAGGAAGCCTTGCCGCAACTGGCAAAAATTTTGTCCGAACACCATGGGTTCAAATGTACCGTGCTATTTGCCCAAAACCCTGAAAAACCTGGAATCATCGATGCCAACTACGTGAAAAATATTCCGGGACTGGAAGCTTTGGATACGGCAGATATGATGATCATTTTCACCAGATTTCGTGCCTTGCCGGATGATCAGATGCAACATATCGACGATTATTTAATGGCGGGCAAACCCGTAATGGGCATCCGAACGGCGACCCATGCCTTTATGTTTCCCGACGATTCCGATTCCCGCTACAAACAGTACAGCAATGGATATACGGGGGAAAAAACGGAGTGGAAAGATGGTTTCGGACGCCTCGTTCTCGGCGAGAAATGGGTCGCCCACCACGGACATCATAAGCACCAGAGCCAAAAGGGAATGATTTTCGAAAGTGCGGAAGACCATCCGATAACCAATGGAATTTCCGATGGCGATGTCTGGGGGGCATCCGATGTATACGAAGTCCGTTTGCCCCTTCCCGGCGATGCACAACCCATTATCTTTGGGCAGGTAATGAACCGAAAAGGGGAATACGACGAAGAGGACATTTTCTACGGGATGAAAGCCTCCGACGATGAAGTCGCCAAGGTCAACAATGAAGGCAAGGCCGTAAACAAGGTAAAAATGCCCATCGCATGGACCAAAAGCTACCAGTTGCCCGGCGGAAAAAAAGGTAAAGCCTTTGCCTCAACCGTTGGGGCGGCCAGCGATATGCTGATCGAGGGTACGAGAAGGTTATTAGTCAACGGAGTTTTTTGGCTGATGGATATGGAAGTTCCCGAAAAAGCGGATGTTACCATTGTTGGGGACTTTGACCCTACCCAATTCGAGTTTAGGGATGATGGGTATTGGAAGGAGAAACAGTTGAAAGTCGAGGATTTTGATATTGTTAAATAAAAACACCAAGTACCGTGTCTAAAGCTTACGACACGGTATTTGGTATTTGAAACTTTCCCACAAAGTTAACCCTATTCCGTAACCGCTACGGAGATATTAAATATCCTTGAAAACGTCTCCATTTCCATATCGATTTGGACTTCCCCGTGTTGGCCTTCCCCGGGCATATCATGTCCTTCATTTTTCGGACGGGTATTCGGGGCGAAGGCCCCTTCTACATAGACCCCGAGATGATAGGTTCCGGGCACTTTCGTGGCATCGCTGTGCAGGTGCAGGGGACCGTGGTCATGATGTACCAGGGCAATTTCGTCGTCATTGACGAACGCCAGTTCCTTTTCCTTTTCCAACCTGGCCAACAATAGGGCAATGTCGGTTCCTCGCTTATAGTTGTCCTCGGATTCGTTTTGTTTAATAATATCGATGACCTTGTCCTTGGGCAATATATCGTGAATATCGAAGCTCGGGGAGACCATCCGGGCCAGGCCGCTGAGGCCCGTCACGGTGCCCATAGGGGAGTTGGTCTGCACTGCAATCTTGAGTTCGCTGCCTGCTTTTATCATATAATCCTTGGTTTCCAATTGCACTTGCAGGGAAGTTCTGGCATAGATATTCACTACCATGTGACAGGCATCCCGGGAGCTGTTGTTGGTGCTTACCGTTCTAAAATCGAGCCCATGCAGGTTTTTGTAGGATATGTTTCGGGGAGGCGTCCTCTTTCCGGGAGGAACCAACAAGCGCGAATACCGGGGCCCTTTTATGGGGCCGGCGGAAACGGGGAATAACATTTCCCCCAAAACGGGCATCATCATACTGTCCAAATGCCGAGTTTTATAGAGAACCATCAAGGCCCATTGCCCTACCCAGCAATCCTTTCCCGTATTTCCCCTTTGCACCACGATGGATATCCGTCCATTGGATCTCTTGGCGGTAACGAGCGGTGCGGGACAACAGTGGTTGCAGTTATCCGCATGTCCATGATCATCCTTATCGCCATATAACATCTGTCCGTTCGGGCCGTGGAGCATAAAGGCCCAGTTCCTGTCCTGGAAATCCATTCCCTGGGCCGTGATAAAAAAGATATCCTCCGCGGAGGTCGCATGAAAGTACATGTGGGCATGCTCCCCGGCGAACATTTCCAATACGGGATCAAAAATTGTGGTAAACCCGATGGCAGCGGCCAGGGCGTTGGAATAAAATTTGTCTATGGTGCCGGCATTTTCACCGTGGAAAACTTGCTGTGTGGCCAAGTTTCTTCCTTTGGCCACCACGGAATCCAATGTGGGGTAGTCCACGTCGGCCCCGGTTCCGAAGCCCATGGCAAATATGGCGGTCCTATCATAGCTACCGTTCGGAATGGAGGCCATGGGCGAGCCCGAGGTGAGCATACCGTCCGTCAATAGGGCAAGGTACCGTTGTTCGTCTGCCGGGTTGCCACCAAAAGGGGGCTCCACTACATTGTTCTGTACGTCTGCCAGGGCATCGGCCAACGGGGTGCCGCCTCCCGGGGACATGGCGGCAATGTTGAGGTCAAAATCCGCTTGGCTAATTGGGGTACCCGCCTTGACAAGACCAAAATTCGGGGCCGCGAAGACCTCATCGAACTGGTTGCCCCCCAAGCTCCTAAAAGTTTTGATGCCCGCCATCACATAGATGGCGCCACTCTCCTGTACGGTCTCGGCATCCTGCAAAAAGGCGGATACGCCTCTTGTGGCCGCTTCCCATTTGGTGACGTCGGGATTGGTACTAACCATGGGATCCGGCGTAAGTCCGGTCATACTTCCAGTGCGGTCGAGGCCAATACCCATGATGGCTATAGTATCATAGGTATAGCCGAAGGCATTCCTAAATTCAAGGGTATCACCGTTCGTTTGTGGGCCAAGGGCGTTAAAATTGGGCATGGGTATGTCCGCCGAGATGCCCTCGTTAGTCCCATAACCCGCCGCGCCCCCAGTCCATGGGTACATCAGGTCGTTCCTGTTGTGCTCCGGACTACCCCCAGCGATGGGAAATTCGGTCTCGTGCCCGTCCATCTGCCACATGGCCCATATCCTATCGACATTGCCGTGCAACAGATAGAAGAAGGGATCGGAAGGCGACACATCGGGATTGTTCATGTGCCCACCGATCCAGCCGTGCATGCTGTTGTGCATTCTCATGGTCGCACTATTGGTAAGACCTGCGCCAGATTCCAGGGCATTCTGGAAATCGTGAAGGTTGGGCATGGCTAAGGTTTCCTGGATATCCAAGGTAGTGGGCAGGTTGGCAACACCGCCAATAGTTCGCCTAAGACCTCCGGTAGTAGAGGACGGAAACATAGATGGGATCCTCCAACCGGCGAAGCCGGCGGGCCACCATGCGGGCAAAGGGGTGGCCGCATTGGCGCCGATTCCAGGACGGTCAACGGCAAAATAGCCTTGTTGCACCACATTACCGGAAGCCGGAGTGCCGCTGGGGCCCAAAAAATCCACGGCCATGAGGGAGGCCGGATCCTGCCAGTCCCAGTAGGGCAACCTAACGTCATCCGGCGGAAAATAGGTTCTCAGTTGCTGTTCGAATTGAAATATAAAATAGCGATGCCAGCTCAAAAAGCTATACCGCCCCAGGCCGCCATGGCCAAAATTCACGTTGTTTGTCCCCGGCGCATCTGCGTTCTGTATCATCCAGTGAATGGCCGTAAACTCGTCCCATTTGCTATATTGGTCGTTGGCCGGTGCACCCGGGTTAACTATATCCGCCTTCATGTGCACGCAGGCCTTTACAAAATTTTCCTTTTCGGTATTCGATAAAAATTTGGCATTTTTTCTTGTTCCCATGATACTATTATTAAAGGTTCTATAAATATGATGTTATGCGAGGGGGAACGGTAGTCCGGATAATGTAACCCTATTTGGATCAATTGGGCGCTGGTTGAAAAAAGGACATACGGGGGAGTACTATAAGGATAAAATTAGGTAAGCACAATTCATAGTTACCGTCGAATTGTATAAAAGGTACGTATAAATGTATGAACGGGTTATTTCAGTATCGGATGCAGGAAGCTGTTGGGTCGGAGCCCAGTTCGATAATTGCTGGGAGTAGGATTTTAGGAGTTCATTTCAGCTCCAATTCCTCCACCTCATCCACACCCTCTCCGCGGATTTCTTGATAATCGGCTATCATTGCCCGTAGTTTATCCGGGTGCGATTCCGCAAGGTTCCTTTGTTGCCCCATATCCTTCTTGAGGTTATAAAGCTGGTATTCCCTGTCATTGCCCAATTCGATGCTCACGGACTTGTTGACGGCGGGGCCATCATGGGGAGGAATCAACGCCCAATCGCCCTGGCGAAAGGCGGTGCGGCCGGTAGCTTCCAGAACGATCTGGTCACGGCCTTTTTGGCTTTTCCCCAAAAGGACATCCGATAGATCCTTGCTGTCCCTTCCTTTGGCATCGCTGCCGACCAGGTCTGCCAAGGACGTGAGCAGGTCCAGCTGGGAGACCAGGGCATCGGTGGTCCCGGGGGCGATATGCCCTTTCCAATAGGTGACAAAGGGCACACGGGTACCGGCATCGAACAGGCTGTACTTGCCGCCGCGCAAAGGGCCGGCGGGTTTATGATCGCCGAGTTTTTCTACCGCGTCGTCGTAGTACCCGTCGTTCAATACGGGGCCGTTATCGCTTGTGAATACGATAAGGGTGTTCTCTAGAATCCCCTGCGATTCCAATGTCTTTATGAATTCGCCCACGCACCAGTCGGCCTCCACGATAACGTCTCCCCTAGGGCCCATGCCCGAAGATCCTACGAAGCGGGGGTTCGGCGTACGGGGTACATGCGGCTGTTGCAGTGCGTAATACAGAAAGAAAGGTTCGCTCTTGTTCGCTTTTACGTAATCCTGGGCCTTTTTCAAAAACGTCTCCGCCATTTCTTCATCGACCCATTTGGCCTCTTCGCCACCTTTCATAAAGCCGATGCGGGGAATACCGTTTACAATGCTGTTATTATGTCCATGGTGCCATTTCATTTTTAGCATTTCCGGATTTTCCTTGCCCGTCGGCTCTCCGGGAAAGTTCTTTTCGTAATCGACCTCGATCGGGTCATCGGGGTCGAGGTTGACCACATCGCCGTTTTCGATGTAAACTGTCGGCACCCGATCCTGTGTGGCCGCCATGATAAAGCTCCGGTCGAAACCGACCTCGTTCGGTCCCGGGGCGATGTGGCCGTTCCAGTCCACGTTTCCGGAGCCCAGGCCCAGATGCCACTTCCCCACAATTCCCGTTCTATACCCTTGTCCTTTCAACATCTTCGGGATGGTCATCTGCGCCGTATCGATGATCAAAGGCGCGGTGCCGGGAAGAATCTTGGCGTTTTTGTTCCGCCACGGATAGGTGCCCGTCAGCAGGGCGTACCGGCTCGGGGTGCAGGTCGCCGAGGAGGCGTAGCCGTTGGTAAAGCGCAGGCCACCCTTAGCGAGCTTGTCCAAATTGGGGGTTTTGAGTTCTGTAGCTCCGTAGGCGCCCAGTTCACCGTAACCGAGATCATCGGCGTAGATGATGACCATGTTGGGCCGTGTGGGATTATCAACTTTGTTCTGTGCTGCCTCCTTTTTCGATTGACATCCTGACAACAGCAAAATCATGATAATAAGCACGTAAGTAAAATGCAATCGTTTTTTAATAAAAAGGTCTGGCATAGTTTATAGTGTGGTGGAATGCCTAATTCTTCGACATCTCTTAATAGGTAACCTTCATCCAATCATAAGGTTTACGTTTGATCCAATTTCCCCTGGTAAAGTCGGGGAAATCCTGAGGTTCACCATTGTTGGCGATAGAGGCTTCCGACAAGGGGGTAACTGCACTCCAGGCAGCTGCGTCATAAGCATCCATCGGGGGAGCGACATTATTTTTTGCGGATTCGACAAAAGCATTATCCACAAAAAAGTCCATACCCCCATGGCCGGCGCCGAGGGCATGTTCACCGTATTTTTGCCATAAAGGGTGGTCGTATTTCTTTAGCCATTCATCGGCAGCGTCCCATTCATGGGGCTCCGACTTTCCCTCGATGTAGATACGGCTGCCGTCAACTTCCCATAGCCCTTTCGTACCCTGAACGCGAAATCCCAGCGAATAGGGCCTAGGAAGGGTCGTATCATGGGTTACAATAATGGTCTCTCCATTGGCGGTATCGATCGTACTAGTAATGACATCACCCATTTTAAATTTCAATTTGGCATTGGGGTGATCTTCCCCGCCATTTTCCACGATGTAATCGTGCAACCCCCTCGCCTTGGTCGCGTGTGAGGTAAGGGATATAAATCGATTTCCCCGATTGATATTATCCATTACGGCTATGGGTCCCAGACCATGGGTCGGGTACACATCGGCATTTCGAAGGAGTGAGTGCTGCGTCCGCCATTTTGATTCCGAGATTCCTTTCTCCCCAAACTCGACGCCCTTACCATAGGCATCTTTTCCGTCATTCAGCAATACGCCCCGGAGATCGTGCTGGTATCCGCATCTAAAATGCATAAGCTCACCGAAAACGTTTTGTTTGACCATGTTCAGAACGGCCAAAACATCTCGCCGAAAGTTTACGTTCTCCATGATCATTAGGTGCGATCCGGTCTCTTCATGTGTATTGACCAGGTCCCAGCACTCTTCCATAGTGTTGGCCGCAGATACTTCCACTCCTGTAAACTTACCTGCCTTCATGGCATCGACGGCCATGCGGGTATGCCAAAGCCATGGGGTGGCGATGAGTACGGCATCAACCTCCTGAAGAGCTAGCAGATTGAGGTAATCCTTTTCATCTTTCCCGAAGGTTTTAGGTTTTGCCCCGCCCGCTTTAGAGATAGCATTCAAAGCTATATCTATCCGGTTATCATCGATGTCGCAAATAGCCACCACATTAATATCGTCTCTTTGCAAAAAATTGTTCATGTGATTGGTGCCCCGGAGACCAACGCCGATCATCCCCAAATTCAGCTTCTCCTTAACGCCCATTTTTGATATTCCGAATGTCAGGTTGGGCAGAGCCGCAGCGCCCGCAGCTGCCAGGGATGTTTTTTTGATGAAATTCCTTCGTCGATTCATAATCCGTGTATTCTAAAGTTTTACATTGTAGCATCAAATATAGCTAAAGAACGTAAAACAGGGTATAAAAATCAGAACGAGTCCGAAAATTTCAATACTATCTTTCCTATGGTCGTGCCGGGGTATTTCCAAACAGGATGTATTTGTACGGAAGATGCCGCCTCTTGGACGGAGCGGTTAAACAATCATGAACCGAACCGGTTAAAAGGCTCCTTTTTTTCGAGGCCTCGCAAGTTGGCTACAAGAAGGTAGGCCAAGGGTCCTCTAATCGTTGCCACCTTGATTTAGGACGTGCGAGTGGAACGCCTAACCGGCCAATTTATCAGCATTTCTAACTGCCCGAAAGACGTACTTCTATAGTGGTTTTCTTGTTATCGAATAAGTAGGCGGGAATTCGAAGTTCGAGTTTTTTAAGGTTTTCGATTCGCCGGTCCAGTTCCAGTGGTGGGGGATCAAGCGAAATGACCGATACGGAGATATCGGGATGAGACAGATTTTCTAGTTTCAACATCTTGCCGTCTTGCCTCAAAATGGCCCCACCCTTAGTTACTTCAACATCGGCGACCGTCATCAATTGCCAGATTACCATTTTAGTGGAATCATTGGCGATGATATTATCTTCTATGGTCAGGGAGGTGGGGCTGTCTTTGAGAAACCTCCGCTGCGCGCTTTCGAGCTGGCCTTCGAAGGTGGCGTCCATATCAATGGTAGCTTCGGGCCGTTCGCCATCCTTAAAATCAGTAATTATTGCTTTTCCGTCAACATGGTGTAATCGGTCATCTATGGTCAAGGTACTATGGGCGAAATTGTTTTTGGTCAAAAGAGTCCAACGTTCGCATTTCTGGCAGCTCTTCCATAGGTCAAACCCGGCTTGTTCCAAGGTATTGTAATTTTGATTACCGGGATCGATCACCCATCGTACGCCGTTAAGTTCAAAAACAAAAGAACCCGCGTCCATATTGGCATGATTGGTGCTACCCTTGCCTCCTTTACATCCCATGTAATATTCTGAGGAATCCCCCTCTGCCGCTTTAAAGAAAACCACCGGCGTCACCCCGTCCCCTTTCCAGGCCGAGGGCTCCTTATTCTCTTCTCTCCTCATTAAATTGGGAAATCCATACCAGGGCGGCCCCGGCATTTCTATTCAGTTTGCCCATGCTTGCGGGGGGAGCCAAAAATCGATCTTTTTCAAAATAGGTTTTGTTCCCCGTCCGCGCGGCGAACCATGCCAAGGTCACATCCCCATTTTCGTCCCTATGGTCCCCACAGTCGGAAAAATTATAATACTTGCCCGAAGGTCCGATGGAAAGGACCCTGAAATCGGCACTTTCCATAAATCCCGGCACTTTGGCCAGTCCGAAATCTGTACCGAAAGCACTCTCAAACATAGCATCCGTAAATACGGTGAACATGGTACCGTAACCCCAATAGGTTGATCCTTCAGGATACACTCCGTCGGGGGCATAGGCCGAAAGTCCGAAGGGCATGTTATCCAAGGCCCTGGCAATAGTCTTCGCCGCCAGATTCGGGATTGACATCGGCGGTAGCAATGGCCGCGGCCACCATACCCCCGTGGCAGACTTGGTTCCAGTTGTTATCGCCACTCACCCACCCCGTATTGCCATTTTTATCGTAACTGGGTTTGATGCCTTTTTCAATCAAGGAACTTTTGGCCAGTTCGACCGTCTTTTCGGGCAGGTCTCCCGCCGTCCAGTCGATACCCAAGGCCACGGCCATGGACATTTCGCCGACATCCAAAAAATGGGAGGGATTCCAGTCCGAAAAATCACAGACTGCCTTTATTTCTTCATCGATCCTGGCCAATATTGCGGGGCTTTTTTCCATGCGGTACACCATGCCCAACATGTTCATGCGATACAGCATCTCCCGAGAGGTGCCCAACAGCCGCCTGCCTTCCAAAACCCGTTCGAGCAAAGGCTCCTTTTGGATGGCATCGGCATTCAGCTTGATTGCTTTGTACAGATTTTGGACTACGGGATCAGTTTTTAATTTATTCCTGAGATTCTTCTCGATCTTGGAATTCAATACAAGTTGGGGGCCCGTTTTTTTAAGCTTCTTTTGCAAATAGGCTACGCTTATCGGATTTTCAAGTTGGGGAAGGGAATCAATGTGACCCTCTTGTGCCGCTGCCATCTGAAAAAGAATAAAAAGTAAAGCTACCATGGATGGACAACGTGTATTTTTTTTCGGAAACATCTGCAAAAGGTTTTAGTTTGATAAAAATTGTTAGGTCAATCGGGCTTAAAAACAAAGCCATCAAATGGGATGGCTTTGTTTTTTCCTATAAGTCAAATCATTACGCGTGCAATAGGGTTTGCTACCACCCCGGGTTTTGACCAAGTTCCGGATTCTGCGAAAGCTCTCCAAGCGGTAACGGCCACAAATAGTGTTTGCTTTCGTCGAACACCGGATCCGCCCAGGCAGAACCTCCGTATGCATCGATATAGGTCTTGCCCGATTCGGGATCAACCGCTGTTTCTACCGTATTGCCCTCATATCTTGCATTGGCCGCGGCGTCCCAATAAAGGCCCAAACTTTTATCGGCCAATTTTTTCCCTTGTTTCCAACGTCTTAGATCGTCATAGCGGAAACCTTCCATAAACAGTTCGATACGGCGCTCACGTCTTATTTCGACAAGCAAGGGGGATATGCCCTCTGCCGTATGTCGCGGGTCTACCGGTACGTTCGTCATGTCTAGGTGGGGCATGGCGACACGATCTCGTAATTTATTGATGCTCAAATCTAGATCTTCTTGCGTAATGGTACCTAATTCGGCCACGGCTTCCGCATAATTCAGGAGCGCTTCGGCAAACCGCAAGGTAATGGCCGGTGTAGCCGAAGTGTTATAGGAACGGTAGGCCGCTTCGTTATCGTAAGTTTTTATAACGTGGTAGCCCGTTAAACTTGTAATGCCACCTTGCATCCCTGTAAGACGGGGATAGGTAAAAAGATCACTATTCCCATAGTTGTAAAAAGCCCTGTCGTCGGGGTGCAATATGGTCTGGCGTAACCGTGGATCCCGGTTTATGAAAACGTCCTCGATTTGCGCGTCACCGGCATATAGAGGTGACAGGCTGATAGGCAACCCATCTGTACATAGGTAGTCTTCCACGGCACTTTTGGTCGCCCCGCCGTTATAGCTCCTAAAATAGGACATGACGTGGTTGGTGTACTGCGCCGGGTCGTATTTTCTCCAATGCATGACTTCCGGATTGCCGTCAAGATCCGACACGCGATGATAGGCGTTGTAATCGTGTTCGGGATCGCCTGTGATATATAGTGAAAATGGACCGTTATCAATTAACTCCTTCGCCGCACCGGCCGCTTCGGTAAGCCACATATCAGGATTTGCAAGACCGTGGTATTTGCGCCAGGTACCTTCAAAAAGGCAGACTCTCGATTTTATCAGCAGTGCTATCCAATGGTTCATTCGTCCGTGATTGCCACCGTCACCCCAGGATTCGGGCAGGTGTTCGACGGCGAAGTTGAGATCGGCCAAAACACTGGCCATTACCTCATCCCTTGGGGTTCTGGGAGCGAACAACTCCTCCGATTCTGGAGTCAGTTCTTTGTCCAACAAGGTAATATCGCCGAACTTCGACACCTTGTCGGAATAGAACCAGCCCCTAAATAACCGAGCCTCCGCGCGATATTTGTCTTTGACCTCCTCTGAAACATCGGCAAGGTCATAGTTTTTAAGGCCAATATTCAAGGAGCGGACAAAATCCCATCCCCGATATCCATAAAGCCTCGTACCATCACTCACTACATGGAGGCCGGCACGTACATCCCTATAGTCGTTATGCCTATTGTTCGATGCGGTCACGTTATCCGAATATTCATCCAGATACCAGATACTGACGTTATTGCTTTCAAAATTCTGGGCGTGGCCCATTAAAATAGGTACGTCGAAATCGAATCGAATCCTATCGTAAAAATTGTTATTGTAAACCTGAAGATCACTTTCCGTGCTCCAAAAGGTATCATCGCTCACATTGTCCAACGGGACCCGTTCCAAAAAGCCATCATTGCAGCCACCTAGCATCAGCAGGGTCGCGATATATAGTATCGAGTTAATTCTATTTTTATTCATAACCTTATTTTTTGTTTAAAAACTTGCATTGATACCGAACGTGAAGATTCGCTGTAAATAGTATTCCTGGGTCACGGTAAATATCGATTCGGGATCCAAGGGTGCGTGTATTTTGCTGTATTCCCAAAGGTTCTGGCCCGAAAGGTACAATTGTAATTTGTTCATGCCCAAGTTTTCCAGAACCATGTCCGGCAGGTCATAACTTAAAGTGATGTTCTTAAGACGAATATAGGAGGCATCCTGTACATAGCGGGACTGGGGCAAAATATTCTTCTTCACATCGGTGGCGATGTGGGGGGCGGCAAAATAGGCATCAGGATTATCAGGACTCCAGGTTTCGGTCAGATAATACTTTTCGACTAGGCCCGCATTGACCGGGTAGAAGGCGTTCCAGTTGCCATTGCCGGGTAAATAGTCCCGAAACAGCCCTTGAAAGAACATATCCAAAGACCAGTTTTTGTACTTGATATCGGGGTTGATTCCAAAGGTGTACCGTGGGGTCGTGTTTCCGATAATTCTATAGTCACCGGGATCCGATAAGGTACTACTGCCGCGGTCTATTTTACCGTTGCCATCCAAATCGGCATATCGGATGTCGCCGGCCATCCAGCCACTCCCTATATCCGTTTGGGACGGGGCGTTGGCCACCTCTTCATCGGATTGAAAAATTCCGAGGGTCTCAAACCCCCATATTTCCCCGATTTGTTGCCCTTCGTAATAGATATCATTGGTAGGCAAGGCACCGTTCGGATTTATAAATTTGGTGATTTCCGATTGGCTATCGGCCAAGGGCCAGGTTCAGGCCCCACCTGCCGTTGTCTCCGAAAGTATCACGCCAGGTCAGGGAAAGTTCCCAGCCCTTTGTACGAAGGTCGGCCGCATTGGTGTTCGGTGCATCGGTGCCCAAAAGCGCAGGTTGCCCCACCGACATCAACATATCCTTGGTGTCGCGCGTATAGTAATCTGCCGAAACATCAAGTTTTCTCTTGAACAAGGTAAAATCGAGGCCGATGTTCTTCGATTCAACCGTCTCCCAGGTCAGCGTGTTGCTAACAAGACCTCCGGGGCCAACATATGGGGTCCTTCCCGATGACAAAATATAGGGCGAGGTACCCGAATTCAAATTGGAGATATAAGGGTAGAAAATATCATTTCCGTTGTTGTCTTCTACCGACTGATTTCCCAAGGTACCCCAAGAACCTCGAATTTTCAACTGATCGAGCCAGCCCGAAGCAGTTTCCATAAAGGGTTCTTCGGAGATGGTCCATCCTGCGGAAAAAGAGGGGAAAAAGCCGAACCTGTCGTCGGTCGGAAAACGTGAGGTACCATCATAACGACCGTTGGCTTCCAACAGGTACCGGTCTTTGTAGATGTAGTTCAACCGGTAAAAGGCCCCACGTAGGGAAACATTGCTTTCGCTTCCTCCTGTGGTCTGGGTTCCGGTGGTGGCATTGATGTTCGTTACCAGTGGAGTTATCAACGACTGTGCCCTTGCATTAAAGCGCCTTCTATGGCCCCATTCTTGGTTAAAACCGATCAGTGCCTTAAAAAAATGATCTTTGTTCTCACGATCCGCATCGAATTCGTATTCCGCAAAGGCGTTAAAAACATAATATTCGTTCCGATCGTTTACTTCCTCGATAAAGTCGTTGCCACTTAACCCATTGGTAAGTATGGGGTCGGCATTCAGATCAGTATCCACTATTTCTATTTTACTGGCAACTTGCTTATAATTTCTATGATAGGTGTTATACGAGAAATCGCTCCTTATTTTTAGGCCCGTAGCCGGTGTCAAGGTGACCCCCTGTGTTAACCAGGTATCGTTCGTGACAAAAGTATCGCGGCCTCCATCCTCTAGATAGGGAAGAAAAATGGTTCCGCCAAAATACTTTCCGATATACGGTTCATAAGTAGCATGGTCCCCGGGCGTCTGGTAAAACGGGAGATCGGGAAATTCGACCGGTGTTATCGCCGTTACCCTGGCCACGGAATTGATATTAACATCCCAATTATAAAAATGGGGCTTGTCGCTATTTTGGGCATTGAATACAATTTTCGAATCGAGACTGACCCAATCGTTGACCTTATAATCGGTCTTCATCAAAACATTATAGCGCTTGAACTTTTCGTTCTTCTCCCTATTGTTGATATACCCATCTTTACTAAGATAGCCGAAGGACACATAATAGGATGCCTTTTCCGTTGCTCCACTGATGCTAAAATCATAGGTGGTCTGAGGAGAAAAATCAGCGACCGCGCGGTTATTATATTCATTGTTCCCGTAGAACCTCAAATTGCCATTGACCACGCCCCATGAATTTTCAAAGGTCGGATTTTGGACATAACGGCGTGTTCCTTCTACATAATCTTCGTCGTATCTTGGCTGTCCATTGGTACGGTTACTTGCCCTGTTCAGGAAGGTGACCAAATCATAGGGATTCGTTACCGGGTCTATTTTAAAGATGGGTGAGGCATAGGACTGTTGGGTACTAAACGTAATCGATGTTTTACCGACTTTGCCCTCTTTCGTTTCCACCAGAACCACTCCGAATGCCCCCCTTGCACCATATATTGCCGCGGCGGAGGCATCCTTTAATACGGAAACGCTCTTAATGTCGTTCGGATTGATGCGTTCCAAATCCATCGGCACCCCATCGACCAGAATCAAAGGGCTGCCCCCATTAATGGATTCGAACCCACGGATGTTGAAATCGGCGCTCTGCGTCGGGTCCCCGTTCCGTATGGAGATATTAAGGTTCGGCACCACCCCTTGCAGGCCCTGCCCTACTGAAGTAATCGGCCTATTTTCCAAGCGTTCGGCATCTGCGATGCCCACGGAACCGGTCAGGTTCTTCTTTTTCTGGGTACCATATCCCACCACCACTACTTCGTCCAATTGACCGGCATCAACGGCCAAGCTGGCATCGACCGTCGATTGTCCATCAACCGCGACTTCCGTGGTTTCGAAGCCTACGTAGCTAAACACCAAAACGCCATCGGTGGCCACTTCGATAGAATACTTGCCATCAAAATCGGTTACCGCTCCGGTTCGGGTACCTTTTACCACCACACTGGCACCGGCCAGCGGAACACCGTCCCCATCGGTTACCGTG
Source organism: uncultured Flavobacteriaceae bacterium (assembly GCA_963764285.1). Classification (GTDB taxonomy): domain Bacteria; phylum Bacteroidota; class Bacteroidia; order Flavobacteriales; family Flavobacteriaceae; genus Pricia. The sequence continues at coordinate 73,981 of CAVXSA010000011.1, forward strand.
CCGGTAACGGTAGATTGAAGTACATGGATCGAATCGAGGGGCGGCTTCGACCTTGTATTGGCCGACATCGTGAAAAGTCCAACGGTCAATAAAAAAACCGACGCTATTGACATGCAATTTTTTAAGCGAGTTTTCATTTTTTTGGTTTTCGTTAACAGATGCAATAGTAAAGAATAAAATTCTTACTGACAACGGTATGATTCTTTTTTGTCAAAAAAATGGTTAAATTCTTATATTATCAGTAAAATTAGACCACTTCATTTGGGACTAATACGTTCTTTAGTGATAAAAACAAAGGATATTCAATTGCATTTATGCAGTTAGGAATCTTTATATCTACAATGTTCTTTACCATCATATCTCAACCATTGTAAGACAGTCACTCTAAGTTAATGGTTACACTCTTACCGGCATCAACGCCGTCGGGAAGATCGATGTTAATTTCGGAAACCTTCTCCTCTGAATTCCACCCTGCGGTAAAGTTTTCTCCCTTCTTTTCTATTTTATCCGAAAGGGATATATGCATTTTCAGCAATTCGCGATTAGGGTCGGAAACGGAAATCGTCTTTACTTTTTCGCCATCGGTCTTTAACATCACCATACCGGGACTGTCGGAAACGAGGTCACGGTTTTTGGAAAGGGCGATTTTCCCGGCCTTATAGAAAACTATTTGAAAAATGTTCAATTCGCTATTTTCTACGGCTTGAATTTCTGGCGTATTGGATAGAATTAGCACGTTTTTTCTGGAGCGGGCCTGCTTCAATTTCTCGATGGAGGTTGCCGGAATGACTACATATTCATAGGAAGCGTCGGATGGTTTTTCGCCATGATCGATCCACAGTTGGAAAACGTCGCGGGTTATTTCGTGCGATGGGGACTCGGATTGTTTATTGATTCTTCTCCAAGAACCTGTCGCTACATTGTTTTTAATATGTACCGAGGTAGGGTTGGGAAAGACATAGCCTATGCTATCGTGAAAGACCCAATCGATTTGCGGATACTCCTTTTCATCCTTTCCGATTACGGATACCGTGCCCTTTTTAGAAATCCTCACCTCATCGCGAAGCAGACATTGGTTCAGGGTCGTTACCACCGGGAATTTGTTGTTATAGGAAATTCCCGCTCCCAACGCAACATATTCCGTATCAAAAAAGAACCAAGCCTTTCTGGCGCAGACCGTATCGTGCGGACTCTTGAAATCGAAGGCAGAGGCCCCATGTTTTCCATCGGTTACGGCGCCGACGAAATCGGTAAGGCCCAGTTTTCGTACTTCTTCGCGTGGGGGCATTTGAGGCTTTTGAACCACGGTGGTACCGGGAATCTTTCGATAATCATAAACCGGCCATATATTGCTGTACTCATCCCCGGTACGGGAAATATAGTTCGCACCGTCGCCCCTATAATGGTTTAAAAGCCCCTCGCTATTGTAGGGGTATTCCATATTATGGTTTCGGGTCGAATACATGCGTACCGAAGTGAAAAAATCGGGACGCTGAAAGGAAAAATGCTCCGAATCCCAAAAAAAGGTGGCGTGTGAAAGGGTCGGTTTACTGTCCTGGCTTCGGATAGCCATAATTTCTGTCAGCTCGTCGCTACGATAATCGGAAGCCTTTATAAGGCCTTCCAACATACTTATGCCATACGGCTTTAAGGCACCTGGGCGGCTAATGCTGCGGTTTTTCGCCCCGGCATCGGGGTATTTCCCGTAAACGGACATTTTGCAGATACCGTCCAAAAAGTAATCGGTCAAAAGCTCTAAGGGCCCGTCCGAAAAAGCATATTGGGTACCGGCGGTGTACGCTGCCCATTCCACGAAGGCGGCGGCATAACTTAGTCCGTACGAAAGGGTATTGTTCACGCCGTCGTAGCGGTGATGAAAACTATTATCGTACTGGATTCCCCTTCCTCCCTCCGAACGGTTTTCAAACCCACCTTGTTCCTCCCGGTAGCCATATCCATATTTTGTACCGTTGCTTTCAACATACTTAATCTCGTTTTGGATGACCTTCATCAACATGGCGAATCGCTCTTGATTGTCTAGAAACAGCATATTCTTAGCCTCGATGCCCGCTATTTTTATCCGATCTCCACCGGGCCGGGCCCCGGGCGCATCGATATTCGCCCTGCCGATGATGGGCTCTGCCTTTTGAACCAACCCCTTCGGTATTTCACTCCCGATGATCAGCATCAACGTCACCAGTTTATCGGGAGTGCCTATTTGATTGTGCCACCAATTATCGGAAATGTAATCGTGGTCCACCCAATTTTTAAGCGCCGACGCTATTCCTTCCGTTATTGTTCGTTTTTTATAAAATTTAGAGGTTTTGGTCCTATACGCCCGCGCCAAAGTGACCATATTATTTAAATGGATCATATGCTGGAACCCCTCCCGAGAAACATCTTCGTAATCGATCCCGGGCCAGGTACCATCATCCCGAAGATTCCCGAGCAATGATTCTATTTCCGAATCGCTCACCGGGGGTTTTAGAATCTCATGTACCACTCTTTCCTTAATGGTTCCGATATCGGATTTTGCCGCGGCCGGGATACCGATGGCGAAGAACAAGATTATGGCCAAAAAGGAATTCTTTCTACATTTTTTCATCGTGATTTTTTGTTTATCCTTACGTATCGTAATGGCGACCTGTTTACGGAATTATTCAGAACCAATTAATATTTATCAGTAAATAATCGACTGGCAAGTCCAAGAGGCATTTAGCGAAAGATAGTTTTTTAATTGGATGAAAGCCATCCGTTCTGAAATTTTCATTGAGAGAACGAAACATCAGTCGGGAAATAAAACTCTGAAAGATGCTTTAGGCACTGGTCCAAACGGAATCCCCCATCCGCAAAAACAGTATATTTTTTAGATGAAAAAGAACTGTCAGCCGTAAAGAAGGTTGGCGAAAGTGTTTAGTGGGTACGGAAAGGAGAAATTAGCTTACTATTAAGTTTTAACTTCCGAAGACCTTTGTCAAAAACACATCGATAAATTTTACGGTCGGTTCGAACCAAGGGTGGTAGAGGATAAACGAATGTGGTGATCCTTCGAATCCTTGTACTTCCGAATAAATATTGTTCGATTTGAGGGTTTCGATATAATCCTCCCTACCGGCATGCATACGGTCCACCGAACTATTGATAAACAAAGTGGGTGGGGTATCGGGCCCTACATAGCTTAAGGGCGACGCCGCTTTCCATAGAACGGGATTTTCCTTTTTGGAATACCCGAACCAATAGGTAGCGGCGGATGTGCCCCGGCTATCATCGCCTTCTCCGCTATCTGGATGCACAAAAGATAAGGTTCCATCGATATCGATGACCGCATTTACGGTGGAGGATGCGTCGGTACTGCAGTCATTTCCCTCGAACAAGGGCATATTCGCCGTGGTGCCCATAAAGGCCGCAAGTTCACCGCCCGCGGAAAAACCTAGGACAGCGATTCTGTTTGGGTCAATACTATATTCGGCGGCATGGGACCTTACCCATCGAATGGCGGCTTTTATATCGTAAACACCTGCGGGGAAAAGGGCTTCCGTTGACAACCGGTATTCCGGAGTGAAACAAACGTAGCCTAATTCAGCGAGTTTTTGGGCCAGGGGATAATGCTGTGTTCTGTTGCCCGAACGCCATCCGCCACCATGGATGATGATAATCGCCGTTTTGGACGAGCCGTTTTTGCTTGTATTTTTAAAAACATCTAACTTTAATTCACGTTCTCCTAAACGACAGAAGGTGATGTTACGAGTGGTTTCGACCGCGTCAGATTCGAACTCCTGGACAGTTCGTATTTCAGGATGTTTTTGAACATCCTTGGCAAAGGCGGAGGCCGTGGTATAGGATGAATCGCGTAAGCCGGTGAGACCCTCCCAGTTTTGGCATCGTAGCTGAGCAACTGTGAACGCTAGTAGTACGAAAAGGTATCTAGAGTAGGTTGTTCCGATCATAAAACCCGTTTATTTTACCGAACTGGGCGCTCCTGCCTCTTTGCCGATAATCACATCATTAAAAACAACATTTTTGGTGTTTTTCACGGTCAATCCATTTTTTGCTTTTTGGATGTGGATGTCCTCCAATATAACATTTTCCACTTTTTTGGTAGCGTAGCCTTCGATGACAAGTCCCGTATTGCTGGCTTGGTTGCAGGTAATATTCGATAGGGTAATATTGGATATTTTGGAGGCATGTTCCCCACTCCCTTCCCCATGGTAATTAGCGGTCATGAAAATACAGTCCTCGGTGTCCATCAGCTCTAAATTATCGATAAGAATATTCTCGATGTATCCTCCACGGTCGGAATTCGTCTTAAAATAGATACCCCTTTTCAAGTAGCCGCTGGCTTTGTTGTTTTCCATAATGATATTACGTACTCCAGCGGACATTTCACTTCCGATGACCAGGGCATGCAGGCCTTTGAACCTGTTGTTCCGGATAATGATATTTTCTGAAGGGGTGGCGGCATTGGCCCGGCCTTCGTCATCCCTGCCGGCTTTGATGGCGATATTATCGTCCGCATTGTCAAAGGCGACATCCTCGATCAGGACATCGTGAGCGTATTCCAAATCGATGCCATCGTTGTTTTTGTTATGGGCATCGTAGGATATTCCTCTTATGGTAATACTTTTCGATTTCAACAAGTGTACGCACCAAAAGGGGGAGTCCTGAAACTGGACTCCCTCCAAAAGAATTTTCGAGCATTCCATAAATTGAAGCAGCTGTGGCCTAAGAAAATGCCCTTCACCAAACTTGCGCTGTTCGACCGGTGCGTTCGTGTGGTTCATTTCCCTGCTCAACATTTTATCCGGATCCTCTTTGGCCTTCCATTCTGCCCAGGTCGTACTGCCTTCCCCGTCGATTACCCCTTCCCCGGTTATCGCAATATTGTTCCGGCCCTGGGCATAGATCAACGGACTATAGTTGTACACCAGGGTCCCTTCCCAACTGGTGCGGACCATGGGCAAATAGTCTTTGGGATTCGCCCCAAATTTGATTTTCGCTCCCTTTTCCAAATGCAATTCCACACTGCTCGTAAAATGTATCGGTCCGTTGACGGTATAAACGCCGGGCGGCACGGTCAATTTTCCTCCGTTGTTTTTGCTGAGATGTTGCATGGCCTTATCAAAGGCTTTCTTGCAATCCGTAACGGAATCCCCTTTGGCACCAAAGCGTGTAATGTTTATTTCATAATCGGGTATGCTGGGGAGTTCAATACGATTTTCTATCGCGGCGATAGCTGAATCTTTGTCAATGGTTATTTGTGCCGTTGCGGTTTGCGGCAAGACCAGGACGGTGAGGATGGTAAAGAATAGCAGTCTCATGGTTTGATCATTTTGGCCAAGGGAAGTCCCATGGATTTAATTTCGTCGATGACCAAAGCTGAAACGGCCATCGCCCCCTGTTTCGACAAATGGGTATCATCTTCTTTCCCTTCCGGATAATAGGGATGCTCTCCCGGCTTAAAATGAAGGTGTAATTTTTTTGACCCTTCCGGACCGTAGGATGTTTCCATTACCTCAGTCAAATACTGCAGATCAACAAACGGCACATCCATTTCTTGGGCCACCAATCTTGCTTCCAGGGGATATTCCCCATGGGTATCGATCAAGGTGCCCTGCTCGTTAAAGTTTCTGCGTACTATCGAGGAAAAAAGAACGGGGGTCGCCCCTTTTTCACGGGTTTCCTCGACAAAACGGATCAGGTTATGGCGATAGGTAGTATGGGGATTGGTATAGCGGCTGGAATCTTTGAACTTCTGGTCGTTGTGGCCGAACTGGATAAAGACATAATCACCCGGTCTTAATGCGTGATAGACCGAATCCCATCTTTTTTCGGTGATAAAGCTTTTGGAACTGCGGCCGTTTACCGCCCTGTTATCCACAGTAACCTCATCCGTAAAAAACTGTGATAAAACCTGTGCCCAGCCATGTTCGGGATTTTCCGTTGGATTTTCCTTGTCGGCCATGGTAGAATCACCGATGCAATAGACGGTGGTTTTCTGGGCATTGCATACGGCTGTCAGTAACATTAAAAATAGAATCGTCACTTTCATAATTTTACTTTTTAAATTGGTCATACCAATTTTTTCCGTCGATCCGGTCATCGTCCAGTATATTCGAGACCCTATATTTCCGCGCTTCCGATTTGGTTAGTTGATGGGACCAACCCACCCGTTGCTCCGGTCGATACCCCGGTCCGCTACAGGCATATTCTGCGTAGAAGGCTTCCTTTTCCGCTTTTTCGTTGCCCCAATTGTCCCATCCCTCGGGAATGATATGGTCGCCCATATCACAATGGATAAAAACGGTTTGGGCATAGGTACGCCAAGGTCTGCCTAGATATACTTTTGAAAGTTGTTCATCGCCGGTCAGTGTACAATTTTTAAAAACATAACCAAAATCCGTTCCCTTGGGGGTGGACGCCGCTGTGATATAGGAATCCGATTTACTATGGATGATACAATCCTGAAAAAAGGCTGTTGCCCGGCCAAAAATAAAATCGGTGGTGCCTTCAATATAGCAATTTTTATAATATTGTTTAAAGCCCTCCCCGGTAGTGTACAGGGTATCCTGATTTCCGGTTATGGTACAATTTTTTATAAGTACCCTATCCGCATTTACGGCAAGAGCCACCGCCTGCCCCACTTCCCCGGCCGTATTTTCGATGCTCAAGTTTACCGCATAAAAATCATTCCCCTGCACCAGTACCGTTGGGGTGCGGAAGGTACTGTTCCGTCCGAGGTTTACCTTGTCATAATAGTCGTCGTAGGAAATAATCGTCTTTTCACGGTCTTCCCCGATAAGGCTCAACCTGTTGTTCCACTCGTGGACCTCTACTTTTTCTTTGTACACACCATTTTTCACTTTGATGGTAACCCTTTTATCGGGAAATCCCTTTGCCGCGTCGATGGCCTCTTGGATGGTCGTAAAATCACCGGAACCATCTTGGGCCACGACCATGTTGTAGATGTCGACTTCATCCTTGGAGGATTTTTGTGCATTGCCTTCCGCGGATATGCAGAAAGAAAAAACCAGGAATAGCAAAAAGTGTGTAAGGGTTTTCAATATTTGAAATTTTAACGGAAGTCAACGAAAGATGCTCCTACTTACCGACCTTCAAGTATTGCCGTTATAAAAGGGAATCGGATTTTTCGATCAATCCTTTCAATTCCTCGATTTCGGCCTGATTGGGCATCTCCAAGGGAGGCCGAACCTCACCTGCAGGTTTTCCTATCAGGGCCGCCCCGGCCTTTATCAAGCTAACGGCATAGCCGGCCTTTTTACTGCGTAATCGAATAAAGGGGATGAAAAAGGAGGTGATGATTTTTTTTACTCTGGATTTGTCACCCGCCCGTAAGGCTTTGTAATAGGCAAGGGCCAAATCAGGCACAAAATTGAAAACCGCGGAAGAATAGGTATTGACGCCGATGCTCAGGTAGGCCTCGGAAATGATTTCCGCAGTGGGCACCCCCCCGATATAGGTCAATCGATCCCCAACCGTTTTTATCGTATCGTTCAGTTCCTGCATATTGCCGGTACCATCCTTTAAGGCGATAAGGTTGGGACAAGAATTGGCCAACTCCTGAACCGCTTTGCTGGAAAGTATCCCATTGGAACGGTTGTAATACACCACTGGAAGCTTCGTATTTTGCATAATCGTTTTGGCGTAGGTAATCAATCCGCTTTCGGGACATCCGGTCAAATAAGGGGGCATGAGGAGCAGTCCATCGATGCCGGTATCTTCCGCTATTTTGGCAAACTCGACAGCTTCGGGGATGCTGCGGCCCACACTCGACAAAACGGGCACTTTGCCATCTACTGCCTTTGCCGAAATAGCTACGATCTGTCGGTATTCATCTTTCGACAGGGAAAAAAATTCTCCCGTACCTCCCGCAACGAAAACAGCGGATATGTCATGTTGGATAAACCAATGCACCCTATCGGTAAAACTGCTGGCATCGAAATTGCCATCGGTATCCATGTCGGTGATGGGAAAGGAAAGCAGTCCGTCGCCCAAGGCTTTTTTAATCTGTTCAAATTCCATAATACATTTATTTGGATATTAATTTTAGGTTACGGGGCCCGGATTGAAGAGCACCAGATCGTTATGCAGCCCGAGTTTGTCACTGGCTACCCTTTTTTTTCCACTGGCGACTTCTAGAACGAGGTGGAACAGATCCCATCCCAGTTCTTCGATGGTCGCCTTTCCGGTCGCTACCTTACCGGCGTCAAAATCGATAAGGTCGAACCAACGTTGGCTCAATTCCGAATTGGATCCCACCTTGATCACCGGCACCATGGATAGGCCGTACGGGGTACCCCTGCCGGTCATGAAGATATGGATATTCATGCCAGCGGCCAACTGCAATGTTCCGCATACGAAGTCCCCAGCCGGAGTGGCCGCGAAGTTCAGTCCCTTTTTACGTAATTTTGCCCCTGGAGGTATAACGTCCACGATCGGGCTTGTACCCGACTTTGCTATAGATCCCAAGGATTTTTCGACGATGGTACTCAGGCCTCCTTTTTTGTTTCCCGGCGAAGTATTTTCACTGCGTTCCACTTGCCCTTGTAGCAAGTAGTCATCATACCACTTCATCTCGTTCAAGAGGGCCTTTCCCACTTCAGGCCGGGTAGTTCGTGGTATGAGCAAGTGCACCGCATCGCGCACTTCGGTCACTTCGGAGAACATGACACTTCCGCCGGCCCTTACGATAAGGTCGGATGCAAAACCGGCTACCGGGTTGGCGGTAATTCCCGAAAAGGCATCGCTGCCCCCACATTGCATCCCTACCACAAGATCGGAAGCGGGACAGGTCTCCCGTTTCCGCTGGTTCAATTTTTTTAAATGCCTTTCGGCCATTACCATGACCCCGTTCACCATGTCGGTGAAGCCGTGGAAGTTTTGATCCTGCATGTAGAGGATATCGCTTTCCCTTTCTTCCCCGTTTTCTTTTTGGGGAACGAGCTTTTCGGGCCGAAGTTTCTCACAGCCCAGGCCGATGACCATAACCTCTCCCCCAAAATTGGGATTGGTAGCGATGTTTTGAAGGGTTCGAATGGGAACGATGGCGGCAGGGGCGTTAATGGCGACCCCACAGCCATAGGAATGGGTGAGACCCACTACATCGTCAACATTGGGATAGTCGGGCAAAAGCTCCTTCTTTATTTTGGCAACGGCATATTCGGTGAGCCCCGCCACACATTGTACACTGGTAGTGATGCCCAGCACATTTTTAGTGCCTACTGAACCATCGTTGTTTTTAAATCCCTCAAAAGTATATCCGGTCAGCTTTTTCACCTTTGGGAACGAATTTTCCCTGATGGAAATCAAATCGAGTTTAGGGGGCTCGGGCAGCGTAATATTGAGTTCGTTGACCCATTGCCCTGCTTTCAGGTTTCTATTGGCGTAGGCGATCGTCCGGCCGTACCGAATGATCGCATCCCCTTGGGGAATATCCTTTAGAGCCACTTTATGCCCCATAGGAACGTACTCCAACAGCCGTAATCCATCAGCGACCATTTCATCGGCTTGTAGGCCCATGGGATTGACCACGATTCCCACATTATCGTCCTCGGATGCTTTTATTAGTATGTTGCCCGTTTCGATCATCTACGCAAAAGGTAAAAGTTTGGACAAGATCATGACGGCGATCAAACCCGAGAAGCCCATGACCATCAAAAGAAACGAAAAATAGCGTATGGTCTCCTTTTCTTCCATGCCGCTCATTTGGGTTACGATCCAAAAGGCGCTATCGTTCATCCACGCGAAAATTTTAGAACCACATCCGATGGCCAGCGCCACATAAACGGGATGAAACTGAAGGCCGGCCCCGACTACCCCGCTCATAACCCCAATGGCAGTAACCATGGCTATGGTGGCGGAGCCCTGGGCCGTACGCACCGCTGCCGTAATGGCAAAGGCCAGGGGCAAAATGGCCATTTGATAGTCTGCCGCCAACTCCCCGACCCTGATACCAATGCCGGTTTGCTGGAGCATCTGGCCGAACGCCCCACCTGCCGAGGTAATCAAGATGATCATTCCGGCACTGCTGAGCGACTCAAATATGAACTTTTTAAACTTTTTGGTGTCCTTCAATCGGGAAGATAGCAAAAACATAGCTATGAGGGCCGATAAAAATAACGCGATGTTGGCATCTCCCAGAAAAGAAAACACTTTCGCCAGGCCCATTTGACCGCTGCCCAAGTTTTCTTCGTTCCCCTTGGCGAGCATATCGGTAAGGGTATTGCCCGTAATCAAGATAATGGGAAGCACTACCGGTAAAATAGAAATAAAAAGTCCGGGCAGTTCGTTCTTGTCCTTTGCGGAAAATTGCTTGAGATCTTCAACACTTATATCCTGTGTATCGCGCATGGGGAGGTCCCATCTTTTATTGGCCCAAATCGCGTACAGATATCCACAGATCACGGTTATGGCGCCTACTGCCAACCCTCCCATGATCATGGCGCCCAGATCAATGCCCAGCTCTTCCGCTACGAACAGGGGCCCGGGGGTCGGAGGTATTAAGGAGTGGGCCATCACCCCGCCCGCCATGATGGCCATTAAATAAAGGCTAAACTTTCTGGGATCCCGAATCGTCAATGATTTTACCAGGGGTATCATCAGGTAGAAGACCGTATCGAAAAATACGGGAATCGCCAAGGTAAAACTACCGGAGAGCAAGGCCAGGGAAGTATTTTTTTTACCGAACAGCGCCAACAGTCCGCGGATAATCCGTTCGGCACCCCCGCTGCGCATCAGGGCGGTGCCGATAATGGATGCCAGGGCGATCAGGATGCCTATTTTGCCGCTGGTATTGCCAAAGGCGGTAGCCAACCTTCTCCCGATGGACATATTGGCCAAGACCTCCGCCTCCTTGGCCGACATCCCCTGATGTTCGGCAAAGGCAACGACAAGTTCCGGAGAGGTCAACAATGCGGTAATCAAGGCGGCCAATAATAAAGATACCGCCGCATGCAGTTTTAGTCGAATGATGCAGAACAGCACCGTTGCGGTACCGATCAATATGATGACTATGGGATCCATGAGGGTCGGTTTTGGTTTACAAGTGGTAGGAGTATATTACCGGTCCAGTTCCAGGGATGCCATAATAAACGGGCCCGTTCCCTTAGGGATCATTGGAGCGTATGATTTCATTGACGTAGTAGTCGAACGAGCCATCGCGGTACGGGTCCCCGCCCAAGCCGGCTACGCCGCAGCATTTGTTCAGGTTGACCACCCCATTTTCTTCAACGGTAATGAATTCCTTTAAAATGCCCTCATAGCCTTTCTTGGCCCGCGCCATATATTTTTTTGGAAGGTAACCCTTATTGGCCCCTTTGGACAAGATATAGGTGAACATACAGGTGCCGGTGGCCTCCAGGTAATTTCCTTCCCGTTCGGGCATATTAAGCACTTGGTACCAAGCTCCGGTGTCGTCTTGATATTGGACGATGGCTTCTGCATAGCGGTTTAGGTAGCCCAAGATACGCTCCCTTCCGGGATGGTCTTCGGGAAGCAGTTCCAAAACGTCGACCAAAGCCATACCGTACCACCCCATGCCCCGGGACCAGAAATTTTTGGAAAGGCCGGTTTCCTTATCGGCCCAACGCTGTTCTTTGCTTTCGTCCCATCCGTGATAGTAGAGGCCGGTTTCGGGGTCCCGGCTGTGTTTTTCGATAAGGTCGAATTGCAGCAGTATTTTGTCCCAGGCCTTTTTCGCCGCTTCGCCTTTCATAAACCTATTGGCATACCGGGCATGGAAAGGCTCGGCCATGTAAAGTCCGTCCATCCACATTTGGTACGGATATCTCTTTTTATGCCAATAGCCCCCCTCAGAGGTGGTGGGCTGGCCTTCAAGTTGTTTATGTAGGGTGTCCATGGCCATTTTAAATCGGGGTTCGGGATTTTGCTCTTGCAACCAAAATAGAACATCCCCGGATTTTATCATATCCAGATTATAATTGGTCAATTGGTAGGTTTCGATACTACCATCATCGTTGATCATGCGGTCGGCATAATTGTAGATGTACTCGTAAATTTTTTCGTTATGGGTTTGCTTATAGACGCGTGACATGGCCTGTAAAACCAAACCGTTGGTATAGCTCCATCGGGATTTTTCCTGAAAATCTAAAAGGGTCGGATCGGGAAAGCGATGGATTTCAGATAGGGCCATGCGTTCGGACCATTGGGCCTCTTTCGGTACAACTAGTTCCGAAGCGGTTTCCGATTCTTGGGAAGTACTCCTTTTTTTCCGTCTTACAATTATACAGTTGTAGGACCAGAAGAAATACCCCTATTAGGTTCGTAATTTTCGTGCTTCGTGCCATGATGGTAAAAATTAAATTATGGGTTAACGGCCTAATGCATAGGCTGCTAAAATAAAGGGTGCCGTACCGTGCAAATTATCGGTTTTGATGGGTTCGTTGATATAGTATTCATAGGAGCCATCGCGGTAGGGATTGCCGCCCAGACCGGCACTTCCGCAAATTTGGGTGACATGGATTTGCCCGTCTTCGTCCACTTGTATAAGACGTTCTACGATGCCGCCAAAAGCCTTTTCTGCAGCATCCCTAAAGCTTTCCGGTAGATATCCCTTCGCTGCCCCTTTGGCAAAAGCGTAGGTAAACATGCACGAACCCGAAGCTTCGAGATAATTGCCTTCTCGACCACCCATATCGGTGACCTGAAACCATAATCCGGATTCATCCTGAAATTTCAACAAGGCATCGGATAGTTTGTTTAACTGGTCGATCAAAATCCTACGCTTTGGATGGTTTTCCGGGAAGTAATCCAATACATCTACCAATGCCATGGCATACCATCCCATGGCGCGGGACCAAAAATTGGGGGATTGCCCTGTTTCCGCATCGGCCCAACCCATTTGCTTGCTTTCGTCCCATGCGTGGTACAAAAGCCCTGTTTTGGCATCGCGCGCGTGTTCCCATATCAGTTCAAATTGGTGTGCGATGTCATCGAGTTCGTCCCCATTTTCAAACAGGGTATTGTACCTGGCATAAAAGGGGGCTCCCATATATAGACCGTCCAACCACATTTGATCCGGATATATTTTCTTATGCCAAAAGCCTCCGGAGGGCGTTCTTGGATGGGTTTCCAATTGCTTTCGAAGGCTTTGTAGCGCTGTCAAATAACGTTCATCGTCGGTCGCATCGTAGAGGTCGAACAATATCTTGCCGGAATTGACCAGATCGATATTGTAATACTCCATTTTATAGTCCAGAATATTTCCGGAACTATCAATAAATTTATCCGCATAGTCCTTTATGTAATCGAAATAATCTCGATTTCCTGTTCTATCGTATAACTTTTCAAAGGCGGTCAGCAACAATCCGGTTTTATAATCCCACTCCCCTACACTATCGTTTTCTGCCTGCCAGGCCTCGGGATGCCTTTTAATAATGGACCGCGCCATACGTTCGGACCAAGGCAATGAATCCGAAATTTGAATGGAAACCGTAACGTTTTTCGATACAGCGTCCGACTTTTTACCTTCATTCTTGCAACCGAAAGCACCAAAGACCACCAGGATAACAAGATTCAATTTTCGAGTCATCCTGGTTTATTGGTTTAAATCGGCCAAAGTGTTGTTCAAATAGGATAAAAAAGCCTCTTCAGATTTAAGTCCCTTTTTTTCCTGCTCCCAGGCAGCGGCAAAATAATAGGTAATGGGTTCGGTCGTGGGTTTGAACACTACCAAATGGTCAAATTCCGCATCTGAAACCTTCGCCACCTCATCGCGCTTATAAAAAATAGCCATCCCCAAATCGTCGTCCGTTACGGTTTGCTCGCCATAGGTAGCGATATAGCCCCATTTGCCTTCTTTGTTTTCATTTTTTATCAAATCAATCCCATCAAACTTTACCATTCCCGTGCTGAGTCCTTCACTATTTTTTGAGGGGGTCAAGGTAGCCCTTGTCATACGGGAATCCGGTGCAATGAACAGTTCCGTTTTTAAGTCCATCGTTTCGCCCAGAGCTGTCCATCCATAATAATTGATGGTCACTCCCGATCCCTTATCCGTATTGATGATTCTAGCCGTTGTGGAATCCACTTCCTGAAAGTGTACGACATTACTTTTTCCGTCAAACCTTCCGTAGGAACCAAGGCCTAGGGATTTACCCGCATTTAGGACGTCTTGTCCCCAAGCGGCATCTTCATGATAGGAATCATAATTATCGAGACCGACCTTGGAAAGCACCATGGTATCCACCCTTTTTCCAAAAACATCGATGGCGTTCCTCCAGTCGAAATATAAACGATACCCTACCTTGTTGCTTTCCCAACCGGGACCTTCGTAGCGCACATAGTAGGAATGATCGGTAAGACTGTCCGGCGCCTTTAGATATTCAACATTCTTGAACGTGAAATCATCGCCTACATATTTTTTGCCTTCCCAACGCCCGCCCTCTTTAATCGATATTTCGGCATACGTCTTCGGAGGCTTATCTTCTTCAATATCGGTCGCGGTAGGTTTGCTATCGGCTTTCTGCTTACACGAAACGGCGGCAAAAAGAGCTAAAAAGAAGCAAATATCACGTCTTTTCATAATTCCTATCTATATCAGAGTGGTTGAAAATAGCAAACAATTCGATAAACACTTGCACTGAATCGCTATTCTGCAGGAAAAAAGCAAAAAAGGGATTTGACAAAAAAGCACTTTTATCACATCCCCTATTCAAAACTAACTTAAAAAACTATTGTTTCCATATCTTTCCTGTCCAAGTCGATAGGGATTAATTATAAGCAGGATTTTGAGGAAATTGGTTATTGAGATTTAAATCCAGTGCCCTTTGCGGGATAGGCCTTAGTATTTTTAATTCCCCGTTAGAGCCATTAAAATTACTTTCCTCAATCAAAAAATTATACAAAGAAGCTCTTTCGACCAATTTTCCGGTACGTTTTAAATCGAACCATCTATGGTATTCTCCCAAGAGCTCACGGGCCCTTTCATCTAAAATGTAATCAATATCCAAATCAGAAATGCTCGGCCGGCGGCACCCCGGCACGTGCCCGGACCACATTTAACCTGGCCAGGGCGGTAGCGAGATCCCCCGCTTGAAAATAAGCTTCGGCAGCTATTAAATAGGTCTCGCCCAATCGGGATAAAATGATATCCCTCGTACTGGTTTTTTCTCCGAAAGGCGCAGTGGGATCATCAAATTTCTTAACGGGAATGGTTTGATAATCGGAGCTTACCACTTGCGCATAAATCGTTTCGAAAGGGTGGTACTGAAAATCCTCGGTTAAATTGTTATTGGTCACATAGGCCAAACTATCCGCCGGAGTAAACCATTGCGGTTCGTAAAAATCCTTAATGGCCAATTCACTGTCGGGCCCGACATCGTAATAATCAAAATATCGGTCATAAACCTCGTCCATAAAGGTGGCGTCCCATCGCGTATCATCCTCGGTAAAAAGCCTTAAGGCAAATTCCGTCGGTAAAAGATTGTAGGTTCTATAGGGAGCGTCGCCAGCTACTTCCGAACCTCCCAAATAAGGTCCAAAATATCCGGCCTGTCTATTACCTAAGGCCGTAGGATCGGCGCTAACGGACGTACCGTCATACTGAACCGAAAAAATGACCTCTTCGTTCAGATCATTGTCGGGGGCCCAAAGTTCCTCATAACTTTGGTTTAAGCCTTGTCCGGCGATTGCGGCATCGGCGAAAGAGGCGGCCGTGTCGAAATCAGAGGGCGTACCAAATCTCTCATATCCCCGGGTCAAATACACCTTGGCAAGCAGATGTTGAACGGCCCTTTGGTTTACCCTTCCGGTATAATCACCGGTATCTACGGTGGTCTAGGGCATCGTTTAAATCGGTAATTATCAAATTATAGACTTCCTCCGCCGAATTCCTGTCGAACTCCAACACCGGGCTATCTATAAATTCAGTTACTAGACCAACCCCTCCGTAGGTCTGTACCAGCAAGAAATAGGCGTTTGCCCTTAGGTATTTGATTTCCCCCACCCGTGTGCTTACCGTGGAAGACTGCTCGGTCAGATCCGAATAATACAAAGCCGTATTTGCAATCTGAATTGCTTCATAAGCCGTATTGTAAATGTGATCGACACCCCCTGAAGAAGCATTCAATTGGGTGTATTGGCTTAAGCCGGGAGGCTCTTCCGTTCTACCCTGGGCATACAGATCCGTACCCGAAGCGAACATAAAGGCTTCGTCGCCATAAATTTCCCTTAGTTGGGCATAGTTGGCATTTACCAGACTTTCAAAGCCTGTTTCGGTCGTGTAGAACGACTCGGCCGTTTCGTTGGAAAGGTTTTCCTCTTCCAAATAATCGCTACAAGATGAAAAGACCAAGCCTAAAATTCCTAATAGTGATTACTAATTTTCTTCATCGCTTATTTTTTAAAGTTTAACACTAAGTCCCAATTGATAGGTAATAGAGCTTACCCTACCCACATTGAAACTGGCAGCTGCCCATTCGGGATCATACCCGTCGTAATCGGTAAATACAAACGGATTGAGGACATTGGCATATATCCGTAAACCTTTTAACTTTAGTTTATCCAAGAGGTTTGCGCCAAAAGTATAGCCCAGGGCAATATTCTTGATTTTTACAAAAGAAGCATCCTTATAATACCCTACTTGATCGTCTCTCCAATACTGACCTGCATTTCTCGCCTGTGGATAGCTATTCGAGAATTGGGCGGGCAGGCCGGCCGTATTCTCCGGAATGTACCAATCGGCAATATCCAGTTTTTGACGCCCCCTATCCCTTACATCCGTAAAGTTGGCATGAAAGGGACTAAAGGCGTACACGCCCTGATTGGCAATAGCGGAAGCGGAAATATCAAAATTACCCACCCTTAGCTTCGTAAATACACTGCCCGACCATTTTGGATCCAAGGATCCTAGCACCACCCTGTCATTTTCCAGGCCTAATCTTCCTTCACCGGGGCTTATGATCCCATCACCATTGAAATCCACCACCTTGGCCTGCCCTTCTTCCTGACCATAAGCTTCGGCCTGAGCAACCTCATCAGCTTGCCATATACCATCGAACCGGTAGTTGTACTGTACACCAAGGGACTCCCCAATAATCCTCCAAATCTGATCATCGCCCGTGGCAAATACCAATCCGTCTTCCTCTTGGTTTTGATAGGATTCCAGCCTGTTGGTGTTCTTTGTAAAGGTAAAAGTCGTTTCCCAGGATACTTTTTCAGTCTCAATATTCCTTGTGGTCAACAGCACCTCCACGCCTTTATTGCTAACCGATCCTATATTGGCGGCAATACTTTCATAACCGGATTCTAGAGGTAAAGCTAGATTTTCCAACAAATCGTCGGACAGACGGTCGTAAACATCAACACTACCGGAAATTCGGTTATTCAATAGGCCAAAATCCAAGCCTAGGTTCAGTTCCCTGGTCCTTTCCCAACCTAGGTTCCTATTAGCCAAAGAACTGGCAATATACCCGTTCGCCGTGGATCCCCCAAAGTCATAATAGGTCTGAGAATCCAAAATATTTGTGGTCGCGTACGGTCTAATAATGTTGTTTCCGGTAAAGCCATAACTGGCCCTCAATTTTAAGTTGGAAATAGTTTCCTGTTCCTGCATAAAGGCCTCTTCACTAATTCTCCAACCCAAGGCCCCCGACGGGAAGGAATCCCATTGATTTCCTTCGGCAAGTAGCGAAGAACCGTCCCATCTATTGGATAGGGTTAAGAGATATTTACCCTTATAGGAATAGTTAAGCCTAAGGGCATAGGAACTCAGCGTCTGTTTGATGAAATTGGTTCCCAAGTTGTAGGTACTTTGTTCTCCCGATCCCAAATTATAGAATCCGGTATCAAAGGGTTGATTTCTAGAACTGGCGAACGAACTTTCGGTTCTACTCGAAAAAATACTCTGAAGTCCCAATAATTTAACATTATGATCTTCATTAAAGGTATAATCGATATTGAACTGGTTATCCCAACTATAATTAAAATTTTCGTTTTTGGTAACCTCGGCGGAGGGGAGATTATTATTACCGATTCCGGTATTGGTCAGGGCGCCCCAGGCCCTTCCCCTTCTTTCGTAATCCAAACCGGCGGAATAGGTGGTCTTAAAGCTTAACCAATCTAAGGGGCTATATTGGAAAAACACACTGCCGATACCATTCCATCTTCTATATTCATCGGTGGAATTCGCAATTTCCAATAGAGGATTAAAGGTGCTTGTTTTATCGATTGCGGAATCGCCGTTCGGATAGGTTAATTTTCCCGGTTGTGCCCAAAGTTCCCCGACAATCTCATTTCCGTTGGCATCAATGGCCCAGGGCGATAAAAAAGGATTTAATCGAAACGCTTCGCGCATGGCAACATCACTGCCATCGTTTTGTAAAGTATGCGCAAAAGTCAGATTGAGGCCGGTTGAAAATTTATCGTTGATACGATGGTTAATACCTGCTTTAACAGTGTACTTATCCAATTCTTCGTTTTCAATATTGCCGGTTTCGTTTTGAATACCAAGACCTACATTGTAAGAAATACCATTGTCGGCCCTTCCCGAAATATTCAAATAATTGTTCTGTTGAATCCCGGTCTTCAGCACGGCATCGTACCAGTCGAAAGTATTATTTTCGTTGGCCCTTACTTGCAAAAGCGGATTTATATTGCCCAAGTAGGCGTCCATCAATTCGTCGGGGTCAATGCCACCATTATCATTATCGTCAGAAGCAGTAGCCAAATAGGCCGAACGGTGGTAATACCACCATTTCTCCCCATCCATCATTTTTGGCAGGCGCGCAGTTTCTTTTACCCCCACATACGTGTCAAAGGAAATGTTTACGCCCGACTTTGCCGAAGCCCCGCTCTTTGTAGATACGATAACGACCCCGTTAGAGCCCCTCGAGCCATAGATGGCCGTGGAAGAGGCATCCTTTAAAATGTCGATCTGGGCAATGTCTTGCGGGTTCAAGAAGTCGATGCCGTCCGTAGGAACCCCGTCCACGACAAACAAGGGCTCCGAATCATCGTTGGTAGAATTTTGGCCCCTGATTACGATATCGAACCCGTCACCGATTCTTCCTGTTGAAGAAGAAATTTGTACGCCGGCCACATTCCCCTGTACCGCTTCCAAGGGATTGGTCGTGTTTCTTTCTGTCAGGGCCTCGGTACCAACGGAAGCAATGGCTCCCGTTAAATCAGATTTCTTTTGGGTTCCATAGCCCACAACGACGACTTCGCTAAGTGCTTCGGCATCCTCTTCTAACACCACGTTAATACTACTTTGCCCATCAACATTGATTTCTTGGGAGGCGAACCCGATGGAGCTAAAGACGAGCACTGCATTGTCGGTGGTCAAGTTGATGGAATAATTGCCGTCAAAATCCGTTACCGAACCGTTACTGGTACCTTTCTCTACAACATTTACCCCAGGGAGGGGTTCTTGTGTTTCGGCATCCGTAATGGTGCCATTCACCGTAGTTCCTTGTTGGGCATACAAATTCCCGCCCGCCAATAGACCGAGAAATAATAGGCAGGTCACCCTCCACCGCCGAGTATTGAATTTCGTAAGGGATTTTTTCATAATAATACTGATTAAATGAATGTTTATTGTTTAAGGGAATTAGTAATAGAAATCGATTCCATCTTTTTCCCATTGATATAGGTATCGATAAATTCAGATTCTTAACATTAGATAAGGAATAGGCGGAATCTACCTTTGAAATCGTTACGTTTTTGAAGAGTGATATCCTCTATGGGCTTTTCTTCGTATCCTTTTGCCAGGATACCATATTCACCGCCGTTCTTGATCGTCATATTTTCAAGATGGATATTCTTTACTTCAGGAATAAATTCCCCTTCCTGTACGCCGTAAATTCCATAGAATAGATTGATTTTCAATACGGCCTCCTTGACCTGGCCCACTTCGACGTTTCTCACATAAACGTCTTTTACAAAACCGCCGCGCTTGGTGTTCGTTTTAATACGGATGGCCCGCTCCAAATTGGGACTATCCATGATACAGTTTTCGACAAAAACATTCTGTACCCCGGCGGAAATCTCACTTCCGATGACCACACCGCCGTGCCCATCGATCATTTTGCAATTTTGGACTACAATATTTTCGCTGGGAATACCTACCCGACGCCCGTCTTCGTTCCGTCCGGATTTTATGGCGATACAGTCGTCTCCCGTATTAAAGGTGCAGTTTTTGATCACCACATCTTTGGAGTATTCGGGATCGCAGCCATCGTTGTTCGGACCATGGCTCTCCACGGTCACCCCGTCAACGGTAACCTTATTGGATTTTATGGGATGGACGACCCAAAAAGGGGCCTGAACAATCTTTACCCCCTGTATTAGTACATTTTCGCACTCAAAAGGCTCGATAAAGGTGGGGCGCAAATATTCTCCTTTTCCGAAAATTCTTTCCTCGACCGGCACGCCTTTTACCGACATGCTATCCTTTAGTTTGTCAAGGGACGTATGTTGTTTTGGATCGCCTTCTTTCCAACCATACTCCTCCTTGCCGCACCACGGCCACCAATTTTGATTGCCCGCCTGACCATTTAGGATACCTTCGCCCGTAACGGCAATATTTTTCTTTTTATAGGCATATATCAACGGCGAAAAATTCATGAGCTCGGTACCCTCATACGAGGTAGGTACTATGGGATAATCCGCTATATTTTTGCTAAAAAGAATCTCAGAACCGCTCTCCAAGTGAAGGTTTACATTATCTAATAAATGAATGGGGGCGGTCAAATATTTTCCCTTGGGCACCACCACCTTCCCCCCGCCTTCGTCAGAACACTGTTTTATTGCGTTTACGAAGGCTTCTGTATTATCGGTTATACCGTCAGACACCGCACCAAATTTCACGATATTAAAGCTTTTGTCGGGAAAGGTAGGCGGCACAACGTTTTTGGTTATCCCATCCATCGTACTCCAAGGATCTTCCTTTGCCTCCGGAATTTTGCCTGCAAGAAATGAAAAGTCCGAGCGTACCCAGAAAGAGCACTAGGTATGGCATGCGACTTTGAGGAAGAATACAGGGCATAGAATTCACAATATTATGGGATACGAATATTTTAAATGCAATCGATTGCGCAATAATATATAAATATGAAAGAACCACAAAATATAATTTGTAAAAATATGAATTTTAACAACTGAGACCTCACATTTCGATAAATCCAAATTTTTAAGGGATTCGGAATGTATAAATCTGTATCGGTTAGTATTCGATATTGATGAATTTATGGTATTTTTATCTCGGATAGCATTTATCACGTAATCGATAACACAAAATCGGGATTTAATCCCCTACAACAACTAGGGCTATACCTTTTTAAACCACCACTATAAAATGGCTAAGAAAACCACCATTTACGATATCGCAACTAAGCTGGATATTACCGCGGCCACGGTTTCCCGGGCTCTAAATAACAACCCTCGAATAAGCGAGGATACCAAGAAACTCGTTAGGGAGACCGCAGTCCAAATGAACTACAAGCAAAACCAGTTGGCGTTGGCCCTTAAAAGTGGTAAGAGCAAAAATGTGGGAGTGGTACTTCCCTTACATCAACAGAAATTTCTTCTCCAGTGTTATCCGTGGTATCGAGGAAGAACTAAACCCCATGGGATACCATGTGATTATCTGCCAAACGCAGGAGGACGCGGAAAAGGAAATAGAGACCGTCCAAAACCTTTTGAATGCGCAAGTGGATGGCATTTTGATTTCCATCTCACGCAAAACCAGAACCGATGAGCATTTCAAACAGGTATTGAAGAAAAACGTGCCGCTTATTTTCTTTGATCGCAAGACGGATATCGAAGGGGTCAGTTCGGTAACCCTCGATGACTACCAAGGAGCTTATAGGGTAACCCAGCATCTTATCGATCAAGGGTGTTCGAAAATAGCCCATTTATCGGTCGACCGATCCCTTCAGATCTACCGGAATCGATTTAAGGGCTACAAACAGGCATTGCTGGATAACGGCATGGATTTTAACCCCGACTATCTCGTAGGACTGAGAAGTGAGATAGAAGGCGGAAAAGAGGCGGCCCAGAAGCTCATGAAACTTAAAAATCCCCCGGACGCGATATTCTCATCCAGCGATTTTGGGGCGCTCGGCGCCATTCAGTATCTCAAGGAAATCGGAATACGTATTCCCGAGGATTTTTGTGTGGTAGGGTTCAGTAACGAACCCTTTACCCAATTTATGGAACTCCCCATCAGCTCTGTTGACCAATCGCCCTTGCTCATGGGAAAAACTGCGGCAAAAGTTTTTTTGGAGCAAATAGACTCCAAAGATGTCAAGATAGAAAAAAGAATGGTACTAACCCCCACGCTTGAAATCAGAAAATCTTCCTTAAAACAGCCCATTCTGATTACAAAATAATAAAATGGTAAGGGATACCCACGCTTTCCACGGCATAAAATCGTTCTGTCTAATTATTCCTTTTTGATGGTCAGAAAAAATATGGTATTAAGGCATTCCCCAGATGTAACCCGTTGTACCCTTACCTATTATCATCTAGATAATAGGTACTCCCCTTCAGTTTTTTTGATAGCCGTTTGCCAAAAACCACTTTTTTAAGTCCTGTGGCCAGTTCGCATTCGTTCCGGAAACCCCTAGGCCAAAACCATGCCCCCCGCTTTCATAGATATGCATTTCTGCAGGTACATGGTGATTCTTCAAGGCCAGGTAATACTCCAAACTGTTTTCTACCGGCACCGCTTTATCATCGGTAGCATGTACCAAGAATGTCGGAGGTGTTTCAGTATTCACTTGTTTTGCATTGGAAAATCGCTCGACCATGTCTCCAGAAGGATCGTCCCCTAGCAAACTCTTTCTTGAACCTTGATGGGTTATACCATCTTTCATCGAGATAACGGGATAGACCAAGACCGAAAAGTCCGGCCTTGCCGTGGTTCCATCTTCGGAAGCATACACTTTGGCCCCATACTGTGTTGAAAGCGTGGCTGCCAAATGACCGCCCGCAGAGAAACCCAGAACGCCTATTTTATCAGGATTTACATGCCACTTTACCGCATTTCTACGGACTATACGGATGGCTTCCTGTGCGTCTTGCAATGGACCGATGGACTTATCTTTCATGGTTTCGTCCGTAGGCATACGGTATTTCAAAACAAAAGCCGATATGCCCAAGGTATTCAACCATTTAGCTACTTTATAGCCTTCCTTTTCGATGGCCAGATGAGTATATCCACCGCCCGGGCATATGACCACCGCAGTTCCATTGGTTTGGGTGGAATCCGCAATAAACGGGGTCAAGGTCGGTTCGGAGACCTTGCTTATACTCCTTATCTTCCCTAAAGCATCGTAGGTGTGCAATTCTATATAATCCTTGTTTTCAATGGCATAGGGAACACCATCGGGCCATATGGCATACGGGTTCGGTCTGTGCAAAACCTTTACCCAAGCCAAACAGGCACAAGAACGATACAATTACCGGTAAAAATTCTTCTTTCTAACTCCATGGACCTACTCCATTTTATACACTTCGCTTCCCGCTAGCAGAAAACATCCTAAACCATAATCCTCAAAATCGGGTATTTTATCATAGGAGAGAGGTTGGCCATCCTTCGGCTCTTTACCGGTGGACTGCACATATCCCAAGAAGCCGTTATCATGTAAGCTCTCTTCGACCATGGCGTTCCATGCTTTTTTGATGACGGGGCAGGTATTTTTCCCTCTCCAATATTCCGTTATTTACGCCATAGGCAATGGCATAGGTAAACAAGGCAGTACCTGACAATTCTTTTCCCCCAAAATTATCGGCGTCATGAAGGCTTACGTTCCAAAAGCCATCCTGGCGCTGAATCGGCACCAAGGCCTCGGCCATGGCTTTCAGGTCATCAACATATTGTTCGCGATGCGGCTGTGTTTTCAGGAATAATGCCCAACACCTTTGCCAATGCTGCGATGACCCAGCCATTGCCGCGGCTCCAATAGCTATCCTCGCCGTTGGGCTCGGTATAGGGCGGGTCAAAATCGGCATCGCGCCACCATAGTCCGTCATTGGGGTTGTACAACCCGTGATCGCCGTGTTCGTTGCGGGTGAACATGTACATTTCGTACATTTTTTCAAAGTATCGATCGTCTTCTTCCAACACTCCCATTTTAGCGAATACCGGCATCCCCATTTGAATGGCATCGACCCAAGACCAATCGTCCAATTGTGGGGTATTGAGCAGCATATTCATCGTGGTCCGGGTATTCTTTAATTTTTCAGGGGCGGGCCAGAGCTGGTACAGGTCGATGTAGGTCTGGGCGGCACAATAGTCGTCGGCATTGCGATTGGCGGTACCATTTCTGAACCCCCATTTATGAAATTCGGCCCAATCGTAGGCATAATCGTAATATTCCTCTTTAGGATAAATTCCGTACAGGGCCATCAGGCCTTCGTAATACACGCCGCGCGTCCATATATTACTGGGTCGTTCTTTATTAGTAACTATGGTCTTGCCCACCTTGGGCCATTTTTGCATAAAATAGGAATTTGCCGATTGCATTTGCTCCAATACCTGATCTCTATCGAATGGTTGGGCCATTGAGAAACCGGTAGCTAGAAATCCGAGCAGTAGGAAAAGCTTTTTTTTCATCGGTCGTTTTTTTTAGTGGTTATGTACCAAATATAAGGGGGTAAGGGTGACTTCGCCCAAGAGGCCAGAGGGCATGGGTTTCCACTGGGTAGCATCGAATTCGTTATAATCTTTATCCACCATATTGATTTCATGGAAGATTTTCCATTCCTCTCCCCTTAGCTCCTTGGCGCGGATTCTATTGGCGGGCAAGTTGGTTACCTCGACCACCAGGGTATTTTTCTCCTTCAAAAGGTTTCCGGTCTTCAAGGTATAGGGTGCGGCCCATGCCGTTCCAATAAATTTTCCGTTGAGCCATACCTTGGCGCTTTCGCGAACATCGCCCAAATTCAGCTCCCAATTATCCGCTTCCACGTCGGGGGCGTCGAACTCGATTTCGTAACGAGCGGTCCCCGAAAAGGCTTGCTCGGCTTCTCCCAGGGCCGTCCATGAGCCTAAGTGGTCCATGGAGGTTTTATTGGGAATCGTGGGGCCTCCTGTCAAAAAGGATAATTGCCATTCCCCTTCCACGGGATAGGCGGCTTGATCGGCTCGGTAATAGCGCCATGTGGGAAAGTTGGATGTTTTTCCGGTTTTTAGGAACAAAGAGCTTCCCGAAGCCATATCGACCTTGACCATCGTCTGTTCGTTTTCTTTTTTAATGCTTGCCTTTCCGTACAATCGAGACAGCGGATCTAGGATAAGGACTTCTTCGGCATCCGTCCTCAGGGGCACGAAGGAATGGATATCCTTGGCGGTATGGTTGACCAAAAAGTAGATTTTTCCCCCGGCTACCTCCCTCCGTATAAATTTTAATCCGGAATGTACCAAGGTTTCCGGTAATATTCCGGCGGCTTCAAGGGCGGAATCGATATTTTGGATCGGTGTCGTTTCCGAAGGATGTTCTGAAAGCAGGAGTGATAGTTCCCGGTTCTGCAATTCGTAGTTATGAAAGCCGGGTGCAGATTCGGGGAGGCCCTCAAAGATAATAGGCACGCCCTGTCGCTTCAACGCGATCAGTTTTTTAAGCGTCTTTAAGGCATGTTTCGGCAATCGGGCACCACCAAGCTTTTGTAGGATCCGCCAGGGACGACGAGCCTGCCATTGGCCACGGTCGCTTCCTCGATAAAGGCATCCGAAATAAAATCGACCCCGTACCCCTTTTTCATAAGACTTTGGGTGGTCTTGTAAAAAGGGGTGCCGTGCAGCCACTCGTTTAGGGAATGGATCTTAAACTGAAAGAAAAGGGAACCGTTTAAATATTCGTTCCAGATATCATAAACGGGCCAGTACAAGAGGATTTCATTGTCGGGAGTGCCCGCCTGCAGCATGGATTGGCAATTGGCAAGGTACGAGAACAATGCCGGTGCGTCTTGCCAGATGCTGTTGTTCGGGTTAAAATTTACGGAAGCATAAAACTTCCATCCGGGCCAGACGGCGCGTTTTGGCGAATAGGTCGAGCCGTGCAGAAAGATATGGTTGACCCCGTTTAAAAGTAAATCCTCGGCTTCCGGTTTGCATTGCGACAACGCCGTTTTAAAATGATCGCGAAGCCATGTAAAGGTTTCCGAAGAGGTAAGGGGTTTGCCGGATATATGTGCGGCCGATGACGAAAATTTCAACATTACGGGATCGGCGTCCCCTTCCCTAATATCTTCCTTTTCCCTTCTAAAACCCTTAATGTCAAAAGGCATGGAGCCAAAGGTCTCACATTCGGGTATATCGGCCGAAGCATACATGTCGATTAAATTGCCGGGGGACCCATGGGCCTGTAACCTTGTTTTGAAGCCTTTGCTATGGGCCCAGCCTGTCCATGCTTCATCGAATTGGGTCAGCAACAGATCGGAAAGGGTCTCCCTGTAATCGCTTTTGACCCGGTTGCCCGCTTCTTTATCGGTTTTATCCAGTAGAAGATTTAGATGGGGCTTTAAGTCGTAGCCCCTTCTTTTTTCGAATGCCTCAAAAAAATCGGGGGTAAAATCAGTCTGGTACACCTCGTAACTATCATTAAAAATAGCTCGCAACTTATCGCCGTGATCTTTAAAGGCCTTATCAAAAGGCTGTATGTAGGCATTGAAAGCGGCGTTGGAATAATGGTCAACCGTAAACCCTTGTCCCCCTGGTGCGGCCCGCTTTACCTGCTGTCCCGTTTTTCCAATGAACACCTTATATAGGGTAAAATCGGTTCCCTTGGCCTTCCAGTTTAAAACGCCCTCTTTTATTTCCGGCGTCAAATCGATATAATCCCCATTTTTTCCAAAGGCCAGTACATGGATCAGTTGTGCGGATGCCCTATCCTTTTCCTCTTTGACCCATACCTTTTTTTTGATACGCTCCCCTTTTTTCAGATGCAAGGTATCAACAATCAGTTTGGTGGCGGCATGTTCCACCTTAACTTGAGGCCCTCCATAAGGCCATCCGGTGCCCAAAGTCATGTCTACCTGCATATGCAGACTATCGGCAATGGCTATGGTTTCGTCTAATAGGCTCAACCATTCGGGCGACAGGTAATCCAAATAGTTGGGTTCTTCGCCCTTGACGCCATAGATGGGCTGAATCTCTACCCCGCCCAGTCCCGCCTTCGACAGTTCGACGAGGGAATTTGCAATATTTTTCCGATCGACGGCGTTGCCCATCCACCACCAACGTGTCCATGGTTTAGTGATACTGGATGTTTCCGGCCACGGGGTGACCGTTTCCTGTGCCCCTAAAGGGCCCACTGAACAAATTAAAAATACCAAGAATACCAAGAAGGTGGGCATTACTGACTTATTCATGGGATAAGTGGTTTTTTCAATTTCAACGGCGTAAATCTGGGTGGTTCCCTCAAAATTGGCCCGAAAGATAATCCATTTGCCATCTGGGGAAAAATGTACATTGGGTTCCAGGTCGTAATCATGATGTTTCATGTTCACCAGTTTTTCCGAAATAAGACTGTCGTTTTTCAGGGTAAAATGGTACAGCCACATCCCATCCTTGGCATGTGCCACCTGCCCCTCATCGCCTCCATCCCCGGCAAAGGTTTTTAAATCGGGGGAAATAGTAAAATGAATGGACCATTCGTCCCTTTTCATCGCATAGCGGGACGTATCTTGGGAGTACACCGACCTTCTGGCCAGATAGAAGGTTTCACCCCTGGGAATTTGAAGATCGAACCATATATTTTTCCCGTCGGGACTGAAAAATTCGTGGCCGGCAATTTCACGATGTACGGTTCTTTCGTGCATGAGCTGGTTCCGTTTGGTTTTAATATCGATGGTCCAAATCCGGTCCACCTTATGCCATGGCCCTTCATGGCAGTACATTAGCAGGTCGGGGTCGGTCGGTGAAAACTGGATATGGTTCAACCAGGCATTTTCGGAATAGATGTTCTTCAATTCTTTCGTATCGACATCGAGGGTAATAAGACTTCTTTCCAATTTGGCCTCATAGATCTTGTCAAAGTAATCCGATTTTTCAGGATTTCTTTTAAAGATATCATTTTCTTCCTTGGTTATCAATGCCCCGCCCAATAAAGTCTCATCGGCATTCAAACTGGTTACTGACCCAATGACATCTTCCGGAAAACTGGTAGATAAATTGCGTTCTATGCGTATCTATATGAGTGGCGAATACGCTGTCTTCTATCATATAGAACACCTTTCTGGTCTTCCTGCCTACAATTTCCCCTCTTTTATCACCCGGACTATCCGTAAGCTGATCAATTTCATTGGATTTAAGGTCAATAGAGAATAATTGGTCGCCCTTTTCGGTGCTCCCATAAAAAATCATCAACGAACTATTTCCGTCCTTTGAAGCCAAAAAGGGATTGTTGTGAAAGTAGAAACTGCGGTTATTGCCTTCCCTCTCGACTAATCTTTTAATCGTATGCCTTGTATCGGCATCGACCCACTCTCTAGGCATGGGCTTTTTTGACCCGGTTTCCAGTACGACAAGATCCGATTTTGTATTTTTAGGTTTATCCTCTTTGCAAGCGGTTTGTGCCATTACCAAAACCAGTAGGGGGAAATACCGTCCATATCCGATACGTTTCAAAATATTGATGTTTAGTATTAGGAACTTGTCCCAGGATTCTTAGATGCAAAATAGAAAGCCTGAACCATTAGGGCATCCTGTACTGTGCTGATTTTATGAGATTTCGCCCTTAACAGCACAGCACAGGATGCACGCAAGATAGAGAATCAATATTTTTGGTAACTGGGTTAAAAGTAGAAATATGGAACTTAAGAGCTGTTTTGCGCTATCGATTACATTATTTCTCTCGCTATCTGAACGGCTACACCTTGTTGGGGGATTATGTGAAAATAAATCGATCCTAAGCGCAATGGGTACAGATGCCTGAAAATTATATGCTTCAAATAATCTACCCTAGCAATGTATCGTATCGTAAAAAAAACGGGGAGTTTATCTAAATAATGACATTTGTAATTTGTAATCCGTATTTTTAAAAATCTTAAATACAATAGCATGAAGCCTATTATAATAAGAGTGATTGGTATTTTTTGTATGGGTATGGCACAGGTAGCCTATGGTCAAAATGCTTCGGGCACAACAGGTGGACAAAGTGCTTCTAGTATCAATTTAAAAAAAATGGAGCATATAGGCAGCGTGGATGAACGTTTTCAGTCTTATAATATCGAAATGTGCGAGGTAATAGGGGGTGATTTTTGGGTCCCCTACCGCCTGTTGGATTCCGTACTTCAACATACGGATAAGAAGGGATTTGAAGCATTGAAATGGAAGATCGACCCCATAGACCTCTATGAGAAAAAATTAAGAAATCTGGCAGCCGCTTTGGGCCCTACCTATATCAGGGTAAGCGGTACATGGGCGAACGATGTATATTTTCAAAATAATGATGCGCCCATACTTGACGAGGCACCCGATGGATTTAAGAATGTGCTGACCCGTAACCAATGGAAGGGAGTAGTTGATTTTAGTAAAGCAGTCAATGGCAAGATTGTGACTTCTTTTGCCATCAGTGATGGAATGCATGATGCGAATGGAGTATATCAGACCGATCAGGTAAAAGAACTTATCGATTACACCAAATCGATCGAAGGAGAGATTTCGGCTGCTGAAATGTTCAATGAACCCACTTTTGCAAGCCACGGAAGTGCCCCACCGGGTTATGATGCCCAAAGTTATGCAGACGATTTTGCCGTTTTTTTCGATTTTGTGAGTGAATATTATCCGGAAATGCTAGTGATCGGGCCGGGTTCGGTCGGAGAAGGCGGTATGTTACAATCGGACGGCGTCATCAATATTGACATAGCTACGGAAGATTTGATGGCCAAACTTCCAAAAAATCCATTCGATGTCTATACCTATCATTTTTACGGGGGCGTATCACAACGTTGTGGAGGCGAACAGACCTTTGAAAGCGTTCTTACCCAGGAGTGGCTAAGCAAAACCGAAAAAGGACTTGAATTTTATCAAAAATCACGGGATAAATATAATCCCGACGCACCCATATGGTTGAACGAAACCGCTGAAGCGGCCTGTGGCGGGGACCCTTTAGCCGCAACCTACGCCGATACCTTTAGATATCTGGAGCAATTGGGCAGATTGGCAAAAGAGGGGGTTCAGGTAGTGATGCACAATACCCTTGCAAGAAGCGAATACGGATTATTGGAACATGATACCCACGACCCCCGCCCCAATTATTGGGCAGCACTATTGTGGGGTAAACTAATGGGCACCGAAGTTTATGAGGCAAATAGCCTCGCACCCGGCGTCAATCTGTATGTTCATGGTAACAAAGAAAATACCACGGGTCGGTCAGCACTGATAGTCAATGCCACGGAATCGGATTTTTCCTTTGAAATTCCACGCGAAGCCGAACAGTACCTATTTACCGCTGATAGTCTTGACACAAAATCGGTACAACTAAACGGACAAGTACTGCAATTAAACCCTGATGATTCCTTGCCCAATATTCAGGGGGATA
The DNA here is from genome assembly GCA_963764285.1 of uncultured Flavobacteriaceae bacterium. Taxonomy (GTDB): domain Bacteria; phylum Bacteroidota; class Bacteroidia; order Flavobacteriales; family Flavobacteriaceae; genus Pricia. Next base: position 104,505 of record CAVXSA010000011.1, read on the forward strand.
CGGTCGGGGCAGGCCCTATTCAAATACCAGGTCACGGAATTATGTTCCTATCGTTCGACGAAATTTAAGCGCAGTCGATGCCAGTGGTAAACGATGTGTGGGCCAGGGCAGGGTTGGAATCAATATCTAAGATTGACCTAGATATGCTTCTGGAATAGCGCAAAAAGGATTCTTTGGCGAGGGACTGGGTTTCATGACCTGGCAAGAACGGGAAAAGTGGTCCATGTCATCATTGCCAAGTATATACCCACGATAAACAGCCCTATAAAAAGGAATGGTGGCTGGGCAGGGTCCTCATAATACCAAAGAAATATCACAAAGGCTATATCTAAGCCCCCAAGACGGGGAACTTTTCCAATACCTTTTTGGGAAGGCTTGAAATAACCAACGACAGACCTGTACACTTGCGGTAGCGGGTTTAAGGAGGTAGGGTATTTTCCCGATTATGTAAAACAGCTGTAGGCCGAACTGGCCGCTAAAATTGAAATAAAAAATAATCTACCATGAAAATCGAAAGTCCGCAATTGCGTAAAAACCATGTCCCGTGCATCCCATTGGGACTTCTGGCCTTGCTATTTTTTATGCCCCTAATCAATAGGGGCCAAAAACCCGCCACCGATGCCACCTCACCTTTGCACCTGATGCAGCCCGACTATGATACCCCTTACGGAATTCCCGAACCTACCAAAATTGTAGAGGCATTGGATCGGGTTTACGATTATTTGCAAGCTACAACGCCGACGGTATTGGTAGGTTCAAAAAATGAGATCACAGATTACGGCCGTATTCCTTCGGAAAGTGAATTTCATTTTAAAAAGGGCGATTTCAGATTGGTAAGCTATGAATGGGGAGTTACCTATGCCGGAATGCTCGCCGCAAGCGAGGCCACGGGTAATGAGAAATACTCCGAATACACCGAGGCAAGGATAGGTTTTCTGGCCGACCTCTATCCCCATTTCAAAAAGTTGGAAGAAAATGACCCGGATATCGAACACCCTATGAAATCCATTTTTCATCCCGATGCGCTTGATGATGCAGGGGCCCTATGCGCTGCCATGATAAAGGCCAAAAGATCAGGGTTCGATAAGGACTTGGATCCGATGATACACAATTTTATCGATTATATCAGCAATGGGCAATATCGGCTGGATGATGGAACCTTGGCCCGCAATCGCCCCCTGAAAAACGCGCTCTGGTTGGATGACCTTTTTATGGCGGTACCGGCATTGGCCCAAATGGGAAAATATAGCGGTGAAAAGCGTTATTTTGACGATGCCGTGAAGCAGGTATTACAATTTGCCCAACGTATGTTCAACGAGGAGAAGGGATTGTTTATGCATGCCTACATCCTTGGTATGGAACAACATCCCGAGTTTTATTGGGGGAGGGCCAATGGCTGGGCCATCATGACGATGGTCGAATTGTTGGAAGTGTTGCCGGAGCAACACGAAGGCAGGGAAAAGATTCTTCAACTTCTGCAAAACCATATTAAGGGATTGGTAGGCTACCAGGCATCTACGGGCTTTTGGCATCAACTTGTCGACCGTAACGATTCGTTCTTGGAGACTTCGGCCACGGCCATTTTCACTTACTCCATTGCACGTGCCATCAATCGGGGCTATGTGGATCCCTCGGCATACGGCCCGACAGTATGCTTGGCGTGGAATGCAATAGCGACCCAAATCAACGGAAAGGGACAGGTAGAAGGCACTTGTGTCGGTACGGGCATGGGCTTCGATCCCGCCTATTATTACCACCGTCCCGTCAATGCCTTTGCGGCCCATGGGTACGGACCCGTGCTACTAGCGGGAGCGGAAATGATTGAACTCTTGAAGAAGTTCCATCCCAAAATGAACGATAGCGCGGTTCAATTCTATACCCATAAAATCGATACGGATGCCCCTATTTTCAGGGAGGAGTAATACTTGTACTTCTCTACATTCAGATCTAGAATTCCCTGCGGATTTTATCTTTTAGCAACAACGATGTAATCACGTAGATCACAGCTATCACTATTTTTTAAACACTGCCGTCAGGGCGTTCCACTATCTTCGTCCCATTACCTGTTCCCGGTAAAGACCCCCTGTATCTTTCGGTATCGATATTCCCGGCATCGTTATGTCCGAAGTGTATCAGGACAGAATCAGCGGGACTCAATTATTTTTTCACTGAATCCCATAGTTCATCATATAAAAACGTACTACTGCTCCTTCCACCGCGGGCCCGGTTATGGACATTTACCCTGGTGGCATCCATAAAATCAGGGAAATACACCCCCCAACCCATCGCATTTTCATCGCCGTTATCGGCCATGGTGGAATCTCCGATCAGAAAAAACGTTTTCTTTCTGGGTAAGGCTATTTTGGGGCTATCCAAGACATATTCTTTCAACTGATTATCCGTTCGCCGAATTCCCTTTACGATAATTTCGGCCGCCCTGACCGCACCCCGGGCAGAAGTGTGGGTGTGATCGCGCTTATAAACAGGATACTGTACAACTGCCTGCTTGGATACTCTATCTCCCCAGCTTTCATATAAGGGCGTCGTCATTTTGGTCTGGTCGATCAAGGGAGCATCCCACTTTTTGGCTACCGCACGCATGGCTTCCTGATCCTCTCCATGGTGGAATCCAATTTTCCCATAGCTCCAAAAAAGCGCCGTTGCGTCGGGGTAAGCAAAACGGTTGTGGTATGATCGTTTCATCAAATCCATATCCGCAAGGATCGTTTTAGGTCAACTGTGACGATATGGCGATCGCTCCTATTTCATTTGTCCCTTTGTCAAAAACGAACCGGCCCAAAAAGACAGGTTCTTGGGCACCCACTATCCCAAAGGGAAATAGATCAAACGAACAACAGGATTAGGGTCAATGCAATACCTCCTATTGTAAAATACATGCCTTTTTTGAAGATGGAGGTCGTGGGCCTGAACATCCAAAAGGCCGATACCGCAAAAAACAATAACGAAACGCCGAAAAAAATCCCTAGCCAAAACAAGGGATGTCCGGAATGCATTTTATGGATGTTGTTCATCTTTTCTAGAAGTATGGGCAATTTCTTTTCGGTATAATCGGCTACTCCCGTTTTCCGGTTATAAGTACCACCTTGAAAATAGAGAAGGTCCCCCTCTTCCTTGTCCACCTCAAAACGTCCTTTTTTCATGGCCGTTCCCAGATCTTCCGCCGCTATGTTCGGCTTTAGGGTTTCTGTAATATGGATTTCCTTTTTGAGGTAATCGGTATTCCTAAAGGTAAGGACGATACCGCTGATGGCATAGACAATCATGATCCCGGCCAAGAAAAAGCCCAAATATCGGTGGACGATTCTGAATGTTCGTTCGGTTTTTCTACCCATGGTCAATTCCAATTAGGATTTACTGCTGTGCCATTTCTAAATGGATGGTCATATTGACCTCATCGCCCAAGGTGGGGGTATCGCTGCCCACTCCAAATGCCAAACGGTCAACGGTACCGGTCAATTTAAGTCCCGCTTTTAGTTTCTGGCTCCGCTGATCGGTAATGATACCATTAAGTTTTCCATCTAAGGTTACCGGTTTGGTAACACCGTGCATGGTCAAATCACCATTCAACTTAAAGGTTTTGTCCCCTGTTTTTTCAATAGAGGTGGTTTTAAAGGAAATGGTAGGATGGGTTTCGGCATCAAAAAAATCGGCACTTCTCAAATGCGCGTTCCTTTTGTCATTGTCGGTGTCAATGCTTGCCGTTTTAAGATTGACGGTAAAATCTGGTTCACTAAACGCTTCGTCGGCAGTGGCGGTAATGAGGAATTCCCCAAAATGGCCTTCGACCTCCGAGATCATCAAATGGGTAATGGCAAAACCGACTTTGGAATGTGCGCCATCGGCCTTCCATGTGCTCTGTGCCGAAAGTGTGGCACAGGCGATAAACGATAAAATAAAAATTACTTTTTTCATAATGTATAATTGAGCTATAAATAGATATTCTGAGTTCTCTGTAAAAAATTAGGTGTAATTATAGTGCAAATGGTTTAATCTTAATGGCTACATACTACTTTAAACATCGACTACGATATTTTTTACCAAGGTATAACCCTCATCGATATTCCCTGTAATCGAATCCGCCATGTTACGGTCTAGACTACCCCTGAAGACACTATCGGATGCATTGGAAACACAGCCCTTCCCCTAATAATTTTCGGTAGCATAAATTGTATCGTATGTCTTTTCAGGAAAAGCGATGTGGGTCACCACTATAGATTTCTGAAATAAATGCCACTTTCATCCATCTTGGATTTGAAAGCTACCATTCCCGTCAATGCCACTACGCCGCCGACAGTCACCATTCCCTTTGTTAAAAATTCTTTTCTTTCCATACCTAAAATTGTTTTTGCCCCGAAAACTCCATAGCCTCGCCCTTGCCGAAGCCAAAGCTGATGCCAAAGGTTACAAACCGGCCTTGCCGACTGTAATCCCTTAAATAAAAATTGGGTTGGCTGGTAATGCTCTCCCGAATTCGGGAAGCGAATACATCGCGAATGCTCAAGTTCAAAATGGCTTTCCCCTTGAATATTTTCTTTCGCGCACCGAAATCCATAAACAGATTTTCAGTGATTTCTTGCTGTAAGGTTCTGTACCCGGACTGGTAATTGCCGGTTAATTCCAAATCGATATCAGCGGGCAATTGGATTTTTCCGGTAAGCCGGGTGGACCATTGGTCGCCATTGAAATCGAAGGAGGTATTCTCGAAGTCTCCCTCGCGCGTAAAACGGCTGTAGTTAAGATCGGTGGTAAACGACAGCCAATTGGCAGGTATGTATTTGGCATTGAACTCAACGCCAGTTGTATTGCTAATGCCAATATTTTCGGGGCGGGATATACTTACATTGTCTTCAAAAGCGACCACGCGCTCCACCACGTCTTCGGTATGGCGGTAAAATATCCCTAAGTTCATCGAGGTCCTTCCCAATTTATAGATACTCGTCAGCTCATAGCTATCCGTAAACTCCGGTTGCAGATCCGGATTCCCCGTGCGGATGCTGAAATTGTTACGGATATTGAAAAAAGGATTCAAATCCCATAACCTGGGACGGAATATCCGTTTGGAATACCCGGCCTGCAATGAAATATCATCATTGATTTTATAGGAAGTATGTCCGCTCGGGAAAAGGTTATTGTACTTCTGGTCGTTACGAACGTTGGTGTTCCGTAAAAGCGTACCCAGATCGGTATCTTCAAATCGCACCCCCAATTTTATGCCCCATTTTTCGCCTTCATAGGCTGCAGTGCCGTAAATACCGAGCACCTTTTGCACCCATTCGAACACATTGGTCAGATTGGGATTCTCCACAAAACTACTGCCGTCAAAATCAGCGATGGCGAAATCGTTGGACACATCATTGATCTGGTATTGCGCGCCCGTCTCGACAGTGTATTTTTCAGCCCACGGATGTGTATAATCGGCCTTAAAGGTATATTCGGCCTGACTGAAATCGGTACGGGTCTGTTGCTGCATATCCTCCTCATTGCCCATAGTAATCGTATTGGTATAATCAGAAGACTGATCTTTGGCAAACAGGTTACCCGTAGCGCTGATCAATAGGGACTGGTCTTCGTTCCCCTCAAAATCTTTTTTGTATTGTAATTCGTAGGCATATTTCGGGTTGGTGGCGGTGGTAAGCTCCCGTCGGTGAAATCCGTCCGTCAAGGAATTTCCGGCATCAAAAATACGGTAATCGGCATCTGAATGTTCCGTTTCCCATTCGTAGGCGAAATGGCCGGAAAGCGTCAACACGTTATAATGGTTGATATGATAATCGGTGCCGAGAATCAGATTAAAAAAGGTCTCGTTCTTATCGCTTTCGCCGCTACTGGATATTAGCGTGTTCTCGGCCAGATTCCGGTTTTCGGTCTCGTCATCGCTGGGAAAGGTGCGGCGACCAAAACCCAACTGGCTGAACAAGTTGAATTTTTCGGTGCGTTTGTTCAGGCTAAGGCCAAGGCTGTGGTTGTTGGGTACCCCTGTGTTAAGGGTCACGGCACCGTTGAGTCCCTTTTTTTCCTCTTTTTTGAGCACAATGTTAATAATGCCCGATGTACCCTCCGCATCATATTTGGCGGAAGGGTTGGTAATGACCTCGATACGGTCTATCATATCGGCGGTCAAAGTGCCAAGGGCGTTCCCCTGTTCGTTGGCGATGGCCGAAGGTTTTCCGTTGATCAGCATCTGTACGCCCTGACTGCCGCGCAAACTGATAGTTCCCTCGATACTCACGTTGACCGAGGGTACGTTGTTCAACACCTCCAAGGCACTAGCACCTGTACTGCTCAGATCGGCACCTACATTAAAGACGCGTTTGTCGAGCTTGAAAACCGTTTGGGATACCTCGCCTTCGACCACCACTTCATCCAATTGCTGTGAATCTTCCGTAAGGGCAACCGTACCCAAATCGATTTTGCCATCGACGACAGTAGGCTTCTCTATCGTCTTTTTGCTATAGCCGATAAAACTTACCTCGATATAGAAATCGGTCGCTTCGGTTTCAAGCACAAAACTTCCATCCTCTACGGTAGTGGTGCCCGTTATGGGCTTGTGGTCGGCGGGGTTGGCAACCAAAACGGTCGCGAATTCGATAGGGACGCCGCCCACTTCGATTACCTTTCCGGTAATGGTCACGGTTTGCAATTGGGCCATGACGGCATCCACCTTTAAAAAAATAACGCTGAAAAAGACAAGTATAAAATAAGGCGGTTTGCGTGCCACGGTTAACTATTTTAAAATGAAGTTGCAAATTTGGCATTTTTATTTCAGGTCAAGCTTCTTTTTTCTGTGAACGACAGAGATCGGTACGTGAACGACACGACTATACGTTGATTAATAACGGATATTAGTATCCCTTGGATACTGCCGTATTTACAAGGTATAAGGGAAATTACTAATTCGTTTATTCTGAGGAACGAATCCCATTTTCGGACCCTTATTATTAGCTTTTCCCAAAAAAAGAGCCAACTTTTCATAATTACCCACCACGGAGTTATACGTAATTATTTTGATTTTTGAACCACCATGCAGAAAAAGAACGTACCTAAAACTATTTGTTCCTATTGGGGGGTAGGGTGCGGCATGTTAATAGAAGTGGATGCCAAAGGCAGCATTTCGTTGGACGGGAATCCGGAGCATCCCACCAACAAAGGGATGATGTGTTCCAAAGGTAGAAATCTGAACTATGTAGTACAGGATACCAGTGATCGCAACCTTTATCCCGAAATGCGGGGGCGCGCTGGCTAATCAAAATACGGAAAATTGATAAAAGCTTTATCGCCTCTTGAGTGACACGGTAAGTATTGGTCTCCGCCAAGGAATCGAACTTGAGATGTTCCTCCGTTTTATTGTCGAATAGAATCTTCTTACCGGTTGGTTTAGAGAGTTCTAAACACATTTTCTGTAATGCGGGAAAAATGCCATGGTCGCCCAGTTCGGGCGGGGTAAGATTAAAGGTGGCGGTAAGGTCGCGGTGTCAAGCGGCTTTTTATTGTGCTTGTCGGCCATGAAAATTTTCTGAAATATAGTGGGCAGGCATCAAGCCTGGATTGCCTTGCAAACCAATTCAAGGGATTTTTTGGAAAGGGGTAATCCCAAAGCCGCCTCATGCGCTTTTTGGGTCATTTTCCGCCAGGTTTTTTGAAGGATGTAGATGATTTTTTCCTCTGGATGTTCTGCGGCAAAAGCCTCAAAATAAAATTCCAGAAACACCAGGCAAATAACATCCTCTAAGGTTTGGGTATCCTCATTTTTCTTCAACTGTTTCTTCTCCAATAAAAAAGCAACCTTATCGATCATCTCTTGGGAATAGCCCACTTCTTCCAAAATTTGGGATGCCTTTTGTGCATGGAATTTTTTAAGGTCTTGCCGCCATTTCAAATAGCCCACCCGGTTCATGTCGTAGGATTCCCTTGGAATCTCCCACCGACAGATGTGCTGGCAGCGGGCGGTCAATTGTAGGGCTTCCGATGCCTCGGGAGCAAAATCATTCAATTTTTCTGTCATCCGGATGGCGTACAATACTTCCTTTGGATAGGTTCGCCCCATATATTCCACGGTATGGGGATCCTGTTCGTTTGCCTTGTCAAAGAGATGGTAGGCTTGGTGCAGTTTATCGGAGGTGGCCATTTCGAATGTTTGGGACTAAGATACGAAGAGAAAGGTTAAATACTGGGTCATTGCGAGCGCAGCCAAGAAATCTGTTGCCTTTTTTATAAGATTCCAAGGTGTGCCTCAGCGCAAGAAAATATGATTCTATCAAAGACTTAGAGACTGTTTCTTCGCACTTCCTTTCACGCCCATTCCTTCAGTATTTATTTCTCGCGTAAAGACACGAACTCGATGTTACTATCCGTTTCCTCGGAGGGAACAACAGAAAAAAGTAGATGTTGATGGCGCCATTTTATCGGGTTTAGATCTTAGCCTTAAAATCAACTGCAACGTCGGTTTCGGCATCGGGACGGAATGGGGCAGTGGCAACAAACCGGAAACCACCGATAAAACGGAAGCCTTCTTTCCGCTCTACGGCACAAAACACAAATTCAATGGCTTTATGAACCCTTTGTAGGTAGGTAACCACACCCATTCCATCGGGTTGTTCGACCTTCATCCCAGCGGCAATTTCAAGTTGGGGGAAAAATCGAATTTATTGGTCAAAGTGTTGCATTTTGATGGACAGCAGACACTACCAATTAACGGGAAATCCCTTGGTATGGAAGTGGACGTGGTATTTTCACAAAGTTTCGATGGGTACGGTCTGGCCATAGGCTATTCCCAACTATTTGCACGGGATGTCATGTACGAACTTAAAGGATTTCCGAAGATGCAGCGGTCAGTAACCAGAACTGGGCGTGGGCCCTGTTGACCCTCAAACCCAATTTTTTGAACACGGCAATGTTCGTACGCCCACCAACGGGTGTTTTAAATGATTTGCATACGGGTTTAAATTACCTGTACATCTTGGAATGACTGCCGTTAACTGGAATAGGCCACTCCGTTTCTTCTTCTTACCTTATAATTTCTATAGATCAATAATCCGACGGCAATGGCGACCCCTAAAGAGGCCATAAGGGCGCCAACGAATCCGGCCGCGGCAACTCCGTATCCATAGGCAATAGGAAGGCCCGCAAAATAAGCGCCGGAAGCATTGCCCATGTTAAAAGCACTTTGGTTCATGGAGGACCCTAGCATTTCTGACCCCTTGGATGTTTTTATGATCGCCATTTGTATGGGCGTGGCAACCGTAAAGGAAACCAAACCGATGACAAAGGTCGAGACCATGACCATAGAAGGATTGAAGGCAAATAAGGAGTTCAAGATCAAAATCACCACCATTACCGATAGACTGATCGTCACCGCTTTTAAGGGTGAAAAGAGTTCCGCCATCTTAGCGCCCAGAAAATTACCGACCACCATTCCCAGCCCGGCAAGGATCATAGCATAGCTTACCATATTTTCCGAAAGATGGGCCACTTGAGTTATCAATGGTGCTATGTAGCTATACCATGCAAAAAATCCGCCCGTACCTATAGTGGTCAAAGCGATCAGGGCCCAAAGTTCCGCGTTTTTAAGACCCTTTTCCTTCCCTTTAGCGAATTTCCGGGTCTCCAATTTCATTTCCGGCATCCAAAAGAAAATACTGGCTAAGGTAAGGAGACCCACAATGCCCACCATAAGAAACGACACACTCCAGTTGTATTCATGGCCCAGATAGGTTCCTATAGGTACACCGATCACATTAGCGATCGTCAGACCTGCGAACATAATGGCAATGGCATGGGCCGATTTGCTCTCTCCGACCAATTTACCGGCCACCACCGCACCGATACCAAAAAAGGCACCATGGGGAAGTCCCGATAGAAAGCGCAAGGCGAGCATCACCGTATAGGTTTCCGAAAAAGCGGACAAGGTATTAAATACCGTAAACCAAATCATCAATAAAAATAACATGCGGTGCGGAGCCAGCTTATTGCTGATACTGGCAAGCAATGGAGCTCCGACCACCACGCCCAAAGCATACGCGGAAATAAAATGGCCTGCTTTTGGAATGCTTATATGAAGTGAAACCGCAACATCAGGTAATATCCCCATGATTACGAATTCGGTAAGGCCTATTCCAAAACCGCCTACCGCTAAAGCCAATAATGCCCTTTTATTTGATATTTCATTCTTCATAACCGTTTTTTTAGGTTAACAATACATCCTGAAATTCATTGATTTCCAAGGCAAAATTAGAAAGGGTATTGGCGGTGTGATACTCCTAAATTATCGGATATCTGTGCTATTTTATCAGGACAAGTAAATCGAGAGGATATTTAGGTTAAAGTACCATATATGGCGTGTTTGACCCTGAGCTCATTGTACTTTTAGTTTAGAAGCGAAAAAATCGCTTATGTCATCGGAAGAAGCGGTTTTTTAACGGCATAGCAGGGCTCCGCTGTTCCACCAGGGCGAAATATGGGTGCAAAAAGGATGATTTGCAGGTAAAAGAACAAGTTTAAACAATTTTCCAATTGCCCAAGTACCGCTACACGGTACTTGCGATCATCCGATGGGGACAACCCCGCGAATTCCTTGAACCGCAAAAACGGTGCGAAAACGACGTTTACCCGCCCGTATCGGTCGATGGCGGTTTTTAAAACCCTCCCTTGCCATAAAATGCTACTTTTGAGATATGGCCGCAAAACTATCCCTTTCAAACTCTGCCTCGCAAGAGGTATTGTTTCAGATATTGTTGAATATCGTGCTGTTTTTATTTTTTTCGTTCGACAAGAACCATCCTCAGATTCCTGATTTCAAGGTAATAGCGTTCCTAGACTATGCGCTGGGCGCCCTTATCATTAATTATGTGCTGCTTCCCCGCTTTTTCTACAAGAAGAAATACATCTATTTTTCTCTCTCGGTCATTGCCATCGTTGCGGTCATTATTCTAATGGAGGAATTCGTTCTGGAAAAAATCTACTATCCCAATACCAGGGGAACCCGCTTTCCGGGTGTCGTATTCAGCCTTTTGGAGGTCATGCCGGTGATTACCATTCTTGTCGGATTCAAATTTGCTTGGGATGCTACGGTCAAACAGCGGGAAGTCGAGCAGCTGCAGACTTCCGTCAAGGAAAGCGAGCTGCAGTTCCTGAAATCGCAGATCAATCCGCATTTTCTGTTCAACAACCTCAACAATCTCTATTCCTACGCCATAGAGCGATCGCCGAAAACTCCCAGTATTATTTTGGAGCTTTCATCGGTGCTCCGCTATATGCTGTACGATTGCAAGGAGGATTTTGTGGCACTCTCAAAAGAAATCGAACATTTGAAGAACTTCACACAACTAAATGAATTGCAGATCGAGGAACGGGGAGAGGTCAACTTTACCACGGAAAATATCGATTCGGGCTGTCGCATTGCGCCCTTGATCCTGACCGTTTTTATCGAAAACGCCTTTAAACACAGTACGGCAAGCCAATCGAAGGATATTTTTATCGACATCGTCATTAGGGTAACGGATGGGGGGATGTTGGAATTCACATGTAAAAATTCGTTCCAATCGTTGGGGAATACCGAAAACCTCTCCAAGGGCATCGGCCTTCAGAACGTTAAAAAACGCTTACACCTACTCTACCCCCATGCGCACCAACTCATTATTAATGAAACCGATGGCCAATATTCCGTATATTTAAGGATGCAATTAAAAAGGGAGGGCGAATGATACGTTGCATTATTATCGAAGACCAGCCGCCTGCACAGCGGGTACTAAAAAAGTTCATCGCCGATAGGGGCAATATGGGATTAAAGGCCACCTTTGCCGATGCCCTACAGGCGATGGATTTTCTGAAGACGGAACCTATTGACCTGATTTTTTTGGACATCCACTTGCCCAAAATATCGGGCATTGATTTTCTTAAGGCGCTGCACCAGAAACCATACGTAATACTGACCACCGCCTTTTCCGATTACGCACTTGAAAGCTATAATTACGATGTGGTGGACTATCTGTTAAAACCTTTTTCGTTCGAGCGGTTCGTCCAGGCCGTAAACAAAGTGCCGGCGCAACCGTCAGGCCAAGAAAACCAGAAGAGTGCGGTCAATCCCACTTCATCCCCTGAAGTACTTTTTATCAAATCGGGCTACGAACATATCAAGATCGATGTGGCCGATATCCGGTTTATACGATCGGATTCCGATTATACGGAAATCATTACGGCCCAAAAGAAATACCTCTCCCAAGAACCGCTACGCTATTGGGAAGAGTACTTAGACTCGAAAAGGTTCATTCGTATTCATAGATCATTTATCCTTAATATTACAAAAATTAAAAAGATCCTCGGCAACCAAGTCCGTTTAGATGAAAATACGAACCTCCCCGTTGGTAGGGCCTACAAGGAAGACTTTATGAATCAAATCATCAAATAAATACACAGCATTATGAAAAAGTTGAAAAAAGAGGACATCAAACAAGAGGTATTCGATCTATATGACGATTATGCGCACAACAGAATACCCCGAAGGCTTTTTATGGATAAGCTTTCGACCTATGCCGTGGGGGGCGTTACGGTAGGTTCGTTACTGGGTTTTATTTCGCCCGACTATGTAAAAAAAATCCAGATCCGTCAGGATGACCCCAAATTGAAATCGGAATTTATCACCTACGATTCTCCCAAAGGTGGGGGCTCGATTAAGGCATTGCTTTCGAAACCCGCCGATGCCGAGGGAAAACTTCCTGGCATTGTCGTCGTGCACGAAAACCGGGGTCTGAACCCCCATATAGAGGATGTCGCGCGTCGAGCGGCCCTGGCAGGTTTTGTCTCCCTGGCCCCGGATGCATTGACACCACTGGGTGGTTATCCGGGCAACGATGACGACGGCCGTGAACTTCAGCAACAGCGCGATCGCGACGAAATGTTGCAGGATTTTATCGCCGCCTTCGATTATTTGAAAGATCATCCGGATTGCACGGGTGAGGTTGGGGTCGTCGGCTTTTGTTTTGGGGGATGGATAGCCAACATGATGGCGGTTAAAGTACCCGAACTCGGGGCTGCCGTTCCCTTTTATGGTGGTCAACCTACAGAAGACATTGAAAACATCAATGCTCCCCTCCTGCTCCATTTCGGGGAATTGGACAAACGCGTCAATGAAGGCTGGCCTGCTTACGAAGCCGCCTTAAAGAAACATGGTAAGGAATACAAGGCCTATGTCTATGATAATGCCAACCATGGTTTTCATAACGATACCACGCCAAGGTATGACCGTGAAGCAGCCGAACTGGCCTGGCAGCGGACCATAGATTTTTTTAAGGAGAAGTTGGGATAGCGCACACTACCCCATTTTATTCTACCCCTCTCCACCATTCGGGAAACACTTGACCAGTATCAGTGAGGTCAACAAGTTCACCTATTTTAGGGGTCACCAAAGGCAATCCTATTTTTTGATTGAGCCGGGAAATTTCCTTCAAAGGTTCATCCCAGTCATGCAGTGCCAGATTAAACTTAGAGGAATGTACCGGCATCAGCCGTTTGGCTTTCAAGTCACGTGCCGCCTGGAGGTTTTCCCCCGGAAGAAAATGAATCGCTTTCCAAGCTTCATTGTATTGACCGTTTTCTAAAATTGCCAAGTCTATAGGGCCGTGAAGATTACCGATTTCCTTGAAGTGTTTGTCGTAGCCGCTGTCGCCCCCCATATAAATTTTACGTGTCGGGGTTTTGAGTAGATACGACAGCCAAAGGGTTTGATCTCGCTTTATGCCTCTACCGGAAAAATGTCTTCCCGGTAACCCATAGAGTTTTGCTCCATTCCGTAGTTTGATATCCGAATCCCAGTCCATTTCAACAATCTTCCCCGATTCATATCCCCAACGCTCAAAGTGTAGCCCGACACCTAGGCCACAGACCACTTTTTTTACCTTCGCCTTTAGCTTCTTGATGGTCTTGTAATCCAGATGGTCATAATGGTCATGGGAAATAAAAAGGTAATCGATTTCGGGCATATCGTCCACGCTGTATGCATCCGTACCCTTAAACGCTTTCGTCATACCTGGAATAGGAGACGCACTACCACTGAACACCGGATCTATTAAAAGACTAAGACCGTTTGTCCGAATATAATAGGAGGAATGGCCGAACCAAACCAGCCAATCGCCTTTCGGAAGGTTGGTAAGATCGGTATGAACGGAAGGTATGGAATCTTTTGGAGTTGTTCTTGGCCCTTTACGGAAAATAAAATCGAACATCACTTTACTCATCGAATAGCCTTCGGTAAGTTGCGGTGTATGGGAACGGTTAACGAATGAACCATCTTGGTGATGGGGGGATGCCTGCATCTTTTCAAGTCTTTTTCCTGAAGGCTTTGCCCCGAACTTAGGATGCCGCAAAAATAGACTCACCCCAACTACCAGTGCAATTACAATAGCAATAAATATAATCATAATGCCGATCATAAAAAACTCAGCAAACTTAAGATAAATGTTCGGAAAAAAAGCGGGGCATCATTTTTAGCCGTAGGATGGATATGCCCAAGCCGATGGTACTCATCAATTGATTCGTTCACCCTACACGAGTTACCATAGGAAAAAGTTTTCCGCATTTATCGATCTATTTGTACCGGGTTACCCTTTCATCTTGTATTACCCAGTGCCAGTTCATCCCAAAGGCGAAGTCATAGGTATTCCCTTCGGAATCTTTGTACGGGGTCATGTCGAAGGGAACATCCTCGGCCTGTTTTTCGACCGTCTGAAGAATGTTACTGATTGGAAGTCAGTTCGAAAAGTTCCTTATCCATCTGCGGTTTTACTTGACAGGTGTTGTCAAAATGCATGGTCGAGGTATTATCGGCGTTATAGGCGGGCCATTCGGGCAATCCCGGATGGTTAGGGTCACCGGTCTTCGCGAAGTTGATCCATGCCTGGCTCATCTTATCCGCCAATTGGTGGGCTTTCTCCCCGCCGCCCGTCATATGGTTGGCCTTTGCGACGTTGTCGAAGACAAAGGGCAGATCCATGCAGTGTAGGGACTTGTATTTTCCGTTGAATACGGGAGACTGCCAGGTAAAAAGATACATATAAACGGGCGCTCCACCTTCAAGTGCGGATTTTGTATTGGCTTGCGCCACCGCACCGGGACGGAACCTGGTATCGACATCAATCAGGTCTTTTACGGCCGTGTCATTAGGATATGCCTTATTGACCGCAGCGATATACGTATCGGCTTTTTCTTTATAGGTCTCCTCTATAAAGGCCATGATCGTTTCATCGGAAGCCCCCACAAAGCGCATATTGGCAAAAGGCGCAAATTCATTTTTTACGGTACCGATAAGAAGCGGAATATCCTTGGAAAGGGCCAAGGCTTCCTCTGAGGAAGTTTGGTAAGGCATATCTTCGCCATCTTGGCTGGGGCCCCAATTTAAACCGAAACCCATAACCGGTTTGCCGGCAACCTTCATTTTTTCCTCTACTTTTTTCAAGGCCTTGGAGCTGGCATCGGCCAAAACATCAAAGGGGATGTGCTGTAAACTATCCACATCGGACGCTTCAAGGCCCAAAATCGATAGCGTTTCCCGGGCAATGGCTTGGGTATCCTCCTTTTTCAAAATTCCGCTCCGGGACGCACCA
Source organism: uncultured Flavobacteriaceae bacterium (assembly GCA_963764285.1). Lineage (GTDB taxonomy): Bacteria > Bacteroidota > Bacteroidia > Flavobacteriales > Flavobacteriaceae > Pricia. Next base: position 120,119 of record CAVXSA010000011.1, read on the forward strand.
CTCTGGTTGATGGCTTTGTGAAAAAGTCCCTTGGCCTGTGGCATGGCCATGAGGGTATTCACTTTGGCCCCTCCCCCGGATTGACCGAAAATAGTCACGTTATCCGGGTCGCCTCCGAAATTTCGGATATTATCCCGTACCCACTTCAAAGCCATCACCATATCGAGGATGCTATTGTTGGCGGAGTGTTTGTATTTTTCGCCATAGGCGGACAGGTCCAAAAAGCCCAGAACGTTCAACCGATGGTTGATGGATACCACCACCACGTCGCCTTTTTTACTTAGGTTCTCCCCGTCATAGGATGGCAGTTCATGGCTTGATCCTGCTGTAAAGCCCCCACCGTGGATCCAGAACAGCACCGGTCTTTTTTTGCCGTCAGCGATATTGGGGGTCCAGACGTTCAGGTTAAGACAATCTTCGTTGGTATAGCCCCAATCGTGGTCGAAAACAAATTCGGGCTCGTCTTCTACCGAGGTTGTTGGGGTCAACAATGGTGCTACCGGGCCGTAGGTAGCAGAACTGCGTACACCGTCCCACCCATCGGGTTTTACGGCTGCTTCAAAACGCTGGGCCTTGGCATACTCGATCCCTTTGTAGGTATAAATTCCATTGTGTACATAGCCGCGAACCTTGCCGAGTTCCGTAGCGGTAACCGCAACATCTTTTCCTGTCTGAATATCGGATTGCGCCTGTACTAATACGCCCAAGAAACACATACTAATTACGGACAGGTTGAGGGTTATTTTCTTCATTTTCGATTGTTCATTTAATAGGGAAGTGTTTGGCATTCTATTTAAAACCGACTTCCTTAAGCCCTTTATGGCTTATTTTTATAGCTTCCAGCGGTTTTAGGCCGTCAAAGGTCATATCTTGCTCCACCATATAATATTCCATTCCGGATAGTTCTTTTTTTGCCAGGATACGTGCAAAATCAATATTTCCCTCCCCGACTGGGGCGAACCGCCCTTGATCGTCCATATCCTTTACGTGCCAAATTTTAAAACGGCCAGGGTACTTTTCAAAATAGGCCACCGGATCGGCGCCCGCCTTGGTGACCCAATATAGGTCCATCTGGAAATTGACTTTTTCAGGATCGGTATTTTCCAGGAGATAATCGATTATCAAGTTACCATCCTCATCCTTTTTAAACTCAAAATCGTGGTTGTGATAAAGTAATTTCAGGCCCGCAGCGTTCGCTTTCTCGCCCAAGGTATTCAAAATTTCCGCTAGGTTTTTAGCGCCTCCGGTCATGCCCATAGTCTTATTTTCAGCATTGAACTTAAAGAGGCCCATGGGCGGAACGGGAATAACGAAATACTCAAAACCGGCTGCCTTCACATCGGCCATCATTTGATCCGCGTTTTCTAAAGTGACCGAACCTTGGTGCGTACTTATAGGGTTTAGTGCCAGCCCATCAAGATAGGATTTGAAATCTTCGGGAGACATACCGTAAAACTTTCCGTTCTCGTAACCCGCAGCCTCGATGTTTTGGTACCCGGCATCCGCGACGGCCTGTAGCGTTGCTTTGGCATCCTCGCCCATGGCATCGCGGACGGTGTAAAGGGCTAGACCTCCATATCGGGCATCATCGGTTTCCTCAATTGGGTTGTTTTCGGCACCGGTTTCCTCAGCGGCGGCCTTTTTGTCCGCAGTATCTTTGCACGACAGGCTGCTCACGAGCAAAAACGCCATTACCAATCCCTTCATTCCTAATTTTATTTTTTGTCCTTTCATTTTTTTCAGTTTTGAATTCCTATTTTTCGTTCTTGTGATATATTCGTAATGTTTGATTTAAAACTATAGAGATACGGGGCTTTATGCGCCTTACCCTGAAACAGTTTTTCGTGCCGGTCTAAAATATCCAAGGCCAATATACGACGCTGAAACGTAGTTCTTCGTAATTCTTCGCCCAAAACGGCCTCGTACACCTTTTGCAATTGTTTCATGGTAAATTTGGAAGGCAACAGGTTCATGCCTACCAACTTTTTTTCCAAATTATCGCGTAGAACCTGCAGAGCCTTTTCTACAATCTTTTGGTGGTCCATCATCAACGGGGGTAACGCATCGATAGGATACCATTCAATACTATCGGAAAGCGCATCGGGTTGCGGTGTCACCTCATCGTAATTGATCAAGGCGTAATAGGAAACCGAAATAAAACGATCAAGCAGCCAGTCGTGCGGGGCTACCTCCAAATCATTGCCTTGCAATATCCGTTTCATGGCGGCCGGGTCGGAGCGCACCATACTTCCGAAGGTCTGGAACTGTTCCAAATATATATCATCGAGCCCGGTACGTTTCTTTACGCCCCTTTTCACGGCGTCATCAAGACTTTCGTCGCACTGTATGAATCCACCGGGCAAGGCGAACAGGCCGGTGTTGTGATATTCAAGCACCAGAATTTTAAGCTGCTTCCCGTTAAATCCGAAAATAACGGAATCGAAGGAAAGGTTCTGTATAAAATTCTCTTTTTGAAGTGCTTGTATGGGTTCTTTGATGACCAAAAACAAATTTTATCCAAATAAAGCACTATAATCCAAGAAAACAAAGTATTATTGTAACAAATTGAGACAATAATAAATTCGCCCTCACCGCTTTCATCCGATATTTTTAGCTTAAACAATGGACAAGCCCAAAGCCAGTGCCATGTTAAAGCTAAAATGAGGCATAAGGCAAATGCGGCTTTTGCACTATACCTATACCCATACAGTACCAAAGCCCTACAGGTCTGTCAAAGCTGAAATGTCGTATCGGGCGATCGTGGATTTCGTAGCGGCCCAATGAAAACGCATGGCTGTAGCCAGAGAATTAATGTTTAAGGGCGGGATGCCTCAAAAGGCGCATTGGACTATGGCTTGCTTCTGACGTAACATCGCACTAGGTACCGCAATGGAAAAACAAGGAATTTTATGATACGTCATACCGTAGTTTTTAGGTTAAAATATGATAAGAACTCCCCCGAGGAAATAGTGTTTCAGGAGGAGGCTAAAAAATTGTCCTCCATTCCGGGGGTAAAAACTTTGAATATTTGCGCCAAACGAGTAAAAAGAACCATTTCGATTATGGCATTTCGATGGAATTCGATACGTTGGAGGCTTACGAAAAATATAATCGACATCCCGAACACCTTGCTTTTATCCAGAATTTTTGGATGAATTCCATCGCCGAATTCCTGGAACTTGATTTTGAAAGACTGGATACTTAAAAAATTCACTGATAGCTTACACCATGAGAACATTTCTATTGTCACTATTCATTTTACAAATGACCTTTTCAGGAGCTCAAGATAAAAATGCCTTTCCCGTTCAAGCGATAACGGAGCATGGCGTTATCGAAGGAAATTATAACACCCATACCAATATCCAGACCTATTTCGGGGTGCCGTTCGCCAAACCGCCTGTGGGCGACCTGCGTTGGAAAGCACCACAGCCCTTGGATAGTTGGGAAGGCGTAAAAGAGACTAAAAAATTCGGCCCACGGCCCATGCAAACCATGGTTTTCGGGGATATGAAATCGCGCTCGAACGGCGTCAGCGAAGACTGTCTCTATCTCAATATCTGGACTCCCGCTTTACGCAACACAAAGGACCTCCCCGTTCTGGTCTATTTCTTCGGCGGGGGAAACGTAGCCGGAGACGCTTCGGAATATAGATACGATGGCGAGAGCATGGCGAAAAAAGGGATGGTGGTCGTAACCACCAACTATCGCTTGAATATATTCGGATTCCTTGCCCATCCTGAACTGAGTGCGGAAGCCCCTTATGGCGCTTCGGGCAATTATGGATTGCTGGACCAAAATGCCGCCTTGAAATGGGTGCAAAAAAACATTGCGGCTTTTGGGGGCGATCCGAACAAAGTGACCATAGCCGGGGAATCGGCCGGGTCGATCGGGGTCAGCCAACAAATGGCTTCCCCCCTATCCAAAGACCTGATCGCCGGGGCCATCGGGGAAAGCGGGGCGGGCATCAACCCTACCATGGCGCCCGTACCCTTAAAGGAAGCGGAGAAAACGGGATTGGAATTTGCCAAAAATGCGGGTTATCATACTTTGGCCGAACTGCGGAAATTGAGCGCACGGGAAGTCTATGAAATCTACAACGAATCCCAACGTTTCGGTTTTCCGGCCGTAATCGACGGGTATTTTCTTCCCCAACCGCTCCCCGAGATATTTGAAAGCGGCCAGCAGGCGCAAGTCCCGCTTTTAGTGGGATGGAATTCTGCCGAAATCCCCGGAATGGCCTTTACCCAAGGCCCATATAGCGAAGAAGGTTATGTAGAGTAAAGTAAAAGAGGCCTATCCCGACCAATACGCGGAAGTGCTGGAATTATATCCCTATGGCTCTGAAAAGGAAATCGAACTTTCCGCAACGGCCCTCGCCTCCGACCGATTTATCGCGTACAGCACATGGAAATGGTTCGACCTCCACAGAAAAAATAGCGATCAACCCGTTTACCGCTATCTATACAGCAAATTGCGGCCGGAGCTACGAGATAATAATCTCGTTTCGGGACTGGCCGGTGGCACCGAGGAAAAAGATCAGGATGCTCCCGTAGCACCCAAACCCATCGGTGCACCCCATGCCTCGGAAATCGAATATGCGTTGGGCAATCTGCATTTAGTGGACGACTACGCCTGGGCTGTGGATGATTACAAGGCCTCAGAAACCATGCAGCAGTATTTCGCCAATTTCATCAAGACCGGGAATCCTAACGGGGAGGGCTTGCCACAATGGGAAGCGGCAAAGGCTTCCGATGCCACCCCGCCCGTAATGGTCATCGAAGCCGAAAGTAAGCTGATCCAGGCGCAAAATGAACCTAGGTATCTGTTTCTTGACAAAGCCTATGGAAATATCGTAGATTAAACAGCATTACCATTCATTTCAGGATTTGGTTATCTCTTACCTCAGCAAATTCGGGGGCGTGCCACATCTGCGAAGCTAACAACGTCATCAATTTCCCTTCCACGGATTTGAACTGATATCTACGCATGAGAGAGGCAAATGGTTGTCGTAACCGCACATAAAAATATTAAATAAGATCATCCTATTTGAAATTCTTTCCTTTACTTTTGGAAACTACATTTGCTTTAACACCGTATATATGTAAAAGATGAATGTACATTTAATTACGAATCCTATTTCTCAAGCCATAAATTGCAATCATTTGTTGGATTACCATAATACCAAGCTTTTTTCTTCGCTTAGGGAAAAAGATAAAAATTCGATTTCATTGGCTTAGCCTTTCCTCCGGATAAATCACCAAGGAACGATTCAAAATCCATAATCCATGATACTTTGTGTTTGCCCGAACCCTTCAATAGACACCTTTGCTTGGTCAGAGCCCATTAAATACGGCGTGGTAAACCGTATCGACAACCTTAAGGAATTCCCGGGAGGTAAGGGTACCCACGTAGCACTTGCCCTCAAACAATTGGATAGTGACGTATCCCTGTTCGCAAACTGGGCGGGCCCTAACGGGGAATGGATCAAAAACAACTGCAGGAAGAAAGGAATCCGCCCTCTGGGAATTCCGTTAAAAGGAAACAACAGAAAATGCTACACCTTTCGATCCAACGACAAAACCTTCGATAATAGTGAACTATTGGAACCCGGTCCTGAAATGACCGAAAAGGATTGGGAGAAGTTCCTGAAGAAGTTCAATTCATATCGTAAAACAACATGACCTGGTTTGTATGTCGGGCTCATGGCCCAAGGGTGCCCCTGAGGATGCCTACCTACAGTTACTGGAAATCTGCACAAAAAACGATACCCGAGCCATTTTGGACTGCTCTGGCATTCAATTGAAAAATGCCTTAAAAACAACTTTTTTTGCGTTGCACATCAACGAACACGAGGCCTATGAGGCCTTTGGCACCCAAGGCGCCACCGAGGTTTTCGACCTATTAAAGGACAAGGTTTTTCTAGTGGCGTTCACGAAAGGAAAAGAAGGGCTCTATCTAAGTTCGGAAAACGACCGCATACACGCACATGTCGCCATCGATAAGGTCATCAGTACGGTAGGAAGCGGGGATTGCCTGACCGCAGGGATCGCCTACGGTATAATTAAGGGACTGTCATGGGAAGATACGGCCAAATATGGCGTCGCCTGTGGGGCGGCCAATTGCCTGAACGAAGATCTGGGGATGCTGAAAGCCACGGACGTGCGGCGTCTTTTGCGTAAGGCCTCTTTGGGGTAAGGGTAGGCATTGAATTTAAGAAGGCAATTTGTGCCGCTTACAGCCTTTACTTTTTATGATCTGTTGGGGAAACTTCGATAAGCAGAAATTTTTTAAAGGCTACATCGACTTGGGGGTCTTTTCCGGTAACACTGCCCAAATCCAGGTTGTTGAAATAATCGGTCACGGTATACCGGCCCCCTTTTTGCAACCCCCGAAGGGGTATCGGCCCCTTCCAGTCATCGGCATAAAAGGCATAGTAGAGATTTCCTTCCTTTTCGATGACATGGGTTTCGGGTTTGTCATAGCCGATATCGTAGAGGGAACCTAAGTATGTTTCCTTGGAAAGCATTTTTTGGTCGTAGAGGGAAAACCATTTTTTCCACACTTTTTCCTTCTCCGGGGTCAATAAGAACGACTGCGAAGCATCGGGATTGTCTTCGGGCCAAGTAAATTTCGTGCCCAACACGGCGCCGACCCCGAACGAGCTAGCAAAATCGTTGCCATTATCGCTCAGCTCGACATGGTCACCATAATAGGCGGTATGGGGCACCAGTGCCTTGTAGGTCTTCCCTTTATGGCGTATCTGCCAACTGGACAGTGGATCTGAGGAAACTGCTTGGTTCATAGAGGCCATATTAAAAAAGGACATACAGGTACCGCAGGGACAATTTTCGATGACCGCTTGCGGTTTGATCTTCCGGGACTCGTCATAGATCATCCGGAAATAATTCGGTAGCTCTTCTACGGATTTCTCCGGATAGGCCAAATCGAGATGGTTATTGTAATCGGGCAACACCCCGTTCATATGCTGGCCGTCCATCTTAAAGGCATCGAAACCGTATTCGTTCATGAACAGGTCGATAACCTCTTTCGTATATGCGGTAGTTTTTGGATTGGCGGGCGACAAATAATAGGCATCCCACCAGGTAATGAATTCCGGCGAACCGTCTTCTTGAAAGATACGCATATCCGGATTTTCCTGCAAAGCTTTGCTGCCGGGATCTGCCGCCATGGGCGTCCACCATACTTTGGCTTTTAGGCCGTAATCATGGATTTTATCGACCATTTCGGTGATTTCGATATTGCCGCGGGGGAATTTCTTGGGATCGGCGTTCCAGTTGCCCTCCGCTATCTGGAAACCATCGTCCAACACCGCCCACTTGATCCCCAGTTCCTTTACCTTGGGCAAGGTGCCGATAACTTCGTCGGCGGTAAAATTTCGCTCATAGCCCCACGCGCACCATATGGATTCAAAAGCCGCATCCTCGGGCTCGGGCATGGTGATTCCCTTTGCCTGCATTAGTTGGGAATATTCGGACAGGGCATTGTAATAATCGCCATGGTGGACCATGACAAAGGTTTCCAGCGTTTCAAGGCTTGCACCGGCCTCAAAAACGGTACGGTCATCGAAATTCCGTTCCACGCCAATGGTGGCACGGGTACCCGAAGAATCGACCTCCGTAGGAAGGGAGACGAGCTTCGGCACCATGGCCAAATGGCCGACAGCGATTCCGACATCCGGTCGCCAAATATCGGTCACGGGAATACCCCCACCGTAATCCGTAGCATTCATGCCCATATAGTTCTTACGGTAATATGCGTTTTGCAAGGGTTTTATCCAATCATCCCGAGTATCGGTAGAACTGCCCTGAAACGCCCAAAAGGGAGGTTGGTCGCCTTGGGAGAGAATGCCATAATGGTTGTTGACCCATTTTTCGATGAAAATGCCCCTGTCCGAGGAATTGGTATAGGAGACTTGGGTCGAAAGCAGGTCGGGAAATCCATCATATTTTTTTAACGTCAGTTGCTTTTCTATTTGGACGCCGTTTTTTTTATAAGTACCGGTTATTTTCCAGAGCTTGCCTTGTAAACCCCCTGTCATGGCTTCTTCGGATACATCCGTAACCTTGAAATCGGTAATTTCGGAAAGGGGCAATACTAGTTTTTCGGAAGCGGTAAATCCATCAATCAAGGGCTGGGCATCTTTGAACATAGTGGAAATCCGGACTTTCATCGACCCGTCGATTTCCATGGAAAGATTTCCGTTCCTAATTTGGGTCGTTTGGGAATAACCCTGTAAGACCTGCATAAGAAACAAGAACCCTATAAAAAATCTAATGACGGGCATCGAATATTTTTTTGGCATTATCGTGGTATATTTTTTTCAAGGTAGCATCACTTAAATCCAGTCCGTTCAGTGCCCAATGATAGCCGAAACGGCTTTTTTCGTAAAAATGTTCGTCTTTCGATTCTAAAATGCGAAAGGTCGTTTCGTACATGGAAGGTTCGAACCCCATATCGGTCCCATACACCAGTTTGTCTTGGTGAGCTTCGTAGAAGGCTTTGGTATATCGAGGTACCGTTGCCGTTTCCGCGTAGCGGGCAGCAATGTCCGCATACAGGTTGGGATAGGTGTCAAGAAGCTTTCCGACAATGCTTAGATCGTAACTGCAATTGGCAAAGTGGCAGGCGATAAAGGTGGTATTCGGATTTTCCTTGACCGCATTTTCTAGGGTTCCCACCAACTCTTGATGCTGTAAAAGGCCCTTTTTTGAAGTGTCCACTTTCCAGTCCTCAGCATTCATCATGCCATCGTTATGGATATCCATGGGCAGGTACATCCAAATAGGTTCCGCTACGTGTATGCTGATGGGCATTCCGAGCTCGCCACATTTTTGTATCAAGGGCTTCATACGCTTATCGTCTATGTGCATGCCATAGGCCGGGGTCGGTCTGGAATAGAGAAGTCCCTCCCCTTTATCGCCAAGCTCTCCTACTCCTTTTGCCCCTACCGCGAAACAACGTTCCAGTTCCTTGACCGCTTTTTTAGACCATCCCTTTTCGTTGTATCCTGTGTAATCAAAGCCGCACCACAATTCAAAACGGTCGCCATACTTGGAGTAAAGGGCATAGATACTATCGAAAGCCTTACCGGTCCGGTAGGTTAAGACCACGGTTTTTTCAATACCGTGGCTGTCCATAGTCCGGATCCATTCCTCTATTTCGGCGGGAGTAGTCGGGTCTGGATGAGAGTGCAGGTCCGTTGCCGGATACTTTGCCCGGGTTATCTCGGTTTTTGGAGTTTGGTAACTTGAAACCGGATCATAATCCTTTAGCAGGATATCCTCTTGGGCCGTACCGATTAAGACGACGCAGAAGATGCTTAAAAAAAGGGATAGGCTCTTTTCCATATTATTTAAAGTTAATAGTGTTCAATTTTTCCATGACCAATTCGGTCGCCTTTACGGTCGCTTTTGGAAAGACTTTCCGCAAATCGATTTCGTCCGTATTCCGGAGCACCTTTTGTAGATTCTTCATAAAACAGTTCTTTATTTCGGTCGCCAAATTAATCTTGGTAATACCGTTTTTGATGGAAGCCTGAAGCTGGTCGTCGGGTATGCCCGAACTGCCGTGCAAGACCAGGGCCGCGGGCACTGCCTCGTTGATTTCCCGGATCAGGTCAAGTTGAAGCTCGGGGGCCTTTTTGTAAAAACCATGGGCCGATCCGACCGCTACGGCCAAAGCGTTAATTCCAGTGGCTTCTACAAACCGCTTCGCCTCTTCAGGTTGGGTATAGATCATTTTCTGGTCCTGGCCCAGTTTTGAAATATATCCTAATTCAGCTTCTACATTAATATTATAGCTTTCCGCATAGCGCACGATTTCTTTGGTAATGCTTACATTTTCCTTCCATGGTTTTTCGCTGGCATCGATCATCACGGAATCATAGCCCTCGTCGATACAGGCTTTCACTACATCCATATCCTGACCATGGTCCAGATGCAGCCAGGCGGTCACCCCGTATTGTTCTCTGGCACTGACAGCCATGGCCTTGGCGACTTTCAGGCCCAAATAGTCCAACGTACTTCCCGAAGTCTGCAAAATAAGGGCGCTCTTGGTATTTTTCGGCCGCCGATAGCACCGCGGATAGCGTTTCAAAATTATAAAAATTCGTCGCCAACAAGGCCTGACCCTCTGCTTTATTTTGTGCCAGTCGTTCCTGTAGTGTAATCATAGTTGGATTTCGTATGAAAATTGGTTCTTTGCAACGGCGATGATATGTGCCCTGTTTTTAAAGGCGTCCGTTCCTCCTGAAGCCGTAGTATTGATAGCCCCGGTAATATTCCCAAATTCCAGGCATTCCGTTAAAGGCTTTCCCTGAAGGAATTTGTGGATGAAACCCGCATCGAAACTATCCCCGGCCCCGATACAGTCCGTTACCGTAGCGTTCAGGAACGCGGGTCTGGAAATCAATTTTCCTTTGTTCCAAAGGTGGGCCCCGTTTTCGCCTTCCTTAATGACCAGGGTGTGCGCGAAAGCAGCAACTTTTGGCAAACCTGATTCCAGATTCTGGCTATGCGTTAAAAATTGAAATTCCAGAACATTGGGTAAAAAGATATCCACCACGGGTAAGAGCTGTTGCAGATCAAGGGCCCAAATCTCCTTGGGATCCCATTGGGGGTCCATCGAAGTGGTAAGGCCCAAGCCTTTCGCTCTTTTGAACAATTGCACTACATCCTTCTTCAGTGCCGACTGTAAAAAAACGGAGCTAAGGTGCAAATGTTTGGCGCTCTTCAAAATATCGTCGGTGACCTCTGATTCCTTTAAATGCTCCATCGCCCCGGGAAAGGTGATGTTCGCCCGATCCATATCGTAATTCATGACCACGGTTACACCGGTCTTATACTTCTCCGACTGCAGAATAAAATCCGTATTTACGTTCTTCCCTGCGAGGGACTCCCTTATAAAGGCGGCCAAATCATCCGTACCAATCTTGCCCATAAAGGCGACCTTGTTCCCCAAAGCACTCAGGTTGCTTGCAAAAATAGCGGAACTGCTTCCCAAGGTCAAGTTGAATTTTTGGGCGGTTATTTCCTTGCCGATTTCAGGAAACCCTTGAATATCATCCAATATAATATCCACGTTGAGCTCTCCCACCACCAAAACATCGAACATTATCATAGAATCCGTTTCTATTTATCCAAATATACATACATTTTAAAACTTATAAAACCTTTCTTTTTAAAAGAATTAATCTTTTTTAACCTTTTTAATTTTTAGCGTGTGGTATCCCACATCTTCCTTGGATGACGCTTCGGCCGTTCCTATCTACGGTTTCAGATTAACGATGTAGGTTACGGTACGATGCCGTTCCGGTACCCATCATGTCAGCGGCGGAGCTTACCGATGCTTTGCGCGACGAATGGGCCAGAGAACTGTTTTTTGAGGGGCATCGCTATTTTGACCTGGTGCGCTGGGGTATTGCCCAAGAAACCTTCGACGCGGTAGATCAGACCGATCCCGAGGGAACGGTAGCAAACACCTGGGGCACCAGAACGGCCAACGGTCTTTTTCCGTTACCGCAGCTTGAAATCGATAAAAGCGGTGGCTTACTGGGGCAGATACCCGGGTTATGAATTCATAGTTGTTTTGAGTTAGTTGGTGGCACCTTTAAAAAAGTAAGCATATTACATATTTAAGGGTGTCTTTTTTTTCGGTTGTCCCTTTATAGATTAACTTCGATAAATGAACGGCCCATTCAAAACGGTCAACAAAACATCTTTCCTTTCGTGATGAAGTTTTATCGTTGTTATCGATACCGATTTGCCGTATGCTGCCTTTGTTTCTTCCTACTCCTGGGCTCTTGTGGGGAAAGGGAAACTCCACTTTTCAAACGGATGGATTCGCAGGACACGCAGGTGCTGTTCAACAATAAACTTACGGCCAATGATACCCTGAACATTCTCGATTTCGAGTACATGTTCAATGGAGGCGGTGTGGGCATCGGAGATATCGACAATGATGGTCTGCAGGATATTTATTTTACGGGAAATCAGGTTTCAGGGGCACTTTACCTCAACCAAGGCAATTTCAAGTTCAAGGATATTACCCAAACCGCCCAAGTAGGAACCCAGGGGTGGACCAACGGGGTTTCTATAGCAGATATTGATCAAGACGGACTTTTAGACATCTATATCTGTAAGGGAGGCCCGCGAAATACGGAGGAGCAGGATATGGCCAACCTTGTCTTTATGAACCAAGGCAACCGTACCTTTAAGGAAAGTGCGGCAAAAATGGGCATTGCCGATACCGGATACAGCATTCAGGCCCTTTTTTTTGACTATGACCAAGATGGCGATAACGACCTGTACGTGCTGACCAATGCATTGGTGGATTACAATCGGAATACCTCACGGCCGAAAATGCGCAACGGCGGCGCCAAAAGTACCGACCGGCTCTACAGGAACGATGGCGATGGCACTTTTTCGGACGTTTCCAAAGAAGCCGGCATTACCATTGAGGGCTTCGGACTCGGGGCCACGGTCTGCGATATCGACCGTAACGGGCTTCCAGACGTATATGTGTCCAACGACTTCTTGACCAATGATATTTTGTACCTCAACAATGGCAACGGTACCTTTACCGATAGAATATCCGACTATGTACGGCACCAAAGTTACAATGGCATGGGATCTAGCATCGCCGATATTAACAACGACGGTCTTTCGGACATCGTAGTCCTCGACATGATGCCCCAGGACAATAAACGCCAAAAAGAGACCATGGGGTATTTTAGCTATGATAAGTTTGCGATGGACAAAAGTTTCGACTACGTGCCCCAATTCGTCCGAAATACCCTGCAACTAAATAACGGTAACGGTACTTTTAGCGAAATCGGGCAGCTGGCGGGCATCCATAGTACGGACTGGAGCTGGTCTCCCTTGGTCGCCGATTTCGATAACGACGGATTCAAGGATATTTTTATTTCCAATGGATACCGTAGAGACATTACCAATCTCGATTTCATCGTGTACGGTCAACAGGCCGGATATTTTGGTTCCAAAGAAGGCATTTTAAATGAAAAACTAAAGAAATTGAATTCCCTGCCCGAGGTGAAACTGTCCAACTACGTTTACCGGAACAATGGGGACCTTACCTTTACGGACACCTCGAAAGATTGGGGCATCACCGAACCCAGCTACTCCAACGGGGCCGCCTACGCCGACCTCGACAACGATGGCGACCTCGATCTTGTGGTGAATAACATCGATGGCAAGGCGCACCTGTATAAAAATAGGGCAGTCGATAAGGCAGGCGAGAATAGCAGTACGGCCCATTATTTAAGAATAAAACTAGAGGCTAAGCCTAGTCCCGTGGGCACGCAGTTGTTCGTATTTAGCAAAGACATGGCTCAAAACGAGACCTATTCCCCTGTAAGCGGATACCTTTCCACTATGGATCCCGTGCTGCACTTCGGTCTGGGAAAAACCGAAAGGGTCGATTCCCTAAAGGTCATCTGGCCCGATGGGCGGACTCAAAATCTAAATGGTATTGCTGCGGACCAAACCCTGGTACTAGATTATGAAAATGCCGGGGAAGCTGATACTAAAATGGGCCCCAAATTGACGCAAACCACCTTTGCCGATATCACTGCGGAGCTGCAACTCGATTATACCCACCAAGAGGACGATTTTGTTGACTTCAGTACGAAACCCACCTTGATACACATGAATTCCAAATTGGGCCCCGGCCTTGCGGTAGGCGATGTGAACGGCAACGGTTTGGAGGATTTTTACATTGGCGGCACGGAAAAGAAAAACGGGGCCCTCTTCACGCAAAACGATGAGGGGACCTTTACGGAACACAGCCTTTCCGAAACTATTTTACAGGAAGACATGGGAACGCTGTTCGCGGATGTCGATTCCGATGCCGACCTCGACTTGATCCTTGTCAGCGGGGGAGAAAATCCCGAAACCATCAAAAACGGCTATCTCGATCGTATCTACTTGAATGATGGCCAAGGCAACTTCTCGGAAAGTATCCTTCTTAAAAGAGAAGATAGTGGATCCTGCGCCGTGGCGGCAGACTATGATAAAGATGGCGACCTTGACCTGTTCATCGGGGGGCGTTACGTTCCGGGAGCCTATCCCCTATCGCCGAAAAGCTATATTCTTGAAAACGACAAAGGCCGATTTACCGACGCTACCCAAAAAGTTTTTGGAAACGAGGGCAAGTTGGGCATGGTCACCGATGCGCTTTGGACGGATTTCGATAACGATGGTTGGATAGACCTTATCGTGGTCGGGGAGTTTATGGCCCCAAAATTCCTCAAAAACGAAAAAGGCAGCCTAAAGGATATTTCCGAAGAAACCGGACTGAAGAAAAATAGCGGTTGGTGGAACAGCATCGCTGCCGGGGATTTTGACCATGATGGCGATATGGACTATATCATGGGCAACTGGGGCCTCAACAGTTCGCTAAAGGCCAGTGCCTCTGAACCCATTTCGATCTATGCCAAGGATTTTGACAAAAACGGATCGCTAGATCCCTTGATCAGCTGCTATCGACAGGGCCAGGAACATATGATTTATGCCAGGGACGTGCTGGCCAATCAGATTACCGCCATGAAAGGGCGATTTAAGACCTATGAAGCCTATGCATCGACCCCTTTCAAAGATATGTTCCTGAAAGAAGAGTTGCAAGGCGCCCTCATCTTGCGGGCCAACACGCTCGAAAGCAGTTATATCGAAAATAGGGGCCACGGCACCTTCAAACGGAAGTCCTTACCGCTCAAGGCGCAGTTCGCCCCGATATACGGTATGGTAGTCGAGGATTTTAACGACGATGGCAACCTCGATGCCCTTTTAACGGGTAATTTTTATAGCGTCGAAGCCTTGAACGGGCAGTACGACGCCCTGATCGGATTGTGCCTTTTGGGCGATGGGCACGGAGGGTTTACTCCCGAGGATCCCGCTAGAAGCGGATTAAAGATCGACGGGGATGCCAAAGGGCTGGTACAATTGCAGTGCGCTGATGGCCATCCGGTGGTGCTTTCGGGCCAAAATTCCGGTCCCTTAAAGGCTTATTCCTATTCTACCGATAGCCATGCCATAGCCGTTGGTCCCGATATCGCCTATGCGCTTATCCACCTAAAAAACGGTTCCGTTTACAAACACGAATTCACCTATGGCAGCACCTATTTGAGCCAATCGTCCCGAAAACTGATGGTCCGGCCCGATCGAACCGATTTCCTAGAACTTTTCTCCTATACCGGGCAACAAAAACAAATACAGTTTGAAGATGGGAAGTAAGGTACATTGGGCACTTTTAGCAGTAGTAACGTTGTTTCTCTCCTGTAGCGGGCGCGGGGATACCCTCTTCGTCTCAGTGCCTTCATCCCATACCGGCATTGAATTTTCGAACGATATCAAGGAAGATAGCACCGATAACATCTACAACTTTATGAATATCTACACCGGCGGTGGTGTGGGGGTGGGCGATGTGGACCATGACGGGCTGGCCGATATTTTTATGGCCGGCAACAGGGTCTCCAGTAAACTATACCGAAACAAAGGCAATCTGGTC
This sequence comes from uncultured Flavobacteriaceae bacterium, assembly GCA_963764285.1. Taxonomy (GTDB): domain Bacteria; phylum Bacteroidota; class Bacteroidia; order Flavobacteriales; family Flavobacteriaceae; genus Pricia. The sequence goes on from CAVXSA010000011.1 coordinate 135,662, forward strand.
TTTGAGGACATTACCCAAAAATCAGGACTTTCTTCCGATCGATGGGCCACGGGCGTTACCATGGTGGATATTGATCAAGACGGCTGGCTGGATATTTATGTCTGCGTTTCCGGCGGCGGGAAAGTATCCGATAGGGCGAACCAACTGTTCATCAACCAACGAAACGGTACCTTCATCGAAGAAGCGGAGGTGTACGGATTAGCCGATACGGCACAATGTACCCAATCGGCCTTTTTTGATTATGATAGGGATGGGGATTTGGATATGTTCCTCATCATCAATCCCGTAGATTATGCCCTATCTTCCGTCAACACCATACGACCCAAAAAAACGAACGGCGAATCGAACAGCACCGACAAACTGTACCGGAACAATGGTAACGGCACCTTTAGCGATGTATCGAAGGAGGCAGGCATCCTTATCGAAGGCTATAGCCTGGGGGTGGGCATCGGCGATATCGACAACGATGGGTGGGCCGATGTTTATATCTCCAATGATTTTATGACCAACGACATCCTATACCTCAACCAAGGCGACGGTACCTTTCGCGATGCAACAGATCGCTTTTTAAAACATACCAGTTTTGCGGGCATGGGCAACGATATAGCCGATTTTAACAACGACGGCCTGATGGATATCATGGTGCTCGATATGTTGCCGGAGGACAACAAACGCCAAAAGACCATGGTGCCGGCGGCCAGTTATGATAAGTTTCAGATGCTTTCGGACCGAGGCTACATCCCTCAGTACACCCGTAATACGCTACAATTGAACAATGGTAACGGTTCGTTCAGTGAAGTCGGCCAGTTTTCAGGTATCGACCAGACGGACTGGAGTTGGAGTGTGCTGTTTGCCGACTACGACAACGACGGCTATAAGGATGTCTTCGTGACCAACGGTTTCCGAAGAGATCTGGGGGACCTCGACTACATCAACTACCAGCAGCAGGAACTCTCCAGTCCGTTCGGTTCGAACGAGGACCGAAAACAAAAAAAACTGGAGGCCATTAAAAACCTGCCGAGTGCAGCGGTTAAAAACTACTTTTTCCGGAACAAGGGAGACCTGTCCTTCGAAAAAGTATCCGAGGCATGGGGCATTCACGAAAAAAGCCTGTCCAACGGTTCTGCCTTCGCCGATCTCGATAATGACGGCGATTTGGACCTGGTCGTCAACAACATCAACCAAAAGGCAAGCCTCCTGAAAAACACCAGCGAAAAGCAAAAAAACAACTATCTAACGATAACGCTCCAGGGTAAGCCCGGCAATCTTCAGGGTATCGGTGCGGCGATAAGCTTAAAAACGGACGGAAAGGAGCAATACTATCAGCACTATCTCTCCAGGGGCTATGAATCCAGTGTTGACCAGCGCATACACTTTGGGCTCGGTACGGCAAAAAAAATCGATAGTTTGAGCGTGGTCTGGCCCGACGGCAAAAGACAGATACTGACTCATATATCTTCAGGCCAAACGCTTAGTCTTCGGTATGCCGATGCCAAAACGCTTACCGAACCAAACGGGCATAAGGTCGAAAAGCCCATTTTCAAAGAGGTTTCCCATTATCTGGGTACGGTCTATCGCCATCAAGAAAACCAGTTCAACGATTTTAACGTACAGCCCTTGGTGCCGCACATGGAGTCTAAAAACGGACCCAAAATAGCGACGGGGGATATCAATGGAGACGGATTGGAGGATTTTTATATAGGCGGTAGTGCAGGGTATAGCGGTAGTTTTTTTATTCAAGATCAAACGGGAACGTTCGCCGAACGGCCCCTCAACCAGGATATCGACTCCGAGGATATGGGATCGCTACTTTTTGATGCGGACGCCGACGGGGATAACGATCTGTATGTGGTTAGCGGGGGCAGCGAATTCCCAAAAGACGCTAAGGAATATCAGGACAGGCTGTACCTCAATGACGGCTATGGCCATTTTGTAAAGGATAGTAACGCGCTTCCGAAGATAAAAACCTCGGGGTCGGTCGTCTCCGGTTCCGATTTTGACAGGGATGGTGATTTGGACCTTTTCGTCGGCGGAAGGACCGTGCCCGGGGAATATCCTCTACCCCCTAAAAGCTACCTGCTGCGAAACGATTCGGGAAAGTTTACGGATATTACGGCGCAAATGCTAAGCCCGCTCTCCGATCTAGGTATGGTCACGGCCGCACTCTGGACGGATTATGACGGGGACGGTATCGACGATCTGATGCTTGCCGGAGAATTCATGCCCCTTTGCCTCTTTAAAAATAACGGAACCGGATTTACGGAAGTTACCGGCGAAGCAAAACTTTCTAAAACTCACGGGTGGTGGAACAGCCTGGCCCAAGCGGATTTCGATCATGACGGGGATATGGACTATATCGCGGGAAACCTTGGAACGAACAGCCGTTACCAAGCTTCGACCGAAGAACCGCTTTGTATCTACGCCAAAGATTACGATAACAACGGCAGTATCGATCCCATCATGTGTTACTACAACCAGGGGGGAAATTATATCGCCCATACGCGCGACGAGATGATAAAACAGATCAGCCCCATGCGGCTTCGCTTCCAAACGTACGATTCCTACGCCAATGTTAGCTTCGAGGAAGCTTTTTTACCCCAAGAACTACAGGATGCCTACGTGGTTCACGCCGAGAACTTTGAAAGCACCTATCTCGAAAACTTAGGCGATGGTACTTTTGCGGTGCACGCCCTGCCCAACTTGGCGCAACTCGCTCCCGTTAACGGTATTCAAACCATGGATGTGGATCTAGATGGGAATTTGGATGTACTCCTTGTCGGCAATAATTACTCTGGCGATGCATCCGTTGGCAACCACGATGCGGGCATCGGACTTTGTTTGCTGGGAAATGGAAAAGGCGGTTTTAGTCCCGTATCGGTGGGCAAAAGCGGCTTTTTCGTCGATGGGGATGCCAAAGACATTAAGATTATTTTCGATAAAAACGGGGAAATCCTAATTTTGGTGGGCGTCAACTCAGCGCCCTTAAAAACATTTTCCTTGGCCACCCGCAGTCCGTCCCAGAATAATCCAAATCAACTATATCCATGAGAAAAATACTTTTAATCGGGCTCGTTTTGGCCACCATGACACCCAGCTACTCCCAAAGTGAAGAAAAGATCGAAATACCTATTTTATCAGGGGAATATTGGTGGGGCGGCCTCAGTGCGATCGGGTATAGCACGCCCTATAGTTCGGAATCCGTAACCAGCCATGACCTTTGGGCGGACAATCTGGGGAATCAGGCGCAACCTCTACTCTTGTCCAGCAAGGGCAGGTACGTTTGGAGCGAATCTCCCCTGAAGTATTCCTTTGAAAGCGGAAAAATAAGCGTTTCCGTTAGGGAAGGTGAAATTTACCGGGGAACCGCCGGTACCAATTTGCGCGATGCCTATAACTATGCCGTAGCCCATTTTTTTCCCCCGAATGGAAAAATACCGGAGAAGCTGTTGTTTACCAAACCGCAATACAATACTTGGATCGAACTGACCTACGATCAAAATGAAGAGGATATCTTAAAATACGCCCAAGCTATTATAGATAACGGATATCCACCGGGAGTTTTAATGATAGACGACAATTGGCAGGAGGGTTACGGTACCTGGGAATTTTCGACCCGACGGTTCAAGCACCCAAAAGAAATGATCGAAAAACTTCATGATATGGGATTTCAGGTCATGGTATGGGTGTGCCCCTTTGTAAGTGCGGACAGCGAAGTTTTTCGGTATTTGGCCAAGGAGGGGATGCTTTTATTGGATGCCGACAAAACGCAAGAGGTGCAATGGGCCAACACACAGAGCGAGGCAGCACTCATTCGGTGGTGGAACGGGGCAAGCGCATGTTTGGACCTTAGCAATCCCAAAACCCGGCAATGGTTCGAAGGTAGGTTGAAACATCTTACCGATGACTATGGGGTCGATGGCTTTAAATTCGATGCAGGGGACGCCAATTATTACACCGATGTCGTTTCGTTCGTTCCGGAATTGAACCCGAACGACCATACCACCTACTTTGCAAAAATAGGGCTACAGTTTCCCCTGAACGAGTACAGGGCCTCCTGGAAGATGGCAGGATTACCCCTGGCACAGCGGCTACGGGATAAAAACCATACCTGGGAAGACCTTCAAAAGCTCATTCCAGATCTCATGTCGCAAAGTTTAATGGGGTATGCCTATACGTGCCCCGATATGATAGGCGGGGGAGAATACGGTTCTTTTGAAGATTTGGCGACCATCGATGAGGAGCTAGTGGTGCGGTCGGCCCAAGTGCATACGTTCATGCCGATGATGCAGTTCTCCGTGGCCCCCTGGCGCGTCTTATCCCCGGAAAACAACCAATTATGTCTGCAAGCCGCACTATGGCACGAAAAGATGGGAAGTCTGCTATTGGACTTGGCGGAAGCGGCTGCGAAAACCGGGGAACCTATTGTAAAACCGATGGCCTTGGCCTATCCGGAAAGTGGGTATGAAACCATTAAAGATCAATTCATGCTCGGAGACCGCATATTGGTGGCGCCGGTGGTCGAAAAAGGACAGCGCCACCGGAAAGTGATTTTACCAAAGGGTAAATGGAAAGCGGATGATGGCCAAGTGTTTAAGGGGAACAGAAGTATCGACGTTGAAGCTCCCCTCAGCCGTCTCCCCTATTTTACCAAAATCTGACCATTGAAAAGGTCTCTCCCGGTGGGTTGTTTATTTAAGGGGGATTAGCATACCACTTTTCCATCTTCCGTGCAGCGTTGATTTCCTTCAAAACTTTCAAATAGTTTTTATTTTATAGAAATAAAAAGGTTTCAAAAGATTAATTTCTATATTTGTTATAATAAACTCCATTTAAACTTTTTCTTTTACCTGCGAATATCACCTTTTGAGGCTAGATGAGTTCAATACCAACATCCTATACATCATTCCATGCAACTTAGACCTTGGCTAGTATATGCTTTTACAACCACCTTGTTCTGGGGCGTTTGGGGCGCCTTTACAGGGCTGCCCGCCGAAAACGGATTCCCGGATACGCTCATTTACTGTATCTGGGCCCTTACCATGATACCACCCGCGTTAGTGGTTATGAATCGTATCGGATGGAAGCTGCAAACGGATAAAAAATCCATTTTTTACGGGTGTCTTATCGGTCTTTTAGGGGCTGGGGGGCAAATGGTGCTTTTTAAGGCGGTCACTATAGGCCCCACCTATCTTATATTTCCCATCATTTCGCTTTCCCCAATTATAACTGTGGTTCTTTCCTATTTATTTTTAAAGGAGCGCACCGGGCCCATGGGCAGTATCGGCATCATATTGGCTTTGATCGCGCTTCCCCTGTTCGACTATTCCCAGGGTTCCGATGCCGAGGATTTTGGGATACTGTGGTTTATATTGGCCGTAGTGGTACTGGCTGCCTGGGGCGTACAGGCCTATTTTATGAAGTTAGCCAATGAGACCATGAAGGCGGAGAGCATCTTCTTCTATATGATGCTGACCGGACTTATAATCATTCCCGTAGCCCTGTATATGACGGATTTTTCGCAAGAAATCAACTGGGGTTTCGATGGCCCGTGGCTTGCTGCCGGCATCCAAATCCTGAATGCCGTGGGGGCACTCTGTCTGGTATTCGCCTTTCGATATGGTAAGGCCATGGTGGTTTCGCCCTTGACCAATGCCGGTGCGCCCTTGATAACAGCGATTATTTCCATGGCTGTTCTCGGGTTTTTGCCCAATCCCATAAAAATTACCGGAATCGTTTTGGCGATTATAGCGGCCTTTTTACTGGCCATCGATCCAGAGGAAGGGGCTGATTCTCCGGAGGATGCTTCGATCGCAAAGTCGGAATGACAACAGATTTTGTACTTATTTTAGGGATAATTCCCGAAGCCATTTAATGAAGTGATTTAAACATGAAAGAGATGAACCTATTACTTCTGACAGGCCTTTTCTTCGTATGCTGCTGCAACAACGGCGGTAATTCCGAAGAACCGGAAACGGATAGCGAAGTCGATATTTCCCAGGAGGTTACGGTGGAATATACCGAGGATAATACGGATTTCCCTAATCCCGAACGTGGTTTCTACCGCTACTCCGAAACCCGGGCAAGTAACTATAGCCCATTGGACGAAGAGGAACTGAAGTCCTATCGAAATCCAACCCCCACAGAGGGAGCTGCCTATAGCCGCGTAAGCACCTTGGTATTCCGGTATTTTATTTTGGACGGTTTTACCGATAAGCCGCTTTCACAGGAATTGCTCGACCATATCGAATCCGATTTCGCGATTGGAAGAAAGGCCGGGGTCAAATTGATTCCCCGGTTTACCTACACCGTTACCTCCACTTCCGGCAGTTGTCCGGAAGGTTTTATCTGCCCCCCTTACGGGGATGCCCCAAAGAATGTCGTATTGGGACATATAGCCCAATTGGGTCCGATACTTACCGATAATTCGGATGTAATCAATTGTGTGCAAATGGGATTCATAGGAACCTGGGGCGAAAATTATTACACGGATTATTTTGGGGACTCCTCGTCCAACGCGGACCAGGGAAAATTGTTAGACACAAACTGGCAAGACCGGATCGAGGTATTGCAGGCCTTGTTGGATGCTGTTCCCGACGACATTATGGTACAGGTACGCTATCCCCAACTGAAACAACGCTATGTGTATGGTATCGATGCGGGCACGGCGGTCGCTGCCCTTTCCGAAGCGGAGGCATTTTCAGGAACGGACAAAGCCCGGATCGCTTTTCATAACGACTGTCTTTTCGCAAGCCCCGATGATTTTGGGACGTACGAAGATTACGGGAATTCGGCATCCCCAAGGGAAACCAACCTAGAAGACTTAAAGCCTTATTTTCAGCAAGAAAGCCAATACGTTATCGTTGGGGGCGAAACCTGTAGTGACGGGTATAGCCCAGAAAACGACTGTTCCCCGGCAGGAGTGGCCGACACCGAGCTACGGCAATTGCACTATACGTTCCTGAATACCGATTACAACAACGAGGTCAACAATGATTGGGTGGACGGAGGTTGTATGGAAAGCATCAAAAAGAATCTAGGTTACCGTTTCGTGCTGAAGAAAGGAACCTATCCCTCCCGGATTTCTAAAGGGGAAAAATTAAAGATTGCCCTAGACCTTCAAAATATCGGCTACGCCTCCCCTGTTAAAAACAGAACGGTTTATCTTGTTTTGAGGAACAAATCCAACGGGGAAACCACGGATTTACCACTCGATACCGATGTACGAAAGTGGTTTTCGTACATTAACCTTTCGAAATCCTTGGTGCTACCGGAATCATTGGCCAAGGGAGAATATGAATTACTATTGCACATCGCCGATATGAGCGATGGCCTCGCCGATAGACCGGAGTACAGCATACGATTGGCCAATACGGAAACCTGGGAAGTTGAAACTGGGTACAATAGCCTCAATTATACGCTAAGTGTCGAATAGCAAGTTAAGGGCTTTGGGCTTCTCTCTCACGCGATGATAACCTTGATGCCCGATTCTTGAAGCTGCTTTAAGTTGTCTTTTCCGATTTTATCATCAGTGACCACGGTATCGATTTGATCGATCGGACAAATAAAGGCCAGGCTACGCCGGTTGAATTTACTGAAATCGGCTACCAAGATCACTTCGTTGGCAATATTGATCATAATCTGGTTGAGGGAAGCCTCCTCGATATTCGGGGTAAAGATACCGACCTTGGTATCAAAGGCATCGACACCGATAAAGGCCTTATCGACATAAAAATTCTTAAGGTTTTTCTCGGCTAGGGGGCCCACCAGGGAATGGGAGTTTTTGCGGAGGAATCCACCGGGAACGATAACGTTTATGTTCTGGTTCGTTATCAGTTGGCCGACTATATTAAAGGCATTGGTGATTACGCTTAATGATTTAATATCGCCCAAATTTTTGGCGACTTCCATCGTCGTGGTGCCGGAATCAAGGATAATGGTTTCGGACTCCTTGATCAGTTCCGCCGCTTTTTTACCGATTTTCTGTTTCTCGTGATAATTGATTTTATCCTTTTCCGAAATCCCATAGTCGATGCCGACATTGTTTTCGTACTTCATAGCACCGCCCCGGGCCCGTATTAAAAGATTTTTGGATTCGAACAGGTCCAAATCATTTCTAATAGTAACTTCGCTGACGTCAAATTGCTCGCTGAGCTCGTGGACGAACACCTGGCCGTTCTCGGCCAACGTATTTAGAATATGCTTACGTCTTTCGACGGTAGAACGCTTTGATTTCTTTTTTTTTGTCATATTCTTAGTGAATCAATAGAAAAAACAATGTAATTATAATCCTTTTATCTTGCAATAATTTAGAGCAAAAGAGGACAAATAAGTTTAAACAACGTATTGAAAATAAAATGTATAGTTTTGAAGCATAAAACAAGTTTATTACTTTTGTAAAGTAATCTTACGAAAGTTTATCACAACCATGTCTTTAGGGAAAAATATGGAATATCTAGGTATTGATGAGGCCGAGCTGCGTAAAAAAGGCGGTATTTTTACTGCTAAGGAAATATCCGGACAGCCCGCCTTATGGTCCGCTGTGAAGGATATGGTTTTTAGGCAACAATCGCAAATAGCTTCCTTTTTGGAGGAGGTACTTCCAAAAATCGACACCATACTATTGACCGGTGCAGGCACCAGTGCTTTTATAGGGCATTCCGTATGCGGTGAAATACAGCGTAAAATAGGTATAACTACTCTTTCGGTGGCCACCACACATTTGGTTTCCCATCCTGGGGACTATTTTAGGGCAGATGCTTCCCTGTTGCTAATTTCCTTTGCCCGATCGGGCAACAGTCCGGAAAGTGTTGCTTCTTTGCGGCTTGCAGAAGCGCATTGCCAAAATTGCTACCATCTGGTGATTACCTGTAACCCAGACGGCGAACTGGCAAAATACGCCGTCAAGAACCGGCGCTATTCTTTTATTTTACCGCCCGAGGCCAATGATCAAAGTTTGGCCATGACCGGTAGTTATTCGGGCATGTTATTGGCCGCCTTACTGATCACCCAAATTGATCGTATCGATTCGCTTACCGAACATATCAACACGACCATCGAATACGGTAAAGAAATTTTGGAGAGGTATAGCGAGGCGCTGAAAAAGATTGCGGAGATACCTTTCAAAAGAGCTATTTTTCTCGGATCTGGCCCACAGTACGGCACTGCCATGGAATCGCACCTAAAACTTCAGGAATTGACGGACGGGCAGGTTATCTGCAAATATGATTCGTATCTAGGCTTTCGACACGGTCCCAAAGCGGTGGTGGACGAAGAGACCTTGATGATCTACTACTTTTCCAATAATCCGGAGGTGCTGCGCTATGAGAAAGACTTGGTCAAAGCTATGGATCAGGGCAAACAGCCGCTATACCAAATCGGTATTTCGGAAGGAAAATTGGAAGGCTTGACCTTCGACACCCATATAATGCTTCCCAAA
>CAVXSA010000012.1:0-218932 GCA_963764285.1 uncultured Flavobacteriaceae bacterium
TGCCTTCCCGGATATTGTGCGAGCCCGGTTTCTCTACATAGACGTCCTTGCCGGCCTGGCAGGCCCATATCATCGCCAGGGCGTGCCAGTGGTTGGGCGTGGCGATGGTAACCACGTCGATGTCCTTGTCGTCGTACACCCGGCGAAGGTCTTGTTCGAGCTTCACCTTCTTATCGTACTTTTCCTTGAACTCCTTTTGTTGTTCCTCCAACAGGTTCATGTCCGGGTCGCAAAGGGTGGCCACGCGTACATTATCTAGTTCCATAAGACTTTTGATATGGCTCTTGCCCCGGCCGTGCACCCCCAGTACGGCGGCGTTGATACGGTCGTTCGCGCCGAAGACGTTGGAGGAGACTATGGTAGGCGCCGCTATGATACCTGAGCCGGCCACTGCGGTCTTCTTGATGAAGGATCTTCTTGATGATTTCATGTGCTATAAATTGGATTTATAATAAGGTTTGTTCTTTTCAGCCATTAAAATAGCAATAAATTTTGTTTTTAAGCATAATAAATAGAATTTGGGACAAATAACTTTAATTCAGACTGAAAACACCCTCCTTACAGACAGTTGAGGAATCTATCGATTTTTTGCCGTTTCGATTCGTTTTTCAGTGGATTTTATTGGATTTTTGTAAGTGAATCCATTTAGACTTTTTCTTTTACCTAGGAAGATCACATTTTGAGGCTATATTTCCTCATTTTTGAATACCGTAGCCCTGCTATGCTTTTAAAAAATGACTTCATCTAGCCTCAAAAGCCGATATTCTCGGTTCCAAACAATAGGTCTAAATGAGTTCAGTAATAACGATGTTAACCAAGCCATAATGATTTGCCTAATCTTGAAACTCTATAGTTATGGAAAAGAGAACGCATCACAACCGACCTCAGCATAAAGGTAGTGGGACCGTTTTTAAAAATCCCATCCTAGAAAAATTGACCAAAACTCATATAGCGGTGCCCTTGGTACTCTATACTGCAATTTCTGCCGGCTTTATCTATTACGGAGTCGCCGAGAAAGGGTTTACGGCCTCCCGAACCATCATCCTTTTTTTGACCGGAATCATTTCCTATACCTTGGTGGAATATTTGATGCACCGCTATCTATATCATATCGAACCCTACACCAAGGCACTGGAAAATTTCAGCTACAAGGTGCATGGGGTGCACCACGAATACCCAAAGGACAAGAAACGCCTGGCCATGCCTCCTATTCTGGCCCTGGTCTTGGTGGCTTTCTTCTTTCTTCTTTTCGGCATTTTAATGGGAAACAATGTCTTCGGCTTTCTGCCCGGTTTTCTCATGGGCTATACCCTTTATCTGGGCATCCATTATAGCGTGCACGCTTTCAAGGTACCCAATAATTTCTTAAGAATTCTTTGGCACCATCACGCCATTCACCACTATCGGCAGCCCGACAGGGCATTCGGAATTTCATCGCCCTTGTGGGACCATGTGTTCGGAACCATGCCTAAGTTGCGCAAGGATAATGCGGGCAAGGGGGAATATATCGACACGGCAGGATAAGAATCCAATTCCCGAAAATTCGTTCTCAATCCCCGTTCAAACGGATGAACCCGCCGTCGATCGGGAAATCGGTTCCCGTGATGAAGGAAGCCTCGTCAGAGCAGAGGTACAACGCCAGGTCGGCCACTTCCTGCGGCTTGCCCATGCGGCCTATAGGTTGGGTCTTGGAAAGTTCCTGGAACTTTTCTTCCTGGTTGTCCGGAAAATTTTTCTTTAGATATCCATCCACAAAAGGGGTATGGATGCGTGCCGGTGAAATACTATTACAGCGGATGTTGAAGGCCAAATAATCTTTGGCTACGGAATACATCATGCTCAGCGCCGCCCCCTTTGACATGGAGTAAGCAAAGCGGTCGTTGATTCCGACCGACCCACTAATGGAGGCCATATTTAAGATGACGCCCCCCTCTTTTTTCATAAATGGGAGGACGGCATTGATACAGTTGTACACTCCTTTGATGTTGACGCTGTAGATTCTATCCATATCCGCCGGCAGGGTGTTTTCGGCATTTCCGATATGGGCGATTCCCGCATTATTGATTAAAATATCGATAGGACCTGTATCCCCGATCGTACGGATGGTTTTCTTCACCTCGTCATGCAATGACACATCACAGCGATGGACAAATGCCTGGCCGCCACCGGATTCGATTTCCTTTACAGTTGCCTGGGCCGATTCGGCTTTCAGTTCCAAAATATGTACTTGGGCACCCTGTGCGGCCAAGGTTTTTGAAATGGCCTCGCCGATACCACTGCCGCCACCGGTGACGATGGCCGTTTTTCCTTGTAGATTAAATTTCATGGTTTTGTAATTTATGGATTACTGGTTATGGAATCCGCCGCCACAAAAAACGCTTCGGTCCGGGGGTCGATTCCGTTATTGATCAAAAGATAGGGTCTTTCCTTTTTTAGGGATACCACCGCGTTTTCGGTCACCCCGGTTTTCCAAAGATACAGGCTTTTCAGGTTGGGCAAGTCTTTAAAGGTAGAAATGCTCTCGTCGGTGATCGCCGTGCCGTAGATCTTCAAAAGCTGCAGGTTCTTTAGGGAGGATAGTTTCCGCACCTCGGTATCCCCGACCGGGGTCCTGTCCAGTTCGAGCCTTTCCAGGTTGGTAAATGTCGCTATCGCATCGATCTCTTTTCCGCCGATCGGGATCCCGCTCAGGTCGAGTTCCACAAGGTTGGCTGCAATCCGCTTGAGATCGGTAAGGGTCTTCGGATCATATTCGGGGGGCGGGAAGAATACGGCCTCCAACGCGTCGGAGTTTCCGGCGATACGTGTTATGCCCAGATAGTCTGAAGCCAGGTTTTGTAGCGTAGTGTCCGCCACCTGGGGGAGCTCCGCCCATTTTTCCGCAGGGTCGGGCGCCATCATATCCCGTATAAGACCTGCCAGGGCCTCCCCCTCGGGCAGGCCGTCTAGCCGCAGCGTATCGGAAGCGCCCGTGGCGATCCACCGTTCCAGGATGGCGATCTCGTTTTCTTCCAGTTGCCTCTTGTCCTCCGGCGGCATATGGTCCTCGTCGTCCAAAGGCAAATGTACCCTTTTGATCATCTCGCTTTCCTCCGGGCTTCCCGCTACCCAAATGGGTCCGTTTTCCCCGCCCTGCACCAATCGGTCAAAAGGGGTCATTACCAGTTCGCCCTTCTGTTTGTTGGGGTTGTGGCATGATACGCACTTGTCGTCCAATATCCGGAAGACCACATCCTTATAAATAATCGGGTTTTCGGGGATCTTCTCGTCGGTCCCCTCCGTAGGAAGCGCCAGAAATTCCTCGCCGTGGGTGACCATTCCCCCGTAATGCCCGGTAAATCCTATCGTTCCTATCAACAGGACCTGCAAGGCCTTGGTGTACACCGCCCTTTCCAGTCCCATGGAGTTCAGGGCGTACCATAAGGCGGCGATCACGGCCGTTGCGCCCCCCAGCCATTGGTGCCGGAGGAGCAGGTCGCCCTTGATCGGCACCTCCTTGCCCAAAAAGAATCCCAAAATGGCCGTAACCAGGGCGGACAGAACGGCGACGGTCAGCAGGGATTTCGGGACCGTCTTTCCCGTCAGGCCAAGAAAAATGGCGATCAGCAGCAATACGATGGGAAAGTGGAGTACGAGCGGATGCCATCTCCCCAGCCAGGCCACCAGCTCCGGGAGCTCGATATAGGGCTCGAACAACAGGCAGAAAATCAGGAAAACGGACAGGCCGAGTACGGTATAGTCGGCCAGGCGATGTTCAGTGGCTGTGGTCATTTGATGGGTATGGGGCGTTTAGTCGTTATCACAAAGTTTTTGGTAGGCGAAGGGCGGTGGGGGGCGATGAGCCGTACGTCATGGGTCGGTACGGTCGGTGCGGAACGGTTCCTTGCTTTTATCATTTGGCGCCGACTACCGATTCCCCCTGCATATATTCCTCCCTCACGACCCTGGCGGTCTTATGGTCCCCGGTATGGCTCCAACCGGGCGGCATTACGATATACAGGAATTTGTTCTTGAGGCCCGGGGCGTTCCATACGTCCTTGGCCAAGATCACGAATTCCCCGAAATAGACATCCATAAAGTTGCCCGAATCCACCGGGCGGGTAATGCCGTATTCTATTTTTTCCCCTTTTTTCTCCTCTTGATAGGTGCCGAAAACACGGTCCCATATATTTAAGAGATTGCAAAAGTTGGTATCGATATATAAGGGATTCCTGGCGTGGTGTACCCGATGGTGCGATGGGGTAAGGATAAATTTGCCAAGGGCACCGAACCGCCCGTCCCTGACCATATTTTCCCCCACATGTATAAATGCGCCATAGGTACCGTCAATGAACATTATGACGAACAGCATGGCCGGTTCGACCCCCGCCAAAATGCACACGGTCGTCCTAATGGTGTCGGCATAGGGCGCCTCGAGAAAGAAATGGGCATAGGTCACCGAAAGGTTCATGTTCTCGGGGGCGTGGTGCGTGGAGTGCAGGCACCAGAAGAGGCGTACCTTGTGGCCCCAATAGTGGTACAAAAAATGTCCGAATTCCCAAACGATATACCCATAGACGAACCAGTACCAGGTAGGGGAGGTCTGAAAAAGCGCATAGGGCTGCAGCCAACCGATGAGCAATGCGACCATGGCGATGGCGATGAAACGCCCTACGAACCGGTTGAAGACATAGATAAGAAAGTTGACTTTGTACACTTTGGTATCCGGCTTTTTATAGACCAGGCCGAGTATAAATTCCAAGATCACCAGCAGCGGAACGATAGGAAGAATAAAGGCGACAATACCATCGTAAGTGGCCAGCACGCTATAATCGCCCGTTTTCAGTATTTCCCAGGCATTTTCGATGCCCAGAAAACCGATGATCTCTTCGTATAGGGTCTTAAGGAAGTCCATGGGAACGTTGCTGTCTCATTGATGAAAGTAATTTCACTTTAATAGGGCCCCAGTCTTGATGATCAGGCCAGGATGCGGTCGGTATAGTTTGGTTTTTGATATGGTTTTACTACATACTGGTTACTAAATACTTAACACTTATTACTTACCACTAATTACTTACTACTTTATTACTTACTACTTATTACTTATTGCACATTACTAATTACCCCCTCACGCCAACAGGTCCTTTACCACGTTCCCCGCCACATCGGTCAGGCGGAAGCGCCGGCCCTGGTACTTGTAGGTCAGCTGTTCGTGGTCAAGGCCCATGGCGTACAGCAGGGTGGCGTGAAAATCGTTGATGTGCACGGGGTTTTCCACTACGTTGTACCCGAACTCGTCGGTCTGGCCGTAATTGAGTCCAGGTTTGATGCCGCCCCCGGCCATCCAGATGCTGAAGGCCCGCGGGTGGTGGTCGCGGCCGTAATTGGTCGGGTCGAAATTGCCCTGGCAATAGTTCGTACGGCCGAACTCGCCGCCCCAGACGACCAGGGTATCGTCGAGCATACCGCGCTGTTTGAGGTCCATGACCAGGGCAGCGGAGGCCTGGTCGACGTCCTTGGCCTGCCCCGCCATCTCGTTGGGCAGGTTGCCGTGCTGGTCCCACCCCTGGTGGTAGAGCTGGATAAAGCGTACGCCGTTCTCCGCCAGCCGCCTTGCCTGCAGGGCATTGGCCGCATAGGTGCCGGGTACCTGGCAGTCCTCGCCGTAGAGCCTGATGATGGATTCCGGTTCCTTGGAGATGTCCATCACGTCGGGAACGGACATCTGCATCCGGTAGGCCATCTCGTACTGTGCGATGCGCGATTCGATCTCGTCGTCGCCGGTCTCCACATGGTGCAGCTTGTTCAGGGACGATACCTCGTCGAGCAAGTGGCGCTTGTCGGAGCGCGATATGCCGTCGGGGTCGTTCAGGTAGAGCACGGGGTCCTTGCCGGAGCGCAGCAGCACGCCCTGGTGCTTGGAGTCCAAAAACCCGCTGGACCAGAGCTTGGAGTACAGCCCCTGGCTGTTGCCCTTGCCCCTGGAGGTCAGCACCACGAAGGAGGGCAGGTTCTTGTTCTCGCTGCCCAGCCCGTAGCTCATCCACGATCCCATGCTCGGGCGGCCGGACTGCTGGCTGCCGGTCTGGAAAAAGGTGATGGCCGGGTCGTGGTTGATGGCCTCGGTGTGCATGCTGCGCACCACGGTGATCTCATCGGCGATCTTGCCGATATGCGGAAAGTAGTCGCTGACCCAGGTGCCGCTCCGGCCGTATTGCTTGAACCCGGCCGCGGAGGGCATCAGGGGGAACTTGTCCTGATCGGCGGTCATACCGGTCAGGCGCTGGCCGTCACGGACGGATGCGGGCAGGTCCTCGCCCATACGCTTGCGCAGGGTGGGCTTGTAGTCGAAGGTCTCGAACTGCGAGGGGGCGCCGGCCTGGAACAGGTAGATGATCCGCTTGGCCTTGGGCGCGAAATGCGGTATGCCCAGCGGCCGGGAGGCCATTTCTTCCCCACTGGCCCCTTTGAACAGGTCGGGGATCAGGAGCGAGCCCAGGGCCAGCGAGCCGATGCCCACGCTCAGCTGCCCGAAGAAATGGCGCCGGTTGACCTTTAGGGGGTTTTCGTGCTTGTTCTTGCCTTCTTCTTCCATAGCTTATTCCTTTGTTATCGTTTCGTCCAGGTTATAGATCACCTGTGCCGTCAGCATGAGCGCGGCGGTCGGGGCCGGATCGGTATCGCGCTGTCGGTACTCCCCTACCGCGACCAGCTTTTCGGCGGCCGCGATGTCGTTGCGGTACAGTTCCAGCGCATCGTGGTAATAGTTTTCAAGCGTAAGGAGCTCTTTCTTTTTCGGCCTGCGGATCAAAATGCGCTGGAACACCTCCCTGACCGTACCGGCATTCTCGGGGCCATGGGACAAAATGTCCTGTGCCATGACCCGGGCGGCCTCGAGTACCTGCACGTCGTTCTGCAGCACCAGGGCCTGCAGGGGCGTATTCGTCTTTTGGCGGCGTACCTCGGAGAAATCCCGCGTCGGGGCATCGAAAATGGTCATGTTCGGCGGGGGCAGGGTACGTTTCCAGAAGGTGTACAGCGAGCGGCGGTACAGATCGTCGCCACTATCGGGGATGTATTGCGTCAAAATGCCCCGATCGGCACCGGCATTGGTCTCCTCCCAAAGTCCCGCCGGCTGGTAGGGTTTTACGCTGGGGCCGCCGACCTCCGTATTGAGCAGGCCGCTGGTGGTGAGGATGTAGTCGCGGATCATTTCCCCGCTCATCCTGAAGCGCGGTGCACGGGCCAATAATTTATTTTCGGGATCGGCCCTTTCCTGTTCCGGGCGCATCTCGGACCTCTGTTGGTAGGTGGCCGAGAGCATGATCTTTTTGAGCAGGTACTTGGTGTCCCACCCGTGCTCCATGAAGTCCACCGCCAGCCAGTCGAGCAGCTCGGGATGGGTCGGCAGGCTGCCCTGCACCCCGAAATCCCCGGGGGTCTCCACGATGCCCCTGCCGAAGAGCATGGCCCAGAGCCGGTTCACATAGACCCGGGAGGTCAGGGGGTTTTTGGTGTCGGTCAGCCATCGGGCGAGCCCCAGCCTATTTTTCGGCAGGGTATCCGAAAAGGCAAAGATGGTGGAAGGTGTGCCGGGATGGACGGAATCCGTCGGCCGGTCGTATTGGCCCCGGTCCAGGATATGGGTGGTCCTTGGTGCGGAATCGTTCATGACCATCACGTTGATCTTTTCCCCCTCCTTAAGGTTCACGAACGACAGGACGCCCTCGGTCTCCTCCTTCGAGATGGTCATAAAGGGCGGATCGGCGAAGAAATTTTGGTTCTTGGCCTGCACGGCGTCCATCTGCAGGCCCTTCTCATCGACCCGGTCGAAGAAAGCGAACATCTCGTAATAGTTCTTCTGCGTAATGGCATCGTACTTATGGTCGTGGCAGCGGGCGCATTCCAGGGTGATTCCCAAGAATGCCCTTTCCCAGGGTGTTGGTACGGTCCATCACGTAATTGGTGCGGTATTCCTCCTGTATCACCCCGCCCTCCTGCGTGATCGGGTGGTTGCGGTTGAACCCGGTCGCCAGGAGCTGTTCCCTGGTGGCATCGGGCAGCAGGTCGCCGGCCAGTTGCCAGGTCAAGAATTTATCGTAGGGCAGGTTTTCGTTGAAGGCGTGGATGACCCAGTCGCGCCAGGGCCACATGGTACGGTAGCTGTCGTCTTGATAGCCGTGGGAATCGGCATAGCGCGCCACGTCGAGCCATGACTAGTGCCATGCGCTCGCCGTAGGAGGGGGAGGCCAGGAAGCCATCGATGGCCTTGGCAATGTCCGCTTCGGATCCGTCCCCCAAAAATTCCTTGACCTGTTCGGGCCCGGGGGGCAGCCCGGTCAGGTCGAGGCTTATCCGGCGGATCAGGGTCTCGTTGGAGGCCCTTTCGGAAGGATGCAGGCCGTTCTCCACCAGTTTCGCCAAAATAAAGGCATCGATCTCGTTCTCGCCCCACTCCCTATCCTCCGCATCCGATGTTCCGGCCTTGGGGACCTCGGCCTTTTCGGGGGCCATGAAGGCCCAATGCTTTTCAAAACGGGCGCCCTGCTCGATCCATTTCTTGATCAGTCTTCTTCTCGTAGGAATTCAGGGCCAATTTGGAGTCGGGCGGGGGCATCATGTGGTCGGCCTCCTCCGAAATGATATGCTGGTAGGCGCTGCTTGCCCGAAGGTCTCCGGGAACTATCGCAAAATGTCCGGGCGTTTCGGGAAGTTCCCCGAAGGCCGCTTCCTCAAGGTCCAATCTCAGCTTTGCCTTGCGCTTGTTGGCGTCCGGCCCGTGGCAGGTATAGCAGTTATCGGAAAGTATGGGCTTGATATGGAAGTTGTAGTCCACCGTCTCGGGCAGTTCCAGATTGGCGTACCCTTCATCCTTATGATCGAACATCCCTTTTTTGTAGGTCAATAGCAGTCCCACAAGCAAGGCCAGTACGGCGACTATGGCAATTCTGTACTTCATTGATCCTTTTTATAGCAATCCCTTTACAAACGGTCGCTAAAGTTAAGGATTTTTCGCGAAAGGCATCAAATAGTATTTTTGCCGTCGGTGGGCCATTTTTTGCCGAATTTACAACCCTGCCCTACTTCGCAAACTTCAGGTCGAACTTTACGGTAACCTCATCCCCCACTACAATAGAACCAAACATAGCGGTAGGCGGTTCTATATCATATTCTTTTAGGACTACCTTTTGCTCGCCGGTGATTATCAGTTTTCCATCGGTCTCGGAAATGGTAACGGGCAGGGTCACCTCGTTTTCAACCCCTGCGATGTTCAAGGTACCTTTCAGGTCTTGCTTACCTTCCATGGAGACATCGACCCCTTGGGCCGTGAACAAAACCTTGGGATGCTCCTCCATTTTTAATGCGTCGTGCATTTTTTTATCCATCGCGGCCGCCCGATCGCTGACTATATCGACTACCGCAACGGAAAAATCGACCGCGTTCACGGCATCGGCTTTTGCTTGTAAGGTTCCTTCCATGCTGTTGGCCGTCACCGTCCAGTCGTGAACCGTGGAGGTGCCGTCGATGGTCAAGGTACTTTCTTCGTTGAGGGTATAGGTTTCTTGGGAAGAGCCTGTTTTGGCCACGCTGATCAAAAGAAGAATCAGTAGTACTTTTTTCATTTCGGAATTTTATTGAACTAATTTAGACTTTTTCTTTTACCTACGAATATCACATTTTGAGGCTATATTTCCTCATTTTTGAATACCGTAGCCCTGCTATGCTTTTAAAAAAATGACTTCATCTAGCCTCAAAAGCCGATATTCTCGGTTCCAAACAATAAGTCTAAATGAGTTCATTGTTTTCGCTTGAACTTTTTTCATCTTATCGGACCCAGGCAGAAGACTGAAACTTACTCGTCTAACACCGTTGCCCAGAATGTTGTCTGTTCCTCCGGTGTGGGCTGTTCTTTGGGACTTACCAGCCGAAACCCTACATAGTTTGAATCGGTAAACCACCAGAAACTTTTGGGGATCTGCGGATCTCGCTTCTGCTGCTTCAAACTGGATGCCGTTCGGGCCGCCGAGCGGAGTTTATCGGCATCATCGTCCCACGAACCGCCCCGGATTACCCGGGGATGGATTACCGTCGGGGTCACCCATGGGTTTTCGCTTTCGGTAGTGGCGTAGGCATCCTCCTTATACTCATCCAACGTCCATTCCGCGACATTCCCGTGCATGTCGTAGAGGCCCCACGGATTGGGTTTTTTAGTACCTGCTTTTTTATAGGCATTGTCCGAATTTTTATAAAAGACCGCATAGGCCTCCAAATCTTCGGCACTATCGCCAAAACTATAGGCGGTCTCCGTTCCGGCTCTGGCGGCATACTCCCATTCCGCTTCCGTGGGCAACCGGTAGAACCTGCCGGTAACCGTACTCAACCATTTGCAAAAGACCAGTGCGGAGTAGGCCGACATACTGACCGCCGGAAACCCGTCTTTTCCCATGCCGTAGGAAGGATCTTCATAAGGGGGACTGGGTCGCGTTATCGCATCGATTTTCATCACCCTATCATCGTCCAACTTGACGAAAATATCTTTGTTCTGTTTGAAAAAAAGCTCGAAGACATCCCAGGTCAGTTCGTATTTCCCCATATAAAAGGCATCTAAGGAGACCTCCTTCTGGGGGCCTTCATCAGCTTTGCGGTCGGCTTCCGATTCGGGACTCCCCATGGTAAAGCTTCCGCCGGGCACCAAGACCATATCGAAAGTGACATCGGTCTCGGGTATTTCTTGAGTGTATCCTTCGGAGGGCTTGGTTCCCCCATTCTCCGCCACGGGCTCTTTTCGGGCTCCTCCTCGGCGGTTCCTTGGTTGGCAATGGGTTTTTTGGTCTTGCAGGAAGCCAGTAACAACACCAAAAGGCAAGGTAATAGGAGCGTTTTGATCATTCCAATATTCATAAAAGTAGATTTTGGATAAAAATAATACATAATTTCAACTGGAGGGGAATGGGTCGGCAAAAATGCCGGTAATTCCTCATATTTCGTTTCTAGATGTAGGGCAATGGCTTACTGTTCGATACTATGCGCCCCAAAACTTACCAGTTCATGGTCCTGAAATGCCGCCGTCACCTCGATGGGGTTGCAGCAGATTTCACAATCTTCGATATAGGTCTGTTTTCTGACCGACGGATCCATCAACATCGATATTTCTTCCCAGCAGTAGGGGCATTGAAAGAAGTGTTCGTACATCCCAAAAGTTCAATTTACAGAAACACTAATTCTTCTTTTTTCGAAGATTCGTAGATGGCGGTTATGACGGCTACCGCTTTCCGGGCTTCAGCACCATTTACCATCGGAGTGCGGTCGTGCCGTATCGCGTCGATCATATCGACCAATACCTTTTTATGGTTTTGGTGGCCGATGGCGGTGGGATCGGCGGCTCCGCTTCCCGCATTGTCGTCGGAGGTCGCTTTTAGGGCAGGGCCATCTTTGATGTTCCAGGCCTTTAGATGCCCGCCTTCCATAAGAATACTTCCTTTCTCCCCAAAGATTTCGATACGTTCGGGATATCCGGGATAGAGGGCCGTACCGGCGGTAATGTTTCCGATGGCGCCGTTTTCAAAGTTCAACAGGGCCCCACCTACATCCTCTCCCTCGATTTTGTGCACCAGCGTGTCCACCCTTCCAAAAACGGAACGTACCGGCCCCATCACGTGCAACAGCAGATCAATGGTATGGATGCCCTGATTGATAAATGCCGCTCCGCCATCAATCTTTATTGTTCCTTTCCAGTCGCTGTCCGCATAGTAACTCTCGGGGCGGTACCAATTGATATGGGCGTTTCCCATGACCAGTCTGCCCAGCTTTCCCGATTGTACGGCATCCGCAAGACGTTGGTAATCGGTACTGCAACGATTCTGCAAGGTGCAGCCCAGTTTTACTTTTTGTTGGTTACAAACCGCTATGACCTCATCTATTTTTTCGGGTGTCACCTCTAAGGGCTTTTCGCACAGAACATGCTTTCCCGCCCGGGCAGCCGTCTTTATAGCTTCCCCGTGCCTACCGCTTTCATTGCATACACACACCAGATCGATTTTGCTTCGGAGGAATTCGTCCATAGAACTAAAAACTGGAATCCCGAATTCCTTTTCCGCTTCCTTGGTCCTCCTTTCCGATTTCGTGTATAGGGCGAGCAGTTGGGCATCCTCCAACTCATCGATGCACTTCTTGTAGGTATGTACGATGGATCCCGTACCTATTATTCCGATACCGATTTTTGACATGCGTGTAGCTTTAGTATTGAACTCATTTTATCGGGATAATGTAAGAAAAAAAGGGACACCAAATGGAGTCCCTTAAAAACGGATTTCAGAAAGCGTTCCTAATCTACATCGTTCTGCCCGTTCTCCTCGAATTTGGTATCGGCCATTCGGGTACGGCTAAAATCGATGTCTTTAAAGCTAGTCTTGGTGTTGCCCTTGTCAAAATCGAGCACTAAAAACTGATCCTTGTTCACGTAGCGCAGGTTGCTAAAAGAATCCAGTTGGTTGTTCTGTATCTGTAATATCTGAAGATGGGCCAGCTGGGCGACCTCGAAAGGTAATTCGCCCCCCAACCGGTTATTGGCCAAGACCAGTTCCTTGAGCTGGGCCAAGTTTCCGATTTCTGCGGGAATCACACCTTCGATCGTATTTTCGAAAAGACCCAGCACCTCCAGTTGGGTAAGGCTTCCCAATGATTTCGGAATACTACCGTTCAGGCTGTTGCTGCTTAGGTTCAGAATCTTAAGTTTTTTGATGTCGCCGATACTTATGGGGATACTGCCGGTGAAAAAGTTATTGAAAGCGGTCAGCTCCTCCAAATTCTCCAGCTGGCCGATATTCTCGGGAAGCGTTCCCTTGATCCGGTTCATCTCTATTTTTAACACTTTTAAACGGGAGAGTGCCGCAATTTCTTTGGGCAGTTCTCCGGTAAGGGAATTGAAAGCCAAGTTGAGGGAAACGAGATTTTTGAGCTTTGAGATGCTTTTGGGGATGGTGCCCGCAAGATTGTTGCGAAACAGGTTGATTTCGGTCACATGGCCGTTCTGGACCTTGACACCGTGCCAAGTGGACACATCGTTTTGAATATCCCATGCCTTTACCCAATGCTCCCCATGGGTGGATTTATAGAAATCGATCAAGGCTTCCTTTTCCTGATGGGTCACCCCCAACGGCCCCGGAGCTGCAATTACTGAACTTAGGGTGCTGGATATCAGGATGAGGGAACAAAGTAGGTTTTTCATAGACTCAGGTTTTATATGTAACACTAAGATGTGGGGCGAATTCTCGGGAAGCATAAAAAATGCTCTAAGAATTACCCTACAAATTAACAGCCGCAAAAGATAAAAACCAAATTTTCTCGATAAAGAGCGGGACTATGTTGTGAAATGCCGACAAAGCGTAGTGATTATCGGATAAATGTCGGGTCAGGATTCAGTATTTTCAAGATGTAACGTAAGATTTTCCCACTTTTTCATCAGGTTTTCCAGCTCTTTTTTCTTGTTGTGGTATTTGTCGAAAAAGTGGGGACGGGCAATGGTGGCATCATAGTCCATTAGCAAATCATGGTCGATTTCCGCTATTTCCTTTTCCAATTTGGAAACCTTGCTTTCTACGTTGCTGAGCTTGTTTTTAAGGGATTTTAGCTTTTTCTGTTCTTCGTAGTCGTTCGAACCGCTTTTTTTTGCCGGTTTCTTTTGCTCTTTTTCCTGCTTTTTTTCTATCGCCCTAAAATCGGCCGCCTTTCGTTGTTCGAGGTAGTAGTTGATGTCGCCGAGGTATTCCTTGATATGTTTGTCTTTGAACTCATAGACCTTATTGGTCAGGCCCTGAAGGAAATCCCTATCGTGGGACACTACGATCAGGGTGCCGTCGAAATTGCGCAAGGCCTGTTTGAGGACGTTTTTGGACTGGATGTCCAAATGGTTCGTCGGTTCGTCCATGACCAGTACGTTGAAAGGCTGCAATAGCATCTTGGCCAGGGCCAAGCGGTTACGCTCCCCACCTGACAGCACCTTGACATACTTCTCGACATCATCGCCGCTGAACAGAAAAGATCCCAGAATATCCCTCACCTTGCTGCGGTTCTTTTCGTTGGCGGCATCGATCATCGTGTCAAGAATCGTTTTATTGCCGTCAAGGTACTCCGCCTGGTTCTGTGCAAAATATCCCACCTGCACGTTGTGGCCCAATTTCATCTTTCCGGTATGGTCGAGCTCGCCTACCATAATTTTCGCCAAAGTGGATTTCCCCTGTCCGTTTTGACCGACGAAGGCCGTTTTACTGTCACGTTCGAGCAGTAGGTTGATATCGTCTAGCACCTCGTTTTTCCCATAACTTTTGGAAAGATGTTCCATTTCGGCCACCACCTTGCCGGGCGTTACCGATAAGGGAAAGCGTAGGTTCATAACGGCGTTGTCGTCTTGATCCACCTCGATGCGCTCCATCTTGTCCAGTTTCTTGATCAGGGACTGCGCCATGGATGCCTTGGTTGATTTGGCCCTAAATTTTTCGATCAGACGTTCGGCCTGCTGAATTTCCTTTTCCTGGTTCTTTTGCGCATTCAGCTGTTGCTCTTTTATCTCGCCGCGGAGTTGCAAGAACTTTGAATAGGGTTTGTTGTAATCGTAAATTCTTCCTAGGGATATTTCTATGGTGCGGTTGGTTACGTTGTCCAAGAACATCTTATCGTGGGATACAATGACCACGGCACCGGAATAATTGTTCAAAAATTGCTCAAGCCAAAGGATAGACTCAATGTCCAAGTGGTTGGTAGGCTCATCGAGCAAGAGCACATCGTTGCTTTGCAAAAGCAGTTTTGCCAGTTCGATACGCATACGCCATCCCCCGGAAAAGGTATCGGTCTTTTTATCGAAATCGGAACGTTTGAAACCCAGTCCCAATAAAATCTTTTCGGTCTCGCCCTGATAGTTGTAGCCCCCCAGAATCTCGTAATGATGGGTGATGTCGCCCAGGTCGATCATCAATTGGTTATAGCCTTCGCTTTCGTAATCGGTGCGTTCGGCAAGTTGGTGGTTGATGTCTTCTAACTTCGCTTCCAGCAACTTGATTTCCTCAAAGGCCTGATAGGATTCTTCCAGAACCGTCCTTCCCTGCTCGAAATCGATATCCTGTCGCAGAAAGCCGATCTTGATCCCTTTTTCCATGGCGATGGTTCCCGTATCCAGTGGCATATCCTTGACCAACAGCTTCAACAAGGTCGATTTGCCGGCACCGTTCTTTCCGATCAGGCCCACCCGGTCTCCCCCGTTCAGACGGAAAGAGATTTCCTCAAAAAGATATTCCCCGCCGAAAGAGACGGATAGATTGTGGACGTTTAGCATAGTTTAGAGTTCAAGAGCAAGTTCAAAAAGGCCCGCCTGACGGCAGACTGGTTTATGAGTTTATTAGGTTAGGAGTTTATTAAGGGCAAAGAATCAATTTGACATTTCGACCATCTTGGCAAACAGTCGGCAAAGGTAGTTTTTTCCTATTAAACTTTTGTTTGCCCACTCCTATAAAGCAAACCATAAACTCTTATACAATAAACTTATAAACTCTTTTTTGCAAATCGATAGGCATTCAAACCTATCTAAAAACTTATCTTTACCAAAAAGTTACTGAATGTTATCATAAAGGAAACAAACTTTATTCCATTCTAACGGGAAGTTGCCCCAGGTGCCATCAAGAGAGCATGTACTTGGACAATAATCCGTACCATTTGGGCAACCTGTTCAAAATGCACGAACGCTGCTCGCACTGCGGATTGAAATACAAGATGGAACCTTCTTTTTTCTACGGGGCCATGTATGTGAGCTATGGGGTCGGAATCGCCTTTGCGGTAGCGGCTTTCATCATTACATTTCTCTTCATCGGTACCGGACTGCTCACTACCTTTATCGCCATAGTGCTTACCCTTATCGTTTTTATGCCGATCATCATCCGGCTGTCGCGCAATATTTGGATCAATTTATTTGTGAAGTATGATCCTAAGGCGGCGGAGATCAATTCTTAGCGATGGTTTTGAAATATTTTTTGGTAAAACGGTCGATGTTCAGTTCCTCATCCAAAGAAATATTTTCTGAAATACTCCTGTAAAGCTGCCGCGAGGCATAGGGCCCGATCATGACCCCCCGAGACCCGAAACCGTTCAGTACGTAAAGGTTTCCATGTTGCGGATGTTGCCCCACCAAAGGTTTTCTATCGCTTACCGTAGGGCGAACGCCCGCAATTTGATCGACCACTTGGTAATCGCCATGCACCAATTTCTCCCATTTTTGGAGCAGTTCGTTTTTGGCTGTTTCGGTCGGGGCGTTGGTGGTATCATTCCGCTCATAGTTCGCCCCTACCCTATAGATATCATTGCCTTCGGGGATAACGAAAATCGAGGATTTGAGGGCGTTTTCTTCCTGTAGGCCAGGGGCCTTTATTAAAAGATACTCTCCCTTACTGCCTTGCAATGGCAAATAGTTGAAAAACGGATTGTTCCTCAAACCGAAGCCTTCCGCAAAGACTATTTTTTGGACTCGATGGGATTTATATCGGATAGCCTCTTTTTCGATTTGCAATGCAGCATAATCAAAACGCTCCGCTACCAATAATCCCTTTTTTTGCAGGTATTTTGAATAAGATGAAACCAATAGTTTGGTATTGATCCTTCCCGTTCCCAACACTTCCCCATACCCAAAAGGGGCATCGATCCGTTGATTGGTATTGGGATGGATTTCAGCGGATAAAAACTCCGATAATCCTTTTTTATCGGACGCCTCGAACCAGAGATTCTGTTCCTCGATAGAGGCGAAACGGCGATAGACGGGAAGTCGATGATTCAGTTTGACTGCCAATTTTCTTTCCAGATGGGTATAAAACGGGATGGCGATTTCCAGTTGTTCCTTCGCTTTCCAAGCCAGGGTAAAGCGTTTTAGGATGACGGGGTTGTAGAGTCCCCCGGCCACAAGCGAAGCCGTTTGAGAATCGTCGCTGATGACCAGGTAAGATTTCCCCTGCTTTTCCAGTTGTTCACAGAAAGAGATTCCGGCAAGGCCGAGGCCTACAATGAGGTAGTCAAACATGAAGTAAAGGTATAAAACTGGCAGTCATTGCGAGCCTTGCTTTGCCTTCGGCAAAAACAAGGCGCGGCAATCTGCTGAACATTCCAAAAGGTTGAAAAGATAGCCATTCTCCGCACGCCTCTGGGCGCACCCCTTCATGGAGTATTCCTGCACCCTCTCAACGGATTGCCACGCTCCTCACGTTTGGGTCGGTCCGCTTCAAGAGGGCTTCGTTCACCACCTCAACGGATTGCCACGCTCCGCACGCCTGTGGCGAGCGGAGCTCGCAATTACCAATGCAAAACGCCCCGACAGGCTTACCGGGGCGTTTCAATGCTATTGAATTGGAAAAAAATTTTGGGCCCTAATACGCCCACATATCCTGCTCACGATCTCTGATGGTCTCTTGGATCCGTTGGGCCTCCAAGAGCTGGAACAGGGCGTTATCCGTAATATAATCGTTGACCTTACGGTCACCATATACATTGTCTTCACGGTAGATGACACCATTGAACCGTCGGGAGTTCAACAACATATCGAAAGATATGGGCTGTGCGGAGTTGCGCTGGTTGAACACCTTGGCGTCATGCAAGATTTGCCGGGCATCGGGGTAAAACACCCAGAACAGTTCCACTTTCGCGTCTGCGGGATCCATAGACTCGTCGTCGATAAAGTTGACGTCGGGGGCCACCGGCGCGATACCCAATAAACGATACTTGAGTTCTCCCTGGCGCTTGTCGAAATACCACATTCCCTTAATCCGGTATTCTTCGATATCGGCCGCAGAAAGGTTTCTTCGGATGACATATTCGGGAGAAAGCGTCTCGCCGGCGTTGATCTGCTCATATCCGTAATCGGTCGTATCGACTTTTTGCAGGGTAGCTTGAAGATCGCTCAACCTGCGCTTATCCTTAAAGTAGGAGTCCGCATAGACATTTTTTAACCTACCGCTCTTTATCCCCTTCATCAGTACATCGTACAAAGAGCGTCTATTCGAACCGATATCGATGGTATCGGTAGGATAGTACAGCGGGAAATTGATGCGTTCGTCCAGATCGATGACTTCCCATACGGTCTTGGACCATAGAATGTCGCGATCGTCAACATACCCGTACTCCAAGGGAGCATCATTGTCCATCGCCTTTTGGGCTTCGGTCTTCTTACCGATATCCTCGGGCTTCTTGGCGTTCAGGATGTTCGCCTGGGCCATTAAGGAAGCGGGCAACAAGGTTACGGCTCCGATCAATAAAGCATTCTTCCAATTCATGTCTCTACTATTTTAAAAATACCGGGCGGCTTTTGGACCACCCGGGTTTTTACTTGTTATTAGTTCGTGATCTCCACAACAACAGGAGACACTTTCTTCAATTTATAACTTTTGTTGTTAGTAATATAGGCCTCGATATCGAAAAACTGTACGACATCTCCCCTTTTTGCCCTTTGTAAGGCGGTTTGCGCCATTGCGTTCAACTTGTTGCCGTTGACACTGACCGTAGGCTGGCCAGGCACTTTAAACTTAAAGCCGCTAACGGCCAGGTTCAGGTCGAAATCAAAGTCTTCGAGCATGGCACCGATAGTGGCGATTTCCACGTTCTGTCTCGGAAGCTTGACCGTGCCGTCTTGTTTACTCACCGTACCTGCGGGCCGTGGGATATCCTTGATACGGAATTCGGATTTGGAGGATACCGATTGCCCGTCGGGCAATGTACCCGATGCGGTAATGGTAACCGTTCTACCTTGGGCCGGGTTCATGATATACTTACTTCCGTTGACCGCCTTAAGACCTGGAGCGGATGCCCGTACCTTGTTATTGGGGATTCCGGGAATCGAGATTGACATTGGGTTGGCAACTCCTCGGTAAACGACGTTCATCTTGTCAGCGGCAATCAAAGCGGAGTTCGGCTTGCTGATAACGGCAAAGCTATTGTTAACGGGCACTTCTATCTCATTGCCATCTTGCTGAAAGTATAATGTACCTTTCACCTCATGGTCTCCCGGATTGCCGGTTCCGATCAACATTTTAACCCCTCCTTCTTCTAATTTGTAATCCGATCCCTCGGAAAGCTTTCTACCATCCAAGGTCAATTCGGCCTTTACGGGCTTGGAACTTTTATCGGTCTTGCTAATGATGATCTTGCCATCGTACTTCTCGCCGGCGTAGTAAGCTGACTTACTGCCCATCAGAGACGTAGCAAAGTTCTTCAGGGATACCTGGCTGCTCAATTCGCCTTCCAACATCGCTTTCAAAGCGGACTCTTCAGTTGCTTTGACATCGGCCTGCAAAGCGGTCAGTTTGGCCAATGAGGCGACCTGTGGGAAGCCTTCATAGTGGTAGTTGATCCAATCTTGCTTGGTACCATCGCGCTTTTCGACCTTCCCGTTGGCATCACCGGTCGCGAACCGTACCTTAACCGACGATTTGATCCCTTCGGGAACGATAGCCGATACTTGGTCGCGATAATCCCTGATACGCTTCATGAATTCCTCTCCCCCTTCGGCGAGGTTATCGCCCTGAAAGAATTTCTGGTCAAGATAATCGGACTTGTCCATTACCGCATAGTCTTTTGGGTCTTCGGTTTCTGCCATTAATTCTGTTTTCAGATCAGCCAGATAGTTATAATACTCTGCGGACATTTCCTTTATCCGTTGGGCATCTTTATACAGATCCTCGTATTTTGCCGGATCTTCGGATGCCTTAATGTCGAGGTTGGCCAAGTAATTTTCATTACTATCTACCATCTTTGCGTTCGAAGCCTCAAGCTTTTCGTTCATTATGCCGAACGCCGCTAGAACTTCCTTGCTCATGTTGAGTGCCAACATCGCGATGAAGATCAAATACATAAGGTTGATCATCTTCTGACGTGGTGTTTGTTTTCCTCCTGCCATGTTTTCTAATTAGATTTAGATTAATTATTCGATTTGGGGTTAACTAATATCTAATTAGTTTCGGTTCATTGCGGTCAACATTCCACCGTACACGCCGTTCAAGGAAGAAAGGTTGGTGGCCAACGATTCCATTTGATCTTTAAGTGCAGATGCGTTTTGAACGACCTCCTCATTGACGGAAGCTTGTTTGCTCGCACTCTCCAATTGTACTTTATAAAGGCTGTTTAGGGATTCCATCTGGGCCGCGGCCTGAACCATTTCCTCAGAATATTTCTTTGTGGACTGCATGGCATCTACGGTAGGGGCGATACCTTTGGCGGCCCCTTCAAAGTTACGGATGCTGGTTCCAAGGCTTTCCATCAAGCTGGCATCGACGCCGGCCTCTTTTAGTAAGTTGTCCAATTTGGCGGACAAAGAAGCTTCGGCTTCCTTCATTTCTGCCGCTTCGTTCGTTCTATCGACCGCTCCGCCACCGGCTAATTCGGGATATACCAAAGACCAATCGAACTCATCGTCAACAGGTTCGAACGCACTGATCGCGAAAATTAAAGCTTCGGTAATAAGACCCACCGCAAGTAGTAATCCGCCGGTAAGCGGGCCGAATTCCCAGTGAAGGATCTTGAACAAGGCACCGATGATTACTACCGATGCGCCTAGGCCATAGGCCATGTTGAATAATTTCTTTGTTGATTTTGACTGTGCCATAATTTAAGATTTAATTTAAAACTTTAGGTTAAAAAAGATTGGGTTAAAAAGGTTAATTGGTCCCGATAGCCACCCGGGGGTGTATTTGAAACTGGCCGAAAATTTATTATTGATCCCTAAATTAATAGGTTTTTCCCATACTAATTACTTCTTATCACTTCTTACTAATTACTTTTTACTCTTCACTTATTACTTTTTACTCATCACTGCCAACTGCACACTGCTTACTGTTTACCGATTATTGATTACTGAGTAGAATCCTCCTCGCCCATATAATCCTGCACGGTACGGAAACCGATATAGCTTCGTGCGGAGTCGGCATATTCATAGTCGCGGGTACTGACCTGTAAAAAGTACGCCACATCTTTCCATGATCCCCCTCGGATCACTTTTCTCATATTGAAGGCATCGCCCCCGTTCGGGTTCATCGTCGAAACAAATTCATAGGAAGCAGGGTCGTAGCTGGAGTTCGTCCACTCCGATACGTTACCGGCCATGTTGTACAGGTTGAAGTCGTTAGGCTCATACGATTTTGCCTCTACGGTGTAGAGTGCCGCATCGGCAGCATAATCACCGCGTTGGGGTTTGAAATTGGCCATAAAACAACCGGTATCGCTGATAACATAGGGCCCGCCCCAAGGGTAGGTACCGCTTTCGATGCCCCCTCGCGCCGCATATTCCCATTCTGCCTCGGTAGGCAAACGGAACTGGTTCACGAACTGCTTGCCCCGACTTCTCTGGTCATCGTTCTTGAACTTCGTCCGCCAGTTACAGAAAGCCCTGGCCTGCGCCCAAGAAACACCGACCACTGGATATTCGCTATAGGCATCGTGCCAAAAATAATCGTTGTGCATCGGCTCGTTATACGAATATTGGAAATCGCGTATCCAGACCGTGGTATCGGGATAGATCTCCAATTCTTCATGACGGATAAAATCTTTTCTGCTTCCCGTTTTGGCACGAGCTGCGGCATCGATATCCATCCAGCTGTATTTGTACTTTAATTTGGTAACATCGATGCTGCGCTGGCCGTTATAGGATTCATCCTCGGAAATATACATGGTATCCATAACCTCGGTGTAATATTCATCCGGATATTCCGATAAGGTCCCATACCAGTTCTTGATCTTTGTTCAGGGCCCTACCTTCGTAGAAGTTGTCCCCCATCCCGGAATAGTTGTCCAACATATACTTGTCATAGGCGGAAAGCTTAGTCGTATCAGCATCTTTAAAGGCATAATCGCCAATACCTCCCTCTTCGGCACCAATGCCCAACTCGTCGGCAAGAATGGCCATTTTGGTCCGGGTAATGGAATCTTTTACCCATTCCACGAACTGGCGGTATTCGCTGTTCGTGATCTCGGTATCATCCATATAGAACGATCGTACCGTTACGGTCTTGGTAGGCGCATTCAAGAGCTTGGCCTGATCCTCTTCGGACTTACCCATGATATAGGCTCCCCGTGGAATGAGCTCCATCCCATAGGGTTTTTCGGGGTACCATTTCTTTCCTTCGACCCCTACCAGTTCTCCTTTTGTCCTTGATCCGCAGCTGCTGAGCAAAAAGACAAACGCTATAGATGACAACAATAGCTTTTTCATACTTAAGGTTAAATTTCGTTTCTTGTTATTGACTGCAAAAAAAAGGCTTATTCTACACTCTAAAACTGTGATTTGATGGAATTATTGTATTGCACTCATCCCGAGTTGATTTTTTACCTACGATTTTCACATTTTGCACCTTAACTTCGTCTTTTCCTCGTACCGTAGCTAAGGCAATGCTACTCAAAAAGCCTTAATTAGGTCAGAAAAGCCGAAGATCCCGGTTCCAAACATCAACTCGGGACGAGTTCATGGCCGGCAATTACACTTTGATGTGATTCGATTTAATTAAAGCCTTTTTTATAGGCTTTGTACCATCGCTCAGGAATGTTCTGGTCGCAAGCTTCCAGATAGTCCTTTCTAGTGCAAGGTAATAACGCCGGTGAATCGCTTTTAGTATGCGGGGCCAAGATAGAAGGTACCTCGACCCACCACCGGTCGGTAAGATGACTGTTGTAGAAGGTTAATTGCTCGATATCGGTAGGTACGTTGTACTTGGTGAAGTCGTCTGCCCGCTCAAAAGGGGATTCGGAAATACGAAAATTAAAGCCTTCGACAAAATACCAAATGATCTGTGCCATCAGTTGGGCGGACTGTACCGTGTTTTCCATTTCGTACATGCCAAAAACGCTTACCTTATCACTAATACCGGCATATCGGGAAATGGCGCAAATTTCCCGGCCGGTAAAGCCATTGGGCGAAAAGTTGTCGGACAGTCCGATTTCACCGGCGCGAACCGCTCGGGCGTCCATGCTGATCATATGGGCATTGCGCAAGACCGGTTCGGCCAACGAAATATCGGCCCCCAGGTCGCCCAGTCGGTAGGCATCGAAGAAAAGCCGCTCCATGAGGTCGATTTCCTCTTGGGCATTAAAATAGCTCTGATAGCCAATGTTGGAAAAATTAAAAAGGTTGCTGGGCTTTTCGGTGATGATCTTGCTCATGTAGGAGTGCGAGGAAATAAGTTCATCGTCCATCCCAAAATCGAAGCGGCTGTCCACCGCCACCAGATTGACCAGTTCTTTGATGCCGTCGAAGGCGCGGTAGGCGGGATAGGTAATATCCTGCGTAGCCCCGATAATAATGGGTACGATACCTTTCTGCAACAATCCGGCCACCGTATTTTTTACAACAAAATAAGTGTCCTCGACCGTTTCGCCCTCCTCGATATCGCCCATATCGGCAAGGTGGGAATTCCAATTGCCCCGAAAGAGTTTGTAAAGCTGGATACGGATAGCGGATACATCCAGCTTTTCGGGCTTCTTCTCGAAGGCGTTGCGTGATTCGCGTACGCCGATGATGGCGATGGAGATGTTTTCCAAATCGGGAATCCCGTCCTTTTCGGTGTGAATTTTCAGATGTTTGCCTATTGCCTGGGCCGGAAGCAGTTCGCTATGGGCCATTACCTTGCCTGAAACAGGGGAGAGGAAATCGAATGCCATGGACCTACTTTTTCTTTTTGGCGGCCTTTTTCTTCTTCGGTGCCGTTTTGTTTTTCGTTGCCTTTTTCTTTTTAGGGGCCTTCTTTTCGAGCAGGGCCTTCGCTTCGTCCAAGCTCATCTTGGCGGCATCTACCGACTTGGCAAGCTCTACCTTGGTCTTACCCTTTATAATATTATGACGGCCCCAGCGCGCCTTTTCGATACGGATACCCTCGTCTTCCCAATTTTGAACGATTTTGTCGATTTCCTTTTGCTTTTTGGCCTCGATGAGTTCGACCAAATCGTCTTCCGACAGATTGTCGAAATCGTATTTTTTGTTCACGTTGATGAACATGCCGTCCCATTTGATATAGGGTCCGAAACGGCCTTTGCCTTTGGTAACGTCTTTTTTCTCATATTTAAAAATAGGGGCATCGGCCTTTTGCTTTTCTTTGATCAGCTCGACCGCCCTTTCAAAATCGACGTCGAAGGCACTTTCGTCCTTTTCGAGGGAGACGAACTTTTTGCCAAAGCGCACATACGGACCGTAGCGGCCCACATTGGCCTCGACCTCTTCACCTTCAAAAACACCCAGTTTTCGGGGGAGCTTGAACAGCTCCATCGCCTCGTCGTAGGTGATCGTGTTGAGGGACTGGTCGGGCAATAAGCTGGCGAACTTTGGTTTTTCCTCGTCGTCCACCGTACCTATTTGTACCATCGGCCCAAAACGGCCCAGGCGCACCGCGACCTGCCGACCCGATTTAGGGTCCTTGCCCAGCACCCGTTCGCCACTCGCACGGTCGGCGTTTTCCTCTACATCGAGTACATTGGGATGGAAATCGGTATAAAAATCCTTCATTACCTTTTGCCAGTCTTCGTCTCCCTCGGCAATCTCATCAAAATCTTCCTCTACCTTCGCCGTGAAATTATAATCGAGAATATTGCCAAAGTGGCTTACCAAAAAGTCGTTGACAATCATACCGATATCGGTCGGTACCATCTTGCCCTTGTCGGAACCCACGGTCTCGGTGAGTTTTTTCTCCTTGACCGCGCCGGATTCCATGATCAGTTGCACATAATTTCTTTCAGCCCCTTCGATCGCCCCTTTCTCTATATAGCCCCGGTTCTGTATGGTAGAAATCGTCGGGGCATAGGTAGAAGGCCTTCCGATGCCCAGTTCCTCCAACTTTTTTACCAAGGATGCCTCGGTAAAGCGATAGGGCGGTCTCGTAAATCGCTCGGTAGCCGTAATATACTGGTTGAGCAAGGTATCGCCCACCCTCATGGCAGGCAACATGCCGTCTTGCTCTTCGGGGGTATCCTCCTCGTCGGAACCTTCCAAATATACTTTGAGGAAACCGTCGAATTTAATGACCTCCCCATTGGCGGTGAACTCCTCATCATGGGTATTGGTCTCGATCTTAACGTTCGTACGTTCCAATTGCGCATCGCTCATCTGTGAGGCGATGGTACGCTTCCAGATCAGTTCGTAGAGTTTTGATTGGTCGCGCTCCAGCGAGGGCGAATCCTTGGTCATATCCGTTGGGCGGATGGCCTCGTGGGCCTCTTGCGCACCTTTCGATTTTCCTTTGTAATTGCGTACATTACTGTATTTCTCTCCATAGTTGTCGAGAATGGCGTCTTTGGCGGCGGCGATGGCTTCACCGGAGAGGTTGACGCTGTCGGTTCGCATATAGGTAATCAATCCCGCTTCGTACAAACGTTGGGCGACCTGCATGGTGCGGCCTACCGAAAAGTAGAGCTTTCGGGAAGCTTCCTGTTGCAGTGTGGAGGTGGTAAAGGGAGCGGATGGGGATTTCTTCGCGGGTTTCTTGTCCAGACTACCCACGGAGAAATCGGCGCCGATATTCTGTTCGAGGAATTTCTGGGCCTCCTGCTGGGTCGGAAAGGTCTTGTACAGTTTTGCGGAAAATATACTGCCCTCCTCTGTCTTGAACTCCGCGGATATCCGAAAGGAAGCTTCGGGGGTAAAGGCCTCAATATCTCTTTCGCGCTCAACGATCAGACGAACGGCGACGGACTGTACCCGACCCGCTGAAAGGCCCGGTTTGATCTTTTTCCACAAGACAGGAGAGAGTTCGTATCCCACCAATCGGTCCAGCACGCGCCGCGCCTGTTGGGCATTGACCAGATTGTAGTTGATTTCCCTGGGGTTCTCTATCGCTTTTTGAATGGCGGATTTGGTAATCGAGTTGAACACGATACGCCGGGTCTTCTTCTTGTCGAGCTTCAGCTCCTCGGCCAGATGCCAAGAAATGGCTTCCCCCTCCCGGTCTTCATCACTGGCCAGCCAAATGGTCTCCGCCTTATCGGCGAGGCCCTTCAGTTTCTTTACGAGCGCCTTTTTGTCCTTATCGACGATGTACTTGGGTTCAAAGTTTTTCTCGACATCAACACCCAATTCCTTGGAGGGCAAATCGGCGATATGTCCAAAACTGGACTCCACTTTATAGTCCTTCCCTAAAAACTTCTCTATCGTCTTTGCCTTTGCGGGCGACTCGACTATCACTAAATTTTTGGCCATATATCGGTTTTTCGAGCCACAAAAGTAAATGAAATTTTTAATTTCGGGCTATACCTTATATATAGTGATTTAAATTTAGCGTATCCTAGTCGAGCTGCAACGTGCTCAACAGCCTAAGATTATCATCGAAATACTTGTATTGATAAATAACATCCTTACCGGTCATTAGCAGGGTGTCGTCCAAGGGAATCACATCGAAGGTATTGATATCCTTAAAGTGATTTAGTTGTACCAACTGATTGACATCGGTCTTGTCATAAACCTTTAGGCCCGAATTACCATCGCAGATAAATAATTTTTCATCCTTTATGCCCAATCCATAAGGTTCGTCCATAGCGTATTCTTTCGCCAGTACGGGATTTTCAATGGTAGAAATATCGATAATGAAAAGTCCGCTTTCCGTTGCCCCGCAAGCGTTACCCCCACGAAGGGTTACAAAGGCATAATCGCCATCGACCACGACGGGGTCGCAGGCGGTACCATGTTGAAATTCGCTTACGTAACGGGGCGATGCGGGCGAAGATATATCATAAATGTACATGCCGCTCCTACTTCCCAAGAACAGATGCTTATTTTGGTTGAAGATGGTCTCGATATCAAAGCCTGCGGAAACGGGAGCCAGGGTTTGAGGGTGGCCCAGATCGGTGATGTTAAAGATATTGATATTGTGAAAATCAACGGCGTACAAATAGTCGTCAACGATTTTGAAACGTGCCAACGAACCCCCTTGACCCGTTACGGATGCAGCAGAAGCGGAAGTATTCGCCAATGCGGCCATATCGGCCTCCCAAAATCCGCCGTTCCTGTTTTCAACTTCCGATTTGAGCCTTCTTTCGGTAACGACTTCCCAACCCACCAATATCTCCTTGTTATAATCGATATCGTTATTTTCGAAAATATCGGCATCCGCAGGCCAGAACACATTGGTCTGCAGCACACCTTCCAAGCGGTTTACCTGATGAATATCGGACATATCGGAAATATCGAGCACCACGAGATCGGAAAGACTATCCGCAAATAGAAAATCTCCCTTCACGGAAATATCGACGTTACCCGGAATTTCAATAAAGGAAATCTTTTTGGGATTCGAAGGGTCGGTGTTATCGACTACATGCACCCCCTTGTTCTTGTCATTGATAAAAATATAATTTTTATAGGCGTAAATCTTGCCCGATTCCAATATAGGAACAGGGGCAATGACATCTACCCCACTCCTAAACTCCGCCATACTCATTTTTATAGGTTTGGCCACTTGATACTCCGCATAGAGACTATCGTCTTGATCATCTTCGCAGGATACGAATGATATGGCCGCGGCGAAAAACAATAACAAAAGGGTATTTTTCATGGGATGGAATTTAGAGAGTTACCTATGGTATAAGATACACAGCATACTAAAACGTTGCGTTACATTTTAAAATAAATTTATAACTGTCAATTTGTCATAAAAATGGAATTAATGGTATATTTGCCGTTCGCTAGATTTCGCTAGGATTTAGAGGATGAATTAGGATATGGAAAAGGTAATAGACGAAAAAAATCAGGGCACTGCCCTATCGCCGGGCAAGCAGAGATCTAACGGCCGGAAACTGTATATCGAAAGCTACGGCTGCCAGATGAACTTTTCCGATAGCGAGATCGTGGCCTCGATCTTGGCGGGCGAGGGATTCGATACTACCCAAGAGTTGAACGAGGCCGACCTCGTTTTGGTCAACACCTGCTCCATTCGGGAAAAGGCGGAACTTACCGTGCGCAAGCGGCTTGAAAAGTTCAATGCTGTCAAACAAGAACGCCCGCATATGAAGGTCGGCGTTTTAGGATGCATGGCGGAACGTTTGAAACATCAGTTTCTGGAGGAAGAGAAGATAGTGGACATGGTGGTCGGCCCCGATGCCTACAAAGACCTGCCCCATCTTATACAGGAAATCGAGGAAGGCCGGAATGCCGTGAACGTTATTCTTTCCAAAGACGAGACCTATGGCGATGTGGCACCCGTTCGGCTGAATTCCAACGGCGTGACCGCTTTTGTATCCATCACCCGGGGATGCGACAACATGTGTACGTTCTGCGTGGTGCCTTTTACGAGAGGACGGGAGCGTAGTCGCGACCCACAATCCATTGTAAACGAGGTCAACGACCTGTGGGACAAAGGCTTTAGGGAAATTACGCTACTCGGCCAGAATGTGGACAGCTACCTCTGGTACGGAGGGGGATTGAAAAAGGATTATTCGAAAGCCTCCGACATGCAAAAAGCGATGGCCGTGGACTTCGCCCGATTGTTGGAAAAGGTCGCCCTGGCCCAGCCCCGGATGCGTATCCGCTTTTCGACCTCAAACCCCCAGGATATGACCTTGGAGGTCATCCGTACCATGGCAAAATATAAGAATATCTGTAATTACATACATCTGCCCGTGCAAAGCGGGAGCGACCAGATCTTAAAGGCCATGAACCGGCTGCACACCCGGCAGGAGTATTTTGAACTGATCGACAACATCCGCGAAATCATCCCCGATGTGGCCATTTCTCAGGATATGATCACCGGTTTTCCCAGCGAAACGGAAGAAGACCATCAAGATACCTTATCCTTAATGGAATATGTCAGGTACGATTACGGCTTTATGTTCGCCTATTCCGAACGGCCCGGCACCCTGGCTGAGCGCAAATTAGAAGACGACGTACCCCAGGAAACCAAAAAACGCCGCTTGGCCGAAATTATCGCCCTGCAGCGTGAACATTGCCAAGAACGCACCGAACAGCACCTCGGCAAAATACAGGAAGTGCTGATCGAAGGCCCTTCCAAAAAGTCTGATAAACATTGGATGGGGCGCAATTCGCAGAACACCGTGGCCGTGTTTCCCAAGGAGGACTATCAGGTCGGGGACTTTGTGATGGTGCGGATGGATAGCTGTACTTCGGCGACCTTGATCGGAGAGGCTGTTGCGAGTGCTCAGTAGGGCGGGTTCAGTGTTCAGTGTGCAGTGTTCAGTTGAATAGTAATCAATAATCGGTAGTTCCACTTTTTATAGGAATTATCTAAACACAAGAAAGCCTCCCAGCTATGGGGAGCCACAATAATGGAAAACGTTCAATCCATAAAACAGCGCTTTGAGCTTATCGGAAACGATCCGAAGCTGAATCGTGCCTTGGAAAAGGCAGTGCAGGTCGCCCCTACGGATATTTCCGTATTGGTGACCGGGGAAAGCGGGGTCGGTAAAGAGGCTATCCCGAAAATCATCCATTCGCTTTCACACCGCAAACATGCCAAGTATATTGCGGTCAACTGCGGGGCGATTCCCGAGGGCACCATCGACAGCGAGCTCTTTGGCCACGAAAAAGGGGCCTTTACCGGTGCCACCCAGACCCGTAGCGGCTATTTCGAAGTGGCCGATGGCGGTACTATATTTCTGGACGAGGTCGGCGAACTGCCCTTGACCACCCAAGTGCGCCTTTTGCGGGTCTTGGAAAACGGGGAATTCCTCAAGGTGGGATCTTCCCAGGTTCAAAAGACCGATGTGCGTATTGTCGCGGCCACCAACATCAACATGTTCGAGGCGATCAAGAAAGAAAAATTCCGGGAGGATCTATATTATCGTCTGAGTACGGTAGAAATCCACATTCCTCCCTTGCGCGAGCGCCAGGATGATATCCATCTATTGTTCCGCAAATTCGCTTCCGATTTCGGTACCAAATATAAGATGCCGACCATCCGTTTAGAGGATGAAGCGGTACAACTCCTGTTAAAATATCGTTGGCCGGGCAACATCCGTCAGCTCCGAAACATTGCCGAACAGATATCGGTGCTCGAACAGAGCCGCACTGTTTCTTGGGATACCCTTAAAGGATACCTCCCTGCTTCAAGCGGGTCGAACCTGCCGGCCGTCATCGGACAGAAAAAATCCGAAGGCGATTTTAGCAATGAAAGGGAAATATTGTACAAGGTGCTTTTCGACATGAAGGGCGACCTCAACGACCTGAAAAAGCTGACCTTGGCCATTATGAAGAACAACGACGGCAACAAGGTACAGGAAGAAAATGAGGGCCTTATCGAAAAAATTTATGGGGATAACGGAAACGATATGCCAGAAGATGAACGCGACCCGCTGGAAGTTCTGCATCTGCCCGAACACGAGTCGCAAAAGCCGATTCAAAGGCCCCCACAAGAAGACAAGTACCATTTTGCCGAAGAGATCGAGGAAGAAGAAACCCTATCTTTACAGGAAAAAGAGGTAGAGCTTATCAAAAAATCGCTCGAGCGCAACCGCGGCAAACGAAAGGCCGCCGCCGCCGAGCTTGGCATTTCCGAACGGACGCTGTATCGAAAGATCAAACAGTATGATCTCTAGTAAAGAGATAAGATAATGACTACCCAAATCAAATCAAACAGATGCATCTAAACCGATGGAGTCAAAAGCCTCTTCTCTCGTTCTCTGCTTTTTTTTCATAAAAAATTGTTCTTAAGTGAAAAAACTGAAAAATAAACTTTTAATCTTGATTTTGACCATCAGCCTCAATGCCTGTGGCATATACAATTTCACCGGGGGCGATGTGGGTACGGCAACGACCTTTACCGTGCCGCGGTTTCAGAACTATGCCACCCAGAGCCCCGGTTCCGTTTTTGAACCGGGACTGGAACGGGACTTTACCCAGGCCCTTCAAGATCGCATACTGAACCAGACCAGCCTCGACTTGACGAGTTCAGATGGCGACCTGCTTTACGAAGGCGAAATCGTGGAGTACCGCATCTCCCCCATGAGCGCTACCGCCCAGCAGACGGCCGCCCAAAACCGGTTGTCGATGGCAGTGAACGTACGATTTTACAATAAGACCAAGGAAGATGTGGATTTCGAAAAACGTTTTTCGTTTTTTTACGATTTTCCCGCGGCCACCCAACCTTCCGCAATAAAAACCGAGGCCCTAGAGGTTATTTTTGAACGGATAACCCAGGATATTTTTAATGCTTCCCTGGCCGACTGGTAGTTAAAAAGATACACTCATTTCTTTGTTAATATGAACGCAAAAGACTTCACATCCCTTCTACAACATCCAGACAAGGTGGTCTTACCGATGCAGACCCACCAGTTGGAAGAGGTGCTGGAAGAATATCCGTATTTTCAAGCGGCCCACGCGCTCCATTTAAAAGGACTCAAAAATGACAACAGCTTCAAATACAACAAGGCCTTAAAGGTTACCGCGGCCTATACCGCCGACCGCGAAGTACTTTTTGATTTTATCACCTCTAAAGACTTCCTGCAGAACCACATTGCCGATAGCCTATCGGGCAAAACCACGTCCCTGGCCGACATAGAAATCATTTCGGAAGAGGAGGTACCTCAAAAATCCGACGAGGCCGAATCCGAAACTTCGGAAGTAACATCACTTTCCCTTTCAAAAGCCGAAGCGGACGCCCTATTAGACCCTAAACTTTTTACATCAAAAGACCCGAATATTGACAAGGTACTCTCCGAAGCCAAGAAGAAGGCATCCGAGGACCTTGAAATAGGCGAACCCCTGCCCTTTACGAAAAAAGAAAAGTATTCTTTCGGCGAGTGGTTGCAATTGACCTCGTTCAAACCGGTCAAAAGAATCAAAAAACCCTCCGAGCCGGAGGAAAGGGAAATGGAAAACATCGATTTTCCCCTGGAAGAAAAAAATCCCAAAAAGAAAAAATTCGATCTGATCGATAAATTCATTGCCGATAATCCGAAGATAAAACCCAAGAAAGACGTTCCGAAAATAGTCATGGGCGATTCGGTAAAATTCGATAACAAAGAGCTGATGACCGAGACCCTGGCCAAGGTCTATCTCGAGCAAAAAAAGTATAAAAAGGCCATACAGGCGTATAAAATTTTAAGTTTGAAATATCCGGAAAAAAGTGGTTTCTTTGCAGATCGAATCAAGGCGGTCGAGCGCTTGAAGGATGATAATTCCTAGTGACGTATTGGCCGTTCGCAAGGATACCAGCATGGCGGGTTTTAGTAACAATGGCCCATCTATCGACTAACTTTTAACCTTTAAATTTTTCCAATGAGTACGTTTACCATCTTCCTGATCCTCATTATCATAGTCTGCTTTTTGTTGGTATTGGTCATCATGGTCCAAAACCCCAAAGGCGGCGGATTATCGTCCTCATTTGGTGGGGGGGGCAGCCAGGTAGTCGGCGGTGTCAAAAAGACCGGGGATTTTTTGGACAAAAGCACCTGGACTTTGGCCATATTGCTTGTGGTATTGATCTTGGCTTCCAATGTGGCCCTGAAAGGAAATTTCGGCGAAGGCGACTCCAAACTGCTTAACGGCGACGACATAGAGACCACCGTTCCCGAAACCGTACCGGAAACGCTTCCCGACAACCCATCCTCACCTGCTACAAACGATTCCAATCCGACCACCGACAGCATATAAGCCCGCCGGAGAAGAATTCATTTTTTATCCAAAAGTTAAAGCTTTTCTCTTTTGTCCTCTCCATTGATGAACTCATTTCGACTTCTGGTGTGGAACCGGTAATATCGGCCTTTGAGGCTGGATGAACTTAATTTCTATTCGATATTCAAAACTCTCGGGCAATCCCGCGAAGCATTTCGCGGACTATATTTTCATTTCCCGCGACAAGCCAGGGAAATCCACCTACTACCGATTAGTAAGTCCGCTTTGAGTTGATCTAAATTTGTGTTATTAGAACTTATACCGAAGACGTTAAGGTAGTTCTTAGTAAGATTTTAGTAGAGCAGAGCTGCTGTGCAAAATTTAGCGACGAAATGCGCTAAAAGGCACTAAAAAACCCTAAAGAAAAATCCAAAGCCTCTCTTTAATGACAAGCTGGCATTTTTGATTCAACAAAGTGTCAGTTTTAACGGCGTGGCATAATTTCTGCCTTACTTGACGCAGAATTTCATTATTTCTAACTAAAAACTTTTAATATGGCAAAAGTCAACATTAAACCATTGGCCGATCGAGTACTTATCGAACCTATGGAAGCCGAGACCAAAACAGCGTCCGGTATTTACATTCCTGACACCGCGAAAGAAAAACCGCAACAAGGTAAAGTCGTGGCCGTCGGTCCCGGTACCAAAGACGACAAAGTGACCGTTAAAGTCGGCGATAAGGTACTTTATGGCAAATATGCAGGCACCGAACTTAAGCTCGAAGGTACTGATTACCTGATGATGCGGGAGAGCGATGTTCTAGCGATTATTTAGTGACATTTTTGTCATTCCCGCGTAGGCGGGAATCTCTTGAACAATCGAACTACTAAGTAAAGAAAATTCGAGAGTTTTCAACGCATGTTCATTTTGGACATACAAGAAAGAATGGCAAGGACTTTTTAAAGAA
This sequence comes from uncultured Flavobacteriaceae bacterium, assembly GCA_963764285.1. GTDB lineage: Bacteria > Bacteroidota > Bacteroidia > Flavobacteriales > Flavobacteriaceae > Pricia. Next base: position 33,500 of record CAVXSA010000012.1, read on the forward strand.
CGATTAAAGAAAAAATAAACAGATCCCCGCCTTCGCGGGGAAGACAAATAAATACTAAATTTATTATGGCAAAAGATATAAAATTCAATTTAGAAGCACGCGACGGCCTCAAGAGAGGTGTCGATGCTTTGGCAAATGCAGTAAAGGTGACCTTGGGACCCAAGGGTAGAAACGTTATCATCAGTAAATCTTTCGGCGCCCCACAGGTGACCAAAGACGGGGTTACCGTGGCCAAAGAGATAGAGTTAAAGGATGCCCTTGAAAACATGGGCGCGCAAATGGTGAAGGAAGTCGCTTCTAAAACCAATGACCTAGCTGGTGACGGTACGACCACTGCCACCGTTTTGGCCCAGTCCATCGTTAAAGAAGGTTTGAAGAACGTTGCCGCCGGTGCCAACCCGATGGACCTGAAAAGAGGAATCGACAAAGCTGTAGAAGCCATTGTGGCGAATTTGGCCAAACAATCTAAAAAAGTAGGCGATTCTTCGGATAAAATCAAGCAAGTCGCTTCTATTTCCGCCAATAATGACGACACCATCGGTGAACTTATCGCCGAGGCCTTCGGAAAAGTCGGTAAGGAAGGGGTCATCACCGTTGAGGAAGCCAAAGGAACCGAAACTTATGTGGACGTTGTGGAGGGAATGCAGTTTGATAGGGGATATCTTTCTCCCTATTTCGTGACGAATTCCGAAAAGATGGTCTCTGAACTGGAGAGTCCCTATATTTTACTGTTCGACAAGAAAATTTCTTCGATGAAAGACTTGCTTCCCGTATTGGAACCCGTGGCACAATCCGGTAAGCCTTTGTTGATCATCGCCGAAGATGTGGACGGTGAGGCACTAGCCACACTAGTCGTAAACAAACTGAGAGGTTCGTTGAAAATCGCCGCCGTTAAGGCGCCAGGCTTCGGTGACCGTAGAAAAGCGATGTTGGAAGATATAGCCATCTTGACCGGTGGTACCGTAATTTCCGAAGAGCGAGGTTTTTCTTTGGACAATACGACTCTCGACATGTTGGGTACCTGCGAAAAAGTATCCATCGATAAAGACAACACCACTATTGTGAATGGTGGAGGCGTTCAAAAGGATATCAAGACCCGCGTCAACCAAATCAAATCGCAGATCGAGACCACCACATCCGATTACGATAAGGAAAAACTTCAAGAGCGTCTGGCCAAATTGGCCGGCGGTGTTGCCGTACTCTATGTGGGTGCAGCCTCTGAAGTGGAAATGAAGGAGAAAAAAGATCGTGTTGACGATGCCCTACACTCCACCCGTGCCGCGGTCGAAGAAGGAATCGTTGCCGGTGGTGGCGTTGCCCTGATCCGTACTAAGTCGTTACTCTCCAAAATTCAAACGGAGAACGCCGATGAGGAAACCGGAGTTCAGATAGTCGCTAGGGCCATCGAAACACCTTTGCGTATCATTGTTGAAAACGCAGGTGGCGAAGGTTCGGTAATTGCTGCCAAGGTGTTGGAAGGCAAGAACGACTTCGGCTATGATGCCAAATCCGAGAAATACGTTGAAATGTTCAAGGCCGGTATCATCGACCCGACCAAAGTGACCCGTATCGCTTTGGAAAATGCCGCATCGGTCGCCGGAATGATCTTGACCACCGAAAGTGCTTTGACCGAAATCAAAGAGGAATCTGGACCTTCAGGCCCCCCAATGGGTGGTGGCGGAATGCCCGGTATGATGTAATGGCAGATGCCATGGATAAACTATAATCCTAAAGACCGTTCCGATGATTTCATCGGGACGGTTTTTTTATTGGTGGCAAAGAACGAACCCTCACAGCAACTATTTCCTACGCGGAAAAACGGTGTGGATAGGCCAAAATTTTACCTTTAGGTCCGAACTTTGCCTCACTTTCAATACCTTTGTACAAATCCCTAAAAATGTTCGATCGACTACGTAAAGAAACATCCGTTTTACTAAACCGTTCCGACCTTAAGACTGATATCCGCCTTCAACAGGTATGTGAGCTTTTGAGAAATACGATAGCACATTACGATTGGGTAGGATTTTACTTCAAGAACGGCGATAAGGAAGAACTGAAACTCGGCCCCTATGCGGGCGCCCCTACCGATCACACCATTATTCCCTTTGGGAAAGGTATTTGCGGACAAGTAGCCGTCAGCAACCAAAATTTCGTGGTGCCCGATGTGAAGGAGCAGGACAATTATATCGCCTGCAGTATAACCGTAAAATCGGAAATCGTCGTGCCCCTTTTTGTCCGTGGGGAAAATATCGGACAGATCGATATCGATTCGAACACGCCAGATCCCTTTACCGAAGAGGATGAACGGTTTTTGGAGTTTGTAAACGTGGAGGTTTCCAAAATATTGGTATAAAACTTCCCTTGAAATTTGTTGATAAACAAGCTACGGTTTTCCTTGCAAATAAAGTACTTTTGCATGTCCTTATAGCAGCGGGGGGCAGACTTTGCCGTCGAAACTAAAATCCACTATAAAATGAGCACCAAAAAAGCAACTTCTGCCTTAATTTCCGTATTTCATAAAGATGGGCTGGAGCCTATCGTGAAAAAGTTCGAGGAACTGGGCATTACAATTTATTCCACGGGCGGGACGGAAAAATTTATCAAGGATCTGGGGATAGAGGTCGTGCCGGTGGAGGAGGTAACCGGTTACCCTTCTATTTTGGGAGGACGCGTAAAGACCTTGCATCCCAAGGTGTTCGGGGGTATCCTGAACCGCCAGGACGACGAGGGCGACGCGGCGCAGTTGGCGGAATACGACATCCCGCAGTTGGATATTGTTATCGTCGATCTGTATCCCTTTGAAAAAACCGTGGCCAGCGGCGCTTCCGAGCAGGATATTATCGAAAAGATCGATATCGGAGGCATTTCGTTGATCCGGGCCGCCGCCAAAAACTTTCATGATGTGCTCTGTGTGTCTTCCATGGACGATTACGGCGATTTTCTGGAGCTCATTTCGGAAGGAAACGGAACTACCTCCTTGGAAAATCGCAAAAAATTTGCCGCCAAAGCCTTTCATGTTTCCTCGCATTACGATACGGCTATTTTCAACTATTTTAACAAAGATCGCGAACTTACCTCCTTAAAAATCAGCGAAAGCAAAGGCCAGGTCTTGCGTTACGGAGAAAATCCGCATCAAAAGGGCATCTTTTTCGGCGATTTTGAGGCAATGTTCACCAAACTGCACGGCAAGGAACTTTCGTACAATAACTTATTGGATGTCGATGCCGCGGTCAACCTGATGAGCGAATTCAAGGGCGACATTCCTACCTTTGCCATCCTAAAGCACAATAACGCCTGTGGACTGGCACAGCGGGAAAACATACATCAGGCCTATGTCGATGCTTTGGCGGGCGACCCGGTTTCCGCTTTCGGGGGCATTCTGATCAGTAATGTCGAGATTGACCATGCCACTGCGGAAGAAATCCATAAACTTTTTTGTGAGGTGGTTATTGCGCCCAGCTATTCCGACAAGGCGCTAGAAGCGCTCAAAGGAAAGAAGAACCGGATTATCCTTATACAGAACGAGGTCGATTTGCCGACAACGATCGTACGTACCTGCCTCAACGGGATTCTGGTACAGGATAAAGACCATATGACGGACAACGTGGACGATTTGCAATTCGCCACCGAAAAAAGACCGTGCGAAAGGGAACTCGAAGATTTGATTTTCGCTTCCAAACTGTGTAAGCATACGAAATCCAATACCATAGTACTCGCGAAAAACAAACAATTGTGCGCCAGCGGTACGGGACAGACCAGCCGGGTCGATGCCCTGAACCAGGCAATCCACAAAGCAAAATCCTTTAAATTCGACTTGGAGGGGGCCGTTATGGCGAGCGATGCGTTCTTTCCTTTTCCAGATTGTGTCGAAATTGCGCATAAAAATGGCATTTCTAGCGTTATACAACCGGGCGGGTCCATTAAGGACCAATTGAGTATCGACTACTGTAACGAAAACGGGGTAGCTATGGTAATGACCGGTACCCGACATTTCAAGCATTAAGAATAAATTTTTTGAAGCCTAGCCTTCAATACTTTATATTTTGACCATCATTAAAAGCGAATTCACAACATTAAGCCTTGTTCAGTAGCTTATTTTGCTACTTTTGTCGATAAAATGCATACCCTTATCGAGCTAGTAACATAACCAAACAATATTAAAATGGGATTTTTTGATTTCTTGACAGAGGAAATCGCCATCGACCTGGGAACGGCGAACACCCTCATCATACATATGGACAAGGTTGTGGTGGACAGCCCCTCAATCGTTGCCCGCGACCGTATTTCGGGCAAAATCATCGCCGTTGGCAAAGAGGCCAATTTGATGCAGGGCAAGACCCACGAAAACATAAAGACCATCCGGCCCCTGAAAGATGGGGTAATAGCGGATTTCGACGCTTCCGAAAAGATGATCAACATGTTCATCAAGAACATTCCCGCCCTCAAGAAAAAATGGTTTCCGCCGGCATTGCGTATGGTCATCTGTATTCCTTCGGGCATTACCGAGGTGGAAATGCGCGCGGTCAAAGAATCCGCAGAACGTGTTAATGGCAAGGAGGTTTATCTTATTCACGAACCCATGGCCGCCGCCATCGGCATCGGACTCGATATTATGCAACCCAAAGGCAACATGATCGTCGATATCGGCGGGGGTACTACCGAGATTGCGGTCATCGCTTTGGGGGGAATCGTTTGTGACAAATCCGTTAAAATTGCGGGTGATGTATTCACCAACGACATTATCTACTATATGCGTACCCAGCACAACCTCTATGTCGGGGAGGCTACCGCTGAAAACATAAAGATTGAAATCGGTTCGGCCACGGAGGATCTACAGAGTCCGCCCGAGGATAAATCGGTACAGGGCCGCGACCTTTTGACCGGAAAACCCAAACAGGTACAAATATCCTTTCGGGAAATCGCCAAGGCCTTGGACAAATCTATTCTACGTGTCGAGGATGCCGTAATGGAAACCCTGTCGCAAACACCGCCAGAACTGGCCGCAGATATCTACAACACCGGAATCTATCTGGCCGGTGGCGGTTCGATGTTGCGAGGGCTGGACCGAAGATTGTCCCAAAAAACGGACCTTCCCGTTTATATCGCCGAAGACCCATTACGTGCGGTGGTACGGGGTACCGGAATTGCTTTGAAGAACTTAGAGCGGTACAAGAGTATCCTTATCAAATAAATGCACGGAAGACAGATGACCAATGACCGATCGGAGTAAATGATAGTTCAATCACTCCCATCAATAGACAAAATTAGAGGCTATTAGATTGATGGAAAAACATCCTTATAAACCAAAAAAATAACTACGCCAAATCCATTTTTTCCCAAGAAAACTTATCCGGAAGAAATGTTTTAAACAGCTCGGGGCATGCAGCAGATCATCAACTTTATCATACGATATAAGAATTTTCTTCTTTATATCTTTCTGATGATCATTTCTTTGGGATTTACAATTCAATCGCATTCTTACCATCAATCCCAATTTTTCAATTCTTCGAGCTGGATTACGGGCAACGTTCTCGAAGCCTCGAACAAGGTATCCACCTATTTTGGTCTTGATAAGGAGAACCAAAAATTGATGGATGAGAACAAACGCTTGCGCGAGCTGCTCTTCAACCAGGGCGGGAGCGATTCCATCCTTTTAGATTCCTTGCAACGCACCTATACGATTACCACGGGGAGGGTCATCAAAAACAGTTTTTCGAATCCCCGGAACTATATTACCATTGACAAGGGAAAAAATGATAGCGTAACCGAAGATATGGGCGTAATCACCAGCAAGGGTGTTTTGGGCATCGTCGAAAACACCTCTAAGCATTTCGCTACCGTGCAGAGTATATTGAACGAAAAATCGAACATCAATGCCAAAATCAAGAATACGGATCATTTTGGTTCGCTGGTGTGGGACATGAAAAGGTATGACGTGGTACAGTTGGTTGACGTTCCTCGACTGGTCACGCTTACGGTGGGCGACACCATTGTTACCGGCGGTATGAGCAGTATCTTTCCCGAAGGCCTGCCCATCGGTACCATTCTCAAATTCGACCTGAACACTTCCCAAAGTTTCTATAGAATCGATGTGGCCCTTTTTAACGACATGACCAATGTTAAAAACGTCTATATCGTCAACAACCGATACCGTGAAGAAATAGAGACCTTGGAAAAACAATCGGAAAGTGATGGTCAGTAATTCCTACTTTTTGAACGTCTTTCGTTTTATACTGCTCGTGCTGGTGCAGGTGCTGGTCTTCAACCGCCTTAACTTATTCGGGTTTATCAACCCGATGGTTTATATTCTCTTCTTATATTGGTATCCCATCAAGGAAAACCGGGCGGCCTTTATCGGACTGGGCTTCCTCCTGGGATTTTCGATAGATTTCTTTTCGGATACCATGGCCTTACACGCCGCCGCGACCATAACCATCGCCTATATGCGGCCCGCCATTATGCGTTTTGTCTTTGGGGTCAATTTCGAATTTCAAAGTTTTAAATTAAGTAATACCACTCGTGTACAACAAATTACCTTTTTGGCGTTATTGATTGTAGTACACCATTTGGTCTTCTTTACCCTGGAAATTTTTAATTTGACGAATTTCCTATTAATTTTGAAAAAAGTCTTGGCTACCGGGGCGGTTACTTTGGTGCTTTGCCTGCTGTTCGGATCGCTTTTTAGTATCCGTAAAGCGTAATTTGGGTAGGGGTTAGGGTACAAATTCTGGAGTAACGACCTGTACCTTCCGTCAAACCAGTATTCAATTTTTTTTGACATCCGGTCATAATTTAATAAAACTTCATCCCTAGATGAAAAAACTTTTGCTTTCCTCAATCATCGTAATCATCGGGATTACCTTTCTCGGCCGACTGTCGTATTTGCAGATTTTCAGTTTTTCGCCGGACCAGGTGTTGGAAGATCCGGCGATAAAACGGGTCTATAACTATCCCGAACGCGGATATATCTATGACCGCGACGGGAAGCTTTTGGTGGGCAACGATCCTGCATACGACGTCATGGTGATACCCCGAGAGGTACGGAAGCTCGATACCTTGGAGTTCTGTGGACTGCTGGGCATAGATAAGAAAAAATTCAAAAAGGAGCTACACAAAGCGCGGGTCTATTCCCCCAGATTGCCTTCTGTATTCGTTCCGCAGCTATCAAAGGAAGACTACGCCAAGCTGCAGGAAAAAATGCGGCACTATCAAGGCTTTTACATTCAAAAACGTTCGTTACGGTACTACGCCACGAACTCAGCGGCTAACGTTCTCGGATATATCAGTGAGGTAAACGAACGCGACTTGGCCAAAAATCCGTATTACGTGCAGGGCGAACTTACCGGGCGTACGGGTGTGGAAAAGCAGTACGAGGATATTCTCCGGGGAAGAAAAGGCGTAGAGTACATTCAAAAAGACCGCTACAACCGCGATATCGGGAAGTATAAGAATGGTATTCTCGATACGCTTCCCCAACAAGGACTGGAAATCAATATCACCATTGACAAGACCCTACAGGAATACGGGGAGCGGCTGATGCATGGCAAACATGGCGGCATTGTGGCCATCGAACCCGCAACGGGCGAGATACTCTCCATGATATCAGGGCCGACCTATGACCCTTCGCTCTTAGTGGGACGGGAACGATCCAAAAATTACAGCAAACTACACTACGACAGCATATCAAAGCCACTTTTCGATCGGTCGATATTGGCGGAGGGCTCGCCCGGATCTCCTTTTAAAATCCTGAATGCCCTGGTGGCCCTACAAGAGGGCGTCATAACACCCAGCACCACCATCCAATGTTACCATGGTTTTTATGTAGGGAAAAAGAAAAGGGGATGTCATTGCGGTGGCGGTATACGTAACTTGAACAGCGGTATCTATAAATCGTGTAATGCTTATTTCGCAGGGGTTTTCCGTAAGATTTATGATAAATACGATACTACAGACGAGGCCATGGACGTTTGGGAAGAAGATATGAAGAGTTTCGGTCTGGGGCAATACCTGGGCTACGACCTCCCTACCGGACGAAAAGGAAGGATTCCCAGCAAGGAATACTATGACAAGTGGTACGGCGACAACCGCTGGTCTTCATCCTATATCATTTCAAATTCCATCGGGCAGGGCGAAATAGCGGCCACACCTATTCAATTGGCCAATATGACTGCCGCCATTGCCAACAGGGGCCATTATTTCACCCCACACATTCTGAAAAAGGTAGATGGCAAGGATATTAGTATTCCCGATTTTGTCGAGCCCAAGCACACGGCCATAGACAAACAATATTTTGAACCCGTTATCCAAGGAATGGCCGATGTCTATAAAGAAGGAACCGCCAAATGGTTGCAAATACCGGATATTGAAATTGCGGGGAAAACGGGTACCGTAGAAAACTATACCATTATCGATAGCGTTCGCACCCAGCTCTCCGACAACTCGGTCTTCGTTGCGTTCGCCCCGGTGGACAACCCCAAAATTGCCATTGCCGTATATATCGAGAACGGATACTTTGGATCACGATATGCCGGCCACATCGCCTCGTTGATGATCGAAAAGTACTTAAAGGGCGAAATAACCCGTACCGATCTCGAGAAGCGTATGCTCGAACGCACCCTTGAACGCGAATATGCCAAGCCCTATAGTGGCAAGGAGTTCAAGATAAACGAGTACGATTGGAGTCAAGATGCTGTAGAACCAAATGAAGAGGACTCATCCATATAATTGACTATGTACGGTAAAAGCGTCCTGAAACGTATCGATTGGCTTACCGTTCTGTTCTACTTGCTTCTAGTCGCCATAGGATGGGTAAATATCTATTCGAGCACCTTTAACGAAGCCGATTCCTCGATATTCGATTTTGGCACCCTGCACGGCAAACAACTGTTCTTCATTTTGGCCAGTCTGGCCTCTATCGTTATTCTGCTCGCCGTGGAGGCCAGTTTCTACGAGCGTTTTTCCAGTGTTTTCTACATGATTTCGATGCTGTCGCTGCTCGGGCTGTTCGTTTTCGGAAAGACCATTTCCGGTGCTACCTCGTGGTACGATCTGGGTTTTTTTAACCTACAACCGGCCGAATTCGCTAAGGTAGCCACAGCACTTGCCCTCGCCAAATACCTCAGCGATATTCAGACCGATATCAAACGTATCAAACACCAGTTGTACGCCTTTTTAATTCTGTTGACCCCCGCCGTATTGATCATACCGCAACCCGATCCCGGCAGTGCCCTTGTGTTTTTTTCACTATCATTCGTGATTTTTAGGGAGGGGCTTCCCGTCTATTATCTCGGCATCGCCCTTTTCGCCGTTTTAATATTTATAACCACCTTGATGTTCGGCACCATTTGGATCGCTATTGCCCTGACCCTGATCATCCTCATTTTCCTATTACTAAAAAAGAAAAAATTCAGGGTACCTATTTTCCCCTTGACCATAGCCTTCATAGTTACCATTCTCTTTTCGCTTTCCGTAAATTTCGTTTTCGAGAATGTTTTCGAACAGCGGCACCGTGACAGGTTCTCCCTATGGCTAGGGTTGGAAAAAGACCCCGCGAAACTGGAACAGATTCAAAAGACCATCGGATACAACTCATACCAATCGGAGAAAGCCATTGAATCCGGCGGATTTTTCGGGAAGGGTTTTCTGGAAGGTACCCGCACCAAAGGAAATTTTGTGCCAGAGCAGCATTCCGATTACATCTTTACTACCGTGGGTGAAGAATGGGGCTTTATCGGTACGGCGACGGTGGTACTCTTGTTTACGCTCATGCTTCTGCGATTGATCTATTTGGCGGAAAGGCAAAAAAATGCTTTCAGTAGAATGTACGGATATGGGGTAATCTCCATCCTGTTGGTGCATTATTTTATCAATATCGGCATGGTCATCGGCATATTGCCCACCATAGGGATCCCCCTGCCCCTGTTCAGTTACGGGGGATCGGGCATGCTATTTTTTACCATGCTGATTTTCATTTTTTTGAAGTTGGATGCCAATCGGTTGAAGGAAGGGATTTGAATAGGCAAAATTCCAATAGACAAATTCCAAATTACAAAGAATGGCAGGCGGAAGGTATTTTAATTGATGGAAAATCGAAGTTTTAGGACCGACTGTAAAAAAGCATTGGAATTTAGTGCTGGGTATTAAGAATTTTACTTGGAGAACTCATTTAGACGTATTGTTAGGCACCGAGAATCTCGGCTTTTAAGGCTAGATGAAGTCATTTTTCACAAGAATAATTCCCCTTAATCAGGATATAAAGGCAAGCGTTCCGTTCTATGCAATACCACTAAGCCTAAAAGGGCCTCTTCCGGGGTAATAGTGGCCTCGAAGATTACTTCTCCACTGGGATAGAGCACTTCGATAGATTTTCCGTAGTTGACGCCGTTGACACTACTTGCGCCCGGTGAGACGATTACATGGCTTTCGTCGAGCAAAAAATCGACATCGGAAACGATTCGCGAATACATGTCGGCACCCCTCTCCTTTCCGTACTGCCAGATTTGTTTGACCGTCATATTATCTTCATCTATTTCATATTCAACGGCACGGCTATATTTTTCAGCGTTCGAGAAATTGCGGTTGTCACCGTTGTCAAATAAAGTGATATGCCCGTTGGGCAATAATTTTGCCGCATGCTGGTACCAGTTCCACTCAAAGTCCGGATGGTTTTCGGTGCCTTCCACAACCGCCGAATCGTTGATAGGATCTCCGTTGGCATCAACGGGCTGCAATAGATATTTGTTCAGATCTTGGCCGCCCCCCGAGATGTCCCACTCCTTATGCGGACCCATGATCCATACCACCTTGTTGTCGGCCGTCAGCTTGATCAAGCCCTGGGTGCGTCCCGATACAATGATAGTATCATCTGATTCGTCATAGGCCAGATCGTTGACATGGATCCAATCAACAGGATCACTGATTAAAGTAGTACGGGAATTATCCAAGGAAAAATTGAGGTCCCACGTATTGACAATGGCCTTGCTGTCCCTGTCGATTTCGATGATATAATCCTCGACCGTCGGTGCACCCAATTTGGTCACGGTCACTAAAAAATTGCCGTTCGGTTTTTCTACAAAATCGTGGTGAAAGGCATAACCGGGCATTTCCCACGTATTCAAGATCGTACCGAAAAGATCGACCTCGTAAAGGGTATTACTGCCCCCGCCCCCGAAATCGGCACCTTCACCGAAGAAAAAATTACCGTTCTTCAAACGTTTCGGACCCACATCATAGAAAAGATTGTTGAGTACCGGGCTGTCGGTATAGTCGAGATACCAACGGATATCGCCGTAGGAATCGAAAATAAAAGGTTTCAGCGGAAACTGCTGCTCCGAATGCCCAAAATAGTTGACCATAGTCATTCCTTCGGCCATTTCGGCACGATTCGCCTTGTCTATGGTTATTTCCGGTAGATCGACACTCAGCGGTTGCGTTTGTATTTCATAGGTTTTGCTGTCCAGTGAGTCGCCCGCCGTATTGTAGAAGCTAAGGATAACCTCATTGTTGTAATCCGCGTAAAGACCGTGCACCGGTATATCCGTTTCGGAGGCAGGTTCCGAGAATTCCTGTACCACATCGGAATCGGGACCGTTCTTACCGGCAACGCGTAAAGTAACACTTACATCTTCTGAAGTCTGTAATGCAATTTGTGCCGACAAGGGGGCATAGCCCGATGGATTAAGGGTAATGGAATCGGTAACGGTAAAAGGCACCTCAGGCTCTTCGGGTTCAGGGGTCGGGCTTACCGGCACTACCGTATTATCGTCGTTGGAACAGGACCAAAAACCGACCAATAAAAAAGCAACAAAGCAGAATTTCGCAATTTTGTACATAGCAATAAATTTGGGCCAAGGTATTGAAATTTTTTGATTTCGCTATTAATAATCGTTTAACGGCAGGTAAGGCTTTGCTAAAAACACATCATACTTTTACTTAATTATAAGAAAGGATTGGTAACGAATAACGACCAATGCTTTATCTTACGGACACTAAAATTGAGATATTTATGCTTACATGGAAAGATATTATACGGTTCAGCACCAAAGGTAATCCCGAGCCTGACCATAGGGTGGAAAAAACCGAAGACGAATGGCGGGAGATCCTGACCCCCGAACAGTTTCAAATTACCCGTAAAAAAGGTACCGAGCCTGCCCATTCGGGCGCCTATTGCGAAGCGCACGAGGCCGGGAAGTACAACTGTATCTGTTGTGACACCCCCCTGTTCGATTCGACGATCAAGTTCGAATCGGGCACCGGATGGCCCAGTTTTCACCAACCGATCAAAGAGAACTCCGTCAAATATGAAAAAGACAGCTCGTTCGGCATGGTTCGGGTCGAGGCGATGTGCAACACCTGCGATGCCCATTTGGGACATGTCTTTCCCGACGGACCTCCCCCCAGCGGATTGCGGTACTGTATGAATTCGGAATCCTTACAATTGCAGAAAGACCAGGTGGGGAGTGAGCAGTAGTAGTTGGCAAGAGGCAGTTGGCAGTTGGCAGTTGGAAATAATCAACTGTTATTTTTTCTAAACTCAAAAAACCTTATTCGGAATGAACGATAAAAAATTAGAAACGGCAACGCTCGGCGGCGGATGTTTTTGGTGCGTAGAGGCCGTGGTACAGAAATTAAAAGGTGTTGAAAAGGTTGTATCGGGCTATACCGGCGGCAAGGCTCCCGGCAAACCGACCTACCGCGAAGTGTGTTCGGGATTGACCGGTCACGCCGAAGTAGTGCAGGTAAGCTTCGATCCCACAAGCATTACCTATCAAGATCTTTTAAGGGTGTTCATGACCAGCCATGACCCTACGACCCTGAATCGCCAAGGTGCCGATCGGGGTACCCAATACCGTTCGGTCATTTACTACCATAATGAAACGCAAAAAGAAATTGCCAAAGCGGTCGTCAAAGAGATGGAAAGTTATTATGAAGACCCCATCGTTACGGAGATAAGTGCCGCGGAAACCTTTTACGAAGCAGAGGACTACCATCAGGACTATTACCGAAACAACTCCACCCAAGGCTATTGCAGCGCAGTCATTACGCCCAAGCTGGCCAAGCTGCGGAAAATGCATAGGGATAAGTTGAAAGAGGTGCCCGTAAAATAATAGGACTGTGTGGGAGAATAATTTTAGCTCCACTACATTGGATTTCCATTCGGTAAGACGCTTAGAACATCTTGGTTTTACCCTAACCTATGTCATTTTTTACTTATTATAGGTATCCTCTGGCTCGGATAATTACCATTGGGAGGTTAAAATTTGGATTCCATTTCAATTCCTTTTTCTTTACGGTTCATTAGTAGTTGCCCACTTGCCGCAACCCGGTAAGATATGAATCCTGCTTTTTGAACGATATCGGGGGTTTCAATTTTTAGCGCATCCTGCAAATTTTAAAGCCCTTTCAAATTTGAAAACCGTTGTTTCCACCTGATATCATCTTCTTCCATGGTTTGTTGATTGTCTAATCGGGTATCCCGTTTAAGACCCGATGATTACATTTTTCGCTGTGACAAAGAAAAATCATTCTAAAAGTAGGCAAATTTGCTTTGTCTTCCATTGAACTCATTGAAGTGATTTAGACTTTTGGTATAGAACCGAAAATTTCGGCCTTTGTGCCCTCATGAAGGCATTTTTGAGCAGCTTAGCAGTCGCTACGGTAAAAAAAAATGGCAAAATCAGGGTGCAAAATGCAAATTTGCAGGTAAAAGAGAAAGTCTAAATCACTTCATTAATAACTTCCTTCCAATTAAAAACCCCCGCCACTATTTGTGTCGGGGTTTTTAGGTTTTTTCAATGCCAGTTCGGTATCCGGTTTTATCCCTTCACCGCCAACTTGCCGTGCTCGATGCTATTGGTCTTCAAGTCCTGCAATACGTTTACGGCTTCTTCTATATAGACATCCTTGGCCAGATTTTGATGCCAGCGGTCGCGCTTCTCCCGAAGTACGGAATCTTTAGTGAAAAGCTCCTCTTCATATTTCAGGGATTCAAAGGACAACTTCGAATCGTAGTCAGTAATAGTCTTGAAATATTCGGACTTTTTCTTGTCCTGCTCCTCATCATTTCGGTAGGTGTCGTAATTCAACGAGATCACCGTTTCGTCCTGTTTGGATTTTAACCATTTGGCATTCTCCTCGATCAATTTGATCTGGGGATTGTTCGCCATTCTCTTTTTACTGTTGGCAATGGTCTGCTCGTAATCGATATAACCGTCCCATGGCTTGTAGTTCGCGGGGGAGATTTTATCCCACTTTAGGGGATTCGCCTGATCGCGCTCACCCAGATCGATATAGCTATACTTGTCAGGTACTACGACATCGCTCTTTACGCCTTCCAATTGGGTCGAACCCCCATTGATGCGATAGAACTTCTGGGTGGTCAATTTAATAGCGCCCAAATCGCCATGATCGTTGCTACGAACGATATTTTCCAAGGGGATAACATTCTGGACGGTACCCTTACCGAAAGTCTGTTTGCTACCGATGACCACGGCCCTTTTATAATCTTGCATGGCCGCAGCCAAAATTTCGGAGGCGGAGGCGGAAAGTTCGTTCACCAGTATCACCAAGGGACCGTCCCACTGTATGCGCTCATCTTTGTCGTCATAGACATCCTTTCCTTTTCCGGAAGAACGAACTTGTACAACAGGGCCGTCCTTAATGAATAATCCGGCCATCTCGACCACGGTTTTTAGTGATCCCCCACCATTGTCGCGCAGGTCAAGAATCAGACCTTCGGCGCCGGCTTCTTTCAAACGTTCCACTTCTTTGGCGACATCGGTGGCCGCATTCCTTTCGGTATAATCATCAAAATCGACATAAAACTTGGGTAAATCTATCAAGCCGAATTTTTGATCCTTCTTTATAATGTTGGCCGATTTGGCAAAGGATTCTTCCAATTCTACTACATCGCGGGTCAATTCAACCGATTCCATAGAGCCGTCGATCTTGCGTACGGTCAGTTCTACGATGGTACCTTTTGGGCCTTTGATGAGTTTGATGGCATCATCTAACCGCATCCCTACGATATTAATCGGTTCTTCACCTTCTTGGCCCACTTTTAAGATTTCGTCACCCACCTCCAACTGTCCATCCCGCCAAACCGGACCACCGGATATAATGTCCACTATTTTGGCTCCCTCGGGCTTTTTCTGCAGTCGGGCACCTATGCCTTCGAACTTACCCGACATGCTCATATCGAATTTCTCTTTATCGTCTGGGGCAAAATAATAGGTATGCGGGTCGAACTCGTCCACGATCGTATTTATGTATTGTACGAACCAATCCTTTCGCTCTAAATCACCTACGAAATCGAAAAATTCGTCCAACGTCTTTTGGGTGGATTCCCGGGCGGAGACTTCGGCTTCTTCCGGGGTCATGGGTTCTTCCGAAACCTCATCTACTCCCTCGTTCGTAGCCGCTTCCACACCTTCTTCGTTATCCAGGGATACCTCGGTTTCATCCTCCTTCTTGAGCCTTCTCATTTTAGAATCATACGTACCCAAGGTGGCATACTTTAACTGCTGCCTCCAACGTTCTTTCAAAGCCTTTTTAGAGGCGGCAAAGGGCAATTCCTCATAATCGATGTCGATACTTTCCTTTTCATCGTAATCAAAAGGCGTGTTGAGGACATCTTTGTAGATACCCTTGGCTTCTTCCATCCTTTTCATCAACCGATTATAGACCAGATCGAAGAACGATATATCGGTACTTTTTATCTGATCGTCCAATTGGAATTTATACTGTTCGAATTCCTTGATATCTTCCTCTAGAAAATAACGCTTCGTAGGGTCGAGAACATTTATAAAATCTTCGAATACGCTGACGGAAAAATCGTCGTCAATATTCTTGGGCTCGTAATGACCCTTTTCTAGAACGTACGTAATGAGATCCAACAATAACTTATCCTTATCATCGTTTTCAAAAGACTTGTGGGTAAAGCTGCAAGACGCTACCGATATGAGCATTACCAAAAGTGCGTAGGCAAGATTCCTTTTCATCAATTTAGTTTTATTTTGAAATTTGCGGGCCGGCAACTTCCCTTGAAAAGTATCGGACCCAACCTATAATCAATCCCCTAAGATACTGAAAAAACCATGCCACCTTTGGAGGTACGCATTAATTTTTTGTTAAACGGAAATAGAAACCTAATTATCGATATGCTTTGTAAAACGTATTTTTGCGGCATAAATTATACGCAATGGCAAAACCTTTGATCTTGGTAACCAACGATGACGGAATTACGGCGCCGGGCCTACGGTCGCTGATCCGTTATTTGAAGGAGTTCGGTGATATCGTTGTCGTTGCGCCCGACAGTCCGCAATCGGGCAAGGGCCATGCCATTACCGTTGACGATACCCTTTTCGTGAACCGATCGTTCCTCGATCCCGAAAGCGGTGCGTCGGAAGAATACAGCTGTAGCGGAACTCCTGCGGACTGCGTAAAATTGGCGCTCCGCGAATTGCTGGATAGAAAACCGGACCTCTGCGTCAGCGGAATCAACCATGGTTCCAACGCCTCGATCAACGTCATTTATTCCGGTACCATGAGTGCGGCAATCGAGGCGGGCATCGAGGGCATACCTTCCATCGGTTTTTCGCTTTGCGACCATGCCTGGGGAGCCGATTTCGGACCCGCTGAAACGGCAGTCAAAAAAATCGTGGGAGAATCCCTTGAAAATGGCATCCCGGAAGGTGTTATTTTGAACGTGAACATCCCCAAGGCACCGGGAAACCAGCTGAAGGGCATCAAAGTCTGTCGTCAGGCACGGGCTAATTGGAGGGAGAAATTCGATAAACGAATGAGCCCGTCGGGAAAGGATTATTATTGGCTCACTGGCGAGTTCGAGCTCTTGGACGATGGCGAGGATACCGATGAGTGGGCCTTGGCACACGACTATATCACGATAGTGCCCACCCAGTTCGACCTGACCGCCCATCACGCCATTCAGCAGTTGAATTCGTGGGGGTTTTAAACAACTAAATATTTTTATGGACGTTAAGAAAGAACTTTTAATCGGCTTCACGGTGGGTGTAATCGCCAACACCGTCGGCAGCCTTTTGTACATATTACTTTTTTCCGATTTTGGCATTGTTGAAACCTTTAAAGCGGCGGTGCAACAGGGGCATGTTGGCAGCCTTTTGGCTCTAGGGGCCATCTTGAATCTCATCGCTTTTTTCGGGTTTTTAAAGATCAGAAGAGACCAGCGAGCGAAAGGAGTGATGATCGCGACAATTTTGACGGCCTTGGTCATCCTGTATTACAAGCTGTTTTGAAATTGGTCTTCCCGGATTGGCATCCGTATAATTATGGGATTCTTGCCCATTGATCAAACTTCCGATGTCCTAAAACTCCCCAACTTTTTGGAATTTCGTGCCTTAAATTTGGTATTTTCGAAGTATGAAATACTACCTCATCTCCGGCGAAGCTTCGGGCGACCTGCACGGGTCGAATCTTATTAAGGCCCTTAAGGCCAAGGATGCCCATGCCGATATCCGATGTTGGGGCGGCGACCTGATGGAAAAAGCCGGTGGCACTTTGGCGAAGCACTATAAAGAAATGGCCTTTATGGGATTTTTCGAAGTGTTGCTCCATCTTCGTACCATATCAAAAAACATCAATTTCTGTAAGCGGGATATACAGGACTTCCAACCGGATGTCATCATTTTCATCGATTTTTCAGGCTTTAACCTGCGCATCGCCAAATGGGCAAAAGAAAAGGGCTTTACCACCCATTATTATATCTCGCCCCAAATCTGGGCCTCGCGCGAAGGCAGGATAAAGGATATTAAAAGGGATATCGATGCCATGTATGTCATACTCCCCTTTGAAAAGGAATTTTACGAAAAAAAACACCATTTTCCCGTAAAATTCGTGGGCCATCCCCTAATCGATGCCATTGGCGACCGGAAGCCAGTGGATGCCCAAAAGTTCCGCAAAGAAAACCATTTGGACCCCCAAAAGCCCCTAATCGCCCTCTTGCCCGGAAGCCGTAAACAAGAGGTGCAAAAAATGCTCCACATCATGCTTTCTATTATCGGCGATTTCACCCAGTACGAATTTGTCATTGCCGGCGCACCGAGCCTTGATCGGGAATTTTATGAACCATTTCTGAAGGATCCGAACGTGAGCTTCGTACACAACAAGACTTATGACCTGTTGAGCCTAGCCCACGCTGCCTTGGTGACCAGCGGTACCGCCACCTTGGAGACCGCTATCTTTAAAGTGCCCCAAGTGGTCTGTTACCGGGCCAACTGGTTCTCGTACCAAATCGCCAAACGGATCATCACCCTTGATTATATTTCGTTGGTCAACCTGATCATGGGCAAAGAGGTGGTCAAAGAACTGATTCAAGATGACCTGAATCCGAAAAACTTGGAGATAGCGCTTTTTAAAATCCTCAGCGGTCCCGCCCGCCAAACCCAGCTCCAAGCCTACGATGAACTGGAAAAAAAACTGGGAGGAACGGGGGCCAGTGAAAAGACGGCGGAGTTGATATATGAAGATATAATCGAATAATTTTCCTAATTTTACTTCCCAAGAGCTGAATACTCCTTGGATGCTGCGCACATTTACCTATATAGTATTGTTACTTTTCGTTACCTCCTGCGTATCTAAAAAGAAAACGACCTACGGTAAAACACGGACAGTTTCCGTCTCGGCCCGAACAGAGCGCGAGCCTCCCAACGACACAAAACCAGTCACCAAATCTCTCTCGCCGAAGCATACGAAGGCCGATGAGATTATCGATTCCGCATTACAATTTTCGGGCGTTCGATATAAATACGGCGGTACGACCCGGCGGGGAATGGACTGCTCGGGCCTGCTCTATGTCGCCTTTGGCGAAAACGATATAAAACTGCCCAGGGTTTCCTACCACATGGCAGAAGAGGGCCACCGCATCCGGCTTCAAGACGTTGCCAAGGGCGATCTGCTGTTTTTCAGGACCACTAAGGGCGCCAAGCGAATCAACCACGTAGGTATGGTCGTCGCCGTCGAAAACAACGAGATCAAGTTTATTCATTCCTCCAGTTCACGGGGCGTAATCGTTTCTTCTTTGCGCGAAGGCTATTGGAACAGTGCTTTCGTTCGGGCAGCGCGGGTACTTTAAAAGTTTCAGATACGTCTGCGAACGGGCAGGTCTCCCATCTCCAAATCCTCACCTTTCATCGAATAGTTTCCCATTTTTAAACTGGCCTCTCTGCAAATCGGTACATTGGTTCATTTCGTCTTTGCTATCTTGAACTATCACCATGGACCTGCTGCGCTTTATCCCTCTCAAACTGACCTTACTATTGGTCTTGGGGATTTTTTTGGGCAGTTATCTACCCCTGGGTATCTTTCTGTCCCTGACCCTAACAGGAAGTTTTTTGCTCCTGTTGGGATTTCTTTTTTATCGTGGGAATAGGGCACAATCGCTCACCAGACGAGGAAAGGGTCCCGCTGCATTTGGCATAATAATGGCGTTGACGGTTCTCTCCCTAGGGATTTTATCCGTGTCGTTGGCCCATCCTGATAGCCTACCGGATCACTACTCCCATAAAAACGTTATGGGAGACCGCTTGTGGAAAATCAAGGTTCGTGAAGTTCTAAAGCCCACAGTGTACTCCCACCGCTATGTAGCCCAAGTTCTCGCCCTGGAAAACGAAAAAGCTTCAGGAAAAATCTTAATTTCCCTTCCTGTGGATTCCCTGACCCAAAAGCTTGAGGTTGATGACGAATTGATGGTTTACACGGGCCTGACCGCCATAAATCCGCCATTAAATCCGCATCAATTCGACTACCGCCACTATATGGCAGGCTTGGGAATCACCCATCAGATGCGGTTGCGAAGGGACCAGTTTTTCACCGAAAAGAAGCCCGACCGAACCCTATATGGAAGAGCCGCCGCGATCCGCCATCGGATTAGGGACAAACTGAAAGAAGCCAATTTTGGAAAGGAGGAACTGGGTATCATCCAGGCCCTATTGCTGGGACAGCGCGACGATATTTCCCCGGAAACCTATGACAACTACAAAGATGCAGGCGCCGTACATATTCTGGCCGTTTCCGGATTGCATATCGGCATACTGCTGCTGTTGTTGCAATTTTTATTGCGGCCCTTGGAGCGTTTGCCCACAGGAAAAACAGTAAAATTAATTTTCATTGTTGCCCTGCTTTGGGGCTTTGCCCTTTTGGCAGGCCTGTCAGCCTCTGTCGTCCGAGCCGTTACCATGTTTTCGTTCGTGTCCTATGCCCTCTACCTGAACCGGCCTGGCAATACCTTCAACATTCTGGCCCTGTCGATGTTCTTCATCCTATTGGTCAACGATCCGATGCTTTTATTTCAGGTAGGGTTTCAAATGAGCTATGCCGCGGTATTCGCCATTTTATGGATCTACCCCCTGCTTCAACGTCTATGGAACCCAAAGTACAAGCTCCTTCGATATTTTTGGCAGTTGCTCTCCGTCAGTATCGCGGCACAGCTGGGGGTCTTGCCGATCAGCCTGTTCTATTTCCACCAGTTTCCGGGCCTGTTCTTTATCTCGAACCTTTTGATAGTTCCGGCATTGGGAGTCATTTTGGGTATGGGTATTTTGGTCATATTCTTGGCACTCCTAGGCCGCTTGCCCGATGTGTTGGTCACTCTATACGACACGTTGATTGTATGGATGAACACCATCGTCGCCTGGGTCGCCCGACAGGAAGGCTTTGTATTCCAAAATATTCCCTTCGATGCCATACAGCTCGTTTTGGCCTATGGCATCCTTTTCTACGGGATTATTTTCTTATCAAACCCACGATTTAAAAAGGGCGTAGCCTTGGCGTTGGCTATTATCGGATTTCGAGTGTGGCTTTTCCATACCTCCTATCGAACCCGACAAAAAGAGGCCCTATTCGTGGCGCATCAAACCCGAAATTCCATTTTGATGCACCAAAGAGGCACGCGTTTATCGGCCGTTGCACACGACACCACCCGACTGGGAAGAATGGTTTCGGACTACCGAATCGCCGAACGCATTGGCTCTATAGACTACGGTACCCTTCAAAACAGTTACCGATGGCAGCAGAAAAATCTGTTGATTATCGATAGTTCGGGAATCTATCCAAAGAACACGGCCATTCCGGAATATGTCGTGCTGACCGGGTCTCCCAAACTGAATCTAGAGCGGTTAATCGATTCCATCCATCCAAAGATCGTAATTGCGGACGGCAGTAATTACAGAAGTTACATCCATCGTTGGAAAAAAACCTGTGAAAAAAGGAAACTGCCCTTTCATTATACCGGGGAAATGGGGGCGTATTATTTCGAATGAAAATTAAAAAATCCTAATTAAGTACTTATATTTGTACTTATTAAATTAATTATTATGCTTGCAGCAAACTTTACCGAATTCAGGACCGAATTGAAAAACTATTTAGATAATGTGGAGGATAACAACGAAACCCTTATCATTAAAAGAAAAACAGGGAAAGGTGCCGTTGTAATTTCGTTGGACGAATATAATTCCATTATGGAAACTGTGCATCTATTAAGTTCAAAAGCGAACGCCGATCGTTTATATGAATCCATCCAACAAATGAAATCGGGAGAAACTGTGGAAAAAGACATCAGCGACCTCGAGAAATGAAAATCGTTTTTACAAAAAACTCTTGGGAAGATTACGTTTCTTGGCAAAGGGAGGACAAGAAATTACTAAAACGCATTAATCTTTTGATTCTCAATATCCAGAGGACACCCTTCGAGGGTATCGGAAATCCGGAACCATTAAAATATGATTTGTCAGGCTATTGGTCGCGAAGAATCGATAGGGAACATCGGTTGGTCTATCAAGTGGAGGGGGATTCCATTTTGATATATAGCTGTAGATATCATTACCATCGATGATGTGGCTTAAAAATCAAGTCCCTTCTGGCGATTCATGGTCCTCGATCTTAAAATCTTCCTGCACTTCATCGGAAACTTTTCCTTCGCCATCTTCGGCACCATGGGTCAATCGTTTTAAGGGTTTAAGGCATAATATGACCAATATCCCGATAAGTGTCCATATCACGAGGATGCCGGTAAATATTTCAAACTCTCCCCAATCTTGTGACACCTCCCCGATAAGTCCTGCCACCTTATTTCCCAATCCGGTGGCGGCCCAGTAGAGACCCATAATAATCGATGCGTATTTCAGCGGCGCCAATTTGGTTATAAAGGACAAAGAGGGTGGCGATGCACAAAGCTCACCTATGGTGTGGAAGAGATAGGCCAAAATCAGCCAGTACATGGCCGAAGAACCTTCGTCTTGGTATTGCAGGGAAGCGGCGCTCATAAAACCAAAACCCAGCGCCATAATGATAAGGCCCACCGCTATCTTGAAGAGCGAAGAGGATTCCTTTCCCATTTTGCGCCACTTCAACCAAAATGCGCCCACCACCGTTGCCAAGGTGATGATGAAGAACGAGTTGACGGACTGAAATACCGAGGCAGGTACGGTGAAGAGACCGAAGAAATCGCGGTCTGTCTTTTGTTTGGCGTACAGGTTCATTAAGCCTCCCGCCTGTTCAAAGGCGGCCCAAAATAAAATAATGAGCACAAACGAGATCAGTAATACCTTTATTCGATCCTTTTCTACATCCGTCAAAGGGCGATCTAACATTTCCCTGTTCTTTTCGTCTTTCCTGTCGATCAAGTTTCCTACATGCGTCAAATATTTTTGTCCCCAAATATAAACTGCCTGCCCTAAGAACATACCTAAGGCCGCCAAACCGAAACCATAGTGCCAGTTAATCTGTTCCCCGACATAGCCACAGATGATCGGTGCCAGAAAGCCTCCAATATTTATACCCATATAGTAGATATAGAAACCAAGGTCGCGACGCTCATCCTTTGGTTTGTACAAGCCGCCTACCATCGAAGATATGTTGGGTTTTAACCCTCCCACCCCGAAAATGATAAAGAGACATCCTAGATAGAAGGTGGGCTCCGAATCTAGGGCGAGTATCGCATGGCCTATACATAACAAAAGTCCGCCTACCATTACGGTTTTCTTCTGTCCCAGAAACCGGTCCGCTACCCATCCCCCCGGAATCGAGGATACGTAAACCAGCATGGTGTACCATCCGTAGAGGGCCAGGGCCTCTTCGTTCGACCATCCGAAACCCGCATTCTGTTTGGTGGTCTCGGCCACTAGAAATAGGGTGAAAAGCGCCCGCATCCCGTAATAGGAAAAGCGTTCCCACATCTCCGTGAAGAATAACACATAAAGCCCGGCAGGATGTCCGAAAATTTCTTTTTGAGGAGCGGGTTTGGTCGTCGTTGCCATGGAGTTTTGTGGATTGGGTTAAAGGTTTTCCTTAATGAATCGCGTCATTTTATTGAAGAGGTGAATGCGGGTCATACCGCCGTAAATACCGTGGTTCTTGTCGGGATAGATGGCCCAATCGAACGGCTTGTTGGCCTGCACTAGAGCCTCTATTAAACGCATGGAATTCTGCACGTGTACGTTGTCGTCGCCCGAACCATGGATCAGCAGGTAATTCCCTTTTAACAATTCGGCATAATTGAGCGGTGAATTGTCATCATATCCACTGGCATTTTCTTCGGGGGTGCGCATAAAGCGCTCGGTGTAAACGCTATCGTAAAAACGCCAAGAGGTTACCGGGGCGACGGCGATGGCGGTTTCAAAAACCTCATTCCCCTTTAGGATGCAGTTAGTGGACATAAACCCACCGTAACTCCAGCCCCAAATTCCGGTACGAGTTTCATCGATGTAGGGCCTTTCGCTCAACTTTTGGGCTGCCGTTATCTGATCCTCGACCTCATATTTGCCCAGTTCTTTATAGGTACCCTTTTTAAAGGCACTGCCCTTAAAACCGGTACCCCGCCCATCGACACAGGCAATCACATAGCCCTCTGAGGCCAATACCTCGTGCCAATAATCCCGCTCGTTTAGCCACTGGTTGGCTACGCTTTGCGAACCGGGACCGCTATACTGGTACATGAGCAGCGGATATTTTTTGGAGGCATCAAAATCTGTAGGCCTGATCAGATACATGTTCAGATCGTTTCCGTTGACGCTAAGGGTCGAAAATTCTTTCAGATTGAATTCGTATGCTTCCAATTTGGCAAGCAAGCCTGCATTGTTGATGATCTCCTTGAGCTGCTTGCCGTTCGAAGCCTTGTGCAAGGTGTAGATCGGAGGGGTCGTCGCACTTGAAAAAGTATTGATAAAATAGGTGAAATCGGAACTAAAGTCCGCTGAATTGGTTCCTTCTTCGGCGGCCAAGGCTTTTTTGTTCTTGCCGCTGCTGTCGATACTGTAAACCCCGCGGTTTATTGAACCATTTTCGGTGGACTGGTAATAGACCTGATCCTTCTTTTGGTCGTAACCGTAGTAATGGGTCACCGCCCACGGGCCCTTCGTGATCTGGTTTATTAAAGTGCCCGTCTTGATCATAGAGATAGATATGATTATAGCCGTCCCTTTCGCTGGTCCAGATAAAACGGTCGTCGGTCAAAAAAGTCAGGTCATCGGTCACATCGACATAAGCCGCGTCTTTTTCCTCTAGCAGGGTCGTTACCGTATTTTCCTCGGTATTTACCGCCTGCAATCTCAGATCGTTCTGATGGCGGTTCAGCGTCTGTACGCTCAGCCGGTGCGGATGGTTCATCCACTGGATCCGTGGGATGTAATCTGGATTGCCCAAATCAATCTTCGAGATGTTTCCGGACGCCATATCGAAAAGGTGCAGGGTGACCGTCGAATTGGTAGATCCCGCCTTGGGATATTTAAAAGTTTCCTGTGACGGATACAGGTCCGTACCAAAAATATCCATCGAGAATTCGGGCACCTCGGTCTCATCGAAACGCAGAAATGCTATTTGGGAGCCATCGGAATTCCATGCAAAGGCCCTGACAAAGGCAAATTCTTCTTCATACACCCAATCGGTTACCCCGTTGATGATTCTATTCTTTTCTCCGTCGCTACTTATCTGTTTCGTTTTCTGGGATGCGATATCGAAAAGGTAGAGATTATTATTGGCGACATAAGCTACCTTTTTTCCGTCAGGTGACAGCGCCGGCTCGCGTACTTTGACCTCGGAAATGAGGGTCAAGGCCTTGTTTCCGATATCGTACACATAATATCTGCCCAAGGTAGATCTTCTAAAAATAGGCTCGACTTCGGTAGCTAAAAGGATTTTCGATTCATCCTCACTGAATTCATAGGAAGAAAAGGCATCGATTTCGGGCAAATCGGCTGAACTGACTATCGAACCGACCTTTTCTAAGGTAGCGTAATCGTATTTGTCGATGCTGCTAGTGCCAGCCGATCGATCGAGGTTCAAGATGGTATATTGTTTACCGTTCTTCAAGGAGCGAAGGACGTCAAGGCCCTCGGTACGAAATTCACCGCGGTAGATATCCTCGACGCTTATCTTTTTGTCTTGGGAATAGGTGAGTGTCAGAAAGCCGAATAGGATAAACAGGAAGAGCAATGACTTTTTCATAGGGGATAAAAAAAATAAATAAACTTGTTCAAGTTTAACCATAAATTCGGCAATAGGACATCTTTTCGATGAAAACTTTTAAGGGACCTTTTATTCTGACATCCTGTGTCATGGTAGGGCGGGATACGTCCATTATGCCTATCTTTACCCCTCGAAGCCGATTGCCATGACCAAACCCATCAAGGGATTTTCGAAACTGACCCAGGCACAAAAACTCGATTATATCACCGCCCATTACACCGAAAATCCCACTGCCGCCAAGGAATTATTTGAACAATACCTGAATTCGGATGCTGACGTACAGCAGCTGCACAATGAATTTGGCGAAAACACCCTGACCAACTACTACCTGCCGTTCGGAATTGCCCCCAATTTTTTGATCAACGGTCGCCTATATGCCATTCCCATGGCCATTGAGGAAAGTTCGGTAGTGGCCGCCGCCAGCAAGGCCGCCAAATTTTGGTTACATCGTGGCGGGTTCAAGTCCACCGTACTCGGCACGGAAAAAATCGGACAGGTTCACTTTATCTATCAAGGGAATCCCGAAAAATTGAGAGCCTTTTTCGAGCAAATTAAGCCTATCCTGATTTCCGATACCACGCCGATGACGAAGAACATGGAAAAACGGGGCGGGGGCATTACCAGTATCGAGTTGCGGGACAAGTCCGATGTCTTAAAAAACTACTATCAGCTTCACTGCACCTTTGAGACCCGCGATGCCATGGGTGCCAATTTTATCAATTCTTGTTTAGAACAACTGGCGAATACCCTTAAGGTAGAGGCACAGAATTTCACCGATTTTACCGATAAAGAAAAAAACATCGAAGTAGTGATGGCCATCCTCTCGAATTATGTGCCGAATTGTTTGGTACGCGCCGAAGTGAGTTGCCCTATCCATCAACTGAATGTCGATAATAGCGTTTCTCCGGATGATTTTGCACAAAAAATGCTCCGGGCCGTTGACATTGCCAAAATCGAGCCCCACCGTGCCGTGACCCATAACAAGGGAATCATGAACGGTATCGACGCCGTCGTTCTGGCCACGGGAAACGATTTTAGAGCCGTAGAGGCCGGGGTCCACGCTTATGCCGCCAAAGACGGAAAATACACCGGCCTCACCCATGCGGAAATAAAGAATGGCAATTTTAGGTTCTGGATCGAGATTCCGCTGGCCTTGGGCACCGTAGGCGGATTGACCAGCCTTCACCCTTTGGTAAAACTGGCCTTAGAGATACTGGGAAAACCATCGGCACAGGAACTGATGCAAATCGTGGCCGTAGCGGGACTGGCCCAGAACTTCGCCGCGGTCCGGTCCCTAGTGACCACGGGAATTCAAGAAGGGCACATGAAAATGCATCTGTTGAACATACTGAACCAATTGGGAGCGTCCGAAACTGAAAAAAAGACTTTGATTCAACATTTCAAAAAAAATGCGGCGACGCACAACGCGGTGGTGGAAGCATTTGAAAAACTAAGAAAGCCGTAAATGGAACAGGAGTTCTATAGTAACGGAAAACTGTTACTTACAGGCGAATACGCCGTTTTGGACGGTGCTTTGGCATTGGCCGTACCGACACGCTATGGTCAGTCTTTATCCATTAAAGAAGTCCATCCCCCACAATTGATTTGGAAAAGTCGGGATGAAAACGGACATATCTGGTTCGAAAATGTTTTCGATTTGAACAGGTTTCCCTCGCCTACCCTCCTCCCTAATAATAATCCCATAGCGGAAACCTTGCTTAAAATCTTAGGGGAAGCCCAAAAATTAAATCCCGATTTTTTAGCGATGGGCAAAGGATACCAAGTGGAGGCCCAATTGAGTTTTCCGCGGAATTGGGGCTTAGGCTCCTCCTCCACCTTGATCAACAATATCGCCCAATGGGCCCAAATCGATGCCTTCGAACTGTTGTGGAACGCCTTTTCGGGAAGCGGCTACGACATCGCCTGCGCACAGCATGACCATCCTATCCTGTACCGACTCAAAAGAGGAATAAGGCATTCTGAACATACAGAAACGGCCGGGCGGTCGGTTGCCGAAGTACAAAAGGTCCATTTCAATCCTCCTTTTCAATCCAAGCTCTACTTCGTTCACCTCAACAGAAAACAGGACAGTAGGGAAGGTATCGCCACCTATAGAAAAATGGATTTTGACAAACCCCATCTGCTACAACGAATTTCTGAAATTACCCAAAAAACGGTTTCCAGTCAATCCCTTTCGGAATTTGAATCGCTGATGACGGAACATGAGACCTTGCTCTCCCGAATCCTTCAAATGCCTACGGTCAAAGAATCGTTGTTCCCTGATTTTAAGGGAGCCATCAAAAGCCTAGGGGCCTGGGGTGGGGATTTCATAATCGCCTCGGGAGATGAGAGTACTCCCTCCTACTTTAAGAAAAAAGGCTACAAAACCATCCTGCCTTATTCAAAGATAATTCTATACCCTGAAAATTAGCCCAGTCTGGTGGGCGCCCTTTGAATTACCATCGTTCTTGAAAAGACACTCCGGTAAGTCAAACCAGTTCGACGGCTTATTTTGAATCAAATGGTTAACCGTGGGTTACGGCACCACCGGCCCGCAGGCAGCGACCACCAACAAAACGGCCACAACATTTATGTCATGGCCGTTATGTAGCAGGATCAATTCGTGGTAGCGGGTACCGGAAACTAGTAAAAAAACGCCCGATTATCCTCGATTTCCGAGGCGTCTTTTAAGGCTTGGTAAACCGCCGTGTTCACTTGGCTCTCACCAGCCGACTTTAAGGAACTGGCGTAAGTGCTATAATTGTCCAGTTTCGGGGCCTCGGTCTTTTTGGTGACGGTCATCTTAAAGATACCGGTATTCCCTTCGATCAGATCGGAAGTTTCGCCTTCTTTCATGGCGAATGCGGCCCCCACCACAGCGGGTTCGGAGCCCGAACCGGGTATGGTAGGTGATTTGACGTTCAATGCCGAAGCCGTTGAAGTACTCAGATTATTTTCTTGAGCAATCTCTTCGATGGATTTCCCCTTATTGGCCGAAATAATCTGTGACGCCTTCCGTTCTTTTCGGATTTTCGGAAGTACCGTGGCAGAGGCGTCCTCGACCGACATCAAGCCCTTTTCATAACTATTGGTAAGCTGCACCACCGCATATCCGCTGGTCAGATCGAAACGCTTTATATCGCCTATTTGGGTGTCGTCGTTAAAGGCCCATTGAACGATACTGCGCTGTGCAGAGAGGCCCGGTAGGTTTTCGTCGGTGGCGTTTATCTTATTCACCGGCCGCACGGTATATTTCTCTTCCTTGGCCAGATCGGAAAAAGTTTGGTCCGATGATATGGAAGCCATCTCGAATTGGGTAGCATCGGTGAAAAGTTTGTCGATGGTGCCGTCGGAAGGTTCGATTTCGCGGGCCAGGGTAGCTATCTGTACAACATCGCGCTTGTCGTCGATCTTGATGATATGAAATCCGAAGTCGGTCTCCACCATACCAACAGTCCCCACCGGGTTCTGAAAGGCGAAATCGTTGAACTCCGGCACCATTCTTCCTTCCTGAAAATAGCCCAAATCTCCACCGTTCGGAGCGGACGGGCCATCGGAATTATCCCTCGCCAATTGCACAAATTGCGAATCTTTTTTTCGGGCTTCCGCCAACAGTCTTTTAGCTTCGGCCTCGGCCTCTTCCTTAGTACGTGTGACATCGGGGTTGGCCCGTTCCGCGCCCTCATAAGCAATCAAAATATGGCTGGCCTTTACGGAACCGTTGGCCTTGCGATCCATCATTTTAGACACCTTGTAATAATCACCGTCGCGATAAGGCCCGAATATTTCGCCTTCCTTTAGGCTCATCAACGTATCGGCAAATTGGGTCGGTAACTGATTTTTTGCTTTGTATATGGTATCGAACTTGATGTCGGAATTACGATCCAAAAAAGCGGCCACGTCCTTCGTGGTGCGAAAACCGCCAATGGTATCGTTGGTATCGGTACGATCGTTGTATTCTACGGTATCGTCCATAAGTGCGGGTAATGGCATCCTTTACCGCCGTTTCATCTTCTGCGGAAGGTTTTTCTTCAAAATATACAAACTGGATATCCCGTGCGGCCTGCTGCTCAAAATCTTCCTTATGCTCCTCGATATATTTGCGGATCTCGCTTTTGGAAACGGTGATGGAACTATCAGGAATGGACGTAAAAGGAATACGTACATACTTAATAGTAATCTTGTCGTTGGCCAAATGGTAATCCAGTTCCCCTTCCTTCAGGGTGGCTCCTACCCCGGCCTTAATCAAATTGAAATAGGTCTGCTGTTTGGCACTTTGAATGATAGAAGCCTCGTTCTGCAGCCAAAAATTATACTGTGCCGGATTGTTCACTTTAAGGTCGGCGATAAAAGACCGGAACTTATTGGGATCAAAAACGCCATTCTCGTTTTGAAACTGGGGGTTTTGTGCATATCCGGGGATGGTACCGACATAGTTCATTATCTGATCTTGCTCGATATTGACGCCCAAATCTTCGAACTGTTGGCCCATAATGGCATTTCGTACCTCTTGATCCCACACTTGGTTCACCGTTTGCATGGTGGAGGCATTCGGACCCGAGTTTCTGGAAGCAATATCGACCTTTTCGCGAAAGCCGTCAATAGAAATCTCTTCCCCGTTTATCTCCCCGATACTCGATCCCACCTTACCCCCAACGAGGCCTCCGTTACTGAACACACCTGAAATAACGAAGGCGAACAATGCCAGGCCGATAATCAGAATTAAAATCGTAGTCTGCTTTCTTATACTTTCTAAAATAGCCATTTATGGGTTTTTTTAAATCAGTGGGCAAAATTAGGCTTTTCTTTTGACATTCTAAAGACGAAATGCGGGGTCTGTCTATTGCTTTTTTCAATCCAGTCTTTCAGAAGGTAAACTAGAAGTTTTTACTCCTTTTCGACCACCTGCAGCGATACTAAATCGATTTTGGTGCTGGACACCTCCAATATTTTGAACAGAAAGTTTTCAATGCGGATTTCGGAGTCCCGTTCCGGGATTTCTCCTTTTTCGTTCACGATGAGGCCACCGAGGGTCTCGTACTCTTCCCTTTCTGGCAGTTCGAGTTTATAGGTTTCGTTCAGGTAGTCAACTTCTAAGCGTGCAGAAAATTTATAGGTGGTGTCGTTTACCTGTTCTTCGATCAGGTCGGTGGTGTCATGTTCGTCCTCAATTTCGCCGAAGAGTTCCTCAACGATATCCTCAACGGTCATAATGCCCGAAGTGCCACCATATTCATCGAGCACTACGGCAATACTCTTCCGTTTTTTGGTGAGGATGTTCAGAATATCCTGAATCAGCATGGTCTCCGGTACGAACTCCACGGGCAGCAGAATACTTTTTATAGTCTTAGGCTTTTTGAACAGCTCGTACGAATGTACATATCCGATAATATCATCGATGGTATCTTTGTAAATCAAGATTTTGGACAGGCCGGTTTCAGTAAAGAGCTTTGCGAGATTTTTTGGGGTCTCATGAAGTTCTACGGCACTGATCTCGGTACGCGGCACCATGACCTCCCTGGCCTTGACCTCAGCGAACTCCAGGGCATTCTGGAATATCTGTATTTCTGAATCCACATCGTCTTCCTCTTTCACGGTTTCCATCTGCTCGGTGATGTAGTCGCCCAGTTCGATCTTGCTAAAGGAAAGTTGCACCTCGTCGCCGTCGGTCTTAAAAAGAGTTTTTAGGATAAAGTCGGATACCCAGATTACAAATTCGGAAATGACCGAGAACACCAGGTAGAAGAGATAGGCGGGCAGGGCCAAAAACTTCAATAGGGTATTGGAGTAGATCTGAAAGAGCACCTTAGGCAAAAACTCGGCGGTAAACAATATGATAAGGGTCGAAACGATGGTCTGGGTCAGCAGGCTGAAATCTGTCAGGACTAGGCTCAGGAGAGGATTCGACACGGGCAGCATACTTTCGAACCATCGCATCAACAGGTCGCCCATAAACAGCCCGTAGATGACTAGGGCGATATTATTGCCGATCAGCATCGTGGCAATGAATTTTGAGGGTTTTTTGGTCAACCGGGCGAGTACCTTGGCCAAAAAACCTTCCTGCTTTTTCTCGATTTCG
Organism: uncultured Flavobacteriaceae bacterium; assembly: GCA_963764285.1. Classification (GTDB taxonomy): domain Bacteria; phylum Bacteroidota; class Bacteroidia; order Flavobacteriales; family Flavobacteriaceae; genus Pricia. The sequence continues at coordinate 65,073 of CAVXSA010000012.1, forward strand.
ATATGAATCTTGTTGGCAGAAATAAAGGCGATTTCCATTCCGGAAAAGAAAGCCGAAAAAAGTAAGGATATAATGATGATCAGTAAGGAAGTTTCCAAGGTCAGTTCTCGTTATCGCGTTTGCGTTTTTCGAATTTTTTCCGATAGTTCCTGCGAAAAAAGAACATTCCGATGGAGACTATGGCAAAGAAAACGAACAGATAAGCACCCTGTCGGTCAACGTTCCAGTCGGTATAAATACGGTATAGCGAAAAAGCGAACACCGCTAAATAAAGATATTCGGTATATCGTAAAATCTGGATCATTTCTCTTCTTCTTTTATACTCATAAGCCCATTGGTTTGATGGGCGCTAAAGAAATAAGGCTCCTTTTTAAAATCCATGCCCGTTCCGAACATGACAGACCCATCTTCGGGATTCGTGTACTTGAACTCTTCTTGGGTAAACACCCAATCATTGTCTTGGTCCCAATATACCTGTGTGGTTTCCATTATCTTACCGTCATGGGTTTCGATGACTACATTGCCTTGCAAATCTATTACATTCGTAGCGGAATAAATAATGCCGTAGTCGGCCTTTATGATACTCTTTTGGCCTTGGTCATTAAAAAAATCCACCGTAAGCCCATCGGGAAAAGTTTGATAGGGAAACTCCAAATTGGTATAATCGTCGGTCAAAGGGCTGCGAAGAACGGCAATCACCTTAGTGGTGGCGGAGTCTTCACTGCTTAAATCGGATCGCGCCTCGGTGTAGGTCAGCGTAAAATCTTCACCGATACCTACGGGATATACCATGGGCACCTTCTCTTTTCCCGCCCGTTTGTAATTGTCGATACATGAACAAAAAAGTATTGCCATGGAAAGGACCATGGCAACACTAAAAAATCTATATCCAAAACCTGATATCATTCTAAATATTCGGAACGGTTATGCTACCGCCTACCCAACAATCGAAGCTAATTTTCTTACCGGCCATACCCGAGTTGAATATGTCTGTTTTCGAGGGGGCTTTGGCCGCATAACTGGCCGCGGACTGATTGGCGTTAGAACTCAATGCTGGATCTACACGACCTGCTTGGCGTGCCATATCGGCCGCTTTCCAGTAAACCGCCCGTTTCTCGAATGGGGTGCTACCACAATCGTTGGCACTTGTGGCATACAGATTGGCGATCAGCAAATAGGCCTTACCGTTAGAGGGATCGGCCTTGATGGCTTGTTGCGCATAGCTTCGGGCCTGTGACTTACTTGTTTTACGGACGATGGTCGCAATCTTATATAGGATATTCGATTTTTTATAGGAGTCCTGTTCCAGCTCAACCGCTTTGTTGAAATTTTCAAGGGCACCGCTATTGTCGCCGGACTTCTGTTTCAGCAGTCCACCGTACATATACGCTTGTGCCGAAGGTTCCAGTGCCAGTTGGGCCTCGAACAACTTACGGAACAAGGGATCGTCGGTGCATTCTTTATTGAACATTCTACCGACGGCGCGCTTTACCCATTTGATATCGCCTTTTTTCTCTTCAAAGCTCTTTTGGTACAAGGGAATCAGGTTATCGCAGTCCGCCAAGGCCCCCAATTTTGAATCGACGCTCCCGGCAATCTTACCGTAGGATTCGGAATTGGTCGTAGCTATTTTCAATTTTCTTTTCTCCTTCGAGGTTATCGTACCTGTAGAGTCTTTGGGAAGTAATTTTGTAATCACATCGGTCAACTGCTTGTTCTCTTGCTCTATTTTCTCGGTCACGTCATCATAGACATCGAAAACTTCCTGCAAATCTTTACTCCCATTCTTGTGCAGGTCCACCAAACTGGAGAAATACAGGTAAAGTGCCCTAGGATTCTGGAAGTTTTCGGGGTCTTCATCGAAAGCCTTTTTCAGCATGGCATATATTTCGGCATCGGAACCCGTTTTATTTTCGTACATCAACAGCGCCTTGTCTTGGCCCACAACGGCCGGGGTATATTTCTCGGGGAAATACTGCATGCTTTTATCATATAAGGCTAAGAGATCGTTGATATACTTGATCTTTCTCCGCCCCGGACGATTTCTCTATCTTATCCTCCAAAATTCGCTCCCCATAAATGAAGTTGGCTTTATTGATATCGGGACAGTTGTCGTACACCATCTTCCAAGGGGTGTAGGCGGCTTCGTAGTTTTTCACCTTCGCATGCTCCACATATATCGAAAGATTGGTCATGCATTCCTGATTTTGGGCTTGGGCGCTGACCATACCCATAGAGCCTATAAACAACATCGCCGCGACGTAAATGGTAGTTTTCATTTTTTCAATTTTTATTTGTGTTTTTAAGGTTCGCCTCCGGTTGCGACCGAAGGTTGTGTTCATCAAGGGGTCAATGTACTAATTTTTTACCAAGAGCACCATAGGAAACTTGGAATTTGACCTATTAAGGATAATTTTTATCGTCATATCGATCATCCTATAGCTATTTTCAAAAAAATCACCCCCTTACATCTTATACTGCGTATGAATGGATGCTAGTTGATTTTCCGTTTTTGGAACCACTGATCATTCAGCGACAGACCGACATTGACCTTGAAATAGCTCTCTTCAATAAGATCGGCCGAGGTCGTTCCCCTTCTTCCCAGCTCAAAACCGAGGTTAAGATTGGAAAGATTGTTACCCAGCGGTAAACCTAATCCAAAAGTTATGCCAAAGTTATTTATGTCGGTATTATTGATAACCATTCCCGTTTTTTCAAACCGCAGGCCCGCCCGGTAGGTAATCCTATTAAAATAGCTTTGGAAAGAAGTGCGATCGGGGATGTAAAAGCCACCCAAGGCAAAGGTACTGGAGTTTTCATACATCAGGTTATCGAACTGCAAAAACTCGTTCGAAAGATCGCCCAGTTTTTGAAAACTGTATTCCGCACCCAAGAACCATTTGAGATTCTCGCCATATCCGATGCCCAAGGTAGTAGTGGTTGGTATTTTTACTCCGGTTTCATTCAGCCCCTTTGCCCCCAGGTCAACATCGTATCAATTCGATATCTTGGTCGTTGGCCAACGAAAAAGAACCGATCTGTTGGGTATTGCGTGCCGAAAGGTTGGCCTGGGTATTGACGCGCAAAGATGCAAAAAGTGTGTGTTTATCGTCGATGGCCGGGGTATAGTTAAGGGCATAGTTCAAATCGAAGCCGTTGATATTCGACTCCCTTTTATCCTTGGCCCCGAACTGTACATTCTCGGTACTTTGCACCCTTAAGCGTTTAATGTTGCCGAAATTATAATTGGCCGTTATTCCAAAACTCACATTTTTCACAAATTCATATCCCAAAGAGAGGTAAACCTTGTTCAGGCCACCTTCCCCAGAATATTCGTTCAATATTCTGGAGCCTTCAGCACCTTGAAGGTCCTCAAAATTATAGCCGACCGAGGAATAGGGCTTGATACCAAAGCCGATACCGAGTCCCTTTTTCAGCGTCAGACCCAAAGAAAGATAGTCCAAATTGGTGACGGAACTGCTCTGTTCATCGGTAAAACTTTTGAACCGCAACTCTTTATGCGATACGCCGAACGAATAGGTGGTGATGCCGAAATTGTTCCCGACATCGATGCCGAGCTTGCTGTAAGCAGCGGGGTTTTGTAAATTGACATGGATACTATCGGCAAACATTCCGATGCCGCCCATCATCTGGTTTTCTACCGTACCGGCTTCCCTAATATCCCCAAGGCCAAAATAGGAATAGGGCGAGATCGATGCATCTTGGGCGCACATGTCCGTCATGATAAGACATACTAAAACAAAACCTATTTTTTTGATCATGTAATACACTTTGGGTTTAAGCTGGTCAGGTTGATTCTCCAAATTCCCTTTGACAGGAATTTGCCCTAATCCTGTAATCTCAAGGAGAGGGCACTTGAATTTTGGAACCTGCCTATCCGGCAGGCGGGTTTTAATCTTTATTGTACTCCAACAGATAGTTTAGTCCTTCGAGGAGAAATTCGGAATGGGCAAAGATGGTATTTTTTAGCCGTTTTGACAAAAATTGGGCATCGCCGCCTGTTAAAATAACTGTTAAATCGGCAAAACGGAATCGGTATTGGTCGATGACACCATCGATTTCCCGACACATACCGTTGATCACCCCACTATGGATGCCGGTCTCGGTAGTATTCCCAATAAAATCCGAAAAGTCACGGGGCCGCAAGAGCGGTAACTTCAAGGTCTGCTCTTGCAAAGCCCGATAGCGCATAGTAAGACCGGGCGATATGGCACCACCAAGATACTCCCCATAATCGTTTATTATATCATAGGTAACGCAGGTGCCGGCATCGATAATCAAAGTATTCCCTTTCGGATTGTAATAGAATGCCGAAGCGGCCAAGGCCATTCGGTCGACCCCGAGGGTCTGAGGGGTAGCATACGAATTTTTGAACGGAAGTTTTGAGGAGGGCCCTAGTTCATGTACTTCGCAAAAGACGGCCAAAACCGCCAGTACCTTATGGTCGAGGTTCCCGAAGGAGGAAACGATACTGTGGCTTATTTTAGGGTAATGGTCGCAGATTTCCTTAACCTGCCGCGCCACATGTTCGAATTCGGCCCTTTGGTGGAATATCAGTTTATCCCCATCGTAAACGGCCAGCTTGACCGATGAATTTCCGGCATCTATAATCAGGTTCATAGCGCAAAGATCAAAAAATGGATAAAAACAGCCGCCTTTTTTATCGAATTTGTTTGCATATCGTAAATTTGAAATTATATTTGCAGCCCTAATTACAAGAAGTAAAATATTGTATTATTGGTACCTTAGCTCAGTTGGTAGAGCAACGGACTGAAAATCCGTGTGTCCCTGGTTCGATTCCTGGAGGTACCACAAAAGCCCCGCACAACGCGGGGTTTTTTGTTTCAATGATGTATTTCCTATACCTATACCTACTTTACAGCCCATCAAACGACAAAAATTTAGATCGGAACGCCGGATCAGATGTTCGGCTCGAACAGCATATCCGATGAAAAGCAAAAAGTTTACCCGCAAGACCATCCTAAGACCAAAAATGCTGGACGATATTCTTGTGAAAAGATAAACCGTCCCCGGTTCCCCCGAAGCGTGGGGAATGGTGGCACCCCAAAAAATTCTGTGCCTCCTTAAGGATTTTCTTTGTTTTTACAAGTATCTTGCAAAAAAAATTCCATTTTGACCACCATCGATACTTCAACGCCGATTCCCGAACTACAAGCGTATCTACGTAAGAGGGAATGGCTGACTCCCGATGAAAAAATCACATCCATAGAGAAACCCGGGGCGGGCAATATGAACGTGGTACTTCGCGTCGTGACCGACGAGCGCTCTTTCATACTGAAACAATCGCGCCCCTACGTTCAAAAATACCAAGAGGTCAAAGCGCCCGTGGAACGTATTTCCGTGGAAAAGAATTTCTACCAAGCCGTACGCGACAACGCGGTGAACGCCCATATCCCGAATATACTAGGGTATGATTCGGCGGAAAACCTGTTGCTCCTTGAAGATCTTGGCCATTGTGAGGACATGACAACCATCTATCAAAAAAGAACCATTGGAGCGAAGGAACTGGATCGATTGATATTTATACTTGGACTTATCCACCGAAAAAAAGTAGGCGACGATTTTCCGGACAATCTTGAAATGCGCCGGCTCAACCACCAACATATTTTCGTGCTTCCCTTTCGCAAGGACAACGGTCTGGACTTAGACGATGTGCAACCCGGTCTGGAAGAACTTTCCATTCTGTTTAAAGAGGATGCGAACGTGAAATCGGTGGTCGAAACCATTGGCAAAAAATACTTGTCCCCCGGCAAGCACCTTGCTCCACGGCGATTATTACCCTGGAAGTTGGATGACCGAAGCCGACAATCTCTATGTCATAGACCCTGAATTCGCCTTCCCCGGCTTTGCGGAGTTCGATTTGGGCGTTATGGCGGCACACCTTATTATGGCCACTGGAAAAAAAGGGTATCTCACACAAATTTACAATCGATATCAGGGCGTAGCGGATAAAAAGCTAATGGGACAGGTGGCGGGTATCGAAATCGTCCGTCGGCTGACCGGACTCGCCCAATTACCGCTGGAACGTGACCTCGCCGAAAAACGAAAGTTGTTGAAAAAAGCCCGGAAATTAATTTTGACGTGAAATCAAGAGGTCAGAGGTTAGAGAATTCGATTTAGAAACTTGAAATTAAAATTTCCTCCTAAAAATTTGTCTTGAACGATACTATTTATATTATTTTGTCCCTTTTGGCTTTCGTCTCCTGCCAGGAAAATACCACAGAAGTAAACATTCCAGCCCCTAAAAAATCCGTGTATGTCACCGAGGATTTAAATCTATCACAAAGATCAATATTATGATAAGGTTTTGGGAGCTTTGGTGGGTTCGGCCATTGGTGATGCCATGGGGGCCTCGACCGAAATGTGGCGCAGAAAGGATATTCAGCTCAAATATGGTTATATCACCGGGCTGACGCCAGCGGTGCGGGAACAGTCGCCCGAAGGCACTTGGGAACATAACCTAGTGGCCGGTGCCACCACCGACGATACCCGCTGGAAATATGTTATGGTGAAGTACCTGACCGAGCACCAAGCCGGATGGAACGCCGAGCATTTCGCCGATTTCATCACTGACTATTATGCCTCCCTTACCCATTCCCTTTCAAATGACAAAGATATTCCGGATACCGATTTTTTGGATACCCAAATTGAAAAAATCGATTGGATCAAGGAGTGGGCCAGAGTGGCCATCGCCTATCAAGAAAATCCGAAAGCGTACCTAATAGCCTTGAACCGGTTCTACGGCGGCGAGATGTCATGCGCCGGCCAATTGTACACCCCCATGTTCGGATTGGTGAGTACAACCCCTGAAGAAGCATACCATACAGCTTATGACCACTCCATTTTCGACATAGGCTATGCCAAGGATATTTCGGGCCTGGTCTCGGCCATGACCCATATGGCACTCCGTACCCAAAACATGGACAGTATTATCAATACGACTACTTTTATTGACCCTATGGGGTATCAAGACAGCCGTCTGGTAGGGCGTATCGCCTATTCTGTTGCCGATGCTTCGGTCAAAACCGTCCTGACGGTCAACAATCTGGTTTTGACGGATTCGTTGGTCGCAACGGATTCCCTTTTGTTTAAAATGCCCAAGGGCTTCCCGGGCAGCCAAAAGGATTGGATACGCCAAGAAACGATCTACCAGTTTTTGGAAAAGGATGAAAAAGCCATCGCCTTCCATTCCGGGGAAATTTGGCAGATCCTGGTCACGGCACTTCAATTCGGTGAGGGGGATTTTGAAAAGACCATGCAGTTTATCGTCAACTATGGTCGGGACAACGATACGGTTGGTGCCGTAGCGGGAATGATCTTAGGGGCTAAGGATGGTTATTCCGGCCTACCGGTAGCCTTGCGTACGGAAGCGGTTCGGGTCAATAAGGAAAATATGGGAATCGATCTGGAGGCATTGGCGCGGGAGATGACCAAACAGAACGCCGCGGAGTTTACCCCTTGATCACTGTTTGATATCACTTCATAGGGGGCCAATAGATTACCATATCCCTTTTACCGCATCAATTCCGAATTTGTTGAACTCCAAGGATTTTTCCGAGGTATTCACAACTTCCAAAGAACGGTAATTCTGTGTTGGGGAAAATCTGAGCTGTCATTACATAGTGACCCTTGATCAATAAAGATTTCTACGGATGACCTGTCCATCAAGATCCGTACCTCGTACTCCCCATCGGGCAAATGGGGAACCGGCATCTGCTGGGTTCCTTTACCAAAATCTTCCTGAAACCCCGTTTTTCCCGATTGGGACCGATCCAAAGTAAACTGCTCGCCGTCCATGATCAAAACTAATTGCTCGTTCGCCTTGTTGCCGATTTTTAACTGGAATTCCTTGGAAGAAGTTGTAAAACGGACTTCCGACGACATCAAAGTATCGATCGAAACCTTCTCCCTGCCTCCCGCCGGAATACTCAATTCCTTTCTGGAACCCTCGGAAACAAGTACATCCATATTTTCGATAGGATAATTGAACAACGAATACCCATCCCCTATTTTTCGCAACGTCAGTTTTCTCGGCAGGGTCATGGCACCGCGCCATGCCGACGTAGGCGTCTCGTTGGCATATTGCCAGTTGCTCATCCATCCCATAAAAAGGATTTCGTCGTTCGGAGCGTTACTGAAAGTGACACCCGCATAATTGTCCGTCCCCCAATCAATCCACCTGTCTTCGGTCTGATCGGTGGTAAAAGTTCTGCCGTCGAAATCTCCCACAAAATACTGCGTTCCACTTCCACCGTTGGGTGCGCCGGGGTTGACACTGATCAATAACACCCACTTCTCCTCGTTGGCACCCTCTACTTTTAATTGAAAAAGATCGGGACATTCCCAGACCCCGCCATGGGCCCCCTTTTCCTTACCGAATTCACCTAGCAGCTCCCACTCCCTTAAATTTTTGGAACCGTAGAATTCGGCATGATCCCCCGCTACCAAGCTCATCACCCATTTTTGGTCCGGTTCGTACCACAACACCTTCGGATCCCGGAAATCGGTCGCACTGTCATCCTTGACTACCGGATTGCCCTCATATTTCGTCCATGTATCCCCATTATCCAGACTATAAGCAAGCCCTTGGGTTTCGAAACCTGTCTCGCCGCTAGCCTTCTTTTGCGGATCGTGATAGGTAAATAGGGCTACCAACGGAGGATTATCATCTGCCCCGAAACCCGAAGAATTCTTTTCATCTACTACCGCACTTCCCGAAAAAATAAATCCGTGCCCATCGGGGTATAGGGCAATCGGTTTATGCTGCCAGTGCAAAAGATCCTTGCTGGTGGCATGCCCCCAATGCATGGGCCCCCATACCGTACTATTTGGGTGGTATTGATAGAACAGATGGTAAACGCCATTGTGGTAAACCATTCCATTGGGGTCGTTCATCCACATTTTTTCTGGGGAAAAGTGGAAGCTCGGCCGGTACGGCTCGGAATAGTATTCGGTTTTTGTCATCTCGGACATGGACTCCCTATTGTTCGGATTATTTTTGCAGGAGACCAAAAATAGTACAACCCAAAGAAAGCTTAACCCTTTTTGTGCAGACTTCATACTGGATTTTTTTATTAGGACTTCTACAAGATAGTATCTTTGTAGAAATTATCTTGCAGTCCATGAAATTTCTTTTAAGCCTTTACTTTATCCTCGCCTTGCCGTCGGCCGTTTTTTCCCAGAACAAGATAGATCGAACTTTAAAAAAATATAATGACGGGAGCGTACCCTATATTCATGTCGATGCCCTACATGGTATGCAACATGTGGTACTGCTCGATGCCAGGGAAAAAGAGGAATTCGAGGTGAGCCATCTGCCCAACGCCATGTGGGTCGGTAATAAGACCTTCGAACTCGATTCCGTTACCTCGAAAATTACGGACAAGAACACCGAAACGGTCGTCTATTGCTCCATCGGCGTCCGGTCGGAAAACATTGCCGAAAAACTGATGGAAGCGGGCTACACCAACGTAAAGAACCTATACGGAGGTATCTTTGAATGGAAGAACCACGGTTACCCCGTTTATGATGCCGAAGGATTCGAAACCGAAAAAGTACATGCCTTTAGCAAACATTGGGGCAAACTGTTGACGCAGGGGGAGAAAGTTTATGATTCTAGTGGCATTAAGCAGGACTAGCCGCAGCCGCAGTAATATAAATTAAAAACCCCCACTCACAAATTCATAAACTTTTTCCTAACCCATAACCTTTTTCCAAACCGATAAACCCATAAACTTTTTCCTAACCCATAAACTCACAAAATTCTTCTAAACCCATAAACTTATAAACTCTTCCCAATGGGCATCCTCCAAGAACAACAGAACAAACACGATAAAAAGACCATCCACTTTACCCTGGCCTCTTCCAAGGACCTTTTGCTTATTTTCACGCGAAATCCCGAATTGGGTAAATGCAAGACCCGTTTGGCGGCGACCGTAGGAGACGAAACGGCCCTGAAGATTTATAACTTTTTGCTGCGCCATACCGTCTCCATCACCGAAAACCTGAACGCGGCCAAACAAGTCTGGTATTCCGATGAAATTTGGGACGATGATATTTGGGACGATGCCTTTTACGACAAGAGATTACAAAAAGGTGAAAATCTGGGAACTCGGATGTCCCATGCCTTTCACGAAGGGTTTGCCTCTGGGTATGAACGCATTATTATCATCGGAAGCGATATGTTCGACCTGAGCCAAAAGGATTTGGCCAACGCCTTCGACCGGCTCAAGGAAAACGACTATGTTATAGGCCCGGCCGAAGATGGTGGCTACTACCTTCTGGGCATGAAAGCCTTCGACCCCAAACTTTTTCGGAACAAAACATGGGGCGGGGAAATGGTCCTGGAGGATACCCTTACAGATCTGAAGAACGAAAAACATGCCGTGCTGGAAGAACGCAACGATGTTGATGTGTATGAGGATATTAAGGATAATGAGGCCTTTGCGCATTTCTTAAAAAACTTTAAATGACACAGAAACAACTCGATGAGTCCACCGCCCATCTGCGGGAAAAGGGATTCGACGCCCCCGAAATCGGCATCGTTCTGGGTACCGGCCTGGGGAAACTGGCCGATGCTATCGAAGATCCCATTACAGCACACTACAACCATATTCCCTTTTTTCCGTTGGCGACCGTCGAATTCCATTCCGGCAAGTTGATCTACGGAACTCTCGAAGCTAAGAAAACTGTGGTGATGCAAGGGCGTTTCCACCTATACGAAGGCTATGATTTTTTGGATATCACCTATCCCATCCGCGTCATGCACCAATTGGGAATCAAAAAATTGTTCATCAGCAACGCCTCCGGTGCCATCAACCTCGATTTCGCTATCGGCGACCTGATGCTCATCGAGGATCATATCAACCTTCAGGGCGGTTCGCCCTTGGCCTTTGGGAACGTGACCCAGTTCGGCACCCGGTTTACCGATATGGCCGAACCCTACAACCCCGACATGCGTAAAAAGATTGTCGAAATCTCCCAAAAAGAAAACATCGGCCTGCAAAAAGGCGTCTATGCCTCCGTGGTTGGCCCCCAATTGGAAACCAGGGCGGAGTATCGGATGTTGAAACTCTTAGGAGCCGATGTGGTCGGTATGAGCACGGTGCCGGAAGTCATAGTGGCCAACCATTTGAAACTGCCCGTAGTGGCCGTATCGGTACTGACCGACGGGTGCGACCCCGATAACCTGAAACCCGTAGATATTCAGGCCATTCTATCGGTGGCTGAAAAAGTGGAACCCAAAATGGTGAAACTGTTCCGAGAGTTGATAAAGGTCTTATAGGATTTCGATGAGAGGAGTGTTCCGGCCACCAATATATTTCAGCGAAAACAAATACGTTTGCCCACTAGACCTATATTTGCAAAAACCATAACGCATGACCAAAAGACTGCTTAGCATCTTATTCTCCTTCTTCTTCGTAATGATCGGCTGTGGCGATGAAAAATCGGAAACGACCATAACAAAGGCAGAAAAGGTAGAAACCAAAAGCGACCTGGCCCAAGTACCTGAGGCCTGGATCGAGAACCGGGTGGCCAAGGCCCGGGAAAAACTGGGGACCAGCGAAGCCGGAGAAATTGTCTGGCAGGCCATGGAAGCCCAAGGCGGATTGGCCGGATGGTTTTCTAACGGGCCCGTCGCGTTCCATTTCAACTACCAGCCACTGGACGGCGGAGCACCCCGAAACACCTATCAGGTCGTGGATACCTGGAGTGCCAGGGCCAAGCACTTTTCCGTCGTAGATTCGACCCAGCAATTTGGTTGGGACGGCCAAAAGGCATGGATCAAGGCCAAGGACAGTACCGTTTTTGACTACAATACGCGTTTTTGGTCGCTCACGCCCTATTTCTTCATGGGCCTGCCCTTCGTGCTCGAAGGAAAAGGAATCCACTTAGATCTTTTGGAACAAGTAGAATATAAAGACAACCTGTACCACGTGGTAAAAGTCACTTTCGACTCCGGTATTGGCGATGCCCCCGATGATTATTACATACTGTATTTCAATACCCGGTCGCGCAAGCTCGAGGTCATACGCTATATCGTTTCGTATCCCGGGTATTTCAAGAAAGGCGAACACATGCCCGAAAAATTCATGGAACTCTCGGGCGAACAGACCGTCAACGGCATCACTTTTCCCGAAAACTACAAAACCTACTGGCTGAAAGAGGATAATACCCCGGGTGAACATATCACCGACATCGAACTCTCGGACATCGAATTTTTACCGGAGTTGAAAGATTCCTATTTCGAAATTCCCGAAGGTGCTACAGTTTTAAAGGGATTTTAATGAAGCTTAGGCGGCTAATCACCTCTCCTCATAATCCAATAAGACCCCTTCGCCAATCCATTTCGCCAGGGCCTGTCGGTTTTCGGGCACCAGAATTCGGCGTTGGTCCCTTTTATTGCGGATGTTTCCCAGTTCGATAAAGGTCATGGCAGGATGGGTTTTCTTGACCATATATAACGAGGTACGATCTTCGAAAGTACCGGAATATACTCGGTTGGGCTGATATTTTTTATAGTTTTCCTGGAAAGTCCGGTGGATATTCTCCGCCAGCCTTTTACCGTTTTGGCTCTTTGCGTGATAATAGAAAAAGACATCGATATTCTCCCCGATACTGCGGCTGTCCACGTGCGTAACGATCAAGCGCTGGTACTGACCCCTATGCTTTTGGTACAGCCCGTTCACGATATCTACCCGTTGCTTTAATCGCTGCACCTGGTTCAGGGGGATGGCCTTGTTCAGATAGGCGACCTCGTCATGGTCGATTTCCAGAATGCGGTCGTCACGGATTCCGTCATTTTCGTCGCGGATGATCACATATACCATGGCCCCATGGGAAATTAACTCCCGGGCCAATCGCAGGGTAATATCGTAGGCGTATTCATCTTCGGCGATGGTCTTGCCGGCATACTTTCCCATCGCGCCTGGATCGGGACCACCGTGACCGGAGACCAGATAATATACCGTACCCGCGAGACGATCGCTTTTCATGACTACGGTGGAATGAGCTGCCCCTAAAATGGGAATTTCCCGAGTCTTTATGGTGGCCACTTCGGATGTTTTTCTTTGGATGGAATCCACGACAGCGACCGTATCGAGGTCCATAGCCGGGATGCGATACTTGCGGCCCGCGTAGAGGTGGACGCTATCGCGAAGATTGTCCGTATTCATGGCAATAAAATCGTGGTAGTGCTCATAGGGGTCGACCCCTTGTTTCCGTAATAAGGATAGAATGCCGTCTCCCTTTTCCGCTACGACGGTCTTTATGGTATCTTGGGAAAAGGAAGACAGCGACATTCCTAAAAATACTATCAGGATGCGTAGCGTACCGATTGAAAAAGAAAGGTCAAAATTCATTCGCGAGGTCGATTTCCATCAAAAAACCAAAAACAATGCCTAAAATCGACAGTGTTCCTGCAAAATTAACGAACCCTTCCGTAATTTTGTACTCGTCAAAAGATTTTAGTTAACCGGATAATCAACAATTTCTTTCCCCTTGAACGAAAGTTATACCGAGAATGAAACACTCCCTTTCTATTGTATGCCTGATAGCAATCATTTGCTTCTCGTCCTGTAAGTCCGGAAAAGAAAAAGAATAATGCCTCCTCCGGAAAAATGGAGGTCACCTCCCAAAAAATAGAGAGCCCATCTGAGTCAAAGGCAATGGATAAAGCAGACAGCCTAGTCGCCCAGACTATCGAGGCACATGGCGGCAAACTTTATGACAAAGCCCATTTCCGATTTAAGTTTAGGGACAAAGACTACACCTTTCATAACAAAAAAGGAGGATATACCTATACCTCGACCCTCCAAAAACAAGGGGATAAGATCCGTAATGTTCTCACTAACGGGTCCCTGACGAGAACCGTCAACGGAGACACGGTCGAACTATCGCCAAAAGATGTCGCCAAATATACCGAGGCTTTAAATTCCGTCATCTATTTCGCCACCCTGCCCTACAAACTGAAAGACGCGGCCGTGAACAGTGCCTATGAAGGCCAAACCACTATCAAAGGCCAAGATTATGACGTTCTGGCCGTGACCTTCGACCGAGAAGGAGGGGGTAAGGACCATAATGACGAATTCAGATATTGGATTGACACGGATACCAAAACGGTAGATTATCTGGCCTACAACTACGAGACCAACGATGGCGGCGTGCGGTTCCGCAGCGCCTACGACCCGAGAAACGTAGGGGGCATCCGTTTTCAAAATTATGTCAATTATGAGGCACCTATTGGCACGCCCTTGGACGAGCTGCCCGGACTTTACGAAGCGGGGAAATTGAAGGAATTTTCGAAAATAGAGACGGAGGATGTAGTCGAATTGAAGGATTAAAGTTTAAATCTGTGTTGGGAATATGTACACTAAAAAAAATTGAGATAAAGTCCCGAAGAACGTTCGTTTTATGTAACTATCTAAAATAGGTAGAAAATATCTCATTCTATTATGATTCAATAGGTTCTGTTTGGTCGGGTAACATCCATAGAAAACTAATTTCGGGGCCATCCCTAAATCATTGCTAATTCTTTACCGTATCGTAACACAGAAGCAGATAGATATAATCATAAGTACCATGGAACCATTTAATCCCACTGAAATAGGGATATTCGGATCGATGGTCAGGGACAAGCGGAGCGGAAGCGAGAAAGGTTCCATACTCAGAAACTTTGAGCTAATCGGTGAGGCCTCTAACCCTATTCCGATACCACAAAAGAACGGTTTCAAGAGATCGAATAGTTTAAAATCAGGGGCATTCGAAAGTTATTGACCCATGAATGTGGGATAAGATTTGAAACCATTTGGAATGCATAGGTCAATATACCTATCCTCAGGTAACGGGTTCAGGAAATTATCGATGATTTAGAAAGTTGACCCAATCTTTTCTACTTTTTAAGATTTCGACCCGGAATGTTCCGAAAAAAGGATTGCTTAATACTTTTGATAAAACTCCCGCAATACCCCCTCCGCCGGCTTGTTCTGCGGCGTAAACCGGTTGTCTTTCTCGCCGCCGGACTTTTTGTGGTCGATAAACCATTTCCAGACATAGCCGCCGGCGAACCAGTCCTCGGGCCAGAATTCCTCTAGGATAGCCTCGGTGGCGTTGGCCTGTGCCGTTAAATTAACGGGCTCTTCATGGCGGTCGACCAACCAGGGTTTCCAAGCGGTTTGATCGGTACTTCGGTAACCGTATTCAGTAAATAGTACGGGCTTCGAACAGGTACTGTATAGGGATATGGATACTGTTCTTATGTTCTTGCCAGCCCGCTTTCAATTGGGCTACCGAAGGTGTTTTTTCTTCGGACAAGGGAAAATAGGCATCGATACCGATATAATCCAAATCTTGCCAAAAAGGCACTCTGGGGATATTCGTCCCAATTTGCGGCGTAGGTTAATTTTCCGCTATAGATGGTCCGTATTTTGGCGATAAGTCTTTTCCAGAAATGGGGACGCATCAATACAAACTGCTCCAGTTCGGTGCCAATGCAAAACAGTTCGGAACCGATCTCCTGTGCCATTTCCACGTAGGTGATAATAAATTGTTCGTAAGAATCTTCCAAGGTTTTCCAATCCGCCTCCGAGTTCATTTTTAGGGTGCCGGTGAACTCCCCCTTCCAAACCCATATCTGGGGCTTGACCATGGTCTTGATGCCATTTCTGTGCAACAGTTCGATGTACTGCATGGCCCCTTGCTTGGTCTCGCCGTACCATTGGCGGTCGGTATTGAAGATGATTTCGGGGGGAATTGATATCCCGTATAAAACCAAAAGGCATGACCGCCGCATGGTTGGCATGCAGTCGCAATACCTCGTCAATGTGCACTTGGGCAATTTCTTCGCGGGAGGCTACAAAACTGACGCCATTTATTTTAGGGGTCGCCTGGGCGAAGCAGGAAAAATGGTAGAGGCATAAGACAATAAGTCCTAAAGTTTTCATCCATAGGTATTTCTAGGAGCCTAAAATAGGCTTTTTTTATCCTGGGAGATACCAAAGCCGATATTTATCCTTGACCTAAGGCTTAGCTTGGTATAGATTCCGGAACTAAGGCCGCAAGTTTCGGATGTCTTGGGAGAAGCCTTATTTCACCTCGTTCAAAGTCCAATCATACTTGTAATAGGACACTTTCGCATCTTCGGGAAGTTTTTCGGTTCTGTATTGGTTGATATACCCGACCAGGGTTTCACCGTCTTGGGTAAAATCCCCATTGTACCATTCGAAAATCTGCGATACTTTTACCTGGGTATTATTGACACGGATGAACTCCGGATCGTTGAGGGCCTTTTTGGTCTGCTCTTCCAACTGCCCGTCCAAGGTCGATGGCATATAGGCCTCGTCGAGGATAGGCGGACAGCCCAATGCCCCGCAAACCAGCACAAAATGGAAGCGGGGTTCGTCCGGGAAGTTTTTTCGAAGCAGTTGGTTCTCGATATAATCAAGCGTGATTTTGTTTCCACCGATATCGTGCTTTTTGGAGTCAAAGAATCCATCGATATCCAAGGGGGACTTGATGGGATAATGGTCCACGATACCTTTGATGACCAACAAATTGTATCCATTTATCCAAAAGGCCTGATATTCATCGGGGTCATCCTTGGATACCGATAGCTGGCGGGCCATATCGATCAGTTCGTTCAATTTCGCAGGATGGCTCTTGAGGTCGGCATAGGCTATCAGTCCGTCTTTTACATTATCCTTGAAAAAGGAATCGGCCTTGGAAAAGAACTCTGAAGTGTCCTGCCCGAAGGCCAAGGGGGCGATGGCCAATAAAAGGATGCTAAAATAGAATGGGGATTTTCTCATGATAAGCTCGTTTGAAATGGATTGCTCTATTCTCTTCCCAATTGACGAAGGTTCGAATCGCCAGTTCCCCATAAGATGGATTACTTACGTAAGCCCTTTAAATTTATATCTGTTCTAAATTGACACCCGAAATTAAGTTATTACCTTTAGAATCGACTGAAAAACCAATCTATCCCCCCAAAACATGTATGGAACATATTGTCATTATCGGCAACGGGATCGCCGGAATAACAGCGGCAAGGCATATCCGGAAACTTTCCGACAGAAAAATCACCATCGTTTCCGCGGAGACTGATTATTTTTTCTCGCGTACAGCCCTGATGTACGTCTATATGGGTCATATGCGTTGGACGGACATCAAACCCTACGAAGATTGGTTCTGGGAAAAAAATCGGTTGGAACTGATAAAGGCCTACGTCGAAAGAATCGATACCGATGCGCAGACCCTTCATTTTACGCAAGGGGAAACCTTAACCTACGACAAACTCATCATCGCAACCGGTTCCGTAACCAACTTCTTTGGCTGGGAAGGCCTTGCGCTGGATGGGGTACAGGGGCTGGTTTCCAAACAGGACCTCGAGAAGCTCGAAATAAACGCCCCGAACAAAGAAATTTGCTCCAGTGCCGTCATCGTAGGCGGCGGATTGATCGGGGTAGAAATGGCGGAAATGCTGCGTACCCGCGATATCGACGTCACCATGTTGGTACGTGAGGATGCCTTTTGGAACAACGTATTGCCTAACGGGGAAGCGGAAATGATTTCCCGACATATCCGATCCCACGGCATTGACCTCCGCCACAACACCAACCTTAACAAAATACTGGCCGATGCCGACGGACGGGTGCGGGCCGTGCTGGCCCAGGAAGGCGGGGAGGAAATTCCCTGTAAAATCGTAGGAATCACCACAGGGGTCAAACCGAATATTCCCTTTTTGAAGCATAGTGCTGTAGAAACCGATAAAGGCATATTGGTAAACCGGATGCTTGAGACCAATGTTAAGGATGTCTTATGCCATCGGCGACTGTGCCCAACACCGCGAACCTATCGGTCACCGGCCTCCCGTGGAAGCGGTATGGTATACCGGAAGGATTATGGGCGAGACCTTGCGCACAGACGATTTGCGGTAATCCGTCGAATACAATCCCGGGAACTGGTTCAACAGTGCCAAGTTTTTCGATATCGAATACCAGACCTACGGATGGGTATTTCCCGAGAAACGAAAAAAGCACTACGAAGCCCATTTCCACTGGAAACATGACGACGACACCAAATGCATCACCATCGCCTACCATAAGGAGCAATCATAAATTCTTGGGCATCAATACCTTCGGCATCCGGTTACGTCATGAAATGATGGACCGATGGTTGACCGAAGAACGGAAGGTCAGCTATGTCATGGAATATCTGAGGGACGCCAATTTCGACCCCGAATTTTACGACCACTACGAAGCGGAAATCGTCAACCAATTTAATTCGGAGTTCCATACGAACATCAAACCCAAAAAGAGAAGTTGGAAACGGATATTAAGTTAATGAAGTTAGTTTAGGATTGATGAGTGTAAGGTCCTGACATCCAACTATAAACTCATAAATTTTTTAAAAAGATACGGTTCAAATTATAACCACAGTTTGTAAAAGGAAACAAGCATGAGCACAGTTCAAAGGGATATGTCTCTCACCGGCCAACCTCCAAAAACGATTAACACGCAACAAAAAATCGCCACATTCATCGGTCTGGTGGGGCTGGCGATATTATTTCTGGCGATGTTCAACATCGATTTTCCGAACCATGGCCTTTGGCTGACCGTTTCCCTGGTTTGCATTGCGGTCGGCACCATTTGGTTCGCCCAAGCGGAATACATGAACCGGCACGAAGGCATTAAGAACGACGGCGTTTATTTTAAATCCTTATCCTCACGCGGCTTTTGGGGATGGGTATTGGGCATCACCCTTACCCTTTTCTATGTGGGCCTCTACTGGTTTCCGCAATTCTTTGGGGTGGTCAAGGATGGGGAGAATACCGGTGTCGTTGCCCTTTTCGACCCCTTGAGCAAGCTGCTGAGCGGCAACCCGGCCAGCCAGTGGTTTCTTTACGGCACCCTGTACACCTTGGCAATCTTGGCTTTCGGCATCAAATTTATCTGGAAATACCGTCACAGCCGCTACGAGATACTCCGTACGATATCGGTCATGTTCTTTCAACTGAGCTTTGCCTTTATCATTCCCGAAATATTGGTGCGGTTGAACCAGCCGTATTACGACCTAAAAAACATTTGGCCGTTGAACTATGACCTGTTCGCTGGATATAAAATCAACGAATTTCTAAGCGCGGGGAACCTTGGACTCATTATGCTAATCTTTGGGAGTTTTGTCCATTTTTGTAATCACCCCCATTCTCACCTACAAATTCGGAAAACGCTGGTACTGCAGTTGGGTCTGCGGTTGTGGCGGCCTGGCGGAAACCGCCGGGGATCCCTTTCGGCACCTGAGCGATAAGCGTCAAGTAGCCTGGAAAATAGAGCGTTGGGTCATACACAGCGTTGTGGTCTTCGTCACCGTCATGACCACCGCGGTCGTGTTTTCATACTTGAGGGGAAACGAATCGGAATCCATTTCAAAATGGAGCCATCTCGACAATAAAACGGTCGTGATGAGCGCGCCTAATGGAAAACCGATCGGCGAACGTATATTGGCGGCGCAGGAAGCCGGGGCTAAAAGCGTGATATTCCTTCATAAGGACGCTTCCAAAAAACCTCCGGTCATCACAAAGACCGATGGCATTATCGATAAAATACGGCGTAGTTTCAAAGACGGAGAACCAAGCGGCACTTCACCGCATCGAAGAAGGACAGGATGCCGCCCTTACCGGAACCAACGGCACCTCATTTGATGGTAGAAGAAGGGACAGACATCACGCAATACGACAATACCCTGATTTCCAAAGAATTTTTTGTCTGGGCCGTTATCATCTTGTTGACGCTGGTATTTTTATGGGCCATGCTCTTCAGACGCAAAGAACTGGCCCAAGATGCCAAATATGGGGCCATAGGCTATTTCGTGGTTGTCATCGGGATTCTACTTTTCACCTATTTTAGCAGTCCCGGTAAACTCTTTTTCTTCGATGCCTATAAAATCAACAAGGCCTATGGTTTTATTATCGGGGCTATATTCAGCGGGGTTATAGGAGTGGGATTCTATCCCCTTTTCGGAAGCCGGGTCTGGTGCCGTTTCGGCTGCCCCATGGCTGCTATTCTAGGCTTCCAGCAGCGGTTACTCTCTAGGTTCCGCATTACGACCAATGGTGGACAGTGCATTTCCTGCGGCAACTGCTCCACCTACTGCGAAATGGGCATCGACGTACGCGCCTATGCCCAGAAAGGCGAGAACATTGTCCGGTCTAGCTGTGTCGGATGCGGTATCTGCTCCGCCGTTTGCCCCCGTGGGGTGTTGAAGCTCGAAAACGGCCCTTCCAACAGCCGCATCAACAGTAACGAAATATTATTGGGAAACGATGTTGACTTGATGAAGTTCGTAAATGAAAAATGATATCAAGGTAATCATACCCGCTTTTAACGAGGCCGATTCCATTGCGGAGGTCGTCAAGGGCATTCCCGATTCCGTTTCCGAAATCATAGTCGTTAACAATAATTCTTCCGATAATACCTTTGAGAATGCCCGATCGGCGGGAGCTACCGTATTGAATGAGGAAAGAAAAGGGTACGGCTATGCCTGTCTGAAGGGAATAGATTACATATCCCGGCAATCCATCCCCCCCAATATTATCGTATTTATCGATGGGGACTATTCCGATTATCCCGAAGAACTCGACAAAGTGGTAGCCCCTGTTTTAAATGATGGCTATGATTTTGTAATCGGTGCGCGGGTAAAGCGACTAAGGGAAGAAGGAAGTATGACGCCCCAGCAGATTTTTGGCAATTGGTTGGCCACGACCTTGATGAAATTATTGTTCGGGGCAACATATCACCGACCTGGGGCCATTTAGGGCTATAAAATATGACCGATTGATGATGCTCGGGATGGAGGACAAGACCTATGGTTGGACGGTGGAAATGCAATTAAAAGCCATAAAGAAAAACCTGACATATATCGAAGTTCCAGTACGTTACAGAAAAAGAATCGGCGTTTCGAAAGTGTCGGGTACGGTAAAAGGTAGTATATTTGCAGGCATTAAAATATTGGGTTGGATTTTTAAATACAGCGTAAAATAGCATGGGATTAGTGGTTTCTTATATTATTCTTGCCATTTATAGCATAGCCTTGCTATTGATATTTTTCTACAGCCTTGCCCAATTGAACCTCTTGATCAACTACCTCGGCTATAAACGACGCAACGAGACCGCGCCCAAGTTCAACCTGCTCGACCCCAAGGAAATTCCGCATGTCACCATTCAGCTTCCCGTTTATAACGAGGAATATGTAATGGAACGACTGTTGGAGAACATCGCCAAAATCGAATATCCGAAGAGCAAGCTCGAGATACAAGTCCTGGACGATTCCACCGACGATTCCGTTGTTGACACCGCCAAATGGGTCCGTCAACTGCAGCGTACGGGTCTCGACATACAGCACATACGCCGTGAAAACCGACAAGGTTTTAAGGCCGGAGCCCTCAAGGAAGGGCTCGAAATTGCCAAAGGGGAGTTCGTTGCCATTTTCGATGCCGACTTCTTGCCTGATAGCGATTGGCTGAAAAAAACGATTATCTATTTTAAAGATCCCGAAATCGGTGTCGTACAGACCCGATGGGGCCATATCAATAGGGATTATTCGACTTTGACACGTATTCAGGCCTTTGCTTTGGATGCGCACTTCACCCTTGAACAAGTGGGCCGTAACGCGAAAGGCCACTTTATCAATTTTAACGGTACCGCCGGTATTTGGCGCAAGGAATGTATCTTGGATGCCGGCAATTGGGAGGGCGATACCTTGACCGAAGACCTCGATCTCAGCTACCGGGCGCAGCTAAAAAATTGGAAGTTCAAATATTTGGAGGATGTGGAGACACCCGCCGAGCTCCCTGTCGTCATCAGTGCTGCCCGCTCGCAGCAGTTCCGATGGAACAAGGGCGGAGCTGAAAACTTCCGCAAATCGGTCATGAGGGTCATAACGGCCAAGAATATTTCCTTTAAAACCAAGTTTCACGGGGTGATGCACCTGTTGAACAGTTCAATGTTTCTCTGTGTTTTTCTGGTATCCTTATTGAGTGTTCCCGCCATGTATATCAAACAGCTTTATCCGCAGTTCGACCTCGTTTTTTCGCTGCTCAGTTTCTTCGTTTTGAGTACGATTATCCTTTTCGTCTGCTATTGGTTTACCTATAAAAGCATACAGGGCAGTAGCTTCGATAATTTTGTAGATTATATCAAAATTTTCTTTACCTTTTTCTCGGTCGCCTTGGGCTTCTCGTTACATAATTCCATTGCCGTACTCGAAGGCCATATGGGTAAGCGCAGTGAATTCGTACGTACGCCCAAGTTCAACCTCAACCATATTACCGACACCTGGAAGGGCAATAAGTATCTTGCCAAAAAAATGTCGCCCAATATGATATTAGAGGCTTTGTTGATGCTTTATTTTCTTTTCGGCATGTACAGCGCCATACCCTTGAACGATTTCGGACTCTTTCCCTTTCATCTGATGTTGTTTATCGGGTTCGGGTTCGTGTTCTTCAAGTCGTTGACGGCGCGGGCTTGAAAATCATTTCCCGGCTACTAAGACGTTTGTGAACAATCTGGACTAACCATGCCCACCACGCTCGCCACATACCTCAAGCTGCATAAGGTTCCCCTTTCGCTGGCCTTGTTGAGCCTTATTTTCTACTATACCTTTGCGTACCATCTCGAGCGTACCGATTTTATTAAACTAGTCTCCCTTTTCGGCGCACTCTTCTTTTTGTATTTACGCAGCATTCAATTACAAAAGCGGAACTTAAAATTCCTTCTGGTGATCGGCATCCTTTTCCGCTTGGTTTTTCTTATGGCCGAGCCTCATCTTTCCCAAGATTTTTATCGGTTTATTTGGGATGGCCATTTGGTGGCCCATTTCATCAATCCGTATGTAGAGGTACCCGACCTTCTTATCCAACGGCAAGACCTGGTCATTCCCAACTCCCACGAACTATACACCGGTATGGGCGAGTTGAGCGCGGAGCATTTCAGCAACTATCCGCCTTTAAACCAACTAATTGTTTGCGTTGGCGGCACTTTTGGGGGGAAAGAGCATCATGGGTTCGGTGCTCGTAATGCGGACCGTAATTATAACGGCGGATATCGGAATCGTTTACTACGGACGGAAAACTGCTCAAACAGCTCAATCGCCCGCCACACCTAATTTTTTGGTATTTTCTCAATCCTCTGGTTATTGTAGAGCTTACGGGAAATCTACATTTTGAAGGGGTCATGCTTTTCTTTTTTGTATGGGCGATATTCCTCTTATCCCAAAAAAAGTGGAGGGGCGCCGCCCTGCCGTATGCCCTATCGATCTGCATTAAATTAGTGCCGTTACTGTTTCTGCCTTTTTTTCTTAAACACTTGGGACTTAAAAAAAGTTTGGTCTTTTATTTGATGGTAGGAGCAGCCTGTTTTCTACTCTTCCTTCCTTTCTATTCCCCGAATTTCTTGGAGCACTATTCACAGACGATCGGACTCTGGTTTTCCAATTTCGAGTTCAATGCGGGACTTTATAATGGCATTAAGCAAATCGCCGTTTCTTTCGACGCCAAACCCTGGGAGCTTATCAAGACCTATGGCAAGATTGTTCCCGTGCTGACCGTTTTGGCTGTATTAGGGCTCACTTTTTTACGGCGTAATCAAAAACCATCGGTACTGCTTACTTCCATGCTATGGAGTTTAACGCTTTACTATTTGTTATCGGCAACGGTTCACCCCTGGTACATTGTATTTTTAGTACTGCTCGGCGCTATAACCGAATACCGATTTGCCTTGGTTTGGTCGTTGGTCGTGGTACTCAGCTATTATGCGTATTCCAATCCCGCTTTTACCGAAAATCTGTGGTTGCTGGCAGTTGAATATTTCGTCGTATTTGGATTTTTAGGGTATGAAATCTTTAATCTAAAGCGGCAAAAGCCGATTTTTCACAAAAATTAATTACCAATTGTTGTAATTCCGTTGTAATCTTGTACATTTGGTCTCTATGAAAGAACAAAACCACATAGCAAGCATGAAGTGTATTCTCGCTTCCGTTCGTTCATTTTCTCCTCGACGTCGCCCGTAAGGGTGCGTATAACTTCTATGGAAATAGGTGAGTCCATTTCCGCACATTTCCGAAAACCTTTTTTATTTACCGATAAATTGCTATAGCAATGAAAATTGTAATTGCTAACGAGACCCATTTTAAATACGCCGAAACCATTTGTGATACCATCGCCGAATCGGCCAAGGTTCGCGGTACGGGCATCGCCAAGCGAACCCCTGAATATATCCAAAAAAGATTACAGAACGGTAATGCGATAATCGCTTTGGACGGGGAGAAATTCGCCGGCTTTTGCTATATAGAAGTCTGGGGCCACGAGAAATTCGTGGCGAATTCAGGCCTGATCGTACACCCGGATTATCGAAATCAAGGCTTGGCGAAAAGAATAAAGAAGCGCATCTTTGAACTATCCCGCGAAAAATTCCCCGATGCCAAGATTTTTGGGATTACTACCGGACTGGCAGTGATGAAAATGAACTATGACCTAGGCTATAAACCGGTCACTTTTTCAGAACTGACCGATGACCCTGACTTTTGGAAAGGCTGCCAGACCTGCAAGAATTTTGATGTCCTCACCCGCACGGAACGAAAAATGTGCCTGTGTACGGGCATGCTCTACGACCCGAAGGCCCAACCCAAAACGGCAGAAAAGAAAAAACCGGACAGTAAGAGTTTTCAGAGATTGAAGAGTATAAAGGAGAGTTTATTCTTGCGAGGAGCAGGGAAAACTCGAAATGACGATTAATGGTGATGCGACGATGTAAAATCATGAAGTTGCCGCTACGGTTAGCAGAGTCCTTCGCTATGCCCGCCAGGCATTGGCGGCAATAAACGTGACGGGGCAAACAGTCGGATCTGCCGGTGCATTTCAGCGGATTGCTTCGCTTCGCTCGCAATTGTAGATAACATTAAACAGAATGCCGCCGTTGGGCGGGAATAATAAAATTAAACATGAGCAAACTAGTTTTAGCCTACAGCGGAGGTCTCGACACCTCTTACTGCGCAAAATACCTCTCCAAGGAAAAAGGCTTTGAAGTACATGCCGTAAGTGTCAACACCGGCGGTTTTTCTAAAGAGGAAATCGCCTCTATCGAGGAAAAGGCCCTTCAATTGGGAGCGACTTCCTACACCTCAATCGATGCCGTACAGACCTTTTACGAAAAGGTGGTCAAATACCTCATCTTCGGGAATGTCTTGAAAAACAACACCTACCCCTTGTCGGTAAGTGCCGAACGTATTGTACAGGCCATAGAAATCGTGAACTATGCCAAAAAGATCGGAGCAAAATATATCGCCCATGGCAGTACGGGCGCGGGCAACGACCAAGTCCGTTTCGATATGATTTTCCAGATCATGGCCCCAGAAATCGAAATCATCACCCCGATCCGGGACAATACCCTCTCCCGGGAATCGGAAATCGAATACCTGAAACAGAACGGTGTTGATTATTCCTGGGAAAAAGCCAGATATTCAATTAATCGGGGACTTTGGGGGACATCGGTAGGCGGTGAGGAAACTTTGACCTCACGGAAGCCGCTGCCAGATTCCGCCTATCCGAGTCAATTACAGAAAAAAGAACCCGCTGAAGTTCAACTGACTTTTGAACGAGGAGAGCTGGTGGGCATTGATGGAAAGAATGCGGATCCCGTAGAAAATATTATCAGATTGAATGCCCTATCCTCAAAATATGCCATTGGCCGTGACATCCATGTGGGCGATACCATCATCGGTATAAAGGGCCGGGTGGGCTTTGAGGCACCGGCGTCTTTAATTACCATCAAAGCGCACCACCTTTTGGAAAAACATACCCTTAGCAAATGGCAACAGTTCCAAAAAGAACAGTTGGGCAATTTTTACGGGATGTTGCTGCACGAAGGCCAGTATTTGGACGAAGTGATGCGGAATATCGAGGCCTTTCTGACCGACACCCAAAAGAATGTCTCCGGCAATGTATTCGTCACGCTCCACCCCTATCGTTTCGAACTCAACGGAATTGCCTCGGAGCACGATTTGATGAACGCCTCTTTCGGAAGCTATGGGGAAATCAACAAGGCATGGTCGGCCGATGACGCCAAAGGCTTTATCAAGATCATGTCGAATTCAGGGAAAATCTATAACCACGTAAACCAAGACCATGATTAGCACCGGCATCATAGGCGGTTCAGGCTATACCGGCGGGGAGTTGATTCGAATTCTGCTGCACCATCCCGAAGCCGAAATCGATTTTGTATTCAGCACGACCCGGGCCGGAAAAAAATTGGTTACCGCCCATCCCGATCTCTTGGGGTCGACCGAAATGCAATTTACCGATAGCATCAATTCCGATGTAGATATCGTTTTTCTTTGTTTGGGGCATGGCAATTCCTCCCAATTCCTAAGGGAAAACCATTTTTCCGATCACACCAAGATCATCGATCTCAGTAACGATTTTCGACTACGACAAGATGCCGTTTTTGAAGGAAGGAAATTTATTTACGGCCTACCCGAACTCAAAAAATCGGAAATCCAAGCAGCGGATTATATCGCCAATCCGGGATGTTTTGCGACCACGATACAATTGGGACTGCTGCCCTTGGCCCAAGCGGGAAAATTAGGTAACGAAGTTCATATCAACGCGGTTACCGGAAGCACTGGTGCCGGCGTCCGCCCATCCGAAACCTCGCATTTCAGTTGGCGCAACAATAACCTAAGCTGGTACAAACCTTTTACCCATCAACATTTGGGAGAAATCAATGAGAATTTAAAATCCCTGCAACGGGATACCGGGGAACTATTTTTCCTGCCCAATCGCGGCAATTTTACCCGGGGAATCCTGGCTACGGCCTATACGAAATTCGAAGGTAGCGAAGAAGAGGCCATCCAACTCTATAAAGATTTTTACAATGATGCGGTTTTCACGCAGGTGACCGAAGAACCCATCCACTTAAAACAAGTAGTGAATACGAACAACTGCCATATCCATTTGCATAAGCATAAGGATATCCTGTTGATTACCTCCGCGGCGGACAATCTATTAAAGGGTGCTTCAGGGCAAGCCGTACAGAATATGAACTTGATGTTCGGATGGGAAGAAAGAAAGGGACTGCAGTTGAAGGCAGGAGTGTTTTAACTAAATAGCCAATTATGAAAATAGCCATTATCGGCACCGGAAACCTCGGTCTATCCATAGCCAAGGGTATTTTAAATTCGAACGGGGCGACCAGTATGTACCTGACCAAGCGGAATCCCGAAGAAATCAGGGATTTTGAGAAGTACGGCAACGTAACGGTAACTTCCGACAATCGCAAGGCGGTCGAAAATTCCGACATCCTGATACTGGCGGTGCAGCCCAGTCAGTTAGATTCTGTATTGGAGGATACCAAAGATCTGTTGAGCGAAAATCATGTGGTCATTTCAACGATAACCGGTTTTAGCATCGCCAAAATCGAAGCCATCATCGGGTCACGGCACCATATCATCCGCAGTATGCCCAATACCGCGATTTCGGTGGGGCAGTCGATGACCTGTATCTGTAGTAACGAAAAAGGCAAGAAAAAGATAGAGCTCGCCAAGGCTATTTTTAATAGGATGGGGCATTCCATGGAAATTCCCGAGCCCCAGATGCAGGCCGCGACCGTCATCTGCGCCAGCGGTATCGCCTTTTGGATGCGTCTGATTCGAGCCACCACGCAAGGGGCCATTCAATTGGGTTTCGATGCCAAGGAAGCCCAAGAACTGGCCATGCATACCTGTAACGGCGCGGCCAGTCTGTTGATCGCTTCCGGCAGCCATCCCGAAGCGGAAATCGACAAGGTGACCACCCCAAAGGGATGTACGATACAGGGCCTCAACGAAATGGAACATCAGGGGTTGAGCTCTTCGTTGATACAGGGCATAGCGGCATCCTACGAAAAAATCAGTCAAATACAGGAAGGACAGCTGTGAAAATGAGTTGGCAGTGGCAGTTGTGGACGGCCGTCTAAGGTTGGCCCTGGCGGAGGCAAGTTAAAGGTTCAAATTACAAGCTGCGAATTATAAAGGACGCAGGAATGATAGCATTTGCGCTTCAATAAAAAAAAATTCAGTCATGAAATTATTCGATGTTTACCCCTTATACGATGTAACCCCGGTCTCCGCCCAGGGCATCGTCGTAACCGACGATAAGGGGCAGGAATATTGGGACTTCTATGGTGGCCACGCCGTGATATCCATTGGACATTCGCACCCGCATTACGTGAAACGTTTGAAAGACCAGCTGGACAAAATCGGGTTTTATAGCAATTCGGTCAAGAACCCCCTTCAAGAAGAATTGGCCGAGAAACTGGGCAGGCTTTCAGACTGTGGGAATTACAACCTGTTTTTGTGCAATTCCGGAGCAGAAGCCAATGAGAACGCCCTGAAAATGGCTTCTTTTCATACGGGGAAATCCCGTGTAATCGCTTTCAAGAACAGTTTCCACGGCCGAACGTCGGCAGCGGTGGCGGCTACGGACAATCCAAAGATCAACGCCCCCATCAACCAGCAGCAAAAAGTGACATTTCTTCCCTTCGATGATAGCGAGGCACTTACGCGGGAAATCGAAAAGGGGGATGTCTGTGCGGTAATTCTCGAAGCCGTTCAGGGCGTTGGGGGGCTCGACGAGCCCTCTACGGAATTTTATCAAGAACTCGAAAAGCTTTGCAAAAGACACCAGGTCGTGCTGATCGCCGACGAGGTACAGTCCGGTTTCGGACGGACCGGAAAGTTCTTTGGATTCCAACACCACGGCATTCAGCCCGATATTATAAGCATGGCCAAAGGCATGGGCAACGGATTTCCGGTCGGTGGCATCTTGATCCATGAAGACATCAAGGCCTCCTACGGATTGTTGGGCACTACCTTTGGCGGCAACCATTTGGCCTGTGCCGCAACCTTGGCGGTTTTGGAAGTCATGGAAAATGAACGACTGATTGAAAATGCCCAACGTTTGGAAGGCTATTTTCGGGGTTTGGCCGCAGAAATTCCGCAAATCAAAAGAGTAAAGGGCAGGGGACTAATGCTCGGCCTAGAATTTGGTACCTCGACTGCGCCCGGCACAGGTTTCGAGGTGGCAGACCTAAGGAAGCGTCTGATATACAACCAACATCTTTTTACAGGAGGGGCGAAAGACAAGCATGTGCTCCGGGTCTTGCCGGCACTGAACATTACAGAGAAAGATCTGGATGCTTTTTTTAAGGCATTAAAAGCCGAGCTGTAATAAGATATCGGCACTAGAAAACATGAACAAAAAGCGCATTCTTTTAAAAATAGGTTCCAATACGCTGACCAAGGATACCGAACAGATTTCCCGGGGTAAAATCGAGGATATGGGCCGGCAAATCGCGGTATTGAAAACCGATTATGAATTCATTATCGTTAGCTCCGGTGCCATTGCTGCGGCCAAACAGTTCGTGAAATTGGAGCATAAGGGTAAGGAAATTGTGGTAAAGCAGGCCTTGGCGGCCATCGGACAGCCCCATTTAATGAGGATGTTCCAAGAGAGTTTTAGGGAATTGGGCCTTTTATCGGCCCAATGCCTGTTGTCGTATTCCGATTTTAGAAATCCCAAGTCCAAGGCCAATATCAAGAACACCATAGACATTTTGGTGTCCAACAATTTCATTCCCATCATCAATGAAAACGATACGGTCGCGGCAGACGAGATACAGTTTGGCGACAACGATAAACTGGCCGCGCTCACGGCCGCATTGCTCAAAGTAGATTTGTTGATGATCGCCACAAACACCGATGGCATCTATACCAAGGCTTCGTTGGATTGCGGAAATCCTAAAACGATACCTTACATAACCGACATCGACGAACTGGCCAAAGAGATAAGTGCTGAAAAATCTTCCCACGGTACCGGTGGTATGTCCTCTAAAATCGAGGCGGCCACGATAGCCCAAAACGCAGGGATAGAAACCTGGGTCGTAAACGGGCTAAGGGATAATTTTGTGGTCGATGCTCTTGAAAAAACCAGTTCGCATACCAGAATTAGCAGGGGATGACAGATGAAAACCAAAAGCTCAAAAATGAAAACGACCGCATGAAAAACTACCTTTCCATCAACGATATCGATTCCCTGGCCCACTGGGTTGCCGAGGCCAAGGAGCTCAAGAGAAATCCAAGGAACTTAATAGACCTTGGGAAAAATAAGACCATCGCATTACTATTCTTCAATAACAGCCTAAGAACGCGCCTGAGTACCCAAAAGGCGGCCCTGAACCTGGGACTGGACGTTATGGTCATGAATTTCGGCAGCGAAGGTTGGGCCTTGGAATATGGCGAGGGTACTATTATGGACCAAGGCAGTTCGGAACATATCAAGGAAGCGGCTCAAGTCGTTTCGCAGTATTGTGATATCGTGGCCATCCGCGCTTTTGCAGGATTGAAGGACCAAGCCAAGGACGAGGCCGAAGAGGTGTTAAACGGCTTTAAAAAATATGCCTCGGTTCCCATCGTAAACATGGAAAGCTCGGTCGGACATCCGTTGCAGGCGCTTGCCGATGCGATTACCTTAGCAGAACTGAATATTCAAAAGCGCCCTAAAATCGTACTTTCGTGGGCACCGCACCCCAAGGCCCTGCCCCATGCAGTGGCGAATTCATTTGTGGAAATGATGCGTTTACAGGAAGCCGATTTCGTTATCACCCATCCCAAGGGGTATGAATTGAACCCAACTATTACCGAGGGGGTTCCTATCGAATATGACCAGAAAAAAGCCTGTGAAAACGCTGACGTGGTCTATGTTAAAAACTGGAGCAGCTATTCCGACTACGGGAAGGTGCTCCACCAAGATCCGGATTGGATGATGACCGGAGAGAAGCTTGGAGAAGCCCAATTTATGCACTGCCTGCCCGTTCGCAGAAACGTGGTCGTTGAGGATGCGGTATTGGACGGCGGACAATCATTAGTGATCGAGCAGGCAAACAACCGTACCTATGCAGCACAAGTCGTCCTCAAGAAATTATTGGAAGGCTGAATTCCCATCGAAGTTTATCCGGTAGGGGACGGAGGCTAGGAATGAAAAGAACCATGATGAATAAACTAAAAAACAAAGTCTGTATCATCACCGGAGCGACCAGCGGTATGGGAAGGGCGATTGCGGAGTCCTTTTCCAGGCAGGGAGCCCAATTGGTCCTATCAGGGCGCAATGTCGATAGAGGGAAATGCCCTCGCGGAAAAATTGCAGCATTCCATTTTTCTGCCCGGTGATGTCAGCGAACCCGCCTATAACGAAAAATTGGTGAAGGCGGCCATCGAAAATTTCGGTCAGCTGAATGTGCTCTCCCTTAACGCCGGGATGTTGGGGCTGGGAAATGTGGTAGACCTTCCCGAAACACTCTG
Source organism: uncultured Flavobacteriaceae bacterium (assembly GCA_963764285.1). GTDB lineage: Bacteria > Bacteroidota > Bacteroidia > Flavobacteriales > Flavobacteriaceae > Pricia. The sequence goes on from CAVXSA010000012.1 coordinate 96,498, forward strand.
GAACAAGACTTTGAACGTCAACCTGAGCGCTATCTATTACCTCTCAAAATATGCGGTGCCCCATATCCAAAAAAATACCGGCGGCTCGATACTGATCAATTCTTCCATCGCGGCATTTAAAAGTTTTCCGAACCATCCGGCCTATTGTGCGTCGAAGGCGGCGGCCGTGGCCCTGATGAAACAGATGGCGATCGAATACGCACCGAACATACGGATCAACGCCATTTGTCCCGGACCGGTGGACACTCCCTTCCTATGGGATTCGGCCCAGGCTTTTAAAAATCCGGATACCGCGGTCGAAGACGCTAAAAACGATACTTTGATGCAACGCTTGGGTACACCCGAAGATATTGCCAAACTCGCCTTGTTCTTGGTATCCGAAGATGCTTCGTGGATTACGGGGACGGCGATGACAATTGATGGAGGAATTTTAAATTCGTAATATGAAACCCATCCTATCCATAGTAAAAATTGGCGGAAACATTATCGAGAACCAGGGGGAGCTGTCCAAGTTCCTAAAACTATTTTCCGAAATGGAAGGCCCCAAGATATTGGTACACGGCGGGGGGAAATTGGCCACCGAAATCGCTAAAAAAATAGGGGTGGAATCCAAAATGATCGGGGGACGGCGCATAACTGACGAAGAGGGGTTAAAGGTCATCACCATGGTCTATGCAGGCCTTACCAATAAAAATATAGTGGCCGAACTACAGGCCAAGGGGTGTAATGCCTTGGGAATGAGCGGTGCGGACGGCAATGCCATTCGGGCCCATAAACGTCCAGTAAAGGATATCGATTATGGGTTCGCAGGTGATGTCGATGCGGTGAACGAAGGCCTTTTAGCCCATCTGTTGACCTTGGGCCTTACCCCTGTTTTCTGTGCGATGACCCACGACGGCAAAGGACAGTTGTTGAATACCAATGCCGATACCATTGCCTCCGAACTGGCCATCGGCCTTGCCAAGCTTTACCAAACTACCTTATATTACTGTTTTGAAAAGAACGGGGTTCTGCGCGATGTTTCCGACGACAATTCGGTAATAAAACACATCGATACCGAAATTTACAAAGACCTGTTAGAACAAGGACCTCATCGTCGACGGCATGCTTCCGAAAATGACCAACTGCTTTCATGCCCTGAACAACGGGGTACGAAAAAGTATGCATCGGAAACACGGCGATGTTGGCACAAAACGAAAATCTTTACACTACGATAACACAATGACGATGGACAAAAATCAACTTAGCGCAAAAGCCTTGGATCTGTTGCAACAACTTATCTCGATTCCCTCCTTTTCTTCCGAGGAAGACCAGACCGCGGATGCCATCGAAGGTTGGTTCAAAGCGTTTCGACATCCCTTTTCAACGCGATCTCAATAATGTCTATGCAGTAAACCGACATTTCGAAGACAGCAAACCGACCCTATTGCTGAACTCCCATCACGATACCGTCAAGCCGAATTCCGCCTATACCAAAGACCCCTTCTACCCGCATATCGAGAACGGAAAACTATACGGTCTGGGCAGTAACGATGCCGGGGGCGCATTGGTTTCCCTAATCGCCGCATTCACCCATCTCTATGCCGAAGAAAACCTGACCCACAATCTCTTACTGGTCGCCTCTATGGAAGAAGAGAGTTCGGGAGACAATAGCCTGCGCGGGCTTTTACCCAAGCTCCCCAAAATCGACGTGGCCATCGTGGGCGAACCGACCTTGATGCAATTGGCCATCGCCGAAAAAGGGTTGGTCGTTTTTGACGGACAAGTAAAAGGCACCCCCTCACATGCCGCACATCCGAACGACAACAATGCCATTTACAACAGTATTGAGGTCCTGAAATGGTTCAAAAATTACCGGTTCCCAAAAGTGTCCGAGGCTTTGGGCGAGGTAAAATTGACCGTCACCCAAATCAATGCTGGGGTTCAGCACAATGCCGTTCCCGCCCAGGCCGATCTCGTCATCGACGTAAGGGTCAACGACCGATACACCAATCAAGAAATCGCCGATATTCTAATGGCCGAGGCGCCGTGTGATATACAGCCCCGTTCGTTGCTGTTAAATTCCTCTGCCATAGCCAAAGAACATCCCTTAGTGCAATCGGGTATCGCCTGGGGCCGAGAAACCTATGGTTCCCCCACCCTATCCGATCAAGCGGCCTTGACCTGCCAAAGCCTCAAACTGGGCCCCGGCGACAGTACCCGTTCCCATTCCGCAGATGAGTTTATTTACGTTCAGGAAGTAGAGGAAGGAATTGATTTGTATATTCGGATTTTAGAGAGATTCCTAAAAAAATAAATACCAATACAAGCTCAAAGCTTTTGGGTTTGAACTTTATTTTGAATTTGAAATTCACGCTATGAAACTCTGGGACAAAGGCTTTAGCACCGATCAAAAAATAGACCGTTTCACCGTGGGCAACGACCGCGCACTGGACCTACATCTGGCGAAATATGACGTAATCGCCTCCAAAGCCCACGCCAAGATGTTGGGCAAGATCGGGCTGCTGACAAACGAGGAAACTAAATCCCTGATCAATGAATTGGATGCCATTGGGTTATCTATAGAGAAAGGGGAGTTTGTAATCGAGGACTCCTTTGAGGACATGCACTCCAAAATCGAGTACCTTCTCACCGAAAAATTGGGCGATACGGGCAAGAAAATCCACACCGCCCGTTCCCGGAACGATCAGGTCTTGGTAGCCATGCACTTGTATTTAAAGGATGAACTGACGGAAATACGGTCGCAGACCCAAAAATTGTTCGACTTGCTTTTAAATTTGGCCGAAGAGCATAAAGAGGTGATGCTACCCGGATACACCCACCTTCAAATCGCCATGCCCTCCTCGTTCGGATTATGGTTTTCAGCTTATGCGGAAAGCCTGATCGATGATCTCTATTTCGTCGAAGCAGCCTACAAGATGGCGGACCAAAATCCGCTAGGAAGTGCGGCAGGATACGGCAGTTCCTTTCCCATCGACCGTAGTTTCACTACCCAAGAAATGGGTTTTGAAACGATGAAGTACAACGTAGTTGCGGCCCAAATGGGCCGCGGTAAAGTCGAAAAGGCTACCGCGTTCGGCATGTCGAGCATCGCCGCCACCCTCTCGAAAATGGCGATGGACATTTGCCTGTATATGAGCCAGAACTTTGATTTTATCTCCTTTCCGGACGAACTGACCACTGGCAGCAGCATCATGCCCCATAAGAAAAATCCCGATGTTTTCGAGCTTGTCCGTGGAAAATGCAACAAACTGCAAAGTATCCCCAACCAGTTGGGCATGGTTATCAACAACCTTCCCAGTGGCTACCACCGCGACCTGCAACTGGTCAAGGAAATCATTGTACCGTCCATTCAGGATATGAAGGCCTGTCTTGAGGTATTGACCTTTAGCCTAAAGGAAATCCGCGTTAAAAAAAATATCCTTGACGACCCGAAATACGATTACCTTTTCAGTGTCGACACCTTGAACGAGCTGGTACAAAATGGGATACCCTTCCGGGACGCCTATAAAAAAATGGGGCAGGAAATTCAGGAAGGTGTGTTCAAACCCAAACGCGATATCGAACATACGCATGAGGGCAGTTTGGGGAATTTGTGCTTGGAGGAGATTCGGACAAAGATGGAGAGACTCGGTAAACACTAACTTAATGCCTGTGTCAGCATATGAAGATGAAAATTGGGTCGAATTTGGATTTTTGTAACTTTCCTTCAAAAGAAACGACATGAATACAACAACATGGGAAACCACTAGAAAACATCTAGTCGACTGGATAAACTCCTTAAAAGGTGATAGGCTTTCGAGCCTTTTAAACTCAGTCAAACTATCCAGCGAAAGCGGAGAAGGCGATTGGTGGCAAGAGCTTTCTGAAGTGGACAAAGAGATTATTTCCCTCGGTCTTAAGGATTTCGAAGAAGGCAGAACCATGAACTCCAAACAGTTTTGGAAAGATTTCATCAGTGAATAGACCTGGAGAAGTCCGATGGACAACAAAAGCCGTCTCCATGAAAAAATCCATTCTTGTTTTAATCCTTTTACTGGTGCCCTTTCTTGGTTTAAAAGCCCAAGACACCTATCAAAGAAACCCCTACGCCGACGTACAAAGCTACATCTTCAACCTGGACTTGAACGATACCACCGACCAAATCAAGGGCAAAGCCGAGATTACGGTAGAGTTTAAGGACAGAACCAAAACCTTCAACTTGGACCTTATCGAAAAATCCGCCACTTATGGTATGGCGGTCGATAGTATTTTCGAAGACGACCACAAGGCGAACTATACTTTTCAAAACAATAAAATCAAGATTACCCCATCCTCCGATACGACCAAAACCAGAACTTTCAAAGTGGCGTACCATGGGATTCCCGAAAGAGGCCTGGTCATCGACACTACCAAATTCGGCCAACGTTCGTTCTTCGGTGACAACTGGCCGAATTTGGCCCGCCATTGGCTGCCCTCGGTGGACCATCCGTACGATAAGGCCAGTATCGAATTCCGAATTACCGCGCCCGAGCATTACGATGTGGTCGCTACCGGTGAAAAAATCGAGGAGAGTCGCTTGAACAACGGGTATAAGCTGACCACCTACAAAGAGCCCGCCCCTGTCGCCATGAAAGTCGTTACCATAGGCGTAACGGAATTTGCCAGTAAACTGCTCGACAAGGTCAATGATATCCCCGTAACGGCTTGGGTCTATCCCCAGAACCGGTTGGACGGGTTTTCCGATTATAAGGTCGCCTCTAAAGTACTGCGCTATTTTATCGACAATATAGGCCCATATTCCTACGCCAAACTGGCCAATATGCAAGCCAAGACCCAGTGGGGCGGACTCGAAAATGCGGGTACCATATCTTACTTTGAAAATTCCGTCACAGGAAAAAATGAGGTCGAAGGCTTAATCGCCCATGAGATTGCCCACCAATGGTTCGGCAACTCCGCTACCGAGAACGACTGGAACCATATTTGGCTCAGCGAAGGCTTTGCCACCTATTTTGCAATCCTATATCAAGAGAGTGTCTATGGCGATGAAAAGAGAAAGGAAGAGCTTGAACTAGATCGTGAAACAGATTATCGAATATTACGACAAAAATCCTTCGCCGATTATCGATTACAGTATCACGAATCCCTTAAAAGTGCTGAGCGTCAACACCTACCAAAAGGCGGGCTGGGTATTGAACATGCTACGGCACAAGCTGGGAGACGGTGTCTTTTGGCAGGGCATCCGTGCCTACTACAAGCGGTTCCGTAACGCCAATGTGATGACCGAGGACTTTAGAAAGGTCATGGAAGAAGTATCGGGAACAAATCTGGAAGCCTTCTTCGAACAATGGCTGTACACCAAAGGCCATCCTGAAATCAAATGGAAATGGGACTATCGCAATGGCAAAATACAGCTCGAAATTGAGCAGCTGCAAAGTCAACACATCTTTCAATTCCCTTTGGAAATAGGTAGGGTAAGTAATGGCCACCTCAATAGTACGATAATACAAATCGACGAAAAATCGAAAACTTTTGAGATTCCTTCCCCATTCAAGCCCGACGCCCTTATTCTAGACCCCGGGTCTTGGCTATTGTTCGAGGAGAGAAAATGATGTAGCATTAGGAATGCTGGCCAAGAGTTGATTATGGCCTTCTTCACATCGAGCCTAGGTCAACTCATCAAATGAAGTCGAAGTCCGAAATGCGGAATCAATTGATCATCCCCAAATTAACGACTTCTTGATCGGTAAGATACCGCCAATGCCCTCGGGGCAGATCCTTTTTGGTGAGCCCGGCATAGACTACCCGATCGAGTTTTACGATTTCATAGCCCAAAGTCTCGAAGATCCGGGTGACGATATTGCTGCGTGAACTAAAGATTTCCATGCCCACTTGGGTCTTCGGGGCATCGTTGACAAAACTCACCTCCTGTACCTTGACCACCTTCTGGTCAACGACCAGTCCGTCCTGAATTTTTTTTAGGTCGGCACTGCTCAGTGGTTTGTTCAATTCTATATGGAATATTTTTCGGAGACCGTTCTTGGGGGCGTTCAGCCGTTTGGTCAGCTCGCCGTCGTTGGTGAAGAGGAGTAGTCCCGTTGTATTTTTGCCCATTTTGCCCACCGGTTTCAATTCGGCTTTGGTAGATTTGGAGATAAGCCCAATGGCGGTACGGTCGCCATGTTCGTTACGGGCAGTAGTGGTAAAATCCTTCGGCTTGTTGAGCAGTACATATTCCTTCTTTTCGGGGTTCAATAGCTGTCCGTCGAACCGGACCTCATCGCTCAATTTCACCTTATGGCCCATTTCGGTCACGGGCTTTCCGTTGACGGTAACGCTTCCGGCAGCAATCAAAACATCGGCCTCCCTCCGCGAACAGACCCCGGAATTGGCCACGTATTTATTTAAGCGGATCAAATCGGGATTGCTTGGCCCGTGCGCGTTTCCATTATTCTTTATAGGGGCGTTCCCCCGGGAATAGCTCCTTTTTTTTAAATTCCCGCCCTGTCGTCCGGATACCCGATTGCCGGCATCCGCTTTTGACCTATTGGATGATTTACTTCCCTTGTTGGACTCCGATCGGCTCATGTCATCAGTTTTTGCAAAGATAGTAAAGGCTTTGTATAAGGAACTCCCGATAATTATAAAATCCGGTTCAATACCAGATCCACATTGATCAGCAAAATACTAAAAACTCCTACTACGATTATCAACTTCAGAATATTGTGCAGCCAAACATAATGTTTTTTAGTACCCGATCGTAGCAGTAGCACGAGAAAGAGCAGCAAGAGCAGCACACATCCCATAAAATAATAATGCATATAGCCCACATCGAAGCGTGTAATCAACAATAGGGAGGGTATCAAAGTGAGCAAAATCAATCCGGCTATCAATAATTTGGAGACATTACTGCCGTAAAGAATTGGGATGGTATCGTAGTTCTGGGCCATATCCCCGGACATATTTTCAAGGTCCTTGATCATTTCCCGGGCCAAAATGAGTAAGAATAAAAAGATGGCATGTACGAATATGACGGTCTCAAAATTTTTGTAATAAACAAATACGGCGAAAAAGGGAGCAATGGCCAGGGTGGCTGAGACGAAATTTCCTAAAAACGGTACCCTTTTCAGTTTATGGGAATAGAGCCAAATACCGAAAATATAGGCCGAAAAGAAAAGTACTGCCCGAAAAGACACATAACTGGCCGCGAAAACCGATAAAAAATTGAGAACAAAATAGGTGGACAGCTTAAACCGCTGCGGCACCAACCGGTCCAACATGCTCTTTCGAGGCTTGTTGATCAAATCTTTTTCGGCGTCGTAGAAATTGTTGATGATATACCCACTGGCAATAATTAGGGCAGAGGCGACCACTATCATAAAAAGGTTGAGATCAAAGACCACTTCGCGAAGTGGCAATTCAGGGGCAAGAATGTAAATGGAGGCCAAATATTGCGCCAGGGCGATGATGAGGATATTGTACCCCCGAACCACCGAAAACAGACTCAACACCTTTAGAAGTAGGAGTTTGTTTTTTCTGCTAGGCATTTTAGAGACTATTTAAAATCCTGTAGATTATTTTTTTCCTGCCCGTCCGGCAGGCGGGAATGCCCCTGTTTACGCCCTTCGTTGTTAAATTTTATACCATTGGCATCTAAGCTAGTTCCGAAAGTACGGGTCACCTAGAAGGACATAAGAATGAGCCATAACCCTGAAAAGTCGAGGCTAATTACTACTCTCCGAACAGTCTCCTGGGGTTTTAGAAGTTGTACACCACTTCTAAATTGTAATCCTTCAATGCCTTTTTGGCCTTGTCAATGTCTTGGGTAAAACCTAAAATATAGCCTCCACCGCCGGAACCGCAGAGTTTAAGGTAATAGTCGTTGGTTTCGATGCCCTTTTTCCAAAGTTTGTGAAACTTGGCGGGGATCATCGGTTTGAAATTATCGAGCACCACGTGCGAGAGCTGTTTCAGGTTTCCGAAGAGCGACTTTACGTTGCCGTTTACAAAATCCTCTACACAGGCATCGGTATGCTTGATAAACTGGTCTTTGAGCATATTGCGAAACCCTTCCTGTTTCATCTTTTCCATAAACAGCTGTACCATCGGCGCGGTCTCGCCGGTCGAACCGCTATCCAGTAAAAAAACGGCTCCTTTTCCCTCCAAATTCTGGGAAGGGATGCTGGTGGATTCGATATCTTCCTTGGAATTGATGAGGATAGGAAGGCTCAAATAACTGTTCAAAGGATCCAGTCCCGAGGATTTCCCATGAAAAAAGGATTCCATTTTACCGAAAATTCGTTTTAAACGCGATAATTTTTCTCGGGTCAGATTTTCAAGGATAGTTATTTTATCCATGGCATATTTATCGTAAATGGCTGCTACTAAGGCCCCGCTGCTGCCCACGCCATACCCCTGGGGAATGGAGCTGTCGAAATACATGCCCGATGCGATGTCACTTTTTAGGGCCTTGAAATCGAAGGCGACCAAATCGGGACTGTTCTTATGCACCATCTCCAAATAGCCCGCAAATTCTCGCAGGCCATGATTTGATTTTTGGGCTGCTTCCGACAGGTTCTCGTCCGTTTTCAGCGCTCCTTTGAAGAAATTATAAGGTATAGAAAGACCTTTGGAATCCTTTATGATCCCATATTCGCCAAAGAGGAGAATTTTTGAATAGAACAGCGGTCCTTTCATGCTTCGTAGATAAGTGCGGTGCAAAGATACGGATTTTCGGTATGAAAAGTGCTGGGAAATCTTTTCTCAGCCGATAAAATCGTTTTCAGGATATCCTTTTTGCCCCCCGACCGGTACTATCGCAGATATGATTTCCGTTTTCACAGAACCGAAGTAGTTCGTCTTTGATAAATCCGTATATTTTTTCTTTTTCTTTAAGGGGATATAGTACGTGTACATTGGCACCGGCATCCAAGGTAAAGCAGAGGTTGGCCTTTGAAGATTCACGAAATGCCCATATTTTTTGGATTATTTCGAGGGTGTTCGGCTTCATCAGTATAAAATAGGGATAGCTGGTCATCATCATCGCATGCAAGGTCAGGGCCTCGCTCTCGACGATTCTAATGAACCCTCCCATGTCCCCGTCCCTTAAAACAGAGCGCAGTTGCGCCAGATTCCTATGCGCTTGGGCGAACCGCTGTTTTGCAAAAGGATGATCGTGCATCAAGTCATGGCCGACCGTGCTGCTGACCTGTTTCTGCCCTTGATCGACCAAGAGGATGGTGTCTTGAAAATGGGTGAATAGGTCATGGACCGGATAAGGATATTTTATACCGTACAGATCGGAACTTCCTTCGATATAGCTATGATGGCCCCATTGTACCAATTCGCCCTGAATACTGCGACAGGCGCTACCGGAACCTAGCCTCGCCAAAAAAGATGCTTTTTTATTGAAAAAATCCTCGTCCATTTTTGGTGCTAGTTCCCTTTCAATGGACATTAGGCAAAGAGACAGGGCGCTCATTCCCGAAGCCGACGACGCAATACCGCTGCTATGGGGAAAAGAATTCGAGGTCTCGATCTTAAAATGGTATTGCGATAAAAAGGAAAGGTATTTTTCGATACGCCGGAAGAAGGTCTCGATCTTAGGCCTAAAATCATCCTTTGGCCGTCCCTCGAAATGCAGTTCGAACGAGAAGTTCGGTGACGGGGTATCCCGTTTCCGATAAGAAACCCTGGTCTCGGTCGCACAGGCATCTAACGTAAAACTGAGGGAGGGGTTGGCGGGAATTTGATTTTCCTTCTTGCCCCAATATTTGATCAGGGCGATATTGCTCGGCGATTTCCATGAAATTCTTCCCTTTTCATGTCCGGCAAGACCGGTTTCATCATTGGAAGGAATAAAATCTTTCTCGCTCATATGAATGTCCATTTTTGCAAATATAGTTTTTCAGGACATGGTGACGCCACCCTATAAGATAAATAGCTATTTTTAAGAAGACCTAAATAACTGATCCATTGGAGAAAAAGGGAACTTATATTTTCTACGCCGTAGGAATTTGTTTGGTCACCGGCTTGTTGACGGGCTTCGCCACGGAAAGTTCGGTGAACGATTGGTACCTTAGCCTTAAAAAGCCCGATTTCACCCCGCCGGGCAGGCTCTTTGCACCGGTGTGGATCGTTTTATACATTTTGATGGGTATTGCCGCCGGAATCGTATGGGCGCGGGGTTTTTATCATCGATGGGTAAAGAAGGCCCTGTACCTATTTTGGTTTCAGCTACTGTTCAACGCCGCCTGGAGCATCGTTTTCTTCGGGCTTCAAAAGCCCTTTTGGGCCCTGATAATCATTATCATCCTACTGGTTTTGATCCTGCTGACCATCCGCTCTTTCAAAGTAGTCAACCGATGGGCGGCCTGGTTGTTGATTCCGTATGTATTATGGATCTGTTTTGCAACGATTGTCAATTACAAGATTTGGGAGATGAACTAGGTCCGTGTGTGGACATGGGTTTCTTCTACCTACTTTTCCGCCATTTCCAATAACTTCGCCATGGTACGGTAATTTCGTGTGGTCGCTTCCACCTTCAGTTTTTGCTCCACCAGATTGTTGTTGAGTTTGGCTCTGCCATAACCGTTTTGGCAAAGCAGATAAACGCAACCTTCCGTGACTTCAAACTTTTCGTTTTTGAATTCCTCTTTCTGAAATACCGCCACCCTTTCTTGTAAAGGCCTATCTCGAAGCAAAACAAAATAAACTTGGTTCTTTTCTAAGGATTCCGCTTCTGTAAAGGGATTTTGTTGGATAATTTTTTTAAATTCCGCAATGGATTTGACCAGAACCGGAACTTCAAAGCCAAAGGTACCCTGGATTCGCTGTTTGATTTGTTTCTCTAAAGTGTGGCTATTGCTTTCATCCGAACTGAAAACCACATTGCCACTTTGAATGTAGGTAGAAATATCTTGAAAGCCCATTTTTCGCAACATACTGCGCAGATCGGCCATCGGAACCTTTTTATGGCCGCTAACATTGATGCCTCTCAAGAGTGCGATGTAGGTTTTCATGGTACCTCTTTCAAATCAATCTAAAGATACCGATATAATTAATGAATTTAATCCTATATTTAGATCAGAATATGAATCTTCCGATCGAAAACAACCTATGCGCTTTTTCACCGTCTTGATTGCCTTTTTTCTTTGTTCTGCCTGTATATCACAAAAAAACATGTCCGATTTTGCCCAAAACGTAGTCGTCGCCCATCGTGGTGCTTGGAAGGCCGAGGCACTACCGGAAAATTCGATAGCCTCCTTGAAACACGCTATTGCCTTACAATGTACCGGCTCGGAATTCGATGTACAGATGACCGCTGACGATATCCTGGTCATCAACCACGATGACCACTACAATGGGATGCCGATAGCCGAAACCTCCTATACGGATCTGGCGGCCCATAAATTCTCAAACGGTGAAAAACTGCCTACCTTACGCGAATATATCCTGGCCGGGATGGAAAACAATTCTTCGACCCGCTTAGTCTGCGAAATTAAGCCGGCCAACACCGTTGAGCGCGGACAGCAAATCGCCGAAAAAACGATAAAACTGGTCAAAGAGTTAAAGGCCGAAAATAGGACGGTATATATCAGTTTTGAATATGAAATTTTAAAAAGGATAGAGGAATTGAACTCCAAGGCGCATACCCAATACCTCAACGGCGACAAATCGCCCGAACAGCTAAAAGCGGATGGCATCGACGGTGCCGACTATCATTTCAAGGTGTTCAAAAAACATCCGGAATGGATAGCAAATGCCAAAAAGAACGGCATTGCCCTCAATGCGTGGACGGTCAATGATCCTGCGGATATGGATTGGCTGATCAAAGAAGATTTTGATTTCATCACCACCAATGAACCGGAGCTGTTGTTGGAAAAAACGAAATGAGATTTCCGAATTTTGGCACATCAACCTTGGGTAATCTGCTAAAAACAAAAGCTATATTTAAAGTAGCATTGAAATCTCGAACAGCTACGAAGAAGGGATTGAAGCACGTACAGCCAACAACCACACTGCCTCTGCGACAACTACTGACCCTGCCGACTTTCCTGTGCAATCGCCTGCGCCGCAATATACCCCCCGGTCCACGCATTCTGGAAATTGAATCCGCCCGTTATCGCATCCACATTAATAACTTCCCCCGCAAAATATAGCCCAGGCCTGATTTTGCTCTCGAAGGTCTTAAAATCGATTTCCTTTAGGTTGATGCCGCCAGCCGTAACAAATTCTTCCTTGAATGTGCTTTTGCCATCGACCTGAAACTCGCTCCGGGTAAGCTGTCTCGCCAGGTACTCCAATTTCACCTTGGTTACATCCGCCCATATCTCGGTCTTGTCGATATCCGATGCCCGTACCAGGTTCGTCCATAAACGTCGGGGAACATCGACCGCCTTGGTGCGTAAGACCGTCTTTTTGGCCTCTACCTCCTTGATTTGTAGGAGCAGGCCGATAAGGCCTTCGGTATTGTATTGGGGTAACCAGTTAACCCGTATCCTGAACCGGTACCCCATTTCGTTCAGCAGTTTGGCCCCCCAGGCGGACAACTTTAAAATGGCCGGACCGCTTAGGCCCCAATGGGTTATCAGCAACGGGCCTTCGGAGGTTATAATGGGTTTTTCCGCTTCCCTACTTTTAAGTTGTATCGTGATTCTTCGGGTTCATTGCTTTGCGGTTCAAGCACATGTAACTTTCGCCGAGGTACTCAGCCCCTGTATTCCGTTGATGCGCTTATCCTTGATATTGAATGTAAACAGCGATGGTACGGCAGGTTCAAGGCTATGCCCCAGTTTTTCCATCACCTTCCATATCTTGGGATTGCTTCCAGTGGCGACGACAATTTTTTTGGCGTAATAGGTGTGTTTGATGGATTCGACCCTCCAACCGCCGATTTCTTTCTTCGGGGCAGGGGAAATGTCATGCTGAACATCGCTGCTGCGAATATCGGTCACTGCGCTGTGCCTTAAAATCCGTATCCCCAATCGGTCAGCCTCATTCAGAAAACAATCGATAATGGTCTGTGACGAATCGGAAACGGGAAACATACGTCCATCGGATTCGATTTTTAGAGGGATGTTCCTCTTTTCAAAAAAAGCCACGGTATCGCCGGTGCAATACGTATGGAATGGCCCCAACAGTTCTTTTTCACCCCGGGGATAATTGCGGACCAGTTCCCCCGGATCGAACTCGGCATGCGTAACGTTGCACCGCCCGCCCCCGGAAACCTTTACCTTGCCCAACACCTCCTTGCCGCGTTCGAGAATGGCGATTTTTAACTTAGGTCGGGCCTCGGCGATATGGATGGCGGCGTAAAAACCCGCGGCGCCTCCACCGATTATTATTACGTCATACTTCATTTGACTTTGAAAATAAAGGATTCCAACGGATTAATATCAACCCGGACTTCTCCCCTAGCGTTTTCAACTTTCAAGGTGTGTTCGCTGCCATACAACACATCCCTGATGGGATGATTTCCTTCGGATAGCTGCCATTTCTGGATGATATCTTCCGGTATTTTCAGTTCAAATCCGAACCGGTCGTTCGCATCGAAATTGGCCACGATGATCAGCCGCTCATGCCCCGACCATCGTACATAAGATAGCACGTGGTGATTGTACCATTCCGTATGCTCTTTGTTGTAGAAATGGATGTCTTGGTACTCGCCCATCAGGGCATTGCTTGTAATGCTATAGTTGAGCAGGCGTTGATAAAAATCTCTGAGCTCCGCTTCTTCTTCGGTCAATTGCCCTCCATCGAACTTTTTGTCGTTGACCCATCGTTGATGGTTCGGCACCCCGATATAATCGAAGATGGAAGTGCGGGCAGGGTCACCAAAACCGGGATTCTCCGCTGCGGGTTCGCCCACTTCCTGCCCGAAATAAATCATAACCGGTGCACTCGTCATTGTGGCAGAGACCACCATCGCCGGTTTTCCCTTCTGCGCATCCGTGACGAATTGGGGACTCGCTATGCGAACCTCATCATGGTTCTCCAGAAAATGTAGCAGGTGGTGTTCGATATCCTTTGTGCCATGTTTGATGACGGGGATGTGGTCCGTCCACCCTCGGCCTTGCATAATATGCTTTAGCGAATCATACATTTCTACCTTATCATATAGGTAGTCCATTTTTCCTTTATAAATATAATCGCGATACAAGTCGGGATTATAAACCTCGGCCAATAGAAAGGCATCCGCATTCTTAATTTTAATATGGGAATTCATATAGCTCCAAAACTCCACCGGCACCATTTCGGCCATATCGAAACGGAAGCCATCGACTCCCATATCCAACCAGTACAACGCGATATCCTTAAACTTGACCCAGGAGTCGGGAACATTTTTATCTTTCCAAAAGTGATAATGGAGGTTGTAACCTTTCTGTGCATAATCATCGGGAAGCCGATCAAAATCATGAGAACCATCGGGCCGGACCCCGTAATTGATCTTTACGGTTTCGAACCAATCATTAAAATCGGGCTTCGCCTTGCGGGAGCCGTTGCCCGTCCATTTGGCTGGATTTTCCATAAATTTTCCGTCCGCCAAAGGGTGGTAGTCCCCTCCAAGCGGCAAATAGCCGTCTCGCCATTCGGGTACCTGAAAGGCTTCTCCGGGAATGTAGTAAAAATTATTGTTCCTCGCATATTCCACCGATGTATCGTCGGAAGCCCCAAAGGGTTGACGGGCCGCCGGTGTTGATTTACCCTCATAATTACGGGCCACATGGTTGGGCACGATATCGATTATCAGTTTGAGGTTTGCGGCATGTGTTCGGCCAATCAGGGCTTTAAACTCCTCCAGCCGGTTTTCGGGGTTTTCTGCCAGATCGGGATCTACATTGTAATAATCCTTTACGGCGTAAGGTGAACCCGCCCTGCCCTTCACGACATCAGGGTCATCGTTCGAGATGCCATACTCCGAATAATCACGGATAACGGCATGGTGCGGTATCCCCGTATACCATATATAAGTAACGCCCAGGTTTGCGATTTCCTGCAAGGCGTTTTCGGTAAAGTCATTGAATTTGCCCACCCCGTTTTCTTCGACAGTACCCCAGACTTTATTGCTGGTGTTGGTATTGCCGAAAAGCCTTGTGAAGACTTGATAAATAACCTGTTTTTTCCTCATTTTTAAACTTTAACTACTTCACGGGGTCTTCAAGACGACCCGGTTTCCGTTTACCCGGATCGACATATCGTTGTTGCCCTGAAATTCAAAATCGGTTCCTGTGGAAGTTACGGTCACCTTTAGAATCCTGTTCCTAAAATTGATGCTAAAGGAATACGACTTCCATTGCTCGGGAATCCGAGGAGTAAACGATAGTTTGTCATCGACGATTCGCATGCCGCCGAAACCCTCAACGATACTCATCCAAGTGCCGGCCATCGAAGTGATGTGCAGGCCCTCATGAACTTCCTTGTTGTAATCGTCGAGATCTAAACGAGAGGTTCGGAGGTAGAACGTATAAGCCTGTTCCATCCGGTTCAGCTTGGCGGCTTGAATGGCGTGTACACAAGGGGATAACGACGACTCATGCACTGTGAAGGGCTCGTAAAAATCGAAATGCCGCTGCAGTTCTTCGGTAGAAAAATGGTCTTCAAAAAAATAGAATCCCTGTAACACATCGGCCTGTTTGATGTAGGGGGACCGCAGAATTCGGTCCCAGCTCCATTTTTGGTTGATGGGCCGTTGTGAGGTGGGCAGGTTTTCGACGGGAACCAGTTTCTTGTCCAAAAATCCATCCTGTTGCAAATAGACTTGATGTTCTTCGGAATACGGAAAATAGAGTTTCTCGGCCACTTTCTTCCACTGCGAGACTTCGGAGTTGGTCAAGCGGGTCTTACCCTGAATTCGATAATAATCTTCTCGATACCCGTCCTCCATCTTCTGCAGCTGTTCGACGGTATAATCGATGCACCACTTGGCGATATAATTGGTGTACCAGTTATTATTGACATTATTCTCGTATTCGTTGGGACCGGTAACGCCCAAGATGACGTATTGATCCTTCCATTCCGAGAAATTCGCCCGTTGGTACCAAAATCTGGCGATGCCGATCAGCACCTCCAGGCCCATTTCGGGAATATAGGAATAATCGCCCGTGTACCGAACATAGTTGAAAATGGCAAAGGCAATGGCCCCGTTGCGGTGGATTTCCTCAAAGGTGATCTCCCATTCATTGTGGCTTTCCTCGCCGTTCATCGTGACCATGGGATAAAGCGCGGCCCCGTTCTTGAATCCCAATTTTTGGGCGTTCTCAATGGCCTTTTCCAAGTGGTTGTACCGATATTTCAGCAGGCTACGGGCTACCTTTTGGTTTTTGGTCGCCATGTAAAAAGGGATGCAATAGGCCTCGGTGTCCCAATAGGTGCTGCCCCCATATTTTTCACCGGTAAAGCCTTTGGGACCAATATTCAGACGGGAATCCTTCCCCAGATAGGTCTGGTTCAATTGAAAAATATTAAAGCGGATGCCCTGCTGCGCCTCGATATCCCCTTCTATGGAGATATCGCCAGTTTCCCAAATTTTCGCCCAAGCCTGCTTTTGTCGCTCCAAAAGGGCATCAAAGCCCATATCGGTGGCTTTTTTCATGGATTTTTTCGCCGCATCGACCAGTTCGGATGCCTTATGGTTGCGCGAAACCGTATAGCCCCCAAACTTGTGCAGAGCTAGTGTATCGCCCTTTTCAAGGCTGTGGGAGTAGGTATGCCCGACCCGAAATTCTTCTTTTTCTTCGGATGGATGGGTATCCAATGGTTGATCATTCAGGAACAATTGCGATTCCATAAAGGTGCAGACCCGAAAATTAGTCTTCAGGGTATGGGATTTGATAAAAGCCTGTTTTTCTTCCGATGAGACCTCCGTAGTTTCCCAAAATTTATCGTCCCAGTTGGAATCTTCGTTGGTAATGCCGCTGTCCAAATAGGGATGAAAGGTAATTTCGGCATGGCCGTCCACTGGGGTGATTTGATATTTAATGGCGCCGACCTCATCCATATCCAAGCTCAAAAACCGGAGGATGGCTACCTCGATTTTCGCATCGTTCGGCAAAGTCGCCTTAAAAGTCCTTGAATACCATCCTTCCCTCATATTCAGCTCCCGCCGAAAATGTTCCACTTTTTTACAGGTATTCAAATCCAAGGTTTCCCCGTTAACGGATACGTCGATTCCGATCCAATTGGGGGCGTTCAACACCTTGGCAAAATATTCAGGGTATCCATTCTTCCACCAGCCGACCCGGGTTTTATCGGGATAGTAAACGCCAGCTATATAACTTCCTTGAAAGGTATCGCCGGAATAGCTTTCCTCAAAATTGGCCCGTTGGCCCATGTGGCCGTTGCCGATGCTGAAAATACTTTCGGAAGATTTTACGCGATCTTTGTCGAAACCTTCCTCGATGATGGACCAGGGGTCCGGTTTTAAATAATCTTGATTCATAATAATAGTAAATGCGTTCGGTCAATTAATTGAGCAAGTGCGAGCGAAGCGAAGCAATCTGTTGAACCTTCATCCCGTTCACAAAAAACACCATCCTAGGTTTCTTCACGAAAACAGGTCAACCGATTCACAGCATTTTCCTTTTCATCAATCCCTCTAAAAATCCAAGGCTAATCTCCGTAAAATCCCGGAAACAATAATCCGCTTCGGAAAGGGTTTTGGTATCGCCGATACCGATACTGGTCATTTTCGCCGCATTCGCCGCCTGTATGCCCGCCACGGCATCCTCAAAAACGATAGAGTTTTCGGGCTTCGCGCCTAGCCTTTGGGCAGCGATCAAAAATACTTCAGGATCCGGCTTGGCCTTGGTTACATCCGTGCCGTCGACGATGACATCAAAATACGGCATTAGCTTTACCTTTTCCAAAATCGGCTTGGCATTTTTACTGGCCGAGCCCAGGGCCATGGGCACGTTTTCATCCTTTAGATAATCCAACACCTTCAACACGTCGGGCAGGATTTCGGATTCGTCCATATCCTCGATGTAGGACAAGTAATCCTCGTTCTTTTCGATCATCCATTGGTCGAACTGTTCTTGGGAGGCGTTCACCTCGCCGATATCCAAAAGGATCTCCAGACAGCGCTTCCGGCTCACGCCCTTGAAAAGTTCGTTCTGTTGCTTGGTGAATTCAAAGCCCAATTCGTTGGCCAGCTTTTTCCAGGCCAGATAGTGGTATTTGGCGGTGTCGACGATGACGCCGTCGAGGTCGAAGATACATCCTGTTATGTGCATGCCCAATTTTTAAAATATATAGGTTTAATTTATAGAATACACAATAGCCTGGTATGGGCCAAGCCTAATCCTATTTTTTTCGTTTTTCGCCCCGTCGAGGTTATCGATTAGAATTTCATGCAGCCGCATCGTGTCCGGTAGTTCAATTTCCGAGTCCTTTTCGGTAAAGTTCAGCAGTACGAGCACGCTTTCCTTATCCGTTTTGCGGGTATAGGCGTATATTTCCGGATGCTCGGGCTGTAAGAGCTCATAATCGCCATAGATTAAAACAGGCCTGTCTTTTCTTAGTTGCACCATTTTTTTAAAATGGTTCAGTACCGAATTCGGATTCCGTTCCTCGACCGCGACATTTATCTTTTTATAATTATCGTTGACCGGTAGCCAAGGTTCCCCGTCCGTAAAATTCGCGTGCCGGGTAGTGTCCCATTGCATCGGTGTACGCCCGTTATCCCTAGAACTAAATTTCAATGCATTCATATAGGCATCTACATCCCCACCGGAACTGCCATTTTTTTATACCCGTTTATGGCTGCAATATCTTGGTACTGCCCGATCTTGTCGAAACCGATATTGGTCATGCCCAGTTCATCGCCGTAGTAACAATAGGGCGTTCCTCGCATGCCTAGAATGAAAGTGTTCAACATTTTGGCCGAAGGGGCGCGATATTCGGGGCTATCATTGCCATACCTGCTTACCAATCGTGCTTGATCATGGTTGGCCAGAAAAATGGAGAGCCATCCCTTTTCCGAGAATTCCTTATCCCAGCGGGAGAATACGTCCTTGAAATGCACTAGGTCATAACCCTCGGGTTTGGCGATATCCACACCCTCGAAGGCATAGGCCATGTTCAATTCGTTCCTGTTTTCATCCACCAAATTATGGGCATCCTCAAAATTTCTTCCCGCACCTTCCGCTACCGACATCACGTCATATTTGCTGAAAACTTCATCATTCATTTCCTGCAAATAGTTGTGAAGCCCGTCTTGCATTGCATAATATTGAACAAAATTTTTCTCAAGGTCGTCTTCGATGACCGGAAACACGGTATCCTTTGCGGCAAATTGAAAGGCATCCAATCGAAAGCCATCGACCCCTTTTTCCGCCCAAAATTTCATGATATCGTAAACCTCTTGCCTTACTTTTGGATTTTCCCAATTCAAGTCCGGCTGTTTTTTAGAAAAATAATGTAAATAATAGGCATCGGTAATGGAATCGTATTTCCAAGCATCACCCTTTTCATCAAAAAGGCTGTAACGGTAAGGGGGCGCTCCCTTTTCCGCAGGCCACCAATGGTAGTAATCACGATAAGGGTTATCCCTGGAACTCCGGGACTGTACGAACCATTCATGTTCATCGCTGCTGTGGTTCACCACTACGTCCATTACCAGTTTGATATTTCTTTTGTGCATGCCCGAGAGCATGGTATCAAAGTCGGCCATATCTCCAAACTCGTCCATAATACCCCTATAGTCGCTGACATCATACCCATTATCGTAGTTGGGCGAGCTGTAGATAGGATTGAGCCAAACAGCGGTCACGCCCAAGCTCTGAATGTAATCCAGTTTTTCTATAATGCCCTTTAGATCGCCAACGCCATCGCCGTCGGTATCCTTAAAACTTCGTGGATAAATCTGGTACACAATGGCTTCTTTCCACCATTTTTTACGGTCTTCGGAAGTAGCTTCTTTTTTATCTACGACATGACAACCGGCCAAAAGGTAGAACAGGAAAAGTAGTAGGGTAACTCTTGTCATATTAGTTGTTTTTCTAGTTTTCCTATTTCACGATATCCCGATTCACCGTAGATTCCCGCTCAAGTAGGCTAGCTTCTACAATTTCGGTACGAAACACTTCCTCCCTTTCGGCAGCATATTCGCGCTCTACCCTTTCGATTAGCATTTGCGCGGCGATTACGCCCATTCGCTCCCCGTGTTGTGCCACTATGGTTAGGGGCGGGTCGGCATACCTGGACAAAAAGCCGTCGGTAAAACCTATAAAAGAGACGTCTTCGGGAATTTTCATGCCTTTTTTCCGAACGACGGCCATACATTGGATCGCAAAGATTTCATTAACGCTCAATACGGCGTCAATTTCTTCACGGTCAAAAAATTTCTCTATTTCCTTTTCGACATTGCCGGTATAGGATAGGGTAAGAATTCGCTGTTTGTCCAAATTGATGCCATGGTCCGCAAGTGCGTTTTTATAGCCTTCCGCCCTTTTTTCGCTGACATTGAAATAACTCTCGGTAGTAATAAGTGCAATATGCTTTCGGCCATCGTTCAATAACTTTTTGGTGGCCTGATAGGCAATTTCCCTATCATTGAGAATTACTTTATCACAGCGGACCTCCTCGGTCACACGGTCGAAAAGTACTAACGGAATACCTTGTTTGGTCACCTCCTTCAAATGACTAAAATCGTTTTTTTGTTGGGTCCCGGCGGAAAGCGACATGATAAAGCCGTCGATACTGCCATTGGCGAGCATTTTCATATGGGTCACCTCCTTGTCGAAAGATTCGTCCGAAACGCAGATGATCACATTATACCCTTTTTCGTTCGCATATTTTTCAATCCCCCGGAAGACCGTAGTGAAAAAATGATGCACTATATCGGGAATGACTACCCCGATATTTTTGGTGCGTCTGTTTTTAAGGCTGATCGCTATATTATTGGGGCGGTAATTGTATAGTTTGGCAAAGGCCTGAATCTTTTCTTTGGTATCACGACTAATTTCCTCGCTGTTCTTCAACGCCTTCGAAACCGTGGAAATGGATACTTCAAGTTCACGGGCGATATCCTTTAATGTAATTTTTGTCTTCAATTCACTACTAAATATTTATAAACGTGAAATTAACCTTAAAATAGAGGCACATCATAAAATCCTGTATTTTTTTAACAATTTGCAGTGTTTAAGATTCTTTTCCTATATTTCTTGGAATGATGGAAAAACACTATCTTGGATGACTATTACCTATTCTTAAATTTAAAATGGCCGATTAACAGGGATTATACAATAGGGTCGTTCTGTATGTATGAATTATCAAATTTCGAAAAGTTATCAACACGAAACCGTTTTCGTTGGTCCTTTGAGAACCCTAAGCGGGATATTAACAACTGTTTTACATATTTTTAACCTTTCAAGTAAAATCTAACTCAACTTAATATGACTTTTATGAATCTTATACCTATCAAGAGCCTGATGGTCTTCAGCGCATTTCTGTGCTTCGGCTTCACCCAGGCCCAAGAGGTAACGGGAACCGTTTCCGATACCAGCGGCCCATTACCGGGTGCCAGTGTCGTGGTCAAAGGAACGACCACAGGGGCACAGACCGATTTTGACGGCAACTATACCTTAAGTGATGTGCCCGATGATGCGACCTTGGTGTTCAGCTATATTGGCTATGCCACCCAAGAGATCCCTGTGAATGGGCAATCGACGATTGACGTAACCTTGCAGGAAGATGCGCAGGCATTGGACGAGGTGGTGATTATCGGATATGGTCAAACTACCGTGAAAGATGCTACGGGCGCTGTAGCGGTAGTAAACGCAGAAGATTTTAACCAGGGGGTGATTTCTTCCCCGGAGCAATTGATACAGGGCAAGACCGCAGGGGTACAGATCACGCAGTCCAGCGGCGAGCCGGGTTCTGGAATGAACATTAGAATTAGGGGTACTAGTTCCGTAAGGTCCAACAATAATCCTCTATTTGTGGTGGACGGAATCCCGCTTTCTGGGGAAGATACGTCCGCAAGCGGAGGCAATACCGGTGCAGGCGACAGCTCTCCAAGAAATCCATTGAACTTTCTGAACCCCAATGACATTGAAAGCGTTAGCGTTCTTAAGGATGCTTCTGCTACTGCCATTTATGGATCGCGAGGGGCCAATGGGGTGGTAATCATTACCACCAAAAGTGGTAAAACGGGCAAAGGACAAGTGGAGTATTCCTCCAATATCAGCTATTCAACGCCGGCCAAAAAATTCGACCTCTTGAACCGAGAAGAATTTTTGGATGCCGTAACACAATTCGGCGGCGACGCATCTGCCTTGGACTATGGTGCGGATACGGACTGGCAGGAACTAATATTGCGGAATAGCGCTTCCCAGAACCAAAACGTTTCATATGCGAACAACTATGGGTCCGGTAATGTCAGGGCCTCCATTGGCTATGGCAAGCAGTTCGGCGTCGTAAAACATTCATCGCAGGAACGGTTGACCGGAAGGATCAATGCCTCGCAGCGTTTTTTTGACGATAAATTAAGATTGGATGCCAATGTGACCATTTCGCGGATCAATGACGAAGGGGCAGCCATTAGCAACAATGCGGGATCAACGGGTGATCTTTTGGGTGCCGCCTATTTTGCCAACCCCACTTGGCCCGCTTCGACCGGCTTTACGACAGGGGGTGCGGAAATCAACCCTTTGCAACTGCTGAACTACTATCAAGACCTCACCCATACCAATAGGGTACTTCTCAACGGTTCGGCCGAATACAGCATTTTAGAAAATCTAAAGGCCAAGGTTTCCCTGGGCTATGATGATTCGGGCTCCAAGAAAAACCAGGTCCAGTCAGGTCTTTCCGTGGGTATCGGTGATGCGCCCGGCCAAGGGGAAGGTTACTTGAGCGAGTTGTATACTACAAGTAAATTGATGGACATTACCTTAAACTATACCAAAGATTTTGGCAATTCCAATTTAGAGGCCCTGATCGGCTACTCCTACCAGAGTTTTAAAAGAAAGGGCAAAGATATCGAAGGCCAGGGCTTTGCCTCTACCGATCTTAATGCAATGATACGGGACCTGAACACAGCAAAATTGTTTATGGAGGGTGGTCTTACCGGCTCCTACCAACAATTTGGATATGATGCCGATGGCACCTTTGTTAACCGGTTGTTCCCCACCATCTCCCAAAACGAAACAGTACCCAGTCCGGGAGGAATTCCCGTAGAGGCACTAAGGGGCAATTATTTTGACTACACTGATGAACTCCAGTCCTTTTTTGGCAGATTGAACTATACCTTAGCGGAAAAATATCTGTTTACCGGCACTTTACGGGTTGATGGCTCCTCCCGTTTTGGGCCTAACAACCAGTATGGCTATTTCCCATCGGGCGCCTTTGCGTGGAAAATAGATCAAGAAGGCTTTATACCCGATGCTGTCTCGACGCTAAAATTGCGTTTGGGTTATGGGGTTGTGGGCAACCAAGACGGTATCGGTTATGGAAATTTTACCACGAGACAACGTTTTGCTGGGATCAGCATTCCTCAAAATCGTAATATTAACCCCCCAGGGCTAGAAACCGTGTCCTTTGCCGATCCCGATTTAAAATGGGAATCGACAGCCCAGGCAAACGTGGGTCTTGATTTTGGCTTTGCCAATGATCGGTTGAACGGCAGTATCGATGTATATCAAAAGACGACCAAGGACCTGCTTTTAAAACAGCAGGCGGCCCAACCGTCACCACAAGACTTCTTTTTTAGCAACCTGGATGCGGAAGTGGTCAACCAGGGAATCGAGTTCGCTTTGGCATACGATATTATCCTGCAGGAAGATGTCAGTTGGAACCTGGGCTTTAATATTTCGTACAACGATAACGAGATCAAAAATTTTAACGGTTTGATTGAGGCCGGTGAAATCAATGGAAACGGCTTGTCAGGTGCCTATGCGCAATTGTTGGCAGGAGGAAGGCCGCTGTTCTCCTATTATCTGAGGAATTTTGGTGGTTTTGATGCCAATGGTTTTACCATTTATCCCGACGGGGATGTACAGGAATTTGTAGATAAAAGCGCTTTACCAAAGGTAAATTTAGGCATCAATACCAATGTGAGTTATAAGAACTGGGACCTTAACGCCTTTCTTACTGGACAATATGGCTTCTGGGTATATAACAATACCAAAAACGCCTACTTTACGGCAGGTATTTTGGCGGTGGGAAAAAATGTAACCCAAGATGTCGTGAATTCGGGGGAAGCAGGCGCCAATGCAGCGGACGTTTCCACACGATTCTTGGAAAAAGGGGATTTCCTAAGACTGCAAAACGCTTCCTTAAGCTATAATGTTCCTTTGAGCGGTGAAGGCTTGTTCAAGAATATACGATTATCCTTGATCGGCCAGAACCTGTTTGTCATTACCCCCTATAGCGGATTAGATCCTGAAGTTAACGTACCCAAGACGCTGAACAATGTACCCTCTTTGGGCATAGACTATACCTCATATCCAAGACCGAGGACCTATACCTTGGGGATAAGTGCAACCTTTTAAAAAATAACTATGAAAACAACAAAAATGAATAAAGCAATCATCTGGGTTGCGGTGCTTGCCCTTGTTGGCTGCACCAACCTTGAGATCCAAGAGACAGATTCCGTATTTACAACGCTTACCGGTGAATTCACAGGGGTAGAAAACGCGGGCGCAAGTTTGGAAGGGCTGTACAACGATGTCCGGGGCCAGATTGAAGCTGATGGAAACCTATATACCATAGAAGAAGTAAGTACCGATGAAATGTTGGTTCCCACCCGTGGCACTGACTGGGGCGATAATGGCGTATTGCGGGTCTTACATACACATACATGGAGTTCGACACACCCGCGTCTTCTGACAGTATGGAACGATCAAAACAAAAATGTGTTCAATGCCACGGCTATCATTGACAGCAGAAGCAACCCAACCCCCCAACAGGCAGCGGAAGCTAAGTTTCTCCGTGCCTTTAGCATGTTTTGGCTGATGGACCTGTATGGCCAAGTGCCGTTTAGGACCCCTGATGAAGGTCCGGACATAAATCCCACGGTGATGAATCGGGCCGAAGCCTTTGACTTTGCCGTCAATGACCTAAACGAGGCATTGCCCGACCTACCGGATAAAACATCCTTTGAAAGCCTGAACAAAGCGACCAAACCGGCTGCCCGTTATTTATTGGCCAAGCTGTACTTGAACAAACATATCTTCACCGGCACAGGTACTGCAGATCCAGCGGATATGGCACAGGTCATTAGTTTGGTCGATGCAATTAAAAGCGATGGCTTTGACCTTCAAGCGGGTTATTTCAATATTTTTAAACCAGACCCCGATACCGAAACCATTTTCTTTACCACCTCAAGTGTGGGCAATATGATTTGGAACAGCCTACACTATAACCAAGTGGTTCCCGATCAATCGGGTGGATGGAACGGTTTTACCACCTTAGCGGAATTTTATGATTCCTTTGAAGGAGATCCCAATATCAATGTACCGGGCTCCGGACAGGAAGAACGTCGCGGTTTTGTACCCACCGATGGTTCCCATTATGGCATTGGTTACGGATTTTTGATTGCCCAACAATATGATGCCAATGGCAACCCATTAAGCGATCGGCAGGGCAACCCCCTCTCTTTTACCAGAGACTTCCCAGGAGGCCTCTTGGTCAATAACGAGGTGACAGGTATCCGTGTACTCAAGTACAACCCGGACGAAGGGGCATTTATAAACCATAAAGTCGTGTTCCGATATGCCGATGCCCATTTGATGAAGGCAGAGGCCATGATGCGCAGTGGCGGGGATCCGACGGCTTTGGTCAATGAGTTGCGGGCACTGAGAGAGGCTTCCCCCATCGGTAGCGTTACAGAAAGTGATTTGTTGGCCGAACGAGGTCGTGAATTATTCAACGAATATTGGAGAAGAAACGATTTGGTCCGTTTCGGCAAGTTTGTCGAACCTTGGGCGCTCAAAGAAGTTACTGGAGATCCAACCAAAAACCTTTACCCGATCCCTTCCTCAGCTTTGATTACCAACCCGAATTTAATCCAGAACGAAGGTTACTAACCGCATAACTTTTTAAGTGTTTAGAAAGTCCTGACCACAGAATTGTCAGGACTTTTTTATTTTGTAGTTTGCCTTATCGAAACAAAAACAATACCTTGGCTTTCCATATAAAATCCCTACAAAATATATGTATTCCATCGGCTATGACATCGGCAGCTCTTCCATAAAAGCGGCCTTAATAGAAACCTCGACAGGTAAAAGTCTTGCCGTGGTCAGTGAGCCCAAAGTCGAAATGGAAATGATCGCTCTTGAAAATGGCTGGGCCGAACAGAATCCCGATACTTGGTGGAGCCATGTTTGCAAGGCTACCCAATCACTTATAAAGGAGAACGAAATCGATGCCCTAGATATTACCGGCATAGGCATATCCTACCAAATGCATGGGTTGGTGGCCGTGGACGCAAACGGCAAACCACTTCGAAATTCCATTATTTGGTGTGATAGTCGCGCAGTAAAAATCGGCCAACAAGCCTTCGACGATTTGGGACAAAAAAAATGTGCGGAACACCTTTTGAATTCCCCGGCAAACTTTACCGCTTCCAAATTGAAATGGGTCAAGGAAAACGAACCGGAAACTTATTCCAAAATCCATAAATTTATGCTGCCGGGCGATTATATAGCCTATAAATTGAGTGGTGAAATCAATACGACTATCTCGGGACTTTCCGAAGGCGTTCTCTGGGATTTCAAATCCAACTCGATCGCCGATTGGTTATTAAATTATTATGATATCGAAAAAAATCTGATTCCCCAACGTGTTGATACTTTTTCCGTTCAAAGTAAGGTATCGTCACAAGGAGCCTCGGAATCCGGTTTAGCGGAAGGCACCCCTATTTTATACAGGGCAGGCGATCAACCCAACAATGCCCTTTCATTGAATGTATTCAACCCGGGAGAGGTCGCCGCAACGGGCGGCACTTCGGGCGTAATCTACGCCATCACCGATAGTCTTTCGGTAAAGGAAAGTTCACGGGTCAACAACTTTGCCCATGTAAACTATACGCGCGAAAATACTAGGATAGGTAAAATGGCCTGTATTAACGGAGCGGGTATTATGTACCGTTGGCTGATGAACAATTTAGACGTTTCCGATTATGAACAAATGAACGACCTTGCCAATTCCGTACCCATTGGTTCCGACGGCGTGACCATCCATCCCTTCGGCAATGGTGCCGAACGCGTATTGAATAACAGATCTTTGGGCACCCGGATGGCCCACATTAACCTCAACAACCACAGTAAAGCCCACCTGTGTCGGGCGGCTCTGGAAGGCATAGCCTTCGCCTTTGTGTACGGCATGGAAATCTTAACATCTGACGGAATCGCCCCGAAGGTCATACGGGCAGGAAACGATAACCTTTTCCGGGCCGGGATATTCTCGAATACCATTTCGACCCTTATCGGACAGGAAATCGAAATTTATAATACCACGGGAGCCATCGGTGCGGCAAGGGCCTGTGGCCTGCATAAAGGGGATTTCGACACCTTTGGCAAGCGGATTATGGATAATGATTATGTGATGGGGTTCAAACCATCAGAAGAAAAAAAGGAATATGAAAAGGCGTATCTGAAATGGAAGGAAGAATTGGAGGGAATGCTTGAAAATTAATGAAAACTGCTTTGCGCGCGCAGCGCGACGAACTGTTGAGGCCCAGCCGATGTTTAGCATTGGCGTAATTTAAACAAAATTATTTCGCTTTGCCTGTCGTGGGCAGGCAAGATTGCAATTACTGATACTAATAAACGACAAAAAAAAATTACAATGGCAACACTAGGAAACAAAGAATACTTCAAGGGAATCGGCGAAATCAAATACGAAGGCAAGGATTCAGACAATCCCTTGGCCTTTAAATGGTACAATCCCGATCAAAAGGTCGCAGGCAAAACAATGCGCGACCACTTTAAGTTCGCCGTGGCCTACTGGCATACCTTAGGCGGACAAGGTGCGGACCCGTTCGGTCCCGGAACACAGAATTTCCCTTGGGACGAACCTTCGGATGCCATTGAAGCTGCCCGGGCTAAAGCGGATGCCGCTTTTGAATTCATCACTAAAATGGGCTTCGATTACTTCTGTTTCCATGATTTTGACCTGGTTCAAGAGGCCCCGACTTTTGCCGAATCCGAAAAACGACTGACAACGATTGTCGATTACCTCAAAGGAAAAAAGAAAGAGTCGGGTGTAAAACTGTTATGGGGCACCGCCAACTGTTTTTCCAATCCGAGGTATATGAACGGGGCTTCTACCAATCCCGATTTCAACGTACTGGCCCGCGCAGGTGGACAAATAAAACTGGCGCTCGACGCCACTATGGAACTCGATGGTGAAAACTATGTTTTCTGGGGAGGCCGCGAGGGTTACATGTCCCTTTTGAATACTGATATGAAACGGGAGCTTGACCATATGGGCCGTTTCTTGGGCCTGGCCCGCGACTACGCCCGAAGCCAAGGATTCAAGGGCACCTTTTTTATCGAGCCCAAACCTATGGAACCGATGAAGCATCAATATGATTTCGACAGTGCCACGGTGGTCGGGTTCCTACATCAATACGGATTACAGGACGATTTCAAGCTGAACATCGAGGTCAACCACGCCACCTTGGCCAATCATACCATGCAGCACGAACTTGAGGTAGCGGCTGCCCACGGGATGCTGGGAAGCGTCGATGCCAACCGTGGCGATTACCAAAATGGATGGGACACCGACCAGTTTCCCAACAACGTCATGGAAGTAACCGAAGCTATGCTGGTATTCCTTAAAGCCGGAGGGCTACAAGGGGGCGGTGTCAATTTCGACGCCAAGATCCGAAGAAATTCTACGGATCTAGTCGATATTTTCCACGCACACATCGGCGGGGCCGACACCTTCGCAAGAGCTTTAATTACCGCGGACAAAATCATCTCCTCATCGCAATATGAGGAACTCCGCAAACAACGCTACAGTTCTTTCGATTCCGGCAAGGGCAAGGATTTTGAAAATGGTAGCCTCGATTTAAAAGCGCTTTACGAAATCGCCAAGGATAATGGGGAACTAGAGCTTCAAAGTGGTAAGCAGGAACTTTTTGAGAATATAGTCAACCAGTATATTTGATATGGAAGGAGACCTGCAAGGTAACAGCCAGGCACAAGTAAATCCTTATGGGTCTCCAATTTTAACTTGGTGACGTTCTTGTTCGCACCTGTCCCCCTACTTCGCAAAGTAGATATAGATACCGATCACTATGGCACACACGGCAATCCCGACGTGGTTGACGTAGCGAAAAGGTCTGATGTCCACCTTTTTGGTGTACTCCAGTTCAAAGGGTTCGCTTCGGGGCCAAATCTTTCCTATAATCAGCATGATTACCATATTGGTTACGAAGAGAATGGCCATTACATGCAGATAGTGGGGATACGCTTGGGCCTCCACCAATGACAATTGGTCGGGATCGGTAATACCCGACGCCTTAGCGGCTTCCAAAGCATTTTCCTTTAAGTTCGGGCCGATCCAAAATTGACTGATAATGTACAGTATCGAACCCGAAAAAATACCGATTTTGGCCGCAATGGCGGGCACCCTCTTGGTGAGATAACCGATTACGATAATCGTAAATATCGGAATACTATAGATCCCATTGATTTCTTGAAGATAATTGAACAGACTTCCAGCGTCCTTGATCAGCGGAGCGATGAACATGGCCGCCAGGGCCAGACAGACCCCGAATATCTTGCCGTACTTAACTACGGTCCGCTCAGAGGCATCTTTATTGATGTGTTGTTTATATATATCAATACCGAACAACGTCACCGAGCTGTTGAGCACACTGTTGAACGAACTCAAGATGGCCCCGAACAATACCGCCGCAAAGAAGCCCACCAACGGTTTTGGCAATACGGCTCGGACCAATTCGGGATAGGCCAAATCGCTGGAATCCAATCCCCCTTCAAAATAATAATAAGCAATCATTCCGGGAAGCACCAAGATTAAAGGTCCCAAAATCTTTAAAAAAGAGGCCAGTAATAGTCCCTTTTGACCCTCGGCCAAATTTTTGGCTCCTAATGCCCTTTGTATGATCTGTTGGTTGGTACCCCAATAAAATAACTGTACCAACATCATTCCGGTAAAGATGGTAGAAAAAGGCACTTCTTGGCCAGGATCCCCCGTAGAATCAAAGCGTTCGGGATTGGCGGAAACCAGTACGTCCAGACCGTGGAACACACTCCCGTCCCCTATGGCCATTAAACCAAAAATAGGAATCATTATGCCGCCCACTATCAATCCGACCGCATTGATACTATCGGAGACGGCCAC
This sequence comes from uncultured Flavobacteriaceae bacterium, assembly GCA_963764285.1. GTDB lineage: Bacteria > Bacteroidota > Bacteroidia > Flavobacteriales > Flavobacteriaceae > Pricia. Next base: position 126,792 of record CAVXSA010000012.1, read on the forward strand.
CGCCTTCAGACCTCCGAAAACGGCATAGATCGAACCGACAATTCCGATGCCCCAGATACAAATGATGAGGGCTGTGTCATCGGAAACCTCCAAAAGTTCGGGTACATTGAACATTCCGCTGATGGCCACCGAGCCGGAATACAAAATTACAGGCAGAAGCACCACCACGTAGCCGGTCAGGAACAGGCCCGAAGTAATGGTCTTGGTAGCTATATCAAAACGCCGGGCCAAAAATTGGGGCACGGTCGTCAGGCCTTCCTTTAAATACCTCGGGAGCAAAAATACGGCCGTTACCACCATGGCGATGGCCGCCAAAGTTTCCCAGGCCATAACCGATAATCCATCCTTATAGGCACTGCCGTTTAAGCCAACGATCTGCTCTGTAGAGAGGTTCGTCAACAGTAAAGACCCCGCTATGACGCCGGCTGTTAAGCTCCTTCCTCCTAAAAAATAGCCGTCGGAAGAAGTTTCATCGGTGGTACGGGTAGCGATGTAAGCAATTACCGCAACGAGTATCGTAAAGCCTAGAAAAGAAAGTATGCCTATCATAGATTATAATGGTATGAATTCTTAACAAGCGTTAAATATATCGGATTTATTTAATAAATATATAAATATCCATAGTTAATCTTTTGAATTTAGCATTGATTGCGTAGGTGGGATGGATTTCAAAGGCTAAATTTGTGAAAACCAAAAGAGACAAGTCTGCAGGGATACAAAGTTTACTTACCTATGCGCTGCGGATTTGAAGAAGAAGATGAGATTGATTGGTAGCAAAGGACTCCTATTATTGTTGAGTATAATGGCCAGTTTGTTTTCCTGTACTTCAGACAGTAAGGAAGCAGCTGGCAAAGAACAGCAAAAAGAAACCCTGTTCGCCTTGCTTCCCGCAAAGGAGACCGGAATCGACTTTACCAACAAGGTGGTAAACCAAAAAGATTTCAACATATTCAAATACCGTAATTTCTATAATGGTGGTGGGGTTGCCATCGGCGACATCAACAATGACGGTTTGGCCGATATCTATATGTCCGCCAATATGGGACCGAACAAGCTCTATCTGAACAAAGGGGATTTTAGGTTTGAGGACATTTCCGAAAGGGCCGGGGTTAGTGGGAATAAGCCTTGGTCTACCGGGGTGGCCATGGTCGATATTAATGCCGACGGCCTACTGGATATCTATGTCAGCAATGCCGGAAATATGGAAGGCAACAACCACGATAACGATTTATATATCAACAACGGTGATCTCACATTTACGGAAAGGGCGAACGACTACAATCTAGCAAAAACCGGGTTTTCGACCCATGCCTCGTTCTTCGATTACGACAAAGACGGCGATCTTGATGCTTACATCCTGAACAATAGCAACGTTCCCGTGAGCAGTCTGGGCTATGCCGAACAACGCGATGTTCGTGCGCAGGATTGGGAAGGTGTTCCCGATATTTTTAAAGGCGTGGGTGATATGCTACTGCGTAACGATAATGGAAAATTTGTCGATGTGAGTGAAAATGCGGGCATCTATGGCAGCCTGATCGGTTTTGGGCTGGGGGTTATGGTCAGCGACATTAACGGGGATCTTTGGCCGGACATCTATGTTTCCAATGACTTTTATGAGCGCGATTACCTCTATATCAACCAAAAGGACGGTACTTTTAAAGAAAAGATCAAGGATTGGACCTCCCACCTATCACTCTCCGCGATGGGCATCGATATGGCCGATATCAATAACGACGGGAACGCCGATATCTTTATCACTGATATGCTGCCAGAAGGCGACCAAAGGGTCAAGTCCGTTATGACATTCGAAGGCTACAATGTGTTTAAACTCAAACAGGGCAAGGATTTTTACCAGCAGTACATCCAAAATACCCTACAGCTGAACAATGGTAACGGTTCCTTCTCCGAGGTGGCCTACCACAGCGGGGTGGCCAAGACGGATTGGAGCTGGGCGGGACTGCTTTTCGACATGGACAATGACGGCCTGCGGGATATCTATGTGACGAACGGCATCAACCACGACCTTACCGATTTAGATTTCGTAGATTTCTTTGCCAATGAGATTATCCAAAAAATGGCGTTGACGGGCAAAAAGGAATCCATCGATTCCATCATCAGCAAGATGCCCGTAAAACCACAGTCCAACTATGCCTACAGAAATAATGGGGACATCACTTTTGACAACGCCTCAAAAGATTGGGGGCTAGAAATCCCCAGCCTTTCCAACGGCGCGGCCTACGGCGATCTTGACAACGATGGCGACCTCGACCTGGTGGTCAACAACGTCAACATGCCCGCTTTCGTCTATAGGAACAAGACCAACGAAATGAATGACAACCATTTTATCAAGTTGAAGTTCGAGGGCGCCGGCAAAAATCCGTTCGCTATCGGGGCGAGCATCAAAATGTACTATGCCGATAATGTAGTATTTCAGGAATTGATTCCCTCGCGCGGATTCCAGTCCTCAATGGATTACGTGATGGATATCGGGCTGGGCAAATCTGAAAAAATCGATTCCGTCCGTGTCATTTGGCCGGATGACTTTACTCAAAAACTGACCGATGTAAAGGCCGACCAATTGCTGACCTTAAAACGTTCGGAAGCCACTGAAAAATATATCCTTCCCAAAGAAAAGAAACAAGAAACACTCTTGCAAGAGATCCATGAGGACGGATTGGTCGCACATAAGGAAAATAATTATAGGGATTTCGACCAAGAAGGCCTTATCTCAAAAATGATTTCCCAAGAAGGGCCTGCCTTGGCGATAGATGATATAAACGGCGATGGCAACGAGGATATTTATGTCGGAGGTGCAGCCGGCGAAACGGGTATCATTTATATAAACCGGGGTAAGGGAAAATTGGAGGCCCGCCCCCTGAAACTTGATGCCGATTTTGAGGATACGGCAGCGGCTTTTTTCGATGCCGACGGAGATGGCGATAATGACCTGATGGTCGGCAGTGGTGGCAATCAAACCCATGAGGGCCACACCTATCGCGCCCGCCTGTATATGAACGACGGCAATGGCAACTTCTCGAAGTCGGAGAAGGACCTACCCTCTACCTTCGACAATATATCGGTCATCGCTCCCCAAGATTTTGATCAGGATGGGGATATCGACGCGTTGGTGGGTTCACGTAGCGTAGTGGGCACGTACGGCGTCAATCCCGAACATCTCTTCTTGGAGAATAAGGGAGACGGTACTTTTACCGATGCTACCGAACGTTTCGCTTATGATCTTAAGGATGCCGGCATGATGACCGATGCCATTTGGGCCGATATGGATGCGGATGGGAAAAAAGATTTGGTTACCGTTTCTGAATGGGGCCGACCCAACATCTATAAAAGTACCGGAAGGCGGTTAGGCAGACAGTCCACTTCCCTGGATAGTCTGTATGGCTGGTGGAATACCATAGAGGCCGCCGACCTCGACAATGACGGTGATATTGACCTGATTATGGGTAACCAGGGCAGCAATGTGCCCTATAAGGCATCCTCGGAACATCCAATGAAAATGTGGATCAACGATTACGACAACAACGGCACCTTGGAGCAAATAGTCACCCAAAATTATAACGGAAAAGATTATCCCCTCCATCAAAAAAAGGAATTGACCGCACAAATCTCGTCCCTTAAAAAACAAAGTTTAAAAGCATCGGAGTACGCCCGGAAAGCTGTCGATGAACTTTTTCCCGAATCCGTTTTTAAGAATACCATCGTGAAAAAGGCCAATACTATGGAATCGGTTATCGCCATCAATGAGGGCGGCGGCCGATTTACCATTCAAAAGTTGCCGGCCCGGGTGCAATTGTCCTGCGTATGTGGTATCAGCTGTGCCGATGTCAACCAAGACGGAAACCTGGACTTAATCATGGGCGGTAACAATTTTGAGTTCAAGCCCCAATTTTCCCGACTTGATGCCAGTTACGGCAACGTACTTCTAGGAGACGGCAAACTTAATTTTGTTTGGCAGAACTACGATAACAGCGGCTTTTTTATCCGAGACGAGATCAAACATCTAAAACAGTTCAAGGACAAAAACGGGAGTACTTTTTTGATTGCGGCCATCAATGATGGGAAACCTAGGGTGTATGCGCTAGATCAAGACCGCTAATCCTAAAAAAAGTAATGAACAGAATTTTTGCTTACATAATGACCCTCGCGTTTCTAAGCTCCTGCTCGGACGAGGGTTCCCTTTTCAAAAATCCCTCTCCGGCAGCAACCGGCATCACCTTTGAAAATACCCTCATCGAGAGCGAGGACCTCAATATTCTTGATTACCTCTATTTCTACAATGGTGGAGGGGTGGCCATAGGGGACATCAACAACGACGGTTTACCGGATATTTTTCTTTCGGGCAACCAGGTAAAAAACCGGCTGTACCTGAACCGTGGCCACCTACAGTTCGAGGATGTTACCGAGAAAGCGGGCGTTGCCGGCAACAGTTCCTGGAATACCGGGGCGGTCATGGGCGACGTCAACGGTGACGGGCTTCTAGACATCTATGTCTGCGCCGTAGTCGGCATCAACGGTTTCAACGGCTTCAATGAACTTTACATTAATAATGGCCCATCAGCTACCTCCGATGTCGTAACTTTTACCGAAAGCGCCGCTAATTACGCACTCGATTTCGATTCTTTCAGTTCCAATGCGACCTTTTTGGATTACGACCGCGACGGTGACCTGGATATGTACCTGCTCAATCACGCCGTTCATACGCAAGAATCGTTCGGGAAGGCCGACCTTCGTTTTCAACGCAATTACCAGACTGGGGACAAACTGTTGCGCAACGATGGTGAAAAATTTACCGATGTCAGCGAGGAGGCCGGCATCTATGGCGGAATCAATGGGTATGGTCTGGGTCTAGCAGTCTCCGATTTTAACCAAGACGGTTGGCCGGACATCTATGTGGGCAATGATTTTCATGAAGACGATTATTACTACTTGAACAATGGTGACGGTACCTTTACGGAAAGTGCCGAAGAGTTTTTCGGACATACCTCGCGCTTTTCAATGGGTAACGATGTCGCCGACATCAACCACGATGCGTGGCCCGATTTTATTTCTTTGGACATGTTGCCCCAAGACGAAACCGTATTAAAGTCCTCTCAGGGCGACGATAATGTGCAGACCCAAAAAATGCGTACCGAACGCTTCGGATACCGCTACCAGTTTACACGAAACATGCTCAACATCAACCAACAGAACGCTTCCTTTATGGAAACGGCGCTGTTGAGCGGTATAGCGGCAACGGACTGGAGCTGGAGCGCTCTTTTTGGCGATTATGACCAAGATGGGGAACAGGATGTCTTTATTTCCAACGGTATCCCCAAACGGCCCAATGACCTGGACTACATCAATTTTGTCAGCAATGACCAGATACGGGACAAAATGGAAAATACCAAATTGATGGACCAACAGGCACTGGATAAAATGCCCTCGGGGAAAATCCATAATTATATTTTTAAGGGTGCCGACAATCTATCTTTTAAGGACGAATCAGGTAAATGGATAGCAATGGACACCTTAATTTCAGGAGCCACGGCAGTGGGCGACCTCGATAACGACGGCGACCTCGATTTGGTCATCAACAACCTGAACAGTCCCGCCTCGCTGTACATTAACCAAACCAATGATACTTCGAACTACTTAAAATTAAGGTTCAAGTATACCGGCAAAAATCGCTTCGGTATAGGTACCAAGGTATTTTCCTATGTGGATGGAAAATTACAGTACAAAGAACTGTATCCCGTACGCGGATTTCAGGCCTCCTCGGAACCCATTGTTCATTTTGGCTATGGGAAAACAGATCAGGTGGATTCTTTAAAGATAGTCTGGCCGGATGGAAGATATCAGGTGTTGAGGAATGTTCGGACCAATCAAACGATAAGCGTAGCCCCAAAAGACACCCAAGTTTTCGACTTTGGCTCCCTAAAGCCCAATTCGCGACCGCTTTTTGAAAAGGTCAAAGGCAATCTAGGTATAAATTTCAAACATGAAGAGGACAACTATACCGACTTCAACCGGCAGAAATTGATTCCCTATCAGCTTTCTGACCGCGGGCCGGCCACTGCCTTGGGCGATTTGAACGGGGATGGCAGGTCCGATATTTTCTTCGGCGGCTCGAAATATAAACCCTCCACAATATATCTCCAGACCGACTCGACCTTTGCGGAACGTTCCTTTCCTGCTATCGCCAAGGATTCTATTAAAGAGGATGTTACCGCAATTATTGCGGATTTTACCAGAGATGGAAAAAACGATTTGATGATAGGTTCCGGAGGTGGCGATTTCTACAACAAAATGCCTCCGCTGCTCGATTCGTATTACGTTCAAAAGGATAGCACATGGGTAGCGGGACAGCTTCCAGAAACTTTCGAAAATGCTTCCGTTTTGGCACCAAACGATTATGATCACGATGGAGATATCGATGTTTTTGTGGGAAATCAGGCGGTTACCGGGGATTTTGGAAAACTTCCGAACTCTTTCCTCCTAAAAAATGAAAAGGGCCAGTTTACCAAGATCGAAAATAAGAGCTTACAACACGTCGGTATGGTCACGGACGCGATCTGGAACGATTTTGACGGCGACGGTATGGATGACCTGATTGTTGTAGGAGAATGGATGGCACCCGCCTTCTTCAGGAACAATAACGGAAATTTGAGTAGAACGGAAACCTTCGGCAATGAACTGACCGGACTCTGGCAAAGTATTGCGCCCTTCGACATCGATGGCGATGGCGATACCGATTACCTGCTCGGCAATTGGGGAACGAATTCAAAATTCAAGGCCTCGGACCAATTTCCGCTTACCATGTACTATAGCGATTTCGACGGAAACGGGCAGACAGAAACCATCACCGCCATAGAGAAAGAAGGCAAATATTATCCGCTGGAAAATCTGGACGGATTGGCATCCCAAATAGTTTCGCTAAAAAAGAAATTCAATACCTATGCCTCTTTTGCGGGAAAATCCATAGATGAAATCTTCGAAAGCGAGAGTCCTTGAAAAAGCAAAGGTGTGGGAGGTACATGAGCTGCGCTCGGGCTTTTTGCGAAACGATAACGGCAATTTCGTCTTTGTTCCCTTTAAAAATGAACTGCAAGTTTCGCCATTAATGGCCTTCGTCTCCCATGATTTTGACGGAGACGGAAAGGAAGAAATATTGGCCGGCGGCAACTATTTTGGGGTAAAACCCTATCAAGGCCGCTTCGATTCTTTTCCCGGAGCCTTGATAAATGATAAAAATAATGTAATTTTGGGATCCCGTATCGGACTGAATCTCAGTCAAAAGTCGATAAGGCACCTAAATATCATCGACCATAACAACCAAAGCTATTTGTTGGTGACCGTCAATAACGACAGTGCACAAGTGTACAGGATAATTTCCAAGTCCCCCAAGCGAAGTAGCTTAACTAGGGAATCACACCCCATTCCAAAGAATTGAAAACATCAAGAAGATGAAAAAGATATTGCTACTCCCCATGTTGGTAGTGTTAATCGTTTCGTGCAGTAAAGAACAGAAAGAAGAACCTTTAACCATCACCCCCGACGAACTTCATGGCTCGGTGGACAAGGTGACGGAAATCATGATCCACGATATTTTCTCGCCGCCGGTAGCCAGTCGTATTTTTGCCTATCCTAATATTGCGGCCTATGAGATAGTCGCTCTGTATAACGATGATTATAAGTCTTTAGTGGGGCAGGTTCACGACCTCACCCCTATTCCGGCGCCGGACAGCTCCAAAGCCATCAACTACGATCTCGCGGCCTTGGTCGCGCATATGGAACTCAGCAAACGATTAATTTTTTCGGAAGATCGAATGGAAGCTTTTCGTGATAGCCTCTACGGAATTTATGAAGATAAAAATCCGGCTTTGTTCAATGCGTCGAAGGACTATGGCCTAAAAGTGGCCGACCATATCGGAAAATGGATGAACAAGGACAATTATCCCCAGACGCGCACCATGCCAAAATTTACCGTAGACGCCGATGATCCCACGCGTTGGCAGCCTACACCACCTGCCTATATGGACGGCATCGAACCGCATTGGGACGAAATACGCCCATTCGTCATCGACTCCGCTCAGCAGTTCAAACCGGCACCCCCAGCAGAATTTTCCTTGGAAGAAGGTTCCGATTTTTACAAACAACTTAAGGAGGTCTATGACGTCGGCAATGAAATTACGGAAAAAGGTGATGCCTCGGAAGGGATACAAATCGCCAAGTTCTGGGATTGTAACCCCTACGTTTCCGTGACCCGCGGCCATCTGATGTTCGCCACCAAAAAAATTACCCCGGGAGGGCATTGGATCGGCATCGCCAAAATCGCCGCAAAAAAGACGAATAGCGATTTCGATAGAACCGTTTATGCCTACACCAAGACTTCCATGGCCATCGCTGATGGCTTTATCAGTTGTTGGGCCGAAAAATACCGTAGCAACCTCATCCGACCGGAAACCCTGATCAACCAGCATTGGGACGATAGCTGGAAACCTGTGTTACAGACCCCCCCCTTTCCGGAGTACACCAGCGGGCATTCCGTAGTCTCCGGAGCGGCCGCAATAGCCCTTACCAGTATTTTCGGGGATAATTTTGCCTTTGAAGACGATACCGAGACCGCTTTCGGCCTTCCGGTACGGAGCTTTAAATCTTTTAACGATGCTTCCGCGGAGGCGGCCATCAGTAGAATGTACGGGGGCATCCACTACCGTATGGCCATTGAAGTGGGCCTGAAACAGGGCCGCGCACTGGGTAAATATATAGTAGAAAATTTAGACATGGAGGCCGATCATAGCATGGCCGAAAATCGTTAAGCCCTTAAGATCAAATCCCACATAACAAATATAGGTCAAGGCTTAACCTCATTCTCATCCTGAAATCAAACCGAAGATAGTATGAGGAAGAAATTAGGTCTTTTCCTCGGTGTAGCTCTCTTGGCCGCCTTAGTCTGGTATCTTTTTCTGAAACCCCACGACTATGTGGTCCGTTTCAAAGTGAAAGCGCTGCCGGGTACTATCAACCAAACCATAAAATTATGGGGTAAGCAACATGAAGACGTCCAATTTTTAGGACAGAAAGACCTATCCGACCTCAAGTATCGCATCAAATTCAGCGATTCAACCTTTATATATCATTGGAAAATCGAATCTCTGAACGACTCCGTTTCCAAAGTAAAAATGTATGTTACCGACACCGACCACAGCTTGGCCAACCGTTTGGCCCTACCCTTATCGGATACCGATTTTGAAAAACGAACGAAGAAAACGGCAGAAGATTTTTTAAAGAAACTACAAAGCCATCTCGAACATTTCCGGGTCACAGTGACCGGTAAAGACAAGACACCTGCTAAATATTGTGCCTGTGTGGCAATAAAAGGCACCCAACTGGAAAAAGCGGGCGGCATGATGGACTATTATTCGTTATTGAGCGGCATCATGGCAGAAAAGGAAATCCCTCTTGATGGTAGGCCCATGGTGGAAGTGGAGGATTGGAATATCCAAAACGACAGTATTTCATATAATTTCTGCTTTCCTGTCATTAAATCGGACAGCCTTCCACTCAGAGGGGGAATTTTCTATAAACAGATAGAACAAAAACCGGCTATCCGGGCCGTTTACAACGGCAACTATATCACTTCCGATAGGGCTTGGTACGCCTTGGTCGATTATGCTGATAAAAACAACATTCCCATTGACCAAAAACCCTTAGAAGTCTTTCACACCAATCCCAACCTCGGTGGTAACGAACTGGAATGGAAGGCCGAGATTTTTATGCCGGTTCAAGAATGATATCGAACTACAAAAAATAAGCAAGGCACGGAGGATATTAATGGAAAACCCAAGGGCTGTTCCCAACCCCTTCCCATCTCGGTGGAACCGAACCGGACCATCCGAATTTCGCATAGGTCAAACTAGGATTCAAATCGGTACCTTAGCGATGCGATCAACCTTTTCCTTAAAAAATGACCTCCAGCTTTCGATTGTCCCGTGCCTATGCTAACGCTAAAAGGCTGCCTTTTGACGATAGTTCAAAATTCATTTTTTTCAGCGACTGCCATAGGGGCGACAACAGTTTTGCCGACGATTTTGCCAACAACCGTAATATTTACTATCACGCCCTGACATTTTACTATAAAAACGGATTCCAATACTGTGAGATCGGCGATGGCGACGAACTTTGGGAAAACATCCACTTTGAATCGATTTTCGAGGCGCACAAAAATATCTATGGCCTGCTGCGAAATTTCCATCTTGAACGCAGGCTCCACATGATTTGGGGCAATCATGATATGGTGTACAAGGATGCGGGTTATGTAAAGAAACAACTCAGCAGCTATTTCGAACCGATCGATGGCGAATCGAAAGAGCTCTTCGAAGGCATCACTTATAACGAAGCGATCGTTCTAAAACATGAGAAGACGCATCAGGAAATATTTTTGACCCACGGTCATCAAGCGGATTGGTGGAACTATACCTTCTGGCGCTTGGGCCGCTTCTTAGTCAGGGTGCTCTGGAAACCCCTACAAGTATGGGGAATCTCCGATCCGACAAGTCCCGCGAAAAACTATACGGAACTTATAAAAATAGAACGCCGGATCAAAAAATGGATTTTACGGAACGACGAAGTGATTACGGTTACGGGCCATACACACCGCCCCCGTTTTCCGGAACCAGGCGACATCCCCTTTTTTAATGATGGTAGCTGTGTCCATCCCAGAAGCATAACGGGCCTTGAAATAGAAGAGGGAAGGATATCACTTATAAAATGGCAAATCGCGACTACGGAAGATGGTACACTACGGGTCGTACGTGTTTTGTTGGAAGGGCCACAGAAATTGATCGATTACCGAAAAGCCAAGTAAGAGGGAAAAATTAAAATTACAAACCCCAAATTTTCCAAAATTCAAATTCCAAAAAGAGAAGATAATATCCTTAAGTGGAAACCAAGGTTTCGGCAGGAAATTTAGTGCCCCCCGCTCTTAAACAACGGCAACAAGGCCGGTATCAAGGAAAATTCTTGCGGTCTCAAAATCTTTATTCTTCTTTAGGCTTCCTTGGCAAAACCTCTTCGGGAAACGGAAAAAGTATGGTGGAATTTTTTTCGGAAGCTATGGTCGATAGGGTTTGATACAGCCTTAATTTTATGGCTGATGGGGATTGGTCTATCAGTTTACCGGCCTCCAGCAATTTGCCTGCGGCCTGTTCTTCGGCAACGGCCAAGATAATGCGCGCCCTCCGCGAACGTTCGGCCTCCGCCTGGTTGGCCATCATTCTTTTCATGTTTTCGGGCAATTGTATATCCTTGATTTTGACGTCTATGATGTCGATGCCCCATTTTAGCGTTTCTTCCATCACAATCTTTTTGATGTTGTTTCCCATCTCCTCACGCTTGGATAGAATGGTGTCCAATTCCACTTTACCACAAACGTCCCTCAAAGCGGCCTGTGACAATTGAGTAATCGCAAACTTATATTCCTCAACCTCCAGAACGGCTTTTTCAGGATCAAGGACCTTAAAGAATACCACCCCATCGATACTACAGGGCACGTTATCTTCCGTCATTACTTCTTGTGAGACGATATTGATGGTAATAACGCGGATATCCACGATTTGGATGGTTTCCACTAGGGGAATAATCCATCGAAGTCCGGGCTGCAGGGTCTTGATGTATTTTCCGAACCTAAATTTCAATGCCCTTTTATATTCGAAAATGACACGGATTCCCCCTAGCAGGAACAGTCCGAACAGGATGCCAATAAAAAACAACGTGTTCATAATATCGCATATTAAAGGTTGGCCGACACTTTAAGGGGGGGGGACTCCAAAAGCGCTGGGAATTTCTATCACAGCTTGTTTAATCCATTTCTTCCTGATTTTCTAGCGAAGTGTCACTAAATATACGAAATTAAGTAGGTGGGGCCGTTCTTTATATTCCCAAAATCTTGGCATCCACAAAAAAGGTCGAGTTAACGTCGATTTCGTGATTCGAGCCGATAGCTTCGTCTGTTACCGTATTCAATCTGAGATTGAACTCGTCTTTTTTGATGTATTCTTTCAAATCGACATCCAATACATCGACATTTAAGGTATTCCCTGCATTTTCATCGACTTCTTCCTCGGCGATTTTGACTTCATCAATCCCCTCTGCGGAGATATAGACTTCGATGGATTTCAGGAAGCTGAAGTCGGCATTATTTGGGGAGGTAATAATCAGTTGCAATTCGGTCAGTTTGATTTTCTCGATCAGGTCTTTTCGGGTATCGTTAACCTGGAATTTGGACTCAGAATCGGTTTCCATTTCGGGCGTAAGAACATCCAAGGGTAAATCAATACCTGCCGAACCGGGTATGACAACCTTACTCTTGTATTCAAGGTCGAACTTGGTCAGGTCGTCTACTTTGTCACAAGCGGCTATTGAAAATAGAATACTTAAAAGCAGAAGTATATTGCGCATTAGTTCGAAATTGAGGTTATTAGGCAATTAACTAACGCTTACAGGCAGGATATATTTGAAATTAGTTTAAAAGAATGAACTATCGGGTTTTGAATTACGACCGTCATCATAATGTAAATCCAATAAGTCCGAAGGTTTAAAGGAAGAAAGGAAACGTCGCAGGTCCAATTGAGATCAACCAACTACCAACACAAAATAATTCTTCTTCCCACGTTGCAACAGGACGTACTTATTATTGATCAAGTCGGAAGCGGTTATTGAATACCCCTCTTGAACCTTTTCTTTATTAACAGATATCGAATTCTGTTTCAAGGCCCTTCGCGCCTCGCTATTGGAGGCCAAAAAGCCAGACTTTTCGGCCAGGGCCGCGATTATATCGAGTCCGTTTTCGAGTTCGGCCCGTGCTATTTCGGTTTGGGGTACGCCTTCAAAAACTTCAAGAAAGGTCTTTTCGTCCAGCTTTTTAAGGTCTTCGGACGTAGATTTTCCAAAGAGTATATTACTGGCTTTCAGGGCATTGTTCAAATCGTCTTGGGAGTGTACCATGACCGTGATTTCCTCCGCCAGTTTTTTCTGTAGGATACGTAGATGCGGTGCTTCTTGATGTTCGTCTATCAATCTCTCAATGGCATTCTTGGAAAGGAACGTAAATATCTTGATGTACTTCTCGGCATCCTCGTCGGAGACGTTCAGCCAGTATTGATAGAACCGGTACGGGGAAGTCCGTTGGGGATCTAACCAAATGTTTCCTCCTTCGGTCTTGCCGAACTTGGTACCGTCGGCCTTGGTAATCAAGGGGCAGGTCAGCGCATAGCCTTTTCCGTTTCCGATACGGCGTATCAATTCAGTACCCGTGGTAATATTGCCCCATTGGTCGCTGCCACCCATTTGCAAGGTGCAATTATGGTGCTGATAGAGATGTAAAAAGTCATAGCCCTGTACCAGTTGGTAGGTAAACTCGGTAAAGGACATTCCTTCCTTTGCTTCGGCATCGAGACGTTTCTTGACGGAATCCTTCGCCATCATGTAATTGACGGTGATATGTTTGCCCACGTCGCGGATGAAATCCAGAAACGACAAGTCCTTCATCCAGTCGTAATTATTGACCAACACCGCTGTGTTGTCGGCTGCTTGGTCAAAATCAAGAAACTGGGACAATTGCGCTTTCACTGCTAGTTGGTTGTGACGCAGCGTGGCCTCGTCCAAAAGATTGCGTTCGGTAGATTTACCCGAGGATCTCCGATCATGCCCGTCGCACCCCCTACCAGTACGTAGGGTTTATGTCCTGCCAGTTGAAAATGGCGCAGCATCATCAAAGTGACCAAATGGCCTATGTGCAACGAATCCGCCGTTGGGTCGACACCTACGTAGGCCGATCGCATAGCTTCTGACAAGTGTTCTTCCGTTCCGGGCATGACATCGTGCAGCATACCCCTCCATTTCAGTTCCTCTACAAAGTTGGACAGCATCTTTTCTGATTGTATATTGGGCTGCAAATATACCAAAATCGCGGTGTGAAAATTCCAAATTCCAACTATCACATTACACAGGGCAAAAAAGAAAGCCCCCCTTTAGAGGATTACATTCTTATGCTCGAAAGTGTTTCCAAGCTTTAGTGCCCAATATGGCCCATCCTAAAATAAGCAGCAGTCCACCAATGGGGGTCACAAAACCGATGTTCTTAAAATCGAAGGCAGTAAGCACATTCGTGGCCAAACCATAGATGGAGAAAGAGAAAAGCACGATTCCCCCCACGATAGCGTAAAATATCCATTTCTTATTTGCTTCCGGTATTTGATTCACACTGGCCAGAACCAACAGGAACAGCGCGTGGTACATTTGGTATTTGACACCCGTCTCCCAGGTCTGTATAGCATCCGCATCAACGAGCTTCTCCAATCCGTGGGCACCAAAGGCTCCTAGCACAACGGCTAAGACTCCGAATAGAATTCCTGTCAAAAATATTGTTCTGTTCATAACTTGCTTCTACTGTTTTTTTATGGATATAACAATTGATACCTTAGTATATCATTAGCATGGACAAAATTACGAAACCAAATGCCACGTAAAATACTTGTTATCGGTGCCGGAAAATCCACCGCCTACCTATTGGATTACTTGTTGGAAAAGACCGGACCCGAAGATCTGCATGTGACCTTGGGCGACATCGATCCGGGTGCCATTGCGAATGCCATAAAGAACCATCCCCATTGCTCCGTTATTTCCTTGGATATATTAAAGAATACCGAGCGGGAACAGGCGATTCGGGACTCCGATATCGTCGTCTCCATGCTTCCGGCCTTTCTGCATATCAACGTAGCCCGTGATTGTATGGCTTTTGAAAAGCATCTGGTTACCCCATCCTACGTCAGCGCAGAACTCCAAGCCTTAAATGGACAGGCCCGTGAAAAAGGCTTGGTCTTTATGAACGAGATGGGGGTCGATCCCGGTATCGACCACATGAGCGCCATGCAGATTATTGACCGCATTCGGGAAAACGGCGGTAAGATGCTGCTGTTCGAATCCTTCACCGGCGGATTGGTCGCCCCTGACAACGACAACAACCTATGGAACTACAAATTTACGTGGAACCCCAGAAACGTGGTCTTAGCGGGACAGGGAGGTGCCGCCAAGTTCATTCAGGAAGGCACCTACAAATACATCCCTTATCACAAACTCTTCCGCCGTACCGAATTTTTTGATATCGAGGGCTATGGGCGGTTCGAAGGATATGCCAACCGCGATTCACTGAATTACAGGGAGGCCTATGGACTTCAGGACGCCATAACCCTATACCGCGGCACCATGCGCCGGGTAGGATTCTCCAAGGCCTGGAATATGTTCGTTCAACTCGGTATGACCGACGATAGTTATACCATTGGAAATTCCGAGGGCATGTCATATCGGGAATTCATTAACCTTTTTCTTCCGTACTCCCCCACTGATTCCGTCGAGTTGAAACTCCGCTATTACCTAAAAATAGATCCGGACGATATTATGTGGGAAAAATTGCTGGAACTGAACCTTTTCGATGCCCACAAGGCCATCGCACTTCCCCATGCCACACCCGCGCAAATCTTACAAAAAATTTTGGAGGATAGCTGGACGCTAGCCGATGATGAAAAGGATATGATCGTCATGTACCATAAATTCGGGTACGAACTCAGGGGACAAAAAAAACAGATCGATGCAAATATGGTGGTCATAGGCGAGAACCGTCAGCATACCGCCATGGCCAAAACCGTAGGCCTTCCCGTGGCGATGGCCACT
Organism: uncultured Flavobacteriaceae bacterium; assembly: GCA_963764285.1. GTDB lineage: Bacteria > Bacteroidota > Bacteroidia > Flavobacteriales > Flavobacteriaceae > Pricia. Next base: position 142,518 of record CAVXSA010000012.1, read on the forward strand.
TTGGCGATATTGAACGGGCAAATCGTAACGCCCGGGCGTGCAGATTCCCATCAAAAAGGAAGTCTACCAACCGATACTTTCCGAATTGAGGGATTTTGGCATCGCTTTTAAGGAATATGAGGTACCCTATTTGGGATATAACCCGGATTCGGTAGCGAGCTGATTACCTACAAATCGATTTGTTTTGGTTCTTTCTTTTTATACTGGGAAAGAAGCCAGATATTAAGTATTTTCCTCCAATTTCCCTATTTTTACTGTCAAATCGAAAGCGAAACTATGAAATTCGATAACGAAAAGGTAAAGATTGATGGCATCGACAAAGAAATTTTACGGTTTTTGATGGCCGATGCCAGGAAGCCTATACTCGAAATTGCGAGGAATATCGGCATATCAGGGGCCGCCATCCACCAAAGGTTGCGAAAATTGGAGGCATCGGGAGTGTTGGCGGGCTCAAAATTCATCATCGACCCGAAGGTAATGGGCTACACGACCATGGCCTATATCGGTATTTATCTGGACAAGGCCATGAGCAACCCTGCTGCCGTGAAACAGCTGGCAAAAATTCCCGAAGTGCTGGAATGCCATTACACTACAGGCAATTGGTCTATCTTGATCAAAGTACTTTGCAGGGACAACGAACACCTCATGAACGTACTCAACAAGGACATTCAGCAAATCGAGGGGGTTTCGCGAACGGAGACCTTTATTTCGTTGAATCAGCAAATCGATCGGCAAATCACGATTTAAATTCCAAAATCAAAGCTCCAAAATCCAATGACCGGAAACGACTTGAAAGATTGTTCCCAGCTTAACATCGGTAAGGTGTTGATCACCCTAAGCGGGGCTGTTGCCGAGGTCGGGGCATCATTCTAATCCCTTCCCCCGAAAACCTGAAGTCCCCAATAAATCAAGGATGCCAACGAACCTATCGCAGCAACCACATAGGTACGGGCGGCCCATTTCAGAGCATCTTCGGAACCTTTGTACTCTTCCGGGGTAATGACATTTTTATTCTTGAGCCAAGCCAGGGCGCGGTTACTGGCATCGTATTCCACGGGCAAGGTTATAAAACTGAACAAGGTGGCCAGGCCCATCATGATCAAACCGGCTACGGCGACCCAGTAACCCAATCCGACTCCCGCTGCGGCACCGAGCATGAGTCCCCCGAAAACCACCCACATCGACATGCTTGAGGTTACGCTGACCACCGGCACCAATTTAGAGCGTAAGGTCAGCCATTCATAGGCTTGAGCGTGCTGTACGGCATGGCCACATTCATGGGCCGCCACCGCCGCTGCAGCCGCATTCCGTTGATTATACACTCCTTCACTGAGGTTTACCGTTTTATTTTTTGGATTGTAGTGGTCCGTCAGGTTTCCGGCCGTGGAAACTACTTTTACATCGCGGATGCCGTTGTCCGACAACATTTTTTCGGCAATTTCGGCCCCGCTCATGCCGTTCTGGAGGTGTACGTTAGAGTAATGCTTGAATTTACTTTTAAGTTTACGGCTTACCAGCCAACTGACTAGGGCAATGGCACCGATCAGAATATAATATCCTATCATAACTTTTGTGTGTTTTTTAGTTTGTTCGTGCTTTAAATGATAGCAAAAAGCCCGCCATTTTGGCCCACCGCAATGTAGGCTGACAAAATGTACCTAAAACATACCGGAAAAACCCAGAACTACCTATATCTTAACTTGAAAATCAGCATGATGAAAAGCAGCAGGGCGGTAAGGGCATTGGCCAAAGTTACCGGAAAACTGTCGATCAGGATTCCATAGATACACCAAAGCACGACCCCGATCGAACATTACCAGATACATGGTCAGGGAGATATCCTTAGTGGATTTTTGTTGCCAGGTTTTGTACACTTGGGGTACAAAGGCGGCAGTGGTCAAGGTAGCCGCGATGAGACCAAGGATTTCGATGTAGTCCATTAATGGGGTTCAATGAGGTTAGCCGACAATATTTACAATTTTCCCCGGCACCACGATTACCTTTTTGGGCGTGCGGCCCCCCAGTTGCTGTTGCGTTCTTTCGTGGGCCATTACGGCATCCTCAATTTGCTGTTTGTTCAGTTCCAAGGGAAGTTCCATGGTGAAACGCATTTTTCCGTTAAAGGAAATGGGGTATTCTTTACTGGCCTCCACCAGATGTTTTTCCTCGAATTGCGGGAAGGGGGCGGTGGCGATCGATTCGGTATGCCCAAGTTTTTCCCATAGCTCTTCGGCGATATGCGGGGCATAGGGGGATATGAGAATGGCCAAGGGCTCCAAGATTCCGCGGCTCGTACCATTTTGGGCGGTCAGTTCGTTCACGCAGATCATAAAGGTGGAGACCGAGGTGTTGAAACTGAAGTTTTCGATATCCTCCTCGACTTTTTTAATGGTTTTGTGAAGGGTCTTGAGGTTTTCGGGGGATGGCTGGGAATCGCTTACCTTAAATTCACCGTTCGGACCGGAGTGGTACAGTTTCCATAATTTTTTTAGGAAGCTGTGTACACCCGGTGATGCCGGCGGTGTTCCAAGGTTTGGACTGCTCCAAAGGCCCGAGGAACATTTCATACATCCGCAGGCTGTCGGCCCCGTATTCCTCGCAAATCGCATCGGGATTGACGACATTGTATTTGGATTTGGACATTTTTTCGACTTCGCGTTCTACAATAAATTTACCATTTTCCTTGTATAAAACTTCATCTCTTTTAAAAATCTCAACTTGAAATTATTTTTTAAATATCTAATTCATACTCTGCATTAATTAGGGAGATATCTATACGTTTTCTCAAAACTTGTAAACCCAATTGATATTTTATCCAATTCTTCTTAAAATAGTATCTATTTAAATCCAAATTTTATTTTTAACAGAATCAAATATCTTTTTTCAATCTTCATTTTCCATGAATCCGAGATAATTTTGCTCGTACCCAATTAATCCAATTTTATCGCAGATATAAAAATTTCAGAACTTCCTTTAAGCAATTTTCCTAAAATAACCAGAATGATCCACTGCAATGGTTCCAACTATAATTTATAGATAAAAGCACTAGTCCCCGTAATCATCCCCTGATTGATCAACTTCTTGGCATACTCATCCACCGGCACCAAACCCATATCGAACATAAACTTCTGCCAAAACCGCGAGTACAGCAAATGCCCGGTAGCATGCTCGCTCCCGCCGATATACAAATCCACATCCTGCCAATAGTTGACGGCCTCTTGGGAAAAGATTTCCTCATCGTTGTGCGGGTCCATATAGCGGTTGAAGTATTGGGAACTACCGGCCCATCCGGGCATGGTGTTCAGTTCCAAGGGAAAAACCGTGTTGTGGTCTATCAACTGATTACTGACCACTGCCGACTGTTTTGTGTCCCAGGCCCATTCGGTGGCATTGCCCAAGGGCGGTTCCCCGGTTTCGGTAGGGAGGTACTTTTCTACTTCCGGAAGTTCGATGGGCAAATATTCCTCCGCAATCATTTGCGGCATACCATCCACATAATACACGGGAAAAGGTTCGCCCCAGTAGCGCTGGCGGCTGAACACGGCATCCCGGAGACGGTAATTCACCTTTCCTTCGCCCTGCCCCAACTTTTCGAGCTCGGCAATCGCCTTTTTGACCGCTTTTTTATAGGGCAACCCATTTAGGAAATCCGAATTGGTGATGACCGTCTTTTCCTTGTCCGCAAAGGCTTCCTCCGAAATATCGATACCCTCGAAAATATTGGGGATGTCGATGTCGAAATGCTTCGCAAAATCATAATCCCGCTGATCGCCACAGGGCACGGACATGACGGCTCCCGTACCATAACCGGCCAACACATAGTCCCCGATCCAGATCGGAATCGGCTCCTTGGTAAAAGGATGCTCGGCATAGGCCCCGGTAAAAGCTCCCGTAATCGTTTTGACATCGGCCATCCGGTCGCGTTCGGAACGTTTGGCGGTCGCCTCGATATAGGCCTCTACCTCGCTTTTTTGTGCCGAGGTCGTGATTTGGGAAACGAGTTCGTGTTCGGGGGCGAGGGTCATAAAAGAGGTGCCGAAGATGGTATCGGGCCGGGTGGTGAAAACTTCGATAAAAAGGGACGGATCATGCGAAACGGATTCGGTGTTATTCGAAGCACCTTCTAACCTTGAACCTCCGTTAGACGGGCTAAGAACCCTGAACTTGACGGAAGCCCCTTCCGATCTTCCGATCCAATTCCGCTGTGCCTCCTTTAGCGGTTGCGGCCAATCGATTTTTTCAAGGCCGTCCAAAAGACGCTGGGCATAGGCGGTGATTCGCATCATCCACTGGGTCATCTTTTTGCGGACGACGGGGTGGCCGCCGCGTTCGGAGACGCCATTGACAATTTCGTCGTTGGCGAGTACGGTGCCCAGGGCGGGACACCAGTTGACATCGGCATCCGCCAAATAGGTCAGCCGGTATTTGAGCAATAGTTCCTGCTTTTCCTTAGAGGAAGATGCCTTCCATTCCTCTGCGGAAAAGTTAGGGGTATCGTCATCGCAGACGGCTTTTACGTTGGCATTTCCATCCCTTTCAAAGAAAGAAATCAAGCTTTTAATCGGTTCCGCCTGGTCGGAATCGGTGTTGTACCACGAATTGAAGAGCTGAATAAAAATCCACTGCGTCCATTTATAATATCTCGGGTCCGAGGTACGGATTTCACGGCTCCAATCGAAGGAAAATCCCAATTGGTCCAACTGCCGGCGGTAGGTCTTGATATTCTCCGCAGTGGTGATGGCGGGATGCTGTCCGGTTTGAATGGCGTACTGCTCGGCGGGCAATCCGAAGGAATCGTATCCCATAGGGTGCAATACATTAAAACCCTTGTGCCGCTTGTACCGGGCATAGATATCACTGGCGATATAACCGAGGGGATGGCCCACATGCAGTCCCGCTCCCGAGGGGTAGGGAAACATGTCCAACACATAGAATTTTTCCTTTTTCGAGCTGTTTTCGGCCTTGAAAGTTTCCCTTTTTGCCCAAATTTGCTGCCATTTTTCTTCTATTTTCCTAAAATCGTAATGCATGTATCGCTGTGTATAAGGATGTGCGGCAAAAATACCTTTATTCGATTTACTTTCCTAAATTTGCGAACGCATAGCGTACCAAGTGTCATGTCAAGTTGAAATGGCACATAAGGCAATCGCAGATTTTGAGTCAAGCCTAGGCAAAAAATCATTGCATAGCCATAGCTGCGGAATTATTTTTTAACGACGGCATGGCGCAAAAGATGCATTGGATTATGTGTAGGTTTTAACTTGACAGGACACTAGCATGGGCCGATCTTTCGAACAATATCAAAAACAAAAACTGATATCCTCGTACTTTTCCGTCGTAGTGAGCATCGCGCTGGTGCTTTTTTTACTGGGGATGTTGGGACTGCTAGTGCTCAACACCAAAAAAATGGCCGATCATTTTAAGGAACAGATTACGGTTTCCATCTTCCTGAAGGATGAAGCCAAGGAATCGGAAATCGATCAGTTGCAAAAGACCCTTGCCATGGCCGAGCATACCAAATCGACCACCTACGTATCCAAAGAAGAAGCCGCCGAGCAGCACAGCGCCGAAATCGGGGAGGATTTTCAGGATTTCTTGGGATACAATCCCCTTAAAAATTCCATCGACCTCCAACTGCAGGCCGATTTCGTAACCCCTGAAGAAATCGAAAAAATTGCGGACGACCTCTCTAAAAAGGCCTTTGTAGAAGAAGTGAGTTATGACAAGCCTTTGGTAGGACTTTTGACCGAAAACGTTAAAAAAATCAGCTTTTGGATTTTAGTGGCCAGCGGGATATTGACCTTTATCGCTTTTCTGCTGATCAACAGTTCGATCCGGCTTTCCATATACTCCAAAAGGTTCATAATCAAAACCATGCAAATGGTTGGGGCGACCAAAACCTTTATCCGTAACCGTTTATATGGACAAACGTCAAACTCGGTATGCTGGGTGCCATCATCGCCCTCTTGGCCATTGCTGCGTCTCTTTATTATCTGGACAGGACCTTTCCCGAACTCCTGCTTTTTGAGAATATCGAGGTGCTCGCCTTGCTATTTGGAAGTGTCTTTTTACTGGGCATTCTTATATCGCTTATTTGCACCTATTTCGCCACTCAGCGGTTTTTGAATTTAAGAACGGATGAATTGTACTATTGAAAAATTCCAAATTCCAAAAAGGAAAAACTTTCATCCCCTTCAAATAAGCACCCACCTAATCACCCATAACTTTTAACTTTTAACTATTTTTGTTCCATGGGCAAAAGACAGAAAAACAAAGCCGACCACAAATCCGCAAACAGGAGTTTATCTTCCAGAAAAGGAACTATATCTTCATGTTCATCGGTATCGGAATTATCGCCTTGGGCTATATCCTCATGAGCGGAGGGGGCAGTGACGACCCCAATGTCTTCAATGAAGATATTTACAATTTTCGGAGGATACGCCTGGCACCTACTTTGGTACTTATCGGATTGGGCATCGAAGTCTATGCCATTTTGTTGAACCCGCATAAGAAGAAGGACTGAATTTGGATACCCTCGACGCCATCATTCTCGGTATCATTCAGGGCCTGACCGAGTTCTTACCCGTATCTTCGAGTGGGCACCTCGAACTGGGCAAGGCCATTTTGGGGGATAGCACGGTCGGCGAGCAAAGCCTACTGTTTACGGTCGTACTCCATTTTGCCACCGCCCTGAGTACTATCGTGGTCTTCCGTAAGGATGTGTGGGAAATTCTCAGCGGTCTTTTCCGGTTCACATGGAACGAAGAGACCCGTTTCTCGTTAAAAATCGTCATCTCGATGATTCCTGCGGCCTTAATCGGACTCTATTTCGAGGAAAAACTGGAAAGCTTTTTCGGCGGCGACGTCGCCTTTATCGGACGTATGCTTATTATAACGGCCATTCTGCTCTATTTTGCCGACCGGGCCAAAAATACCTCCAAAAAAGTAACTTTCGGAAGCGCCTTTCTAATTGGTATATCGCAGGCCATTGCCATGCTGCCGGGCATATCCCGCAGTGGGGCCACGATTTCGACCTCGGTGCTGTTGGGCGTTGACAAAAGCAAGGCGGCCCGTTTCTCCTTCCTGATGGTCGTACCTCTGATTTTCGGAAAGATTGCCAAAGATATTATGGGAGGCGAACTCAACTTACAAGGCGAAAACAACACAGCCATGGCCGTTGGCTTTATCGCCGCCTTTCTGGCAGGCCTCGCCGCCTGTACCTGGATGATTCAACTCGTCAGAAAGAGTAAACTCACCTATTTTGCGGTATATTGTCTAATTGTCGGGCTGATCGCAATCGGATATGGGGTGTGGGGATAGCTCTCGGGCCTATAGGGCAGAGTTGAAATATTCTTTGATCATGACAACAACTACCAAGGAAGACTTTCTGAACGGCCAACTCCTCCTCATCGACAAACCCTTGGGGTGGTCTTCATTTCAGGCGGTCAATAAGCTCAAATGGGCCATCCGGAAGAAATTCCAGCTAAAAAAAATAAAGATAGGACATGCGGGCACTTTAGATCCATTGGCCACGGGACTTCTGATTGTCTGTACCGGAAAGTTTACCAAAAAGATCGAGGGCCTACAAGGTCAAATCAAGGAATATACCGGCACGATTACCTTAGGCGCCACGACCCCATCCTATGATCTGGAAACGGAAATCGACCAAACTTTTCCCTTGGCACCTATTTCGGAAGACATGATTCGCAAGGCCGCTTCGCAATTTATCGGGGAAATCGAACAGCGTCCTCCTATTTTTTCCGCCTTGAAAAAAAACGGCAAACGGCTGTACGAATACGCCCGTGAAGGGAAGGACGTCCCCATACAAAAACGCCATGTTACTATTTCCGAATTTGAAATTGTTAAGGTAACTTTACCGGAGGTGCATTTTAGGGTAGTTTGCGGTAAAGGCACCTATATCCGCAGTTTGGCCCATGATTTCGGACTTTTACTGGAAAACGGGGGCCATTTATCGAAGTTACGAAGAACCAAGATAGGCGACTACCACGTAGATAAAGCTGTAGATCCCGTCACTTTTGCGGAAAATTTGCTCAAAAATTCGTAAATTAAAGTAATTCAATTAAAACATGTACTTTGCGTTCTTCCGTTCAACGAATACTTAAAACATATCTGATCGATTTCGGTTATACGGTCATGAACCTCAACCGGAAACAGCTATCATTTTTGATCAGCTTTTTCTCGATGGGCATCGTGGTGTTGTGTTTATACAACATCCATTTGGGCAAGGAGGAAGAAGTGGACGAGTATGTGGTAGAAATGGTTTTGCAGGATGATATCGAGGATCTGGAAAAGCAAAAGGAAGAATTGATAGAGAAACGCGAAAAAGCCGATCCTATCAAAAGCCATATGGCCTATAACGAGGCCGAAAAGCCCAGTTACGGCAACCCCGAGCCCCTGAAGACCTTGGAAGAACTGATGGAAGAACGGGAAGCCGCCACCACCGATACCGAAGACCCCACCGACCTCGCCGACGGCGAATATTCGGAAAGGATGAACGAGCTCAAAAAGAAACGGGAGGAGGCCCAACAAAAATTAGGCGAAAAAGAGGCCCAAAAAGAAGAGTTCACCAATAATCTTGCCAAACGCCGCACCTCGGTTTCCTTTTCTTTGATCGACCGAAGCGGGTATCGCTTGCCCCCTCCCATCTACACCTGTATCGAGGGGGGTAAGGTAGTCATAAACATCGAAGTAAACGCCTCTGGAAATGTTATCGATGCCAATTTCAACGCTCGCAGTTCGGACACCTCCAACGGCTGTTTGGTCGAAAATGCCATTGCCTACGCCTTAAAAGCCAAATTCAGCCCGCATCAGAGAGCCGTGCAGAAAGGGACTATCACCTATATTTTTCAGGGGAAGGCACGATAAGCCCTACCCGTACATTACAGATTTTCTGGGTTGACTGCCATACTATTGAACAGTTTTGCCTTGGCCGTAAAAAATTTGTTCCGCAAGGTGTTCCTTTTCAGTTCAGCATCGATCAGGTTGCTTTCCCGAGAATTGATCAGGAACAACGAACTTTCACCAAAGCTGAACTTCCGCTCTTCGGCAGTGAGCAAGGTACCGTAATTGGTGACGATGTCGTCGGCAAGATGGATTTGGGTCTCAAAGGATTCCAGTTCGCGATAAAGGGCCACAATCTTGTTCTTGATCTGTATTTGCGCGTTGTCGAGCTCAAACTCCGCATCCTTTACCTTTATTTTTGCCAGCTTGAGATCACCGCGCTCCTTACGGAGAAATAGGGGCAGCTGAAAACGGATTCCTCCCTTATAATACTGGGATTGGAAGGTGTTAATGGACTCGGGGTTTTCGGTCAGAAAATTATACTCCAAATCAATGGTGGGAAGCAGTTTATTGGCCTTGAGGCGTTTTTCGATCTCTAATTCGTCAATCTTGTATCCCAGGGATTTCAGTTTCGGATGGTTCTCGATGGTAAAACTGTCCAAAGGCTTCCCCTGAATTTCCAGAACACGATCAATTTCGGTATCGATTTGTAAATTGGGAACCACGTGAGCTTGCAGTTCCACGGGCACATTATCGCCCAGCCAAAGAAAATTGGACATTTCCAACGAGCGGTTCGCCAGGGCAACCTTGGCCTGCTCTAGGCCCAGCCCCCTGTTTTGAACGGCAATTTTCGCCTCCACCGTATCGATGGCGGCAATATCACCTGCTTCTGCGCTTTTTTTGATTCCCATAAAACGGGTGGCGGCATTATCAAGGAAATTTTTAAATATTAAGACCTCATTGAATGCCTGTAACCAATCGAAATAGGCCAAAGCGGCTTCGAACAAAATCTGGTTGACCAGAAGATCCCGGTCCGCCTGGGTGCGGTTCTGAAAGAATTGGGCCTGTTTCAAGGTAGCCATTCGCTCGTTGATCCAAAGGCCTTGACCTACCGATACGGAGACACCCGCACTGAAAAGGCCATCTTCGGGTACGGTCAGGGAAGGGTTCAAATAATCACCCTCGTTCCTTTCAAAGTTTCCCTTGAGCTCGATACCATACCAAGTGGGAATCTTAAAGGTAGCGTTCAGCAGGTCATAATATTCCGTTCCCTTGAACTGCTTCCGGTCATAATCCACCTCAATTTTCGGGTCGAAGCCACCTCGGGAGCGCATCAATGTAGCCTGTCCCATATCGATTTGCAGTTCCGCCTGTTTGGCAACGGGATGAAACTTTTTGACATAGCCCAAATATTCCTTGAAGGAAAGCACCAACGAATCCCCTTTTTGCGCGGATAGGCAACAGGAAATCATCAAAAAGAAAAGGCAAAGCAGGTTCCTCATGGTTTTTCGGCCTCGACCGTCGTTTTTTCCGGTTGGTAATAGTTCGGGGGGAAACCGTTTAGCTGCCGCCATAGCTCGAACCAGATGGGCACGTCTTCTAGGAGCGCGATGGTATTGGCACCGGAACCGACACGAATCTCTTCCGGCCAAGGATAGTCTTCGGGATCGGGAGCCAGTAGTACCCGATACTTGCCGTTGGCACTGATCACGCGTTCGATGGCGACGACCGTACCGCCGTAGGTTCCGTAGGAAGCATTGGGCCACCCGCTAAATATAATGGCAGGCCAACCATCGAACTGTATTCGCACCTTCTCGTCCACATGGATCAAAGGTAAATCTATGGGTTTTATGAAAGTCTCCACGGCCAAATCATAATCGGCGGGCATGATTCCCACCAAGCGGTCACCCTCCTTAAAGGTCTCCCCTATCCCTGCCTGTATCGCCTTATTGATATATCCGGTCTGGGGCGCACGGATGTAATACAAGGTGTTGCGCATTTCATAATTGGTAAAATCGTTCTCGAGTTTGGTGACCTGTGCCTCAGAATCGAACTGGCCGGATTGAGCGGTATACATATCGCTCTGGGCCTTAGAAATCTTTTCTGTATATTCGGCCTTCACCCGGTTGATCTCCACCTCGGCGTTCAGTATTTCGTTTCGTGATGCCAGCCATTTATTTTCTTGGGAAACCAATTTGGCCTGGGTCTCCTGTAGTTTCAATCGTTTTTCTTCCACATCGGTGATGGCTTTCAAACCTTCGGACTGCAGTTGCTCTACCCGCATATACTGCCGTTGAGCGATTTCGAGATTGGTTTTAGCCGCTTCCAGATCGATGCTGTCGCTCTCTACCTTCAAATGTGCCTGTAGCAATTTATTCTTGGCTTGTTCCAGTTTCAGCAAACGTTCTCGCGTCAACGCATCGATTTGGTTGTTCAACGCCTTGACCTTGCCCTGGTACGAGCTGACGGATGCTTCCTTGGCCTTGATCTGCTTTCCGGTCCGGGCGACCAAGTCGGGATCGAAATATTCGTTCTTGACCTCGGATATAAAGAGGATGGTATCCCCTTTTTCCACAAAATCACCTTCTTGAACGTACCATTTCTCGATTCTTCCGGGGATGGGCGATTGTATCGTCTGCGGACGGTGGTCGGGCTTTAGCGTAGTCAGGAATCCCGTGCTCCTGATATTCTGCGTCCACGGAAGAAAAAGGACGATCAGTGCGAACAGGGCCGATCCGGCCAAAAAGCGGTTAAAATGCTTATAGTGCCTTTGATGAAATACCCTATCGGTCGATTTGAACCCGGTAAGGTGCACCGTTTTGTTGAGCGTGTTATGGGATATGTTCAGCATGGTCTTTATTTTATGGAGACAATTTTACCTCCGTCCATCGTAATGATCTTCTTGCAACGGCCCAGCCATTTTTGATCGGTGCTTGCCACCAGCAGGGCCCATGGCCGATTTTTATCGGTCAAAAATTCCATGATGCGTACCGCCTCGCTTTCGTCGAACTGATTAAGGGGGTCTTTTAAGATCAACAACTTGGGTTTCCTTATGATACTGCGCGCCAGTACTATTTTCTTGGTAACGGTATAGGGAATCTGTTTTCCTTCGGGATAGATAATCGTATTCACACCCTTGGCCTGACGTTTTACGAAGGGCAGCAATCCTACATTTTCAAGTGCCCAATAGAGGTCCTTTTGGGATATACTGGTATCGCCGAACGTAATGTTCTCCAGAATCGTTCCTTCAAAGGGACTCTCTTCGGTCAGCGACTGCCCCAAAAAAGAGCGGTAATGATTCAGATTAATACCATCCAATAGAATGTCATTGACATAGATATTGCCTTCGGTAGGATGCATAATGCCCGATATCAGGCGTAGCAGGGTAGATTTTCCCGCACCGTTGGCACCAACAATTAGGTAACTACTTTTCGGACCGATAGTCAAAGAGATGTTGTTCAGTATTTTTCCCTCCCCCTGAATTGCAAAAGAAACACCGTCTAGCTCTACGGTCAGGTCTTCGTCTTCTTTCAGTGGCCGTTCACCGCCCTGGTCCTCCAAATCCTTATCCACTACCTGTCCCATTTTCTCCAGGGAGGTCAATAGGTCGTAGAAAGTTTCAAGACCACGAATCAGCTTCTCGACGGAATTAATGACCAAAAGGATGATTATTTCCGCCGCAACGAACTGTCCGATATTCATCTCTTGGTTCAGGACCAAGAGACCGCCGATCAACAAGAGTCCCGCAGTAACCAGCACCTTAAAACCGATCATCTGGATAAACTGCAACACCAAGATACGGAAGTGGCTTTCGCGTGCCTCTAGATAGTCGACCACCAGCATATCGTTCTTGTTGACGGCCAAGCTGGTTCTTCCCGAAAGTTTAAAGCTCACTAGACAACGAGCTACTTCTTGTATCCAATGGGCTACGCGATACTTGTGTTTCGACTCATCAAGACTGGTATCCATCCCCTTCTGAACCGTGAATTTGAAGACGAGGTAAATTAGCAGCAGCAACAAAATCCCATAAACAATAAAGAACGGGTGGTAAAAGGAAAGCAGGATTAGGCCGAACAATATCTGTAATAAGGCCGCGGGAACATCGATTAAAATTTTTGAAAGTCCCTTTTGTACATCCATGGTATCAAAAAAACGGTTGGCCAGTTCGGGCGGGTAATAGTTGCGCAACTCGCTCATCTTGATTTTTGGAAAGCGATACGTAAAGTCAAACGATGCCCGGGTAAAGATTTTTTGCTGCATGTTCTCGATAATCCGTATCTGCATCAACTGCAATATTCCCGCGAAGGCTACCCCACCGGTAACCAAGAATACGAGAAGGACCCAAGAGGTAGAAATCTGTGCGCCCTGAATCAAATTGATGATCGCTTGTATGCCCAAGGGTAGCGAAAGATTGACGAGTCCCGCAAAAATGGCGTAATAAAAGGTCTGTAGTACATCGCGTTTATCGAGCTTTAAAAGCCCCATCAGGCGTTGCCATGCGGTCATTACATTTTTAGCCATTCCGTTTTGAGTTTAGGGAATTGAAGACCAACTCGGTAAAGTATTTCGAGGCATCAAGGCTTTCGCGACAGTCGGTCAAGGAAATAAAATGATCTTTTAGAAAATGCTGGTGCAACGAACCCTCGAGTACTGTGCTGGCGAGACTGCTAGGATACGTGTAATCGGCATCTACGGCCTGGATCATCGTGCTCAACCTGGTGACGAGCCGCTTATAGATGACGAAATAGCCCTCTTTGTTCTGCGGTATCGACTTCCTTGGTCAGATACGATTTTGAATATTCGTTAATTACGATTTTGTTGAGCAACACTTCGTTGATGTGGGAGAAGGCCGAATCTTCTTCGGTAGGTTTGGTCAGGATCTCGATGGCCTTTTTCAACCTATTTTCCGTATCGGCCATGGCATTGGTCGCAAAGACCAGTTGATATTCCAACCAGCCCCAGTACCATGAGGCCAGGTATAACAACAGCTTGTGTTTATTCTCGAAATACCGGTAGATGCTGCTCTCGTTACTTCCTATATGCGAGTCCCAACTTTTTGAAGGTAAAGCTTTCGAAACCAATATCGTCGATCATGATGATGCTCTCTTCGACAATACGCTTACCCAGATCGGAGGATTCGGGATCTTTTAGGTAGATTTTCTCGTTTATCCTGATTTTCAATGATTGTAATAGATGCTCCATAATCTCTTAACAAACATATAAGACCGCAAAAATAATAGGATTACTTTCAATATATAATAGTTTGACATTTATTTAACAATAGGGATGCCATCAAATTGTACCGGGTTGAATTTTGCTCTATCTTTGCGCCTTTAGCTGGGCATATGGAAAAACATCGATGTGGGTGGTGCGAGGGCGATGCCCTTTACGAAGCCTATCACGACGAAGAATGGGGCGTACCCGTCAAGGACGACGCTACGCTCTTTGAATTTTTGGTCCTGGAAACTTTCCAAGCGGGACTGAGCTGGATTACCATCCTCCGCAAACGAGAGAACTTCAGAAAAGCTTTTGACGGGTTTGACTACAATAAAATTGAGAAGTACGACGAAGCCAAAATTGAATCACTTTTACAGGATGCGGGAATTGTCAGAAACAGGTTGAAAGTCCGGGCTACCGTATCGAATGCCCAGGCTTTCCTTAAAATTCAAAACGAGTTTGGCAGTTTCAGCAGCTATATTTGGCAATTTGTGGACGGAAAACCCATCCAAAATAGTATTGGCAATTACAGGGATGCGCCCGCCCGAACCTCACTTTCAGATACTATTAGCAAGGATTTGAAGAAGCGAGGCTTTAAATTTGTCGGAAGTACTGTTATCTACGCCCACATGCAGGCCACGGGAATGGTGAACGATCATGAGAGGGAATGTTTTCGATACAAGGAGGTGTAGATTTTACCTCTGTGTTTTCGCAAATGAGCAAATATCGAACGGGAAATTTCGTATAATGCCACCTCCGAAGACCACAGCCATATGCCACAAGTAAGGTATGAATTCATTGTATTCGGCCAAAGGACCGGGGACAATAAAAATTATGAAGTAGATGTCGAAGCAAAAAAAACCTTCTTCCAATTTCCGGAAATCCACGCCCCGAACCTATGACCGCCTACTCTAGTAAAATCTGTTTTGCGATACTTGGCCTCCTTATCGGTAACCTGCTGCAGGGCCAAGTGAATTTAACGGGATATTTTGACCCGGAGATTTCGATGGGCTACAAGGTGACGCCCCATTATTCCCATAAATTCGCGCTATCGGAGCGCACCTATATCTACGATGAAGGCTGGGATGTTCAGCCTAGACAGTTGGATATTTCGCATTTCTCCAAACTTACAATCGCCAATACCCAAAGCATCGCTTTAGGAATACTATATCGTTTTCGCCACCCTTTTGAGAAAAGGGAGGGCAACGAACTCCGTTTCACCGAACAATACACTATTTACCATAATTGCTGGAACCTACGTTTTGAGTCCCGTTTGCGCACTGAGCAGCGCATTAAATCCGTTTTGACGACTCACCGTTTTCGTTATCGCCTTGGCTTGAATTTGCCGCTCAGCGGAGAAGAACTTGAGGTGGGCGAGGCCTATTTCCTCGCCTCCACCGAAAGTCTGTTGAGCGTGGCACGGGACCTAAGCCCCAAGTACGACCAGCGACTCACGGCGCATATAGGCTGGTTGTTGAACAAAGAGACCCAGCTAGAAGCCGGTGTGGAGTACCGAACAGAAAACTATATTCAAGAAACGGAAAAGGTATTGTTTTTACTGACCAGTCTGGTGTTCTCCCTCTAAAATCTTGAGAAACCTTGTTCTCGGCATTTCTTCGGCACCCAGACTCGCCAAATGCTCGTTATATACTTGGCAATCGATCAGGGAATAATGGTTGTCCTCTAGTTCTTGGGCCAACCGTATAAAGGCAAACTTCGAAGCGTTGCTAACTTTACTGAACATACTCTCGCCACAGAAGACATGACCGAGATCAATACCGTAGAGTCCGCCTACCAGCTTATCTTTCTCCCATACTTCGTAGGATTTGGCATGTCCTTTTTTATGCAGTTCGATATAGGCTTCCTTCATCTCTCGGGTAATCCAGGTACCTTCTTGTCCACTTCTTTTGATGCTGGAGCATTGTGAGATGACCGTCTCGAAACAGCGGTTTTTCGTCAATCGGAACCGGCCGCCGTGAAGCACCTTGCGCATACTTTTCGAAATTTTTACCTTATGGGGAAATAGCACCATTCTCGGATCGGGACTCCACCACAAAATCAGGGAATCTGCGTTAAACCAAGGAAAGATTCCACTACGATAGGCCAATATCAGACGTTCGGTAGAGAGATCGCCGCCTACGGCCAAAAGACCTTCGTTGTTGGCGCTTTCTACGGGGGGAAAGTTCAATTGATCCGTAAGGAAAAACAAGCTCTTTTTGATGCTGTTATGGTTCGTAAGGTAGTTTTCTAAAACTACGGAATAAAATCAACAACCTACAAAAGACCCGTCAGATTCAAAAACCTGACGGGTCCGGTGTTGGTAAGACTTTACCAGTTTGAAACCGATTAAACCTTGGGGTTGATACTTTTTAGAACGGCAGGTCATCGTGATCTTCCTCATTGAGATTATCGGCGGGCTCGAAAGCTTCGGCCGGTGGTACCGGGGGAGCGCCATTGCCCCCCTGTTCGGTCTGTAGGTTTTCGATACGCCAACCTTGAATGGAATTGAAATATTTTACCTCGCCTTGGGGGTTCGTCCACTCCCGGCCGCGGAGATTAATACTGATCTTAACGTTTTGGCCTACGCTGTAGTTGTTGAGCAGATCGGTCTTGTCCTGCACGAACTCTATGGCCAAATGCTGTGGATATTGCTCTTCGGTAGTAACGACCACTTCCCGTTTTCTAAAGCCGTTGTTGCCGTACTCTTTGGTATCCTCTATTTTTTTAATTTTTCCCTGTACTTCCATGACTATGAATTATATGTGAACTGATTATTAAACGGTTCAAAAGTAGGTGTAATCGGTCTATCCACCTAAAAAATCAGGCAGAAGTTATCAACGAAAACCGAGAGTGGACTTTCAAGGAACCTCGCTCGGCATCTCAAGGGAACACACCTGGAGAGGTCGATCAAATACGTACCATTTATTCGGCCAACAGCACCATCCAAGCGGCAAGCACCTCTTTTTGTTGGAGATATTCCTTCGCTTTCATTTCGACCGCTTTTCGTTCACCGCCACTTAAAAGGGACCGTATCTCGATATGGGATGCCACAAAATCCTCGACTTCCTTAGCAGTGGGAATTTCAGCCACATTACCCAACAGGCCGAGATCGTTACCCGTCAGCACCTTGCTCGATCGGATATGTGCGGGGATAGCATCGACCCCGACTCCCAACTTCGACACCGGTTTCGGCACCTCGAAGAGCCCTTGGTTGGCCCTGCTGTACCAGCTGCCGCCCATCCGGGCCACTTGATCTATTTTAAACGGGTCGATACCGCCCTTTTCATCTAAAATAGCGGTGTGGATATGCATTTTTACAACTTCCGAAAAAACGAGGTTCCCGGCACCGCCCTCTTTTCCAAGGGCCTCCACTTTGGTCACCTTACATTCAAACTGCACGGGCGATTCGGCAACGCGAAAGGGATTGACTATATCGGATGTCAGCATGGTCAATCCCGCTTTTTTGAACTCATTTTCGCCTTTGGCATACTCGGTACTGGTCAGGGACATCTGCTGTACCATATCGTAGCTCACGATGTTGATAACAACTTCCATGGTCAAAAGCACATTTTGAAGGGTATGTTTGGTGGTATTGTCGCGCGATTTGCGTGCCGGTGAGAAAATGAGTATGGGCGGATTGGCGCTAAAGACGTTAAAATAGCTGAAAGGCGCCAGGTTGGGTCGTCCCTTTTCATCGACCGTACTGGCGAACGCGATGGGCCGTGGACCGACTGCTCCCACCAGATATCGGTAAGCTTGGTCCGGAGGAAGGGATTCTGGAAGTACCGAGATGATTTTTTCTGTCATTCCCCAAAGGTATAAAATGGCATCCATCCGACAGTCGATCATCCCTTTAGCGGCATACCATTTTCGAGCGATTTGCGTTATCTTTGAACAGGACCATGGTATGGTCCTTTCGACCATACGGGTCGCTAAAGATAATCCACTGGATGAACTTCAATCGCAAAAACAAATCCTCCAACATCATTTTACTGATAGCCTCCTTTGTTATCGTAAGCCTTATCCTGTGGAATACGAACAGCTTTTTCCGAAAGTTCAAGGAAGAGGAACGGCTCAAGATGGAAATTTGGGCGACTGCGCAATCCGAATTCCAGCAGTCCTCCGAAGATGCCGACCTGGGCAACCTGCACCTCAAGGTATTTCAGAACAATACCTCTACCCCGATGATCTTGGTCAATAAGGACGGGTCGGTAAAGACCAATAATATGGATCAGAAGGAAGCCTTGGATTCCTTGGATCTGCAAAAACGGATCAAACAATTTAGCAATGAGAACGTACCGATATCCATCGACCAGCAGGGTGAACATCTAGCCACTTTGTACTACGGCAACTCCGAGGTGCTCAATAAGTTAAAGTACTACCCCATCGCCCTTCTGCTCATCATCTTTCTGTTCGGGGCGGTCATTTTCTTTTTCTTCAAGACGAACAAGGCCTCCGAACAGAACAAACTCTGGGCAGGCATGGCCAAGGAGACCGCGCACCAGATCGGTACGCCCCTGTCGTCGCTTTTAGGATGGAACGAGCTTTTGAAATCCGAAAACCTCAACCCGGGCATTACCCAGGAAATCGAAAAGGATATCGACCGATTGCAGACCATTACCGAACGTTTTTCGAAAATCGGCTCCCTGCCCAAGCTCGATGAACGAGATATTGTCAAGGAAACGAAGGAAGCCTATGAGTACCTGAAACTACGCAGTTCGAAACTCATACATTTTTCCTTTGAATCGCAAGTGGAAAAAATGCCGGTACGGCTGAACCCCTCGCTCTACCATTGGACCATCGAAAATCTGGTGAAAAACGGAATCGATGCGATGAGAGGCAAAGGGAATATTTCTATCGAAATCCTTCCGAACGGCAAAAACGTACATATTCAAGTATCGGACACAGGCCACGGGATTGCTAAAAAGCAGTTTCAGGCCATCTTCAACCCGGGGGTCACCTCTAAAAAACGAGGTTGGGGATTGGGTCTGTCCTTGGTAAAACGGATTATCGAGGAATACCATAATGGAAAGATTAAGGTGCTTGCGTCAAGTAAGGACGGAACCGTTATGCAGATTACACTTAAGGGCAGTATCACTTCAATTAAGGAATAACAGTTAACTTTACACCTCATTCAAAGAAATGGCAAAGGAAAAACTGGTAACTATAAAGCAGGCCATCCTGACGAACAACTGTCCGGAATGCTATAATCAAGACCTGAAGTTGTCTTTCTTCCAAAGGCACCGCTATGGGAAGCTTTACCATCGTACCACCAGCGATGTGACCCACCAACTGGTCTGCAATACCTGCGGTTCGACGATCTACCCCGTAAAATGGACGGACGATATCGAACGTAGCTTTGGATATTACCAGAAAATGGTAGTCCCCGAAAAAGGATCATTGCGGTTTACCGCCTTATTCTGGATTCTGATGCTCTTACTGATAGCCGTCGTAGGCGCAGGGGTATATTTTTTTATTGAAGGGGAGAACATTCAGAAACTGTTTTAAAAATGTTTCAAAGCAGGCACTAAATTTTAGACCGGATTTTCTCCGCGATTCCCTTAAACTCTTCCTCGCTTAAGGATATCTTATTTTGAAAAGTGGCATCGCCCATACTGTTCAGGGGAATCAAATGCACGTGAACGTGCGGCACTTCCAACCCAATTACCGTTATGCCGACCCGTTTGCAATCAATGGCGGCCTCAAGGGCTTGGCCCACTTTTCTTGAAAACGCCATGAGTCCTATATAGGTTGTCTCGTCAAGATCCATAATTTTATCGACCTCTTTTTTTGGGATGCAGAGCGTATGGCCCCTGGCATTGGGATTGATGTCCAAAAACGCGAAAAAGTCATCATCTTCCGCTATTTTGTAACAGGGAATTTCGCCATTGATGATTTTAGTGAAGATGCTTGGCATGAAATCAGTGTAAGGTTATAGGTTCAAGATCTAAAAATGGCAAGCGAGCTTATCGGGTTATTTCTAGGATTTCGAACTCAAGTGTTCCGTTAGGTACTTTTATCTCGGCGGTATCGCCTACTTTTTTGCCCAAAAGTCCTTTCCCGATAGGCGAGCTCACGGATATCTTTCCCTGTTTCAGGTCCGCCTCACTTTCGGCGACCAAGGTATATTTGATTTCCGTTCCGTTATTTTTATTCTGTAATTTTACCGTAGATAGTACCAAAACCTTAGAGGTATCCAATTGCGATTCGTCGATTAATCGGGCATTGGAAAGAGTTTCTTCCATTTTCGAGATTTTCATTTCCAAGAGTCCCTGCGCTTCCTTGGCTGCATCATATTCCGCATTTTCCGATAGATCGCCCTTATCACGGGCCTCCGCGATGGCTTGGGAGGCTTTGGGGCGCTCCACATCCTTTAAATGGTGGAGCTCCTTCCTTAATTTTTTTAATCCCTCCGCAGTATAATAAGATACGTTTCCCATAATATGCTCGTTTAATAAAGTAGGTTTTCTAATCTGAAGGGCTCGTTCCTATACAACACCGCAAAGCCTCACCCATGAATAGATTAAAATACGAAAATCCTCTATAAAGGCTACGATATGCTGTGCTTTTTTTAGAGAGGATTTAACGCAAAGATACACATTTTTTGTTCAATTTTACGGCCGAACCATGAACTATGCTACGTGTATTGACTATCTCTTTACTGCTCTCCCTTTTTTCCTGCGAAAACGATCGGGGCGACCGGAATCCCTATTTACAGGAAATCGGTTTCCGGTTCGATATGAACCTGAACCTGCCGCTGTACAGCCCCTTGACCAATTTGGGCAATGCCGTGTTTATTGACAATGCGCGCGTCGGCATCCGAGGTGCGTTTGTCATGCAATCGAGTATCGATCAGTACCGGGTTTTTGAGGCCAGTTGCCCCAACCATGTTCCCAATGACTGTTCGACGATGATTCTCAACGGCCAGACGGCGACCTGTTCCTGTGAAGGCTATGAATATAGCTTATTTACCGGGCAGTTGATCAATCGGCCCGACGACGGTAATCGGTACTACGATATGCTGGAATATCGGGCGACGCAAAGTGGGAATGTGGTAGTGATTTCAAATTAGGATTTAAACCTCAAATTTACTTCTCATCCCTTTTTATCTCTTTCCATTGCATTTATAAAGGGTTCGCTAGTATTCAGAAGGTAGGAAACCCCGTTCACTACTGTCTCTTGCATGAGGGGGAGTCTCTTGACTCTTAAATATTCCCCAGAATCTTGTCCATTACCCAGCTGGTATGCAGCGCGGTCTGTCCGGTGGAGGGATGGGATTTATTTCCCAATAAATGCTCCCTTAAATTTTCGACATGAAACTGTTGCACGTGTTTTGGATGGTCTATGAAAAGACTTTGTTCACCATTCGCATGTTTTAGGTGGATTTCATTTTCCTCAAAGAGAGAAAACCTGATGTTGCCATGACTTCCAAAAATTTCGACTTGGTCGATTATTTTGTCACATCCAAAGTTCCAGGCCGCTTCTCCCGTGACCCCTTTAGTATGCGACCATATAGCCGTCACAGCATCCTGGGCAGAATAGAGTCGCTGTTGGTTTTTGGCTATGCCAAAAACCTGTTCAAAATCCCCAAGATAAAAAGCGAAGAGATCGAGGCCGTGACTGGCGAGATCATCGAAATAGCCACCCGGGGCGACTTTGGCGTCGGTACGCCAATTGTATTCGCCGCTCAAATCAATATCATTGGGGGGTTTGCCCAGAAACCAGCGTATATGCCGTACCTCTCCGATTTCGTTGTCATCGAGCCATTCCTTGATTTTTAGGAACCGGGGCAGCGAACGCCGGTAATAGGCAACAAAAAGCGGTAGATTTTGATTCTCGAAGGTACGCTGTATTTCAAGGCTTTCCGCATAGCTGGGAGCCATGGGTTTTTCAATACAACAGGGTTTTCCGGCCGCCGCTACTTTGAATGCATATTCTTTGTGGCTGTCCGGCGGGGTCGCAATATATACGGCATCTACCTCATCGTCATTAATTAACTGGTCCGCATCGGAATAGAACTTAGACACGCCATGGCGAACGGCATAGTCCTGGGCCTTTTCGCGATTGCGGCGCATCACGGCCACTAATTCGAAACCGTCGGTATTTTGGTAGGCAGGGCCGCTTTTCACCTCCGTGACATTGCCACAGCCGATAATGCCCCAGCGAACATTTTTATAGGTGCTATCCATGGTACATTTTTAAACACAGGCTTTAAGGTAATCAATTATTTTTCAACCGGACCGGAAGGTTATGATTCTAACACAGTTCCCAAATTTTGATGCCTACCGACATATTGGCCAAAAGCAAAGATACATCCCCTGAAATCTAAATTCTTCCTAAGAATCTTTGGTTTTCGCAAGTGAAAGGCGGGTACTATGGACCGTATAATTCCAAACTATCACAATCTTTCCAATTCCATGGGGATTTTAGAGACGGGTTTGATCAATGACGAGGATTTTTTTCCATTTACTCAAAACCGTACTGTGGCCCCGAGCAAAAAATTGATGCCCGCCTGCGGATAATATCCAGCCCCCTCAACAGTCTGCACACTGCCTGAGGAATCGTCGTCAAAGGTGAAAAAATAGCCATTGGAGACCACATCCTCATCAAAAATATTATTGATTAGTCCCGTAAACGCAATGCTTTCGATGATTTTATCGAATTTCAGCACATATTCCAAGTTCAGGTCGGTCTGTGAATAGGCGTCTAGCAGGGATGCCTCCGAATCGATATTGCCCAAGTACTGTTTGCCAACATATTTAGTTAGGGCCGTAATTTGAAGGTTTTCATAGGGGGAATAGGTAATCCGGTTTCCGATTATAATATTGGGGGAATAGGCGATATTCGTATTGCCCAAATCTTCCAATACGCCGTCACGCCGGAAGACAAAATCGACGTTCTTGTTTGTACTCAAGGCCACATTGGGATGCCATTTAAAGGCTGCTCCCAGTAAAAGATGGGCGTCCAGTTCAAGTCCCACGCGATAGCTGTCGCCTACATTGGCACGCAAGGGCGCCCCCACATCGTTCAGTTCGCCGGTAAGTACGAGCTGGTCTTTGTACCGCATGTAGTACCCGTTCGCGTTCCATTGGAAACGGGGCGATACATACCGCCAACCCAATTCGAAATCGTTCAATTTTTCGGGTTTTGGACTGCTACTTTCGTAATCGTTCCGGTTCGGTTCGCGATGGGCCACGGCATAGCTGAAATATAAATTATTGTTCGTATTCAAGTCATAGACAATGCCCGCTTTCGGATTGAAAAAATGGAACATATCATCGACGAGCCCCGTGTCCACGCCATTGGCCTTGTATTTCACTGTTCTGTATTGCAAATCGCCAAAAAAGCTCAGTCTATCGGTCAGGCCATAGTTGGCCTTGGCGTACATATTAAACTCCCTCTTTTTTGAATCGTTGTCATAGTACCGATCTCGTATCTCGCTATTGGAAGCGAACCGGGCCCAGATGACCTCACCAAAGTGGTTGCCTTCGTAGATGTTGAATCCGCCCCCTAGAATCAGGTTCATCTTATCTTTGGTGTACTCAGCGGAAAAAACGCTGCCATAAAAATTGTTGTCGAGCCACCGGCGGCGTATCAGATCGGTCGTATTGACCAGGGAATCATTAACCGTCAAAGTTTCAAACCCGTAGGTAGCAAAATCTTCATCCTCCCTATATTGCTCGAAATAACCTCGGCCATGGGTAAAGTGCAGGGCGATATTCGTGCTCCACTCATCGGAGACCCGTTCGTTCCAAAGCAGTTGGGCATGGTCTTGTTTGTAGTTGTCCACTTCGTTGTCATAGAATTGTATGTTTCCGTTTTCATCGGTGTATTGTCCGGCCGTATTGAAGGTACGGTTCTTTTCCAAGGTCTCGGCGTCGATTCCGTTCCAGGATTGATAGGTGATTTCATGTCCTCCAAAAAGCAAGGCCTTTATCAAAGTATTATCATTTTTATAGGCGGTCTGTAAAAAATAGGATTTTAGATCGGAAGAGGCCCTATCGACATACCCGTCGGACTTTATTCTTGACAATCTTCCCGAGACCTCTATATGGTCGTTCAATAGCCCCGTACTGAATTTGATATTGTTGCGAAGGGTCTTGAAACTGCCGATGGAAGAGGAAATTTGCCCGTACGCCTCTTCCGATACCGCATCGGTCAACAGGTTCAGGCTAGCGCCAAACGCCCCCGCTCCGTTGGTAGAGGTGCCCACGCCCCGCTGCAATTGCAGACTTTCGATCGAGGAGGCAAAATCAGGCATGTTCACCCAAAAGGTGCCATGGGATTCGGAATCGTTATAGGGGATGCCGTTGATGGTCACATTCACCCGAGTTGCATCGCTACCGCGCACACGTATACCGGTATAGCCTACACCCGCCCCCGCATCGGAGGTGGTGACCACGGCCGGCATAAAATTCAATAATATGGGAATATCCTGCCCCAGATTTCGGGGGGCGATTTCTTCCTTCTTCAGGTCGGTAAAGGTTAACGGCGATGCATGGCTTACCCGTACCGCCTGTACGAATACCTCATCGAGTACGACCTTTGTACCTTCCAAAGAATCCATTTCTTGCTCTTGGGCCCAAACGCCCAACGTCAGCCCAGAGAGGGCCAGAGTATTGAATATAGTCTTCATTCGTAAAAATTTTACGAATAAAAGGGGCTATTATTCTAAGTTAAAAATGATTTTTTGTTCCAATTAGAACGGTAGAACTTCCAAGCAGTACGCAAACCGCGCACCATCCCTTGGCGGCATTACCCGCCCAGGTTCACTGGGTATGATCTCAGCTTCCTCCTACACTAATTTCAGGATTTGCCTGAAAAAGTTTGGAATCGGCACCCCTTTGAGATAGGGCAAATATAAGGTGGCAATATTAGAATTCATAGCTCCGGACACCAAAAAATTAGCACCTTCGAAAACTATAGTAAAAACAATTAACGCTTCCTTATAAACCCTATCTGCTTTATATACGTATTTTTAAAAGCGTTTTTCAATGTAATTATGGTAAACGAACCGGATAGATCTAAAAATAAATTTACCCTGAAAATCTTGGCCAGTTATTTGGTACTGGCCGTTTTGGCTACCGCTGTGGGCTATTTTATCTATACGGAAATTAAGACCTACGTCTCTACGGAAACCTCTGATAGAAATGACATAAAGTTATTACGGACCAGTACTTTGGTCACCGATCTTTACGAGGCGGAAAGTCTTTCTAAACTGGCGTTGCAAAGTGGGTCCGATACCCTCTTCGACGCCTATGCCCAACGTATCGACTCGATACAGATGGAAATCGATACCCTGAAACAGATCATGCAGGGCAGCGAGCAAAAAAATCTTCTGGACAGTTTACAGCTGCTGTTAGGACAAAAGGTGGCCAACAACAACGAACTAAAACGCTTAAAGTTAAAAAGCGCCTCGAACAATTCTTTGGACAAAGCCCTGAAGGAATTTGAAAAAATCGACGAATCCTTCGGGAAATTTTCCGCAGAAAACCTGTTCACGAATTTTGACCAACTATCGCCACAGGTGCAAAAATCGCTACGGGATTATGCGGCGCTCATTAGCAACAACGCCCCTTCAAATGCCGATGCTCCGGCAAATGCCGCGTATGTTGATTCCATTCTCAACGCCTCAAGGGCCATGTTGCGAAGGGCCAAACTTCAAGATGCCCAGGCACAGCGTTCATTGGCGTCAAAAGAACTGGAGGTGAACCGGAACGACAGGGAGCTTTCCCAACAACTGCAGAACATCATATCTGCCTTTGAGCAAGAAGTCATGGTCAGCAGTTATGAGAGCAACCGGAAAAAACAGGACGCCCTGAAAAGAACTACCCGTATTGCGGGCATCGCGGCTTTGATCGGTTTTGTGATCGTCGGTATATTTTCCTTCTTGATCACCCGCGATTATTGGAAAGTTCAGACCTATAGGCTTCGTTTGGAAAAGGAGAAACTTTTTTCGGAATCGCTCCTAAAAAGCAGGGAGCAACTCATATCGACCGTGAGTCACGACCTGCGCACCCCCCTTAACACCATCAGCGGGTACTCGGATCTGCTGGATAGTACAGACCTTACGAAAAAACAGAAGGGCTATGTCAAGAACCTCAGATCCGCCTCCGAATATGTAGGCAACCTGGTCAACGATCTTTTGGATTTCTCCAAACTGGAAGCAGGTAAACTGAATATTGAAAGGGTACCTTTTATCCCCGCAACCCTCATCCAGGAAACTGCGGAAAACCTACAGGCATTGCAAAAGGATAAAAAACTGAAATTAATCCTAGATATCGCTCCCGCACTCGAACAGACCGTTTTAGGAGACCCCTTTAGGATTCGACAAATAATTACCAACCTCATAGGCAATGCCTTTAAGTTTACCGAAGAAGGGCATATCAAGGTAACGGGCAAGGCCGAAATGGGAAGAGGAAATCATTTATCCGCCACAATCAAGGTTTCCGACACCGGTATCGGTATCGCCAAAGAAAAACAACACCTGATCTTTAAAGAATTCACACAGGCGGATAGCGATACCGAAAAAAAATTCGGCGGACATGGCCTAGGGCTGACCATTTCGAAAAAATTGGCCGAACTGCTCAACGGGACGTTGACCCTAAGAAGCAAATTCGGCGAGGGCAGCACCTTTACCTTGCAACTACCCTTGGAGATAACGACTGCCGTACATGAAGCGGACAAAAATATGCCCTACATGGCGCCCAAGTTGCGCATGCTGATCATCGACGATGATACCGCTTTGCTTCACATGCTGCGTGAACTGACCGAAAGCATGGGTATTACCGCCCATACTTATACCAATTTTCTCTCCATCGAAGAAGATTCGCACCTAGCGTACGATATCGTGCTTACCGACATACAGATGCCCCAGATTACCGGGTTCGAAGTTTTGAAGCGATTGCGGTCGGGCAATTATAAGCATTATACCGACCAACCCATTATCGCCATGACCGGCCGCCGGGACCTGGGCCCCGAGTCGTACACCAGTATAGGATTTACCCAAGTGCTACAAAAACCATTCACCAAAGGCGAACTGATAGCTACCCTAAAATTGTTGGGAATCGTTACTGAAAAAACGGCTAAAAATGATAATGGGAACATCGAAAATGAAAACGGATCAAAAAGGTACAGTCTCCAAATTATACATTCCTTCCTAGGAAAAAACGAGGATGCGATCTATGAGGTACTACAAACTTTTTTGAATGACACCCGAACGAACATGAAACTTTTGGAAGAGACCGTCACGGCCGGTGATTACCAACAAGTAAACCATGTGGCCCACCGCATGCTGCCCATGTTCCGACAATTGAAGGTGGAGAATTGTGTTGGCATCCTGGAAAAAATGGAACTCGCCACCCCCGAAAACATGGAACACGAAATACTGTTGAATTCCTTTCAGCATCTCAAAACCAAGGTGAACGCCTTGGTCTCCGATCTTGAGGAGCGAATGTCTGTAAGCCCTGATCCCTTACCGGACTGAACACTGATAGAAGTGATTTAAACTTTCTCTTCACAGGTCCAGATTATAGTGGTTGATTTTATTGTAAAGGGTCTTTCTAGTCACCTGAAGCAACTTCGCCGCTTTCGACTTGTTGAAGTTCGTTTTTTTGAGGGCCTTTATGATTCGGTTCTTTTCGAATTCGGACTTTGAAAAACCGTCGGCCGCAGACTCCTTTTCCTGGGGCTGTAAGACCTCCTTGGGCAGGGCCTCAACCTGAACTTCATCACTTGTGGTCAACAATACGGCCCGTTTTATGACGTTTTGAAGTTCACGCAGGTTACCGGGCCAATGGTACTGTTGAAAAGCTTCCCATACTTCCTCCGAAAATCCATCCACAGCCTTATTAAGACTGTTATTGGCCTTTTGTAAAAAATTCTCGGCGAACAGTATCAAATCTTCCGAACGATCGTCCAAAGATGGTATGTGGATGGAAAACTCGTTCAGCCTATGGTACAGATCTTCACGAAATGAACCCTTTTCAACCGCCTCGGTTAAATCTTCGTTCGTAGCGGTAATGATGCGGACATCTACCTCGATTTCTTTGGTGCTACCCACTCTCTTGATTTTGCGTTCCTGAAGGGCCCGCAAAAGTTGTATCTGATTTTCATAGGATAGGTTCCCCACTTCGTCCAAAAACAGGGTACCTTGGTTCGCGGCCTCAAAATTTCCCATCTTATCTTCAACGGCACCTGTAAAACTCCCCTTGATATGGCCGAAAAACTCGCTTGTCGCCAATTCCTTGGGAATGGCACCACAATCTACGGCAACGAAATTAAAGTCTTTACGCTTGCTACCGTCATGGATGGCCTTGGCGGTCACCTCTTTTCCGGTACCGCTATCGCCAGTAATTAGCACGGACATGTCTGTCGGGGCGACCAAGTTGATATATTCCTGTAATTTTAGCGATGCCTCGCTGATTCCCTTTACAGTTTTTCCATCAGATCCACGAGGGCCGATTTGGGATTCTTTTGATAATATAGTACCCTCTTTTGTCTCGGGAGTGATATCGGTATTCGTGATTCTAATATCCGAATCCCTCGGCACAGCGGTTTTCAGGGCATTATCCATGACCATTACAATCTCATCCGGGGTAAAAGGCTTTGAAATATAATCAAAAGCGCCTTTTTTCATGGCATCTACAGCCGAGCCCACCTCAGCATAGCCCGTCATTAGAATTACCTGGGTCTTGGGGTTGACTTCTTTGATATCGCCCAATAATTGGATGCCATCGTAGTCGGGCAGACGAAGGTCAGTAAGTATAAGATCAAAATTGGTTTTCTTGAACTTTTCCTTGGCATCAGGCGCTGAAAAGCTGGTCTCTACGTCGTAACCACGTTTGGTAAGAAATTTTTGAAGCATCTGGCAGAAAGCTGCATCGTCTTCTATGATCAAGAGGTTTGGCATATAAGCGTTCTTGTGTTGGATATCTAATTACGTAAAAATAGCACATGATAGCTGTATCTGCTCCAATATTAACTTAAAAGTAAGTTTACCGAAGAGGGGGCATCACCTATCGCATGTCGCCTTATCCGTTTTGTTCAAAATCCTACGCAAAGTGTATAGAGGCTTACATAAAAAACAGGAACCATTTTAAGATGGTTCCTTAACTAATCAATTTAAAAGCTGTGATGTCTCTCTTAAAGGATTGAATAGATTCAACTGCTCAATTACATTATCTTCTACGATATAAGTTTCAAAGCTTCTTTAAAAATCCTTTTAAATTTACGGCCAGATGGCAAAAAGAAAGGAGCCGTGTAAACACGAGCTCCTTTCCGACCAAACCAACTTAATACAAAACAAATAACTTAACGTTATTTACATTTCTATCCAGTTACCATTTTCGTCAGCATACAGAGTTCCGGCGGTACCGTCTTCCAAAGAAACCTCCAGTTTGTACTGGTTCGCTTCGTTTACATATGCTTTATCTATAGAGGCTGTTGGATAATTTTTTGATACTGCAGCGGTCACTGATTCGGGAAGTTCATCGGTAGCAACTTCAGAAAAATCATTTTGCGACCCTGCAACGGCATCAGAAGCTTCTTCAGCGGACTGTGTTTCATCACTTACCGCCTCAGTGGCCTCATCTGCAGCTTGAGTAGCATCATCTGTACTTTCGGGCGCCATTTCGGTAGCATCGGTTGCTGATTCATCAATTGCGTTTTCTTCCTGGGCAAAAGCTGTCATGGTTCCTAAGGACAAAACTGCGGCAATCATTAAATTTTTCATGGTTTTATTTTTAAAGTGTTAGACTTACTCCTTAATTAAATGAAAAAATAGTACCAAAATAATAAATGAATATAAATCATTAATTATCAATGAATTAAATATTTCGCATGCATGTGAACATGTGTAATATTGTGTACTTTGTACTGTAAAGCGGGTAAAATCTATACGAATCACAACCGTACGAGTCCCCTGCCAGCAGAATCAAATTTGAACTTACGAACATGCTTGTAGGAAGATGAATATACTCTTCCAATTAATTCCGGTAACTACGTTAGCTCTAAATTATTCTGGAAAAACAAAAAGGCATCGCTGTTGACGCTCCGCCCTAATATGTAAGTGTGAGACCTGCGGTCTTATAAAAAGTACAAACAAAAAATCCCGACTACCTTTCGGCGGTCGGGATTTTTCAATCATAAGCTATTTAATGCTTAAGGTTTGAATTACATATCAATCCAGTTACCTTCTGCGTCAGAATACAATACAGTGGTTTCACCATCTTCTTTAGTAACTTCCAATTTGTATTGAGACTGATCGTTCACGGAAGCCTTATCGATAGTTGCACCTGGATGAGCTTCTTCCAAAGCGGAAGTAATAGCTTCAGGTACTTCGTCGGTGGCTACTTCATTAAAATTGTCTTGTGACATGGCATCGGTAGCTTCATTAGCGCTATCTTCCATAGATTCTGTAGCTTCGGTCGCTTGATCCTGGGCGGCATCATAAGTTTCTTCAGCAGCATCGGTAGTGGCATCTGTTGCTTCAGTTGCAGTTTCCTCTACAGCATTACCGGCATCTTCTACAGCGTTTTCTTCTTGGGCGAATGCAGTCATCGTTCCTAAGGACAGTACTGCGGCAATCATTAAATTTTTCATCTCGTGTGTATTTAATTAGAATTTGTTTTTGTTTTGAATATCGTTTGTTGTGATAATCATTATATATAATGGAAAAATAGTGCCAATCCTAAATACCAGCCTACTGATGATGTAATATACTATATATGAGTAGTTTAACTATTAATAGCTCTAGGAAGGGATGTGTAGTGGTGGGTAAAAATTAAAAAAAGTGTGTAAATATTACACACTTTCTATTTCCCGGAGGACGATATGAATGGCTTGCCCCGCGACTACTTAACCTGATGCGCCGGTTTAAGCAAATCGTTAACCGTTTTAACGGGGCTAAAGGTCTGTAGAGGGACCTCGACGAAAATGGTGTTCCAGTACGCCATGGCTCCGTTCCAAAGTCCGGGTAGTTCCAAAGCCTTCAGTTCCCTGCCTTCCTTTGTCTTTCCGGTAATAAAACCTTGTTTGGTATCCACAAACTTCATCAAATCGTACTTTTCGCCCTTATAATTCTTTACGCCACAGACGATATCGACGGGATTAAAATGGGTGGCATTGTTAAGGATTTCGGCCTGATCGGCATCACCCATGTCTATTTGCGCCGATTCGATGATCTGCAGTGACACATTTCCCTTTCCATCCTTAACCCAAAAAGGACCGCCGCCCGGTTCGCCCTCGTTCTTCACCATTCCACAAACCCGGATCGGACGGTTTATCTTATCTTTTAGGATTTCTATCTGCTGGCCCATGTTGAAACCTGCAATCTTTTCTGAAAATCGTACATTCAATTCTCTTTGTAGGAAATTTTTAATCTCCTCCGATCGGTCGGTGGTCAAATCATCCTTCTCCAACCATTCAGCATATGTAAAAGCTTTTTCCTGCACCTTCAGCAATACGCCCGCCAGTACTTTTTTGTTATCGACGACCTCATCGGCAAACCGGGGTACCGTCACATTGTCAATGTTTTTAATAAAGACGATATCGGCATCCTGCTCGTTAAGGTTCTCGATCAGCGCCCCATGCCCCCCGGGCCGGAACAACACGCTTCCGTCGTCATTGCGAAAGGGTTCATTATCCATATCGACGGCAATGGTGTCTGTCGAAGGTTTTTGATAGGAATAGCTGACGTCGAAAGAGGACTGCGTTGCGGAAGATACCCTCTCCTTAATCTTCGAAAACTCTTTATTGAACATCTCGCCATGCTGTTCGGAAATAGTGAAATGCAACCGCGCGGTATCATCATTCTTGGCATAGATTGCAGCTTCCTTTAAATGTTCTTCAAAAGGGGTTGCGGTGTGGTCGCCATAATTGTGGAAGGGCAATAGTCCCTTCGGATAAAACCCGTAGTTCAACGCATCCTCCGACAACATTTCCTTTACGAACCGGTGTACTTCTTCGTCTTTGGAGGAGGCCTCGCCCGAAATCCGATTTTGAACGATGTTATAAAAGGGAAGGTCGGTCAGCCCCTCGGAAAAAGTTTTCATCTCGTCATCGTCCGTACGTTTCAGATAATCGTCGAGACTTTCTTGCGGAGGGATCATAACTATCCAAAAAATGGAAGAGTGCCCTGAACATCCGGGAGGCAGCCCCCGAGGCCGGTACAAACTTGAGCAAGGCCATTTCGCCCTGCGCGGTATCGAAGCTTTCTATTAACCGTTTCTTCTCTTCGGGCGTAAATTTTGAAATGCCTTCCCCGACCGTAACGGCTTTTTCGAGCTGTACAAAGGGGATGCCCTCCTTAAAGGTTTCGATCTGGTCGTGTACCTTCCGTTCCGTTATTCCCTTTTTTGATAATAAATCTAAATCGTTTTTTGTCAGTATCATAATGTTCAAGGTTCAATTCTTCGTTTAGGCAGGCTCAAGGCTCGATGTTGGCCCGTTGCTTTACAAGTTTATCGATTTCGGAAACCGCCTTCTCCAGTCGTGTTTTTTTATCGCCCTTCAATATAACAAAATTTCGATTATGTTTTTCCAATGTTTCCTTGAAATAGGCGAACATGTTCTCGCGTTCATCCGGCTTGTCCCTCAGATCGTCTCCTACCCACGGCATATCGATATAGGTCAATAGGTAAAGATTATAGGTGTTCTGCAAGGCGTACTTTTCCAACAAGGGGTCGCAATGGCCCAGGTAATACGCCTCAGAATACACCTTGGTTTCGAGCAAATCGGTATCGCATATCAGAATATCGGTGGCCGTTTTGCTCTTTTCGTTCTCCAACCGTATCTGCCCTTCGGCAATGGGCAACAAATCTTTCGGCTCACAGGTCTTGCGCTCGTGGTCCCATTTTTTTTGAAGGTACTCCCTGGCATATTCCGGTACCCAGACCGTATGGTAATGGCGGGCCAATTGTTGGGAAAGGGTCGTCTTTCCCGTAGATTCGGGACCGAAAACCACTACTTTAATAAGGTCTGAGGACTTTTGTTTAAGTTTTCCTTCCATGCCAGGTATCCGTAAATGGCGATTATAGTGAATAAAAAGTATTGTAGTGAAGTAAATATAAGGCCTTTGTATCCATACAACGGAATGGAAATGATATCCCCAATTATCCAATACACCCAATTCTCGAGTTTCTTTTTAGCCATCAGCCACATGCCGACGAAGAAGATGGCCGTGGTAATCGTATCGACATAAGCCGTCCAATTGTTGAACTTGTCGAAAAAGAGGTATATCGCACAGACAAAAAGAAGGGTCGCAATAAATAGGATAAGACACTGTGTGTTTTCCCTGGTTGTGGTTGCGGTAATGGGGATAAAATGGGTATCGTCAACCTTGCGCGTCCACACATACCACCCGTACACGCTCATGGCAAAGTAGTAGGCATTGATGAGCATATCGCCCAAGAGGCCAAACACCAACAGGATATATACAAAAATGGCCGTACTGATGATACCGGTCGGAAAAACAAGGATGTTCTCCCGTTTGGAATACCATACGCTTAAAAAGCCGAATACCACGGCGATGATTTCAAGCACCACTAAATGCGCGGGGACACCGTCATATTGTGCAAAAATCCACTCAAAAATACCCTCCATACCCTCCTTGCGTTCCAATCAGAAATCCGGTGTATATCCGCTGCGGTCCGATTTCACTATTTTCATAAATAGCAATCCTTTGTCCATCATCTCAAAGGCCGTTCGTATTTCTTGGTTAAGCACCTTCATCACAGCCTCGTAATCGCCATAGACCTGAGTGCTAAGCGGATTTTCCAAAACCGTCAAACCCGATGAGCGGAGTTTTTTTATAAAGCGGATGATATGATCCTCGAAATCGTTTTGTAAGGGGGAGAAAGTAAGTTCTACGGAAATGTTCATGAAGCCTTAAATTTTTAGTTTATAGGCTGTAAATTATTGCTAACTATAGCATACACACAGGTAAACCCCTCAAACTCCAAAAACTTGATCTCGTAAGAAGATTCGTCTCCGTGGTACAAAATAGTAGCAGTTGTGCCTTCGTCTTCGAACGAGAAATCCTGCACATCGATATGATGCAGAAAGCTGAGTCCCGGTTCGGCGTAAATTTTATACAAGGCCTCTTTTGCTCCCCAGACCAGGGTCAGTTTTCGAATCAGGGCATCAGTATTGGCCATGGTCTTATATTCTTCCAAAGGCGTAAACTTATGGGCAATACGGAGAATTTTCTCCCTTTGCTTCTCGATATCGATGCCCACTTCTTTATCGGAACTGACAATGATGCCCGTAAAATGGTTCGAATGGGAAATGGAAATTTTACATCCGTCGTTCAGATGGGGTTTTCCCGCCTCATCGTAATACATATCGCTATCGACATAACCTGCTTCGGCCATCAAATGCCGAATGCTTAAAAACGCTCTGCGGTGCAATTCGGACTTCATCCCGTCCATCCTATTTTGGCAGTGGGAGGTCAGTTCAATGCCTTCAGAAAGTTCGGCCTCCGATTCCGTTACCTGCCACAGGTACACCTTGATAGAAGGGGTTTCCGTTAATGTATTGTAAAGAGGCATATCGTTGCATCCAATTTTGTTAACTTTGACGAACTTGGGATTGTGCCAATAACAGTCCCTGTAAAGGGATGGTAACGAAAGTAAAAAATAAAAAGAAGATGGAAACCAAAAGTGTCGCATTTGTACCTTATAAGGTCAAGGATATCGCCTTGGCGGACTGGGGAAGAAAGGAAATCGAACTGGCCGAGGCCGAAATGCCGGGCTTGATGTCCCTTCGTGAGGAGTATGGAGACCAGCAGCCCCTCAAGGGTGCCCGTATCGCCGGCTGCCTTCACATGACCATTCAGACCGCCGTGCTCATCGAAACTTTGGTGGCCCTAGGCGCGGAGGTAACTTGGAGCTCTTGCAACATTTTCTCGACCCAAGACCACGCCGCCGCCGCTATTGCAGCAGCGGGCATCCCCGTTTACGCCTGGAAGGGCATGACCGAGGAAGAGTTCAACTGGTGCATTGAGCAGACCCTTTTCTTTGGGGAAGAGCGAAAGCCCCTGAACATGATTTTGGACGATGGCGGCGACCTCACGAATATGGTGCTGGACCAATATCCTGAAATGGCCAAGGATATCAAAGGCCTATCCGAAGAAACCACTACTGGAGTCCACCGACTTTACGAGCGGATGAAAAAAGGCACCCTGCCGATGCCTGCCATCAACGTGAACGATTCCGTCACCAAATCCAAATTCGACAATAAATTCGGCTGCCGCGAAAGTGCCGTGGACGCCATCCGACGTGCGACCGATACCATGCTCGCCGGGAAAAAAGTGGTCGTTTGTGGGTATGGCGATGTCGGTAAAGGTACCGCCGCTTCCTTCAAGGGCGCCGGTGCTATCATCACCGTTACCGAAATTGATCCTATTTGTGCCCTACAAGCCTGTATGGACGGATTCGAAGTGAAAAGATTAGAGACCGTGGTGGGTAAGGCCGATATAGTGATTACCACAACGGGTAATAAGGATATCATCCGTCCTGAACACTTCAAGGCGATGAAGGACAAGGCGATCGTCTGTAACATCGGTCACTTCGACAATGAGATCGACATGGCCTGGCTGAACCAAAACTACGGCGATACTAAGGACGAGATCAAGCCCCAAGTGGACAAGTACACCATTGACGGAAAGGATATCATAGTACTTGCCGAAGGCCGATTGGTCAACTTGGGCTGCGCCACGGGTCATCCCAGTTTCGTAATGAGTAACTCCTTCACGAATCAGACCCTAGCCCAGATCGAACTATGGAAGAACAGTGACAAGTATGGCAATGAAGTTTATATGTTGCCCAAACACCTCGATGAGAAAGTAGCCCAATTGCACCTATCGCGTTTGGATGCCGAACTGACCGAGCTGAAGCCCGATCAGGCGGAGTATATCGGTGTGGAAGTGCAGGGGCCATTCAAGCCGGAGTACTACAGATATTAAAAGAGACTAGTATCAAGACCGACTAAAGATTCCTATATGATGCGGGAGCCGAGTTTGACCAATATTCCGCGGCAGGTCTATCCCTACTCATTCGATGGGGCGACCTGCATTCTGGGGAGGCTGATCTCGACAACACGGTCAGGTGCACCCTGCGGAACGAAAGCCGAACGTATCGGCAACGGACAGTGCTATCACGGTTACGATTAAGCCTGGCGATAGTTAGACATAAGAAACTGAGGACAAAAAAATAAAACCCTTGCCGTTTCCGGCAAGGGTTTTATTATGATTTTTTCCAGTATAAAAAATGAAGCGCTCGACTAGGACAATAAACCCTCTGCATAAACCGAAGAGGATTTTACTTGTTACTAAAGAAAAAAAAGCCTACGCCTCGAACGGGTCGATGGATACCCATGATTTTCCGCCGGCTTTCTTTTCGAATTTTACAAGTCCGTCAACACGGGCATGAAGGGTATGGTCTTTACCGGCGTACACATTTTCTCCGGGGTTGTGCTTCGTACCGCGCTGCCGTACGATTATGTTTCCGGCAGTGGCAGCCTGACCGCCAAATATTTTAACGCCCAAACGTTTCGATTCCGAATCCCTTCCGTTTTTTGAACTACCTACACCTTTTTTATGTGCCATGGCTGTGTGTAATTATGGATTATTTAATATAAAAATTGCGAGCAAAGCGAAGCAATCTATATGTATTAATTAGCAGGCGCTATTGACCGCCTACTCCTTGTTCTTAAGCAATTCCTTGGCCTGTTTTACCCATTCCTCGGATTCTATCTTTTCACGAGTAATACCCTCCAGTGCAGAAAGCTCGTCCCTATCGGCGGCTTTTAGTTTACTGATCTGTTCATAGGTATAGACTCCCACTTCGTTCAATCTCTCCTCATAGGCCGGTCCGATACCATTGATTTCCTTCAAGTCGTCGGCTTCCGCTTTGGTGGAGGTTCCGATACTGTGAAGCAGCTTGTCCAAATCGATTTCAATATGCTGGTCTTCGGCCCTATTCTCCGCCCGGGTAATCAAATTATCGCTTACCTTATCATTATCGGATTTTACCTTGTTCTCCGTTTTCTTGGTGGTTTCCTTTTTTGTCGCCTTGTCGGCTTTTGGTTTTGAAGCTACCGATTCTTCTACCGGTGCCGATTTGCCCTTGACCTCTTGTATGGTATCCTTCACTTCGGTTTTAGGGGCGGTTTTATTTTCCGATGCTTTGGCTGTGGATTTTTTGGTTTCTTCCTTGGTATCGGATTTTTTGGTGCCCTTGGCAACAATACTTTCGATGACGACTTCGGTCAGCGATTGACGGTGCCCATTTTTTTTACGATATCCTTTGCGCCTTTTCTTTTTGAAGACGATAACCTTGTCACCTCGAAGGTGCCTTACGACTTTGGCCTCTACAGAGGCTCCGTCTATGGCCGGGGCGCCAATAGTAATGTCCGGTCCGTCGCCCAAAAGAAGTACATTGCCAAAAGTTACCTTTTTGCCTTCCTCTTCCTGTAAACGGTGCACATACACTTTTTGGTCTTTCGCAACTTTAAATTGCTGCCCTGCCATCTCTACGATTGCATACATATTGTGTATATTAATTTATGGTGATACCCAATCAGGGCCTGAATCCCCATAGAAAAGGCCGTAGCTTTTTCTAACGGGGCTGCAAATATAATGCTAATTTGTAAATGCACAAAGGGTATCCCTATAATTGTGGGGATGAATTTTTCTTGGGATTTTGGCTCGATTTGAACAGCTGCATGAAGGATAGCGTCAAGACCAGCGAAGTGGCAAACCCCATGATCGCCACCGTGAAGAATACAATGGCCTGGAAATCCTTGAAATCCCTGAACCACTGGGTTGAGAGCTGTTCCAAAAAATCAGTGTTCAGTTCAGTGGAATACAGCGCAAAAAAGAGCGTGAATATAATGGTTGCGATAAATCCGGTTAGGATACCGGCAGTAAATCCCTTACCGTAATTAAAACCCTGCCTGTCCCTTGAACGGAAATATTTAATGGCCTCATAGATGCCGAAGCCGGTGATAATCCCGTTAAATAAGCTGTAAAAAACATTGGTATGTAAGTCGAAAAGGGCCAGAATCAAAAAATAAGCGATCAGGCAACCGCTGGTAGCAATTCCGAATCGGATGGGCAAGGCAAATTCTTTCATATTCTAAGTTTTAATGGAATTTAAACAAATTTAGGAAACTATTTGCATAAAATTCCTACTTAAGATGTATCGGTGGCCAGGTTGTTCAAAAAAAAGTATATTAGTGTCAAATTATCTCTTACATTACAACCAAACGTATAGTATGCAAAGTGAACTCTATGAAAAATAAATTCCTGCTGGGCCTGGGGGTACTTTTAATAGCCACCGCCTCAAAGGCGCAAGAGGTCGCCTATGAAGAATATAACCTCGACAACGGATTGCACGTCATCCTCCATCAAGACAAAACGGCCCCGGTAGTCGTTACTTCGGTCATGTACCATGTCGGCGGCAAAGACCGTACCGAGGGCCGCACCGGTTTCGCCCACTTTTTTGAACATTTGCTTTTCGAGGGTACCGACAACATCGACCGTGGCGAATGGTTCAAGATAGTCTCCTCCCACGGGGGAAAGAACAACGCCAATACCTCCCAGGACCGGACCTATTATTACGAGGTCTTTCCATCGAACGAACTTAAACTGGGACTTTGGATGGAATCCGAACGCATGATGCATCCGATCATTAATCAAGTCGGAATCGACACCCAGAACGAGGTGGTCAAAGAGGAAAAGCGGTTGCGCTACGACAATTCCCCCTACGGACAACTTTTGGCTACGGTCGCCGAAAACCTGTTCTACAAGCATCCTTATAAGGACCCCAACATAGGCTACATGAAAGACCTGGATGCGGCCACCCTTGAAGATGTCGTTACCTACAACAAAAAATACTATGTGCCCAACAATGCCGTACTGGTCGTGGCCGGGGACATCGATATCCCGGAAACCAAAAAAATGAGTCAAGGATTATTTCGGCCCAATCGCCAAGGGTCCGGATATCGTACGGGACTATCCCACGGAAAGCCCTATAACCACCGAAATCGATACCAAGGCCTATGACTCGAACATACAGATACCCGCCAGCATCATCGCCTACCGCACCCCCGGATTCAAGGAGCGCGATGCTTATGTCCTCGACATGATATCGGCCTATCTGAGCGACGGCAAGAGTTCTAAACTCTACAAGAAATTGGTGGACGACCAAAAGCAGGCCCTGCAGGTGGGCGCCTACAACATTGCCCAAGAGGATTATGGCATGTACCTCGTATTTACGCTTCCGGTCGGCGAAACTCCTTTGGATACCCTGAACACCGAAATCGAGGAAGAAATCGCCAAGGTGCGCGATAGCCTCATTTCGGAAAAAGGACTATCAAAAACTGCAGAACAAATTCCAGACCCGCTTCGTCAA
The DNA here is from genome assembly GCA_963764285.1 of uncultured Flavobacteriaceae bacterium. GTDB lineage: Bacteria > Bacteroidota > Bacteroidia > Flavobacteriales > Flavobacteriaceae > Pricia. The sequence goes on from CAVXSA010000012.1 coordinate 181,952, forward strand.
CGCGAACAGTAGCGTCGAAGGTATCGCAGGTTCATTGGCAACCTATTACATGCTATACGGCGATACCGATCTGATAAACGAGGAAATCGAGATTTACCGTTCCATCACCCGGGAAGAGATGAAAGAGGTCGCCAACAAATACCTTAACCCGAACCAACGGGCGGTGATCGATTATCTGCCCGGGGAAGCGGGGGCGCAGTGAACCAATTGGCGGTGGCGGACTACAAACATATAGTCATCACCGACGGATTGCTTCGCTACCCTCGCAATTTATATTACCTAACCCGATTCCAGCCTTTGCTGGATTTGCAATAAATTAGAACATTAATGAAAAAATTGTATCTCAGCGTTCTCATAGCCTTTTTAGGCGTGGGCGCGTACGCGCAGATAGACCGCACTAAAATACCCGAAGCCGGGCCGGCGCCGGAAATACACCTTAAAGATCCCCAGACTTTTGAAATGAAGAACGGGCTCAAGGTCTTGGTAGTCGAGAACCATAAACTCCCCCGAGTGTCGATACAGTTGCGTATCGACAATGCCCCCGTACTCGAGGGCGACAAGGCAGGGGTATCCTCCTTGACCGGCAGTCTTTTGGGCCAAGGCTCGAAGAACATCCCCAAAGATGAATTCTATGAAGAGGTGGACTTTCTCGGTGCCCAGATCAATTTTGGGTCGCAAAGTGCCTATGCCAGTGGTCTTTCCAAATATTTTCCTCGGATTTTGGAACTCATGGCCGATGCCGCCATCCACCCCAATTTCACCCAGGAGGAGTTCGCAAAGGAAAAACAAAAGCTATTGACCGGTCTAAAAGCAGAGGAAAAGGATGTTAAGGCCATTGCCGGCAAGGTAAGCGGTGCCCTGGCATATACCAAAGGCCACCCCTATGGTGAATTCGCTACCGAGGAAACCGTGAACCAGGTTAGCCTTGAGGATGTCGAACAATTTTATAAGGACTATTTCGTGCCGGCACATGCTTATTTGGTGGTTGTCGGCGACGTTCAATTTGGCAAAGTTAAAAAGCTCGTAAAGGAATATTTTACGCCGTGGACCAAAGCCACACCACCTTCCCTCGCTTTTTCAAATCCCTCGGACGCCCTGTACACCCAGATCAATTTCGTCAATGTCCCCAACGCCGTGCAATCCGAAATAACTGTGGAAAATCTGATAGATCTTAAAATGAGGGACCCGGACTATCTGCCAGCGCTTTTGGCCAACGAAATCTTGGGCGGTGGTGGAGAGGGAAGGCTCTTTCTCAATCTGCGGGAGGACAAAGGCTACACCTATGGCTCCTATTCCCGTTTGGGCGACGACAAATATGCCCCGGCCCGTTTTCGGGCAGTGGCGAGCGTTCGCAATGCCGTAACCGATAGTTCGGTAGTGGAACTGTTGAAGGAAATAGAAAATATCAGGAAAACCCCCGTAAGTAAACAGGAACTTGAAAATACCAAGGCCAAGTACACCGGTCGGTTCGTCATGGCCCTGGAAGACCCGCAGACCATAGCGGATTATGCACTGAACATCGAAACAGAAGACCTGCCAGAGGATTTTTATACGACCTATCTAGAACGGCTCAACGCCGTGACGGTCGACGAGGTTCAAAAAGCGGCGCAGAAATACATCCATCCCGAAAAGACCCGAATCGTGGTTACGGGCAAGGCCGGCGAAGTGCTTCCCAATCTCGAAAACATATCCTTTCACGGAAAAAAAGTCCCCGTTAAATACTTCGACAAAGAGGGCGAACCGGCAGAAAAACCGGAAGACATAGCGGCCGCGGCACCCAAAGGAGTCGGTGTGAACGACATTCTCAACCATTATCTCGAAGCCATCGGGGGCAAAGAAAAATTGGCGGACGTAGAATCGTATTTCATGACCGCAGAGGCGGAGATGCAGGGCATGAAGCTAAATCTTGAAATAAAGAAAACCGCCCACGGCAAATTCATGCAAGATGTAAAGGTCGGTGGCAATTCGATGAGCAAACAAGTCTTCGACGGCGAAAAAGGATATATGATGATGCAGGGCCAGCGGAAGGATATGGGCGAGGAAGAAATCGTGCAGGTGCGGAAAGAAGCGGCCCCTTTTCCCGAATTGAATTATCTAGAGGATGGGGATATCACGCTCGCAGGCGTCGAGATGGTCAAAGGCAAACCAGCCTATGAACTGAAGCTTTCCGACCAGAAATCCGCTTTTTACGATAAGGAAAGCGGACTCAAAGTTCAGGAGACCACTACGGCCGAAATGGGCGGACAACCGATGACCAGCACCATTGATTTAAGTGATTACCAAGAGGTTTCCGGTATTAAATTCCCCTTTACGATAAGCCAGACCGTCGGTCCTCAAAGTTTTGATTTCAAGGTGAGCGAAATCAAGGTCAACGAAGACGTCTCGGATGCGGATTTTGAATAAATTATCCCATGGCACCAAGAACACAGCTCAGTTTCGCATCCTTTAACCTCTATAACCTCAACCTGCCCGGAAAGCCCATCTATCGCGATACGAACGGATGGAGCCAAGAGGAATACGACCGCAAAATCGACTGGACGGCAAACATACTGAAAACCATGCCTTCACGGGTATGGGGCTTTCAGGAACTGTGGCACGAGGATGCGCTAAAGGCGGTATTCGAAAAAGCGGGACTTCAGGATGCTTACGACCTGTTGACCCCGCCCGACCACGACGGTCGCCGCATCGTTTGTGCCGCAGCGGTCGAAAAGGGACTGCTGCATGACGAACCGGAGTGGATGGTCAATTTTCCGGAAAAGCTTGTACTGCATAGTACCGGTGACGACCCCCAGACCCCAGATATGCATATCAATATCGACAAATTCTCCAGACCGGCCTTGCGTTTTAGCATCAAGCCCCGCTCCGAGGGCCAGCCCATCAGCGTGTATGTGGCGCACCTCAAATCGAAATCCCCCGCCGACGTCTGGCGAGAGGGCTGGTACCGGGCAGATACCGATTTTTACACACGCCACCGGGAGCATCTGGGCTATACCATCTCGACCATCCGCCGATCGGCAGAGGCTTCGGCACTTCGAATGTTTATCATCGAAGAGCTGAAAGATACCGACCGTCCGCTAGTGGTCATCGGCGACCTCAACGACGGCCAGTTGAGCAATACCCTAAACATCCTCACCGGGCAGCCCACTTATTTGGTAAGCGGTCTCAGCAAAGGAGGTGCCGACACCGGCCTATATACCGTTGCTACCCTAGAAGAGTACCGAAGTCTGCGCGATGTCTATTACACTCACATCTACCAGAACATCAAGGAGTCCTTGGACCATATTCTGGTATCGCAGGAATTCTATGGCGCCTCCCGACAACGGATTTGGGCCTTTAAGGGCATGGAGATCGCCAACGACCACCTGAACAATGACAATCACAAAGAAACGGGCACCACCGATCACGGCATTGTGAAGGCCACCTTTATATATTGGCCTATATGACCATCCGAACATCTATCCTCGGATATCCCTTGATGCTATTTACATTCCCTATTTCCCTGCGAGTTGAATAAAAATAACTAATTTACTATCGGCTTAGGTCCGTAAGTGTCGGGCAAAGGCATCCAAAACAAAAATAAGATACAATGAAAAACAAAATCCTGATAGTTGTACCGCTTTTGTTCCTTGCATTTTACGCCTGCAAAGAAACTCCCAAAGCCGTTGGCCAAAGTGAAGGACAGGCTGCAATTATTACTGATTCGGTAAAAACCCGTATCGATTCCACCTTAAGTGAGTTCGTGGATTCCGGAAACATCGCGGGCGTTTCCGCCCTAATTTTTGAAAAGGATAAGGAAGTATATTACAATGCCTTTGGATATGCCGATCGTGAGGCCCAAAAACCGATGGCCCGCAATACCATCGTTCAAGTTTACTCGATGACCAAACCCATAACGGGCGTCGCCTTGATGACCCTGTACGAAGAAGGGAAGTTCAAGCTTGACGATCCGGTATCCAAATACGCTCCGGAATTTGCAGATATGAAAGTGTATGCGGGAGAGGATTCCTCGGGCAATCCTGTTTTAGAGGATGCAAAACGCCCTATGACCATTCGTGACCTCACCCGTCATACGGCAGGTTTTGGGGACGCAGGAGATGCGGGACTTGGCAAGTTGATTACCGAGGCGGATGCCCTCGACCGCGAAAACACGCTGGTGGAAATGGCCGAAAAGATGGGTAAAACCCCGTTGGCCTTCAGTCCCGGTGAGCAGTGGCATTATGGCCCCAGTGTCGATGTACAAGCTTTTTTGGTCGAGCGTATCTCCGGAATGCCGTATAAGGAATATGTTCGGAAACACGTGCTCGACAAATTGGATATGGACGAAACACGGTATTACATCCCTGAAGGGGACCGTGACCGTTTTGCCACTTTGTACCATAGAAAGGGCGAGGGCGATTTGGTACGGGATTCGGTCACCTACAGCAACTATCTCGAAGAATGGCCGTTGACCCGGGGCGGATCGGGACTCACCTCTACCCTTGACGACTATATGCGCTTTGCCCAAATGTTGGTCCACGAAGGAACACTCGATTCGGTGACCATCCTAAGACCGGAGACCGTAAAACTGATGGCCACCAACCAACTGGCCGACAGCATCACGGAACGTCATTTTTTGCCCAGCAAGGGCCAGGTGGGTTTCGGTATCGATTTTGCCGTTCGAACGGCACCTCCCGCTTCGGCAGAGGGAAATAATGGCGTAGTAGGCGAGTTTTTCTGGGACGGTGCGGCCAGCACCCTGTTTTGGGTAGATCCGGTAAACGACCTGACCGCGGTCTTGTTCGTGCAATTGTTTCCCTATGACCAGATCGGCCTGCACAAAGCATTTCGGGATGCCGTGTACGGGCCGTATTACAATGACAAATGATTTATAAATCAATACCTAAGAGAATGCTGAAAATCCGACTTCCCCTTTGTATGCTGCTATTGCTTTTGGTGGCGACCTCCCATGCCCAAAACGCCGATTCCCTGCTGCTAAAACAAAACTATGACCTTAAAGAATACCGCATCCCCATGCGTGACGGGGTAGAGCTTTTCACGGTCGTCTATACACCCAAGGACAACTCCCAAAAGTATCCTATTTTGATGAACCGTACCTGTTATAACGCATCTAAATATACCGACTACCAGTACAGCGGATATCCCTCAAAATATTTGGTGGAAGACGGATATATTTTGGTCTTTCAGGATGTGCGGGGTCGTTACATGTCCGAAGGTACTTTTGACAATATGCGACCGAACATCCCTGGAAATAATCCCAAAAACAAAAAGGACATTGACGAAAGTTCGGACACCTACGATACCATAGATTGGATGGTCAAGAATATCAAAGGGAACAACGGTAAGGTGGGGATGTACGGCATTTCCTATCCCGGTCACTATACCGCCGCCGGCATGGTCGATGCGCATCCCGCCCTAAAAGCCTCGTCGCCCCAGGCCCCGATAGCGGACTTTTTCTTTGACGATTTCCACCATCAGGGCGCGTATTTGGAAAGCTATACTGCTGCCTTTGCAGTTTTTGGCTATCAAAAGGATAGCCTGACCCGCAAGCCTTGGTACACCGATAAGTTGATGCGGCTGTATGATAACCCCGCTCCCGATGCTTACGACTTTTTCCTTCGGATGGGGCCGATCAAGAACATTACCGATAAATATCACGGTGATAATTTCTTTTGGAAGCAATTCATTGAACACCCCAACTACGATGAATTCTGGCAAAAAAGAAACATCCTTCCCCATCTGAAGAATATCACCCCGGCCGTGATGACCGTCGGCGGATGGTTCGACGCGGAGGACCTTTACGGACCTTTGAACATCTATAAGACCGTGGAAGCCACCAGTCCCGATGCCCGAAATATAATCGTCATGGGCCCATGGGACCACGGGGGTTGGGCTCACGAAGAAGGCAAGACCACCCACAACAACATTTACTTTGGGGATAGTATTTCTAGCTTTTTCCAGCGGGAAATCGAAGCGAAGTTTTTTGCGCACAACCTCAAGGACAGGAAAATCGATCCCTTGCCCGAGGCTTATATGTTCGATACTGGTTCAAAAGAATGGAAGAAATTCGACCAATGGCCACCGGAGAATATCGAAGCGGTCAGCTTGGGCTTTGGCAAAAACGGCAAGTTAAGTCTCGACGGCCCCGTGGACGAAACGGCGGAGTTCGAATATACCAGCGACCCTCAAAAGCCCGTACCCTATACCTCCCAAATCGAAGGTCTGACCTTTACGCCGCGCCGGTACATGTCCGACGACCAGCGCCAAGCCTCCCGCAGGCCCGACGTACTGACCTTTGAAACGGAGCCCCTCGATGCAGACAGAACGCTGGCGGGCGAGATTTTGGCCAAACTCAAAGTAGCCATCAGCACCACCGATGCCGATTTTATCGTCAAGCTGATCGATGTCTATCCGCCGGACCATGAAAATTACGACTTTAATCCCGATAATATCGTCATGGGCGATTACCAACAGCTGGTACGTGCCGAAGTCTTCCGGGGCCGCTTCCGCAATAGTTTCGAAAAACCGGAGCCGTTTGTGCCTGGAGAGCCGACCGATGTGGACTTTCGCCTACAGGACATCCTGCACACCTTCAAAAGAGGCCATCGCATCATGGTGCAGATCCACAGCACCTGGTTTCCCTATATCGACCGCAACCCGCAGAAATATGTAGACAACATCTACAAAGCCGACGCCGAAGATTTCATCAAATCTGACATAACCGTTTATGGTTCTTCGACGGTTGAAGTCGGGGGAACGCAAGATTGCTGTCAACCGGAACCGTTTCAAATGAAGAAAGAAGAGATGATTAAGGATTAGGACGTAGTAATTCCTAACTTTGCGGTACTTAATTCTATCGAGTAACCGCAATACCATGAAACAATTTCTTTATACCATGATGTTGTTTTGGGCGTTTTCTTTGTCCGCCCAGCACAGCATCTCCGGCACCTTCACCCCGGCCAAGGACTACAAATGGCTGATTGCCTATCATCTCAAGGCTGGCGAACAGGCTTATATCGCCGATACCGCAATAAAAGAGGGGGAGTTTACACTTTCTCTTCCTGCGGGGGCGGAACCGGGCACCTACCGTTTAGTCTATGCCGTACCCCAAGAGGAATTCTATTTTGATGTGCTTTATAACGGAAAAGAAGATGTGCAGCTGCACTTCGATGCGCAAAAGGGGGTTTCGTTTACGGCATCCAAGGAAAACAAAATTTTAGACGCCTACTTCAAGGAAATCAATGCCGCAAAACAGGCGTTCATTAATTTTTATCAGGAAGGAAAATCGGATAACAGCACTTACCAAAAGCTCATCGACCGATTGAAGACGGCCCAAAATGGCTATGAAAAGGAGTCGGAAGGTTGGTTGGCCCATCACTTCATAGCGGCCAACCGGCCCTATATTCCCTCGGGATATGAGACCAGTGAAACCTACTGGCAGCATAAAAAAGACCGGTATTTTGAACATCTAGACCTGCACGACCCTGTTTTACAAAGCTCCGCGTTCTTGACGGACAAATTGACCAACTACGTCTTTACTGCCATATCGACAGAAAAAAGAACGAAAGCGGAAAGCGAAAAAGTACTTCGGGAAAACACCGATAAAGTAGCCTCTGTATTGAAGGGTACAAATGCCGATTATCGCTTCCATATTTACCACTCCCTTTATACCAAGGCGGCGGCCAACGAGTTCTACGCCACGGCCGATTATATTTTCAATACCTATTTAAAACCCTTGGCGGATGAAACCGGTAATCAAAAAACCATCGATGAAATAGAGATTCAAAACCGCTTGCAGATCGGCGCCATCCCTCCGGAAATCACTTGGAAGGATGGAAACACTACCAAAAAATTGAGCGAAATGGAGGGGGCGGACTGCTATGTGCTCATTTTCTGGAGCAGCACCTGTCCGCATTGTCTCCACGAAATACCACCGCTACATGAAGAACTAAAGAATTTCCCCAATGTAAAAGTTATAGCCGTAGGCCTCGAGGACGGAAAGGAAAACTGGGAAAAGGAATCCGCCAAACTCCCCGACTTTGAACATGTGCTGGCCTTGGACCATTGGGATAGTAAATATGCCCATCTCTACGACATCCATCGAACCCCTACCTTCTTTATCCTGGACAGTGATAAACGGATTATTGCCAAACCGGAGAGCGATAAGGAGGTGGTGAAATTTTTGGAAGGTTGATGGTTATGTTGTGGGATATGGGGTTTCCTATTCGTCCACCGAAGCATAAACTTTTAACCCTGAGCGTAGTAAAAGGGACAAACCCTTACAGTGTTTTCAGATCCTTAATCGTCTTGAACGCCACATCGACCTGGTCGTCGTCAACTAGGATGGTGAACTCGTTGGTGGTGGAGATTACCTCGTAGAGTACGATGCCTTCCCAAGCCAATCGCTGGAAAATGAAATAATAGATACCGGGTACGGAGACATTTTCCGCAGGCAGTTTAACCGTGATAGACGAAAGGTTTTCGGCTTTTTGGGTGCATTTTTCGGCGTCAAACAACGTTTCCACAACCGCATCCAAACTGTTACTCACCACAATATTCAATTCGTTCACTCCGCGCGAAGAAGTGTAGAAAACCTCTTTGTTCTTGTTCACCTCATCCAATAGTTGCGCCTGAATTTCCAAAACGGATTCCGAGACCAAAAAAGTGAAATCCGTCAGCGAGGAACGGACGGTAATTTCCCCAATGTTCTTCAACACCTTGATTATCTTGTGCGTAGCCCGGAACTCCAGATCATCCGAAAGCCTTTTTAGGGCCATCACAATGGCCCCGTTGCGAACCTCCTTGCCCAGCTCGTTTTCGATTTCGGGCATAATGATGCGAGACAACGAGGTAAGATTGATAATGCCCTGTGCCAAGGCACTTTGCAAAAATGGTTTCTTCTTGATGTACTGTTCGACAATGGAGGAGATGGTTTTCATCGGATATTTCGGTTGTGCAGCAATAGTAACAAATTGTTATAAATAAAACAAATTGTCCGAGGCAAAAGAATCTCCATTTTTCTCTTGGTGATATTAAGGGCACCGCAAACGGGCCGCGGGAAGCGCCGCTGCCCAATCAAAAATGATAAAAAGCATTCTCCAAATGCTCGACCTCAAAAATATGGGGATTTTTTAGAATGGTAATGATATCGAACCGAACCTCGAGATCAAGATTACGGGTGGTGACGTAATGGTTGGCGCCACTGACCAACAACTTTATCTTTTTAGGACTAACGGTATCGGCAATGGGAATAATGCGATCGGTACTTCGCGCCCGCACCTCAACGATGGCTAGAACACCTCCATTTTGGGCTATGATATCGATTTCCGATTTGCGGTACCGGTAGTTGGTATGCTGGATGGTGTATCCCTTTTCAATCAAAAAATTAGCGGCTATCTCCTCTCCTTCCTTCCCGAACTCGTTGTGTTTTCCCATACATTGTAGCGTTTCCCGAAATGGATTATACCCCTCCACCGAAAAATTACTCCTTTTAGTCGTAAAATCGGGTAATGAGGTCCAAATTTTTTATGCAATACGTCGAAAACACCACAATTACCATACTAGGCGAAATCTTTGGGCGTTAAGCAGTTAACCCCGCCCGTCCCTCATGGATAGGACTTAAAGCCTACTTGAAACTATGGAATACTTCGTAAACTGTAATACGGCCTCGCTGGCTCCGTATAACAAGCCTCTGGACCGCTTTAAGGCCGCACATCTTTATCGCAGATTGGGGTTCAGTGCCTCCGTCGCTACCATCGACCAAGCGGTGGGCCAGAATGCGGGTACCCTAGTGAATTCCTTAATTGACCAGGCAGTTAACCAAGCTCCGATGGTACCTCCAGCATGGGCAAACTGGAACAGTAGCCATTATCCGGAAGACGACGATCTCCGAAACCAACTAATAAGACAGCAACGGGACAAATTCAGGATAGACTATGCCCATAGCCTGCTGAACAACAACCTGTTCGATCGAATGAGTTTTTTTTGGAGCAACCATTTCGTTACGGAACTGGATGTATATGAATGCAACTCCTTTCTATACCATTACATCAATTGTTTACAGCGTAACGCCCTGAAAAATTTTAAAACCTTTGTCAGAGAGATAGGCCTTACCAATGCGATGCTCTATTATTTGGATGGTGTTTTCAACAACGCCGATCGGCCCAACGAAAACTACGGTCGCGAACTTTATGAACTTTTCACCCTAGGGGAAGGAAACGGATATACCGAACAGGATATCATCGAGACCGCCCGAGCCCTCACCGGATATGTGGAACGGGGCGAACTGGGCTGTGAACCAGTTATGTTTCGAGCAGATAAACATGACGAAGGTACCAAAACCATTTTGGGCCAGACCGGCAACTGGGGCTATGACGATGTGGTCGATATTCTTTTCGAACAACGACCGAACGAAATTGCCCAGTTTATTTGTCGAAAACTCTATGAATTCTTCGTGCATCCGGATTCTAGGGACGATGCCGGCAATGCCGAGACCATCATATCGGGAATGGCAGCGACCTTTTTGGCCAACGATTTTGAAATCGCACCCGTACTCTCGCAACTTTTCAAAAGCCAACACTTCTTCGACGATGATGCGGTTGGCGTAATTATCAAGAGCCCCTTCGATTTTTATCTCAATATTTTAAAGGAGAGCAATTTCGCCTACGACGATACCACCGTGGCCAGTTTGGTCAATTATGCAGGCCTGTTAAGCCAACGTCTTTTCGACCCCTTCGATGTGGCGGGTTGGCAGCGCGACCGGCAATGGATCAATACCAATTTTATGATCGGACGATGGTTGACCATACAAACGATATTACAGGATTTTTTCGATGCCGACCACGAGCAGTTTAGAGCTTTGGGAAAATCGATTTCCGGTAACGCCGGACTCACCAGCAACAACCCAGATCTCATTGCCCGCACAATTATCGATTTTATCCTCCCAAAGGGATTGCTGAACGAACCGGAATATGAAAAGGCCTTCGCTATTTTCCGGGGCGATATCCCACCCCAATACTTTGAAGGTGGAAGTTCTCCCGTTTGGACCTTGGCCACCGCCCTGGAAGGTCCGACGCAAGTATTTCAACCTATTGCAATACCTCGCTAGACAACCCGAATTTCAACTAAAATAACCGCCCCCTATGTGCAATAATCAACGAGAATAGCCCATACAAAGGCCTCCAACACGAAGGCCACGACCTGGAACACAAAACTTGGAACCGACGTTCCTTTTTACAGGCCCTTGGAATTGCCGGTTCCGGGTCAATGATGCTAGGCAGCAATTTTTTGACCGCCTCGGCACCCTCCCCCCTGACCTCTGCCATTGCCGATGCGGAAACCGACAAAATCCTGATCCTGATCCGGTTGTCCGGGGGTAACGACGGGTTGAGCACCGTCATACCTATTGAACAATACGACGCCTATGCCAATGCGCGGCCCAATATTTACATTCCCGAGAGCAAGGTACTGAAACTGACCGATGAATTCGGGGTTCCCTCTTATATGAAGGCCTTGGAGCCGATGTGGGGCGACGGCCAGTTCAAGGCGGTTCATGGTGTCGGTTATGAAGGCCAAAGCCTTTCGCATTTTACGGGTTCCGATGTCTTTGCGAATACCGACCTGACCTCGACGGGATTCAGTGGACTAAATACCGGCTGGATGGGCCGGCATTTTGAACAGTGCTATCCCGATTACCTCATCAACCCACCTGCGGCTCCGGCGGCCGTACAGATCGGCCAGTTCGGAAGCCTGGTTTTCGAAGGTGAGGAAACCAATTACGCTTTCGTCACGTCGAATGTCGAACAGTTGGAAGAGATTGCGGAATCGGGCGTGGTTTACGGACTTGATGAAAACTTGTTCGGCGATTGCATGTATAGTGATCAGCTGAAATTTTTAAGGGGCGTCGCGAATACAACCTATGAATATTCGGGAGTCATCCACGAAGCCTGGTCCCGTGGCCAGAACCAGGTCGAATATCAAAAAAACGGTTTTGCCCGGCAACTGGCGCTTTTGGCGCGATTGATTAAAGGTAACCTGGGCACAAAGGTCTATATGATTTCTATGGGCGGGTTTGACACCCATGGTAACCAACCTTTGGCCCACGAGCGGTTGATGAGCAACCTCTCTATCGCGATCGACAATTTTTATGAAGATTTGGGCTACACACAGCAAGATGAGAAAGTATTGAGCATGACCTTCTCCGAGTTCGGAAGACGTATATTCGAGAACGGATCGAACGGTACGGACCATGGCAAAGCGGCCCCTACCCTGTTTTTTGGTAAGGGACTGAACGGCAGCGCCTTTGTAGGCGACCATCCGACCTTGAGCAATCCGGATGGACGCGGAAACTTAGAGTACACCATGGATTTCCGTGACCTGTATGCCACTGTTTTGGCCGAATGGCTCTGTGTACCCATTGCCTTGGTCGAGCAGCATTTGCTGAATCATCCGTATAACCCGGTCAACCTTGGATTCGAATGTAGTGGTACGGAATTTCCCGATATCGTTTACAGTGATGCTAATCCTACTCTGCCGGAACAGCCTGGGGAAAAACCCGATGAACCTGTAATACCGAATGCTGAACAGCTTAAAGGCATGGTACATAAACCGTTCTATCCTACCGGGCAAACGCCATGTATTTATTTGGAAATGCCGGTGACCGCGCATGTCGATATCGAATTATTCAATATTCTGGGACAGAAAGTAGGTACCGTCAAAAACGCCATTATGAGCGAAGGCCCAAACGAAATCAATATCAGGGAAAGTATGCCGGGCCATTTGGCGGCGGGCAAGTACATTTATCGCATTCAGGTGCAGCAGTATAAAACCAGCAAGTCAGTAATGATGGGATAAATTAGCACCAATGGATAGGGCAAATTCAATTCGATATATACGGGTAAGTCGTTGATGCTGGCCTGACCCGTAAAAAATGCTATTTTTGTGGCCTAATTTACATCTAATGGCCACGACCCGAAAATACCCCCTGCGTTATACGATCACCGCTGCCCTTCCCTATACCAACGGCCCTATTCATATTGGCCACTTGGCAGGCGTTTATGTACCCGCCGATATTTATGCCCGCCATCTGCGGTTGATCGGTGAAGAGGTGCTTTTCGTATGCGGCAGCGACGAGCATGGGGTCGCCATTTCGATGAAGGCCAAAAAGGAAGGCGTATCCCCTAAGGAAATCATCGATAAGTACCACACTATCATCAAAAATTCGTTTCAGGATTTTGGGATTACTTTCGACAACTATTCCCGTACCTCGGCAGAAATCCACCATAAGACCGCCTCCGATTTTTTCAGGAAACTATATGAACAGGATGATTTTATAGAGGAAACCACGGCGCAACTATATGACGAGGAAGCCCACCAGTTTCTCGCCGATCGCTTTGTCATAGGTACTTGCCCGAAATGTGGTCATGAAGAGGCTTACGGTGACCAATGTGAAAATTGCGGGTCTTCTCTCAATGCTACCGATTTGATCCATCCGAAATCGACGATAACGGGAAGCGTTCCGACTACCAAGGAGACCAAGCACTGGTTCTTGCCCTTGGACCGGCACGAGGAATTTTTACGAAAATATATTTTAGAAGGCCATAAGAACGACTGGAAACCCAACGTTTACGGCCAATGTAAAAGCTGGATCGATGGCGGACTCGAGCCCCGTGCCGTGACCCGCGATCTTGACTGGGGCATTCCAGTGCCCGTTGAAGACGCCGAAGGCAAGGTGCTCTATGTATGGTTCGATGCCCCTATCGGATACATTTCATCCTCCAAGGAATGGGCAGAACGCGAAGGCAAAAATTGGGAACCCTACTGGACAGACAAGGACACCAAACTTGTTCATTTTATCGGGAAGGACAATATCGTTTTCCACTGTATCATTTTTCCCGTGCTTTTAGAGGCCCATGGGGATTTTATCCTGCCGGACAATGTCCCCGCCAATGAGTTCTTGAACCTGGAGGGCCAAAAACTCTCCACCTCCAAGAATTGGGCGGTCTGGCTGCACGAATATTTGGAGGAGTTCCCCGATATGCAGGATGTACTCCGCTACACCCTCACCGCCAACGCCCCCGAAACCAAGGACAATGACTTTACTTGGAAGGATTTCCAGGCCCGCAACAACAATGAGCTGGTCGCCATCTTCGGAAATTTCATCAACCGGGTGACCGTTCTGACGCACAAATATTATGGTGGCACAGTTCCCGAGCCGGGCGAATTTACGAAAGTGGACAACGAAACCTTGGAAGCCCTCCGAAAATTTCCTGATTCCATTTCAAGTTCCATAGAACGCTACCGTTTCCGCGAAGCCAGCCAAGAATTAATGAATCTTGCCCGTCTAGGCAACAAATATTTCGCCGATGAAGAACCTTGGAAAGTTATCAAGGAGGATGAGGAGCGGGTCAAGACCATCCTATTCGTAGCCCTTCAAATCGCCACCGGACTAGCGGTATTGTGCGAGCCTTTTCTGCCGTTTACATCCGAAAAACTAAAAAAAATACTCGCATTAGGAGCCAGCATATCAATTGCGCCCGATAAAGGCGCCCCTATCCCGAACAGACAGGCCGGTGAATATGCCAGGTCGAGCGCCGTCGGGAACTCCTGGGCCAATGTCACAAAAGCGGAACCGCTAATTCTTTCCGGTCACAAAATAAACAAAGCCGAACTCCTCTTCCGCAAAATCGAGGACGAAGAAATTCAAAAACAACTTGATAAATTAGAAGCCACAAAAAAATCCAATGCCTCGACTGCTGCTTCGGCACATGGACCCATCCGCAGATGCTGGAACCAAGAAAATAAACACGCTTATTCCCCAAAAGGAAACCATCACTTTCGATGATTTCAGCAAACTTGATATGCGCGTCGGCACCATTGTCGAAGCCGAAAAAATGACCAATACCAAGAAGTTGATGGTCTTAAAAGTCGAAACCGGCCTCGACACGAGAACTATCGTTTCGGGAATTGCCGAGAGTTTTTCTGTGGAAGACCTTCTGGGCAAGCGTGTGACGGTTTTGATCAATTTGGCTCCGCGCGACCTTGCGTGGGGTAGAGAGTGAAGGCATGATCTTGATGACAGAAAGCGCAGAGGGCAAGTTGGTATTTGTCAACCCCGATACCCCCACTGCGCTCGGTTCAGGTTCGGAGGGGGTCGGTAATGGTGCCGTTATAAGTTAATAGTGGAGAGTTGTCACTCCAATAGACAAACCATATCATCTATGAACCTCATATCCCTACCTTACAAAACACACCCAACTCCCCGAGAAAAGCATAGAAAGCACTGTTGAACTTCTAAACCAGGAATGTACCGTTCCTTTTATCTCCCGATATCGAAAAGAAAAAACGGGCGATTTAGATGAAGTCCAAATCGGCAATATAGTAAAATTCAAAGCCGAATTCGAAGCCTTGGAAAAGCGGAAATCCACTGTTGTAACGGCTATCGGGGAACAAGGTGCCTTAACGGACGAGCTTCGCGCTAAAATAGAAGAATGTGATAGCCTGACCACTTTAGAAGATCTTTACCTACCCTTTAAGAAAAAACGTAAAACCAAAGCGGAAACCGCCCGTAAAAATGGATTGGAACCCTTGGCCAAAATCATCATGGCCCAGAACCATGGCAATGTCGAACAAGTGGCATCGCAGTATTTGAACAAGCAGGTCCGAAAAGAAGACGATGCCTTGGAGGGTGCACGCCATATCATCTCCGAATGGTTGAACGAGCGCATCTCGGTCCGGAACCAAATCCGGAACCAGCTAAAAAGGTCGGCCGTGCTGACCACCAAGGTCGTATCCTCAATGAAAGACGAAGAAAAAGCACAAAAGTATCGAGATTATTTTGAGTGGAGCGAGGTTTTGAAACATTGTCCATCCCATCGATTCTTAGCCATACACCGTGCTGAAAATGAAGGGTATATTCGAATAAAAATTGAAGTTGAGCATGATTACCTCCTGTCAAAAATAGCGGAACGTCTCATCAAATCGAACGGGTCTTGCGCCCACCATGTTCGTTTGGCCCTTGAAGATGCCTACAAACGTTTGCTCTATCCATCCCTATCCAACGAAATACTAAAACTGGCGAAAGAAAGGGCAGATGATGAAGCCATTCAAGTTTTTTCCAATAACCTTAAACAATTGCTTTTAGGGGCGCCCTTAGGAGAAAAACGCATTCTCGCGATAGATCCGGGCTTCCGAACCGGCTGTAAGCTTGTCTGTTTGAGCGCCCAGGGGGCTTTGGAACATAACGAGACCATCTATCCTCATGCGCCGCAGAACAAAAGCACAGAGGCCATCAAAAAGATAAGCTCACTTTGCGATGCTTACAAAATTCAGGCTATTGCTATCGGAAACGGCACCGCTTCCCGGGAAACCGAACGATTGGTGCAACGAATCCATTTTCGAAATCCTATCGAGGTTTTTGTGGTGAGCGAGGCGGGGGCTTCTATTTATTCCGCTTCCCCAATTGCACGGGAGGAATTCCCCAATTACGACGTTACGGTACGGGGTGCGGTTTCTATTGGAAGACGTTTGGCGGACCCTTTGGCGGAATTGGTGAAAATCGATGCCAAATCTATCGGTGTGGGGCAATACCAGCACGATGTGGACCAAGGCAAACTACAAACCTCCCTGGATAGCGTGGTCGAAAGCTGTGTCAACTCCGTTGGGGTCAATATCAATACCGCCAGTGTACCGTTGTTGAGCTATGTATCGGGAATCGGTAAAAAATTGGCGGAGAACATTGTGGACTACAAAACGCAAAATGGCGCCTTTAGAGGATAGGGCCAGCATTAAGAACGTTCCGCGGTTGGGCGGGAAAGCCTTCGAACAGGGAGCGGGATTTCTTCGGATCAAAGAAGGGAAAAATCCCTTGGATGATTCCGCCGTGCATCCTGAGAGTTATGGAATCGTACAGCAAATGGCCAAGGACTTTGGAATTGCCGTTTCGGGTTTAATAGGAAACAAAAAGAAGCTGCAACAAATCGACTTGAACAAATATCGTACGGAAACCGTTGGGCTCCCTACCCTCAAAGACATTATCTCCGAACTCGAAAAGCCCGGACTCGACCGCCGTGAAAAGGCCAAGGTCTTTTCGTTCGACCAAAATATCAAATCGATAACGGATCTCAAGGAAGGACAAATATTGCCTGGCATCGTAAATAACATTACCAATTTTGGTTGTTTTGTGGATATCGGTATCAAAGAGAGCGGGTTGATCCACGTTTCGAACCTGTCGGACGGATTCGTCAAAGACGTCAATAAGCATGTCAGCCTCCAAGAACAAATCGTCGTCAAGGTGCTGCAAGTCGATATCCCTCGAAAGCGCATCCAGTTAAAATTACAGCGTTCGTAGGAAGATGCTCAAAATCGCCTTCCATCCTATTTACAAACACCCCTTACCAGAAGGTCATCGTTTTCCGATGCTGAAATACGAGCTGTTGCCAAAACAATTGCTGCATGATGGCACCTGTACGACCGAAAACTTCTTCGAACCCGAACTTCCAAATGACAAGTACATCGTTGCCGTCCACGATTCGAAGTATTTCCACGATTTACTACACCTCAAGATTCCGCCTCGGGAGGCCCGTAAAATCGGCTTTCCCCTGACGGAAGATTTGGTTCAGCGCGAACGTATTATCGCCGACGGCACCATGAAAGCCTGCGAATTCGCTTTAGAACATGGTATTGCCATGAACGTTGCTGGCGGTACGCACCATGCTTATTCAAACCATGGCGAGGCATTTTGTATGTTGAACGATCAGGCGATCGGAGCGCGCTATCTTCAAGCCAAAAATTGGGCGAAAAAAATACTCATTGTCGATCTTGATGTGCACCAAGGCAACGGGACGGCAGAAATTTTTCAAAACGATGAGTCGGTTTGTACTTTTTCCATGCACGGGGCAGGCAATTATCCTTTTAAAAAAGAAACTTCCAACCTCGACATTGCCCTGCTTAAGGGTACCGGGGACGTGGAATATCTCTCCATCCTCAAAAAGATCCTTCCCCAACTGATCACCGCCGAAAAGCCAGATTTTATTTTTTACCTCTGTGGTGTTGACGTTCTCGCCTCCGATAAATTGGGTACGCTAGGCCTGACCGTCGAAGGCTGCCGGCAGCGGGACGAGTTCGTTTTGGAAATCTGCCAGAAACATCGGATTCCCTTACAATGCAGTATGGGCGGTGGATATTCCCCTGATATAAAAACAATCGTAGAGGCCCATGCGAATACGTTTCGTGCGGTGCAGCGAATTTATTTTTAATGAAGTGGTTTAAACTTTCGGTTTGGAACCGAAAGTTTAAACCACTTCAATATTTATTGTAATTTCAAGCTTGGAAATGCTTTCCCGATAAAAATACCATCCTTCCATGAAATCAAGATTCCTCCCCGTTTTATCGCTAAGCATTTTATCCCTTATATCATCCTGTAAGGAAAAACAGGAAAATAGCCCTATCAAGGTATCTAAAGAAGCGGCATCCGTAAGGACCCAGATTATTTTCGATACCGATGCCAACAACGAACTCGACGATCAGTTCGCTATTGCCTATTTGCTTTTAAACGGGGATGTTTTCGATGTCAAAGGAATTACGGTTAACGCAACCAAAAACGACAAAAACGTACAAGGTCATTATGACGAGGCCGAACGTATTATGCAAATTTGCAACCTAAAGGGTGTAGTACCACTTTTGAAAGGAGCCGAAGCCAACTTTCAGCAAATCACCACCGATTTCGACCCATCGAACTATGACGGACAGGCTGGGGTGGATTTTATCCTGAACGAAACCAAAAAGGATTCGATAACTGTGGTAGCGGTGGGTAAACTGACCAATATTGCTTTGGCACTTAAGAAGGACCCGTCTTTTGCCAAGCGAACAAAAATCGTATGGCTGGGCAGCAACTATCCGGAACCGGGGGAATACAACCAGGACAACGATACCATTGCCATGAACTATGTGCTTAATAGTACTATTCCTTTCGAAATGGTTACCGTACGCTATGGGAAATCTTCGGGCACGGATGCCGTGGCGGTGACTAAATCAGAGATCAATGAAAAATTACCCGGCCTGGGTCCCAAAGCTATCGAACCTATTACAGGTAGGCATGGTGGTACATTTAGTACTTTCGGCGATTACGGAATCGACCTTTTCGATCATATCTTCGAGCACATAGGCACTTCAAATGTAACCCCATCCCGCCCATTGTTCGATATGGTGTCACTGGCCATACTTAAAAATCCTCATTGGGCGGAGACCAAACAAATTCCTTGTCCCGTTTTAATCGATAACAAGTGGGTCGAAAGGCCCGACAATCCCCGTAAAATCAAAATTTGGGAGAATTTTGAAAAGCGACCTATTTTGGCGGACTTCTATGAAACTCTGAGAAACCCAGTTCCTATATCCGAATAGCGAATCCCCTTTCCGGACGGTGGAAAAGTTCGCGACATGCCGTGGGCAAAAGGTTCAAAAACTCTTGGATAAAGGCAGGATTTACATTATAGGTGGCATTCCTATAATCTCACGAATTAGAAAAGGCCATCATGGGCTAACGATGTTGAATTCGCTATCGCCATAAGCATCGCTACCGTTGAACCCATAGACCGGTATCGCGACCGTGAGTACTATACAAAGTACAAAGACCCCGCCCCGGAAAGACTTATATCAAGTATAGAAAAATAAGTTAGGCCCTTAATTTCGGAACTGGTACTCTGCGAGTTGGGGTTAAATTTTTGAAAAGGAGGTCTCGGATTTTAGGATGCGAGGGTTACTTCGATTGCAAAAAATATTAAATTCGCCTTGAGAATCAATCCCCATATAACATTATTCAAGAGAAAATCATGAAAAAAGTACTTTCAACCTTCCTATTCTTTCTAATCTTTAGCCTCTCCGCCCAAACAAAATCCGTCCAATCCTCACCCCCGCTTTTGGAAGCCTCACCCGAAACCGTTGGAATGTCGGCCGAGCGCCTTGCTAAAATTGATACCATTCTACAAAACGCTATTGCCGAAGATCAGGTGCCGGGAGCAGTGGCGCTTATCGCCAGAAAAGGGAAAATTGTTTTTTATAAGGCTTATGGGATGGCGGACAACGAGGGCAAAAAGGAAATGAAAAAGGACGCCATTTTCAGGATAGCCTCCCAAACCAAGGCCATTACCTCTACCGCCGTGATGATACTCTGGGAAGAAGGAAAGTTTCAGTTAGACGACCCGATTTCAAAGTACATTCCCGAATTCGGGAAAGCACAAATACTGGATACCTTCAACGAAGCCGATTCTACTTATACCGTAAAGCCCGCAAAAGATCAAATCACCATCCGCGATTTGATTACACATACGTCAGGATTGGGCTACGGGGTAATCGATGGCGACCAGCGTTTTCAAAAAATCTATGCCAAGGCTGGTATTACGGACTTGTTCACTACTGAGGATATTTCAATAGGTGAAAGCGTAAAGAAACTGGCCAAACAGCCCTTGCACCATAATCCCGGCGAAGCTTTTGTCTATAGCGAAGGATTGGATGTACTCGGGTACTTTGTGGAGGTCATCTCGGGAATGCCCTTCGACGAATTTTTAAGAACCCGAATTTTCGACCCGCTAGGAATGGACGATACTTGGTTCTATCTTCCCAAGGAAAAACACAATCGTTTAGTGACGGTGCAGCAGCTCAAGGACGGAAAATGGCAAAAATATCCGGAAACTTTTTACGATACCGACTACCCGATTAAAGGGGCCCAAAGTTTCTTTTCAGGTGGGGCGGGACTTTCTAGTACCGCAAAGGACTATGCGACGTTTCTGCAAATGTATCTCAATAACGGGGAACTGAACGGTGAACGCATATTAAGCAGAACCACGGTACAGAGTATCATGGGCAATCAGACCGGTGACCTGTTCGGGGGCGACCAACAGTATTATGGCTTGGCCTTCGGCGTCGTCAGCCAAAAAGGACAGGATATGGGAGGTCTGGGAAGCACCGGCACCTTCGATTGGGGCGGCTATTTCAATACGCAATATTTCGCCGATCCCAAAGAGCAGGTCATCGGCATCTTGATGAAACAGACACAAGGTAATGTCTCCGATCAGACCGGATGGAAGTTTCGGCAGATGGTGTTTGCGGCAATTGATGATTGAGACGGTCTCCTTTATTCGTTTGCTTCCTTCTCCAACTCCGCCACCCGCGCCACGGTCTTGACCAAGCGATGGTGATTCTTGACGAATGGATTCGTCCGGTCCCAAACATAGCCCGCCAACACTGAACAGATCTGGGCCTTGATCAAGGGGTTTTCATTGCCCTCGAAAAAAATGGTCTGTAAATTTCCGGAGTACCATTCCTTTACATAGGTAGCGAAAACCTGTACACCCTGCCTCATATGTTCGGCATAATCGTTTTCCCAATCGACGGTTTCACCATTCAATTGGCGGGCTATCAATTGGGCGGCCAAGAGGGAGGATTCAGTGGCAAAGGTCACGCCCGAGGAAAAAACGGGATCTAGAAACTCGGCACTGTTTCCGGTCAATACATAACCCTCCCCGTACAGTTGTTTGACCGATTTGGCGATGTTCTTGATCTTTATCGGCTCAAATTCGTAATCGACTCCATCGAAGCGGTCGAAGTAGTATTCCGATAACTCCATCATTTGCCGGAGTTTTTGGGTAGTGTCTCCTTCAAAAGACTCCAGATATTCGGTGGGACCAACGTAGCCGATACTGGTGTATCCGTTGGAAAAGGGAATGACCCACAACCAAGTCTCCCGACTTACCACATCGAAGGTAATGATAGTGCCCTCACGACCTTCCGGTCGTTTTACATCCTTAACATGGGTAAAGATTGAGGAGTGTCTGGGAATTTCGGACGGCTTGTCCAGATCCAACAATCGGGGCAGCACCCTTCCGTGACCGCTGGAATCGACAATATATCTGGCAGAAACAGTCGAGAGAGTATTTTCCGTATCCCTAATGGTGGTCATGGAATCGCTTCCCTCGAATTCCACCGCAACCACTTCCTGTTCAAAAGCGATGTCAACGCCCCATCCTATTAAAGTATCGGTCAACGTCTTATCAAAATCCGCCCGCGGTACTTGCCAGGTCCAGTTCCATCCTTCGGTATATTTTTTACTAAAATCGAAATTACATATTTTTTCGCCCCGCATAAACCGGGCACCTTCCTTGACTTCAAAACCCTTTGCCTTGAGTGCCTCCAAGAGACCCACTTCTTCAAAATGTTCCATACAGCGGGGCAACAGGCTTTCCCCGATCACAAATCGGGGAAACTTGCTCTTTTCCACCACCTTCACCTGTAAACCTTGCTTATGAAGATAAGCGGCGGATACGGCTCCCGAGGGACCCGCACCAATAATGAGAACATCGACCTGTTGATTTTTCATCTACACTAATATTTTTTTGATAAAGTTTGGGGTATCTAGTTGGAATTCAAAGTAAAAATACAATATTCGTTGTGCAAATGTTCTAAATTTGGTAATCAAAATTGCTATTTTTGCCTCCCGATTAAACGAAACATGTATAGAAGCCATCTCGGCTTCCTCAGATTCAACCCACCGCCAATGCCAGAAATCAAGGGAAAATTAGGAATACAGGATTTTTACGATTCCATTTTTGATGGCCGACCCATTACCATTGATCCAGAAATCATCGAAACAGTACAACAGAGTTTCGATTTTCTAAAGGAATTCTCAAAGAACAAAATAATCTATGGTGTAAATACGGGCTTTGGCCCTATGGCACAATACAAAATCAAGGATTCCGAAACCGTACAACTACAATACAACTTGATCCGTAGCCACGCCTCGGGCACAGGCAACCCCATCCCCCCAAAATACGTAAAGGCCGCCATGTTGGCGCGGTTGAACACCCTGAGTTTGGGAAATTCGGGCGTGCATACCTCGGTCATCGAGACCATGACCGCGTTGATCAATAAAAATATTACTCCGTTGATCTACGAGCACGGCGGCGTCGGCGCCAGCGGCGATCTGGTGCAATTGGCACATTTGGCGCTGGTGTTGATCGGCGAAGGCGAGGTATTTTATAAAGGAAGTAGAAGGCCGACCCTAGAGGTGTTCGAGAAGGAAGGGATCAAACCCATATCCGTGGAACTTCGAGAGGGGCTGGGCCTGATCAACGGCACCTCCGTCATGACGGGCATCGGGGTCGTAAATACTATATATACCCGCCGTCTATTAGAGTGGATGATCGCTTGTTCATCGGCTATCAACGAAATCATGCAGGCCTATGACGACCACCTTTCAGAAAATCTCAATCACACCAAAAAACATAAGGGCCAACGTGAAATCGCTAGATCAATGCGCAGCCACTTAAAGGATAGCACCCTGACCAGAAAGCGCGAACATCACCTATATAACGGTAACAACGGGGTCTCGGTCTTTGAGGAAAAGGTGCAGGAATACTATTCCATTCGCTGCGTGCCGCAGATTCTCGGCCCGATACTCGACACCTTAAACGAAGTAGAACAAACCCTTATAGAGGAGGTCAACTCGGCCAACGACAACCCTATCGTCGATGTGGAAAGAAAGAATGTTTATCACGGAGGCAATTTTCATGGGGACTATGTCTCGTTGGGGATGGACAAGCTCAAGATTGTCGTGACCAAAATGAGTATGCTAGCCGAAAGGCAGTTGAATTATCTTTTGAACCATAAACTAAACGATATTCTCCCCCCTTTCGTAAATTTGGGTACTTTAGGCCTGAACTTCGGTATGCAGGGCGTGCAGTTCACGGCTACCTCGACCGCCGCCGAAAACCAGATGCTCAGCAACCCTATGTACGTGCACAGCATCCCAAACAACAACGACAACCAAGATATCGTGAGCATGGGAACCAATGCCGCCCTGATTACCAAAAAGGTCATCGAAAATGCCTTCGAGATCATCGCCATAGAAATTATTACCGTGGTGCAGGCCATTGAATATCTCGGTGTGCAGGACCAGGTTTCTACCAAGACCAGGAACATGTACGATACCGTACGTAAAATCGTCCCCCCCTTCAAAAATGATATAATTATGTATCCCTACGTTAACCAGGTGAAGGATTTTATCACTAACCACAAGAATACCTAAAAAAAGATAACCTTAAAGTCACTACTTATGAAAACTACGTACATTTTGTTCTTAACGTTCGCGCTGACCACTTTTTCTTCCTTTGCCCAAGAACTGGCCTTGGTGCGGCAAGATGGCCAATTTGGCTACATCGACAAATCGGGTAACTTCGTTATCAAGCCGCAATTCGAAGATGCCAAATCCTTTTCCGATGGCCTGGCCGCTGCGGAACAGGATAAAAAGTGGGGATTTCTCAATGCCTCCGGCGAATGGGCCATCAAACCCCAATATGATAAGGTTAAATATTTTGATTCGGGATATGCACTGGTCTTAAAGGACGATCAATGGCAATATATCGACAAAAAAAATCAAGTATTGGAAATTCCGGCAACCACGGAGAAATTGTATGATTTTGAGGATGGCGTCGCTTTTTTTAGGGATGGGGATAAGGTCGGTCTCTTGGGAACGGACGGAAAAATGGTTCTGGAACCTGTTTATAATCAAATCAAGGATATCAAGAATGGCCATGCCAAGGTAGAAAAAGGGGAACTATGGGGCATGATCGATACCAAAGGAAAAGAAGTAATTCCTACGGAATATGAGGATATCGGAAACACATGGTCGCCCAACGGCGTTTTCGGAAAAAAAGGAGAGGCATACGGCATCATTCACAACGGGAAATTCAATCCTATTGAAGGAGCGACGGATGTCTGGATTTTCCATGGAGACTCCCCCCTTACTTACGCCGAAAAGGATAAAAAAGTAGGGTTTGTCGATAACACTGGAAAATGGGTCATCGAGCCCCGATTCGATAAGGCCAGGGCCTTTTCGGACGGACTGGCCCCTGTAGCCCAAGGTAAGGAGTGGGGTTATATCGACGAAAAGGGCCAGATGGTCATCGAACCACAATACCGCGATGCGGAAGTCTTTTCCGACGGTCGCGCCCCCGTTAAGGACAAAGACTGGGGGTTTATAGATACCACAGGGAAACTGGTCATTCCTATGGAATATGATATTACCGCCGGATTCGGCTTTTTGGGCGGAAACAATGAAAAAGGATTTATCAACGGCTTCGCACGTGTTAAGTCCAAAAAAGGATGGGGATTCCTTGATAAAAATGGCGATTTGCTCGGCGATAAATGGTTCGAGAACGCGGAGCCTTTTGAGACTGTAGAATAAGAATATACCGGTTTTAAGGAGTTTTTCTAATGTCTTAGGAATACATATCTTTATATATGGAAGGGAAAAAAGCGGCAAAGCAAAAATACGCATTGGTCACGGGCGGATCCCGGGGAATCGGAAGGGCGGTCTGCCTTCAATTGGCCAAGGATTCCGATTATCGTATCCTTATCAATTATTACAGCAATGAAACGGCCGCCCGGACAAACCTTGAAATCGGTCGAGGACTCAGGGGGCCAAGGCGAACTTTTACCCTTTAATGTAACGGATGCCGAAAATGTGAAGTCCGTTTTGGACCAATGGCATGAGGCCCATCCAGATGCTATAATCGAAGTCATAGTCAACAATGCCGGAATCACCCACGATGGAATGTTTATGTGGATGAAAGCGGAAGATTGGTCAAAAGTGATCGATACCAGTCTAAACGGCTTTTTTAACGTTACCAACCATTTGATACAAAAATTACTGGTCAACAAATATGGACGGATTATCAACATGGTTTCCGTATCGGGATTGAAGGGTACCCCGGGACAGACAAATTACTCTGCCGCAAAGGGCGCCGTAATCGGAGCGACCAAAGCCTTGGCACAAGAAGTAGCGAAAAGAAACGTTACCGTCAACGCAGTGGCTCCGGGCTTTATCAATACCGATATGACAGAAAATCTGGACGAAAAGGAACTTAAAAAAATGATTCCCGCCAACAGGTTCGGTACCGCCGAAGAGGTCGCCCATTTGGTTTCCTTTTTGGCTTCCAAAAAGGCCAGCTACATTACGGGAGACGTGATCAATATCAACGGGGGTATCTATTCTTAAGAAAACAAGCTTAGGATACCGCCGATCGGCGTGAGCTACATACCGACCGTTCTCCCTTCCTTTCTAGCGTACAATTTTCGCTCTGAAATTCCGTTAGAATCCCAAACTTTATTATATTGGTACTATACCAAACAGCTACGCTAAAAGAATGAGGAGAGTAGTAATCACGGGCATGGGCATCTATTCCTGCATCGGCAAGAATCTCGATGAGGTCAAGACTTCCCTATATGGAGGGCGATCTGGTATCGTTCACGATCCCGAACGCGATACTTTCGGTTTTCGCTCCTCGATTACAGGCCAAGTGGACCTACCGGACCTCAAACCCCTCTTATCAAGAAGGCAGCGTATAAGCATGGGCGAAGAAGCGCAATATGCCTATATGGCCACCATTGAAGCTTTACAAAATGCACGAATGGACCAAGATTATTTGGATGCCCATGAAGTCGGTATTTTGTATGGAAATGATAGCACGGCCAAATCGACGGTAGAATCGGTCGATACCATGCGCGAAAAGGGAGATACCACTTTAGTAGGCTCCGGAGCGATTTTCAAGGCTATGAACTCCACCGTTACCATGAACCTATCCACGATTTTCAAGCTCCGTGGCATCAACTTGACCGTAAGCGCCGCTTGCGCCAGTGGCTCGCATTCCATAGGGCTGGCCTATCATTTGATTAAAAGCGGACTCCAAGATAGCATCATAGCGGGCGGGGCACAAGAAATCAACCCTCTGGCGATGGGCAGTTTTGACGGGTTGGGCGTTTTCGCGACGAATACCGAATATCCTGAGAAGGCGTCAAGGCCTTTCGACAGGGATCGGAACGGGTTGGTACCCAGTGGTGGTGGGGCGACCCTGATTATTGAAAGTTACGAATCGGCCCGAAAAAGGGGTGCACCCATTTTGGGGGAAATCGTGGGGTACGGATTTTCCTCTAACGGAGACCATATTTCTACTCCCAACGTAGAAGGCCCCTCCAGGGCGATGAAACGGGCTTTGGAAGATGCCCGGATGGCGACTTCAGCCATCGAATATGTTAACGCCCATGCTACCTCGACACCGGTGGGCGACGCTAACGAAGCAAAAGCCATATACGAGGTGTTCGGTAACAATGACCCATATGTCAGCTCAACGAAGTCAATGACGGGCCACGAATGTTGGATGGCCGGGGCCAGCGAGATAATCTATTCGCTACTGATGATGCGGCACGACTTCATCGCTCCCAACATCAACTTGGAAAACATGGACGAAGATTCGGAAAAATTAAACCTTGTTAAGAAAACCTTAAATAAAAAAATTGACGTATTTTTGTCCAATTCCTTCGGCTTTGGTGGAACGAATTCGGCTTTGATAGTGAAAAAATGCTAGCCTTTTATGGGGCCTGTTGTATCGGTTAAGCCGGAGTCAATTTTTGTTGGGACAAGGCAAAAGTGATTGCCTAGCTGTAGCTACGAAATTATTCCCTCCCGGTCCGGCAGATAGAATTAACCGCAGGACGGGCAAAAAAGAACAAGGCTTGGGCAGGCTAAAACAGGTTTAACGCAATACTTGAGAAAGATGGTAATGACCAAGGATAATATTAAAGAAAAAGTAGATGAATTCCTCATCGATGATTTCGAGGTAGAGGAAGAGGTATTGGTCCCCGAAGCCAACCTAAAGGATGCCCTCGATCTTGATAGTCTCGATTTTGTCGATCTAGTGGTCGCGGTGGAGAGCAATTTCGGGGTGAAGTTAACGGGCGAGGATTTTGTGAACATCCATACACTACAGAATTTTTACGACCTTATCGAAAGAAAGCTGGATTGAACCTTACCGACAACACTCGGGCCATGGCCACGGAATGGGAAGGAAAATCACGGGGAACGCTCTTGGGCTACCAAATCTACATTTTCTTTCTGCGGAATTTTGGTATAGATGCCGCTTACATTTTGCTCCACTTCGTTATTGGCTATTATGTGCTGTTTTCCCCGAAAAGTAATTGGGACACCTATGTATATTTTCGGAAAAGGCAAGGATATTCGAAATGGAAAAGCATTTTGTGCATCTACAAGAGCTATTATACTTTCGGGCAGACCCTGACCGATAAAGTGGCGATTTCAACCGGCCTACGAGACAAATTTATCTACACCCACAACGGTATCGGGCATATCGACAACCTACTCAAAAAAAACCAGGGCGGCATCTTGATCAGCGGCCATGTGGGGAATTTTGAGTCTTCGCATTATTTTTTGGAAGATCGGTACCACATTTCCAACATCAGCATGGTAACCACACATGCCGAGCATCAGAATATCACGGACTATCTGGAAAGAATCTCGGTCAAATCGCCTTTAAAGTTCATTGTGGTCCAAGAAGATATGTCACATATTTTCGAAATCCACAAGGCTATCGATGACGGGGGTTTGGTCGTTTTTACCGGCGATAGATATCTGCCCGGTGCCAAAACCCTGACGGAAAGCTTTATGGGTAAAAAAGCCCATTTTCCTTTGGGCCCCTATCTGCTGGCTTCACGATTGAACCTGCCGGTACTGTTCGTCTATTTCATGAAAGGCTCAAAACGGCACTATGACCTCTATGCCCAAACTGCCGAATTCAAGGCCAGGGACGCGCAGGGACTTTTGAAGGAATATACGGAGAGCATGGAACAAATCTTAAAAAAATATCCACTGCAATGGTTCAATTATTTTGATTTTTGGAAAGATAGGGAAAGACTAGAATGAATTGTCAATGAAAGAAGTTTTAATCATACATTACTCCCAGACCGGGCAATTAACGACCATTCTAAAAAATATTGCCAGCACCCTTAGCGGCGAAGAGGTCAATATCTCACATTACGAGATCATTCCCGAACCACCATATGGCTTTCCTTGGAAACCGGAGCGATTCTTTGATGTCTTTCCAGAATCGTTTTTACAGATTCCGACGGGATTCCATCCTCCCAACCCGGAAATCCTAGAAAAAAAATACGATTTGGTCATTTTAGGATATCAGGTCTGGTACTTGACGCCATCCATCCCCATAAATTCCTTTTTAAAATCGGACTGGGCGAAAAAATTGCTCCATGAAACCCCCATCGTTACCGTGGTAGTCTGCCGGAATATGTGGGTACAGGCGCAGGAAAAAATGAAGCGCTTATTGGTTTCGGTAGATGCCCAACTGGTCGGGCATATCGCCCTGATCGACAGGCATATCAACCATATCAGCGTAATCACCATTCAGCATTGGATGATGTCGGGCAAAAAGGATAGGTATTTAGGGATTTTTCCAAAACCAGGGGTTTCCGATACCGACATTGAAAATGCTTCGAAATTTGGACCGCCGATCAAAGAGGCATTGGTTTCGGGCAACTTTTCGGATCTTCAAGAAAATTTACTGCGAAAGGATGCCGTTCGGATAAACCCTTTTTTGGTGCGCACCGATGAACGGGGCAACCTGTTGTTTTCAAAATGGGCAAACCTGCTCATAAAAAAAGGAGCGCCGGGCGAACCAAAGCGCCTGAAATGGATCTGTTTGTTTAAATATTATCTGATATTTGCCATCTGGGTCATAGCACCTATAGTTTTTATAGTATTTTTGCTCACTTATTTGCCCATGACCGGAAAGCGGAACAGGGAGAGAAAACAGTACTCCTCCGTAGCTTTAAAGGAGAAATGATGAAGGACGTTTACATTACTCGTATTGCCAAATTTTTACCCAATAAGCCCGTAAACAACGAACAGATGGAAGAAAAACTGGGCGTTATCGACGGGAAAACTTCCAAAGCCCGGCGGCTGGTACTACGCAACAATCAGATCAAGACCCGTTATTATGCCATCGACGAGCAGGGCAAGGTCACCCATAACAATGCCCAACTGGCCGCCGAGGCGGTAGCAGCCCTTTGCGATGAAGAATTTACCTCGCAAGATATCGAATTGCTATCCTGTGGAACTTCCAGCCCCGATCAAATACTGCCTTCCCATACCAGCATGGTTCACGGTTTTTTAAGGAACCGGAACATGGAAATCAACTCCGCCTCGGGCGCTTGTTGCTCGGGCATGAACGCGTTAAAATACGGATATCTTTCCGTGAAGGCGGGCCAATCCGAAAATGCCGCCTGCGCCGGTAGCGAACGTACCTCTACATGGATGAAGTCCGATATATTCGAAAACGAGGTTGCCCAAATGAAAGAATTGGAAGAACAGCCCATCCTGGCTTTCAATAAGGAATTTTTACGTTGGATGCTCTCCGATGGTGCAGGTGCGGTATTGCTGGAAAACGTCCCAAAGGGTAAAAATCCCCTGAAAATTGAATGGATAGACGGCTATTCGTATGCGCATGAAATGGAGACCTGCATGTACGCCGGAGCCGAAAAGGAAGAAAACGGCCAGCTAAAGCCGTGGAGCGAATTTCCCGCTGATCAATGGGGGAAAAAATCCCTTTTTGCCATGAAACAGGATACGCGCCTTTTAGGCAACAACATTTTGCAAAAAGGCGTTGACAGCCTAAAACGGGTTTACCAAAAACACGGTATCGGCCCTGAGGATATCGATTACTATTTACCCCATATCTCGTCGTATTACTTCAAACAAGGCCTGTACGATGAAATGAAAAATCAAGGACGTGGAAATACCATGGGAAAAATGGTTCCTCAACCTGGACCATGTAGGCAATATCGGAGCGGCGTCCATTTATGTGATGTTGGAAGAATTGGTCGCCTCGGGAAAGCTAAAGAAAGGCGATAAGATACTCTTCCATGTTCCCGAAAGCGCCCGCTTCTCGTATATGTACGCGTATCTTACCGTATGCTAATGGCCGGGGCGCCAGAATATATTGCCGATGGCGACTTGCTGCAAACCCTTATTCCCCAAAAGAGGCCCTTTGTAATGATAGACGCGCTGATAGAATATA
Organism: uncultured Flavobacteriaceae bacterium; assembly: GCA_963764285.1. Taxonomy (GTDB): domain Bacteria; phylum Bacteroidota; class Bacteroidia; order Flavobacteriales; family Flavobacteriaceae; genus Pricia. The sequence goes on from CAVXSA010000012.1 coordinate 212,881, forward strand.
CCGATGCGCGAATCGTATCCCATTTTACAATACCTGCCGACAATATATGGGTCTCCGAAAGGCATTTTGCGGCACCCGGCCTGATTGAAAACATGGCCCAGACCGTTGCATTGCACACAGGTTACAAATATTACCTCTTAAAAAAACAGGCGCCGATAGGCTATATCGGAGCGATTAAAAAAGCCGAAATATTCCAATTGCCACAGATATCCGAAACTTTGGTGACCACAGTAGAGATTTTACATGATATTATGGGCGTAACCTTGGTCCAGGCCAAAGTGGAATGCAAGGGGAAATTATTGGCCTCTAGCGAAATTAAAACCGCATTGGCGGGATAATCCCAGATGCGATTCGCCCCGCTTAATAAAATAGGAATTGTCCAAAGCCACTAGCGTACCGCGCAAGGTGAATTGCTTAAAAAAAATGAAAAAGGCCCGCTACGACATCAACATCAAAAACTTTCTGCCGCACCGCGAGCCGATGTTATTGGCGACCCATACCCCCTATCTCGACGAGGATTCCGTAGTCACCCATTTTGAGATTGGGGAAGATTGCATCTTTTTAAATTCGAACGGCCGCTTATCTGAAACGGGACTCATTGAAAATGCGGCACAGGCGAGTACGGCCATCGTCGGCCAAAGTTATTTCGACGACGGGGACCTTGAGGGGGAAGGTAACAACATCGTTGGCTATATAAGTGCCATTAAACAGGCTGACATCCATGATTTGCCCAGGGTTGGGGAGCTTTTAGTGACCAAGGCCCGTTTGGTCTCCAGATACGACACGGCTAAGATGACAATGTGCACCGTAACCTCCTCCACTTTCAGAAACCATGATTTAATCGTAGATTGTACATTCAATTTTCTGATCCACGAAGTAGGATGAAAAAAGAGGAAGTCCCACAAGACAAGAGCAAACTTGAAAAGGCGAATATCAAAGACATGGTCTATGCCGTGGATGAGAACGGGAAATACACCACCGAACTCAGCAGCGGATGGGAACCTAAATCCATCGCCCTCGACAACGCCATAAAGGATATAGAGGAACGTACCGAAGCCGCCAAAGCACGTTTTTTCAACAACGAAACCAGTCCCATAGAATACTATATGGAACTGCACAAAATGGACGTCTCTATTTTGGCAAGTTATGTGGGATTATGGCAATGGCGGGTAAAAAGGCATCTGAAACCGGGGGTCTTTCGGAAACTGAAAACAAACACCCTTCAAAAATATGCCGACGTTTTTGAAATTTCCATCGAAAAGTTAAAAAATATCGATGAGTGAAGCCTTACACATAGATTTTGCCCATAAACAGGCGGCCCATTGTGAAAACGGAGTGGTTTCCAACCTCATGCGGCATAACGGCTTCGAGGTTAGCGAGCCCATGGTTTTCGGAATCGGATCGGGACTCTTGTTCAGCTACCTGCCCTTCATAAAAGTGAACTACGCCCCGGTATTTACTTATCGCGTACTTCCGGGCCTGGTCTTCAACCGCTTTGCCAAAAGGGTCGGAGTCAAGGTAAGACGCGAGAAATTTAGGAATCACAGAAAGGCCAAGGCCCGATTGGATGAAAACCTGAAAAATTCCAATCCCGTAGGTCTGCAGGTGGGAGTGTACCACCTTATCTATTTTCCCGATGAATATCGGTTTCATTTCAACGCCCACAATATGGTGGTCTATGGCAAAAAAGAAGACCGATATCTCATCAGCGATCCCGTAATGGAAGGCGTGACCTCCTTGACCGAAAACCAGCTGGAGAAAGTCCGCTTTGCCAAAGGGGCCTTTGCGCCCAAGGGCCATATCTATTACCCTACCGCCTTTCCGGAAAAACTCGAATTGGAACAAGCCGTTATCAAGGGCATCAAACAAACCTGCCGAGATATGACCGCACCCGTGCCCATCGTCGGGGTCAAAGCCATCCGCTGGGTCGCCAAGAACATCCGAAAATGGCCAAAAAAAATAGGCGCGAAAAAGACCAATCACTATTTAGGCCAAATCGTCCGTATGCAAGAGGAAATCGGAACGGGCGGCGGCGGCTTCCGCTATATCTATGCCGCATTTCTGCAAGAGGCCGCGGGAGTGCTTAACAACGACAGACTGAAGGATTTCTCCAAAGAAATGACCGAAATCGGTGACCTATGGCGCGATTTTGCGTTGGAAGCATCCCGCATCTACAAAAACCGCAGCGGCGAAACCGATGGCTATAACAAAATTGCTGATCAATTGATGGAAATTGCCCATCGGGAACAGGTCTTTTTTAAGCGGTTGAAGAATATAGTTTGATTTAGCATCATGAACCCACTATAGACGTATTGTTTGAAACCGCGAATATCGACTTCTGAGGCTAGATGAAAACATTTTATAAAAGCATAGCAGGGTGAAAAAGGTGGATTTTCTAGCACATGAAAATACATTAAATCAATTCTACAGCATAATCATTGCATATTATTTCTGAATTTTTACTTTTCGAATAGTTTTGCCTGTATGATACAAATCAACCAACTCTCTAAAAAATATAAAGGTGCCGAAGAATATTCGGTTCAAAAATTGGATCTTAACATAGCAGAAGGAGAGATATTTGGCTTGTTGGGCCCCAACGGGGCGGGAAAAACGACTTTGATTTCAATGCTCAGTTCATTGCTCAAACCGACATCCGGCACATTTAGCATCGATGGGTTGAATTTCAAGGCCCATAAAAACCAACTGAAACAATTGATCGGTATCGTACCCCAAGAGTATGCGCTCTACCCGTCGTTGACCGCCTATGAAAACCTACAGTATTTCGGTATCATGTACGGATTAAAAGGCTATCCCTTAAAGAAAAAAATTCTCGACCATATCGACATTTTAGGCCTTTCAAATTTTGCTGATAAAAAAGTGGCCAACTTCTCGGGAGGCATGAAGCGACGCATCAACCTAATCGCCAGCATTATGCACCGGCCTAAAGTGCTGTTTCTCGACGAGCCTACGGTGGGGGTCGATGTACAATCAAAAAATGTCATTATCGATTATTTGGGACAACTGAACGCAGAAGGAACCACCATACTGTACACTTCCCATCACCTGAACGAAGCGGAAGAGTTCTGCACCCGTGTGGCCATTATCGATTTCGGAACGATTATCTGTAAAGGCGCTCCCAAAACCTTGATTACTCAAGAGGATGGCGCCCAGAACCTGGAAGAGGTATTTTTGGCCCGAACCGGCAAAGCCTTACGCGATCATGCTTAAACTGTGGGCCTCGACATACAAGGAGCTTTTATTGTTGGTCCGTGATGTCGGAGGCCTGGCCATTCTTTTTTTGATGCCTTTACTTTTGGTCATCACGATAACCTTGGTCCAAAATGAAACCTTCAAGACCTTAAAGGAATCGAAAATCACAATTCTCGTGGTGGATAACGATAAGGGCGAAGTCTCCCAGGATATTTTGAAAAATCTTACAAACTCGTCTCATTTAGAAGTGCAACTTCAAGCTTCGGAAACGCAGGTAAAACAGCTGGTACGGACGGGAAAATATCAGTTGGGCATTGTCATTCCTATAAACCTATCCCATGACTTGAATCAAAAGGTCGCCGAAAATGTGGAGGTAATCCTAGAAAAATTCGGTGAGGAAGAGGAGAGCATCCCCATGGTTAAATCAAAACTGAAGCCCAAGGAAATCAGGCTTTATTTTGATCCCGCCACGCAGTTCGCCTTCCGCAGCTCCATCAAAAGCGGCATCGACCAAATGGTCTCAAAAATTGAGTCGCAAACCATATACAACGCCTTTCAGGAAGAACTGACGGATGACCCGACCGAAGAAATCTTCGACACCGAACCCTTTCTGGTTTTTAAGGAAATTGTGCCAACAAACCGTAAAGGAAGCGATCATTCCCAATTCCACCCAGCACAATATCCCGGCATGGACGCTCTTTGCCATTTTCTTTATCATTCTGCCTTTATCTATCAACATGGTAAAAGAAAAAAATCAGGGAACTTTCGTCCGATTGCGTACCCAACCGGTCGGGATATGCAACGTTCTTAGGCGGAAAAACTGTGGTATTTCTGGGAATCGCACTGGTTCAGTTCGCGTTGATGCTATTGGTCGGCGTTTACCTATTTCCTTTGATTGGCCTCCCCAAACTTGACGTGTCGGGCAAGCTTCCCCTTCTGTTTTTAGTAGCTCTTTTTGCCGGTCTGGCCGCCGTAGGCCTAGGACTTTTATTGGGCACCGTTGCTAAGACACAGGAACAATCCGCCCCTTTCGGAGCCACATTTGTGGTGATTTTGGCTGCCTTGGGAGGGGTCTGGGTACCTGTCTTCGCCATGCCCCGTTTTATGCAGGTACTTTCGAAAATATCGCCGATGAACTGGGGTCTCAATGCCTTTTACGATGTATTCTTAAGAAATGTCGGAATTAAAGAACTGCTGCCCGAAATCGCTTTGTTATTTTTGTTTTTTGTAGTGACAACCGTTGTGTCCATTGTTTATAATGAGCGAAAGAACGCGATTTAAATTTCTGGGGGAGAATGAAAAAAGAAATCAGCCATACCAGTGAAGTCCGAATACGTTTCTGCGGAGTGCGACTCCTTGGGCATTGTCTGGCACGGCCATTATATCCAATTTTTTGAGGATGGTCGTGAAGCTTTCGGCCGCCATCACGGCATTTCGTACCTCGATCAAAAAGCAAACCATTTTTCGACGCCCATCGTTTCCTCAAAATGCGAACACAAACTGCCCTTGCGATACGGGGATGTCGCCATCATAAAAACGACCTACGTCGATTCGGCCGCGGCAAAAATGATATTCAAATACGAGATTAAAAATCCCGATCAGCAGGTGGTCTGTATTGGCGAAACCGTACAGGTCTTTGTTGAACTGGGCGGGGAACTATCCTTGGTACTTCCCGATTTTTTCAGACAATGGAAAGCTAAAATGGGCTTATTGGATGAGTAGTATTTACCTGTCACATAACAACATAGTTTCTTCACTGGGTTTTGACAGTTCTACCGTTGTGGATCAAATTTCCGAAGAAGTTTCGGGATTGCGACTGGTGGACCGGCCCAGCATGTTGAACCGTCCTTTTTATTCTTCCCTGATTCCCGAGGATAGATTAAACAAATCTTTTAATCGATTGGATGTTAGCTCCTCTTTTACCCGTTTGGAAAAAATGCTGATCGTTTCGCTCGAAAAAACCCTAAAAGCATCGGAATTGAAACTGACCGATCGGGTGGGACTTATGGTTTCCACAACCAAGGGTAACATCGATGTTCTTGAAGATGACAGCAACTTTCCCGAAGAACGTGCCTATTTAGGAGCTTTGGGGGAGAAGATTCAGAAATATTTTGGTTTCATTACCGAACCTATCGTTTTGTCCAATGCCTGCGTTTCAGGAATTTTGGCAATAGCCGTCGCCAAGAGATTGATTGACCAAGGAAAATTCGACCACATATTCGTGGTCGCGGGCGACTTGGTCACTCAATTTATTATTTCAGGCTTTAATTCCTTTCAAGCCTTGAGCGATGAACCCTGTCGGCCGTATTGCAAGTCCCGTTCTGGGCATCAACATCGGAGAAGTGGCCGCCAGCGTTTTAGTTACCAAGGATAAAAACCTGTTGGTCGATGAATCCGTAGAAATTCTAGGGGAAGCCTCCTGCAACGACGCCAACCATATTTCAGGGCCTTCTCGCACGGGAGAGGGTCTCTATCGAAGTATAACTTCGGCCATGAAGGAAGCCGATCTGTCCCCAGAAGAAATCGATTATATTTCTGCCCATGGCACGGCGACCCTGTTCAACGATGAAATGGAAGCCATTGCCTTTAACCGGGCCGGTTTCGGCGACACCCCCTTGAACAGTCTCAAAGGATACTTTGGCCACACCTTGGGGGCATCGGGCCTGCTCGAGACGGTCATAGGAATGCACTCGTTACAGAGGAACACCTTGTTCGCCTCCAAAGGATTTCAAGAATTAGGGGTTTCCCAGCCGTTGAACATCATCGAACGAACCACACCCAAAAAGATAAATACATTTTTAAAGACGGCGTCAGGGTTCGGCGGGAGCAATACGGCGGTGGT
>CAVXSA010000013.1:0-77028 GCA_963764285.1 uncultured Flavobacteriaceae bacterium
ATATCAACTTTAAAGGTTCGAAAGAACAGCCTGTACGGATCTATGCCAAAGACCTCGACGGCAACGGAAGCATCGATCCATTGATTTCCTATTATCTTCGGGATAGCGTCGGCACTAAAAAAGAATATTTGTACCACCCTTGGCAAGACGTAACCAAACAATACGTCGGCATCCGAAAACGGTTCAATTCGTTCGGGGAATTCGGGGAATCGACCTTGCCCGAAATGTTTTCCGATGGACTACTCGACGATGCCACAGTACTTTCATTGAATTACATGAAAACTTCTTGGGTAGAAAACGTGGGCCATGGAAAGTTTAAAATGCACGCCCTGCCCGTGGCCGCCCAAATCGCACCGGTGTACGGAATTTTGCCCACAGACCTGGATGGAGATTCACATACTGATATTCTCTTGGTCGGAAACGATTTCGGAATGGAAGTACAACAAGGACCGGCGGATGCTTTTATCGGACTTGCCCTTAAAAATAAAGGGGACGGCAATTTCGCTGTCATTCCGTTGGACGAAAGTCATTTCTTCGTGCCCGGTGACGGCAAAAGCTTGGCTAGACTTACTCTATCCAACGATAAAAATCTGATTATAGCTTCCCAAAACAACGATTCGCTAAAGGTATTCGAGCGTAACCAAAAATATCGGGGCCGACTTATCCATTTAAAACCCGATGAAGTAAAGGTGGAGATCAGCTATCAAGATGGACAAAAACAGTTGTGGGAGTTTTACTGGGGCAGAACCTTTCAATCGCAGTCAAGCCGTTCCGTTTCGATTCCATTGCAGGCAGTAGAAATCCGATTTTTTGATAATTTCGGCAAAGAAACAAGAGAAATAAAAACAACTGAAAAAACCCAATTAACGCGATAATCGCAAGCATAACAGGTCATTGATCGATCCGCTTATTCCTTAAAATCACCATATCAACATCGGAGTCCCGCCAACGTTCGGATAAATCTTCAGGTAAAGGGGTAAAGGAATAGGTAAAGCAGGTCAGGATAATATCTTCGTCCCCATCGCTATCGACATCGCCGGCGTCCATTAAAAACCATCTCCCGGATACATCTTTTGGCAAGCTATTCGGTTCAAAAATAAATTCGGAACTGTTTTTATTTTCCAGATATACAAAAGATTGCACTGGTCGGGTGTCGTAATCGGGAAAAGTGGAAATCAATGCGATATCAATATCTCCGTCTTGATCAAAATCCCTACTTACGCTACGTGTCGCCCCATAAAAAGGGTAAAAGAAGGCTTCGGAAAAATGATTCGTCCCATCGTTCAAATGGATTCTTACTCCATGATAGGGTTTTAAAACCGGGGTTTTATCCCCGTTATCGCCATGCACCGTTATGATATCTTGATCCCCATCCCCATCGTAATCCAATACCTCGAACCAGCTACTTCCGTACAGGGGGCTGAAACGAATTACCTGTTCCGCCCTAAAATCGAGGTTGCCGATCTGATAAAATATGCTACTCCCCTCATCGCCCTGGGCGGTCATTACGATGATATCATCCTTGCCATTTCCATCCATGTCCCGCACAATGGTCCGCAGCGCTCCCGGGCGGTTCAACAATATTTTTTTCTCGAAAACGGAATCGTTCTTTTGGACCAAGAGGGAGAGTTGGCCCGTAAGATTTCCAAACTCGCTTACGACGATTTCCTCATTACCGTCTTTATTAAAATCATGGACTAAAGTATGTACGGGACGATGGAATTCGAAGGGCAGTTGCCGACCGGTTCCCTCCCGAACCAGATTGATCCTACCTGCTGAAATTTCCGAAGGGTCAAGGATACCGACGCTAGTGATATAATCGGTCCCGCCTATCTCGGTATAGGATGTGATGGGGTTGCCCAAATAGAATTCTTGACTTATCTCATTTTTCACGCCGTCGTATTCCACAACCTTACCCTTTAAATCAGCAGTTATCAATTTATTTTTTTTTGGATCGAACTTAACAAAAGTGATCAAACTCCCCTTGGAGCCATCGATTTCTACCTTATATGGTGAAAATTGAGTTATACTTTTTATACTACCTCCGCTATCGATGGGCCTCAAGCTGTCCGGTGCATTTGAAATTATGTAATCGACAAGCAGCCCCCAATCTTCTGCCGAGATGGAAGGTGCAACATTGTACACGCCCGATTGGATCATGGCAAACTGCTCATGGAAGGAAAACCCTTTATAGGGATTATAGGTGGAATCTCGAACTCCCATCCGCCTCCCCATTTCTGGCAATACCTCGTCTTTCCATAATCGCTTCGGCAGATCGTGGATATCAGGAGCTAAGTGACAACCGGCGCAACGGTTTTCATACAGCACTTTTCCCCTTTTATTTTCAGGATTTGAGCAAGCCGTCCCTAGAAGCAGGAAAAATATGGCTATAAAGAAGCAAATTCTCTTTTGCATAAGATATACAAAAGTACGTTTCTATCCCTGTAATCTAAGCGGCTTATTTATTTTAAGTTTCTATAGTTCTCGATTCTCTTTGAAAATGAACCGAAATGAATTGCAACCATCAAACGCCACCTCGTTAAAAATCATCCGCCTACTAACCGATATTCTACCAACAAGAACTTTTATCTCCAGTTGTTTTGAATATTTACTTAATTTCGTTAATATTGATTGAAATTTTTGGTATTTATTAAGACTTACCTAAACGTAAATTCAAACAGAACTTTCTAAACCATAGGCCGACTTCAACTAAAAAAAATATTTATGAATCAAAAACAAGATGGCAAAGCGCGTATGTCCGTTAAGGACTTTTTTTCTTTAAGGATTGTGCTGTTTTCGATGTTACTGTGGGCAGGAACACACATTGCCACTGCAAATAATGGAATATCTTTGAAAAAAGGGGATGTAAGCAGGTCGGTTCAGACTACTGTTTCGGGTACGGTCACAGATACGGATGGCCTACCGCTGGCAGGAGCCAACGTACTGGTAAAGGGCACTACCAATGGAACACAGACCGATTTTGACGGCAATTATTCCATTTCGGCAAACAATGATGCCATCTTGGTATTCAGCTATATCGGTTTTCTTGCCAAAGAAGTTGCGGTGAACGGCCAAAACGATATCGACGTGCAGTTGGCCGAAGACACAGCGGAACTTGACGAGGTAGTAGTAATTGGTTACGGTACCCAAAAGAAGGAGTCCGTTACCGGTGCGGTTTCAACCGTTTCTTCGGAAGATATTTCGGCATTGCCCGTGGTAAGCTTTACGGAAGCCTTACAAGGTAGGGTCGCGGGTATTCAGGTCACCAATTCCGGAGGGCCGGGTACCGATCCCATCGTTCAGATACGCGGAATCGGATCGATCAGTTTTGCTTCCAATCCGCTTTATGTGGTTGACGGCTATCCCGTAGGGGGCCTCGGGGATTTTGATAACAACGACATCGAAAATATATCGGTATTAAAAGATGCGAGTGCCGCAGCAATATATGGTTCACGGGCGGCCAATGGGGTCGTTCTGGTTACTACCAAAAGAGGTCGGCCCACTGGGGATATCAACTTTACCTATCGCGGGTATTCGGGGTTTGCGCAGGCCTCAAAGAAACTCGATCTTCTAAACCGGGAACAATATTTGCAATTCGGTGCTGAACTTTTAAGCAATGCGGGATCCAATTTCCCCTCGAGATGGGCAGAATTGGATACGCCTATCTACGAAGGGGCTACCCAGACCTATGCCGAGACCGATGTGGACTATCAGGATGCCGCCTTTAAAACGGGACTGACCACCTCACATAACCTAAGCCTCCGGGGCGGTTCCGAAAAGTCTCGCTTCTACGGGTCTTTTGGCTACTTCAATCAAGACGGTATCATTGTGGGCACGGGTTTTAATCGGTATAATTTTCGGGTAAATTCCGATCATGATATAAACAATTGGCTGTCTATGGGGCAATCTCTGACCATTTCGAACGGCACACGCAAGAACGAAGCCGAGCTGGGCGGACGTACCCAAATTCAGAACATTATCAGGGGAGTACCCTACATTCCTTTAAGAGACCCCACACTACAAGGCGGTTTCCGCGCTCCGGACGGCTCCGATGGCACCGATCCGGAAAACCCCCTCTTGGGAGGCTTACTGAATACGAACATCAACAGCAATGTGCGTATCTTCGGTACGGCCTATGCCGATGTAAAAATTACCGAGGGTCTGTCATACCGTTTTACCGCCGGTATCGATTGGAACAACTTTCGGAACAAGCAGTCGCAACCTATTTATTTTGACGGGTTCAAAGGAAGAAACAACAACATTACCATAGACCAACAAAATACCTCGACGGGCAACTATTTTTCGAACCAGTTGAACTACCTGAACAGTTGGGGAAACCATACTATCGATGCCATAGTGGTGGCCGAACGCCAAGATTACTCCCAATACACGATTAGAGGCCAAGGCCAACGCAACAACAACGATCTCGATGTGCTTTCCGGTACCGAGGCCCAAACCGTGCAGGGCACGGAAGCCCAAAACGAAATCTATTCGTTTTTGGGAAGGATAAACTACGATTTTGGCGGTAGATATCTTTTTAGTGCCTCCCTCCGTCGTGACGGTTCCTCAAAATTCGCGGAGGGCTATAAATGGGCTACTTTTCCAGGGATATCCGCAGGTTGGAACATTGCCGAGGAATCTTTTATGGAAGGACTCGACAACCTTACCGAATTGAAAATTCGGGCCAGTTGGGGGCAAATAGGTTTTGAAGGCATCGGAAACTACGATAGCCAGGCCGGTATTTCTACCAATACCAATGCTATCATCAACAATGAGGAAACCCAAGGCGCCTTTTTTAACCAATTGGCGAATCCGGAATTGGAATGGGAGATTACCGAAATGACCAATATTGGACTTGACCTCGGCCTGTATCAGAATAGGGTCCAATTTTCGGCGGAATGGTACGAAAGAAGTACCGACAACCTTATTTTAAACGTGCCTCTTCCCCCCTCCCTGGGCTTTTCGGGACAAACGAAAGCTAATGTAGGGGCTATGGACAACTGGGGAATAGATGTCACGGGATCCTATTATTCCCCACCAGGAACGGACTTTCAATGGAACGTAAGTGCCAACTTCGGACTTTTTAGAAACGAGGTGGTGGCATTGTCAACGGATACAGGAAGTATTTTTGGCGGAAGCAATGCCGATGCCGGCGGTACCGATATCACCCGGACTTCGCCCGGTGATCCCATCCAATCGTTTTATGGTTGGCGGGTGGAAGGCATATTCCAGAGCCAATCGCAAATAGAGGAATATAATGCTCTTGATGGCGATCCCACTACACTTTATCAAGACAATGCCGCACCCGGCGATTTGATCTTTAAGGATTTGGACAATAGCGGTTCTATAACGGCGGACGACCGCGAGGTTCTAGGCAGTTTTATTCCCGATTTTAGCTATGGGCTTAATTTTGATGCCAATTACAAGAATTTTTTCATGAACATGTATTGGTATGGTAATCAAGGTAACGACGTTTACAATGCAACAAAAGTATATACTCAAGGAGGACTTCGCCTATTCAACCACGGGATAGCCGCTTTGGATGCTTGGACGCCCACGAATACCGACACCACTATTCCGAGAATGGTCAGCGGCGATCCGAACCAGAACACTAGGACTTCGGACCGTTTTGTAGAGGATGCTTCTTTTTTGCGTCTTCAAAATTTAAAGCTTGGCTATGAGTTTTCCCGCGATTGGTTAGAAAACAATTTGGATAATGCGTTAAACAATCTGAGTTTTTTCGTTTCCGGCAACAACCTCTTGACTTTTACGAAATATGAGGGATATGATCCGGAAATCGGTGCCAGAAACAACAACCTGAACGTACAAGGTATCGACTATGGGCAATATCCAAGACCGTTGACCATTCTATTGGGTGTCCAAGTAGGTTTTTAAAAAATTAAAAAAAGAAAATGATATGAATACGTATAAAAAATTAATTGTTTTATGTGCCGGGTTTCTTTTCACCCTATCATGCGACAGGGAAAATTTAAGTCTTGTAAACCCGAACGAGGTAGTGGTAGATACCTATTACAAGAATGCCGATGAACTACGGGCGGGAGTGTATGCCATCTATGCCTCCCTACAGTCAACCAATCTTTATTCACGGGAATATTGGTTTCTTCATGATTTAAGGAGCGACGACAACAAAGCGGGCGGCGGACAATTGGAAACCCCGAGAAACCAGCTGTTGATCGGAAGTAACGATCCCAGTAATGCGGTGGCCAATAGTGTGTGGAACGGCTGGTACCAAACCATACTTCGGGCGAATATCGTCATTACAAAGGGCCCGAGCGTGCCGGATATCGAAGAAGGGGTCCGCAGGGCGTTGATAGCCGAGGCAAAATTGATGAGGGGATGGGCCTATTTTGAATTGGGCAGTCTATGGGGAGGGGTCCCGATCTATACTACCTATGCAACGACCATTAATGAAAGCGCCCCGAAATCCACACAGGAAGAAGTTCTCAATCAGGCCGTTCAAGATTTACAGGATGCCGTTGCCGGATTGCCGACAGTTTCCGAAGTGGAACAACAAGGGCGGTTTGCCAAAGGTTCGGCCTTGGCCATGTTGGGACGCACCCAGATGTTTAGAGGAGATTATGTCAGTGCCAAAGCCGCTTTTGATCAAATCGTTCAATCGGGCAATTATGAACTGGTGGATGAATATGATGATAATTTTCAAGCGGAGAACGAATACAATAAAGAATCTCTAATGGAAATCGGTTATGCCTCTATTGGAGAATTCAACTGGGACGGTACCGGCGACGGAATTGGAAACGAAAAATCCGTGCGTACCCAAGAATATTCTGCCGTCGGGTGGCGGAACCTTATTCCTTCCGAAGTACTTCTGAACGAGTTCGAACGCGTTTCACAAGGGGACGCCAAAAATGATCCGCGTTTTGACAAAAGTTTTTATGTAATCGGAGATACTTTCAACAATGGTCAGGATGTTTTAAAAGCCGAAAACGTACAGGGTGAAACAACGACCTTCGAAGGGGAGACGACCAAGATAAGTTGGAGAAAATATTCCATCATGTACAAAATAAATCCTGGCGGTTCGATGAATTCCGGTATCAACATGCGGGTCATCCGTTATGCGGAGGTATTGCTGAACCTCGCCGAATGCGAGCTGGAAACGGGAAATCCATCAAGAGCGATACAATTGCTCAACCAAGTGCGTAGCAGACCTAGCGTTGACATGCCGCCATACCCCACGGCCAATTTCCCGGTCGGCAGCACCGACCAGATTATGGCAGCGATCATGCATGAAAAAAGGGTGGAGTTAAGTTCCGAACAGATCCGGAACCGGGATATCCTGAGATGGAGACAAGAAGGGAAATTTGAAACGGAACCGCTTCCCTATTTTACGCCTAAACTGCAGCGATTGCCGATTCCACAATCAGAAATTGACAATAACGCCGAAATGACCGAGAAAGACCAGAATGAAGGTTATTGATCTGCTATATGAATCAGTTAGTTAAAAAGGACATTGAAATTCAATGTCCTTTTTTTGTTGAACCACGATATATTTACCTTTGACGCTATGCTTCATAATATGAACCGTTACTTTTACATTTTATTGGTACTGGTTTTCGGAACCTGTGAAATGGGGGAAGACGAAGATTCTTTGTTCAAAAAGATTGCGACGGAAGATTCAGGTCTCGATTTCAGTAATAAAATCGTTGAAAACGACATCCTGAACATATTGGATTACGAATATATGTACAACGGCGGCGGCGTCGGAATCGCCGATTTTAATTTCGACGGACTGCCCGATATCTTCTTTTCGGGCAATATGGTCAGCAGCCGTTTATACCTTAACCAGGGCAATCTTAGCTTTAAGGATGTCACCCAACAAGCGGGAGTCGCAACAGACGCTTGGTGCACCGGGGTTTCCATCATAGACATCAATAACGACGGAAAACCCGATATACATGTGTCAACCGCACACGATCTCTCCCTCAATAAGGCCAAAAATTATTTTTTTATCAATGTTACCGATGCCAACGGGAACATAGGCTTTGTAAACCGTGCCGAAGAAATGCATTTGGCCGACGACTCCTACTCCATTCAGGCGGTCTGGCTTGATTACGACAATGACAATGACCTCGACCTTTTTTTAGCCAACAATTCGGAGGAAGCCTATCCTAAAAATAACCCCATCGGACAAAGAAAGGATGGTCAAGGAAAAAGTACCGATAAACTCTATAGCAACCAGGGCATGGACAAAAATGGTATTCCGGTTTTCAAGGACGTATCTAAGGAAGCCGGCATCCAAATCGAAGGTTGGAGCCTAGGGGTAGTAGTTATGGATATAAACCGAGATCAACGGCCGGACATCTACGTGGCCAATGATTTCATGTCGAATGATATTCTCTATGTAAATAATGCGGATGGAACCTTTACCAACGAAATATCCAAGTACTTCAAACACCAAAGCCATAACAGTATGGGTATTGACGTAGCGGATATCAACAATGATTCCGAGCTGGATCTGTTGGTATTGGACATGCTTCCAGAGGACAACCTCAGAAAAAAAACGATGTTCGCACAAATCCCTTACGAACGATTTCACCGATCCATAGCGGGTGGTTATCAGCCCCAATATGTCCGGAACGTATTGCAGGTCAACAATGGTAATGGAAGCTTTTCCGATCTGGGATATTTTTCCGGCCTGGCCGCCACCGATTGGAGCTGGTCTCCCTTAATAGCGGACTTCGACAATGACGGTCTTAGGGATGTCTATATCACGAACGGTTATAAAAAGGATATTACCGATATGGACTTTGTAGATTATAACAATAATGCCACAAGCTTTGGAAATACAGAGACCAGAGCGGGCAAAGTTAGTCGAACAAATCAACAAAATGAAGGGTATCAAAAAATCCAATTTTTTCTTTAAAAATCTAGGCGATGCCCGGTTTCTGGAGGATACCGAAAATGCGGGATTGGCCTATCCCTCCTACTCCAATGGTGCCGCTTATGCAGATTTGGACCTTGACGGCGACCTCGATCTGGTCATGAACAATATCGATAATCCAGCATTCCTTTTCGAAAACAAAACGGATAAAAAAAATAAAAACTCCAACTATCTAAGGATTCGATTGCCCTTGAACCAAGAAGGTCTAGGGGCAAAGGTTTGGGTATATTCCGGGGGAGTTTCCCATTATGCCGAACATTACCCCCAAAGAGGCTATCTCTCCTCTGTGGAACCTGTATTGCATTTTGGTCTCGGGAACGTGGAAAAAGTGGACTCCTTAAAAATTATCTGGCCGAGCGGACAGGTATCGGCTTCCAAAAATATCAAGGTCAATACTGAGTTGGCCCCAGTTCCCGAAGGCAAGGACCTTGAAGACAGTTATATCTTACCAAAAGAAGAAACCGAAACGCCTCTCTATTTTACCCCCTTGGCATCTGCAGGTCTCATTTCCTTTTCCCATACCGAAAATAGCTTCGATGATTTTAAAAAATGGCCGTTACACTTTCGTTCGTACAGCAAGTCCGGTCCGATTATCGTTACCGGGGATGTTAACGGCGACCTCTTAGATGATGTTTTTATCGGAGGTCCCGCCAACCAGCCGGGCAAATTTTTCATACAAAAACAGGAAGGTGGCTTTCAAAGTAGAACCTTTGCCGACAGCATAGGACAGATTTCAGAGGATACCGCCGCAGCATTGTTCGATGCCGATGGCGATGGTGATTTGGATCTATATTGTGCCAGCGGAAGCTCCGAAAACTATTCCCGACCAGAGCTGTATCAAGACCGATTGTATATGAATAATGGAAAGGGAAAGTTTACACGGCACACCAACGCACTGCCAAAAATGGATGCGGCAGCGGGATGCGTTACCTCAATCGACTTTGATAAGGATGGGGACTTAGATCTTTTTGTCGGCGGACGTATTGAGCCCACCGAATATCCGATGTCGCCCAAATCATATCTGCTCCGGAACGATGGAGGCACTTTTACCGATGTAACCGATGAATCCGCTCCAGATCTTCGAAATCCGGGTATGGTCTCCGATGCCTATGCAACAGATCTAAATCAGGACGGATGGACCGATCTGGTCTTGGTAGGGGAATGGATGCCCATTGAAGTGTACTACAACAACAAAGGCAGCTTCACATTGGATACCCAAAGTAATGGCCTAGAAAAGACCAACGGATGGTGGAATTCTAGCGATGCCGCGGACTTTGACCAGGATGGCGACCTCGATTTCATCGTCGGCAACTGGGGACTCAACAATCCGTTTCAAGCCACGGCAACGCAACCCGTTTCCCTCTATGCAAAGGACTATGACACTAACGGCACCCTGGAAGCCATTTTCACCTATTACAATGATGACCGTGAATATATTATACCTCCGAGAGGCACTCTGAACTCCCAAATTCCGGGACTAAGTCGTAAAATCAAAGACTATCATACCTACGGAAGCCTGGAATTTTCCGAAATCTTTAATTATAAAAAAGATAAGGACATCAGCGTTTTCAGAGCCTACGAACTCGCTTCCCTCTATGTGGAAAACTTAGGAGACGGAAAGTTTAAGTATAGACCCTTACCCGATCAGGCACAATGGTCGCCCCTATTCGACTTTGCCATCGACGATATCAATGAGGATGGATTTCCGGATATTCTGGCCGTAGGCAACTTTTACGACACCGAGGTTTTGACGGGCAGCTTTGATGCAGGTAACGGTGCCTGCCTTTTGGGAAAAGGTGACGGTACCTTTAAAGATCTAGCCCCGCAAATAAGCGGATTCGAGATTCCTGGAGAAGCCAGGGTGATAAAAAAGATATCGACGGTCAAGCCTAAGGCCTCCTTGTACATTGTTGGGCTACAGAATGATAGTTTACAGATATTGCAAAGAACCGAGTAGTAACCTGCTTTTAAAAAGCGCTAATACTCCCCTTCATGCTTAAAATCCCCGAACCGGTACTTTACCGTCCGCTTTAGAGGAATCTGCATGCCGCCGGTCTCCTCCAGCCAATCGTAAATGGCAGTAGCCATCGACTTGGCGATCTCCTGTTTATCGGGGTCCGCGATCAGGTTATGCATTTCGTCCGGATCGTTCTGCAGATCGTACAGCTCGTTACGGTCCCAGATGCCCTGATATTTGATATATTTGTATTGATCCGTTCGCATGCCAAATACCGTTGGGGTCATGGGGAAATCATATTCCCAATAATATTCGTAGAAAATCTCCTCCCGGGATTTGGCGGTCGTATCCCCCGTCAAAATGGGAATAAACGAAACGCCGGGCATGTTCTTGGGCTGCTCTATACCTGCTTCCGCCAAGACCGTCGGACCGATATCAATGTTTTGGACCATCTGCTCAGGCTTTTTTCCACCTTCGAAAAGCTCGGGACAGCGGACCAACAACGGCACTTTTACCGATTCTTCATAAAAATGGCGCTTATCGATCAAACCGTGTTCGCCCCAGCTAAAGCCGTTATCTCCCATATAGATGACCAAGGTGGAATCGTCAAGGCCCTCTTTTTTTAGATAATCCATCACCGTGCCGATACTTTCATCCACCGCCAATAAAGTCTCACAATAATCCACTACCATTTTATGAATGTCGTTAAACCCGTGGTACATATAGTCCACCCCGTGCCAGCTTACCCTTTGGTCGGCGACCCATTCGGGCCATTTGAGGTCGCGATATTCTCCAGTCAGGGTTTGCCCATAGGTGCTCGGCAGGGCTATTTTATTGCCCTTGTACCGCCCCTTATGACGGCGGGCCGGTTGAAAGCCAGCGTGTACGGCCTTGTGGGAGAGGTACATAAAGAACGGCTTTTTCTTGTCTCTTTTCTCCAACCAATCCACGGCATGTTCGGTCAAAAGGTCGGTGATGTACGTGGAATCTTTATAGGTCGTTCGCTTGCCGTTGATGTTCAGCGTAGGATTGTAATAAACCCCCTGGCCCACAAAACTTTCCCAATGGGTAAAGCCGGGCTGCGGTTCGTCGCCATGGTCGCCCATATGCCATTTCCCGAAGAAACTGGTCTGATAACCTGCCTTTTCAAGATACTCGGGAAAAAATGTCAGATTCCCGGGATTCGGGGCCTGATTATCTACAATGGTGTGCGTATGTGAAAACTGTCCCGTTAAAATAGATGCCCTACTGGGGGAACAAAGCGAAGTGGTTACAAAGGCGTTCGGCAAATAGGCACCTTCCGCAGCCAGTTTGTCCATGTTTGGGGTTTCGAGCCAAGGCACCTTGCCCGTGAAGCCCATATAGTCGTAGCGATGATCATCGGTGAGGATGAAAATGACGTTTCTAGGTTTCTTTTTAGATGGATTTTTGGGGTCGGGGTTGGCGTAGGTTTTGCCCACTATTAAAAGCATACAGGCAATGGGAATCAGAAAATTGACTTTTTTCATGGTTTTTATTTGCGGTTGGGATTTTATTTTCGAGAGGGAATTTACTAAAAAATTGGGGAAGCAGATGAGTAGAGGAAGAATTATCTTGTGGGACATCCTCGGAAATTGATTTGAGATCCATGTAGAATTCATTTCTAGGAGGGACAAAAATAAAATGGGAGCAGATATAAAAAAACGGATGCCAAAATCGACATCCGTTTTATTAAATAACAAGTGTAGCAGCTACTAACGATACAGGGTAAAGTGCCCGACGAAACGGGTTTCGCGCTTATCGTTTTGGTTGACGACATACCAGTAATCGCCCGAAGGTAATTCTTTATTCTCGTAAAGCCCGTCCCATTCGCTGACCTGGTCCAGTTCGGCCACTACCCGACCGTAACGGTCATAGATAATCACTTGGATATCAGCGAAGAATTCCCTGTTTTTAGGTGACCATAAATCGTTCTCGTTGTCACCGTTGGGCGTAAAGAAATTGGGCATCTCCAGCATTCCGGTAAATTCAAAGGGAATGCTGACCGCCACTACACACCCATTCAGATCGACCACACGGACTTCTACCACCCCACTTTCATTAGTAGTATAAATTCCATCGCTACCGTAGGACTCCCCGTTAAAGAAATACTCATAGCTGCCATAACCCCCAGCGGCGACTGCGGTAATCTCGTTGGGCCTGGTCTTTTGGGCATCCAAGGTCAGCGGTTCATAGGCCTCTATGCTAAAGTCCACTGAATTCGTACATCCGTTTTCGTGATAGATATAAACGGTATGATCGCCGGCGGGCAAATCACCCCATGAACGCTCATCCGTGGCCAAGGCGGTATCGGCATCGGTAGGGTCGATGGGATCTAATGCAAAGTAGATTTCTGAAAGCCTACTCTCGTCTTGCAATGCGATACGGGTCGTGCTGTTCGGGAAAATACCCTCGCAACCGTACTGCACAATCGGCTCAGCGGTAAGATTTACCCCAATTTTTATAGGTATTAGGGCAAAGGTACCGCACAAGTTGGCATCTTGAATAAAGACAACATAGCTTACACCGCCTTCTAGGTTCTCGAAATACAGGTCATCGTTCCTGACGAACATCTCGCTACCGTCGGAACCGGGCCCCACCAATTTGGTCTCGTAATATTCTTCAGAAGTAACGGAATCTATAAAGGGCGTACCTCCAGCAATGGTCAACTGCGCCGTGCCGTCGGCTGCGGCAATACAGGTCTCAGGGGTAGTAGCGACATCGGTGACCGTAAGTTCATCGGGTTCGGCAACGGTAATTACATCCTTCTCAAAACATCCATTCTCGTCCTGGATCAAGATTTCGTAATCGCCGGGGGCCAATTCTTCAAAGGTATAGACTCCCGGATGGGCCGGATCACTAAAGAATTCGTTGAAATTGGGAGCAATGGCGAACTGGATCAAACCGATGCCTCCACTAGTGACTTCAAGGGTAATCGAGCCGTCCGTTTCGCCATTACAGCTGACGGGGATTCGTTGTATCGTTGAATACGATCGGTTCAGGCCTTTGGATTATAAAAGGTCCCGCAATATCCTGACAGGTGGCACCGCTGGTTACGCCAATATAATATTGAGTGCCCTCGGGCAAACCTTCAAAGGTACCGAAATCCTGTGCAGGCCTGAACGCCGGTACGATCGGGGCAAAGGCGTCTACCGGATCGCCGATGTAGAGGGTGAACATTTCATTACCCACTCCCCCGTCGATAAATGATTCTATCCTTCCGTCCAATTCAGAGGCGCAGGAAATATCGTCAGGAGCGTTCGCGAAAAGGGTCACTAGCGAGGCATCGGTCATGTTGATACCGTTTGACCGTATCGGATCACAGGTATTGGCTGCATTTTTCTTGCGTACCTCATATTGGTACAAGGTACCGGCAACTCCCGAAATAAACACCTCGTTGGAGGCCGGAAGGTCCGTATAGGGATCGGTAGCCGGATTCATGGTCGGAAAGATCCTGTACTCGTAGGTAAAGGAGGGATCGGGATTCTCTATGAACAGGCGAACTTCACCATTACCTCCACAACCGGGAACTTTGGTCTGCATCAATTTGGGAACCACTTGCGGCGGCGGCACCACTTCGTACGGTGCGGTAACAAAGCTACAACTGTAGCTGGAAGTCACTTCAATGGCATACCACCCCGCACTGATAACTCCGCCCGACGTACCTGTAAAGGAGGGATTGTCCTGGAGCCCACTTCGAGCTCGCTCGTCGGCAATATTGTTGCTGTTCAGATAGATGAGTTGGTATTTATAGCCTGCACCGGATACGCCTCCCGAAGCGCCTGCCATAGCAGTAACGATATCTCCCGAAGTAGGGTCGTAGGCTTCCAAAACCGCATTATTACCTCCAGGACATACAAGGTTCTGTGGTTCACGAATTCCTGCGACGATGGGGGCGATGGGATTGAGGACAATATCAAAGGAATCTGTACAACCTTCGATATCACGAACCTCAACCCGGTAATTTCCGCTGGCGAGGTTTTCGAATTCGTTGTTGCCGATGAAGGCCACGGCCTCCAAATAGGTGCCTGAGCCATCGTCCCTTAATAGTCGATACTCGTAGGGCATGGTATCCCAGCCGGCACTACCGGTGGCGGTAATTTTACCCAGGTTATCGTTGCAGCTCACGTTGCCGATCTCCACGGCCTGTACATCCAAAGCCCCGTTAGGTACGCGGATCGTAGCCACACCGCTATCGGAGAAACAGTAGGGCGCCCCCATAGCCATGACCTCGACAAAATAGCTTCCGCCGGGAAGCCCTGTAATTTGTGCCGGGTCACCGTTGAGATCGGGGAAATTGGCCGTATCGAAACTCCCACTGGCCATCGGGGCCGTTTTGCCCACATCGGTGCTTTCAAAGACCCGGTAAGCGTAAGTTCCGGAATAGTCCGTCACATTAAGGAACAAAGCTCCCGACGCCGTACCGAAACAGACCACGGGCCGAGCTTCGCTAATGGACGCCACCGGTTCTACAGGAACCTTTACCGTATGTACAGGCAAGGGATAATCGCATCCGCCAACGGAATTATCCTGTACCACAAAGAAGTAGTCGCCTGCATCCGGCAAAAAGACGGTGGCCACCGTTCCTCCGGTTACGACCACATCGGCGATGCCCGTCCCGGAAGACGCCGTGGTCATTACGCTAAAGTCCGTGGTGCCGGTAACACGGATTTCTACCTCTTCAGGGTTTGCACAATCCAACGGAGTTATCACGGTAAGGGTAGGGACGACCCTGGTAGGCGGATTGATGGTCGGCAGGTCGAAGCTCGTTCGACATCCGTTGCCGTCAATGGCGTACACCGTAATATTTTGAGGCAATCCATTGTCAACAATCTCAAAAGTATTGGCGGTCTGGTAATTGCTATAACCGGTGATACTGTACCGATAGCCGCTGCCTACCGTGCCGGGATTGGAAGGGTCAACCGATACCGCGATCGTGGTCGAACTGAAACGGTCCGCCCCTGGTTCACAGACAAAATCGGAGGCCGTCGCCGATATAATAAAATCGCTCGGTTCGATAACGTCGATGGGATTGGAAAGTACCGAACACCCTCTAGCCGTCAATACCTCTACCTGATATTGCGCGGGGGGAAGGCCTGTGAAAGAACCTGAATTGTTACGGGTATATTCGGTGCCCGTATCCAGATTATTCAATATAAATTCAATAGGCGTATCCACCGCGGTCGCGGGATTCAAAATAATATCGATACTGCCATTGTCGGATCCGTAACAGGTAATGTCCTGTTCCATCTCATTGACGATAACGGGCACAGAGGGCGCGTCCAAATTAACATTTACCGTAAAATCACATCCCGTTTCCGTATCCGTTACCGCAACTTGATAAACGCCCGGTCCCACCCCGGTAATTACGCCAGCATTGTGATCTCCCGTAATGGGCGAGCCAATGTCGGTGCCCCCGGAATCCCGAAGTTGATAACTAAATTGATCACTTCCTCCGGTAACGTTCATGCTAATGGTTCCATCGGAAGCGTTACAGGTGGGGTCCGTTGTAAAATCGCCGGAGACGCCCAAGAATTCGTACACCTCGGCGATGCCCTGACTGGTACATCCGTTCGCATCGGTTACATCAACGGTATAGGAACCTGGGCTGCCGACCTGAAAAGTATATTCAAATACTCCGTTGCCAAGATCCGTTCCGAAATGGGTATCCCCTGCTAGCGTAAACCTGGGAGTATTGGTGGTTAATGGCATGGTTACACGAATATCGAAAGTGGTTGCGGTGACGATACACTGATTGACCACATCGATACCGGGCAGATTTAGATCGGGATTTAAAGCGATAATCGTAGCATTGCCATAGGAAGTACAGCCACCGGCATCGCGTACATATACATCATACACATTCGCAGCACCGATAAAGGTAGTTTCGTTGGTCCAATCCCCTGCACTGGGGGTTGAGCCCATGCTCATATACGCAAATTCATAGGGGCCACCATTGCCATCGGAACCTTGTACCGTAATCTGCCCGAAGGCATTACAGTTGGCCGGTTCTTCGTTCAAAACATCTATCGAAGGTAAGTTCTGATCGATAATGATGCCCACGGCATCGGTACAGGTATCTGTAGTATTCGTGACAATGACCTGATAATCGCCGGGTAGGGCGTCATAAGTATTGGTATAGGGTGCACTTACGCTGGTAGGTGAGGCAATCGTAATTCGGGTACCATCATCGTTGTTCAACAGTTCGATCTGCAAATTGCTGTTGGCCGGGAATCCGGTAACTGCGTACTGTATCTGTCCGTTTCTATCCGCTGGGTTACAGCCGCCATCGGTGGAAGTGGCGGTGATGTCCATGGGAGAAAATCCATCGATCGGCGGAATTTCCTGTTCATAAATACAGCCGCTCGGGGAGCGTACCTCGACCGTATAAGCTACCCCATATTCGATACCGTCGGCGGTATTGCTGAATTCGTGCGTATCATTGCCAGCGCTATTGTTCAAGGGATAAAAGCTTGGCTGCCCTGCAAGACGGATCTCGTAGGTCGGGAGGGTCGGGAAAATCGTCGGGGTCACCTGAACGGTATAGGTAAAGGTACTGTTGTCACAGGTTGTTGCAGGCGTAAAATTGATAGGGGAAATGACCACCTCGTTAGTGGTAATGATTACCGTATCCATATCCCTACAACCGTTGGCATCCAACGTGATAATGGTGTACTCCCCCGGAATCAGACCAGGATCGCTAATATCGATCGGCAGGCCGGCCCGGGTTACATTATCCTGCTGTACTACGATATTTCCATTTTCATCCTCAATGCGGAAAGTAAAGTTCTCCGTACCATCGACCACAGTGTCTATGCGGATACCTCCGGCTACTACGTTCCCCGCACTACAGATGGCGGGCAGGGGACTGGCGGTCGCATCGGGCGGTAGCGTGGTATCGAGATTTACCACGGCATTGGCGGGAACCGTCTCACAACCGCGGGCATCGCGTACAATAAAAGGATAGGTGCCGACCGTAAGGTTGGAATACACGGTCTGTGAAGTAAAAGGTCCTCCGTTAAAACTCACTTCATAAGGAGGAAGGCCACTGGTCGCGTCGGGCTTTATCGTTATCCTACCATTGTCCGTACTGGAACAACTGACCTCCTTCACTTCTAGGGTCGCTGCTGCAATCTGCTGTGGCGGATCTACGGTTAAGGGGGAAGAAAAGGCTTCGCATCCCTCGTTATCCGTTACCCTAAAAATATAGGTACCGCCGGCCGTCACCGGATAAAGAAAAGTATTGGCGGTAAAGGGCTGTATCGCCCCATAGGTAGAACCGTTGTCGGCACTGACCTGAAAATTTTTGGGGGTGGCATTGGAAAGATACCCACCAGTGACCTGCACGCGTATCTCTCCCGGTGATCCCCCACAGGGAATACTGGTATCGATACCGGTATTCACCCGCAATTGTGGCCGTACCGTAGTGCTGATCTCGGCCCTACAGCTGTTGCTGTCCACTACTTCTATAGTGTAGTTGCCAGGGGTCAAGCCCGTAAAAACGGGACTCGCCTGTAAGCTGCCGCCGTTGATACGGTATTGATGGGACAGGATTGGAGCCGATCCCGCTGTAGAGGTTACCCCTACGGTAGCCCCTGTTCCGGGTACATAGCAATAATCCGAAGCCGTAGCGTCCAAGGCAATTCCGGGAGCGTCTATAGGAATGAGGTCGAAAGTAGTACTTATCGTACAGCCTTCGGCATCCTCTACCGTTAGCGTATAAGTACCCGCCGCAGTAAGGTTGTTGAACGTTCTGCCAGACTTCGGTCCGATCGTAGGACTTCCGCCTGGATAAATCAGGGAATATCGATATCCACCCCATCCATCACTGGCATTGGCGATGACTCTTCCTTTGTTGCCATTGGCACAATCCATAGCGGTGACATTGGCCGAAAGGGCGATGGTTGCGGTAGGTTCCTCTATAGTAAAGGTGGCCATATCGGTACAGCCTGTATCGGCATCGGTAACGGTAATCGTATAAGTACCTGCTCCCGAAGGCGGCAACACCACCTCGCCGGTATTTTGCGGCGCACTTTCGGGACCCCCATTGATGTGGTAGGTATAGTAATTGGCAAAGCCATCGATCAGATAGGTACCCGAACCGTCCGCCGCCCCGCTACAGACTCGTAGGTCACCCCCGGATTTCACCCTGGCGCGCACTGAACTGGACACCACGGGCGTAAAGGTTTCGGTATAACTACAATTGTTCACATCGGTTATCCTAAAGGTATATGTAGTTCCCGTGAAAAGTCCCGTGAAAAGTCCCGTTCCATTACTTTGGATAATCGGACTTAAAATTTCGTAGGTGGCGATGGCATGGGTACCGGTAGGGGTCAGTTGCACATCGGAGGTACCCGCGGCACAACTGATATTGCTTTGGACAAAGGTGATATCGGTCGGTGGATCGACACTGTTAATCGTAATGGCCGTCAAATCCCTTCTACATCCGCTATCATCGATAATGACCGGCGTATAGGTACCTGCCGCCAATCCGGAATACAAGGTGTTTGTCGAGAAATTTACCCCGTCGATACTGAACTGGTAACCCGTGCCCGAACCACCCCCAAAAGGCCCTACCAGTTCTATTTCGCCTGCCGCAGTGCCACCGCCCGGATTACAGGAAACATCCGAATTTTTTACAGCGTTGCCCGTAATGGTGCCTACTTCGGTAACCGTCACGGAATTCGGCAGGGAAAGAATACAGCTGAATACGCCAGATTTGTATTGAACTTCTATGAAATTGTAGGCACCGGCACCTACCGAAAGTACGGGATTCGTACTCCATGGGTCTCCAGGATTCGCCCTAAACAAAAGATCGTAGCCCTTGGCATCGTTGATCGTAAATTCGAGTCGTGCGCCCCCATTCGTACAGGTACCGTCAACCCCTACCACCGTTATATCGGGCGGAGTCAGTTCGGCGACATTGGCCGAGGCCGTAATCGTACAGCCGTTCGCATCGGTAATCAAAAAATCGTAGGTTCCTGCACTGGTCACCGTTTCCACCCTTGACCCGGTATAAGAGGGACTCGAGGGCCCGCCACCGTTCACAATATAGGTATAAGGAGCCGTTCCCCCGTCGGTATAAACGGTAATATCCACACTATTAATTCCACAGGCCGTACTAAAACTGCTATTGGGTTCCGCTGAAGCCGATAAAGCGACCACCCCGGCACCTATGACAATGGGATTGCCCGAAGTATCGCTATCTTGCCTTGGCGGATCAATACCGTTTAAGGGATCCCCCGAACATTTGGGGGACTCTACCTGTACCGTGTATGTACCAAAACCTACAGCGGCAAAGGTATAGGGATTATCAGTGATAAAAGCCGTAAATTCCTGCTTGGTTCCATTTTCGTCAAGTAAGGTATATTTGTATGGTCCTATACCGGCCGTTGGGGTAACGGTTATGGTACCGGTCTCGCCCGCACATAAGGCATCGGTAAAAGTGACGTCGATATCCATATCCTGTTGTTGGATAGTTATCGGCATATAGGGAAATTCGCAGGTATTCGGGGTATTTCTTAGCCGCGCCTTAACGATGTAGGTGCCCGGAATTAGATTCTCGAAAATCGGCCCTTGCCAAGGTCCGAACCCAGTACCGTTGTCGATACTGAACTCGTATGCGCTCGACAGATTGGTAATCTGGATTCGGCCGGGTTTGTTACAGACAAAATCCTCCTTGACGAAGGATTGGGTAATGGATCTTTTCTTGACCTTAAAAAAATACTGTTGCCCATCGGCCACTACACGGAATTCCGCGCCCGAGCCGGAAGGAATCGTGCTGGCATCAAGGTTAAAAGGTTCTCCCGTGGCTACTTCAGTATAACAACCAACGGTCGTGTTGGGACAATCGGCATTGATGTCGGGAGCACAGCTGCCTCCTAAACGCTGCCAGGAAACGGAACCGTAGCTACCGGAAAGGGAAATCGATCGATTATCGGAATCCCCGCAAAGATTGAAACGCGACACCGTAAACCCGTTTACACTACAGCCCACTTCTTCATCCGCCCCTTGAATAATCGTTGCGAACATTGCAGCAGCGGTCATTCTGGCCCCCTTACTCTGCTTAACCGAGCCTTGCTTCGTTTCAGAAACCCTTTCGGCCGCTTCTTTATTTCGGGTGGAAACCGCGTCCGTCAACTCAGAGGCGACCTCGGTAAAAATGGCGTGGACCTTATTTTTGGCTATGGCGGTGGTACCTAATGCTGAAAAGAGCAGCAAGAAGAAGGCGTACAGAAGGTGCCGTAGTTTTTTTGGGAGCATAGGTTAAGTCGTATTGAGTCGAGTAAAGTCGCGATTTGGGATGGCGGTCTCTTCTTCGTGTAATTCTTTGTACCTTATAAAATTTGGATTATCTTTAGCTGCCGATGACCCTATAAACTCTCTTTCGACTGCCATAATATTATTATTTAACGTAACATCATGGGAAAAAGTGTACTGCTATCCTTTCTATTCCTTGCCTTGCCTAATCTATCTTGTGCTCAAGATCCTGAAAACAAGGTAGATACACCTGAAAAGGTACCTTTTACCGCAGAACTGTTAATCGATGAAATACCCGTTCCATGGGGTATGGCGTTCTTGCCCGATGGCAGCATGTTGGTCACGGAGATTTCAGGAGACCTGATCCATTTTAAGGAGGGACAAAAAACGATGGTCTCCAACGTGCCGGAAATCTATAGAAGGGGACAAGGGGGACTATTGGATATCGCCCTTCACCCCGATTACGCAAACAACGGATGGATCTATATTTCCTATTCTTCGGATAAAGGGGATGAAAAAGGGGGGCATACGGCTTTGATGCGGGCCAAGCTCAAAGATAATGCCTTGGTAGATACCGAGTTATTATACAAGGCCACACCTAATACTACAAAAGGACAACACTTCGGATCACGTATCGTTTTCGGTAATGATGGCCATCTCTTCCTGTCTATCGGCGAGCGTGGCGACCGCGATACCAATCCCCAGGATATTACAAGGGACGGAGGGAAAATATATCGTTTCAATGATGACGGTAGTATTCCCGATGACAATCCCTTTGTCGGGAAGCAGGGTGCCAAAACGGCTATTTACAGTTACGGACACCGCAATCCCCAAGGCTTGGCCAAAAATCCCGTAACAGGGGAAATCTGGGAGAACGAGCACGGCCCGCGGGGCGGCGATGAAATCAATATCATCGAGGCGGGCGCGAACTACGGATGGCCTTTGGTGACCTACGGCATCAATTACAGTGGTACCGAAATTACCGATAAGACCGAAATGGAGGGCATGACCCAGCCCATTCATTATTGGGTACCCAGTATTGCACCCAGCGGTATGGCCTTTATTTCTTCGGAGAATTATGGAGAGGATTGGAAAGGAAGCGTGCTGGTCGGTTCCTTAAAATTCCAGTACCTCGAACGCCTCGCCATGAAAGGAAACAAGGTGGTCAAACGGGAAAAGCTGATGGAGGGAATGGGACGGGTGCGCCATGTGAAGGAAGGTCCCGATGGACTTATTTATGTGGCCGTTGAAGGGAAAGGGATTTACAAGTTGCTTCCGAAGACGTAATTGCGAGGAGTGAGCCGTTAGGCGAACGACGCGGCAATCTGTTGAGTATCCTGCAAAGTTTAAACAATGAGCCGTGAGGCGAACGACGTGGCAATCTGTTGAACACTCTAGATAGTTCTACGGGTTGCCGCGTCGCCTTCCATATTCTGCCGTTTTCAATAGGCGTTCGGGCTCCTCGCAATTACTGCCTCCGATTACCTCCCCGCCTCTAAGGCTGCCTTCACCGAACCATGTTTTTTCAGCAATTCCTCGGCTTCGGAATAGGAGACCCCCAAACCTTCCATCACATAGCGCGTACCGCGATCGACGAGTTTATTGTTGCTGAGCTGCATATTGACCATTTTGTTGCCTTTGACCCTCCCGATCTTGATCATTAAGGCGGTGGAGATCATGTTCAGAACCAATTTTTGCGAGGTACCACTTTTCATGCGGGTGCTTCCGGTAACGAATTCCGGACCGACACTTATGGCCATGGCGATATCGGCAGCTTCGGCCAAGGGCGAACCGGGATTATTGGTGATGCCCGCTGTCAACAACCCATGGTCTTTGGCGTCATTGATACCCCCCAGAACATAGGGCGTCGTTCCGGATGCCGCAATACCTACGACCACATCGTTGGCACCTATTTGGTATTCCATCAAATCTTTCCAAGCTTGCTCCACATCGTCCTCGGCGTGTTCGACCGATTTCCGGATGGCGGTATCCCCGCCGGCGATGAGTCCGATGACCCGGTTATGCGGCATCCCATAGGTTGGGGGAATTTCCGAAGCATCCAAAATACCCAATCGTCCGCTAGTGCCCGCCCCGAAATAAAACAGTCGCCCTCCGCGTTCAAAACGTTCTGCCAGGGCATCGACCAGTTTCGTAATCTCGGGAATGACCAAAGCCACGGCATCGGCCACTTTTCGGTCCTCTTCGTTCATTTTTGTAAGGATCGAAAGGGTATCCAACTGCTCCAGATTTTCATGGTTGGAGGGAGTTTCAGTAATTTTTTTATACGTCATCGGAGTATGTTGTTCCACCCCTGTACTTCAGTTGATGGTGGGCACAGGCGAAGTACCTTGGGTGCCAGACTGGTTTTTAATACCTCCCAAAGATAGGAAATCTATGTAGGTAAAATATCCTTTTAATCCCTACATTTGTATTTAGCCCTTTAAAGAACCCATATTAACGATCGATGAAAACCACCCTAGAAAAAAAAGCGACCGACATTAGCTACCAGCCCGTCGGCCAATTTGAAGAGACCCGGTTTGAAAAAATCCATAACGTGATTTTTTCGAACTCCAACGAAGCATCCGTCAAGGTTGCGGAAGAAATCGGGAAGCTTATCCGTGAAAAACAAGCCTCTGAAAAACTATGCGTACTGGGCCTGGCTACAGGATCCTCTCCCATACGGGTGTATGAGGAGCTAGTGCGGATGCATAAAGAAGAAGGGCTCAGCTTTGCGAACGTGGTCACCTTCAATCTTGACGAGTACCTGCCCATGGAAAAGGAAAACCACCAGAGCTATTGGTACTTTATGCACGAAAATCTCTTCAACCATATCGACATTCCCAAAGAGAATATCCATATTCCCGATGGCACCGTCGAGTCCGACGAGGTCATCGATTATTGCCTGTCTTATGAAAAGGAGATCAAACAATTCGGGGGACTCGATTTTCAGCTCTTGGGCATCGGACGTACCGGACATATCGGTTTTAACGAACCGGGGTCACATTATAATTCCGGCACCCGGGTCATTACCTTGGACCATATCACCCGCGTCGATGCCGCCCCGGCATTTTTGGGCATCGACAACGTACCGCGAAAGGCCATCACCATGGGTATCGCCACCGTACGCCATGCCAAGCGAATCGTTCTTCTCGCCTGGGGGCAGAACAAGGCCGATATCATCCAGGAGACCATCGAGGGAGAAATTTCCTCATCCGTACCCGCTACCTATCTCCAAGAGCACCAAAACTGCACCTTTGTGCTCGACACCGGTGCCGGCAGCGAGCTTACCCGGAACAAGACCCCATGGTTGGTCGATGAATCGCTGGATTGGACGGAAGAACTTACGGCCAAGGCGGTCGTATGGCTTTGCGGCTTGACCGGTAAATCTATCTTGAGCCTGAC
This sequence comes from uncultured Flavobacteriaceae bacterium, assembly GCA_963764285.1. Lineage (GTDB taxonomy): Bacteria > Bacteroidota > Bacteroidia > Flavobacteriales > Flavobacteriaceae > Pricia. The sequence goes on from CAVXSA010000013.1 coordinate 24,558, forward strand.
GGACAAGGATTATAACGACAATGGGATGTCAGGTCTGCTCGCCCTGCAGGATTCCTATGATCTGAACATCCGCATGTTCAACCGGTTGCAGCATACTATTACCGGATGGCCCGGCGGCAAGCCCCACGCCCATGATACCAATAGACCTGAAAGGGCCGAACCTGCGAAAAAAAGGGTGATTATCTTTAGTCCGCATCCCGATGACGACGTCATATCCATGGGCGGTACTTTAGACCGCCTTATCGAGCAGGGGCATGAGGTACACGTGGTCTATCAGACTTCCGGCAACATCGCCGTATCTGACAAAGAGGCGCTAAAGTTCGCGGAAATCTCGAAAAGAATCCACCAATCGAAAGAAGCCCAGGAAATAATCGATTTTATCAAGGAAAAGAAGGAAAGCAGTTACGATACCAAGCAGGTACTCCGTTTAAAAGGGGATATCCGCAGGGGCGAATCCTATGCCGCCGTACGGTATTTAGGATTGGACGATGCCAATGCCCATTTTCTGGACCTTCCCTTTTATGAAACCGGCCGCATCAAGAAAGACAACCTTTCCGAAGCCGATATGGCCATCATGGTAGATATCATCAAAAAGATCAAACCCCACCAAATTTACGCCGCCGGTGACCTGGCCGATCCGCACGGCACCCATAAAGTCTGTCTTGATGCCGTGTTCGCAGCGGTCGAACGCTTAAAATCGGAGCCATTCATGAAAGACTGTTGGGTCTGGTTGTACCGCGGGGCTTGGCATGAATGGGATACGAACGAGATCGAAATGGCGGTGCCCATGAGTCCCGGTCAAGTCTTGCGCAAGCGGAACGCTATTTTCGCCCATCAATCCCAAAAGGATGGTGTTATGTTCCAAGGTGACGATTCAAGGGAGTTTTGGATGCGGGCCGAAGAGCGCAACAAGGAAACGGCGGACCGGTACAACGCTTTGGGATTGGCCGATTATGCGGCAATGGAGGCGTTTGTGAGATATCGGTTCGAATAGATGATCCAAAAAGACAAATGGGCGTGGGCCTGGGTGCCCGTTCTCTACTTCACACAGGGTCTACCCTATGTACTGGTGGTGACCGTCTCGGTGATCATGTATAAAAAACTGGGCGTCAGCAACGAAGATATCGGGCTTTATACCAGTTTGCTCTATCTTCCGTGGGTTTTGAAGCCGTTGTGGAGTCCGTTTGTGGACCTCAAAAGCACCAAGCGCAATTGGTTTTTAGGGATGCAATTGCTAATAGCCGTGGCGCTTTTAGGGGTAGGCCTAACCTTACCCACCAACCTGTTCTTCACCACGAGCCTGGCCTGTTTTTGGATGGCCGCCTTTGCCTCCGCCACCAATGATATCGCCTCGGATGGATACTATATGATCGGACTTACGGAACAAAAACAATCGTTTTTCGTGGGGATGCGCAGTACTTTTTATCGCTTGGCCATGGTCACCGGGGAAGGCATTATCGTAATCCTGGCGGGATTTCTGGAACAGCGGTACGGTGATAACACCAAGGCCTGGAGTATCACTATGACGGCCGCCGCCTTTTTAATGGTGGCACTCACGGTTACCAACTTTTTCGTGACTCCGAAGTATGAATCCTCAACGGCCATTTCCACCGATAGACCCGAAGGATTCCTTGGGGTATTTGCCTCCTTTTTCCAAAAGAAGAATATCGGGATTGCGCTGGCATTTATCCTGACCTTCCGCTTGGGAGAATCACAGCTTGTGAAAATGGCCGCCCCGTTTTTGTTGGATGCCCCGGAAAAAGGAGGTTTAGGCTATTCCACTGAACAACTGGGAACGATTTTCGGTACTGCCGGAGTGATATTCCTTTCCCTTGGTGGTATTTTGGGCGGTATTCTGATTTCAAGGGACGGACTAAAAAAATGGATGTTGCCTATGGTGCTTTCATTGAATATACCCAATATTCTCTATGCGATTTTGGCGATGACCGATACTACCAATATTTACGCCGTTTCCGCCACGGTGATCTTTGAAAAATTCGGATATGGCTTCGGCTTTGCGGCCTTTTTAATGTACCTTATCTACGTGGCCGAGGGAAAGTCTAAAACTTCGCACTATGCCATAGCAACGGGGTTTATGGCCCTGGGCATGATGCTTCCGGGAATGCTGTCCGGGTTTATTCAGCAATGGCTTGGCTATAGCGGTTTTTTCGTTTGGGTGGTCATCGCCGCCCTGCCCGCCCTATTTTTGTTGAAGTTTATCGAATATCCCGCCGATTTTGGAAAGAAATCCACAGCAACCGATGTGTAGCCTGCCCTCCTATCAACAAGCAAACCAGCGCATGACCCTCCGCGAAAAAACGGGACAGCTGTTCATGCCCGCCGCTTTTATCAACGATACCGAACCCGAAATCCGGCAACTTGAAAACTTGATCGCAGGACATTATGTAGGCGGACTTTGTTTTTTCCATAGCCGGGCCAGTGCAGCCACGAATTTCGAGGGGGCCAAAAAAGTCGTTCGTAATGAAAAAAGCTTCGACACCTTGAAAAACCTCATCCAACGCTATCAACGAGCGGCAAAATATCCCTTATTGATTGCCATTGATGCCGAATGGGGGCTGGCCATGCGTATCGAGAACACACCGCAGTACCCCTATGCCATTACCTTGGGAGCTCTTGCGGATGACCGAACGGACCTGATTTATGAGGTCGGCGCCACTATTGCCAGGGATTGCCGGGCAGCGGGTATCCATTGGAACTTGGCACCCTGTGTCGATATCAACAACAACCCCGATAACCCCGTCATCGGTTACCGTTCTTTTGGGGAAGACAAATTCAAGGTATCCGAAAAGGCGCTGGCCTTTATAAAGGGTACCCAAAGCGAAGGTGTGTTGACCAGCATTAAACATTTTCCCGGTCATGGCGATACGGCAACGGATTCGCATTTGCAACTTCCCTTGATAACTAAATCCAAAGAGGCCCTTCTCGAAAACGAACTCTATCCCTTTCAAAAACTTCTCGATAAAGGGGTAGATTCGGTAATGGTGGGTCATTTGTCCGTCCCTGCCCTGACGGAGGGCACCAGCATATCCTCGAGCCTATCCAAAGAAATCATCACGGGATTGTTAAGGGACGAAATGGGTTTTGATGGTGTCGTGATTTCCGATGCGCTGAACATGCACGCCGTCACGAAAAACCATCCCGTTGTAGGCGAGCTGGAATGGCTAGCCTTCGATGCCGGCAACGACGTCCTCTGTTTTGCGGACCATGTGGAGCAAGGTATCGAAACCATTCTCAAAAAGGCTGCCGCTGAACAGATCAATGCCAGTTTTAAACGGATTTGGAGGTTGAAGGAAAAAGTACAGGCTTCGACCGTCCTCAGCGAGCAGACGTCCGTGCCGGGCCTGCCATCGAATAGCAAAGGTTCAAACACGACCCCTGTTTCGAACACAGCCGCAAATTCCAGTCAAAATTCGACTTCCAGTCAAAACTTGGGCTCGGAACCGGTCCCCCACCCCAAAAATTCCGATGGTCTGAACCGGAAAATTGCGCAGGAAAGCCTGACTCTGCTCACAGGAGCGGAGCGTGATATTTCCCATTTTAGAAAAGGGGATTGCATCGGTATATCAATCCCTTCCCATAAAGAAAACCGCTTTTTTACAGCCATCCAAAAAATTAAAGCTTTTACCTCCGTTGCTTCCCCCGATGGTTTGGTCAAGGTTGGGGAAAACATCCTTTTGGCGGTTTTCCCCCCGCAGGCCAAGCCGAAGGATAATTTCGGATTTTCAAGGGAAGAATTGATCTTTATCAACGAACTTATCGAGACGGAAAATGTGATACTATATCTCTTTGGAAATCCCTATGTGCTGAATCACATCAATTTCGAAAAGACTACGGCAACGGTTATCGCCTATCAAAATTTTGAGGTTTTCCAAGACATTGCGGCCGATCATTTTTTAGGTAACTTAGGGGCGAAAGGAAAATTACCCGTAACCGTATCGCGATAAGTATGAGAACATACGAAATTTTAGGCTTGATGTCCGGCACCTCATTAGACGGGCTCGATCTCGCCTTTTGCCATATCTGGCAGGCCGGGATAAACTGGAAATTTAATATCAAGCAAACCAAGAGCGTTCCCTATTCCCCGGAAATGCAGCAAAAATTACGGGACTCCATTTTTCTGCCCGCAGAAGAACTTTTGAGTTTCCATAATTCGTACGGAACTTGGCTGGGCCAACAGGCAAAAATGTTCATCGACGAAAATTCCCTTACCGTGGAGTGCGTTGCCAGCCATGGCCACACCACACACCATCGACCTGAAATGGGGCTCACTTTTCAGCTCGGATCGGGGCAGCATTTAGCCAATGCCAGCGGTCAAAAGGTCATCTGCGATTTTCGTACTAATGATGTGTCCTTGGGCGGCCAAGGCGCCCCCTTAGTCCCAATCGGCGACAAGCTCCTTTTTGGGGAATACGACTTCTGCTTGAATCTGGGAGGTATATGCAACATTTCGTTCGACCTACATGGCAAGCGTATCGCCTACGATATCGGGCTGGCCAATATGCTCTTGAACCACATCTCCCGGAGAACACGGGCTGGATTATGATGAAGGCGGAAAGTTGGCGCGCGGTGGCCGACTCAATGCCGACCTGCTGGAAAAACTGAACCATTTGGAATATTACCGCCGGCCCTACCCCAAATCCATCGGCTATGAATGGTTCGTAAAAAAGGGTATTCCCATTATCAACAGCACGAACGACAGCCTAGAAAACCTGTTGCATACGGGTATCCATCATATTGCGGAACAGATTGCCGTTCAGGTAATGGTCAATTCCCGCCAATCCGTAAGTTCCCTTTTGGTCACGGGGGGCGGAGCCTTGAATGAATTCCTGATACAGACCTTATGGGAAAAATTGGGGGCCGGCACCAAGGTGACCGTACCTGACCGACAGCTGATCGAATTCAAGGAGGCCCTGGTCTTCGCTTTTATGGCCGTTCTACGGATGGAACGAAAAACCAATGTGTTGCATTCGGTAACCGGGGCGGATCGGGATTCTTCAAGTGGGGTGGTTTACCTGCCTAGCTGACAAGTCGATTATAAATTACTATCTTGAGCCATCAAAACGACCCTCCCATGTCAGAAAAACAAAAACATGCCACTGCCTACTGGAAGGAAAACCTCCGGTACCTTTTTATCCTTTTGTCCATCTGGTTCGTCGTTTCCTACGGCGCTGGAATACTTTTTAAGGATGCCTTGGACAGTATTCGCCTAGGCGGTTTCAAACTGGGTTTCTGGTTCGCGCAACAGGGCTCCATTTATGTTTTTGTAATATTGATATTCGTTTATATCCGATTGATGAACAAGCTGGATAAGAAATACGGGTTTGACGTGTGATCAGTACCCTAAATAACCAACAAAAAAAATCCCGCCGCAATTTATCTTGAGTATAGTCGAAGGGCGGGAATGACAAAAAGAGCTATTTTATGGATGTTCAAACCTGGACCTATCTGCTCGTCGGCATCACCTTCGCCCTCTATATCGGTATCGCCATCTGGTCGCGTGCGGGCTCGACCAGTGATTTTTATGTTGCCGGCGGCGGGGTCTCCCCCTTGGCCAACGGTATGGCGACCGCAGCGGATTGGATGTCTGCCGCCTCCTTTATTTCCATGGCGGGCATTATCGCCTTTGCGGGCTACGACGGTTCCGTGTACCTGATGGGATGGACGGGCGGTTACGTACTTCTCGCCCTACTGCTTGCCCCGTATCTGCGAAAATTCGGCAAGTTTACGGTTCCGGATTTTATCGGCGATCGCTACTATTCCAAAACGGCACGTATCGTGGCGGTAATCTGTGCACTCATTGTCTCCTTTACCTATGTAGCGGGGCAGATGCGCGGTGTGGGGGTCGTTTTTTCCCGGTTTTTGGAAGTGGACATCAATATGGGGGTCATCATCGGCATGGTCATCGTTCTGTTTTATGCGGTTTTAGGAGGGATGAAAGGCATCACCTATACCCAAGTGGCCCAATACTGCGTGCTGATATTCGCCTTTATGGTCCCGGCCATTTTTATATCCATCCAAATGACGGGAAATCCGGTGCCCCAAATCGGCATGGGTTCAACCTTGAACGACGGTTCGGGTACCTATTTGTTGGATAAATTGGATGGACTTTCCACCGAATTGGGATTCGCTGCCTATACCGAAGGGAAAAAGTCGATAGTGGATGTCTTTGCTATCACCTTGGCCTTAATGGTCGGTACGGCGGGGCTTCCTCATGTCATCGTCCGTTTCTTTACCGTCAAGCGGGTGAAGGATGCCCGTAAATCCGCAGGATGGGCGTTATTGCTTATCGCCATTCTCTATACCACGGCCCCAGCGGTTTCGGTTTTTGCCAAAACTAATCTCTTGAAGACCGTGAGCGATCAGCCCTATGCCGACATGCCCGGGTGGTTCAAAAACTGGGAAACAACGGGACTTTTGACCTTCGATGATAAAAATGCCGACGGTCGTATTCAATATCTTGCGGACGACGAAACCAACGAACTGATTATCGACAATGACATCATGGTCTTGGCCAACCCCGAGATCGCCCAGCTCCCTGCCTGGGTCATTGCCCTGGTAGCGGCAGGTGGACTCGCAGCGGCCCTGTCCACCGCAGCGGGACTCTTGTTGGTCATTTCGTCATCGATATCCCATGACCTCATCAAAAAAACCATTAGGCCCGACATTTCGGAGAGTGGGGAGTTGTGGGCCGCCCGTATTTCGGCCACCGTAGCCGTGGTGGTTGCCGGTTATTTCGGTATCAATCCCCCTGGATTTGTGGCGGCAGTGGTCGCTTTGGCCTTCGGTCTGGCCGCAGCTTCGTTCTTTCCCGCTATTATTTTAGGTATATTTTATAAAAAGATGAACAAGGAAGGGGCCATTGCGGGAATGGTTGTCGGAATCGTTGCGATGTTACTGTACATGATGAAGTTCAAGTTCGATATGTTCGGGGGCGGAACACCGGATGATTGGTGGTTCGGTATCTCTCCCGAAGGCTTCGGCACCGTGGCCATGATTCTCAATTTCACAGTATCGATCATCGTCGTGCAATTCACGCCCGACCCCCCGGAGGAGGTTCAGGAAATCGTCGAGGATATCAGGATTCCCAGCGGGGCCGGAAAGGCTTCGGGGCACTGAATTTAATTGGAGGATAATAGGATTTTTTACTAACTTCCAGTATCATTAACCTATCACACCGTGTAAACTTTTATTTGAAACTGAAAAAATCCCATTTTTCATGTAGAGGAAAAAATCCGAACAGGGTCATTGTACAGTCCCTTTAACTAATAATGCAACAATAACTTCTTTTTCAATGAGTAACTATCACATAAAACACCTAGAGGAATACTTTCAAATCTACCGAAAATCCGTTCGCAACCCCGAAAGTTTTTGGGAAGAGATTGCCGAAGAGCATTTTGTATGGCGGAAAAAATGGGACAATGTATTGGGTTGGGATTTCTCAAAACCAGAAATCAAATGGTTCGAAGGGGCAAAACTGAACATTACGGAAAACTGTATCGACCGGCATCTCCCTACCCGTGGCGATAAAACCGCTATACTTTTTGAGCCCAACGATCCCGAAGAAGAGGCGCAGCAAATCACCTATCGGCAATTACACGAACGGGTCTCCCGCATGGCGAACGTTCTAAAAGATCACGGCATCAAAAAAGGCGATCGGGTCTGTATCTATCTGCCTATGATTCCCGAGCTGGCCATTTCGGTGTTGGCCTGCGCCCGGATCGGGGCAATACATTCCGTAGTATTCGCCGGCTTCTCTTCCAATGCATTGGCCAGCCGTATCAACGATTCGGACTGCAAAATGGTATTGACCTCCGATGGTTCGTACCGCGGCGCGAAGACCATCGATCTCAAAGGGATCGTGGACAAGGCCCTGGAGGACTGCCCCAGTGTCGAAAACGTACTGGTCGCCAAACGCATCTGCAGCGAAATCGAAATGAAAGAAGGAAGGGACAAATGGCTACAGCCGCTCTTGGACGAGGCCTATGCCGATTGCGTGGCCGAGGTTATGGATGCCGAAGACCCGCTGTTCATTCTCTACACTTCCGGATCGACCGGTAAGCCGAAAGGCATGGTCCATACCACGGGCGGGTATATGGTATATACGGCCTATACCTTCAAAAACGTGTTCCAGTACCGGGAAAACGATATTTACTGGTGTACCGCAGATATCGGTTGGATTACCGGGCATTCATATATCGTTTACGGACCTTTGGCCAATGGGGCTACCACGGTCATGTTCGAAGGCGTACCCTCCTACCCCGATTTCGGCAGGTTTTGGGAAGTCGTCGAAAAGCACAAGGTCAATCAATTTTATACCGCCCCTACCGCCATCCGGTCGCTGGCCAAACAAAAATTGGAATTTGTGGAAAAGCACGATCTTTCGAGCCTCAAGGTCTTGGGTTCCGTCGGCGAGCCCATTAATGAAGAGGCCTGGCACTGGTACAATAACAATGTAGGCAAGAACAAAAGTCCCATCGTCGATACGTGGTGGCAGACGGAAACCGGGGGCATCATGATCACCCCGATTCCCTACGTTACCCCGACCACACCCACCTATGCCACCCTTCCCTTCATCGGAATCCAGCCGGCCCTGATGGACGAGGAAGGAAATGAAATCAAGGGCAACCAGGTCGATGGACGGCTTTGTATCAAGTTCCCTTGGCCGGGTATGGCCCGCACCATCTGGGGCGATCATGACCGCTATCGCGACACGTATTTTTCGGCGTATAAGGATAAATATTTTTCGGGAGACGGTGCCCTTAGGGATGCCGTAGGCTACTACCGTATCACAGGCCGCGTTGACGATGTGGTAATCGTCTCCGGCCATAACCTAGGTACAGCGCCTATTGAGGATGCGATCAACGAACACCCCGCCGTGGCGGAAAGCGCCATTGTTGGCTTTCCGCATGATGTAAAAGGAAATGCGCTGTATGGGTTTGTAATCTTAAAGGAAACAGGAGAGAGTCGGGACCGCGACAACCTGAGAAAGGAAATCAACCAACAGATTACCGAACACATCGGCCCCATAGCTAAATTGGATAAAATACAGTTCGTTTCAGGGCTTCCAAAAACAAGAAGTGCAAAAATCATGCGACGCATCCTTCGAAAAATCGCCTCGCACGATGCATCCGATCTCGGCGATACCAGCACCTTGCTGAACCCAGACGTCATCGAGGAGATTAAGAGAAATGTGTTGTAAAGCCTTGCGTTATACCGTAGCCACCGCGCGATTCCGGTGTCTCACCGACCACATGATTCCCAACGAAATCAAACCGCAAATGGCCAATCCCACGAACATCGGCCAGACCGTATCCTGAACGAAACCGCCGATATAATTGGCAATGGGTACGGCCATTACGGTAGAAACAAACCCGTTTATAGCCGCACCGATACCCGCAATGTGTCCGATGGGCTCCATGGCAATAGAACGAAAATTTCCCCATAAAAAGCCGAGACAGAAAAACTGTGCGAACAAAAATAGCACGAGCACGGCTACGTTGGGGTTCGGCACTTCCATAGAAAATCATGACATACAGCAAAGCAATGGCGCAAAAGGCAGTTTGGGCCATCAGTGCCAACTTGCGCATCCCAAAGCGCATGACCAAAGTGCCGTTCAGAAAGGTGGACAGGCCTACGGAGCCTGCAAGGCCCGCAAAGATATAGGGAAAGGATTCCACCAGTCCGTATTGGTCCTCGAACACGTGCTGCGAGGCACTGAGGTACACTAAAAAGGAACCGGTTATAAAGCCTGAGGTAAAGGTGAAGGCGACGGTTTCCTTATACTTCAAATATTCCCGCAGTCCATTTACAAAGACTTTTCCGGAAAAGGGAATCTTGAACCGGGACTTTAAAGTCTCCACCTGGCGTTTCCAGAACCAAAGCGCGACGATCAGAGCGAAAAATAGCTGCACATAGAAAATGGCCTCCCATCCCAAGGCATCCAATATCCATTTGCCGATAGTGGGAGCAACTACGGGAATCAGAATAAAGAAGGCGGTAACGAACGACATGATCCTGGCCATGTAATCACCTTTGTAAGTATCTCGAATAATGGATATGGCAATCGTTCGCGGTGCCGAAAGCCCAATGCCCTGTAGTATGCGACCTACAATCATAATCTCCAACGAAGGGGCCAGCACGCAGATTACACTGGCCACGGCAAAGAAACCGAACCCTATATAAACGATGGGTTTGCGGCCATAGCTGTCCGACAACGGGCCGAAAAACAGTTGCCCCACACCCAATCCCAAAAAAATCATGGTGATCAGCAACTGATTGTCCGTCGGATCCAAACTGTTGATCGATATTCCAATATGCGAAATAGCCGGCAATAGCGCGTCTATGGCCAAGGCGACAATGGACATCAAAGAGGCCATCAAAGCGATAAACTCGAAATTGGGGCGGACGTTTTCGTTTTGCATCCCGCAAAAGTAAGGATAAGAAGTAGAATCTGTATTTTTGTCAAAAATTTAAAAGCATGTTGATTATTGGAATCGCAGGAGGAACGGGATGTGGGAAAACAACGGTAGTCAATCAGATCATCGACGAACTGCCGGACGGGGAAGTAGGCGTGATCTCGCAGGATTCCTATTACAACGACCTCTCGCACCTGTCTTTGGAGGAACGGCGTAAAACCAACTTCGACCATCCACAATCTATCGATTTCGAATTATTGGGCCATCATCTTCAACTTTTAAAATCAGGAAAATCCATCCAACAACCGGTATATTCCTTTTTGGAATGCAACCGTACCGACAAGACCATCCCCATAAGGCCGAGCAAAGTGCTTATCATCGAGGGCATCCTAATATTGACCAATGCCCAAATCCGTAAAATGCTAGATATCAAAATATTCGTCCATGCCGATTCCGACGAGCGGCTCATCCGTAGATTAAAAAGGGATGTCAATGAACGCGGTTGGGACCTCGATGAGACTCTCGACAAATACCAATCCAACATCAAGCCCATGCACCTGCAGTTCATCGAACCTAGTAAGGAATATGCGAATATCATCATTCCGAACAATAAATACAACACAGTGGCAGTTGATATGGTAAGGACGATCATCAACGACAAACTGGTTTAGGATTTAAAGGATTATGGGATTGAAGGACTTACGGAAGAAAAAATGGTTCAAGGTCTTTACCAATATGTACGTATTGGTATTGACCGTCTTTGTGATCTGGATGATTTTTTTCGATACGAATTCCCTGCTTATCCATCTGGAACTCCGTAAGGAAATCAAAAAGCTCGAAAAGCAGCAGGAATTCCTCACCACGGAAATTGCCAAGGACAAAAAAGTCCTGAAAAAACTTTCCGACCCGGAAGAACTGGAGAAATTTGCACGGGAACAGTACTACCTCAAGAAAAAGGACGAGGAAATCTATCTTATCGAGTATGAAGACAGCCTGAAGCAGAAATAGTGGGCAGTGTTCGGTGTTCGGTGCTCGGTGCTCGGTGCTCAGTGCTCAGTGCTCAGTGCTCAGTGCTCAGTGCTCAAAATTACTTTTTCTAACTTCTAAACCCATAAACCTGCCTGATGGCGAGGCCGGCTGTTAAACTGTTAAGAATTTGAACTTGTTCTTGAACCTGCACTTTAGCATTTTCCTTAACAATGATTAACGCCATTACTCCCGTTGTTCACTACCTGTTAACAAAATGGTTTCCAAGGCATCGTAAATAATCGTATTTTTGCCCCCTAATAAAGACGGATAATGGGCAAGATCATTGCTATTGCGAACCAAAAGGGGGGTGTGGGCAAAACCACGACGACGGTCAACTTGGCCGCTTCGCTGGGGGTATTGGAAAAGAAGGTGCTGCTGATCGATGCTGATCCCCAGGCGAACGCTACGTCGGGACTGGGTATCGACGTTGACGGGGTGGAAATGGGCACGTATCAGTTGCTCGAACATAGCGCACCTGCACGCGATACTATTATTGCTACCGACAGCCCCAATCTAGACCTCATTCCCGCTCACATTGACTTGGTCGCCATCGAAATCGAATTGGTGGACAAGGATGATCGGGAATACAAAATGAAAGAAGCGATTTCCGGTTTGCGGGATAGTTATGACTATATTCTTATCGATTGCGCCCCGTCCTTGGGCCTCTTGACCTTGAACGCATTGACCGCGGCCGATGCGGTGATCATTCCCATCCAATGCGAATATTTTGCTTTGGAGGGGCTGGGCAAGCTATTGAACACTATTAAGAGCGTACAAAAAATACACAATCCCGATCTCGATATCGAAGGCATGCTCCTGACCATGTTCGACTCCCGCTTACGATTATCAAACCAAGTGGTCGAAGAGGTGCGCAAGCACTTTGCCGATATGGTCTTCGACACCATTATTCAACGCAACGTCCGCTTGAGCGAGGCCCCTAGTTATGGCGAGAGTATCATCAAGTACGACGCGAGTAGCAAGGGTGCGGCCAACTACCTCAACCTGGCCAACGAGGTCGTAAAGAAGAATAAAGCAGTAGTTTAATTTCCAAAGCAAACGCAACCCAATGGCTAAGGCAACCAAGAAACAGGCACTCGGGCGTGGACTCTCCGCACTTTTAAAAGATCCCGAGAACGATATCCAATCCGCTACGGACCGCAATGCCGACAAAGTGGTAGGCAATATCGTAGAGCTCGATATCGAAGCCATCGAGGTAAATCCCTTTCAGCCACGCACCAGCTTTAATGACGAAGCCCTGCACGAGCTGGCCAGTTCGATACGGGAATTGGGTGTAATTCAACCCATTACCGTCCGGAAAATGGATTTCAACAAATACCAGCTCGTCTCTGGCGAGCGCAGGTACCGGGCATCGCTATTGGTCGGGCTGGATACGATTCCGGCTTACATCCGAATTGCCAATGATCAAGAATCCCTTGAAATGGCCTTGGTCGAGAACATCCAGCGTCAAGATTTAGATCCTATCGAGATTGCGCTTTCCTACCAACGACTCATCGACGAAATACAATTGACCCAAGAAAAAATGAGTGAGCGGGTGGGCAAGAAACGGTCCACCATCACCAACTATATGCGTCTATTAAAGCTCGACCCCATTGTCCAGACCGGCATCCGTGACGGGTTTCTCACTATGGGCCACGGCAGGGCCTTAGTAAACATTGACAAAAAAGCGGACCAGATCGCTCTTTACGAAAAAATTGTGGGCCAGAACCTTTCCGTTCGCAATACCGAACGTGCGGTAAAGGCCTATCGGGAGGGCAACGACCATACCGCTAAAGAGGTCAAAAAAAAATCTGAAGTTCCCGGATTCGTCACCGAGAATATCGACAAATTTACCGACCACCTAGCCGTCAAGGTAGCTATCTCGGCTTCCGACAAGGGCAGCGGAAAAATTAGCATTCCTTTCCATAGTAAAGAGGAGTTCAAACGCATCAAAAAATTGATACTCGGTGATTAGATTCCTATTTACCGTGATGTTATTTATATGTTTTGGGTGCATCTGCACCGCCCAAGAAAAGGATACCATCCCCCCATCGAGAAATCAAGAAGTCGATGCCCCACAAAACGATGTGAAAAAGGAGGGTATTGTCATTATGGATACGCTCAAGAAAAAGAAGGTCCGTATCAACCCTTTGGCACCGAGCAAGGCGGCATTCTATTCCGCCGTATTTCCGGGATTGGGACAAATATACAACAAGCGCTATTGGAAGGTACCGATTGTATGGGGGGCCATCGGAACGGCCATTTACGCCTATAACTGGAACGATAATAGGTACCAACGTTTTAGGACCGCGTTCAAAAGAAGAAAAGCCGGTTTTACCGACGATGAATTTTACGATCCCTTCGGGGGGGCCGGACCCATACCCCGTCTGGATCTGGGGGACCTGCAAAACGAGCAGGAACGCTATCAACGGGACAGGGACTTGTTGTTGCTGGTATCCATAGGACTTTATGTGTTAAATATTGTGGATGCCAACGTCGATGCGCATTTAAAACAGTTCAACGTGGATGAGGATCTCAGTTTTGATATGCAGCCGTTTTTAGATTTGGACCCGTTAACGAATACCCCGAACTATGGAATGGCAGTGGTAGTGAAGTTTTAGTACTTGGTCCTTATTAGTTAGTGTTTGGCCGTTGGCCGTTAAAAATTAATCCTCATAAACTCATAAACAATAAACCCTTAAACTTTTTTCAATTGAACATCGCACTTTTCGGATACGGAAAAATGGGAAAAATGATCGAGCAGATCGCCCAGGATAGAGGCCATAACATCGTGGCTAAAATCGATGTGGATACCGTAGATATCGATTATTCCAAAATGGATGTAGCCATCGATTTCAGTATGCCCGATGCCGCCTTTGAAAATATTACAGGTTGCATCGCGAAGGGTGTTCCCATTATCTCCGGTACAACGGGATGGCTCGAAAAGTATGACGATGCGGTAGCTTTGTGCAAGAAAAGGAAAGGAGCCTTTATCTATGCATCCAATTTTAGTCTTGGGGTCAACGTTTTTTTCGAACTGAACCAATATTTGGCACGGATGATGCAAAGTTTAAATGAATACCGGGTATCCATGGAGGAAATTCACCACACCCAAAAACTGGATGCCCCTAGCGGAACCGCCATTAGCCTTGCTGAAGGCATTATCGCAAACAGCGGGTACAAAGGCTGGAAATTGGAAGATGCCGAAGAAGGGGAAATCCCCATTACCTCAAAAAGAATCGGTAATACACCCGGAACCCATACCATAGATTACAAAAGTAAGGTGGACGCCATAGAGATAAAACACACCGCTTATGGCCGCGAAGGTTTCGCCCTCGGGGCGGTCATCGCGGCGGAATGGATACAAGGTAAGACCGGAGTATTTACGATGAAGGATGTTCTTGGTTTAAAGTGAACTGATATAAACTTTTTGCTTTCTAGCGAAAATTAGACATTTTTTGACCATTCGAAGGCTTTTTTGAGTTGCATAGCAGAGCTACGGAAGGAAAAAAAAGACGAAAAATGGGTGAAAAAGGTCAATTCTTTAGCGAATGGAAAAAATTTAAATCAGTTAGTAGGTCCTTTGTAATTTGCACCCGTTTTAACCTAACCATTCAATCCAACCTATAACCTGTAGATTTGTAAGCATTAATCCAGAAAGTATTAATTTGATAACTATAACCGCATGAACGCAACACAGTGGATTATTTTCATCCTCTTCGTACAGGTCATCCACTTTTTGGGGACCTGGAAATTATACGTCAAGGCCGGTAGAAAACCTTGGGAAGCGGCCGTACCTGTTTATAACGCCATTGTACTGATGAAAATTATCAATCGTCCCACTTGGTGGACGGTACTGCTATTTATCCCCATTATCAACCTCTTGATGTTTCCCATTATTTGGATCGAGACCATCCGCAGTTTTGGACGGAACAGTTTGGGAGAGACTTGGCTAGTGATACTCACTCTAGGGTTCTATATCTACTATGTGAACTATGCGCTCGACCCCAAATACATCGAGAACCGTAGCCTACACCCCACTACGGCTACCGGCGAATGGGTGAGCAGTATTGCTTTTGCCGTAATAGCGGCCACTCTGGTGCATACCTATTTTATTCAACCCTACGTAATTCCCACGCCCTCTTTGGAACGAACACTACGGGTCGGCGACCTTCTTTTTGTCAGTAAGTTCCATTACGGCGCACGAACACCGATGACTACCATCGCCGCACCAATGGTGCATGATACGCTTCCGATATTAGGGGTCAAATCCTATCTGAACAAACCGCAGCTTCCTTATTTTCGGTTACCCGGTTTTACCAAGGTCGACCGTAACGATATTGTGGTCTTTAGTTGGCCGGCGGATACGGTACGCCAATTTTTCAGAAAGGAAGCGGGAGTGGACAAACCCATTGATAAAAAATCGAACTACGTCAAGCGTTGTGTCGGTATTCCGGGGGATTCATTGGCCGTAATAGATGGGTATGTCTATATCAACGGAAAACAATTGGAACTTCCCGATAGGGCCAAACCACAATATGACTACACCATCTACGCCAACAAGGGGGTTTCCTCTAAATTACTGCAAAATGTCGGGGTGATGGACTTCGAAAGAAAGTATATTTCCAATCCCATCAGCCAATCCCAGTTCAACGCTATCAGAAAATATCTTACCGGAACGGCACGTATCGAGGGGGGTAAGGTCGCCTTATATGCCAAGGCCGACGGAATACCGATCAACGTCATACGCAACCAACGCCTGGCCCTTACCGAGGAAACGCCTAGGGCTAGAAGAGGAGCGCTTACCGACGAAATGGTCGCTGAAATTAGAAGGGATGCCTCTATCGATTCAGTGATAAGAGAGGTGGACCCGAAAGGGGAGCAAGGGGGAAATAATTTTCCGCAAAATGTAAATTATCCATGGAACTATGACCAAATGGGGCCCATTTATATTCCCGAAAAGGGAAAAACAGTAGCATTAAATCTGAAGGTCCTGCCCCTCTATAAAAAAATTATCAAGGAATATGAGGGCAACACCATCAGTGTTTCCGGAAACCAGATCAAACTGAACGGCAAAGTGGCGGATAGTTACACCTTTAAGCAAGATTATTATTGGATGATGGGCGATAACCGAGACCATTCCGAAGATAGCCGTGCCTGGGGCTACGTACCCGAAAATCATATAGTCGGTACCCCCATTTTTATTTGGTTCAGCGTGGATAATTTTAATCAGGGCGTCTTTAACTGGCGACCGCGATGGGACCGTATCTTTACGACTGTCAACGGCGAAGGGGAACCGGTTTCGTACTTTAAGTACTTTTTGATCGCGCTAGTGGTCTATTTTGTGGGAAGTTGGTTGTGGAAGCGGCAGAAGGGTAAACAATAGAGTTGGCAGTTGCAGTTCCGGTGGGCAGTAGGCAATGTTCGGTTCGGTGTTCGGTGTTCAGTGTTCGGTGTTCGGTGTTCAGTGTTCAGTGTTCAGTGTTCAGTGTTCAGTGTTCAGTGCATAGGCAAAAAACAATTTGAGAATTTGAAGATTGCTCCATCAGAAAATAAAATTATCTTCAAATTAACACTATGATTTCCTTCGAAGAAGCATTCCAAAAGGTCTTGCAAAATCCTTTCTATTTAGGAGACGAATCCGTCGCCCTACTGCAAAGCACAGGACGCGTTCTTGCCGAGGATATCAAAGCTGATCAGAGATTTCCCGCCCTTTAACCGTTCGACGAAGGATGGTATCGCCATCCGGTATTCCGCTATTGAAAAGGGAATCGACCATTTTGAAATCGAGGGAACCCTAAGTGCGGGCATGGAACCACAGACGCTGTCTTCCGAAAAAAGCTGTTTTGAAATTATGACCGGCGCCGTTCTGCCCAAGAACGCCGATACGATTATCATGTACGAAGAAACAGCTGTAGAAAACGGACGGGCCAGAATTCTCAAAACGCCCCAAAGAGGCCAGAACATACATGCCCAAGGTAGCGATGAAAAAAGCGGGTGCTGTGCTCTTGGAAAGAGGAACTAAAATTACTTCTGCCGTTATCGGAGTGCTCGCCTCGGTAGGCAGAGCAGAGGTGTCGGTCAAAAAATTACCCAAAATCTGCGTCATTTCCACGGGAAACGAACTGATCGAAGTTGCCGATACCCCCCTGCCGCACCAGATCCGAAAATCCAACAGTCTATCATTGTACGCGGCTTTGGAAAAAGCTAAAATCGTTCCTACCCTGTTCCATTGGGCCGACGACCGGCAACTCATCGAAAAGGGATTGCAAGAGGCCTTGGCGGAATACGACGTTTTAATGCTAAGCGGCGGCGTTTCCAAAGGAAAATTCGATTTTATTCCCGATGCCTTGGAAGTCCTAGGGGTTCAAAAAGTTTTTCATCGAGTGGCGCAACGCCCGGGAAAGCCCTTTTGGTTTGGCATTCAGGAGGCGCAAAAAAAAGTGGTGTTCTCCTTCCCCGGCAATCCCGTATCCACCTTTGCGAACTATCATATATACTTTTTGCCGTGGTTGGCGAAATCCCTTGGAATCGGAGTCGATGAGCGAACGGTAATTGTGGATGAACCCGTTCAACCCCATCCTCACCTAACCCTCTTTCTTCAAGTACAAACGGAGTGGCAAAAAGGCCGACTACACGCAAAACTGGTACAGGGTAATGGTTCGGGCGATTTGGTCAGTTTGGCAAAAGCTCATGGATTTATTCTCGTTTCAGCGGGCGCATCAGAGATTTCTAAGGGTACAAGTTCAAGGTTTATCCCTGTTCTTTAATCTTTATCCTCCCTTTTTGACATCCGATTTGTCAAGGGTGCCCTGCAAAGCGGCACTTATGGGATGCTTTCCCCTTTATATTTCCTGGAATATTTCTTCCACAGCTCGGTCTGATGCGTTTCCAAAGAAATCTCGCGCCCATCGATAAAGGCATGAGTGAGCTGGTTGCTCTTCATATCGAGCGCATCGCCTTCGGAAATGAAAAGGGTAGCGCTTTTGCCATGGGCCAGCGTGCCATAATTTTCGTCGATTCCAAGAATTTTGGCATTATTGCCCGTAATCAATTGAAGGGCTTTCTCCTTTTCCATTCCCTGCCCCACCAGCTGTCCGGCATAGAAAGCCAAGTTGCGGGTCTGAAAGTTGGACGCTTCCCCGTTCTGTAGGCCGACGAGGAGTCCGGCATCGGACAAAAGTTTGGGGAGTTTGTAGGGTAGGTCGTAATCCTCATCTTCAAAAACGGGGCGGTTGTGGGTAAACTGTGCCAGGACGGAAATGTTATTTTCCTTTAAAAAATCGGTGACTTTGATAGGCCTGATAGCCGCCGACTAATACGACCACTTTCACTCCCGAATCCTTGGCCAAGCTTATCGCATCGATTATTTCCTTTTCACCATCGGCATAGACATACAGCTTTTGGGAACCGTCGAAAGCGCCTTGCATGGCGGCGAAGGCGGGATTCATGTCCTCGCCGGTACCCTCGCCATAAGCCTTGGAATTTTTTAGAAAAACTTCCATTTCACTAACCTGTTCCTTATATTTTTCGTTGGTTCGATACCCAGGCTTCTCGCCCTTCTCCCCACCGCCTTGACGCAAGCTGCTCGGCCATCGCAAGTGGATGCCATCATCGACCTTTATCACCGCGTCTTCCCAGTTCCAGGCATCGAATTGTACGATGGAGGAAGTCCCTGAGATGCGTCCACCCTGCGGTGTAATCTGTCCGATCAGCACCCCATTGGGGCGCATAGTCTCCACAACTTTTGATTCTGCATTGTAGGCGATTAGGCTGCGTACATGGGGTATGATTTCGCCCATTTCGTCTTGGTCGTCTGTAGCACGTACCGCATCGATTTCAATCAAGCCCAAGGAAGTGCTCGGGGCGATAAAACCGGGATAAACGTGTTTTCCCTGCCCCTTGATCGTCGTTCCCTTTCGGGCAATTTTGGTCGTAGCGGGACCTACAAAGGTCAATTTCCCGTTTTCGAACATAATGAGGGCCTTTTCGATGATTTCGCCGTTGCCCAAATGTGCGGTGGCACCGTCAATGCTGATGGCCTCTGTCTGAGCGGGCGCTGGGGTGCGCTGGGCCACTGATGTCAAAGAAGTGAAGATTGCTATTATTGTAAGTTGTATTGTTTTTTTCATGTCAATTAATAAATTTTTACTTTGACCTTTGCACCTCTTGCCCCTACTTCCCACTCGCTACCTCTAAGGTCGTAGTTCGATACCGCTTTCACAGTGCATTGTCTCCTTCTTATCCTGCTTCGGTTTTTCGGCCTTTTTCCCTTCAGCTTTTTCCTTCAGCATCCTATTGATAAGCAGGTTACGTTCCTTTTTGATAGCTTGGCGCTGTTGCAGATCCTTTTCGAGGTCGAAATAGGTGGCACCCTCAATGATTGTTTTTTCCGCCTTCGCGTAGATGGATAATGGATTGTCGCTCCACAATACCAGGTCCGCGTCCTTGCCTTCCTTAATGCTACCTGTCCGCTGTTCGAGATGTAGGAGTTTCGCGGGATTGATGGTGACCATTTTCCAGGCTTCCTCTTCGGTCATTCCCCCGTACTTCACCGTTTTAGCTGCCTCTTGGTTCAGTCTTCTGATCATTTCGGCATCGTCGCTGTTGATGGCGACCGTAACCCCTTGATCATGCATGATGGCGGCGTTATAGGGAATAGCGTCATTGACCTCGAACTTGTAGGCCCACCAGTCGCTAAAGGTACCACCGCCCACTCCGTGTTCGGCCATCTTGTCCGCCACCTTATAACCTTCCAAGATGTGGGTAAAGGTATTGATCCGGAACCCGAATTTCTCGGCGACCTTCATCATCATTTTGATTTCGCTCTGCACGTAGCTGTGGCAGGTAATAAAGCGTTCCCCGTTCAGTATCTCGACCAAGGTCTCCATTTCTTCGTCATGGCGATAGGGTTCGCCGCTTTTCTTTTTGGCCTCATATTCCTTAGCGCGCTGAAAATAGTTGATAAATACCTGTTCGACTCCCATTCGCGTTTGGGGAAAACGGCTGTGGCTGTCCCAATTGCTTTGTTTAACGTTCTCTCCCAGCGCAAACTTGATGAATTTGGGGGAGTTGTCATAAACCATGTTCTTGGCGCTTTCGCCCCATTTCAGCTTCATAATGGCAGAACGCCCGCCAATCGGATTGGCGGAGCCGTGCAGCAATTGCAGGGAGGTAACGCCACCCGCCAGGGCATAATAAATACTAATATCTTCGGGGTCGATCACATCGGTCATCTTCACTTCGGCGGAGGAGTTTTGTCCCGCTTCATTGATGGCCAAGGCTGCGATATGGCTGTGTTCGTCGATGATACCTGCCGTTAGGTGTTTGCCCGTCGCATCGATTTCTTGGGCCTTTCCGCCCGGAAGGTCCTTTCCGATTTTGGCTATCTTTCCGTCTTTTACAAGAAGGTCGGTGTTTTCCAAAATTCCAGCGTCCTCGCCGGTCCATATTGTGGCGTTTTTAAAAAGGAGGTCTTGTGTTTGGGGGATGGATTTATAGCCATAGCCCACGTTGGGATAGGTTACCGCGACCATTTCGGGAATTTCACCGTCTTTTTTGTCTATATCCTTTTCGGAAAAAGGCGATGTTTTTACCGCTTTAAAAGTAGTTTCGCTACCATCGGGAAGCACGGCCTTACCGCTCAGGTCTTCAACGTTTTGATCGATCAACCCGGTCATCCGATAGCTTTTCTCCCCATCTTCGGTGGAAAAGGATAGGGCCATCCATCCGTCCGCATAACTGAAGTTGGATTTCAATTGGGCGGTATCCTTTTTGACCTCGACTTTCGGACTTCCGAATTCTCCCTTGATGGAAAGTTTAAACGTCCGGCCGGGGACGGACAGGTCATACTCCCCCCGAATATCCTTTAAGGTCAAATCATTGATCACATTTCTGTTGCCTTGCACCCAGTTCTCATAAAGCAGCGTTTCTTGGTCAAAAACATCCCCGGAGGTCACCAAAAAGTTGGCATAGCTTCCCTTTTGAAGGGAACCGATATCCGCGGATTTCCCTAGAATCCGGGCCGGGACGGTGGTCAACGCCTCGAAGGCCTTGATTTTGGGAAGTCCGTATGCAATAGCCTTCATCAGTTTTCCCTTAAAGTCCGCAGGCGATTCCAGATCGTACAGGGTAAAGGAAAACGCAATATCGTTCTCCGCCAAGATTTTCGGATTGGCCGGGGCTTGGTTCCAATGCCGCATTTCTTTTAAGGATACGTAGTCGGAGACATAGGGGTCGGATACATCGTACGGCTCCGGAAAATTAAGGGGAAGGATCAGTGGGGCATTCGTTGCCTTGATATCGGCTACCCGCTCATATTCGTCCCCGCCGCCCAAGATAACATATTGTATTCCGAACATATCTCCGATACCATCGGCACGCATGACTTGGCCCTTGTCCCCGGCCGAAAAGATTTGAACGAGACCTTTATTATTGTTAAGGGCTTCAAGCGAGCGGTCCTTGGTATCGACCTGGCCCTGCGCGTACCATTCCGCATCGTAATACATTTGCCGCAACAGGGCCATGGCACCCATCAAGGAAGTCGGATAAGATTGATTTTTGGCTATACTTTTTTCAAAGGAAAAATACTGGGCGGAGCGGTCGTCGATTATACGATCGGCATCATTTCCTGTTGCGTTTAAAGCCACAAGCACACCGGTTCCTCGAGCGATACCATCCTGTATATGGGAATTGACCGTTCCGAAGCCGGCCTTGCGGAGCGTTTCGGCTACCTTATCATCGTATTCGAATTGAGTGACCGCATCGTTTTCCGGCATGATATGGTCATTCCAGTAAAAACCGTCCCGTGAGGCATCGAACTCCGCAGAACGCCCTTCGGTTTCGGCCTTTTCCGGTTTTTTCACCCCAAAACCGGAGTAGATATCGATAAAGGAAGGGTAAATCGTTTTCCCGCTAACATCCATCACCACGGTATTTTTCGGGAGTTTCACCGATTTGCCGACCGCCACTACCCTCCCCTTTCGAAAAAGTAAGGTGCCTCCATTGATGATTTCTGTTGGCGTAACATATATTTTTGCGTGGGTAAGGGCCGTGTAATTAGAGTTCTCGGCCTTCACCCCGTCGTTTTTTGGAAAATATTCCTGCCCGAAAGAAAAGGCGCAGCTAGCCAGCAGTAGAAGTGCGAAAAATCGTAATCTCATCATTGGTGTCGGTCGTTTTCATCGGAGTTAAAAATAGGAAATTTCTCATGATACCCTACCATCAGCTCCACAATCTTGCTATAGCTCTTGATGCCGTCAGGTTGTTGGTTGGCTTTTAGGAAGGTGCTAAAGATAGATTTAAAAACGGGCTCGAAGGGGTTGGCGTATTTTTGGTTGAACTCATATAGCTCTTGGTAATTTTTTTGAACTCCTATATTTATCTTGGCAAAGAGTTGTGCGAACATTTGTGGGTCCGAAAGGCGGATGGCACTTAGGCAATGGCTTAACGCATAGGCGGAGGCAGAATATTGAAAATAGATATCCTTATTCTTCATGGTTAAGGAGGTAACCTATAAAATTGGTCTCGTTCTCTTTGGCAAAACCTACCTGATGGCCAATTTCGTGTGCAACGACGACCGGCAGACGAAAGGCCGGGGTCAATCCGTTGACCTGCGCCTCATTCGTAAAGGGGTTGAGATATCCACCGATACCCAAATAGCCCATCAATGCGCCGGAAGTGGATTTTTTAAGGTTGGGATGGCGATAGGCCAGAAATGGAAGTTGCTTATAAATTCGATCATATTCCTCGAAAGTCTTGTCAAAAATGACCTCATCATCATAGGGCACCTGCACGATTTTGGTACTGTCGCCTGTTATTTCCAATTGCAGTCGGTTCGTCTTGACGATCAGCTTTTGCGCCAAATCGACGACTTCCGAAGGCCGCACGCTATCTCGAATACCGAACTGTTCCGCAATCGGCGTTCGGTAATAATTGAGGCCCCATACCAAATTGAACGTAAAATAAAACACGGAAAACACCAGTACCCCGTTCCTAAGAAAACGCCAGGGATGTTTTTTGATCTTCCTCCGATTTAGAATAATATAACGAAGAGCAACGATAATCAAGATCACATAGACCATCTCGCCTATAGAAAAGGGAATCCATCCGAAAAGTATTCTAAAAAATTGGCTGATTACCGGGTAGATGCCGTCGCTGTAATAGGATTCGACCACAGAGGGGCGGCTTCCAAGCCATACTACGAACATCAGCTGCGGGATAAGGCTCAGGGCGATGCCGTTCCGTAATTTGTCTTTCAATACAGTATAAGATTAAAATTATATCCCCTTGGGGCATCAAAATTAACCAATAATACAGCATATCAACTTCTGACTCCGTATTTTTGGAAAAAACCACATCCCTATGAACGAAGCGATACGAAAATTAGAGCCCCAAGCGGTCTGGAACCGATTTGCCGATCTGAACGCGGTACCTAGACCCTCAAAGAAAGAGGAAAAGGTCATCCAGTTTATGATGGATTTCGGGAAATCCCTAGATCTGGAAACCCTAAAGGACTCCGTAGGGAATGTGATCATTCGCAAACCCGCCAGCAAGGGCATGGAAAACCGGAAAACAGTGACCTTGCAGTCCCACCTCGATATGGTACATCAAAAAAATGCGGATACGGAATTCGATTTTGAAACGGAAGGCATAAAAATGAAGGTGGATGATGATTGGGTCAAGGCCGAAGGTACTACCCTTGGTGCGGATAACGGTATGGGCGTTGCCGCCATTATGGCGCTTTTGGAAAGTGAGGATATTAAGCACCCCCCTCTGGAAGCCCTTTTCACCATTGACGAGGAAACGGGAATGACCGGTGCCATGGGCCTCCAAGGCGGTGTTTTACAGGGGGATATCCTCTTAAACCTCGACACCGAAGAAGATGACGAACTCGATATCGGTTGTGCCGGGGGAATTGATATCACGGCCACCAGAAGATACAATGGTAAACCGGTGCCCCGGGCCGTCATACCCTATGAAATTAGGGTAAAGGGCCTACAAGGGGGACACAGTGGCATCGACATCCACAGGGGTCTAGGCAATGCCAATAAGATTATGAACCGTTTGCTGTACCATGCCTCTAACAATTTTATGATGCGGCTTGCGGAAATTCAGGGAGGGGGATTGCGCAATGCCATTCCCCGGGAGAGTGTGGCCCAACTAGTCGTTCTCAAATCGCAGATCGAGGAGTTCGAAGCCGCAGTGAAGAAACTGTCGGACACCATAAAAAAGGAACTGCAAACCCAGGAGCCGAACTTAGAGATAACTATCGAACAGACTTCCGCACCCCACATGATTATGGGCCTTGGCGCCCAAGAGCGTTTGCTCAAGGGAATCTATGCGGCCCACAACGGAGTCTATACCATGAGCGCTACCATACCCGATCTGGTAGAGACCTCGAACAATATCGCGCGCGTAGAGGTCAACGACGGGGCCATCCTTATCAATTGCCTGACGAGATCTTCGGTCGATTCCGCCAAAATGGATTTGGCCAATGCCCTGAGGTCCACTTTTGAACTGGCGCGCTGCGAGGTGCGGTTCGGCGGGGAATATCCCGGCTGGACACCTAACCCCGAATCTGCAATACTTAAAGTGGCGGAAAAAAAATACAAGGAGCTGTTCCACGAAAAACCAAAAGTCGCCGCCTGCCACGCGGGACTGGAATGTGGCATTCTGGGCCAAAACTATCCCACTATGGACATGGTCAGCTTTGGACCTACCATTGAGGGGGCCCACTCCCCCGACGAAAGGGTCAGTATCTCGTCGGTTCAGAAATTCTGGAGGTTATTATTGGCAATTTTGGAGGATATTCCTGAAAAGTGAAAATTCCAAATTCCAAATTCTAAATCTTGAATTGCAAATCCAAATTCCAAATTTTAGAAAAAGGGTCTATCCTCCGCAGGTTAGGCCCATCTTCAATAAAATATTAGCAGCTATACCTTCTGAACCAGAGGGGATTTCTTCTTATCGGCACCGAATTCGGTTCCCCTTTTTCGCCTTCGGTACAGGCCAGAATGACTAAAGATAAGAACCAAAATCGACCATTCGCTTTTTCCTAAGTCGAGCCTTTTGATAGTCTCGGCCAAACTGCCAGTGATAAAGACTAGTTGCATTTTAAACTATTCCTCAAGAAAATTTAGCACCGGAACGAGGGTTTATGCTTGCCCAACGTCCTATAATTCAATATCTTTAGTAGAACATAAAATCCAGTATCATGGGAATTAAAAGTTTTCAAGGACCGAGGAAGAAACCCCAAGCGGAAGGGTCTCCAATGACGGTAAACGATTACATGACCCGCAAATTGATCACTTTCCGTCCCGAACAGTCCGTAGAAGAAGTCATACAGGCCCTTATTCGCCACAAAATTTCAGGGGGTCCGGTGGTCAATGAAAAAAATGAATTGGTGGGAATTATCTCGGAGGGGGACTGCATCAAGCATATTAGTGAAAGTAGGTACCACAACCTACCTATGGAAAATCGAAAGGTCGAACAACACATGATAAAAGATGTGGAGACCATTGACGGCAACATGAACATTTTCGATGCCGCCAATAAGTTTTTAAATGACAAACGGCGTCGATTTCCCATTTTGGAAAACGGAAAGTTAGTAGGCCAGATTTCACAAAAAGATATTCTAAAGGCTACTATGGAACTGAAGTCACAGAATTGGTGGAAATGAAAAAGTCGGCAGGAGACAGTGAACAGTTCGCAGTAAGTTTCTCACTAAAAGTGAGATTGAAAAGGATATGAAGTAAGAGGTACTACATCCTTTTTACTTCGTACCTTTTACTTTTTACTTTCTACTGCTTACTGCTTATTTTTCTCTTTTTACTGTTTACTGTTTACTGTTTACTGTTTACTGTTTACTAAAATTATTCCGCGATCCCCGTTATCTCCACATCAAATACCAAATCGGCATTCGGTGGAATCGGGCCTCCACCTTGGGTCCCATAGCCCAAATGCGAAGGAATGAACAGGCGTGCCTTATCACCGACCTTCATCTGTTGTAGCCCTTCTTTAAAGCCTGCAATGATTTGCGCATCGGGACTATAATCCATTGGAATCGGCTGGTAGCCGCCAGCCTGCTTACGTCGGTCGTCGTACATATCGTACTTTTTGGCCACCTCTTCGTAGTTGCTGTCGAAAAGGGTGCCATCTTCCAAATATCCGGCATAAAATACGTTTACCTGTTGTCCAATTTTCGGTTTTTCGCCGTCGCCTTCTTCCAATTTCAACATTTTTAATCCCGATGGCAGTTCTTCCGCCTCTTCTTTTTGTTGGGCAATTTCTTTGGTAAAATCGCTTTTCATTTTTTCGAAGGCCAGAATCCGGTCTTCCTCTTCCTTGAAATAATCGGACATTACCTGAACGGCGTCGAAATCTTTGGCCGCTTTTCCGTTCCGTACAATTTCTACCTTATTCATTCTTACATCTACCACCGGCTTGTCCTTGGTCATCTGTTCCTGGGAGGTTTCTACGTTCGCGATGGAGTCTACCACCTGAAGACCTTCCACGACATGCCCGAAAACGGTATGCTTACCATTTAAAAATGGCGTCGCCTTGTGCGTGATAAAGAATTGGCTACCATTGGTGGCCGTTCCGGAATTGGCCATTGATAAAATTCCTTTTTTATCATGTTTCAGCGAGTCGTTGAACTCGTCCCTGAACTTATACCCCGGATTTCCCCTGCCTGTACCCGTTGGGTCCCCGGTCTGTATCATAAAATCCTTGATGACCCGGTGGAAGATAATGCCGTCGTAATACGGTTTGCCCTTAAGGCTATCGGCAACAAAAGGATTCGTACCCTCGGCCAAAGAGACAAAATTGGCGACGGTAACAGGGGTTTTTTCATATTCCAATTTTACAATGATGTCGCCCTTGGTGGTCTGGATATCGGCGAAAAGTCCATCCCCCAATTCGGAGTATTGGCTTTTGCAACCGGTCAAGGCTATAGCGAGGGCAACTAAAAAATATACTTTTTTCATTTTGAAAATTAATTTAAGGAGTTGTTTGTTTAAAAGGCAGTCGTTTGTTCAATCCATCGTGACGCGACAAATCGGACTGAATATTTTTTCTGATATTAGATTTCACGTCTATTTTTCTGGTCTCTAAATTTCTTGTATTTACGGGAGACTGTCGCGATTTTTTTCAATTTTCAAAATCGACACCGTGGACTTAAGGGGAGTGTTGATTCCGATTTTCTTGTCGTCCCCGTGATATCCGTATGCCAAGGATGAGGGAAACAGAAATGTCGCCGTTTCACCTTCTTTTAGTAGCTTCACGCTGTTTCGAAGCCCAGGGAACAGTTCCTGCTTATCCACTTTATAGGTAACGATGCCAATATCGTCCATGGAATATATCGTGTCTCCACCAAAACCCATCAAATTATAGGTCAGGGTCACCAAATCGTCTGGTTGCGGGGTGTACTCCGCTTCCGCGTTGACGACATCTCGATGGTACCAGGATCCGGTCGCACTGTGCACGTATTGGTGGGCCGTATCCTTTTCCACGATATCCCGAATCTGCTTTTCTTCCCTGGCCAGGCGTTCTTTGCTGCGTTTGACGGATTCATTAAAAAAGCTGCCGGATTTTACCTCCACGGGCCTACGCGGTTCGGGACCGCCACATCTGGTAACAACCGTTGCCATGAGAAACAATAGTCCGATTCTGGCTATTCTATTTTTTTGAAACATCCCCATTAAAAAATTCCAAATTCCAAATTCCCAATTCCAAACGCTGAATGCCACTCTCTCGAATCGTATGTGTCAAACCTGATTTCTAATTTCGCCCCAAGTCCCCCGAATATTCCTCCAAAAGCGATTCAAAATACGCCGCGGTCTCTTCCAATGACTTTTCACTCTTCCCTCCTGCGGCATTGTCATGACCCCCGCCCTCAAAATGCTTTCGGGCGAACGCATTCACGGAAAAATCGCCCACAGATCGGAAGGAAATTTTTATGATACCTTCTTCTTTATTCTCGATGAAAATGACGGCAAAGATAATACCTTCGAGCGTAAGTCCATAATTCACAAAACCTTCGGTATCACCTTTTTGATATGTATGGGCATCGAGTTCGTCTTGGCTGAGGGTAATATAGGCGGTTCTATACTCTTCGAGAATGACCATATTGTTTAGGGCAGTACCCAGCAGATGCAATCTGCCCGAGGTGTTGGTATCAAAAACTTTATGATGTATCTGGGTGCTTTCAGCTCCTTTTTCTATAAGTTCGGCGGCGACGCGATGTGTTCTGGGAGTGGTGGACGAAAACTTAAAAGAACCCGTGTCCGTCATAATACCCGTATACATACAGCTTGCCATTTCAGGGGTAATAGAATCGGCATCCCCCAACTTTTCTATAAAATTGTACACCATTTCACAGGTGGAACTCATCGTAACATCGGAGTACATGATTTTTGCATAATCAGAGGGTTCTTGATGATGGTCGATCATGACAAAGACTACGTTAGCCTTTCTAAGGGATTCCTCCATTTGCCCAATTCTGCCCAGGTGGTTGAAGTCCAATGTAAAGATTAAGGTGGCCGCTTCGATTTTGGATTTCGCCTGCGCGTTCTCCCTTTCAAAATTCAGGACTTCATCATTGCCGGACATCCATTTCAAAAATTTCGGATAATCGTTCGGTACGATAACGGTAGCTTCCTGCCCACGGTTCCTCAAATAATGCCATAACGCCAAAGTAGAGCCAATGGCGTCGCCGTCGGGATTTTTATGCGGTACGACTACGATTTTTTGCGGTTCGGAAAGCAATTCTTGGACCGCCTGTATATCCTCAAAATTCATGCGGGCAAAGATACGGTTTTAAAATTCCAAGCACCAAATTCCACAATAAATTGAATCATTGAGTGCAACAGGCCCTGATAGCGGCCGGTCCGTGTCCTGTAAGTCCATGAAAGAGACAATAGGAGCAAGGCAAACCTGCTGGGGACCAAACCGAGCGATTAATAATTGCCTATTGCCGAATAAAGCGTATTTTTGCCCAAATTTTGGAAATGACAACAAACAGAACCTTTACGATGATCAAGCCCGATGCTGTTGAGAACGGCCATATCGGCGCTATTTTGGAAAAGATAACTTCTGCCGACTTTAAGATTGTCGCCATGAAATATACCCAATTGAGCACTCGTGACGCCCGGGAGTTTTATGCCATTCACAAAGATCGTCCGTTTTTCGGGGAACTAGTGGATTTTATGACCAGAGGTCCCATTGTTTCCGCCATTCTGGAGAAGGAGAATGCCGTGGAGGATTTCCGCGCCCTCATCGGGGCGACCAATCCCGAGGAAGCGGCCGAAGGTACCATTCGCAAACTCTATGCGAAGGACATCGCCGAGAACGCCGTACACGGCTCGGACAGCGATGAAAATGCCGCCATCGAAGGGGCGTTCCATTTTGCGGGAAGGGAAATCTACTAACGCAGCACCAACTTCTTTACCAAATCCCTGCCCAGTTCCTCATTGAGCATGGTAACAATCTTCGATTTTCCCAATCCCAACTCTTCCCGCAGCACCGAGGATGATAAAGAGACAAACAGTGTATCGCCCCGCAGTTCAATGGCGCTGGTGTAATGGTTCACCCCATTGCCCATCAGGTTCGCCCATGCCTCTCGCACCTCTACCCTGTCCATTCCCTTCTGCAGGCGGTTCTTCTTAATGAACTCCCGCAGGGCCTCGCCCATGTTTAGGTTGTCGTTATTCCGTTTTGCCATGTTCGGTATAAGGTTTAATAGCTACTCATAGCTGTTCGAAGTTCAAGCTAGCTTTATACTTTGAACGCTATCTGCCGGCGAGGCAGGCGTGAACTGCCCCACGGCACACTTGCACTTTGAACATTTTAGTATATAGCCGGTTACCGCTTCTCTATCGAAATAGGTTCGAATCGAGTATAATAATATTGTTTGCCTTCTTCATTAACGACGGAGAACGTATCGGCATCCAGCGTCTTTATTGTCTCTGTCCATTCGCTGAACCCGGTTTTGTAGTGTAGGATAAAGCTCCCCTTCCTTTTCGAAATTACAAATGTCTCGGCGTCTTCGGAGGTCTGGTAGGTACCATCAAAATTGGGCCTTACCTTTTTCCGAAAGCCTTTCAAGCCTTCCAAATGAATGTAATCGACCATCGCGTTCACTTTGTAATTCTTTTCCTCCCCATCCGAAAAAACTACTTGCTCGATTTCCCAATAGCCGTTGAGCTGGGATAGGTCTTCTTTGGAAACGCCGCTGGAGCATCCCAACATAATCATTACAACATCCTACTAAAACAAGTTTGTTCACGTTTGCTTTCGCTTTTAAAGGATTAACCGCACCTCCACGTCTCCTGCCCCAATACCGTTTCAGTTTCTATCCCCCAACTTGAAAATTTTATACGATTGGTACATCTGTTTCACCACATTCTCCGTCCGTTCGGAATGGGTGTCGCTGATAAAAATCTGTCCGAAATTTTTATGGTTGACCAGCCCGACAATTTGTGCCACGCGGTTCTCGTCCAACTTATCGAAAATATCATCCAAAAGCAAAATCGGGTCTGTCTTCGACTGTTCCTTAATAAAATGGAACTGGGCGAACTTCAGGGCGATCAAAAAGGATTTCTGTTGGCCCTGGCTTCCGAATTTTTTAATGGGATGTCCCTCAATCTCAAAAGAAAGATCATCTTTATGAATCCCTACAGAAGTGTATTGCAATGACTTGTCCCTATCGATATTTTTTTCCAACAGGTCGGGGAGGTTCTCCTCCAGCATTTTACTGTCATAGACCAGTGATACCTCTTCGTTTCCGCCCGATATAGCTATATATTGCTGCTTAAAAATAGGGATAAATGCTTCAAGAAACGCCATCCGTTTGTTAAAAATAGGGGTGCCGGAGGTGTTGAGCTGTTCGTTATAAATCGACAAGGTCGCCCTGTCAAAGGTATGGTTGGCCGCGAAATATTTTAGCAAGGCGTTGCGTTGTGCGAGCACTTTATTGTATTTGATCAGGTTTTGCAAATACTCTTGATCCGATTGTGCGATAACGCCGTCCATAAACTTGCGACGGGTTTCACTACCCTCGATGATCAGGTCACGGTCCGCCGGGGAAATGATTACCAAGGGAAGCAGCCCGATATGGTCCGACAGCCGGTCATAGATTTTTCCGTTACGCTTGATTATTTTTTTGGTGCCCCGCTTCAGGCTGCAGATGATTTTTTCTTCCCTGCCGTTCTTTTCGAACTCCCCGTCCACCACAAAAAACTCGGCATCGTGTTTAATATTCTGCGTCGAAATGGGATTGAAATAGCCTTTGCCGAAAGCCAGATGGTAAATGGCGTCGAGTACGTTGGTCTTGCCGATACCGTTCGGACCTACAAAACAATTGATCTTGCTATCCAATTCAAAATCCGTTGATTCGAAGTTTTTATAATTTAACAGGGACAATCGTTTTAAAAACATGCGGCGTACTTCGATTTTCAATGCTTATTATCAGGAAGGCTTCAAAATTAACGAATAAATACCCTTTCGGTTTTGGATAAAAACTTTATTTTTGCGCGACCTTTAAGAAAACCGAACATGGCGACATATAAGAAACGGGGACACAAACCTAAGGACAAGGCCGAGGAACAGGGGCGATTGGAAAACGAGAGTGCCACCGCCGAAGTCTTCAGTTCCCTTGACGAAGGCGCATCGCGTACGGAGGCTTTTGTGGCCCGGAACCAAACCTACATTCTGGGGGTTATCGGAGTCATTGCCGTCGGTGTTTTAGGCTATTTGGCCTACGTGCAGTTCGTGGAAAAACCGAAGGAGACCACTGCCGCGAATGAAATGTACTATCCGCAGCAGTACTTTCGATCAGGCACTGACCAATACCGCCGCAAAGGATTCCCTTTACAATCTGGCCCTGAACGGGGCCGAAGGCAAATACGGATTTTTGGATATCATTGACGAGTATAGCGGTACCCAGGCTGCGAATCTGGCCCACTATTCTGCCGGAATGTCGTACCTGAACCTTCAGAAATATCAGGAGGCCATTTCACAATTGGAAAAATTCAGTTCCGATGACGCCATTTTGGGCGCCATGGCCAAAGGGGGACTCGGCGATGCCTTTATGCAGCTCGGACAGCCCGAAGATGCCCTGGGGTATTACGAAAAGGCCATCACCCACAGCGATAACGATTACACCGCCCCCAAATTCCTCCACAAGGCAGGGATTACTGCCCTGGAACTCGACCAAAACGACAAGGCCTTACAATATTTCCGGAGAATCAAGGAAGACTATCCCGATTCCGCAGAGGCCCGCAATATCAATGCCTTTATTGGGATGGCCACTGGGGGGGAACAGAATTCCATTTAATCCGTGTATCACCGAGAGCAGTCGCGGTGACAAATTTCAAGCCAGCCTGTAGGTTGGCATGTATTAAAGGCTTGGCTTAAATCATGGCAACGGCTAACAAAAACTTATCGGCTTACGACAAATCGAGGATTCCCAATGCGAAAGACCTACGTTTCGGAATCGTAGTGGCGGAGTGGAATCGCGAAATCACCGAGGGAATGTATAAGGGTGCCCGTGAAGCCTTGCTGGACTGCGGTGCTACGGAAGAGAATATTATCCGTTGGAACGTTCCCGGCAGCTTTGAACTGCCTTTCGGCTGCAAAAAAATGATTGCCGACCAGAAGGTGAATGTCGTGATTGCCATTGGCAGTGTCATCCAAGGGGAGACCAAACATTTTGATTTTGTCTGCGGCGCCACAGCCCAAGGGATTATGGACCTCAACGTGCTGGGTGACATACCGACGATCTTCTGCGTGCTCACCGACAACAATCTTCAACAGGCCCAAGAACGAAGTGGCGGAAAACACGGCAACAAAGGGACAGAAGCCGCCATTGCGGCGATTCAAATGGCCACACTCGGAAATTGAAAGCGGCAGCAACCCGTTGCAGTTGGCCACAGATAAATTTATAATTTTATTCCGCCTTTGGCAGGTTCAAGCCTGTCTGCCGGCGAGGCAGGATATTTGTACACTTGCCCCCTTCCTTTTCACCAGTACTAGCCACCGGAACTACCACATCCGATCAAAAAAAGGTTAACAAATTTTATAGTTAGCCGTACGGCATGTTTTTTGATTTTAAGTACCTTTGAAAATCATGGGCATGTTAAGCAAATTCACGAGACTAAAAAGTAGTAAAAAGTTCGAATACCGACCCCGTTATTTCGATGACAAGGGCAAGGGGAATCCATATAAGATGGAACCCAAATTCGACAAATACCGCAGCACCGTCAATGCACCTAGGGGATTGAAAGGCAAATTCGGCAATGCCATGTCAGATATACGGCAAGAAGGCGACCGCAACCTCAAAAAACGGATGGCGTTCATTATCGCCGTACTCGTATTGATCGTACTCTACATCTTGGATTTTGACCTTTCCATATTCCTTTCACAGTAATGGCAGATATG
Organism: uncultured Flavobacteriaceae bacterium; assembly: GCA_963764285.1. Lineage (GTDB taxonomy): Bacteria > Bacteroidota > Bacteroidia > Flavobacteriales > Flavobacteriaceae > Pricia. Next base: position 58,457 of record CAVXSA010000013.1, read on the forward strand.
ATCAAACTCCTGCCGGACCACGTCGCGAACCAGATAGCAGCGGGTGAAGTGGTACAGCGTCCCGCATCCGTAGTAAAGGAGCTTCTTGAAAACGCCCTAGATGCGGGTGCCAAGACCATAAAACTCATCGTCAAGGACGGAGGCAAGGTCTTGATCCAAGTGGTTGACGACGGTATAGGAATGAGTGCTACCGATGCCCGGTTAAGCTTCGAGCGCCATGCCACATCAAAAATACAAAAGGCGGAAGATCTTTTCAATTTGAGCACCAAGGGCTTTCGTGGAGAGGCCCTTGCCTCTATCGCCGCTATCGCACACGTCGAGATGCAGACCAAACCCGAAACCGACGAGGTAGGTACACACCTTCGGATAGAAGGTAGCGAGGTGGCCTTTCAAGAAGTCACAGTAACGCCAAAAGGGACGTCGATCGCGGTCAAAAATCTATTTTTCAATATTCCCGCTCGACGCAACTTTCTCAAATCGAACACGGTAGAGACACGGCATATTACCGATGAATTCCATCGGGTAGCGTTGGCCCATCCCGACGTGGCCTTTCACTTTTACCACAATGGCAGCGAGCTGTTCAACCTGCCGGCGGACAATTACCGAAAGCGTATCGTTCACATCTTCGGTAGCCGAATGAACCAAAAACTGGTGCCGGTAGAGGAAGAGACCCCCATAGTAAAGATCAAAGGTTATATCACCAAACCCGAATTTGCAAAAAAAAGCCGGGGCGAGCAGTTCTTCTTCGTCAACCATCGGTTTATCAAGAGTCCGTATCTACATCATGCCGTAGTGGCGGCTTTCGAGGGCCTTATTAAATCAGACACCTATCCGGGTTATTTCCTCTATCTCGAAGTAGATCCGGCATCCTTGGACATTAATATCCATCCCACCAAAACGGAAGTGAAATTCGATGACGAGCACACGCTGTACGCCATGTTGCGCTCGAGCATTAAGCATAGCCTTGGCCAGTTCAACGTGGCACCGGCACTGGATTTCGAACAGGACCAGAACCTCGAAACTCCCTACGGCTACCGGAACAAATCCGCCATTTCTCCCAAGGTTACCATTGATGCGGGATTCAATCCCTTTCAAGAAAACGACCTGGGCGGTATCACTGTTCACCCACAAAAAAGACAGAATAGCGGCAGCTGGGAAAGTTTATATGTGGGTATGGAGTCAAGATTGGGCAACGATGATACTACCAGCAGCGTAAGCTATGAATCCGATACCATTACCGGATCGATTTTCGAGGGAGAAAAAGAAACCTCCGAAACCCTGGCGACCACTTTTCAGATACGCAGAAAATATATCGTTACTACCATCAAATCCGGAATGGTGGTCATCGACCAGAGCCGCGCGCACCAGCGAGTGCTCTACGAGCGTTTTTTGAAAAACAGCACCGTCAAAGAGGCGGTCAGCCAGCAATTGCTGTTTCCGCTGACCCTTAGCTTTTCCACTTCGGAAATAAGCGCGATAAAAGAAATCGAGAACATTCTCATATCGGTCGGGTTTCTATTTGACGAAATAAAGGACGAATCCATCACGGTAGCAGGTGTACCTTTGCTGGTCGCCGAAAGCGAGGTGGGCATGGTATTGGACCAATTGATTTCCGATTACCAACAGGAGGTGAGCGGCGAAAGTTTTTCACAGACCGACCTGCTGTCGAAAACCTTGGCCAAAACGCTTTCGGTAAAGACTGGGGAGGTGTTAGATTTTCAATCGCAATGGGCCCTGGTCAACGATCTTTTCGCCTGTAAAGAGGCTAGGACCAGCCCTTTTAACAAACCCGTATATATCACCATTACGGAAAACGATATCGATAAAAAGTTTATTTAGATGGGAAGACTGACCGATGCAGTAAAGCATCTGCTGATTATCAACGTGATATTCTTCGTGGCGACCCAAATCTACGGCGACCAGATGTTCGCTTGGTTCTCGCTGTGGTATCCCGAAAATCCAAATTTTGAGTGGTGGCAGATCGTTACCCATATGTTCATGCATGGCGGATTTTTCCACATCCTCTTCAATATGTACGCCCTTTGGGCCTTTGGAAGCCCTTTGGAACAAATGTGGGGCCGCAATAAGTTCTTGTTCTTTTATTTCTCCGCCGGTCTAGGGGCGGCCCTCTTGCATACCGGGGTGAACTACTTCGTTTTTCACGACGGCCTGCAGACCCTTGTGGATCACGGGGTCGATAAGAACCAGATCATGGAGGTTATTTCAGGGGGCCAATACAGTCCCGCATGGAACGATCTGATCGGGGAAGATAAGGTCAATGGATTTCTAAGTGCATTTAATACCCCTGCAGTAGGCGCTTCCGGAGCGATTTATGGAATTTTGGTGGCATTTGCCTTTGCCTTTTCCGAAGCAGAACTTATGCTTATCTTTCTTCCCATTCCCATCAAGGCCAAATACTTTGTGCCCTTGTTGATCGCGGGAGACTTGATTTTCGGATTTTCGGGAGCAGCCACAGGTATCGCCCATTTCGCCCATATCGGTGGGGCGATTACCGGATTCATTATGATGTGGTATTGGAAAAAGAACGAGTTTGACAAGAATAGGTGGGATCGATAGCATCAGTTTAGTAATACCAGGAAATAGGATGAACGGAGGATTAAGATATCAATATGCCAGATTGAGCGTTTCTGAAAAGCTTATCGCCATCAACGTGATCGTTTTTATTGTCATGGGGCTGATTACCGCTTTGATCGGCCCTCAAATCGAGAATTGGTTCGTGCTGCCTCAGGACTTTTATGATTTTCTCGTGCAACCCTGGTCCATCGTCACCTATTCCTTTTTGCATGGTGGAATCTTTCACATTCTCTGGAATATGTATGTTCTTTATGTGGCCGGACGCATTATGCTCAATCTCTTCGATGGCAAACGATTTTTGAACGTTTATTTTTTGGGTGTTATTTTAGGGGGATTGTTATTTCTGCTCAGCTATAATATTTTTCCGGCGCTTATGGGCCAAAAGACCTCCTTGATCGGAGCCTCTGCGGGTGTGATGGCGGTATTGATCTTTGTGTGTACCTATATTCCCAACCAAGAGGTACGGGTCATTTTTTTCAACGTGAAGCTGTGGCAGGTCGGTGTTTTTGTGGTCCTGATGGACCTCGTACAGATTCCCATGGGCGGTAATGTAGGCGGGCACTTGGCTCATATCGGGGGTGCATTGTTAGGCTATGTTTATGCCCGACAACTCTTTAACGGTAGGGATATCGGTGAGGGATTTTCAAAATTTATAGACGGAATAGCGGATTTGTTCAAGAGTAGTGACACCCCCACCGGATCGAGGTCGCAAAAAGGCGCCGATGAAGACTGTTTACCGGAAAAATAAATCCACTCCGCAACGGAAGAACGATTACGATAAGGACAGCCATCAACAGAAAATCGATACCATACTCGACAAGATTAGCAAATCGGGCTACGAAAGCCTCTCCAAGGAAGAGAAGGATTTTCTGTTCAAGGCGGGGAAGGAAGACTAAGCCTGCGGCAAAATCCAAAGATCAAATTCTAGATTCCAAAAGACACGTTCAAGTTCAGAAAAAGAGTATTTGGCACAGTAGTACAAAGTAGTTGGTGATGGGTGCCAGAAAAAATATGGAGAATATGGAACGGAGAGAATAGACTAAAAAAAATCGGATAATCGGTAATCCAGTTTACGCTTTACAAACCCATAAATCTGCCGGCAGGCAAGGCAGGCTCCTAAACTATTTTATGTGAAGGGATTATCCGCTTTCAACAAACTGGCATATGTTACCAATCTCGTATTTGTCTTCCTACTTACGGTCGCCTGTGCGGTGCCTTACCTGTCCGTTGATTTTCTTCCGTTTTTATCTTTTTTAAGTTTGGCAATACCTTTTTTGGTCGCTGTCAACTCCCTTTTTTTCCTTGGTTGGGCCATCCAGGGAAAACGACAAATGATTCCATCGCTTTTCGTACTGGTGTTCGGCTATTTCGTGTTGGGAACTTTCTTAAAACTGGATTTCGTGGAAGACGAATTCCGCGATGCGGATTTGAAAGTGATGAGCTACAATGTACGCACCTTTAACCAATTCGGCTGGGCGAAACGAGATTCCGTTTTTCAGAACATTCAAGCTTTGGTAAAACGGAACGACCCCGATATAGTCTGTTTTCAGGAAGTCAGTATCTCCATGCAAAAGGAATTTTTGGATTATCCGTACCACTATTTAAAAAAAATAGCTACAGGTAACAAGGTACATCTAGGCATCTTTTCAAAATTTCCTATAATCAATGCCGAAACCATAACTTTTCCCCGTAGCATCAACAATGGATCCTATGCCGACATTGCCTATAAGGACGATACCATCAGGCTCTACAACCTTCATATGCAATCTTTGGGAATAACGCCGGGTACGGGGGTGCTGCGTTCGCACTCCTCCGAACGTCTGTATAAAAGGGTGGTGATGGCATTCAAGAAACAAGTGGAACAGGCAAAAATGATACAAAAACATAAGGCTGCCAGTCCGTATCCTACCCTACTCTGCGGGGATTTTAACAACACCCAGTTTTCGAAGGAGTATCATATCATAAAGGGCGATATGCAGGATAGCTTTATCGAAGCGGGATCGGGCTATGGGCGCACCTTCAACTTTTTGGGCATCCCTTTTCGTATCGATTTTATCATGTCGGATGATGCTTTCGAAGTCAAAGGCCATAAAAACTTTAATCTGAAATATTCAGATCACTATCCTGTAATGGCGTCATTTCGAATGAAGGAGTAAAAAGCAATCGGCAGTATCGGCAAAAATATGGATGAGCAAGGCTAGGCCAAAGATCCAGGTTTTTTTGGAGAACAGTAGGGCTGTATAGACTCCGATCGCCCGATAGGTATGTAACGGATGATACCCGATACTGCAACGTTCCGCATCAAAAATGGGATCCGCCCATAGATGATCGATATCGATTAGGATGCCTGCCCAAAGGATAACCATCACTTTCAATCCCTTCTCCTTAAAAAGAAACAGGCCAATGGCGATGGGCAACAGAAAATGGATGCCGTAATGAACGAAAAGCCTAAACATCCAGGAAATCCGTATTTTGATTCTGTAAATACGTCAAGGCGTTCGTGCCCTCATTAAAGAGCAGATCCAAAACACTGGTATTTTCAATAAAGCCGTGTCGGTCGCCGAACACCTGTACGTACTTTCTTTGTTCCATATCAAGATCGGCCTTCGCATCGACCAAAAAACGGGAATTTTTCGCAACCTTCGGGCGCTAATTCGTACTCGGTGGTCTTCGACGTAGGCATATCAAGTTGAAGACAATCGCAGACAGTCATTATGGTTTTAAAATTAAAATCCAATAGTTTTTCAAAGCTTTGTTCGTACAAGGGGGCGATATCATCTTCATAAAATTCAAAAAACGGCGAGGTTCGATAGGCGGTCTGCAAGGTGCGCCAATGTTCGCGTTGCCAAGGATAGGAATTGTCCAATACAACCTCCTTATACTTTTGTCGACCCTGCTTCCCGCCCACATGTTGAATGGGAATGCTGAGCATATGTCGGCCCTGATCGGTGCAAACGTAACAGCGGTTGCGGTAGGTCTGTTTTTGGTAGTTGTCCTCGACCTCCCACCGGATGTCGTTTTGGGCGATTACCGCAAAAGTGGCGATGGCGGGGAAATAAGTGGGGTGTAGCAGGGTTTTCAATGGGTCAAAGGGTCTTGATCAACAAATGTTAGGTGGACAAATGTAGTCATTTGTAAAGGGTCGATCCGGGGAAATTTAAAATTTAGGTCTGCCCTTGGCAGATCCGAGGTAGTCTTGTCAATTACATGGGGCTACAGGCAACAATCGAAACTACTGCCAAGGGCGACCGCGAACCAGATTCCCTACCCAATTTCGGGCAAATATTTCACCAAAATCCGAACCCCGACCACGAATACCAATAAAGCAGTGACCCGTTTGATACCCTTGGGCGTCAACCGCTTGAGACTTATTCGGATGCCTAATTGCCCTCCGATCAATACCGAGGCCGCCAAGGCCAAAGTTTCTTTCCAAGGAAGCCGTAGCATATCACCCGTTACCAGACCCGCAATCCCCGAAAGGGAATTTACCAAAATAAAAAAACTGGCCAAGGCCGCTATCTTGATGGATCGATCCCATCGTAAGTGGTTGAGTACCGGGGCTAAAAAAATGCCTCCCCCGATACCCACCAACCCGGATAAAAGGCCGATACCACCGCCCAAAAAATAACTTAGGAATTTAGGATAGGTTTTTACGTTCTCCGAAGTATTCTTTAAGGAAAAGGTCTGCGAAGCCAAAAATAGGGAAGAGGTGACCAGGGAACATCCTAAAAGGATAAAGAAAATATGCTCTTCCAATCGAAAGGAAGCCCCGATAAAGGCCATGGGAATACTGGTCAGCACAAAAGGAAGGAAATCCTTTATTTTGGCATGGCCGTTTTTGAAATAGAGGTAGGTACTTCCTGAAACAACAATCAGATTACAGATAAGGGCAATCGACCGGATAGCGAAAAATCCTCCTAAAAAAAGGGCCAATAAAGCCAAATAACTGGAACCGCCCCCGAAGCCGACAGAAGAGTACAACGTAGCGACCACGAAAAATCCCAAACAAAGAAAGATTAGGTTTTCAATACTTAAGAGCATGCTTCCTTATCTGGTTCATTCCGCCGGAGATGTTAAAAAAAATGGTATCGGGTCGAGATTCCCTAAGCCGTACAATAGCCTTTTTACTGCGTACACCCGATTGGCAGACGACATAGACCTTTTTATCAAAATCAATTTCGTTTTGCCGGGTTACCAATTCTGATAAGGGAATATTATGGGCCATTGGCAAATGGTTGCCCGCAAACTCCTTGGAGGTGCGGACATCGATGAGTTGCGGCGGACCCTTATCGGCCAACTCTAGAAAATCGGCTGCTTCCATGGAACTAAAATCGGTATCGCATCCAAACTCGTAACTAGGCCGCAATGCCTCTAAACCTAAGTTTTGGGATTTGGTAGGAAAACCTATTTTTTGGAAGGAATTAGAAAGTGCATCGAACAATAGTAATCTTCCGGAGAGGGTCTCCCCTACTCCCGTTACCACCTTTACGGTTTCCAAGGCCTGAAAATTTCCTATAATTCCCGGTAAAATTCCCAGTACTCCATTTTCGTTACAATCGGGTACCTCATCGGGCTTGGGCATGGTGGGAAAGAGGCAACGATAGGTCGGTCCCCCTTTATGGTTAAAAACACTGACCTGCCCCTCGAAACCATACAAGGCTCCATAAATAAAAGGCTTTTTTAAGATGACACAGCCATCGTTAACCAAATAGCGGGTCGGAAAATTATCGGAGGCATCGACGATTACATCATATTTCGCTATGATTTCCAATGCATTTTCTTTCGTTAAAAAAGTGCGATGTCCGTTGAGCTTTGTTTCTGAATTCTGGACTTTAAGACGTTCAAGTGCCACGTCCACTTTCGCTCGGCCTATGTCCGTTTCGGAATACAACACTTGTCGATGCAGGTTGGAGAGCGAGACCACATCGTTATCCACAATCCCGAGAGTACCGACGCCCATAGCGTTCAAATAGGTCAGAACCGGAACGCCCAAGCCTCCGGCACCAATAATCAAGATTTTAGAACGACCCAGTTTTTCTTGGGCTTCCGGGCCGAAACCGGCTAGGATAGTCTGTCTATGGTAGCGTTGGTGGTACATCGTATTATTTCCGCTGTTTTATTCTATCGACAACCTGACAATAGCCTCCTTATACTCCTCCTCCGAATTGGCGTTTAAAAGCACATTTTCGTTGGTCGGAAATACCAATTTGGTCTCGTTATTGATCAGAAATTTTCGGGGACAGGTGCCGTCTCCGCTTTTTAGGTACTCTATGGACGCTTCAAATGCCCGCGGTTCCCAAATGGCGCAAAGGGGTTCGGGCAACGGGTCTTCCTTCTGCGCAAAAGCGGTCGCCAAAACATTCGGGTCGCGGGCCGCTATCAACTCTTGCAATGCGGCCAGGTCAATAAGGGGCAGGTCACAGGCCAGCACTAACCAAGCCACCTCGGGATATTTATTGTGGGCGGAGAGGAGTCCATTATAAGGCCCTTTGTAGGTATCATTATCCACAATGGTCTCCATTCCTTCATTAAAATCCGCTTTTTGGTCGTGACGGATACCCACATAGGTTTGTTCACATACGCGACTTAACAAATGATAGAGATATTCCCGCTGCGGCATGCCGTGATAGGGAATCATTCCCTTATCCTTTCCCATGCGGGTACTTTTACCTCCGGCGAGCACCAAACCGTATATTTTAGGACCTAAAATCATTTTTTCCTCCTGTTTTTTGTTCCAAATGAATATCGGTAATCTGGATATCATGCGACAAGGCCTTGCACATATCATAAATGGTCAATGCGCTGACGGAAACGCCGGTCAAAGCTTCCATCTCTACCCCGGTGCGTTCGTTGCATTTGACCGAACAGCGGATTTCCAAACTCCTCTCCTGTGGACGGATATCGATAGCTACTTTCGAGAGGTTGATCTGATGGCAAAGGGGAATCAAATCCGCTGTCTTCTTGACCGCCTGAATACCTGCTATTACCGCTGTTTGAATAATGCTTCCCTTTTTGCCCAGAAAGTCCCTCGCGGCCAAGGTGTCAAATACCTCGAGCGGGAAACACCACCCGGCCGGCACCTACCGCCGTACGGGCGGTAATCGTTTTATGGGAAACATCGACCATAACCGCGTTTCCGGAATCGTCTAAATGGGAGAGTTCTTCTTTCAAAAGCTAATTTTAGTTTCATTACCGCATGTCCTTTGAGGTCTCGCCTACGCTCGACAGGACCACATCCGACTTCTAGCCGCCAATCGAGGTCATCGAATTGTCGAAGACCCCCTTATATTTTTCCTGCGCCTCAAAACCGGTTTTCGCACGGCTTCCGATAGCTCTTAAGATCTGTTCCTTTACTTTTTCTTCCGAATTTTCGCCACGCAAAATATCCCGAATGTTCATACTCGGCTTAGCATAGAGGCAGGTGACGACATCACCGGTCGCGGAAATACGAAGCCTGTTGCAGGTACCGCAAAAGGTACGACTGAACGAGGGAATAACTCCGAAACTGCCCTTAAAACCAGGAATCCTATAATTGATGGAAGTGGATGTTTTCGGAGATTCCAGTTTATAGTAGTCCGGATAAGCTTCCTTTATATGATCCAAAATTTGCTTATAGTCCCATGCGATGCTATCAAAATTTTTGCTGCCGCCGTTAAAAGGCATTTCCTCCAAAAAGCGTACGGAGACGTCGTAATGTTTAGTAAGCTCCAACATTGGGAGGATATCCTCGGTATTCTGGCCTTCTAAGGCAATAAAATTGATACGGACATTAAAGCCTTCCGTAATCAACCGGATTATATTGTTATGAACGGTATCGTACTGGTCCCGACGAGTAATTTTTTCAAAGGTCTCACGGTTGATGGCGTCCATACTGACATTTATATTTAAAATACCGAGTTCCTTTAGTTCGTCGATGTACTTTCCGATGATAGTGGCATTGGTGGTTACGGAGATATCGTTCAGTCCGTGCATTCGCGAAAGCCGACGCATCAATACCATCAGATCCTTTCGCACAAAGGGCTCCCCGCCCGTTATCCGTATCTTATCAATGCCCTGGGACACTAAAATCCCGCTCAACCGGGAAAGTTCGTCAATACTAAACAACCGGTCATTTTTGGCAAAGTCGATCCCCTCGGCGGGCATGCAATAGTTGCACCGCAAATTACAGCGATCCGTAACTGCCAAACGCAAGTAGTTTATTTGTCTATTGTGATTGTCAACTAGCATATCAATTTCACGTTCAATATTTGAATAAGGCCCTGAGCGAACGAAAAGGGGGTTTTAATTTAAGGATGTGCCGAAACCCAGACCGATTTGTCCTTGAAAATTTCCTTTTTCCAAATCGGCACCCGTTCCTTTAAGGTATCTATCAAATAACGACAAGCCTCAAAACAAGCATCACGATGCGCTGAGGAGGCCCCGACAACTACCACAGGTTCTTCCACCTGCTTCACTCCCACCGCATGGCGAACCACCACTTTATGCAACTCCCATTTTTCCACAGCGTCCAGCGCAATTTTTTTCATTTCTTTGAGTGCCATGGTTTTATAGGTCTCGAATTCCAAAGACACGACTTCCTCGCTATCCGTAAATTCCCGTACGGCACCCACAAAAACACAGATACCGCCGCTCTTCGGGTGCGAGAGCTCGGTAAATACTTTTGCCGTATCGATAGTATCGACAATTTCTATGATGGTATTCCCTTTCATCAGCCTCCGCTTACAGGGGGTATTATTGCAATTTCATCACCCTCCTGCAACCGGTCGCCATCCTCGGCGTAGGTACTGTTAACCGCGACCGCCAAAGAGGAAAGCTTCTGGAATTCGGGAAAAATCCTTCTTAATTTGTCCTTCAGTTCGGAAACGCAAACGGGGGCCATTTCCCCTTCAGCAAAACGAAAGGAGCTTTCGCCTACAATATCCTTGGCAATTCCGAATAATAATACCTCCATTTTCCTAACTCTTATTTAAGGATACAATTTACGCAATAAAAAACGATACGCCATAGGCAAACCCAAGAAGGTTTAACGCAGGGCGAAATAGTTTCTGCCGCAAAGCGGATTCTATCGTCATTGCATTCCTAGGCATTGCCGAAAACCAGTTGGCTGGTCCTTTTTATAGGTCGCACGAGATGCATTTTATTTACATTTGTGGGATGGATTTATGTAAAAAGATCGCCAGTACCCAAAATCCTTTGGTCAAAAAGATAGCACTTTTACAGAATAAATCGAGGGAGCGAAAAAATACGGGACTTTTTGTGTTGGAAGGATGGCGGGAACTACAGCTGGCCCTCAAGGGGAATTATAGGTTGGAAACGGTGTTGTTCCAACGGGATTTGATCTCAGGGGACCGTTTACAAGCTTTGTTGGATGCCTCCACGTCTCGAACGGATGTTGTTTCGATTTCTCGGACCGTTTACCAAAAACTGGCCTACCGTGGGACCACTGAAGGCATTATTGCCTTGGTCAAAAGTAAGCCGCACACTTTGAGCGGACTTAGTTTGCCCTCCGAAAATCCTTTGCTCCTGATTGCGGAAGCTCCCGAAAAACCGGGAAATATAGGGGCCCTGCTTCGTACCGCCGATGCCGCGGGCCTAGATGCGGTCATTATCGCCGATCCCAAAACCGATCTCTACAATCCCAATATAGTACGCTCCAGTATCGGCTGCCTTTTTACTAACCAAATCGCTATCGGAAGCACTGCTGAGGTAATAACCTATTTAAAGGAAAAAAACATCCCCTGCTTTTGCGCCTCCTTATCCGCCTCGCAGAACTATGCCCAAACGGACTTTAAGCAAGCATGTGCCATTGTGGTGGGCACCGAGGCGAAGGGACTTTCACAGGAATGGCTCGAACATTCGGCACAAAATATAATAATCCCTATGGGAGGAGAAATAGACAGCATGAACGTCTCGGTATCCGCTGCGATTCTTATCTTTGAGGCGAAACGGCAGCGGGGGTTTTTATAGTGGTCAGCGGTCAGCGGTCAGCGGTCAGCGGTCAGCGGTCAGCGGTCAGCGGTCAGCGGTCAGCGGTCAGCGGTCAGTCAGGTCAGTGGTCAGTGGTCAGTAGTCAGTATAAATTACATTTTATAAACTCATACACCTATTATCCCTAAAGTTTTTTTCCCAAACCCATAAATTCATTAAATCTTGAACATGCTTTTTTACGTCATCATTGCCATTTTGATAGCGCAGTTTTTGGTCGAGACGGTGCTGGATTACCTTAACTCAAAACACTACAACGATCCAGTGCCCGAAGAACTGAACGATGTCTTCGACACCGAGGAATACGAAAAATCACAAGCTTACAAAAAGACCAACTACCGGTTCGGACTCCTGACCTCGTCCTTTTCTCTATTGCTCACTTTGGGCTTCCTAATTTTCGGCGGTTTTGAATGGGTGGATCAGATGGTGCGAGGTATTACGGATAACCCGATTGTCATGGCCTTGCTGTTTTTAGGGATAATCATGATCGGTAGCGATATCGTGACCCTGCCCTTCGCCTATTATTCCACCTTCGTCATCGAGGAGAATTTTGGATTCAACAAAACCACCCAGGCCACCTTCTTTCTGGATAAAATAAAAGGATGGCTGATGATGGCCGTAGTCGGAGGCGGATTGTTGGCTTTGATTATCTGGTTTTTTGAGTGGGCCGGCAGTAATTTTTGGATCTATGCCTGGGCAGTAGTAGCTGTCTTTACCTTAATCATGAACCTTTTTTACAGCAGGTTGATCGTACCGCTTTTCAACAAATTGACTCCCTTGGAAAGGGGGACCTTGAAAACGAAGATTGAGAATTATGCTGAAAATGTAGGCTTCGAGCTACACAATATCTTCGTCATCGACGGCTCGAAACGGTCCACCAAGGCCAATGCCTACTTTTCCGGTTTTGGCCGGGAAAAACGGGTAACCCTCTACGATACCTTGATCGATGATCTCGAGGAAGAAGAAATCGTGGCCGTACTTGCCCATGAAGTCGGTCATTACAAAAGAAAACATATCATCTTCAACCTCACCGCTTCCATATTGTTAACCGGGCTGACCCTTTTTATTTTATCCCTTTTCATCAATAACCCTGAGGTATCAAGGGCTATTGGAGTCTCCCATCCCAGTTTTCACGCCGCATTGATCGGGTTCGGTATTCTTTACAGTCCCATTTCCGAGCTAACGGGACTCATCATAAACCATCTCTCCCGAAAATTTGAATATCAGGCCGATAATTATGCCAAGGACACCTATGCGGCACATCCTTTAATAACATCCCTAAAAAAATTGTCCAAAAACAGCCTAAGTAATCTCACGCCGCATCCCGCTTACGTTTTTGCCCATTATTCCCATCCGCCCCTAATTGCTAGAATCCGAAATCTTAAAACGGAATAGGCCGACCGATTCCATCTCGAGGGGTATTCAAAAATAAGCCTTCGACACTGCATCAGGGCAAGGGTTCGCTCACTACTTGACAGGTTCAAGGTTCAAGCTAATAGTGTCGTGCACCTAGAGCCTGTCAATGGCAAGATGCAAGCTCGTACCCATAGGGCATACTTTTTGTTGTACATCGTAAAAGATTGTGGTATTTTAGATTAAGATCCTCCTACAATGACACAGGTTGCCATAGAAAAAGAGAACAAAGAGATTGCCAAGCAATACAAAGAATTGCTGCGGATCAGCTATCAGCATTTGTCCGACGAAGATAAAAAACTGATCCGGGCAGCTTTTGAGGTGGCGGTAGATGGGCACAAAGATCAACGCCGGAAATCGGGAGAGGCCTACGTGTTCCATCCTATTGCGGTGGCCAAGATCGTGGCTTCGGAAATCGGTCTTGATGCGGTCTCCATTGCCTCTGCCCTCCTCCACGATGTGGTAGAGGATACCGAGTACACTCTTGACGATATTGAGCGCATGTTCGGGGAAACGGTTGCCCGTATCGTTGACGGGCTCACGAAAATCGCCCACCTGAAAAAGGATATGAGCACCTCGCAACAGGCCGAGAACTTTCGGAAAATGCTGCTTACCCTGCACGATGATGTTCGTGTCATCATTATCAAAATTGCCGATCGCTACCACAACATGCTTACCATGGATGCGATGCCCGAGCACAAACAAGTGCAGATGGCCTCGGAAACCTTGTACATCTACGCCCCGATGGCCCATCGTATCGGCCTTTACAATATCAAGACAGAACTGGAGGATCTCAGTATCAAATACACCGAACCCCACGTTTATCGCGACATAAAAGGTAAAATAGAGGACTCCAAGGAAGAGCAACAGGCCTATATCGATACGTTTTCCGCTATTATCGACCACTCGTTGAAAGAAGAAGGGCTTCATTATACCATTAAAGGCCGGATGAAATCCATTTATTCCATCCGAAGAAAAATGAAGGTGCAAAATGTGACCTTCAACGAAATCTACGACAAGTTCGCCATCCGGATTATTTACAAATCCGATCGACAAAACGAAAAATTCCTGGCTTGGAAAATCTATTCTATTGTTACCGATCATTTTACGCCCAATCCGGTTCGGCTGCGCGATTGGATTTCATCCCCGAAATCTACCGGCTACGAGGCGCTTCACATTACGGTAATGGGGCCAAAAGGCCGATGGGTGGAAGTACAGATACGTAGTGAGCGCATGCATGAAATCGCCGAAAAGGGATATGCCGCCCACTTCAAGTATAAACATGGTGACCAAAAGGAACAAGGTGTCGAGGTATGGTTGAACCGGCTACAGGAAGCTTTGGAAAATCCGCATACCAATGCCGTCGATTTCGTAGAGGAGTTCAAGCTAAACCTATATTCCAAGGAAATCTTTGTTTTTACTCCGAAGGGAGAACTCAAATCCCTGCCCAAGGGCGCCACCCCCCTGGATTTTGCATTCCATATACACACCCAAGTGGGCATGCGTACCCGAGGGGCCAAGGTCAACGGAAAACTGGTGCCACTCAATACTTCGCTGAACAGCGGTGATCAAGTCGAAATCATGACCTCCGAACAGGCCAAGCCCAACCAGAACTGGCTTGATTATGCTACCACGGCACGCGCGCGGTCGAAGATAAAATCTTCATTGCGGGAAGAGAAAAAAACGATGGCGGACGAGGGCAAGGAAATTCTCAGAAGGAAGTTGAAGTCCCAAAAAGTGACCCTCAACGAGGATTCCATCAACAAAATGGTGGTTTTCTTTAAACTGAAAACCAGTCTAGACCTGTTTTACCGGGTAGGTATCGGGGCAATAGACAATCAAATGATCAAGGATTTCGCCTCGTCGTACAATAATGCCTTTATCAGTTTCTTCAAGAACAAGATCCGCCGTACCCCGGTTCCCCAAGATATCGATAAGGAAGAAATTACCTCAAAATACGACATGCTCGTATTCGGCCAAGAGGAAGAAAAACTGGACTATAAGTTATCACAATGTTGTAACCCGATTCCCGGTGATGCCGTTTTCGGTTTCGTCAGTGTGAACGAAGGGATAAAAGTGCACAAAAAAAATTGTCCGAACGCTATACAGCTCCAGTCCAACTACGCCTACCGCATTATCAGCGCCAAATGGATCGATTCAACACAACAGGAATTCCGGGCCGATATACAGTTGACGGGCATCGACAACATGGGACTGGTCAATGAAATTACCGAAATCATTTCCGACGAGATGCATGTCAATATGCGCAACCTGAATTTCGGAACGGATGGCGGTACTTTTAAGGGAGAAATAACCGTAGTGGTCAAAAACAAGGGTATCCTGAAAAAATTAATCAAAAACCTTAAAGAAATCCAGGGTATCGATAAAGTAACAAGGATATAAGATTGAGTTAAGTATTTTAAATGAACTAGCTTACAGCGTCTCCTTGTGGAATTCCATGAGACCTTCAATGGGTCTTTGTCGGATGACGCCTACAATCAGATCGTTGCGCTCTAATACTGCGGTCAGTTCATCCCTGAGGTAATGGGCGATACTGCCTACAAAATTAATGGGCACTTTCGTCGCAAGGTCAAACTGCATGATATAATTGTTTATGAACTGTTGAAAGCCCTTGTCAATCACCCCTTTGGAATACGGGTGGTCTTTGTTCTCGATAAGAAAGCGGGCGAAAGTGGCCAAATAGGTGTTGGGATTGGGCTGTTTGTAGAGGTTCTCCTTGATGACATCGGCCTCGAGATCATAGCCTTTGGCAAATTTTTCTGCCAAATCCTTGGGTATTTTATTGAAATAGTAATCCCGTATCAATTTCCTTCCGAAAAAATTACCGCTACCGTCGTCCATGGGAATATATCCTAAAGAAGTCACCTTTTGGTGAAGGCGCTCGCCGTCGTAGTAACTACAGTTTGAGCCGGTTCCCAAAATACAGACAATGCCTTGATGCCCGACTTTGGTCGTGGAAAAAATGGCGGCGTAGGTATCCTCTTTGACATCCGCCTTGGCATTGGGGAAAAAATCCTTAAAAATTTCGGTAAGAAAAGCTTTCATGCGATCAGTACCGCAGCCCGCACCGTAAAAGTGCAAATGCGATACCTGATCCTTGTTCTTCGAGAGTTCAAAATTATTGGCCAATCGGTCTTCGATGACATTCCGGGTCAAAACTTCGGGACTCAGGCCCAAGGTTTGGGTAAGGAACAACTGTTGTCCGTTCTCGTCCAAGGCGATCCAATCGGATTTTGTCGCCCCGCTATCCACTATTAAGATCATACGCTACATATAATAACTCCCAAGAACAGTGTCCGGGAAAGTTTGGGTTCATCCAAAAAAGAATCCTGAAAATAAGCAAACTTTCGTTTATTTTCAGGATTCTTCCTTAAAAAATTCGATAATAGTCCGTTTAAAATTACAAACTCGCCACGTGCTGTGCCAAATCGACCATTTTATTGGAGAATCCGGCTTCGTTATCGTACCAAGATACTATTTTAAAGAACTTCGGGTTCAATTCCATACCCGCACTTGCATCAAAGGTACTTGTATGCGGATCGCCTACGAAATCCTGGGATACCACAGCATCTTCGGTATAGCCTAAAATTCCTTTCATATCCCCTTCGGAAGCGGTTTTAAAGGCTTTTTTGATTTCTTCGTACGAGGTTTCCTTTTCCAAACGAACCGTAAGGTCCACTACGGATACATCTGCGGTCGGTACTCTAAACGCCATTCCTGTAAGTTTTCCCTTTAACGCGGGAATTACCTTCGTAACCGCCACGGCAGCACCGGTGGAAGCGGGAATAATGTTCAACATCGCACTCCGACCGCCTCTCCAATCTTTATTGGAAGGTCCATCGACCGTCATTTGTGTAGCGGTCGTGGCATGTACCGTGGTCATCAAGCCTTCTTCGATACCGAAACTATCATTCAATACTTTGGCCATGGGGGCCAAACAGTTGGTGGTACAGGAAGCGTTGGATACGATGGTATCGGACGCCTTCGCCTCTTTGTGGTTTACTCCCATGACGAACATCGGCGCATCGCTCGAAGGAGCGGAAATTACCACTTTTTTGGCACCGCCATCAATATGGGCCTGGGCACTGTCCAAGGTTTTAAAAATACCAGTACATTCGGCCACGATCTCAACGCCCACGGCATCCCATTTTATATTTTTAGGATCTTTTTCGGCCGTGATACGGACCGTTTTGCCATTGACCTCCAAATGGCCGTCCTTTACCTCTACCGTACCATCGAAAGATCCATGTACGGAATCGTATTTTAAGAGATAGGCCAAGTGATCAACCTCCAAAAGATCGTTGATGGCGACCACCTCGACGCCTTCCCTTCTGACCGTTTCACGGAAGACCAACCTTCCGATACGACCGAATCCGTTTATTCCTATTTTTAAATCTGACATAGTATTCTGTATTTAAGGATTAAAATTATTTTTATTGAACTCGCTTCATTATGTTGTCATTATTTCCGAGACCCGAATCAGGTCCTTATCTATTTTTGTATGCCCCTTGATCGCTTTGGCGATAGGAGTGAGGATAATCTGGTTGTTCTGCACGCCTACCATAAAATTGGTCTTGCCGTCCAAAAGACTTTCTACGGCTTTGACTCCCATTCTACTGGCGAGTACCCGGTCATAACACGAGGGGGATCCGCCCCGTTGCATATGGCCCAAAACCGAAACGCGAACATCGTAGATAGGAAGATGCTCTTCGACATATTCCTTAAGTTCAAAGACGCTTTTACCGATTTTATCTCCCTCTGCCACCACTACGATACTAGAGGATTTTCCGGATTTTTTACTGCGTTTCAGGGATTCCAATAAACGTTCCAGCCCCCTGTTTTCCTCGGGAATCAATATTTCTTCGGCGCCGGCGCCCACTCCCGCGTTCAGAGCGATATGACCTACGTCGCGCCCCATCACCTCAACAAAGAAAAGCCGATTGTGGGAACTCGCCGTATCCCTAATCTTATCGATAACCTCGACCACGGTGTTCATAGCGGTATCGAAACCCACCGTATTGGAGGTACCGAAAATATCGTTGTCGATCGTACCGGGAATTCCGATAATAGGAAAATGGTATTCCTCATTGAATATCATGGCCCCGTGAAAACTGCCGTCGCCACCGATGACCACAAACGCATCGATACCCTCGGCACGCAGTTGTTCGTAGGCCTTTTTTCGACCTTCAGGCGTTCTAAATTCGTCACATCGAGCGGACTTTAAAATGGTGCCGCCCTTATTGATAATATTGTTGACGCTTCTAGCATCCATCGGTTTGAAATCGCCCTCTATCATACCTTGATAGCCTCGGTAAATACCCACACAGTCTACTTTCATATAAGCACAGGTACGCACCACGGAGCGAATGGCCGCATTCATTCCGGGGGAGTCCCCGCCGGAGGTCAGAACACCGATTTTCTTTATTTGTGAACCCATCAAAAAAACTAAGCTGCGAAATTAACAAACTTATTTCAATTCAGGCTAAGGATGCCCGGCAAATTTAAGCTATTCACAAGCCCTCAAACGATTTCGTACAGTAAAATTCCCCATTCTTTTA
>CAVXSA010000014.1:0-133999 GCA_963764285.1 uncultured Flavobacteriaceae bacterium
AAAAACTATTGCGAACGTCCCTAAATGTACCTTTCACCTCGGCATTTGGGGATTTCTTGACTTCACCGAAAATGTTTACCACGGAATCCTCGCCGATGAATTCCAAGGTCGCCCCGTCGTTCAGGATCAAGTCCCCATAAATGGTGACGCTGCCTTCTATACGTAATGTAGCGTCTTTGTTAACGGAAATGTTCTTTCTTTTGTTATTTCTGCCGATGACCAAAACGCCGTTCATCTCGAACAATCCACCGCTATTGATAGAACTACTGTTGTTAACGGTCCAGGAACCACAAAGCAAGAGCGATCCGTTGATATTCAACTCATTAAACTGTTTGGAGCCGCGATACTGCGCTATTTCACCTTGATTTACATTGAGGTTGGCGCTGCCCTTATAACTGTCGAGATCGGAACAACGTGAGGCCAAGCTCTCGTCCGGTCGATTCAGTTTCACGATCTGTAATCCTTCCGTTCCCGAAGCGGCAAATATATAATCTCCTTTCGAGGCTACAAAGTTGACCGAACCGTTCAGATCTAAGACCCCAACCATTTGGGTATCGTCGCCCTGTTCTTCGGAAAGGGAAAGGCCGGCACCGCCGTTAGCCATCAACAATACGTTTTCATTGACTGCTACAGCATTCGTAACTATATCGCTCTGGGCTACGCCTTCGGGATTGATTAAGATGGGAAGATACTTCTTCAAGGAGCCGGTGGACTTGTTATAGATTCCTGCGCCTTTTGAGCCTTCCGAAACGATGACGTCGCTTTCGGAAACGGCCAAAGTCCGCTTGGCGGAGTTACCGAAATCCGAATTGATAGCGATGTTTCGGGTCGCGGTAAAATTTTCATCCAAAAAATGTACTCCGTTACTCCCGTCCAAGATAGCCAGATCGGCATTGTCAACGGCTATGGAGCGCAAATCGGCGAACGGTGCTTCTATTTGTACGGACAGGTCGGACTTTTTATAGGAAGTCAAATATCCGTCCTTTCCGCTGCTGACGACTACGGAATTTTGCGTCACCTTAACATCGGTAGCCGTGAAGCCTTCCTGAAATCCATAATCCAATTCCCCGCTGACATTCATCCTACCTTCGGAAACGGGAATCTTGACCACGAAGGAATTCGAGGTCGCCCGAACGGACTTCTCGGAATCGACACCTCCAACGGCATAAATATATCCATCATTATACTCAAGGGCGTTGATATCCGCATTGGCAAAATATGATCTTGAAGTAAGCTGGGGTTCGGTGGGGTCGCCCACATAAACGATATCGATGGCCCCCAAATAATTATCCTCTACAGTATTATAGGACACGTACGCATAATTGCCGTCCACATAAACATGGGATGCTCCCAGATTACTTTCGCCACCATAAGTAGGTGCGTCAACCCTGGCTACCAAGGTCAAGGGATAGTCCCCTGCCTGTTCTTCGTCGGCGCCCTTGGCGGTTTTTCCTGTAAGTTTTCCCTCATCGGCGATGACCAAAACGCCGGCATCGTCATAGGATATACTATTTACAAGAACGGATGTACTTCCCTCAGGGGAAACATCTTCTGAAGCATCGTTGAACACGGTAGTTTCATCGCTACAGGAGGCGATTACAACAACCGCCAAGGCCAATATATATTTTCTTTTTATCATAAGCAGGTTATTGTGGGATTTGGTTTTTAATGGATACTAAACGTCAAACGGGGAGTGTGGGTATAATTTTAGCGGATTATTCGATGAAATACCAAAAAAGCGTCTGTGGGGAACGGAGTGGTCAGGTGGGAAATAGGGGTACATCAGGATGATTTTACCGATTGGGCAGACGGTATCTAAGAGCCTGTTATAAAATTTGTGATAAATATTTATAGCACTTTTCTCTTCTATTTAGGCAAAATTTTCCGGCCGGTAGGAGCCGTAGCCAGATATTGTATATGTAACGAATAAGTCCCAACACGGGGCATACCCGGCTGCCGGACGGGGAGGAATAAATAATGGATGGATTTCAAAACAGTCTCTAAATTATTTTAAATCTTTCCCATTTTCTGCATCACGAAAAGGATAATGATCGGTACGGCCAAGAGCAGGACCATCAAGGTTTCCGTAACCAGAAGATTAGGCAGAAACAATAGAGTCAGGAAATATCCTCCGATGGCCCCACCGAAATGCGCGGTATGGCCGATATTGCCCAATCGGCTTTTCATTCCGTAGATGGAGTACAGCAAATAGCCGATACCGACCATATAGGCAGGAATCGGTATGGGGATGAACATAATGCCCAATTGCATATTGGGCTGCAACAATATGGCAGCATACAACACCCCGGTTACCGCACCACTGGCTCCAACCGCACTATAATAAGGTTCGTCTTTATGAAAAAAAATAGCCAAAAGGCTCCCGGCCAATAAACTGACGAAATAGATGCCGATAAATTTTCCCGGCCCGAACTCTTGTATAACTACATTGGCAAAGAAATAGAGGGTGAACATGTTAAAAAAGAGGTGGGCCAGGTCAACGTGTAAAAATCCCGATGTCAGCATTCGCTCCTTTTGTCCCGCATTTATGGCAGATATATTGAACTTGTAGCGTTCGAAAAAAGAGGTATCGTTAAAGCCTTTGATGGAAACCAAAAGATTGGCGGCAATGATGACAATGGTAGCGTAATGAAGGTTGTACATGTAACAGCAAAATTTATCGTGACAAATATAGCTATATTTGCACGGCAAACGCCAAACATGCAACTGCTAATCTTCATCTTGACCTATCCCCTGCTATGGGTCATTTCGGTACTGCCGTACAGGTTGTTCTATGCCTTCTCCGATTTCATTTTCTTTTGGGTCTACCGGGTAATTGGGTATCGAACAAAAGATAGTGCAGGAAAATTTGGAACTGGTTTTTCCGGAAAAGTCCCCGTCGCAACTGAAAAGGATTGAAGTGGATTTCTACCGGCATCTGTGCGATGTGTTTTTAGAAATGGTCAAGACTATGAACCTGTCGAAAGCGGCCGTAAAAAAGCGGTATGTGGTAGAAAACATCGAAGTTTTACAGAAAATCGAAAAAGAGAAAAGCATACTTATTGTCTGTTCCCACTATGCGAATTGGGAATGGAACGTAAGTATCAATAATTATGTGGAGGCCAAAGGATACGCCGTCTATCAACGTATCGTAAACAAGTATTTTGATCGCTGGATTAAAAAAGTACGTGCCCGATGGAACACCACTTTGATTACTTCGGAAAATACGGTCAAAACCGTAGTACGCAGTAAAAGGGATGGCATTATCGGTATCTTCGGGATGGTCAGCGACCAGAGTCCACAATGGCACCGGGCACAATACTGGACGGAATTCATGGGCATCAAGGTACCCGTCATCAATGGCGCGGAGACCATGGCCCGTAAAATGGATTTGGCCGTTGTATTCCTTAAAGTCTCCAAAGTAAAAAGGGGCTATTATTCTGCGCAGCTCATTCCCATAACCCTTTCGGGAGCGGATACCGAAAAGAACGAGATAACCGACACCTTTTTACGCCTGACCGAACAACAGATCCGCGAAAAACCCGAACATTATCTTTGGACCCATAAACGCTGGAAGCATCGTAACAAGGTACCCACTGTTTTTGCGACAACTTCCTAAACTTAAAAAATTCCAGGACAGAAATTTTGGAATTGGGAATTAATTTATCGCTGGCGCTGTTCTGCGGGGAGTACCTACGCTATAATTTCCTTGATCTCCCTTATAAAACGATTCGCCAAACTGTCCGCTTTTTCCTGACTTTTGGCCTCTGTATAGATACGGATAATTGGTTCGGTATTGGATTTCCGAAGGTGTACCCAATTTTCGGGAAAATCGATTTTTACACCGTCGATGGTCGAAATTTCCTCATCCCGGTATTTTTTTTCCATAATCGAAAGAAGATCGTCCACATCGATTTCCGGCGTCAACTGGATTTTCTTTTTGCTCATAAAGTAAGAGGGATAGCTCGCCCGGAGTTCGGCGACCGTACCTCCCCTTTCGGCCATCAGCATCAGGAACAGGGCTGTGCCAACAAGGGAATCCCGCCCATAATGGCTTTCGGGATAGATAATGCCCCCATTGCCTTCGCCGCCGATGATAGCATTGCAGGCCTTCATTTTGGTTACCACGTTTACCTCACCCACGGCGGCAGCATGGTAAGTACCGCCATGTTTTTCCGTAATGTCGCGTAAAGCTCGTGATGAAGACAGATTGGAAACCGTATCCCCCTTTGTCTTCCCCAAGACGTAGTCCGCACAGGCGACCAAGGTGTATTCCTCCCCAAACATGTCACCCTTATTGTCGATAAAAGCCAGCCGATCCACATCGGGATCGACTACGATACCGAAATCCGCATTTTCCTTGATAACTAGAGCGCTGATATCGCCCAAATGCTCCTTTAGCGGTTCAGGGTTGTGCGGAAAGTGTCCCGTAGGTTCGCAATACAGTTTCACGGTCTCAACCCCTAACGCCTGCAATAGTTTCGGAATGGCGATGCCTCCCGTGGAGTTCACCCCATCGACCACCACCTTGAACTTTGCTTTCCGAATGGTTTCAGCGTCCACTAAGGGCAATTGTAACACTTCATCGATATGGATGTCGATATAGGAATCGTTTTTTATAATTTCACCTAAATCGTCCACTTCTGAAAAACTGAAATGGGCTTCCTCTGCGATTTCAAGTATTTTAGCTCCCTGTTCCGCATTCAAAAACTCCCCTTTTTCGTTAAGAAGTTTAAGGGCGTTCCACTGTTTAGGGTTGTGGCTCGCGGTTAGAATGATACCCCCGTTCGCCCTTTCCATCGGCACCGCGATTTCAACGGTGGGGGTGGTCGATAGGTCCAGATCGACCACATCGATACCGAGGCCGACCAAAGTGAATACAACCAGGTTTTGAATCATTTCCCCTGACAATCGGGCATCACGCCCGATGACCACTTTTAGCTTATCTTCGTTCGAATATTCCCTTAGCCATATCCCGTAGGCGGCGGCAAACTTTACCGCGTCCAAAGGGGTCAGATTATCTCCCGGGTTTCCCGCCAATAGTTCCCCGTATTCCTGAAATCGATTTGATGAGTGTCATGAGTCGTAGTTAAGTTTTGGCAAATATACGGGTCTAATGCTAATCCTTATAAATGCAATTTGTAAATTCGTTCTTATGAACTTTTTGGCGCACATCTATCTGTCCTTTGGGGACGATGACATCACGCTTGGGAATTTTATGGCGGACAGTATCCGGGGAAACAAGTTCAAGCATCTGCCCGAACGCGTTCAAAAAGGAATTGTTTTGCATCGCGAAATCGATACTTTTACCGACACGCATCCCATCCCTAAAAAAAGTAGCAAAAGGTTGCATAAAAATTACAGTCATTACAGCCGGGTCATAGTGGATATTTTTTATGATCATTTTCTGGCCAAAAACTGGAAATCTTATTCCGACGAGCCTTTAGCGATTTTTGTGGATGGATTTTACGATATTTTGGAGGATAACTATGCGATTTTGACGGATGGCGTTAAAAGAATGATGCCCCACATGATAGCGGATAATTGGCTCTTGAACTATGCCGAAATGGAAGGGATAGCCAAAGTGCTGAAAGGCATGAACAGAAGGACGGAAAACCGCTCGAAAATGAATTTTGCCATTATCGACCTCGAGGAGCACTACAATGCCTTTGAAGTGGAGTTCACTGCTTTTTTTGAGGAGCTGATCCTGTTTTCGAAACAGAAGTATTTATCGTTGTAAACCCATTTTTGTATGCGGGCGCAAATGTCGATAAAAATCCAAAGTTCGATTCCGCCATCAGCAAGTGCAAGGTATGACGGAAATTTATTTAACTTCAAACCCGTTCTCGGACGCAGAGGCAGTAATATCAAAAAAATACAGCTGTTTGCAGCACTTGATAAGCAAGTGCCTATTTCAAAAAACAATCCTTTATATGAAATTCCACAAAAATTTTTTATCGATCAGTTCGTTTTATTGCTTTTTGTGGGTTGCAAAACCTTACCTCCTGCCCCGACAGGGTTGGTTGCCAATAAGGCCATGGTAGTCTCCGCCCGGGAGGAAGCCTCTAAAATTGGAACGGAAATCATGAAAAAAGGCGGTAATGCCTTCGATGCTATGGTGGCCACCGAAATGGCCTTGGTAGTCGCCTATCCCTTTGCCGGCAATCTCGGCGGTGGCGGTTTTATGGTGTATCGCAAAGCGGATGGCACTACAGGGGCCTTGGATTATCGGGAGAAGGCGCCGCTTGCCGCTACCAAGGATATGTATCTGGACTCCCTTGGCAACGTGGTACCCGATATGAGTACCGTCGGGGCTACTGCGGTCGGGGTGCCCGGAACGGTTGCGGGCATGATTGCCGTTCATGATAAATTTGGGGTCTTGCCCTTGGGCGACATCTTCGCCCCCGTAATCGCGCTGGCCCAAAACGGAATTGTCGTTACCGAGAAACAAGCCGAACATTTTAAGGAATACCGGGAGAAAATTCTGAAGGTAAATGGAGGTTCGACCACCTTCCCGATAAATGCGCAAGCGGGAGACGTTCTGAAATATCCGGTCTTGGCGCAGACTTTGCAACGTATCGCCCAAAAGGGCCGCAATGGATTCTATAAAGGGGAAACGGCCGAGACGCTTTCCACATTTATCCAGCAAAACGGTGGATTCGTGACGAAGGAAGACCTCGCCCGATATCATGCAAAATGGCGGACGCCCATCGCCTTTAATTATAAGGATATCCGAATTATTTCCATGAGCCCCCCCAGTAGCGGCGGTATGACCCTCGAACAGATTTTTAAGATGATGGAGCCGTACAACCTATCCAGATACGGCCATAATTCAGAAAAGGAAATCCAGCTGTTTACCGAAGCGGCACGGCGTGCCTATGCCGATCGTAACTATTATTTGGGCGATCCCGATTTTGTCACTATTCCAAAGGAAATTCTGCTCAGCGACGATTACCTAAAAAAACGGATGAAAACTTTTTCTTTTAAAAAGGCGACAAAATCCTCGGATGTCCAAGAAGGTAATATCCAAATAACCGAAAGCATGGAAACCACCCACTACTCCATCGTTGATGGTGAAGGCAATGCCGTATCGGTCACCACTACATTGAACGGGGCTTACGGTTCTAAACTCTACTGTGACGAACTCGGATTTTTCCTGAACAATGAAATGGACGATTTCAGTGCCAAAGCCGGCGTGCCCAATATGTTCGGGCTCATAGGTGCCGAGGCCAACAGTATCGCTCCCGAAAAGAGGATGCTCAGTAGCATGACACCCACGATCGTTGAAAAAGACGGAGAACTGTGGATGGTCGTCGGTACGCCCGGTGGTTCTACTATTATCACCGCCGTCGCCCAGACGATCTTAAATACCTACGAATTCGATATGAGTATGCAAGAAGCCGTTGACGCTCCCCGTTTTCACCACCAATGGCTGCCCGATGTCATCATGTTCGAGCCCCAAGGTTTTTCTTCTCAACTAAAGGCTGATTTAAAGTCCAAAGGATACCATATTAATGAAGATCGTACGCCTATCATCGGTAAGGTCAATGCCATTCGCGTTCTGCCAGACGGTCATCTCGAAGGCGGGGCCGATAGGCGTGGCGACGATACGGCGGTGGGGTATTGATGGGCTATACTACTTTTTGTATTCTTAAAATTCAATAAGAAACCTAAACGTATGGAAGAAAAGGCTATGAACTCTCATTCGTACTAAATATATTAACAGGACCATGACCATAGAAATCTTAAAAAAATCGGATATCAACGATACGATTCGGTTTCAAATCACGGAGTTGTACAAGCAATTAAACGCCGATATAAGACAATGTCCGTTGCATCAGATCCTACAAGAGGACAACCATGTCATCTTTGCGGTATGTTTTATGGATAATCAAATCGTAGGCATCGCTTTAATGGCCACCTACAAAGTGATTTCCGGCCACCGTGGTATGATTGAGGATGTAGTCGTTGACGCGGCACAACGAGGAAAAGGAATCGGGCGACAACTTATGGAAAAACTTTTGGAAGAGGCCGAACATCAAAATATAGATAACGTTTTACTCTTTTCTGGCCATCATCGCAAGGCGGCCATTAACCTCTACAAAAGTTTGGGTTTCACTCTGCGAGACAGCGGATTGTATCAATTAAAGTTGCGTCGATAGGCGTTAACGACTAAGAAGCGTTTATTTTTACGGTAATCTATTAAGATATTAGTCGCGTAATCTTGTTTTTACGCCTGCATGCCCCAGCAGAAATTTTTTGACAACCTTTTTAGCCATCTTCAGACCTTCTTCACATGCGTCAATTGGCTCTTCAGCTCGTCCATCGATTCCTGCAATTGCTTGAGCAGCCCTTTTTCGGTGGTGGCGTCTTCGCCGAAGGTAATTCGACTGCTGACCTGCCAGATTTCCTGAATTTGAAAAGGCTTAATGTCGTAAGGCGGATAGGTTTCGTTCAGTGAAACCAAGGTAATGTTGTTGGAGTTGGGCCGTTTTTCGATTTTCTTGACCAAGACAGCATCCTCCAGTACGACGACGTACATTTTGTTCGGACTGACATCGTCGATATGTTCGACGGCCCTGGCTAAAACCCATTCTCCTGGTTTAAGATTGGGAAGCATACTATCGCCCTCCACTTGAAATCCACGGTAGGTAGCGTTTCTAAACTCCGGAATCGGCAAGTCGAAGGCCGGCAATTGCTTGTACCAACTCACATCCTGAATATTCTGTGGGTATCCTGCGGCGGCCTTGGCATTCACCAATACCATATTATCGCGGTCGCCCGAATCGACGGTAATGACTTTGGGAATGACACTGGTTCTGGCGGTTTCCAGATATTTACTGTCGCTTTCCCCGAACAACCAAAGCGGGTTGATCTTGAACTGCTTCAACAGTTCCGCTACCAACTTACCGGATAATTTGGTGCGTCCTCTTTCAATATCTGCCGTAGTACTTGAAACTCCCAATAAATTGGCAAATTCAGATTGGGTAAAACCCAATTCCCTTCGGATTTCGGTAAAACGTTTTAAAGTAATCTCATTTTCCATACAAAAACCTTTTTGAGATTCCTGCAAAGGCAGAAACCAAGGGTTGCCTTTCCCTCTATTTTCTAAGCCAAAGCATTAGGTAGTGTTGGCTATTTCCATTCAAAGATACAATTTTTGGAATATATCCAAAATTTTATATGGAATATTTCCATAAATAGGAATTAATCCATATTTTTGGAATCTTTACAAAAACCATATAATGTCTTTTGAACGGGTAAAGGAGAAATTGAACATCTTGGCCGATGCGGCCAAGTATGATGTTTCGTGTTCTAGTAGCGGCAGCAAGCGTAGCAATACCAATAAAGGTCTTGGCGATAGTTCGGGTATCGGTATCTGCCACAGTTATACCGAGGACGGGCGGTGTGTTTCCCTTTTAAAAATTTTATTGACCAATTACTGCATTTTTGATTGCGCCTATTGCGTGACGCGGAAAAGTAACGACATCAAAAGGGCTGCTTTTAAAATTCAGGAGGTCGTGGACTTGACCATCAACTTTTATCGGCGTAATTATATTGAGGGACTTTTTTTGAGCTCAGGGATTTTCAAAAGTCCCGACTACACGATGGAACGTTTGATTGCGGTGGCCAAAAAATTACGTAAGGAAGAGAATTTTAATGGCTATATCCACCTCAAATCCATTCCAGGTGCCAGCGATGAATTAATAGGGGAAGCTGGACTGTACGCCGACCGGCTTTCCATAAATATAGAGGTCCCAACGATTTCCGGACTCAAATTATTGGCGCCCGATAAAAAACATGAAGATTTCATCAAACCCATGTTAAAGATCAAAAATCAGATAGTTCAATATAAGGAAGAAAGAAAAATATTTAAGATCCACGCCTAAATATGCCCCTGCCGGACAAAGTACCCAGATGATTATCGGTGCGACAGGGGAGTCGGATAAGGATATTATGTATTCAGCTTCCCACTATTACAAACAGTATAATATGAAGCGGGTCTATTATTCCGGATACGTGCCGGTAGCCGAAGACAGCCGATTACCGGCTATTGGGACGCAGGTTCCGATGCTACGTGAAAACCGACTTTACCAGACCGATTGGCTTTTGCGGTTTTACGGCTTCGGAGTACAGGAACTATTGAACAACGACCACCCCAATTTAGACATGGACATCGATCCCAAATTGGGATGGGCATTGCGTAATCTGCAACATTTTCCCATCGACATCAATACTGCGGAGAAACAGATGCTGGCAAGGGTACCCGGACTAGGTCTAAAATCCGTGCATAAAATCGCGAGCGCCCGCAGGTTCCGAAAACTGAATTGGGAACACCTGAAAAAAATGGGTGTGGCCCTGAATCGGGCAAAATATTTTATCATTTGCGATTCGGGCCACTGGGAGCATCACGATATGGAAGCGAATAAAATAAGAGGGCGGATTTTACAGTCTTCCCTCGGAAAATTCAGAAAGGATTTTGATACGCAGTTAAGTTTATTCCATTAAGCGGTGGGCAAAAAACCATATAATAATTTCTCGAGGCAGAGCATCGGGAATTCCTAAGGATTAATGAAAAAAACCAAAAAACGAGTGCATAACGCAAAACCTTAAATTAGAACCTTATGGAAAATGCAAAGACCTTAGTCTATGACGGAAGTTTTAACGGATTTCTAACTGCAATTTTCGTCGCGTTTGAAGAAAAAGCGCAAGTGGCCCATATCCAAAAAAAATCGGCAAGTCAAAAAGGACTCTTTTCCGAAACCGAGACCATTTTTACGCACATCGAAAAAGCAAAACGGGTATGGAACGGAATTCACAAAAAGAGCCCTACGGCCATCAAAAATATCTATTTTTCCTATTTGAGCGAGACCGAAGGCATCGAGCTATTGCTTTATCGCTATATCCGGAAATTGTTTTCCGGTCCATCATCGATGCATTCGGATTACTCGGATGGGGTGGTACTAAAAGTAAGCCAATTGGCCAAGTCCGTAGCACGCGAAAAACATCGTATGGAGGCCTTTGTACGGTTTCAAATGACCCAAGACGATATTTATTTTGCCAATATCGAACCGGATTTTGATGTTCTTCCACTTATTTCCAAACATTTTCGGTCCAGATATGCCGATCAACAGTGGCTGATTTATGACGTGAAACGTAAATACGGCATCTTTTACGACCTGGTAAAGGTGGAAATCGTTTCTCTGGATCTAACAGAAATATATACCAACAGGATCAATAAAAATAATCGTTTTTCGAGGGAGGAATACAATTATCAAAACCTATGGAACAACTACTTCAAGAACACCAATATCAAATCGCGAATCAACCTGAAATTGCATACCCAGCACGTGCCGAAACGCTATTGGAAATACTTGAGCGAGAAAAAGGAAGCGGTTTGATTTAATAGGAAGACCTAAAATTTCCTTTAAGAAGGGCTAATAGAATAATTCCTATTCCAATGCCCAAAAAAGCCCCATTTATAAGGTCCTGAAATTGCATAAAATGTTGGATTACCTGGGCAATCGAAATTGTCAAAAGTCCTGTGAGGACGAGTAATACAGTATTTCTTTTGCTAAGTTTGTTCATGGCGGATGGCGGGTAGAAATTTGATTTAAAAAAGCCAAATTACAAAATTTTTGTAAAATTTACCTTGGTAATTTGAATCAATACCTAGGAACTTTTTCAGTCCGAATCAAAGATATAGGTCGCTGCTCGTGCATAATTTAACACCAAAATCGTACCTTTGCCGCCTTGCTTTGAAAAAATGATAGACTACGAAGAAAATATCGAGGTTCAGGGCGCTCGGGTCCATAATCTCAAAAATATTGATGTGACCATTCCCAGGGAAAAACTGGTGGTTATTACCGGACTTTCCGGGAGTGGAAAATCATCCTTGGCCTTCGATACCATATATGCCGAAGGGCAACGGCGCTATATCGAAACCTTTTCCGCCTATGCCCGTCAGTTTTTAGGGGGATTGGAACGGCCCGATGTGGATAAAATCGACGGCCTTTCGCCGGTTATCGCCATAGAACAAAAAACTACCTCGAAATCCCCCCGGTCCACGGTCGGTACCATTACGGAAATCTACGACTTTTTACGTCTTTTGTTCGCCCGTGCCGGAGAGGCCTATAGCTATAACACCGGTGAAAAAATGGTGAGTTATAGCGACGAGCAGATCAAGGAACTTATCAAGTCCGATTACGACGGCAAAAAGATTAATATTCTGGCGCCGGTCATCAAATCGAGAAAAGGGCATTACCGTGAGCTTTTTCAACAAGTAGCCAAGCAGGGCTTCGTGAAGGTAAGGGTCGATGGCGAGATCATCGATATCGTTAAGGGCATGAAAGTGGACCGTTACAAGACCCATGATATCGAAATCGTTATCGATAGGCTGAAGGTCAACGATTCCCACGATCTTGACAAACGCCTGGCCGAATCCATCAACACGGCTATGTACAGCGGTGATAACGTTTTAATGGTTCTGGAAGAAGGGACCACCGAAGCCCGTTATTTCAGCAGGGACTTAATGTGTCCAACCACGGGCATCTCGTATCCCGTTCCCGAGCCCAATACATTTTCCTTCAACTCTCCAAAAGGAATGTGTTCCAACTGCAACGGACTGGGCCATGTTTATGAAGTGAACGAAAACAAGATTTTTCCCGATAAAAAATTGTCCATCAAATCCGGGGGTATCGCTCCTCTCGGTGATTACAAAAAATCCTGGGCCTTCAAACAGGTCGAGACCATTGCCCAGCGCTATGGGTTCGAACTGACCGATGCCATAGAAAAGATTCCCGAAGAGGCCATGCACGTACTGCTTCATGGCGGGCATGAGAGTTTCGAGGTCGATTCGAAGACCCTTGGCGTAAAACGCAACTATAAAATCGATTACGAGGGAATTTCCCATTTCATCAAAAATCAGTTCGAGGAAGCCGGTTCGACTTCTCTAAAAAGATGGGCCAAGGCATATATGGATAAGGTGGTCTGCCCGAAGTGCGAAGGTTCACGCCTGCGGAAAGAATCCCTTAACTTTAAAATAGACAACAGGAATATTGCCGAACTGGCCCGTCTAGATATCGCCGAACTGGCGGGATTTTTTGAGGGACTTGAAAAAAAATTGGAAGGTAACCAACTCAAGATAGCCGAAGAAATCATAAAGGAAATCCGGACCCGTATCCGATTTTTGTTAGATGTGGGACTGGACTATCTATCCCTGAACCGCAGCTCGAAATCACTCTCCGGCGGGGAAGCGCAACGCATACGTCTGGCTACCCAAATCGGGTCGCAATTGGTCGGTGTGCTTTATATTTTGGACGAACCCAGTATCGGTCTGCATCAGCGGGATAATAATCGTTTAATAAAATCCTTGGAAGCCCTTAGGGATATCGGCAACTCCGTCATTGTTGTCGAGCACGACCGCGATATGATCGAGCGGGCAGACCACGTTATCGATATCGGCCCCAGGGCAGGCAGACATGGGGGGGAGATTATTTCCCAAGGACGTCCCGAGGCATTGAAAAATTACCATACCCTGACCGCGGATTATATTACGGGAGAAAAAGAAATTCCGATACCCGAAAAACGCAGAAAGGGCAACGGAAAGAAAATTATCCTATCGGGATGCACTGGTAACAACCTAAAAAACGTTACGGTAGAATTTCCCTTGGGGCAGATGATCGGGGTGACAGGTGTTTCAGGAAGTGGAAAATCCACCTTGATCAATGAAACCCTGTATCCTATAATGAACGCCCATTATTTCAACGGGGTCAAAAAGCCGATGCCCTATAAAAAAATCAAGGGACTGGATCATGTTGACAAGGTAATAGATATCAACCAGTCCCCGATAGGCCGCACGCCGCGTTCCAATCCCGCAACCTACACCGGCGTTTTTAGCGAAATACGTTCCTTGTTCGCCAAAACTCCCGAAGCCGCCATCCGCGGCTACAAGCCTGGGCGGTTCAGTTTCAACGTGAAGGGTGGCCGCTGCGAAACCTGTGGAGGCGGGGGTGTACGGGTAATAGAAATGAACTTTTTGCCCGATGTCTATGTGGAATGTGAGACCTGCAACGGCAAACGTTTCAACCGGGAGACCTTAGAGATCAGATATAAGGGAAAATCCATCGCCGATGTTTTGGAAATGACGATCAACGAGGCGGTCGATTTTTTTGAACTTATCCCCAAAATTCATCGAAAATTAAAGACGATACAGGATGTGGGATTGGGATATATTACGTTGGGGCAGCAGTCCACTACCCTATCCGGTGGGGAGGCACAACGGGTAAAACTAGCGACCGAACTATCCAAACTCAATACCGGTAATACATTCTACATACTGGATGAGCCTACAACCGGGCTTCATTTTGAGGATATCCGGGTGTTGATGGAAGTTTTGAACCGTCTGGTGAACAAAGGGAATACCGTTTTGATTATAGAGCACAATATGGACGTCATCAAAATGATGGATTATATCATCGACATTGGGTACGAAGGCGGCCGCGGCGGTGGCATGATAGTTGCAAAGGGCACACCGGAAGAAGTGGCCGAAGACGAAAAGAGTTATACGGCGGAGTACTTGAGGAAGGAACTAACGGGTAGTGGGCAGTTGGCGGTGGGCAATTAAATATTCAAATGTTCTGTGGATAGGTTGAAAGTAAAGACTCCCTTGAACCTTGAACCGCCACAAAGTAGCAATCGACATTTGAATAATCATTGGGTGTCTATCCGAAAGTCATCTTCACTGCTGAAAGGATACCTACCAAAGTTTATCCCGAACGTACCCCAAGGACAGGAATGATAAATAGCAAACTCTGTATGCGAAAAGAACAACATCACAAAGGCTGGAACGAGGTAAAAACCAACGACTCCTGGGCCATTTTCAAGATTATGGGCGAGTTCGTAATGGGGTACGAAAAATTGGGCACGATAGGACCCTGCGTTTCCATATTCGGCTCGGCGCGTACCAGAGAGGGCGACGAATACTATGAATTGGCGGTAAGCGTTGCCCAGTCTATCTCCGAAGCGGGCTATGGAATCATCACAGGAGGAGGTCCGGGAATCATGGAAGCCGGAAATAAAGGAGCCCATCAGGCCGGTGGGACCTCTGTAGGCCTGAATATCGATCTTCCGTTTGAACAGCATGACAACCCCTATATCGATATCGATAAAAGCCTAGATTTTGATTACTTTTTTGTCAGAAAGGTGATGTTCGTAAAATATTCACAAGGTTTTGTGGTTATGCCAGGTGGCTTCGGCACCTTAGACGAGCTTTTTGAGGCCATAACACTGATACAGACCCATAAAATCGAAAAGTTTCCGATTATACTTGTGGTTTCCGATTTCTGGGGCGGACTAATCGATTGGATAAAAAATACCATGTTAGAGGTGAAGAACATTAGTCCCCATGATCTAGATCTTGTACACATCGTAGATACCAAGGAAGAGGTTGTGGAGATTATAGACTCCTTTTACAAAGGACGCTCCCTGAGTCCTAATTTTTAATTTCCCTGTTTGAAGATAAAATCCCCCATACCGATTTGGATATTCTGGCTCACCCTTTTTTCTGCTTCCGGAAAATTGTCCGCCCAACATACCAATATCCTGACCGCAAATCTCGATGAGGAAACCAAAGAAATAGCGATCCAGCAAGAATTCCTCTATGAAAACTCTTCGGATGCGACACTAGAAGTCCTTTATTTCAACGACTGGGCCAATGCCTATGCGAGCAAACAGACGGGTCTCGCCAAACGCTTTGCCGAGGAATTCAAAAAAAGCCTGCACTTGGCCAAAGAAGAAGAGAGGGGCTATACCCTGATAACGAGCGTAGTTGACGATGCCTATAGAGGCATGCATTGGGAAAGGACCACAGAAGAGGACATTCTCAAAATAGAATTGAACGCCCCCCTGCCCCCTGGGGAATCGATCAAAATTTTTTTGACCTATACGGTTAAACTTCCCGAAAACAAGTTTACGCCTTATGGATATGGTAAAGACAACACCTATTACCTGAAGGATTGGTACCTTTCGCCGGCCGTATTTGACGGTACCTGGCACCTGTATTCCAACAAAAATCTAGAGGACCTCTATACGGGCATCACCAATACTACGGTAAATTTTACCTATCCCGATAGTCTGAACTTGGCTTCCAGCTTTAGGGTCTTAGGCAATACCCATTTTCCTAATGGTCAAATGGCCCAACTACGGGGAATCAGACAAAAGAACTGTGAAATAATACTTACCCCCGAAAATCGTTTTACCACCCATGTCACGCCGGAGATGACCGTTATTACCGATCTCGAGTCATCGAACTACAGCGAGCTGTCACAAGGTCTTTCCATCAACCGGGTAACGGAATTCATAGAGGATCATCTGGGCCAGTATCCATACGAGCAGTTGTTGGTGAGCGAAATCGATTATGATAAGAACCCGTTGTACGGACTCAACCAATTGCCTTCCTTTATACGCCCCTATGAAGAACAGTTTCAGTTCGAGATGAAGTTCTTGAAAACGGCCTTGATCAATGTGTTGGAGGAAACGTTGTTTATCGATCCTAGAAAAGACCAATGGCTCAGCGATGCCATAGCGAATTACCTGATGATTGCCTACGTCGAAGAATATTATCCTAAGGAGAAACTGCTGGGCAAGCTTTCAAGAATATGGGGGATTCGCAGTTTTAATTTGGCCAAGATGAACTTTAACGAGCAATATCCCTTTCTTTATATGTTGATGGCGAGAAAAAATATTGACCAGCCCCTAACTACTCCTAAAGATTCGTTAACCAAGTTCAATCAAAAAATCGCCAATAAGTACAAGGCGGGGCTGGGACTTTCGTACGTAGCCAGCTACATC
Organism: uncultured Flavobacteriaceae bacterium; assembly: GCA_963764285.1. Classification (GTDB taxonomy): domain Bacteria; phylum Bacteroidota; class Bacteroidia; order Flavobacteriales; family Flavobacteriaceae; genus Pricia. Next base: position 16,849 of record CAVXSA010000014.1, read on the forward strand.
GGAAAAGACAAGGTAGATGAGAGTATAAAAGCCTTCTACCAGTATTATAAGTTGAGCCGAGCTAAAATTCTGGACTTTGAATCCATTTTAAAGCGCTCTACCGATAAGGATATCAATTGGTTTTTTCGGGATTACGTTGGCACAGACTGGAAAATAGATTACAAAATTAAAAAGGTAGAAAAAACACCCGATTCTTTGCGGGTTACAATAAAGAATAAAGAAAACACCAATGTGCCCCTATCGCTATTCGGAATGCGAAACGACTCCGTGGTCTCTAAATATTGGTTCTCCGGTATCCAAAACGAAAAAACGGTTACTATTCCCAAAAACGGTGAAGAAAGGTTGGTCTTGAACTACGACCAAAAAATTCCGGAATTCAACCAACGGGACAATTGGAAATCATTGGGCGGATTCCTCTCCAGTAACAAGAAATTAAAATTCACTTTTTTCAAGGATGCCGAAAACCCTTACTACAACCAAATATTTTATGTGCCCGTAGTTAATTTTAACCTATACGATGGATGGGCGCCGGGAATGCGCCTGTATAACAAAACCTTTTTGGAAAAGCCCTTTATCTATGACATTTCGCCTTCCTATTCGTTCCGGGAGAAGGCTTTCGTGGGCTCCGGCGGGCTGACCTACAGAAAATATCTGAGCAAGAGCGGACTTTACGTAGCCAATTACTCTATCGGTGGCTCTACCTCCCATTTTCAGAAGAATTCCCGCTATTCCACCATTACGCCTTCGCTAAGTTTCGGTTGGCGTCCGGAGAATTTAATATCCAACAAACGCAACTTCCTTTCATTCCGCTATGTTAACGTTTTTAGGGACAAGGCGGAAAATCTTGGCGATTTTGAGACCCCCCCCGATTATAGCGTATTCAACGCCAGGTATACCAGCAGAGATCCCGGTATTATCAATTACTTCTCGTGGTTCGGCGATGTGCAGCATGCCAGCGATTTTACGAAATTGGCCTTGGAAATCGAATACCGCAAGCTGTTCGAGAGCAATCGACAGTTCAATTTCCGCTTCTTCGCCGGCAAATTTTTGCGCAATAAGACTACGGATTATGCCGATCCCAATTATTTCAGTTTCGCCCTCGACCGGCCCACCGACTACCTTTTTGATTATGGCTATTTGGGGCGTTCAGAAGATTCGGGTATCTACAGCCAACAGATCATTATCGCAGAAGGGGGCTTCAAGTCCTTTCTACCCGAGCGCTACCGCTTTGCCAATGACTGGCTGGCCACGGTGAATACCAGCGTAAACCTTTGGCGTTGGATCGAGGTGTATGGTGATGTCGGGTTTGTCAAGAACAAGGGAATCAATAGCAAATTCGTCTATGACTCCGGAGTACGCTTAAATTTATTGACCGACTATTTTGAACTATATTTTCCCGTATATTCCAATAACGGATGGGAAGTTGCACAACCGAATTACGGAGAGAAAATCCGTTTCGTTATTACAGTTAGCCCTAGAACCTTGACCGGTCTATTTACTCGAAAGTGGTTTTAGGAAGGTGATGTGACATCGCAACACATTCTCTTTTTTTTGTACCTTTCAACATATAGTTTTTTTTCGGATTGTTATAGTCCGCACTTTCGATATTTTTGTAAAACTGAAACCTTGCCGATGGACCTATCGCCCCAAACAAGCAACGACATCTCATTTGACGATTTCAAACAACAAATCTTAGAGGATTATAAAATAGCGGTCCTCAGCCGGACCTGCAGTTTAATGGGGCGGAAGGAAGTGTTAACGGGAAAAGCCAAGTTCGGTATCTTCGGCGATGGCAAGGAGCTTCCACAGTTGGCGATGGCCAGGGCCTTTAGGAATGGGGATTTCAGGAGTGGATACTATAGGGACCAGACCTTTATGATGGCCGTCGGCCTGCTGACCCCCAAAGATCTCTTCCATGCCCTGTATGCGACCACCGATATCGAAAAGGAACCGATGAGTGCAGGCCGGCAAATGGGTGGCCATTATGTGACCTACAGTCTGAACGAGGACGGCAGTTGGCGCGATTTGACCCAGCAGAAAAACAGCAGCGCCGACATTTCGTGTACTGCTGGCCAAATGCCGCGGTTATTGGGTCTGGCACAAGCATCTAAAATGTACCGGCATTTAAAAAATGTGGATAGCCGGAAATTTTCGGACAACGGTAACGAAGTGGCCTGGGGTACCATCGGAAACGCCAGTACGAGTGAAGGTATGTTTTTGGAAACCGTAAATGCGGGCGGGGTTCTGCAAGTGCCGATGGTAATCAGTATTTGGGACGACGATTACGGGATCTCCGTACCTCCCGAATACCACGCTACGAAAGAGGATATCTCTGAAATGCTCAGCGGTTTCCGGCGCACCGAAAAACGAAGAGGGTTATGAAATGCTCAAGGTTAAAGGCTGGGACTACACCGCCCTGATGCACGCTTATGACAACGCATCCGATATCGCACGGGAAGAGCATGTACCCGTAATCATTCATGTCACCGAACTTACCCAGCCACAGGGCCATTCCTCTTCAGGATCTCACGAACGCTATAAAAGCCAGCAACGCCTGCAATGGGAAAAGGAACACGATTGCAACAAGAAATTCCGGGAATGGATCTTGGAAACCGGCATTACCACCGATGAGAAACTCAAATCCCTTGAGAAATCCATTACAAAGGATGTCCGGAGTGCCAAAAAAGAGGCATGGTCCGAATATCTGGCCTCGCACAAGGCGATGAAAAAGACATTAGTGGGATTGTTGGAAAATGCGGCCGCCAAAAGCCAAAACAAACATTTCATTTCCAAGATAAAAAACGATCTTATCGCCATTGAAGAACCGATAAAAAAGGAGCTGGCCACCAGTTCGAGAAAAGCCTTACGCTATCTCTTGGGCGAAAACTTTCAGGAAAAAAAGGAACTGTTACAATGGACCAACAACTTTTTAGCCGAAACGCAGCCGATGTTTAGTGCGGACCTGTACAGCGAAAGGCCGAACAGGGCGACCAATATTCCAGAAGTAAAACCGACGTACGCTAAAAATCCCGAAAAAGTGGACGGACGCATTATCATCAGGGACAATTTCGACAAACTCTTCTCTACCTATCCGAACAGCCTTGTTTTCGGCGAAGATACCGGGGCTATTGGCGATGTGAACCAAGGCTTGGAAGGCCTCCAAAAGAAGTACGGGAAACGACGCATAGCGGATACCGGCATACGCGAAACATCAATTATAGGCCAAGGTACCGGTATGGCCCTACGGGGATTGAGACCTATCGCCGAAATCCAGTATTTGGATTATATTTTCTACGCCCTTGCGACCTTGACCGATGATGTCGCCTGCCTGCATTACAGAACCTTCGGGAAGCAAAAAGTTCCCCTGATTGTCCGCACCCGAGGTCATCGTCTGGAGGGCATCTGGCATTCCGGATCGCCGATGGGCGCCCTGATCCATTCCCTACGGGGGATGTATATCCTTTCCCCTCGGAATATGACCCAGGCAGCAGGTTTTTATAATACGCTGCTAAAAAGTGATGAACCGGCACTCGTTATCGAAAGCCTGAACGGTTACCGCCTAAAAGAGGACCGACCTTTAAATCTAGGGGAATTCTGCACTCCCATCGGAGTTGTGGAGACTATTAAAGAAGGCAATGATATTACACTCGTATCTTACGGCTCGACCTTACGTATCGTGACCCGGGCAGCCGATGAACTAAAAGAGGTCGGTATCGATGCCGAAGTGGTCGATGCCCAGACCCTGCTCCCTTTCGACATCCATCATGACACGGTCAAAAGTGTAGAAAAAACCAATCGGTTATTAGTCATTGACGAAGATGTGCCCGGAGGTTGTTCCGCCTATATTCTCGACGAAATTATTGAAAAACAAGGCGCCTATAAATTTTTGGACAGTGCCCCCCAGACGCTTAGTGCCAAAGCACACCGCCCGGCCTACGGTACCGATGGAGACTATTTCTCGAAACCTAATGCCGAGGATGTGTTCGAAAAGGTTTACGCCATGATGCACGAAAGCGATCCCAAGAACTTTCCAAAATTGCGGTAATTCCAAAAAAATCTCTATTTTTATCGGGACGAAACCAAACCACATGCAAAGTAAAATTGTAAGAGATCTGGGGCTGGCCATGCTGCGCATAGCACCATCGGTTATGTTGTTAACCCATGGTCTTCCGAAATTTCAAAAAATAATTAACGGCAACCTTGAATTCGGCGATCCGCTAGGTATTGGCCCCGCACCTTCCCTTTTTCTGGCGGTTATCGGGGAGTTTATTTGTCCCATACTAATAATCATTGGCTTTAAGACGCGCTGGATGGCAGTTCCCTCGGCGATAACGATGGCCGTCGCTGCCTTCGTCCATCACGCAGCAGACAATTTTGGCACGAAGGAGAAGGCGTTTTTATACCTTGTCTTTTTTATAGTTATTATTTTGTTAGGGCCGGGGAGGTATAGCGCGGACCGAAACTAACAAAATAAACTTTCCTATTTACATTATACTTTTAGATGATTTTCACTAGGAGCTCTTTCAAAAGGTCGGCCTGGGAGGCGGAGCTGGACCCTACCCCTTTTCCCTTTAGATCCATTTCGCGTAGGTGCGAAACGATTCCGCTCACCCGCTTCATAGGGTAATTTCGAGCGGCCGTACGGTATTCATCCACAAAATAGGAATTGATTCGTAGCGCACTCGCCACGCTTTTGGGGGAATGGTCGTTCAGACCATGGTATTGCAATAATTGCGTGAAAAAACTGTTCAAAAGCGTCACCGTCAGCACAAAGGGATTGTCTTTTGGGTTTTGGGCAAAGTAGTTGATAATGCGAGTCGCTTTGACTACGTCGCGTTTCCCGATTGCCTTTTTCAATTCAAAATTATTGTAATCTTTACTGATACCGATATGGGTTTCGATATCCGCTGGCGTAATCTCTGAATTTTGAGGTAGTACGAACTGTAATTTCTCCAGCTCGTTGTTGATACGGCTCAAGTCGGTACCCAAATATTCCGTCAACAATATCGCCGCCTTGTGTGAAATGCTGTAGCCTTTGGCCTGAAGGTGCTTACGGATCCAGTCCGGAACCCGGTCCTCGTACATTTTTTTAAATTCGAGGGCGACTCCATTCTGCTTTGCGGCCTTGTATAGCTTCTTGCGCTTATCAATCTTTTTATACTTGTAGCATACGACAAGTACTGTGGTTGCTTGCGGGTTTTCGGCATAAGATGCCAATTGTTCGATGGTTCGGTAAAGATGTTGTGCCTCTTTTACGATTACCACTTGTTTATCGGACATCATGGGATACCTTTTGGCGTTCGACACGATATCGTCGACGGTAACGTCCTTGCCGTAGAATATCATTTGATTAAATCCCTTTTCTTCCTCTTGAAGCAGGTTTTTCTCTATGTATCCGGAAATGGCATCGATATAGAACGGTTCTTCGCCGAAAAGAAGATATATCGGCTTAATATTTCCCTTTTTAATATCGGTAACTATTCGGTTTGCTTCGTCCATCCCAAAAAAATCATCAATTTTGTACCATGCGACCACTCCATTTCCCTGGCTATGGATTTCGACTCAAAAATAGCGAAAATAGCACCTATATTTTTGATGTTATCCGTAAAAAATTCGTAGTTCTACAGCCGGAGGAATGGGTGCGCCAGCACGTGGTTCATTACCTGATGCTCCAAAAAAAATATCCGAAAAGCTTAATAAACGTCGAAAAGCAACTGAACATCAACCATTTGCGAAAACGCTATGATGTGGTGGTCTTTAAATCCAACGGCCAAATCGACCTGCTCGTGGAATGCAAGGCCCCCGAAATAACTATTTCGCAAGGGACCTTCGATCAGATTGCCCGGTACAATCTACAATTAAAGGCCGATTACTTAATGGTGACCAATGGTCTGCAGCATTATTTTTGTAAAATGGATTTCGTCTCTGAAAAATATAGTTTTCTTACTGATATTCCTGAATTTAGCCGTTAATTTGCCCTTATTTTGCGCATCGCCATCGTCATACTCAATTGGAACGGAGAGGTACTTTTAGAGAGATACCTTCTATCGGTGTTACAATACTCCGAAGGTGCGGATATCTACGTGGTTGATAACGCTTCGACAGATGGTTCCATCGAATTTCTTAAAACGGAATATCCTCAGGTGCGGCTTATCCAAAATGAGGAAAACGGGGGATTCGCCAAAGGATATAATCAAGGACTTAAAAAAGTGAAGGCTGATATTTTCTGCCTGTTGAATTCGGACGTGGAGGTGACGGAAGGCTGGTTGGTTCCGATTGTCAAGGCCTTTGACAGAATGCCCAAAGTCTCCATTATTCAGCCTAAAATACTCGACCTGATGCGTAGGGACCACTTTGAATACGCCGGTGCGGGCGGTGGGTTTTTAGACCGCTTGGGTTATCCCTTTTGTCGGGGACGTATTTTTCAAGCTTTGGAAAAGGATACCGGACAGTATGATGATGTTACCGAAATTTTTTGGGCCACCGGAGCCTGTATGTTCATAAGAAGCAACCTATTCTGGCAGCTGGACGGCTTTGACGAAGATTACTTTGCGCATCAAGAGGAGGTGGACCTTTGTTGGCGCGCCAAGAACGAGGGCCATAAGGTTTTTTATGTAGGCACCTCTAAAGTGTATCATCTGGGCGGTTCTACCCTCAGCAATATGAACCCCAAAAAGACCTATCTTAATTTCAGGAACTCCCTGTTCTCCATCACAAAAAATCTTCCAAGGCGAAAGGCACTTTCCATTATCGGTGCACGCCTATTGCTTGATGGAGTTGCCGCATTGCGCTTTATTCTCCAGTTCAAGTTCAAACACTGTTTTGCCATATTGCGCGCTCACCTTAGCTTTTATAGGCAGTTCTACAAAATGTACCACAAACGTGAAAAGGCTAATTTTATATCAAAATATTACCTTACGAAATCCATTGTATGGTCCCACTTCGTAAATGGGGTAAATAAATTCGGTCAATTAATAAAAGATTAACTAATTTTGCCACAGCAAAAATGGGTTAATCCCTAATTTTGGCACTTATTTTGAGCAATCACATCAAAAACACAATCTATTAATACTTAGTATCACATCATTATGAAGAAAATTATTTTAGGCTGTTTAGGAGCGACTTTGTTGATGGCTTCCTGCGTATCGAACAAGAAATACTCCGACCTTGAGGCCAAACAGAAAGAAACACAAGATCTTTTGAATTCCGCAACCGTAAAATTGAACGATTGTTTGGAGGAAAAAGCTACGGCTACCTCAAAAATGAAAACATTACAAGACCAGAATAAATTCTTGAAGGCCAACAATCAGGAATTGATCAACAACATGGGCAACCTGACCACCTTGACTACTAAAGGTGCCGAAAACTTGGAGAAATCTTTGGAAAGCTTAAAGGAAAAGGATCTTACCATACGAAAATTGGAGGATGCCATTACCCGCAGAGATTCCGTCAACCTTGCGTTGGTACAGAGTCTAAAGGGTGTATTGGGTAATTTGGATGATGAGGATATTGAAATCAGTGTAGAAAAAGGTGTTGTTTTTGTGTCCATTTCCGATAAGCTATTGTTCAGCAGTGGAAGTTACACCGTAACCAATCGCGCTAAGGACGTTTTGGGCAAAGTAGCCAAGGTAGTTAACAACAAGCCCGATTTCGAGTTTATGGTCGAAGGCCATACCGATGACGTTCCCTACAGAGGAAGTAAGGGCGTTTTGTTGGATAACTGGGATTTAAGCGTAAAACGAGCTACTTCTGTGGTGCGTATTTTGCAAGATGATTTCGGTGTCGATCCCAAACGCATGACCGCTGCAGGTCGATCGGAATACATTCCCGTTTCGCAGACCGAAAAATCGAAAAACAGAAGAACCCGTATCGTGGTACTTCCAAAAATCGATCAATTCTATAGCATGATCGAAGAAGGTATGAACGATCCGGCAATCAATAACTAAGTCAAATCGACATAGAATAGATAAAGAAACCGCAGCGCAAAAGCTGCGGTTTTTTTTTAATTAAAAATATCCAGATCTCCCTTTCCCTCACGTATAATGATCGGCTCGCCCTGGGAGAGGTCGATTACGGTCGATGCCACGTTATCTCCATAACCGCCGTCGATGACTACATCGATAAGCTTGTGCCATTTCTCAAAAATAAGTTCGGGGTCGGTCGTGTATTCCAAAACCTCGTCCTCATCATAAATGGAAGTAGATACGATAGGGTTTCCCAGACTTTCTACCAATGCCTTGGCAATATTATTGGCCGGTACACGGATACCGACCGTTTTTTTCTTTTTAAAATCTTTGGGCAAATTGTTGTTACCGGGAAGTACGAAGGTGTAAGGTCCAGGCAGGGCTCGCTTTAAAATCTTAAATGTAGCGGTATCGATTTGCCGCACATAATCGGAAAGATTACTCAGATCGGCGCAGATAAACGACCAATTGGCCTTGGCCAATTTTACCCCTTTGATACGCGCGATTTTTTCCAAGGCCCGAGAGTTGGTGATATCACAACCCAGTCCATAAACGGTATCGGTAGGATAGATGACCAATCCGCCTTTGCGCAAAATGTCGGTGATATGTTTTACAGCGCCCGGATCGGGATTTTCATCGTATAACTTTATGAATTCTCCCATAGTGCTTCCAAAAAGTCAGATTAAAGTAAGCAAAAATTCATTTGCCTTTGGTATAGGCTCCACAAAATGTGTTAGATTTTCGTTTTTTCAATTGACAACCTCCAACTTGGCAAACCGTAACAACAATTTTTTGATATCGCCTTTTTCGAACTGGATTTCCGCCTTTTTATCGTTGCCTACGCCTTCCATTTTTAGCACCTTTCCCCGGCCGAATCGGGTGTGGTTGACGGTGGATCCTTCTCGTAAACTGGGGTCAACGGCATTGGTGTTACCCACGGGAGTAGCCAGTTCGGGTTTCAACTTGCGTAATTTTCTGAGCTGGTTTTCATTGGGCTTCCCTGCTGTGGGAGGGGTGCCGTTGGTGGGTTTGTTCTGCCTTAAACGGCTTTTGTCCACTTCACCGAAAATATCGGCGTCGATCATGGGTTTATAACGATAGCCGGCGTTATCGATGGGGGTCAGGTTTTCAACATATTGCTCATCGATTTCCTCTAAAAACCTACTGGGCTCGGCATCGATTAACTTGCCCCAACGGTAGCGGTTTTGGGTATAGGTCAGATAGGCCTGCTTTTCGGCCCGGGTAAGGGCAACGTAGAACAATCGTCGCTCTTCTTCGAGCTCGCTTCGGGTATTCATGCTCATGGCAGAGGGGAACAGATCCTCTTCCATCCCTACGATATAGACATAGGGAAATTCCAATCCCTTGGCCAAGTGTATGGTCATAAGGGCGACCCGGTCGTCATCGCCCGTGTCCTTATCCAAATCCGTGGCCAGGGCGACATCCTCCAAAAACTCCGAGATATCTCCCGTAGCGTCGGCCAGTTCCTTTTGTCCCTCTACAAAATCCTTGATACCGTTGAGCAGTTCCTCGATATTTTCCATTTTGGCAATCCCTTCGGGGGTACCATCCTTTTTAAACTCCAACAGCAGACCGGTCTTTTTGGCCACATGCTCGGCCAATGTAAAAGCATCCGATCCCTGGTTCATGATCTGAAAGCTCTTGATCATACTCGTAAAATCTTCCAGTTTCCGTTGGGTGGCGGAATTGATTTTGAGATTTATCTTGTCCAGATTCTCTATCACCTCGAAAATGGAACGCTTGTAATGATTGGCGGCCACCGTCAATCTTTCCATGGTGGTCTGGCCGATGCCCCGGGTCGGAAAATTGATAATCCGTTTGAGAGCTTCCTCGTCTTTGGGATTGATTACCAATCGCAAATACGATAGCACATCTTTGATTTCTTTTCTTTGATAAAAGGATAATCCTCCGTAAATCCTGTAGGGAATATCCCTTTTACGCAGGGCATCCTCGATGGAGCGGGATTGGGAATTGGTACGATACAAAACGGCGAAGCGGCCGTTGGGCAACTGTTCGTTCATCTTATGGTCCCAGATAGAACCGGCAACGTATCGACCCTCCTCAGCGTCGGTAGGACTACGGTGAATTTTAATAACTCCCCCCTCGTCGTTGGCCGTCCACACCACCTTTTCCAGCTGGTTCTTGTTCTTGGCGATGATGGAATTGGCGGCGTTGACTATATTTTTTGTGGATCTGTAATTTTGCTCCAAACGGTACATACCTACATCGTCGTAATCCCGTTGAAAGTTCAGGATATTGCTGATGTTCGCCCCGCGGAAGGAGTAAATGCTCTGGGCGTCATCGCCCACCACGCAGATGTTCTGATAGCGGTCGGCCAGGGCCTTTACAATCAGGTATTGGGAGTGGTTGGTATCTTGGTACTCATCGACCAAAATATAGCGGAACCTATCTTGGTACTTGGCCAACACCTCCGGAAAACGGGTCAGGAGCTCGTTCGTGCGCAGCAACAAGTCGTCGAAATCCATCGCCCCCGCCTTAAAACAGCGATCCACATAATTTTGATAGATATCACCAAGGCGCGGGCGTTTGGCCATGGCATCGGCCTCGACCAGTTCGGGATTTTGAAAATAGGCCTTGACGGTAATCAGGCTGTTTTTATAGGAGGAAATCCGGTTTTGTACCTGCTTATATTTGTAGATATCCTTGTCCAATCCCATTTCCTTAATAATCGCCGAAATAAGGCGCTGGGAATCCTGGGTATCATAGATGGTGAAATTGCTGGGGAAGCCCAATTTATTACCATCGAAACGAAGCAACTTAGCAAAAACGGAATGGAAGGTACCCATCCAAAGGTTTTTGGCCTCGGTACTCCCGACAAGTTCCGCAATACGCTTTTTCATCTCGCGGGCCGCCTTATTGGTAAAGGTCAGTGCCAAAATGTTAAAGGCATCGACCCCTTGCGACATCAGGTGCGCAATGCGATACGTAAGCACCCGGGTCTTTCCGGATCCCGCACCTGCGATGACCATTAAAGGCCCATCTTTATGCAGTACCGGCGCCTTTTGGGCATCGTTCAGTTCTTCTATAAATTTCTCCAAAACTCTTCTTCTTCCTTGATAGTAAATTTAGCCACAATTATCTTCCCATCCATCCACCGTCCACCAACATGGTGGTACCGTTCATATAGTTAGAGGCCTCGGAACATAGAAAAACAATGGGACCCTTAAAATCTTCGGGTTGGCCCCATCTTCCGGCAGGTATTCTGGCCAAAATGGATTCCGACCTTTCTTCGTTGCTGCGAAGGGCCTCGGTATTGTCCGTACTGATATATCCTGGCGCAATGGCATTTACATTGACGCCTTTACTCGCCCATTCATTGGAGAAGGCCATGGCCATCTGTCCGATAGCTCCTTTACTGGCGGCATAGCTGGGCACGGTAATCCCCCCTTGAAAGGTCAGCAATGAAGCGGTAAAAACAATTTTACCTTCGCCTCTATTCACCATTTCCTTTCCAATTTCACGGGTCAGCACAAACTGTGCCGTCTGGTTGACCTCAATAACCTTATCCCAATACTCATCGGAGTGCTCTATGGCTGGGGCGCGTAAAATGGTTCCGGCATTGTTGATCAGAATGTCGATTTTCGGGAAATCGTCCTTGACCACTTCAATAAACTCGTACAAGGAATCCCTATTGCCGAAATCGCAGGAATACGCCTTGAATTTTCGGCCTATACCCTCCACTTCCTGTTCGACCATGCTGCCGTGCTTTTCCAAGGTGGCACTCACCCCGATGATATCCGCACCGGCTTCCGCCAAAGCCAGGGCCATGGCCTTTCCGATGCCCCGCCGGCAACCGGTCACCAATGCTGTTTTTCCTTTTAAATTAAAACTGTTCAATACGTTCATTAGATATGGATTTTAGGCTAATTGTGCTTAGTGTTTGTTGTTTATGGTTTGTTGTTTGCTAGAAGGCGTTCAATTTATAAAACAAAAATTCGAGATTTGAAACCACCTTGATCAGCAACAAAGTTTTTACTTTGAACTTCCCCTTCCTACTCTTCAACCTCCTTCGAATAAAAGAGGAAAAAATTTCCCTTTCATTTTTTTTCCTTTGGGGATGGGCGGAACGCCTGCTAAAAGTTCGTCGTTCGTATTGCTAATGGTGCCATCGGCAAATACATTGAGGACGAAAGCCCTTCGACTCAGCTCGGATTTGTTTTCGTATGAACCGTGCACCATCAACGGATGGTGAAAAGTCCCATATCCCTTCTCGAGTTCGATAGCTACGGGATTTTGGAACTGATCTTTCTGCTTATCGTCCAAATAATCCATTAATCCCTCCATGTCCCCGGCCAATGATGGCGCATCCAATAAACCCCATTTGTGGCTTTTGGGGATATAGTGCAGGCAACCGTTCTTGGTAGTAGCGTCATCAAGGGCGGTCCAGCAGGTAAGGTGCTGCATGGCCACGGTGCGCGTCCAATAGGAATAATCCTGATGCCAGGCCACTACCCCACCGTGTTTGGCAGGCTTACAAAAAAGTTGGTCGTGCCAAAAACGAACCGGCTTGTTTTCCAGAAGCTGGTATGCTGCCATCAAGAAAGCGGGGTTCCACAGCACGTCGTGAAAGCCCGGGGTAATGCGCCAATGGCCTAGGGAATGGAACAAAACGGAATTTGGGTCTTCCGACTCGTTGCTATGGAACTCGTAAAAAAGCTCGTGCGCGGGGTGTTCGGGATCAACAATTTCCGCCAAGTCGTTGCGTAGTTTTTCTATCTGCGCCTCGTTCAACAATTTTATGCCGGACAGATAGCCTTCTTCATGAAATTGCGCGACCTGTTCGTCCGTCAATCGGTAGGATTCCCACTCCTCCTTGGATTTGGGCCACTGAAAAAGATCGGAAACCGGTCGGTGTTGATTGGCTAAGTCGATAATATCCTGCATAATCACAAATTTAAGTACTCGTTTCGAAAATAAGCATTCAAAACCGTATTTTTAGACCCACTATGAAATATATTGTTTGTGAAAAACCAGGGGAGTTCCTCCTGAAGGAAAAGGAGTGGCCCACGAGAAATTCCAAAGAAGCCCTTCTTAAGGTCAATAAGGTGGGAATCTGCGGTACCGATTTGCATGCCTATGCGGGCAATCAGCCGTTTTTTACCTATCCTCGCATTCTCGGCCATGAGTTGGCGACCGAGGTGTTGGAAATCGGTGAGAACGATCAGGGCATCCAAGTTGGCGATAAGGTGGTAGTGATGCCCTATATCAGCTGCGGCAGCTGTATCGCCTGTAGAAACGGCAAGACCAATTGCTGCACCGATATTCAGGTGCTGGGAGTACATACCGACGGGGGTATGCAAGAGCATATCGTGGTTCCTGTCGATTTGTTGATTCCCGCACCCCAACTGACCGCCGACCAAATGGCTATTGTGGAACCTTTGTCCATAGGGGCCCATGCCCTCCGGCGGGCGCAATTGAAGCCCGGGGAGACCATTGTGGTAGTCGGCTGTGGTCCCATCGGTATAGGCATTTTAAAACTTGCGCAACTCAACGGGGCAAGGGTAATTGCAATCGATACCAACCAACAGCGATTGGATTATGCCCGTGAGAAAATCGGCATCGACCATTGCCTCATGGGGGGAAAGGAGGCCGTTGACAAGATAGGCGCACTCACGAACGGCGATATGGCTACGGCGGTCTTCGATGCGACAGGCCATAAAGGGGCTTTGGAAGCAGGCATCGATTACTTGGCCCATGGTGGAAGATATGTTTTAGTGGGATTATCCAAAGGCGAACTTACATTTATACACCCTAAAATACATGCAAAGGAAACCTCCTTGCTATGCAGCAGAAATGCTACTATTGAGGATTTTGAGCAGGTCATTTCCGTTTTGGAACAAGGAAAGTTTCCGGTAGATACTTTTATCACCCATAGCATTGGTTTTACCGATATGATCGCTAATTTTGAGGAGTGGCTCAATCCGGATAACGGGATAATCAAGGCCACTGTAAATTTCTAGGATGGATAAGACAAAACAATTTCTGCAATTACATCCCAAGGACAACGTTTTGGCCGCATTGACCGATTTGCCGAAAGGCACCCCTATACATCACAATGGTTACGATTTCGACTTGGTCGGTAATACCAAGGCCAAGCATAAATTTACCGTGTCCGACCTGGCCCCGGGCGACGAAATCACGATGTATGGCACCTTGGTAGGGAAAGCTACCTCAGCGATTGCCCAAGGGGAAACAATTACCACCGACAACGTGGTGCATGCCTCTTCGGATTATTCGGTCGGTACGGAAAAAATGTTTTGGCAGGCGCCCGATGTCTCAAGATGGAAGGATACTACCTTCAACGGATATCACAGGGCCGATGGCAAGGTGGGTACGGCGAACCATTGGTTGGTGATTCCCCTCGTATTCTGTGAAAATCGGAACGTCGATGTGCTACGATCCGCGCTGCTGAAATCCTTGGGCTATCATACGACCACAGATTTTGTGGTGGATACGGAAACCTTGGTCCGCCAATATGAAAAGGGCGCTTCCGAAGAAGAGCTGCTCTCCTCGGAAATTGTGCGGACGCCGGAAGAAGTTAAGGAAAACAGGACCTTCCCGAATGTGGACGGCATTAAATTCCTCAATCACGACGGCGGTTGTGGCGGTATCCGTCAAGATTCCGAAACGCTCTGCAACCTGTTGGCTGGATATATCACCCATCCGAATACCGCGGGGGCTACGGTTCTGAGTCTGGGATGCCAGAATGCGCAATTTCAGTTATTGGAGGAAGCCATCCATAAACGGGACCCGAATTTTTCCAAACCCTTAAAAGTGCTTGAGCAGCAGCAGAGCAAAAGCGAACGCCATTTTATAGAAGATGCTGTAAAACAAACTTTTTTGGGATTGATCGAAGCCAATAAAACCGAACGGCAACCTGCATCGCTCTCCAAACTGGTTTTGGGACTGGAATGCGGCGGTTCCGATGGATTTTCAGGAATTTCGGCCAATCCAGCATTAGGGTACGCATCCGACCTTTTAGTGGCGTTGGGAGCTACCACTGTTCTATCGGAGTTCCCGGAACTCAACGGCGTAGAGCAGGAATTGATCAACCGCTGCGATAGCGAGGAAAATAAAGAAAAATTCGCCGACCTGATGCGCGCCTATTCCGAAAAAGCGGTGGCCGTAGGTTCTGGATTCGAGAACAATCCCTCTCCTGGAAATATCAAGGACGGTCTGATCACCGATGCCATGAAATCCGCAGGGGCTGCCAAAAAAGGCGGTACGAGTCCCGTAACCGATGTGCTGGAGTATACCGAACCGGTATCCAAAAAAGGCCTGAACCTTTTATGTACGCCCGGTAACGACGTGGAAAGTACGACGGGCCTCGCAGGATCTGGTTGCACCCTCATTTGCTTTACCACCGGTTTAGGAACGCCTACAGGGAATCCCGTCGCGCAGGTCATCAAAATATCCAGCAACAACACCCTGAGCCGTCGTATGAAGGACCTTATCGATTTTAATGCCGGCACGATTATAACAGGCGAGGATACGATAGAAAGCAAGGGAGAAGAATTGTTGCAATATATCATAAAGGTGGCCAGTGGCGAGGGAACGCCCGCCGCCGTTCGATTGGGGCAGGACGATTTTATTCCGTGGAAGCGGGGAATATCGCTTTAAGTTAAAACCCTATTGTCAAGTTCACGTTCAAAATCAGGTAAATGCAATCCCTTAACAGAAAATCCACAACACACCCATCAATCTTTCCTATAAAGATGATGCAATTCGGCGGAGGCAATTTTCTCCGTGCTTTTGTGGTCTGGATGGTCGACATACTGAACAAGGAAACCGATTTTAATGGTGGCATCGCCATTGTTAAACCCACCGAGGGCGGTGATTATTTGGAACTAAAGGAACAAGACGGGCTTTTTACAGTCGTACTGGATGGGATAAAGGACGGCAAACAGATGGCGGAAAAGTCTTTGGTGACCTCGGTTCAAAAGGTCGTAAACTGCTATACCGAATGGCAAACCTATCTCGATCTGGCGGAAAATCCTGATTTACGTTTCATCGTTTCCAATACTACGGAGGCGGGAATACAATTCAATTCCGAAGATAAATTCGATGATAGCCCTCCGAAGGAATTCCCTGCAAAACTGACCGTTTGGCTGCATCAGCGCTTTGAACATTTTGTTGGCGACATATCAAGGGGCTGTATTCTGCTGCCTTGCGAACTGATTGAAAATAACGGTAAGGCCTTGAAGAATTGCGTTTTACAATATGCCGACCTTTGGCAGCTGGGCGATGATTTTAAGGAATGGCTCGATTCCTCCAACCATTTTTGTGGTACTTTGGTGGACCGTATCGTATCGGGCTATCCTAGGGAGAGGGCCAATGGAATCGAAAAGGAACTCGGCTATAAAGACCAGCTTTTAGTGGCAGGGGAATACTATCACAGCTGGGTCATTCAAGCTCCGGAATTTGTTCAAAAGGAACTCCCTTTTTCGCAAACCGAACTGAATGTGGAATTTGTATCCGACTTGGCCCCCTATCGTGAGATGAAAGTCCGTCTTTTGAACGGCGCCCACACGTCAATGGTGCCCGTGGCCTATTTGGCGGGCATTCGGCTCGTAAATGAGGCGATGGAGGATGAAACGGTCAGCGGTTTTGTGGAATCCCTTTTGTTGAAAGAAGCTACCCCGACTTTGGATTTTCCTGTGGAAATCAAACGAAAATTCGTGGCGGATGTGTTGGACCGTTTTAGAAATCCGTTATTAAAGCATCAGCTTATCAGCATTTCCCTGAACAGTACTTCCAAATTCGTCACCCGTCTGTTGCCCACTTTGAAGGACTATTATGCAAAAGAAGGAAAACTGCCCCAACGAATAGTCTTCGGTCTTTCTGCATTGATCCGATTCTATAAAGGAGAAAGCGATGGGGAGGCCATCCCCTTAAAAGATGATCAAAGGATACTGGATTTTTTTGCCGTTCAATGGAAAAAATTCAACAACAATAAATTGACATTGAGTGAGTTGGTCACATCCATATTAAAAAATACTTTACTTTGGAAGGAAGATTTGACCCAGCTAGACAATTTGGTGGAGACAGTAACGCAAAACATAGAGGATATGGAGAATAAAGGAGTTCTTCAGAGCCTTAAGGATTCCATGTAACGAGAAAGACCATGACTATAGACGCACACCAACACTTTTGGAAATACAACCCAGAAAAACATGCTTGGATTGACGATAGCATGTCCGCCATACGGCGAGATTTTTTGCCCACCGATTTACAGAAGGTGTATGCTGAAAACGGCATTGACGGCTGTGTGGCCGTTCAAGCGGACCAAACATTGGCAGAAACCGATTTTCTGTTACATCTTGCAGAGGAACACGATTTTATTAAGGGAGTCGTGGGCTGGGCCGATTTTCGGGCCGAAAATATTGAGGAAGTCCTTAAACAATATGAATCCCATAAGAAACTGAAAGGCTGGAGGCACATCGTCCAAGGCGAGGCCGATCATAATTTTCTGCTAGGTTCCGCTTTTTGTAAGGGAATTTCATATTTGGAGCCATATGATTTCACCTATGATATTCTGGTTTTTCCGCACCAATTGGGCGCCGTACTAGAATTCGTAAAGCGCTTCCCAAATCAAAAATTTGTCATCGACCATATTGCCAAACCGTATATCAAAGACGGGTTTTTCGAAGGATGGGCGCTGCTTATGGAAGCGATTGCACGACATGAAAACGTATATTGTAAAATATCGGGCATGATTACCGAAGCCGATTACCAGGCGTGGACCAAGGAACAGTTACACCCCTATCTACATCATGTTCTGGAAGTTTTCGGAAGCGACCGGCTCATGTTCGGTTCCGATTGGCCGGTGTGTTTAGTGGCGGGAGCCTATTGCGAAGTCAAAGAGGTCGTAACCGAATTCATCTCGGATTTAGGAGAAAACGATCGCCATAAGATTATGGGCGGGAATGCAGTGGCGTTCTATCGGCTCTAGTATTTAACATAAATAGAAAACCAAACGCAAGGGATTACCGCCATCACTTTTCATGGCACAGCCGGGCGAAGTTTTTCGCGCTGGAATAAGAAAAAAACTATGGATTTACATCTCAAAAACAAAGTAGTTCTCATTACCGGGGCGGCCGGTAAAAAAGGAAGTATCGGGCACACCCTATTGCAGCATTTGGTCGAAGAAGGCGCTATTCCCGCAGTCATCGATAGAAACGAACGCGGCTTTGGATACATAAAGGAAATCCAAAAAAGGGGTACCGATGCCCTTTTTTGCCAAGCCGATGTTACCGACCCTTATCAGGTCGAAAAAGCAGTGGAGCGAATTGCCTCTCACTACGGCCGAATCGATGTGGTGTTGAACAATGTGGGAGTCAACGATGGCGTAAATCTGGATGCCTCTTACGACGAGTTTATAGGATTCCCTAAAACTGAATCTAGTCAGCTTTTTCCTGACGGTAAAATTCGCCCTGCCCCTGTTAAAAAAATCCAAAGGCAATATTTTAAATATTGGCTCTAAAGTAGCGCTGACCGGACAGGGCGGCACTTCGGGCTATGCCGCATCAAAAGGTGGGGTGCTGGGCCTGACCCGTGAATGGGCGGTGGATCTGTTGGATTATGGCATCCGCTGCAACGCCATCATCATTGCGGAATGTTGGACCCCTTCCTATGACGATTGGATCAGTAACCTTGAAAATGGCAAGGAGAAATTGAAATCCATCCTTCAAAAAATTCCTTTGGAAAACCGTATGACCACTCCCGAAGAAATTGCCGACCTGTGTCTCTTTACTATTTCAGACCGATCATCGCATACCACCGGCCAGTTCATTTTTGTCGATGGGGGCTATGTTCATTTAGACCGTGCCCTATTATAGGTATCAACAGCTACCTCACTGCCCTACCTTATTTACCAAGGTTCCGATATGGTCGATGGTAATCCTTACCTCGTCCCCTACTTTTAATGTGAAATTATCCGGGGGGATGATACCCGTACCGGTCATCAAGAAACAGCCGTTCGGGAACTTGAGCTCCCTGAAAAGATATTCCACCAATTCCTTGTGTTTCCGTTTCATCTGGCTGATGGGAATCTGATCGGAGAAAACCTTTTTTTCCTCCCTAACAATATCCAATTGTATCTTTGTTTCCGGTGCTATGGGAACTTCCGGCACATAGATACAGGGACCCAGTCCCGCACATCCCTCATAGGTCTTGGCCTGGGGAAGGTATAGGGGATTTTCGCCCTCGATACTACGGGAACTCATATCGTTGCCGATGGTGTACCCTTCTAGGGTGCCTTCAGAACTGACGAACAAGGTAAGCTCGGGTTCCGGCACATCCCAGGTGGAGTCCTTTCGTATCCTAACCGTTCCGCCATGGCCGACCGTTCGCTGGGCGGTGGCTTTAAAAAAGAGCTCCGGACGGTCGGCATCGTAAACGCGGTCGTAAAAACTGCCACCACCTGCTTTTTTCGATTCTTCCATCCTGGCCTGCCGGCTTCGCATATAGGTTACGCCAGAGGCCCAAATTTCCTGGGTACCCATGGGGGGATGGAGCACCCTGGGCAGGCTTTCCCGGGAGTATGCTTCCATAGTCTCAACCTCCTTTAGCAACTTTTGATGCAGCCTCTGTCGATTCAGGAAAGCATCCCAGTCTTTTACTTCTGTGAGGTAAAACTGATTCTTCATTATGGATTACGGCCCCCTCTTCGGTCTTGTAGATTTTCATTTAAGTACGGATTATGGATTTCAGCATAAATGTAAGGTTTTGAAATGCTTTTTAAAAGCATTGAACCCATTTAGACTTTTTGCTTGGAACCGAAAACATCCGCTTTTGTGCCCAGATGAAGTCATTTTTCAACAGCATAGCAGGGCTACGGTTTTCAAAAATGACGAAATATGGGTGCAAAATGGGATGTTTGCAGGTAAAACAAAAAGTCTAAATGAGTTCATCGCCAACGATTCTCTTTTTTGGTCATATTGTGTTATCTTGGGCGCCTAACTTTATAGTATAGGAATGAAAAACATATTCGATATTAAAGACAAGATTGCCATTATAACCGGTGCCAGTGGCGCCTTGGCCGGAAGTGTTGCCAAAAGCCTGGCCGAAGCCGGTGTAAAACTGGCCCTGCTGACCCGAAAAGAATCATCGTTACAATCCTTGCTGGACGAAATTGCCAAAATCGGGGGAAAGGCCGAGGCCTATGAAGCGGATATCCTTGACGAGGAATCGCTACAGAATGTTAAGCTCCAGATCATGAACGACTTTGGAAGGATAGACATACTTTTGAACATTGCAGGCGGAAATTTACCGGGGGCGACCATCTCTCCCGATAAAACGATTTTTGATCTCTCGATGGACGATTTTAAAAAGGTGACCGATCTGAACCTGAACGGTACCGTATTGCCTTCGTTGATTTTCGGTGAAACCATGGCCCATCAAAAGAAGGGTGTCATCATCAACTATTCTTCCATGGCGGTCGAACGGGTCATCACCCGGGTGGCGGGATATTCAGCATCCAAGGCGGCCATGGAAAATTTTACCCGATGGATGGCGGTAGAATTGGCCACAAAATTTGGGGAGGGACTTCGAGTGAATGCCATTGCACCGGGATTTTTTATCGGAAAACAGAACAAGGCCCTTCTGACCAACGAAGACGGAACCTACACCGAACGGGGGGAAACTATAATAAAGAACACCCCTATGGGAAGGTTCGGAAAGGCCGAGGAACTCAATGGTGCCATCCAATTTTTATGTAGCGATGCCGCGAAATTTATAACGGGAATCGTGCTTCCGGTAGATGGCGGCTTTAGTGCTTTTAGTGGCGTATAATTCTGTATCCAATGGCAGTTGCAGCAAACGATAAAAATTTAAGGTTTTCAGGGCCTGACCTGCGACAATCCTGAACCTCCAACAGCTACGAAGTAGCGATGAAACTTAAATTTCTTACACAATAAGATATGAAACAAACATGGCGATGGTACGGGCCGAGTGATCCGGTTAGCCTTCAGGATATCAAACAGGCCGGGGCGACCGGTATCGTTAATGCGCTGCACCATATTCCCAATGGGGAAATCTGGTCGATATCGGAAATAAAAAACCGGAAAAAAATAATTACGGATAGCGGACTTGTTTGGTCGGTGGTAGAATCGCTACCGATCCACGAGAGTATCAAGACCCAAAAAGGGGACTACCGACAGCATATCGAAAATTATAAACAGAGTCTGAAGAATCTAGCGGAATGCGATGTGAACGTAGTCTGCTATAATTTTATGCCTGTATTGGACTGGACGCGTACCAGCCTCGACTACGAGGTGGAGGACGGTTCGAAAGCCTTGCGGTTCGAATTCAATGCACTCGCTGCCTTCGATCTATTTATCCTTAAACGCCCCGATGCGGAAGCCACTTACACCAAGGAACAGATCAGCGCGGCGAAAGAGCGTTTCGACCGAATGTCGGAAAAGGACATTTGGAGTCTGGTAAAAACAATCATCGCAGGATTGCCCGGTTCATCAGAAGGCTATCCAGTACCGGAAAAGGGATATGATCTAAGCAAGTTTCAAAATATTTTGGATACTTATAATGATATCGGGGAAAGCGAAATGCGCGACCATTTGGTGCATTTTTTGCGGGAAGTAATTCCCATAGCTGAAGAAACTGGCATTCGCATGTGCATCCACCCCGACGATCCGCCGTTTTCAATATTGGGACTGCCACGGATTATGGGCACGGAAGCCGATTATGCTTATATCTTCGATAAGGTAAAATCCGTTCACAATGGCATTACATTTTGTACGGGATCTTTGGGGGTTCGGGCGGATAATGATATTCCAAGAATGTTCGAACGCTTTGCCGATCGCGTACATTTTCTGCATCTGAGAAGTACCCAGCGCGATGGCAATGGCAATTTCTACGAAGCCAACCACTTAGAGGGCGACGTTCCTATGTACGAACTGGTCAAAAAAATACTTCAGGAGGAAAAAAGGAGAAAAGGAGAAGGCCGCCAAGACGCCCAAATTCCCATGCGGCCCGATCACGGCCATCAAATGTTGGACGACCTGCACAAAAAGACGAACCCAGGCTATTCCGCTATAGGACGTTTACGCGGTTTGGCCGAATTACGGGGATTGGAAATGGGGATAAAGATGAGTATTTAGGCGCATATACTTGAATTCACCTGTTGGGCCGCTTTAACAGTAGCCGGAATGGTAGTCGGAAGGCAACATTTCTAATTTCTCAAACTGTTGATCAACGACAAAGTTTCCCTAATCCTGTTCTCAAGCCCCGTAAAATCCTTATCCGCCAGAATTTCCTTGCTGATCATTTGAGACCCCATGCCGACACAGGTCACCCCGGCATCGAACCAGCCTTTAAGGTTCTCCTCGTCGGTACTGACACCACCGGTAGGCATCACGCTAGTCCAGGGTTGTGGGCCTTTAATGGCTTTTACGAATCCGGGGCCGTAGGTGTCTCCTGGAAAGAGCTTGACAATTTCACAGCCCAGTTCCTCGGCCCTGTTGATTTCGGTCAAAGTGCCGCATCCTGGGGACCAAAGTACTTTTCGGCGGTTGCACACGATGGCAATATCCTCTCGCAACGTCGGGGTAACGATAAAATTCGCGCCCATTTGCATGAACATACTGGCCGCCGCCGCATCGGTGATGGAACCGACGCCCATAATCATTTCCGGAAGCTCTTTAACAGCATATTTGTTCAGCTCGTGAAATACCTCGAAAGCGAAATCGCCTCGGGCAGTGAACTCTAACAAGCGTGAGCCTCCATCATAACAGGCCTTTAAAACTTTCTTACCGAGTTCGACGTCCGGGTGGTAGAAAAGGGGTACCATGCCGGTTTCTTCCATGACTTTTACTACTTGAATTCGTGTGAATTGTGACATTGTTTCCTTTTTTTATATGAAATTGCGAGCGAGGCGAAGCAATCTCTAGAGCTTTCTACACGGCTTAAATGGATTGCAGCGCTGCGCTCGCAATTACGGTTTCTAATCAACGTGCTACTCGACCGGAAGCATCCCCGCCCATCAGTTTTTCCACTTCGTCAACGGTCGATAGATTCGCATCGCCCATGATGGTATGTTTTAGGCAGGATGCGGCCACTGCGAAATTCAACGCGTTCTGATCGTCTTCGGGATATTTAAGGAGACCGTATATCAATCCCCCCATAAATGAATCACCGCCCCCTACCCTATCGACGATATGGGTGATTTGGTATTCTGGGGATTTGTACATGGTCTCTCCATCATAAAGAACGCCCGCCCAAGTGTTGTGGGAAGCCGAAATCGAGCCTCGTAGTGTAGTAATCACCTTTTTGGCATCCGGAAATTTTTTCATCATCTGTTTACAGACGGATAGAAAGGCATCTGCCTTGACTTGGTCCCCTTGCGTGGTAATATCCAATCCTTCGGGTTTGATACCGAAATGCTTTTCCGCATCCTCCTCATTTCCTAGAATGATATCACAATAGGAGGTCAGCTCCGTCATAATCTCCTCCGGTTCAACGCCATACTTCCACAATTTGGCGCGATAGTTTAAATCCGTTGAAATGGTGACCCCCTTATCCTTGGCCGCCTTGACGGCTTCTAGGCATACATCGGCCGCCCCTTGGGAAATGGCCGGCGTAATTCCGGTCCAATGAAACCATTCCACCCCTTCGAACACCGAATCCCAATCGATCATACCTTTTTGGATTTCCGCGATAGCGGAGTGGGCCCGGTCATAAACCACCTTACTACCGCGGCTCACAGCACCAGTCTCTAGAAAATAGATGCCGAGACGGTCACCGCCATAGATAATCTTATCGGTGCCCACGCCCCTTTTTCGCATTTCCATGAGAGCACATTCCCCGATATCGTTTTTGGGCAAACGGGTCACAAAGTCCACTGGAACCCCATAATTGGCCAATGAAACGGCCACATTGCTTTCTCCGCCACCATACACCACATCAAAAGTGTTGGTCTGCGAAAACCTTAAGAATCCCGGAGGGGACAACCGCAACATGATTTCCCCGAAAGTCACTACTTTTTTCATTTAAAATCGATTATGTATTATGAAATAGACACCATTGTCAGGTTATACGAATATAAGCCTTCTTATGGGATCTTCAAAAAGAAGGTTTTGTTACGAAGAGAAGATACCAAATGGTTAAAAAAATAAATCCAACACTATATTTTACTACTCCGCCAATACCGGCTCGTTTTTAATCTTTGGCGGTCTTTTATGCCAATAGGAGGCAAGGATGGAGCCCGTAATGTTCATCAATGGCCCGAAAACAGCCGGTGCCAGAGCCCATGGTAGCAATCTTGCCCAAAGAATTGGCAATGCCGGAGGCGAGCCCCCCGTTTTGCATCCCCACCTCGATGGCAATGGTGCGGGCATCCTGTTCGGGCATTCTTGAAGAGTCGGGCGAACCAATAGCCCAAGGTATAGCCGAAGACATTGTGGATTAAGACCAATAGCATCAGAATTCCACCGATTTCTAACAGGCTGTCCCTTCCGGCCGCCGTAATAATAGTAATAATGATGCCGATGGCCAGCATGGATACTACCGGCATGGCCTTATCAAGCCATTTGGTCTTAAAGAACCGGTTGAACAATAAACCCGCTCCAATGGGGAGGATAATCATTTTGGTAATACTCCACATCATATCCAATACATCGATTTCCACGAATTCCCCCGCCAAGAACTTCATCAATAATGGGGTTAAAAAGGGTGCCAGTAGGGTGGCAATGGAGGTAATGGTAATCGAGAGCGCCAAGTTGGCATTGGCCAGATAGGCCATTACGTTGGAAGCGACTCCGCTGGGCGAGCACCCTATCAGAACAATGCCTGCCGCTATCTCGGGAGGAAAATTGCTGGTCTTGGCCAAGACATATCCGACCACAGGCATGATCAACAATTGCGCAGCGACTCCTATCACCACACCCCGCGGGGTTTTGAAAACCGCAGCGAAATCCTTTATTCCCATTTGGGTACCCATACCGAACATAATAATCTGGATCAACGGAATAATCAGTATGGTCAACTTAAAGTCGCCCACATACGTAAAGAGGTTGGGATAGTACAGTGCTGCCGAAACTCCGGCAAAGATCATAGTGGTAAACACAAGCCCGTTCAGCGTTTTGTATCCGCTACAGCCTAGTGCCAAGGTGGCAAAAAACAATAGAAAAAGAATGCCTGCCCGGTCGATATTCCCCATAAGTATCATGCCGATAATGACGAAAAACAAAATGGCGGCAATGCCCAAGGAAACGGAGTAAAGGTTGATTTTTTTCAAGGGATGTTCGTTTTATGGAAGTTTATAGGCCTGTCTTGCCAATAGCTTCCATTGGCCGTTCTGTTTTAGGTAGGTCATCATTACTCCGATACGGACATCGGCCGGCTTTCCATTATCGGTACCCTCCGCAACAAAAATATGCCGTACTATGGCGGTGTCGCCTGAAATAGCTATGTTTTGCTCTGCGGGGGTAATGGAACTGAAATCGAAGGAACCATTCATGACCCCTTCCACATATTGCGCCTTATCCTCGATTTTCCCGCTCGAATGACCATATGTCAACGCTTCTGCCGTAAGGTTTTTGAGGGATTCTTCATTCTTATCGACCATAGCTGCATAAAGCTCGTCAACGGCCGTTTCAATTTTTTGGGTGTCCTGTTGCGCTTGAGCGTAGGTAATCGTGGTGAAAAGGGCTAGGAAAACCCCCCATACTCCTTTGTTTTTCATAGTGGTAAATTTTATGGATTTTTCAAAAGACAATCTACTATTTATTGGCGTTCAAATGGTCGTTCAGTTCTTTGCGGGTCATGGGCAGCTCACTGTCCGGATACTTGTTGAGCCAATCCCTAAAATCGGCTTTGATCTCCTCCGTCCATTGGGTGTCTATCTCTCCCGGGGTATAGGTTTTTTCTCGAAGCCGTTGAAATCCGAACTGGTCGCGAAGCGCTACCACTTCCGAAGAAAGTACCAGATTAGCGACCAAATGGGCGGGAATAAAGACAATACCATGGCGATTGGCGAGCACCACATCACCGGGCAATACGGTGGCCCTTCCGATACGGATCGGGCGTATTGATACTGGTCAACATTTCTTCCTGTAAGTAGGAGGGGTCTTGCCCGCGCCACCATCCATTGAACCCTTCAATATCCATCAGCCCGGCCACATCGCGAACGCCGCCATCGAAAACGACTCCGTTCTTGGAATTTGCATATATGGCATTGCCCAGATTCGATCCGATTAAGGTACCATCAATGATCCTGCCGTAACCATCCGCTACATAGACGTCTCCCGGACGCAATATTTCTATGGGCCAGGAGTTACTTCCTCCTACGGTATCGCGGTTTTCTTTCGCACCTTTCATCTTCACAAGTTCTTTGTAATCCTTGCGCAAGGGCATGTATTGGGCGGTGACCACCCTACCCGTCATCACGTCATCGGGGTGGAGAACTTCCCAATCCCCGTCATACTGATTGTTGTATCCCTTGCTTCTTAGATAACCCCAGGCCTCTTCCATCTGTATTTTTTTCAAGCGTTTTAGAAGGGCATCCGAAACTTTTGGCCGTCCGTCATCATAACGCTCCCCCTGCCAATCGGAAGTCAATTCCTTGACATATCCGGAAGTAGCGGCAACACCTTGCGATGTAACCGAGAAGTAGGACAGAGCAAACAAGGCCGTTAAAAAGAATCTTGTTTTCATATTTAAAATTTTGTTCTTCGTGAAGTAATTCATTTGACTTTGCAATTAACAATGATAGTGATTAAAGGTGGACTGACAAAATGGTTGAACGTCCCGAACGGATGTCCGGGACATTCGACACCAACTAACTAACTATCCCGCCTATCGGACGGGCTGGCTCACACAAGAATTTGCCACTAGTGTTAGGTTAACCCCAATCCACGATTGCCGACATTTCAGCTTAACTTAACACTAGGTAATCCGTTATAGGATGTCATTCAATATGATTAAGTCAATAACTTTTGACTTTTACCCATTAACTATACGTCCTATCGTGTGAACGCAGTTCGTTCCATTGATCGGTAGATTCGAAATAACTCTTGTCCCTGGGGTCGATATGTTTTTTCAGGACCTCCTCGTTCAGTTCGATGCCGAGTCCGGGTGCGGTAAGCGGCACGGTGGCAAAGCCCTTGTCGATCATTTTAAAGCCGCCGACGGTAGTGACCAGGTCTTCCCACCACGGCAGGTCAACGGAATGGTGTTCCAGTGCCAAAAAGTTCTGTGTCGCCGCGGCACAGTGCACGTTCGACATGAACGAGACCGGGGTGCCCGCCTGGTGCATGGCCATGGCCACGCCGTACTCCTCCGCATAGTCGCCGATACGCTTGGTTTCCAGGAGCCCCCCGGAGGAGGCCAGATCGGGATGGATGATATCGACCGCCCTTTCTTCGATAAGCGGCCTGAAATCCTTTAGCAGATAGATATCCTCCCCCGTGGTGGTTGGGGTCTCGATGGCGTTCGTGATGGCCTTCCACTGTTCGGTGTACTGCCAGGGGACCATATCCTCGAACCAGGCCAGGCGGTATTTCTCAAGGGCATGGGCCAGACGGATGTTGTTGTTCATATCGAAATGGCCGTAATGGTCCGTGGAAAGGGGGATCTCATAACCGACCATGTTCCGGACGTTTTCCACTATCTGCTGCAGTTCCTCCAATCCCTTTTCCGTAATTTGGATCTGGGTGAACGGATGCATGGTATTGCCATAGTTCATATAGTTCCTTTGATCGCCCCATTGATTAAGGCTACCGTTTTCGTTTTCCCAAAACTTACCGTTGACTACGGTACCGGGCTTCCCCTTGAGCTCACCGATGGAAACATCCATCTTCAACCAGGTGTAGCCCTGTTCGTTGACCCGGAAATCGATCAGTTTTTTTTGTTCTTCGGGAGATTTGGCCTCGGGGGTATCGGCGTACATCCGTACCTTATCCCGGTATCTCCCGCCGAGCAACTGCCAGGCCGGGACATTGTAGGCCTTTCCACAGAGGTCCCACAGGGCCATTTCGACCCCGCATACGCCCCCGGCCTGCCGGGAGGGCCCGCCGAACTGCTTGATGCTCTTGAATATCTTCTCGACGTTACAGGGGTTCTTGCCCAGGATGCGGCTCTTGAGCATCAGGGCGTACCGCACGTCGGCGGCATCCCTGACCTCCCCCAGGCCATAGATCCCCTGGTTGGTGTCTATGCGGATGATGGCGGTGCCCCCCATCACCGCGGTAAGCACATAGCGCATGTCCGTTATCTTGAGCTCGGAAGGCGCCGAGGCCCGGTTGACCTTCGAGGTGGTGTGCGACACGGTATCCTCAAGGGAATAGCCCATAAGACCGGACAGCCCCAGACCGCCCAGGGCGGTCATCTTCAAAAAGTTGCGGCGGGCGCCGCCTGTTTTGGGATCGTCCATCTCGGCCTGGCGGGAAGCGGCGTAGGATTGTTCCTCTCTTTTGTGGCTGGCAATGATTTGCTTCAGATTGTTTTTCATGAATACTGCTTTATTTATAGAATGAACTTATTTTAGATTTTTTCTTTTACCTACAAATATCCCGTTTTGAAGCTATATCTCCTCATTTTTGAATATCGTAGCTCTGCTATGCTTTTACAAAATGCCTTCATCTAGTCTCAGAAGCCGATATTTCCGGTTCCAAACCATAAGTTTACATGAGTTCAATCGGTTTATCACTATTGAGAAGCTAAATTTCATTAATTTTTTACGTCCCACCAAATTCGTGTTTCAAGGTTATCTGGCCCTTGCCTGCTGATCGCTTCCTGCAAATTCGCCGAATTAACTGTCTTTTCGGAATCGGGATAGGTTAGTCTTCTGATAAAATCCTCGGTTTTGAGCTCACTGCCCGGATAAGGGTTCGGTGCAACCTCGGGATAACCACTTCTTCTAAAATTGGCCCAGCTTTCGGAACCGTTCAGAAAAGACGATATCCAATATTGATTATTAATCTGTTCCAATTCCATACCCGGCGTGAGGGAATGTGTTGAAAGATAGGCATCAATATCGGCTTCGGGAATCGTAGTATCGCCAGTCCAAGCCGCAAATTGTTCCATGTTGGCCCGGATGGCATCTTGATAAACTGCATTGGCATCACCCGAAACCCAACCCCGAACGATGGCTTCGGCATACAATAACAAGGTTTCGGAGTAGGTCACATAAAAACTGGGTGCCTCCGGGGCTCCCAGCCTGGTTCTATCCAATTGGCTATAGTCGAAAAGGCTTGCCACGCCATCTGCGGCAATCTGGGGTGCTATGGTGGTATTATCGAAACCTTGGGGCATTCCGATCTGTACATCCGGATCTCGATTTGCATTTTCCGGAATTTGACCACCTTCCGATTCCGAACCTACATATCGAACCGCGATGGCGGTCAGTCTAGGATCGTCGTTGTTCTGCATAAAGTCCACAAACTCCTTATCCAAATAGAAAAATGGGGCTTGTCCACCGTTCAAATTGGTTCCCATTTCATTGCGGAAGCTTGCATCGTGTCGAACCAGCGCATTATCTTCGTTAGATGTCATGATGCCTCCAGCAATCGCTTTTGCGGCAAATTCTTGGGCTTTCGCCGGATCGACCTTGACCAATCGCATGGCTGCGCGAAGCAACAAAGAGTTCCCCAATCTTTTCCAGGCCAATATATTGTCGCCAATACCGGCACCGGCGTACATTACCTCTTGGTTTACGGCGTCCTTTGATGGATCTAAAGCGGCGGAAGCTTCATCAAGTTCCTTGAGCAAATCATCGTAAATCTGCTCTTGCGGTGTGTATGCGGGAAAAGGAATCTGTTCCAAGAACCCCAATCCGGCTTCGAAATAGGGTATATCGCCATAGGTATCGGTTAAAACCATGAATTGCTGTGCCCTCCAGATACGTAGCATCGACAACAAATTCGTTTGCTCGGGGTCGTCGGCAATGTCCGCAATACCATCGACCATATTTTTTATCGTATTACGGTACCCATTGTTCCAAATTTCTAGCGTCGCCGCACGATTGTCTTGATTGAGGTTAGCCCCTGTACCTACACCGGCAAAAGGGGTAATCATCTGCCGCACGATCGTAACTTGGTAGGTAAGGTTGTTACCATAGCCTGGGGCAGCTTGTATGATTGCAGTGTTCAATTGATAGGTCGGATCAATAGAGACCAAACGTACCTTGTCCGTATTGAGGTCATCGAATCCTTCATCGCATGAGCCGAGCAATGCCAGTATCAAAAAAGCGCTACCTATATATTTTGTTACATTTTTCATAGTCTTTGCTTTAAAATTTAATGTTCATATTAAAACCGATATCCCGGGTAATCGGTAGGCCCGTTGCCTCAAGACCTACGAACTGATCGCCTATGATACCGTTTTGATCGGGATGGATATGTGGCACCCATTTTTTAAGTACGGCAACATTGTTCGCTACGATATCGAATTTGAGGCCCTTGATTACCTTGAACCTTTCCAAATGCTTGGTAAAATCATATCCTATGGAAATCTGCCGCAATTGCCATGAACCTGCGTTAAATACCGATGGCTCAGATCCCCGATGGGTACGTATCGTCTGGTAGAAGCCCTGAATATCAGCTCGGGTCGTATTTACGCTGCCATCTAGGTTCACGCCCTCTCCGATGACATAGCCCACATCCCGTCCGACCAAGGTAGCCTTATCGAGTCCGTGCCGATAGGCGTTGATATGAGTACCTGATATCATTTTATGGCCCAATTTATAATCTATTAGAAAGGAGGCCGTCAAATTTTTGTATTTAAAGCTGTTTGTGAACCCACCGACCCACTTCGGCAATGCGCTTCCGAAGTCGATTTGTTCTTCCGAACGTAAAGGAAATCCATTATTTTCATCAAAAACCTGATTACCCTGCGCGTCGCGTAGCCATCCCCATCCATAAAGTTGGGCCATGGGCTTCCCGACCACCTGCCGGAGCTCACCGTGAAATTCGGCTTCTCCCACCGTAATAAAATTATCATCGACACTTTCACCAAGACTCAATACTTCAGAAGTGTTATAGGACAGATTGGCCGAAGTGTTCCATGTAAAATTCTCTGTTTTGATGGGGCTAACGTCTAAGAAGACCTCTACTCCTTCATTTCTACTCTCCCCTACATTTATTCTGCGGGTGGTATAGCCAGAGGCATCGGAGGTCTGGGCTAGAAGAATCTGATCTGAAGAAAGCTTGTTGTAATACGAAGCCTCAAATCGTAAGTTATTGAACAAGGTCAATTCAAGACCTACTTCCCTTTCGGTAACCCGCATGGGCCTCAAATCGGTATTCGGGATAACGCTAGTGTCGATACCGCCTACGGGTTGATTCAAGAGTTGCAGGGGATTAATTCTATAGGGCAAGTTATCGGCATAGGGCCCTACATCCGTATCACTACCTACCTCTGCATAGGCAACCCGTATTTTTCCAAAGGAAAACCAACTCGGCAACTTAAGGGCTTGGCTGAAAACAAAACTACCGGTTACGGAAGGATAGAGTATACTTCTGTTGGCAGGTGACAGCGTAGAGAACCAGTCATTTCTTGCGGTGGCATTTACATATAGATAGCCCCCGTAAGAAATTTCAGCCGCGGCATACAACGAATTTATTTGCTCTTCGGAACGAGTATAATTCGGCGATACCGTACTGGCATTACCGATTGTGTAAAGATCACGCGTATAGAAGTTTTCGCCCAAAATCGTATTTACATCCGATCGGCGGTACATTTGGTTGCCACCAAAATTCAACATCGTTCCGAACTCGCCGAACTGCTTGTTGGCAGAAATCAAAAAATCGGCATTGACCTCCCTGAACCGTCTTTGATCCTGGATGTACTGTCCATTTACAAATCCAGGCGGCGGATCCGACTGTCTTTGTGATCCTGTAGGCAAGTTGTAGTCCACATCGCGTATATAATAATCCTGCCCCACCCGTACTTGGGCGGACAGCCAATCTGTAAATTCGTAACTAGTGGTAATATTCCCGAATACCCGATCACGCGTATTATTTTCAAAGCGTTTTAAGGCAAAATAGGGATTGGTCCTATTCGTAAATCGGGAATATGGAATTTCATCGCCATTTTCATCGCAGCAGTTCTCCCGTAACAAATCCAATGGCATGGTTGATGCGAGGGTGTAAATGACCACGGGACTGAAATCCTGTTCTGCAATATTGGGCGGATTAGTACGAACTTCATTGGAGTAATTCACATTGCCCGAAATCGTAAACCTTTTAAGCTTTTGGGTAAATCCAACATTAATCGTTCTCCTTACATAATCGGAACCCGGCAGAATGGATGTTGCATTCATATTGGCAGCGGAGAAGCTGATTCCCCCATTATCCCCACCGGAGGCCACGCTAATGGTATTCATCAGGGTAGAACTATTTCTGTAATAGTCACTGACTTTGTGACGTTGGGGCACGTAAGGAACTACTAGCCCGTCAAAAAGAATCTGCGTTCCCCCTACGGGTTCTCCAAAACTCCAAACCCCGGTGTTAGGGAAAGGCGCATCAGGTCGCTCACCCCCTTCTCCTTGACCATATTCATATTGATAATCTGTAAAATCGAGAGGGGTGCCATTCGTATAGTTCGAATTAAAACTAACCTCGACTCCGCCTTCCGCTGACCTGTTTTTCGTGGTAATCATGATAACCCCGTCTTTAGCCCTAGAGCCATATAATGCAGAGGCGGCCGCACCTTTTAGAATGGTCATGGTCTCCACATCATCGGGATTGATGCTACTAAGGCCATCCCCACTGTCCGATCGTCTATTACTACCCACTTCGCCCACATCGCCCCTGACCCCAAAAGAGGTATTGTTGATAGGGACACCGTTAACCACGATTAATGGGGAGTTGTTATTCCCGAACGATGAAATACCACGTATCCGTATCTTACTACTTCCTTGTGGACCAGAGCCGAGACCGGAAATATTGACCCCCGCCACCTTTCCTTGAAGCGCATCCATAAAATTAGGGGTCCTATTCACCGCAAATTCCTCAGAATCTACTTTGGCGGTAGCATATCCAAGAGTTTTCCTGTCCCTTTCAATACCCAAGGCGGTCACTACTACTTCGTCCAAAGCTTGGCTGCTTTCCTCTAAAACTACATTTATGGAGGACTGCCCATTCATGGCAATTTCTTTGGGAGTAAAACCAATATAACTAAAAACCAGTATCGCATTGTCATTTGGCACTGTGATGCTATAGTTGCCATCAAAGTCGGAAGTGGTTCCACTCCCTGTTCCTTTTATCAATATACTGGCCCCGGGTAATGGAGAACCGTTGGCATCCGACACGATTCCGCTGACCTCATAGTCCTGAAGTAGGTGATGTGTTGCCCACCCAATCATCTGTTTTCGCCATTTTGTATGGCGTTAAAATGATTTGCGTATCTATAATCCTATAACCCACTTTACCTCGGGCAAAAACGCGATTAAGAATTTGTTCGATATCAGCCTGTTTCACACTGATATCCAAGGTTCGTTCGAGATCCAGCTCCCCGCTACTATAAAAGAATTTATAATCGGTTTTAGACTCAATGGCCGCGATAACTTCTAGAACGGTCGCTCCTTTTTCGACAAGGTCAATCTTGGTTTTTTTTCCAGACTCCGATCCTGCCTGTAATTGGAAAAGTGCTGATACTAAAAACAAGAATGAAATTTTCACTTTTAGATCAATTTTAGGCAGAAACCCGGTTTTTCCTGAAACCAATTGTTTTGGATTTTTCATAATTTTGTGAAGGTTTTAGTTATTCTCTGAACTGAAATCTTTTATGTGAATCGGGAGGTGTTACAGCACTTTCCGATTTTTTAGTCTTTTCTTCATGTGGATGCTCTTTTCATTCGTTTTTTATTATGGGTAAAAAAAATGCTATTCCTTTCGATACATGGTTATCATGTTATCGGTCATCGAATACTCAAATGGAGTATGCTCTTGAAATATTTTGAAAATCTGGTCTATTGTTTCTTCCGTAAAAGTTCCTGTAAACCGTTTATCGTTCAGCTCTTCAATTTTATTTTCGATGGTTACATTAAATTGTCTTTCCAATTTCTTTAAAATCAACTCAAATTTATCATCTAAGAAATACAATTTACCTTCAGTCCAAGCGACATATTTTTCTACGTTCACCCGATTAACTATGAGATTGCCGTCCAGAATTTCGGCGCGCTCACCCGGAACTAGGTCCCGGGATTCTTCTAATCCCTCCCTATCCTCCTTGTACACCCCGATACTTCCTTCAACCAAGACCGTAGAGGTGTTTTTTTCATTTTTGTAACTTGACACATTGAATTGGGTTCCATATACTTTGATGTTTATATCTTCCGTAACTACCACAAAAGAACTTTCTTTATCTTTTTCAACCGAAAAATATGCCTCCCCCTCTAGATAAACCGTTCTCGCCACCCCACTAACAAAGACCGTAGGATATCGCAATTTTGAACCTGAATTGAGAAGGATATGGGAGTTGTCAGACAACCTGAGTTCAAATTTTTTTCCGTATGGAACCACCAATTCATTGTATTTGGTTTCAAATTTATTTTCAGACTTGGTATTATAAATCAACAAATTTCGATCTTGGTTTACAATGCTGCCGCCCTTGGAGTTTCTTATTATTTTTGAGGTATTCTCGTTTAAGACGCGTACTGTACCGTCTTCCAGTTTTAATGATAACCTCGTTATGGGCGTTTTTGGGTACTGCTTCTAAAGTATTCGAATTCCAGAACTGGTGGAATGCCAGAATAGTAA
Organism: uncultured Flavobacteriaceae bacterium; assembly: GCA_963764285.1. Lineage (GTDB taxonomy): Bacteria > Bacteroidota > Bacteroidia > Flavobacteriales > Flavobacteriaceae > Pricia. The sequence continues at coordinate 51,569 of CAVXSA010000014.1, forward strand.
CCAGCGCTCCAATGCAGGCAGCTATGGTCCAATATTTTGAACTACCTCTCGAAGGCCATTCCTTTGTTTCCTGTAGCCTTCCACTTAGTTCCATTTTTTATCTGAACGATTTCTTTGAAAAGTTTATTCACCTCGTTTTCATAAGGTGGGCTAGTTTCAACGAAATGGATAGTTTTAATAAAACCTGCTGCCTTATCAACAAGGTGCTTTTTAGCGGGATTTTCTTGAAGCCAATTTTCCCAAAAGTTTTGCGCTTCCCGATTGTCATCTAAAATCCATTTCTGGAAATATTCGTCCATTATAAAGTCTTCTTCCGTATAATGGGTGTACTTCATATGGTTTTCCATTGTTTTGCGGAATACTACTTTTGTATATAGAAAGAGGCACAAAATTAATTTTTACCCCATGGAACGCGATTTTTTTAGTGCTCTTTCCAAGGGAGTCCGAATAATTGTGGGAGACATAGCGAATATCACTGCAGATAAAGAGGTCTTTTTTAATATCTCTCACCACTAATATTAACTGTATCCCATTTCGATGGCATGCATTAAAGCCTTGATATATCCGAACGCATAGGCATGGCCTTGAAGATAGCTGGCAGGATCTTCGTGGTGGGGAATATGATCGGGCATAACCATAGCATCGTAGCCAACATCCCTTAATGCCATTAAAATTTCCCCAAAATCCATATCCCCATTGTCCGGATATACTTCCTGAAAATCATTATATCCTCCTTTGATATTGCGAAGGTGGATATTGAATATTTGTTTGCGCTCCCCAACCCATTGGATGATTGGCAGAATTTCCGTTCTTGGGTTCTCAAGGCCCTCAGCGGTCGATCCGAGGCAAAGGTTGAACCCATGGGATGGACTATCATATAATTGGGCAAAGCGCTTTATGCCCTCGAACACATCGGGACTATTCCAGCGGGTGATACCGCGATATCCTATCGGGGCGGGCGGATCGGCGATATGGTTGGCGAGCTTTACATTATATTCTTCGGCCACGGGCATGACCCTATCCAAAAAATAGGTTATTCTTTCGTACATTTCATCGCTGTCTACCTTTCCCGCAATGGTAGGACCTTCGTCTTTGGCAAGTGCTTTTTCCAAGTTCCAGCTTCGGTAATAGGTATTGCCCCGGGTGGTGTCCAAGGTATCACCGGTTCTAAGAATAGGTAGTATAATCATGTTATAGTTCAACACCTTAACCCCCGTTTTGCTGGCAATCGTAATCATTTGCTGTATCAATTCAATCTCGCGGTCCCTTGCCGGACTCTTGCCCAACATAATATTCGGGGTACTGATTTTCTTTATACCGGCCGATGATAAGGGAAGGTGATACGCATCTAAACTGATACCATATTTTTCACAGGCTTCCCGCTTTCTCAATGAGTCTTCCAAGTCCCATCCTACCCCTTCGATCAATTCAGGGGCTCCACCATCCATATGAAAAACTCCATACCGTGCCAAAAACTCCAAATTTTCCTTTCCTGTACCGCCATGTTGACAACCTACATTATATAAAATCTGATTCTTTGATATTTCGGTCGCTTCGCTCTTTTCTTTCTTTTTATCCCCTGGAACACAAGCTGCCGAAAGCGAACCCATCGCACCGACACCTACCCCTCCCTTTATCAAGGTAGAAAGGGCTTGCCTTCTATTCAAATTTTCATTTTTTTTCATTATTTCTGTTTTATAAGTGTATATGCTCGGTGGGTTCATATAAGAATGCTACCACCTTTGAAGTTCAAATTGCCAATCAGGATGTACCTTTTTCATTTCGATCTCGTCATTTCGTTCCTTAAGTCCACAGTCCAAGAACTGATTGTGTAATTTTTGTAATTGTTCGCGATCCAACTCAACACCCAGTCCAGGACCATCGGGTACCTTCGCAGAACCGTCTTCAATTATTATCTTACCTCCTTTAATGACTTCATCGACTTGCCATGGATAATGAGTGTCAAGGGCATAATCTAAATGGGGGACCGCTGCGCCCAAGTGCACCATGGCAGCCATCGAAATACCGAGGTGACTGTTGGAATGCATGGAAAATCCCCTTCCAAAAGTCTGGCAGATCCTATTGAGTTCCATAGAGGCCTGTAATCCTCCCCAAAAATGATGGTCCGATAAAATGATATGTTCGGATCCGAGCCTTAAACTGGAAGGAATATCATCAAACGAAGTCGTACACATATTAGTAGCCAACGGAATATTTACTTTTTGGCTTAAGAGGGCCATATTTTCCTGACCTCGCACGGGGTCTTCGTAATATTCCAAAACGCCTTCCAACTTTTTACCATATTTCACGGCAGTCTCCAATGACCAAATAGCATTAGGGTCCAGCCGTAAAGGAACATTGGGCCCAAAGGCTTTTCGAAGTGCGAGCATACTATCACATTCCACTTCCGGAGGTTGTGCGCCGCCTTTTAATTTGATGGATTGGAAACCATATTCGTCGCACATGGCTTTCGCCTGGAAAACTATTTGTTCGGGGGACAAAGCCTCCGCTTGGCGGGCCTTTAGCCAACCGGATGCCTGATTATCTATATCAAAACCCAGTTTTCCTCCCGCTCCCTCATATTTATAGAACAGGTATGCGGAAAAGGGAACCCTATCCCTCGATCGTCCCCCCAGCAAGTCAACCAGAGGACGTTCTAATTTTTTCCCAATACTATCTAAACAGGCTACCTCGACAGCACTGAACAGATGGACCACAAGCCGCTGGTCCCATGGTGCCACGCCTCTTGGGTCTTCGCTGTTTTTAAATTTTTCATGGATCATCCTTTTTAGGACATGGCGTTCGAAAACATCCTGACCGATCAAATAGGGTTTCAAATTTTCCAAAGCCTTGAATATCTTTTCGCTTCCGGGGATTTCGCTCAGGCCTGTAATGCCACTATCGGTAACAACTTCTACGATGATCCGTAAGGCATAGCGCGCATGAAGGCCTGCGGCATTGAGCAACGGAGGGTCGCCGACCGCAATCTGTGTGTAATGTATATCAGTTATCTTCACAATAAAATTTGATGGGTCAAAACAACCTCGACAACTACTTCTGAGCAAGCCGATGAGGCAGTTTGTTATTATTTATCCATAGTTATTTTTACACCAAAGGCCATATTTGTGCCGCGATTAAAATGACGATCAGGCCGGTAACTCCCATGATGGTCAGCATCGGCGAGAAGGTCTTCAATACTTCCTTTTCGGTCAGGTTGCTCATTTTACACACAATCCAGAAACCGCTGTCGTTCATCCAGGGGAATATTTTCGAACCACAGGCAACGGCAAGTCCCACATACAACATATGGTATCCAAGATCCATCGTGTCGGCCATACCGGCAAGGATACCTGATGCCGTAATCATAGCTACCGTGGCAGATCCTTGGGCGGTGCGTACCACTACTGCTATTAAAAACGCAAGCGGAATGATGGCCATTTGATAGCCTTGGGTCAATGCCCCAATCCTCGCACTTATTCCGGTCTGTTGAAGCATTCCCCCAAACGCGCCCCCTGCAGCAGTAATCAAAATAATGACGCCCCCGCTCATGAGGGCCGTCTGTACCGCTTTTTTCAAGACCGGGGTATCGTCTTTCTTTTGGAGGACCAGCAATATGAGGGCCGATAATCCACCACAAATAAGCGCGGTGTTTTTTTCCCCGAAGAAATTAACCAATGTTATCAAAAAGTTTCCGGAAGCTCCGACTTCCATAAATGTATCCATTATGGCTTTGACGGTAATAAGAACCAAGGGAATCAGAACAGGAAGCATCGAAAGCCATAAAGAGGGCAAATAGGCATCTGACCGCATAGACAGTGTCTTGATATCCTTTAAGGGAGCATCCACGGAATCCCGGAGCGGTATAGGCCATTTCCGATTGGCCCAAACGGCATACATATAGCCAGCGGCAATAGTAAAAAGTCCCACAAGAGTACCGCCCAGCATCATCATACCGATGGGTATGTTCATTTCACTTACCAAGAACAATGGGCCCGGTGTGGGAGGAACCAATGAATTGGCCATTGCCGCGCCCGCCGTAACCGCAAGCACCAATAGTAGATAATTTTTTCCCAATTTATTGGCCATCGCCTTGGCCAACGGTATCATCAGATAAAAGACCGTGTCGAAGAAAACGGGGATACCTAGAAAAAAACTCCCTCCTAAAAATGATATGGGGGCATGCTTTTCCCCAGTCCATTTGATAAGCGAACGTATAATTTTTTCAGCGGCGCCACTTTCCAACATACATTTACCAATAATCGCCGCCATGGCAATGAGTATTCCGATTTTACCACAGGTATCGCCGAATGCTATCGCAATTCTTTTTCCGACGTGCCAATTGGACATCTGTATAGCGGTATCACTAGAAAATCCCTTGCTTAGGGCAAAAACTTCAACAGCTGAGGGAGGGGTCAATATGGCGACCACGAAGGCGGCAATCAACAAGGCCAAAAAGGCATGTAGCCTTAGACCTATAATCCCGCCGACAACTATGATAATGCCTATTAACAATATGAATAAAGGATCGGTAAAAAAATGGTCCATCAGATCGATACTAAAATTAATTTCTAAATGAATTCAAGGTTTTGCGATTTTTTTTCTCTATGCCTATTCGCACCATGCACATCTAACAGCACATTCAATAATCCTGATCTTCCCATGCTTTCAGCTGTTACGGAACCATTTCATTTCCAACAGACAGGTTAAACGCTTTCCCATTTTGCAGTCTTTTTTCTAACCTTTCATTAAGTCTAGTCGTTCAAGTTGGTGGTGAAGAGATCTTTTTAAATAAAGAGGAAGAAATCCAATTTTTACCCCATGGAACTATAATAAATGTTGAAATAAACTGATTTGGACTTTTATGGGGCGGGGAAGACGCATGTAGATTTAAGCATCGGAACAGGTCCCCCTTCGAAACAGGTTCATTATTGACAGAAAGTGTTTATATATATAAAGAGACAAATCATTGAATTTTTACCCCATTAATAGTATCAAAATTTTAATAAAAAAATTTTGATATATTTAACATGTTTTGGATTTTATTCTATATTTATAAAAAATTAACAGCTTCTACAACCAAAAAACCCGTTAGTTTGGACTTGAATCTTGCTTTTCCTCAAAATTATATTCCAAAAAGGACCAGTGATGAACATATACATCGCACCTCCTACCTTACCATTTCAGATGATTGTCAGTTATGGCAAGAATTCCAACAGGGTAGCGAAACCGCTTTTTCCAGAATTTATCGTCTTCATGCCTCTTTATTATACGGGTATGGTATGAAATTGGTAAAGGACAAAGAGTTGATCAAGGATTGTATTCAAGATCTTTTCATAGAAATGTGGAATACCAAAAATAGGTTGGGATCAGTAAAAAATATTAAATCCTATCTCTTTAAATCAATTCGTAGGAAGTTAATCGCAGCGGCAATAAAAAACCGCCAAAATCATGGACCGGTCCGTAAACATTCCCAATCTCAAAATGATTTCTTTCCCATCTGAGGAATTGAGATTAGCCGAAGGGCAAAATAGCGATGAAGAACAGCATAAACTAAAAGAAGCCCTGAATCATCTTACCCAAAGACAACGGGAGATAATCCATTTGAAATTTTTTTACTCGATTAAGTTACCTTGAAATATCCGAAACTATGGACATTAGCATGAAAGGAACCTATAAATTGATGGGAAGATCTATAAGTTTTCTTCGAGAATATCTGGCCAACCCTGCCACCGAACGTTCATAAAATAGAGGGTGCAAAACTGAAAATCATGCTAAGGGTAAACACAAGGGGTTCATGGCTCGAATATCGCCTTTTCAAGAATGCCCTGCATCACCGGATAATCCTTATCTAAATCCCCGTACTGCTCCCGCTCCTTGACCATTGCCGATTTCATTTGGTCGATAACCGCTCTTATATCGTGGTTCGTCAATGGCGTTATTCAACTCTTTGGGATCCTCCTTCAGGTCATAAAACTCCCATGCGGGTGAGGTGGTTTCTTCGGAGGTACCTTTTTTGCCCAGTCCCTGTCCGTAAAAAAAGATCAATTTGTAGCGCTCGTTGCGGATGCCGAAGTGTGCCGGACGTTCGGGCCTGTGCAGCCAATATCGGTAGTACATTTCCTTCCGCCAATCGGCAGGCGTATTTCCGGCCAAGTTTTTACGGAAGCTTCTGCCTTGTATGTAATCGGGTTTTTCGATGCCGGCGTAATCGGCCAATAGGGCGGAAAAATCGATATTCAGTACGATATCATCGATACGCCGCCCTCCCTTGATTTCCTTGGGATACCGGATAACAAAGGGCATTCGAAGGGATTCTTCATACATCAATCGCTTGTCGAAAAACCCATGTTCGCCCAAGAAGTAGCCTTGGTCCGCGGTATAGATGACAATGGTGTTGTCGGCGATACCTTCGTTTTCGAGATAATCGAGCAGTTTGCCGATGTTGTCGTCGATAGCGGACCCGGAGCGCATGAAATCCTTGACCATTTTTTGGTATATTTTCTTTCGTTTTTGAATGCTGTCCAGTCCGTCTAAGGGACAAGGAAGTCCGGGGTAGGTGGTCCACCAGTTGTCGGGATCTTTGGTGGCATGGTCCCAGCGTTGGCCCAAATTTTCCAGTTTTTGGCCGACGAACGTACGTCCTGTGGTAGCGGGCCCAAAATCATAGAGGGATTCCGGTTCGGGAATTTCCTCGCCCTGATAAAGGTCCTTATATCTATCCGGATAGTCGAAAGGTTCGTGGGTGGCCTTAAAGTTGCAGAACATCAAAAAGGGCTTCTCCCGCTGTCTTTTACTAAGATATTCTATGGTAAGGTCGGTAATTACATCCGTAGAAAACCCTTGGTATTCCTTGCCTCCGGAACTATCGTAACCGTCTTGCCAGTTATCTTTGGTCTTTAAAATGGGATTCCAATATCGTCCCTGCCCCGGCAGTACATTGAAATAATCAAAGCCTTCGGGTTCATCCACCAAATGCCATTTTCCTATAATCGCCGTTTGGTAGCCGTTTTTCGAAAAGGTCTTGGCGATGTTCGGATGTCCCTTGGGCAAGGGTTCGCTAAGGGTATAGACTTGATTGACATGACTATACTGGCCTGTAAGGATGCTGCCCCTGCTCGGTGTACAGATGCTGTTGGTGCAGAAGGCATTGTTCAAGACCACACCTTCATCGGCCAAACGTTGTATGCTTTTATTCTGTACATAATCCTTTAAAGCACCCCCATAAATGCCCCAGGCCTGTGATGTATGGTCGTCGGCAAGGATAAACAGGATATTGGGCCGTTCCATTCCATCTGATTTTTGCCCCTGGCACAGGTTCGTGCAGAAAAAAAAAAATGCTGAAATGAAGCAAAAATTGGAGAGGTTTGGTCATAGCTACTACATAATAGGTACACAATATACCAAAGAACTGTTGAAGAGTTCCAGGAATTGTACGGACTTTTTTATATTCACAGGCCTAACCCATTTAAAAATCCACTATTATGAAAAAGAGTATTTTCATTTGCACATTAGCTTGCCTTTTTGCATTGCATTTCGCATTGGCTCAAAACAAAGACGTAACCGCCATAAAATCAATTCTTGCAGAGCAGCAGGAAGCCTGGTCGAACAATGATCTGGAAGGATTTATGCAAGGCTATTGGGCATCGGATTCCCTTACCTATTATAGTGGGGGGAAAATCACCCGGGGATGGCAGACCACATTGGACAACTATAAAAGAGGATACCCTACCAAGACCGATACCGGATCGCTGAATTTTCAGATCGATGCCATTACCGGAATCAACGAGAATGCCTATTATGTCATGGGACACTATTTTTTGACCCGGAAGGCGGGAGATAAAAACGGCACCTTCATGATTATTTTTAAAAGGATGGAAGATGGGCAATGGAAAATTGTAGCGGATTCTTCTTGCTAAAGCCTCTATCGGCTATTTCTCCTTGTCGATTACAGAAGATTTATAATACTTGATCCGCCTAGTTATATACGTATTGTCAGGCGTCATAATCTTCTTTACCCAATTATTGTTTTCCGAACCGTCGAATTGATAGATATATTTCTTGGTACTTACCGTGTTGCCCCTATGGGTTTCCGTTTGAATCAACATATCGTTTTCGCCGTAGATATAGGAGGTCTGTTCTTGGGGAATCCATTTTTCCGTAGTGACGTCATAAAGCGCTTCGTCATTAGAGATTAATTGATTACCGGTATTGTAAACTTCCTCCGTTTTGGAGTTCAGCGCCCCGTCAAAATATGTTTCGGTCAACATTACGTGCTGTACGGAACCGTTTGCACCCTTCTTATCCCAGCGCTGAACGGATTTCACAGGCCTGTTGTTCAGTTTTCGCACGACCGTTTTTTTTCCATCAACCGTATCGTACACTATGGAAGTTTGATCGGTGCCTTCGGTATCGGTACGGACAATCTTTATCAATTTTCCGTCGGCGTCATAACTGTAAATATTCTGTTCCAGCAACTGTTTGTTGTAGGATACTATTTTTTCGGTCACTTTTCTGTTCCCAGTAGTATCAATTTTATAGATATTCGCCAGGGATGTCGCCTTGTCGAACGCGTTGTCCCGATAATTCTCCACCCTTTTTTCAGTCAGTTCCCCGTTTTCATATTTGTAATGGGTAGTTTCGTAATCGGAATCGCTAAAACGGGTCACGGATTGCGTTAAACGGCCCGTTTCGTCAAAATAATATTCCTCTTTTCCATAGTTCGTTATGACAAGGCTGGATTGTACGTTGCCCTTCAAATCGAAATCCGAAACCGTAAAGATTTTGATTTCTTGGGAGAATAAAAAGGAGGGCAATCCTAAGGATAGGAATAAAAAAAGGAGGGTGGATTGTTGTGACATGATGCAAAATTAGGACATATTCGTACAATCGAAAACAAAAGGGATGCCAAAAAAAAAGCTTCACAGGTTTTCAAAACCTGTGAAGCTTAAACTTTTCGATTGAAATCGAATTTATTTCACTTCCTCGTAATAGATACTTCAACTTTAGTTTATGCTGAGCATAGCCGAAGTACTCAAGGCAGGCTACTTCACCTCTTCGAAGTCGACGTCCTCTACGTTGTCGCCTTCCTTGGTGTCTCCGCTCGCATCGGCAGTATCTTCTCCACCATTGGCGGAGGGTTCACCCGGTTGCTGGGCGTCGGCCTGAGCTTTGTACATTTCTTCCGAAGCTACTTTCCAAGCTTCGTTGATTTTCTCCAAAGCGGGCGTTATCTGTGCCAAGTCTTTGCTTTCGTGGGCTTTTTTCAGCTCCTTCAGGGCCTCTTCGACCGGCTTTTTCTTGTCATCGGATAGTTTATCACCGAATTCCTTCAATTGCTTTTCGGTCTGAAAAATCATGCTGTCGGCCTCGTTGAGCTTGTCGGCGGTTTCCTTCGCTTGTTTGTCGGATTCCGCATTCGCTTCGGCTTCGGCCTTCATCTTCTTGATTTCCTCTTCGGTCAATCCGGAAGATGCCTCGATGCGGATGTCCTGAGACTTTCCGGTCGCTTTATCGGTCGCGGAGACCTTTATGATTCCGTTTGCATCGATATCAAAGGTAACCTCAATCTGCGGCGTACCTCGGGGTGCGGGCGGGATTCCATCAAGATGGAACCGTCCTATCGTCTTGTTGTCCGTTGCCATCGGTCTTTCACCCTGCAGGACATGTATCTCCACGGAAGGTTGATTATCCGCTGCCGTGGAAAACACCTGTGATTTCTTAGTAGGAATCGTTGTATTCGCCTCGATCAGCTTGGTCATTACGCTTCCCATGGTTTCGATACCCAAGGAAAGGGGAGTAACATCCAATAACAGTACATCTTTCACGTCTCCGGTCAATACCCCACCCTGGATCGCGGCACCAATCGCCACTACCTCATCGGGATTCACCCCTTTAGACGGTTTTTTATCGAAGAACTTTTCGACCGCTTCCTGTACGGCGGGTATCCTTGTAGAACCACCGACCAAGATAATCTGGTCGATATCGCTCTTGGATAGTCCCGCTGCCTTTAAGGCCGTTTGGCAAGGCTCGATAGTTCTCTTGACCAAATCCTCTATCAACTGCTCGAACTTTGAACGTGTCAACGTGCGCACCAAGTGCTTCGGTCCTGAGGAGGTGGCCGTTACATAAGGCAAATTGATTTCCGTTTGAGCGGAAGATGACAATTCGATTTTTGCTTTTTCAGCGGCCTCCCGCAAACGTTGCAATGCCATGGCATCTTTACGCAAGTCTATATCTTCATCCTTTTTAAATTCCTCGGCCAACCAATCGATAATCTTTTGATCCACATCGTCACCGCCCAAGTGCGTATCACCATCGGTGCTCAATACTTCAAAGACACCGTCACCCAATTCAAGAATGGAAACGTCATGTGTACCCCCACCGAAATCGAATACGACTACCTTTTGATCGGTATCCTTCTTATCAAGTCCGTAGGCTAACGATGCGGCCGTAGGTTCGTTGATGATGCGTTCCACCGTCAATCCCGCAATTTCACCCGCTTCCTTGGTAGCTTGGCGCTGCGAATCATTAAAGTAGGCGGGGACGGTAATCACCGCACGGGTCACATCCTGCCCCAGATAATCCTCTGCCGTTTTCTTCATCTTCTGAAGAATCATGGCGGACAGTTCTTGGGGTGTGTACTTACGATCGTCTATCACTACCCTCGGGGTATCATTATCCCCTTTGACCACTTTATAGGGCACCCTATCCGCTTCCTTCTGGGACTCGGAATATTTGTTGCCCATAAAACGCTTGATGGAGTATACCGTTTTTTCGGGATTCGTTACCGCCTGTCTTTTGGCGGGATCCCCTACCTTGATTTCACCGCCCTCTACAAAGGCGATGACGGACGGGGTCGTACGTTTTCCTTCCGCATTCGGGATGACCACCGGCTCGTTACCTTCCATCACGGAAACGCAGGAGTTGGTCGTACCCAAATCTATACCTATAATCTTACTCATGCTGTATATATTTAATTAGTGTTGCTTTTCTAATTTCGATTACTAATTGTCAAACCTTATGCCAAGGGGGAAAAACTGACAGGATGTCATTTGGAGGGCTGTTACCATCACAATTCTAAAATCAGATTTCAAATTCCAACATACCAGGCTACCCTATTTGATGGGGCTTTAAAAATATTTGGAATTCGGAGCTTGAATTTGGGAGTTTCTCCATTCTTTACTTTGGATAATCTATACCTTTGACAAAAGTCACAACAAAGAATGGAATGCATCAGTATTTTCGACATGCTAAAAATCGGTGTCGGGCCATCTAGCTCGCATACTCTAGGTCCGTGGCGTGCGGCGGAACGGTGGATTTCGGAGCTGAAGGGGGCGGAACTTTTTAACGAGGTCGAAAAAATCAAGGTGCATATCTATCGGATCCCTTTCGTTGACCGGAAAGGGCCATGCGACCGATTATGCCATCATGCTCGGGCTATCGGGCGCCGACCCCGTCGAGATTCCCATCACGGACATACATGGTATAGTGAAGGATATACAGAATAGGCAAATCCTGAAGTTTGGGGATGAAAGGGAATTGAAATTTAATCCCAAGGAGGATATCATTTTCCACAGGAAGTTTTTGGAATTTCATGCTAACGGACTGCAATTCGAGGCGACCTTAGCATCCGGAAAGACCAAATCACAAACCTACTACTCCATTGGGGGAGGATTCGTAGTAGTCAAAGAGCGAAAGAACGCCAAGCGAAAGAAAGCGACTTTTGACAGCTTTCCCTTTCCGGTTCAAAACGGAAAGGAACTTCTGGCCAGTTGTAAGGCCGAAGACACATCCATTTCAGAACTGGTTTTGGCCAACGAGCGTTCGTTGCGAAGCGACGCTGAAATAGATGCCAAAATCCAAAAGATCTGGGATACCATGTTGGAATGCATGTATCTGGGCTGCCATACCGATGGCGAGCTTCCGGGAGGACTCAACGTGCACCGCCGCGCCTATGATATCAATAAATCGATGCTGGGGACCGACTTTGAATATGAAACGCCTCAACATTGGCTGGAAACCATTCGCAACACCGAGGTAAAATTCCGGCAAATCCTAAAATGGGTCAGCTGTTTTGCCCTTGCCGTAAACGAGGTCAATGCTTCGTTGGGGCGGGTCGTTACTGCCCCGACCAACGGCAGCGCGGGGGTGATTCCAGCCGTACTGATGTACTATTTGGTCATCGAAAACCACGAGTCGGATTTCAAGCACATCAAACAATTTCTGCTGGTCGCCGGTGAAATCGGAAGTATATTTAAAAAGGGGGCGACCATTTCCGCGGCCATGGGAGGTTGCCAGGCCGAGATCGGAGTTTCCTCCGCCATGGCTGCAGGTGCCCTTACCGAGCTTCTGGGTGGCTCGCCTGCTCAGGTATTGATGGCTGCTGAAATTGCGATGGAACATCATTTGGGCCTAACCTGCGATCCCGTTGGCGGTCTTGTTCAAATACCCTGTATCGAACGCAACTCCATGGGTGCCGTCAAGGCGATCAACGCCGCCGAACTAGCGTTCGGTTCCGACCCAGAGGAGGCCAAGGTGTCGTTGGATAAGGTCGTCGAAACCATGTGGGCGACAGCCAAGGATATGAGCTCGAAATACAAGGAGACATCCGAGGGCGGCTTGGCCGTGGGAATCAATATGAGCGATTGTTAGCCCCTACTCCACTCTCGGCGTAACTACAAACTTGCGAAAGGAAATAGGCCCATGATCGCCCTGGATCATAAACGGTCCCGGTTCCCCTTCTTTGCTATCGAGCGCACCACCGGTAATTCCCGGGATGTTCTGGTTTTGAATGATGGTTTTGCCATTGGCCACAATGGTCACCCGGCGGCCGATCAGACTGATGTCATAGGTCTGCCATTCGCTGGCGGGGTTGGCTGCCATTTCGTTCGGGCTCAAAAATCCATAGACCCCACCAAAGAGTACGTTGCTGGGCTCGTGGCCGTAATCATCGGTTATTTGCACCTCATAACGACCCCGAAGATATACACCACTGTTGCTGCCCGGCGGCACCTTGAACTCTACATGCAGTTTAAAATCCTTGAATTCCTGTTCGGAGACCAGGTTGGCGCCGGATTCGGGACTCTTTAAGATACCATCCTCAACGACCCACTGGTTTTTTTCGCCCATAGCTTTCCATCCTTCCAAATTTTTACCGTTGAACAGTCGGATGGTTTTGCCCCATTTAGGATTTTCGGTGTAGGAAAGTTTGGGTGCGCGTGTACCCGTCCAGTGATAGGTTTTTCCATCGGTGTATAAGAAGGTACCTTCCAGTTTTTCCCCTTTCAATTCTCCTTCGAACTCTAAATCCGCATCGGCATCTTCCCATTGCGGAGGGATGGTAAAATTGAAACACTCGTCGTTCACATTGATTTCCGATATCGGGCGGGCACTGCCGTTCGCATACACGAAACGCCCTACCAAGGTGTGCAGCCCTGAATGCTTAATTTCTAACCAAGATGGCAGTTGCCCACCGTCTTTTTCGAGCACCAGATCCCATTTACCTTCCAGCGGATTGCCTTCCTGGCCCCATACGCTGTGATAGCATGGCTAAAAATACAGTTAAAATGAGAAGATGTGATTTCAGATTGTGTTTCATGTTAAGAGGTTTTGATTTCAAGGGTTAAATATAAGAAATCAAACCACCATCAATATCTTTTTATAAAAATTTTGCATCTCCGCTCAAATAGGTACGGGAAATCTGCAGTTCCATTATTTTCATTAACTTTAGCACTTGCAAAGTTTCATTCAAATTAAAAAATAACATGAAGGATAAAAAAGAAAGTCCCTCGAGTACTTCCCGTAGGGCGTTTGTCAAAAAAGGAGCCTTGGCCTCTTCCATTTTTATCGTACCCCGGCACGTGTTGGGTGGCGTCGGCTATATGGCACCCAGTGACCGTCTGAACCTCGCGGCTATCGGTGCGGGCGGAAAAGGGGCCAGCGATATCAGGAACGCTTCCGTAGATGGGCGGGAAAAAGTGGTTGCGCTTTGCGATGTCGATTTTCAAGGGTCGGCCAAAGCCTCCGTCGAGCGGTTTCCCAAAGCGAAAAAATATTCCGATTACCGCGAAATGCTGGACAAAGAAAAAGGTATCGATGCCGTAACCATCTCCACTCCTGATCATGTGCACGCCCCGGCAGCGTCTTATGCCATGCAACGCGGAAAGCACGTGTACGTACAGAAACCCATGACGCACAACATTCACGAGGCCCGGACCCTTACCCAAATGGCACGGGACAACAAAATCGTCAGTCAAATGGGCAACCAGGGCGGCTCTAACCCGCTTTTGGACCTAGTGCAAAAATGGATCGATGAGGATAAGATCGGTCCCGTATCTAAGGTAAAGATATGGACGAACCGGCCCGTATGGCCCCAAGGCTATGCCATGCCCGATCCCGATCCGAGCCTAAAACCTCCTTCGCTCGATTGGAACCTTTGGCTCGGTCCCGCCGAGAAAAAGCCTTACATCCCCAATTTGCACCCGTTCAGCTGGCGAGGCTGGTGGGATTATGGTACGGGAGCCCTTGGAGATGTCGGTTGTCATTTAATCGATATTCCCTTCCGTACCTTGAACCTAAAATATCCTACGGGAGCGGAATGTAGCGTCGGGGCAGTGTATTCGAAGATGTGGACTGCCGACTACCATCCTGACGGTTGCCCGGCATCCTCCTTTATCACTTTGAATTTTGATGCCACGGAAAAATCCAAAACTCCTTTCGAGATGACCTGGAGCGATGGAGGCATCCGCCCATCCCATCCCGATATTATACCGGCTGATGATGACATAGGTGGTGAGGACGGCCAGAATGGGGTCATGATCATGGGCGAAAAGGGCATCATCTCTACCAACATCAACGACAGTTCTCCCTTAATGCCCAAACTGTACCTGAACGATGGCACTACAGAATTCGGACCACAAACCGAACCGAACCTCGAGCCCGAATATGGACATCAACGTAAATGGGTCGACGCCTGCAAGGCCGGTTTCGGCAGTGAGGAACACAAGGCCCTGACCTCTTCGTTCGATTACGCGGGACCTATGACGGAAACCGTGCTTATGGGTAATCTCGCCATTCGCAGCTATCTCTTGCGAAGGGAAAACGAGAAAGGTAACATGGAGTTTTTCGGGCGTAAAAAATTGTTGTGGGACGGTGAGAACATGCGAATCACCAACCTTGAAGAGGCCAACCAGTTCGTGACTCGCGAACATCGGGATGGCTGGGAGGTATAGCAATTTGTTGCCTGCAATTTTCAGAATTTATTGGAGTAGTATCTCAAAATTTGTTCCCCATTCGGTTCCACAGGCTTATTGCTATAAGCGAATCATATAAGGGAAAATAAATGGAAAGATATGAAAATTCTTGAGGAATATCAGCGCACCAGAGATTTGCTCTTTGAGAGTATCGGCATAAATCCACTATCAAATTTTATTGCTACGGATGGGCCGATAAAAAATGCACATTACCTAGAAATGGGTTCGGGAAAACCCCTGATTCTTATACATGGGGGTGGTAGTCATTCGAGCGAGTGGTATAGTATTTTAAAACCATTATCTGCGTATTTTCATTTGTATGTTGTAGATAGACCAGGTTGTGGGCTGTCGGATAGTATCAATTATAGGGGTGTGGACCTTCAAAAAAGTGCTGTCGATTTTGTCCGTTCTGTAATGGATGCTTTAAATCTAAAGAGGGCTCTGGTTGTCGGACAATCGATGGGAGGCTATTTTGGTATCTGTTTTGCGCTGCAGTTTCCCCATAGGGTAGATAAGCTGTTACTGATAGGTGCACCGGCCGGAATGAATCGCTGGATTCCTCCCATCTTACGACTTTTGGGAACGAAAGTAGTTAACAGGTTCTTGACTGCGACCGTAGGGCGACCAAGCCTTAAAAATCTAAAGAAAATACACCAAAAGTTACTTGTTGCGAATTTGGCAAACGTATCGGGCGACTATTTGGTACACACCCATTACGGCCAGCTGCTACCAGGGTATAAGACCGGCTTCCTAAGCTTGTTGGAGAACGCCCTAAATTTGACCGGATGGCGGAAAGAACTTTATATCGGGGACCAACTGCATCGACTAGAGGTTCCGGTTCGGTTTATTTGGGGAGATCATGATGCTTTTGAAAGTCCCGAAACCGGGAAACAAAAAGCCTTGGCCATTTCTGATCAACAGTTTATCACTGTTGAAAATGCGGGACATTGTCCTTGGCTTGATCAGCCTGAAAAATGTGCCGATTGGTTAATACGCATGCTAACCGATTAGGTTTTTTCGGGCCTTTAGATTTCCGCGGTGTAAACAAACGATATTCACAACTCCGTGCTTACCTGAACCAATTTACTTACATTTATCCCTGCAAAAATCAACTATACAAAACAACCGATCAAATGTCCACCGCAAAAAAGGAGTATAAAAGGGTTACGGTAAAATCCCTCGTGGAAATGAAAAAGAACGGGGAGAAAATCTCCATGTTGACGGCCTACGATTATTCTATGGCGAAAATTGTGGATTCTGCTAAGGTTGATGTCATTCTAGTGGGCGATTCCGCGAGCAACGTTATGGCCGGCCACGAGACAACTTTACCAATTACCTTGGACCAGATGATATATCACGCCACATCTGTAATCCGTGGCGTAGAAAGGGCATTGGTCGTCGTAGATATTCCTTTTGGAAGCTATCAAAGCGATCCCAAAGAGGCTTTGCGTTCCGCGATACGGATCATGAAGGAAAGCGGGGCACATGCTGTCAAACTGGAAGGCGGGTTTGAAATCAAAGAATCCGTAAAGCGTATCTTGAAAGCGGGCATACCTGTGATGGGCCATTTGGGGCTTACCCCACAGTCCATCTACAAATTCGGTACCTACAGCGTTCGCGCCAAGGAAGAAGAAGAAGCGGATAAATTAATGGAAGACGCCCATCTTCTGGAAAAATTGGGATGCTTCGCAATCGTATTGGAAAAAATTCCCGCCGCCCTGACCAAAAAGGTCTCGGATAGCCTGTCTATACCCACTATCGGCATAGGGGGTGGCAAACATGCGGACGGCCAGGTTTTGGTCATACACGATTTGTTGGGGATGACGCACGAGTTTAACCCTCGGTTTCTTAGGCGGTATATGAACTTATATGAAGATATGGGCAATGCCATCTCAAAATATGTAGCTGATGTCAAGGGAAGGGATTTTCCCAGCGAGGAGGAACAGTATTAAATTTCCAAGCCCCGAGAATTCCTCATGTGGAAGTGGGTCAATGTACCGATTGGTGAATTTGAAAAATTAAAACGGAAAGATGATAAAAAGGATCGTTATTTTCCTATTGGTCCTATTGAATATTGGATGCGATCAGCTTTCCAAGCAACTCGTCCGTAAGAATGTGGATCACGAAGAATTTATTCCGGTCATAGGCGAGCATTTAATTCTGACAAAGGTCGAGAACACGGGCGCAATGATGGGCTGGGGACAGAGCCTCCCTCCTATTCTAAAAATAGTCTTTCTTCAGGCGATTCCGATTATCGTTTTGCTAGTATTATTATTCCGTATCCTTTGGAAAACAAATATGGACAAATGGCTGATTTTGGCTTTTGCCTTGGTCATCGGTGGCGGTATTGGTAATCTTATGGACCGAATCGCATATGGTTCGGTAACGGATTTTTTTATAATCAAACTGGGCCTGTTTAAAACGGGCATCTTCAATATGGCCGATGTTTCGGTTACTACGGGCGTTTTGTTGCTATTGCTTCTTTCCTTAAGGAGTAAAAAATCGGCGATAGAGTGAATAAAATCCTCCATTCAAACCCGCAAAATCTTCAATTGCTCTACGAGGACAACCATTTGATCGTGGTCAATAAGAGACCTGGGGACATTGTACAGGGCGACAAGACCGGGGATATGCCCCTAAGCGAGGTTGTAAAATTATTCCTCAAGGAAAAATACGACAAACCCGGCAACGTGTATCTGGGGGTTCCACATCGATTGGACCGCCCTACCTCCGGTATCGTACTATTCGCCAAAACCTCGAAGGTTCTGCCGCGCCTGAACAAGCTGTTCGCCGAGAAAAATGCCCAAAAGGTCTATTGGGCGGTGGTAAAAAATCCGCCACCCAAAGAAACGGATACCTTGGTACATTGGCTCAAACGCAACCCGAAACAGAATAAATCCTATGCCCACCATAAAGAGGTCTCCGATAGCAAAAAAGCGACCCTTTCTTATCGGATGCTACAAAAGCTGGATAATTACTTTTTACTTGAAATTGATCTGGAAACCGGTCGCCACCACCAGATAAGGGCGCAGCTGGCCGCTATCGGATGTCCCATCAAGGGGGATCTGAAATACGGCTTTGACCGCAGCAACAAAGATGGTAGCATCCATCTTCATGCCCGAAGCCTCAGCTTTATCCATCCGGTAAAAAAGAAACCCTTAGAAATAATAGCACCACCGCCCCAGGATCCGATTTGGAACGCGTGTCGGTAAAGGGGGATGGTCACCGAATGGTCTCCATGGCCTTTTCCCTGATAATTTCCGCTACGGGCCGATTCTCCAAATGGCTTTCCAGCCACGAAATAATATCCAGGTACAGGAAGGCACGCTTCTCATAGGGATGGTCCTCATACCTTTTGAGTTCGGTATGCAATTTTTGGAATTCGTTTTTTAGTTCGTGGGGGTAAATGTTCCCCAGATTCCGCAAAAACTTGATCATTTCCTTTTGAACGGCATGCAGGTCGTTCATTTTCAGAAGGAATTTGTAGGTGCTTTTCAATTGTATTTCCAGATGGTAGTCCATACCCGCCTCGTAGTGCGCCACTAGGCTCAAAACCCGGGCAAAGCACATCAGGTCTTCCCGCATTTTCAGGTTTTTGTTGTTGATGATTTTTTTCAGGTATTGTATGCAGGTCTTGTTGTCGCCGATACCAAAATAGAGACAGGCAATCTTGTAGTAGAGTACCATAATGTGATGGGCATCGATGCGGTCTTTGTGCTTGTTGATACCGTATTCGACGATCTTGACCAGATAGAGTCCCTTTTTGAACGTACCTTCCAAAAAATGCAGGTTCAATTTATTGGCGTTGATATAGAGAAAGGTCAAAGAGGCGATGTTGTCATTTTTGGGAAATGCCTTACTGCCGACGACTTTTTCAAGTTGTTCAAGTGTTTGTTTAAATTGTGAGGCATATTTTACATAGAATAAGGATTCCAGTAAATAATGATTTCCCTTCAAAAAGAAAACGGGATTCAGGTATATCTGATCTTTTTGTTCGTAAAACAGATCCACCCATTTACTCGCATATTTATAAGTGGAAAGAAAATCCTGGATTAAAAAACTATACCATAGATGTGCCTTGTAGAGCCATAATTTTTCGCGAAACCCCAGATCCCCGATTCGATATTTTGGCAAGTGGGCGTCGAAATAGTCCTTTACCCTTACATAATCCTCATCACTGCGCACATAGCCTACCTTTAACATTTGCCCATACAGTTGAAGCGAAAGGTTGGAGAGTTTGCTGGTCATAACGTTTTGGGCGGAAAGTTCTTTCGCCTGCACGGCCAGTTCGTCTGCCCTGTCGGGAATACTGCGCGTGATATACTGGGTTTCGATGATTTTTTCTAGCTCGACAATTTCGTAGGCAATGTTCTTCTCCTCGTTTTCAATGGCGGTGGATTTGGCCTTATCCAGAATCTTCAAACTCTGTTTGTAGAGTCCCTTTTGATAGAGTATCGTGGCAAAATCCAACTGCTCCCGAATTTGAACCCGGATGGTCTGGTTAACGGGATTCAACCGCAGGCTTACCAAGATTTGTTTATAGAGATGGGCCTTCAAGTTGGATAACTGCGCTTTCTTGACGATTCCGCTCCCTAAAATCGTTTTTTCGTCGTATTTGTTGATTTTGTCCATCAAGTTGAACAGGGCCAAAAATTTGGCATCCGTATTTACCCCCAAGCGTCCGACATAGAGTTTAAATTGACGTTTCTCCGATTTCGAAAGGGATTTCACCAGAACGAACAAGGCATCCCTATGCGCATTTGTCATCGTAATAATAATAGTTTAAATGGTTGTATTTCAATGGTTTGAGCAATCCTAAAACGGCCTTGACGTTGTACTAATCCCTGGGGCGATAGTTCGTCTGCCGTATTCGTCTTATATTCGTACGAATCGATTGACTAAAGTACACAATTATAATGAGCAAAGATAAAGTACAGATTTTTGATACCACGTTACGTGACGGCGAACAGGTGCCCGGCTGTAAACTGGATGCCGAACAAAAACTGGTCATTGCGGAACGCTTGGATGAATTGGGAGTGGATATTATCGAAGCGGGATTTCCCATTTCGAGTCCCGGGGACTTTAAGTCCGTTGACCAAATTTCCAAATTAGTCAAGAACGCTACAGTATGTGGACTCACTAGAGCGGTAAAAAAGGATATCGAAGTGGCCGCAGAGGCCCTTAAATACGCCAAAAAACCGAGGATACATACGGGAATCGGTACTTCGGATTCCCATATCAAACACAAATTCAATTCCAATCGCGAGGCCATCATCGAACGGGCCGTAAGTGCGGTTCGCTATGCCAAGACCTTTGTCGAGGATGTGGAATTCTATGCAGAGGATGCGGGGCGTACCGACAATGAATTCCTCGCAAAAATCTGCGAGGCGGTGGTCAAGGCGGGCGCTACGGTACTGAACATTCCCGATACAACGGGATACTGTTTGCCCGAGGAATACGGAGGCAAAATGAAATACCTGAAGGAAAACGTAAAAGGGATTCACAAGGCGACACTTTCCTGCCACTGCCACAATGATTTGGGCCTCGCCACGGCGAACTCTATCGCCGGTGTGATCAATGGGGCAAGACAGATCGAATGCACGATCAACGGTATCGGCGAGCGGGCCGGCAATACCTCTTTAGAGGAAGTGGTCATGATTATGCGTCAACACCCCGACCTAAACCTCGATACCAATATCAACAGTAAACTCCTGTTCGATACCAGCCGGATGGTCTCCCAAAAAATGGGAATGATAGTACAGCCTAACAAGGCTATTGTGGGGGCGAATGCCTTTGCCCATAGTTCCGGAATCCATCAAGATGGGGTTATCAAAAACCGGGAAACCTATGAAATCATAGACCCGGAGGATGTGGGTGTAAACGAATCATCCATTGTGCTGACGGCCAGAAGCGGCCGGGCCGCACTTGCCTATAGAGCCAAAATCGTGGGATACGAATTGACCAAACGCCAACTGGACGAGGTATATCGGGAATTCCTTAATTTCGCCGATTTGCACAGGGAAATATCGGACGAGGACATCCCCAAAATCATTCAGGCCTGTAATTTGGATATCGAGAGTGTAACCCACTAACGCACTTCATATGCAGCTAAAAATTGCCCTTCTAGGCGGAGACGGAATCGGACCGGAGGTCTTGTCCCAATCCATAAAATGCCTCAAGGCGATTGAGGAAACTTTCAATCATCGTTTCATATATCAGGAAGCGCCCGTCGGGGCTATCGCCATGACAAGTACCGGCAAGCCCTTGCCCGACGAGACTCTCAAGTTGTGCCGGGATTCCGATGCGATTCTATTTGGGGCTATCGGGGCGTTGGAGTATGATAACAATCCCGAGGCCAAGGTACGGCCGGAACAGGGACTGCTGAAATTACGGAAGGAATTAGGGCTTTTTGCCAGCATCCGCCCGATAAAAACCTTTCCCACCTTAATGGCCAATTCCCCTTTAAAGGAAGAAGTGATCGCCAATACCGATCTGGTCATTTTCCGGGAACTGACCGGGGGCATTTATTTTGGGAAGAAAACAATTAGTGCCGATGGTACGATCGCCTCCGACCTCTGCCAATATTCAGAGCAAGAGATAGGTCGAATCGCCCATTTGGCTTTCAAAGCGGCCAAAAAGCGAAGAAAAAAACTAACTTTGGTCGATAAGGCCAATGTGATGGAATCATCGCGACTCTGGCGAAAAACGGTCACCGAAATCGGCAAGAGCTATCCCGAAGTCGAACTTCAATGCCTCTTTATCGACAATGCCGCCGTTCAGATGATGATGAAGCCCACCCAGTTCGATGTTATTCTGACCGATAATATGTTCGGTGATATCCTTTCCGATCAAGGGAGCGTAATCATCGGTTCTACGGGATTGTTGCCTTCTGCGTCCATAGGGGCCGAAAATGCCATGTTCGAGCCTTTTCATGGATCCTATCCCCAGGCGAAGGGCAAGAATATCGCCAATCCCGTGGCCTCCATTCTCAGCACAGCCATGATGCTGCAGCATTTTGGTATGGATGAGGAGGCAAATGCCGTAATGACCGCCGTACACAAATCCTTTGTCAAAAAAGTGGTCACTCCCGATGTGCTCGGCAGCAGCAAATACGGTACGGAATACGTGGGGGATTTTATTACGGAGAACATCGTGGATTCCGATGAAAACTTCCATCTGAACGACGAGAATATCTGGCTGGGGAAATCAACCATTATTTAAGATTCCAAGTCCCCAATAGGTCACATCTAGTGCCTCGGCCCTACTCGGCATGAACTAAAGTCGAGGTGCCCAATTTCCATTCTATTATTCTATCTTTGCAGCCGTTAGTTAAACCCACTTTATGCAGATTTCTTACAACTGGTTGAAGCAATTCATAAAACCGGATTGGAATTCCCAAAAAACCTCCGAACTGCTGACCGATCTGGGTCTTGAAGTAGAGAGTATCACCACCTTCGAATCGGTTAAAGGAGGTCTTAAAGGTGTTGTGGTCGGCCACGTTCTTGCTTGTATAAAACACCCCAACGCCGATACATTGAAATTGGCGACTGTCGATATTGGCACTGATTCTCCCGTGCAGATTGTATGTGGCGCACCCAACGTTGCCAAAGGCCTAAAAGTGCCGGTGGCGACAATCGGCACTACCTTATACACCCCGGATGGCGAGGCGTGGAAAATCAAAAAGGGGAAGATACGCGGTGAGGAAAGCCATGGCATGATCTGCGCCGAGGATGAACTGGGACTAGGTGCCGGACATGAAGGCATTATGGTACTGGATGAATCCTTAAAACCTGGCACTCCCTGTTCCAAGGTTTTTACCGTGGAACAGGACGAAGTCTTCGAAATCGGCCTCACCCCGAACCGTGCCGATGCCATGAGCCATTTCGGCGTGGCCAGGGATTTGAAGGCGGGGCTTAAACAAAGGGAGGTGGACAAAGAATTGATTACCCCCTCCGTAAGCCAGTTCGGCGTTGACGACCGATCGCTAAAACTGCAGGTTACGGTAGAAGACAGCAAGGCGGCACCACGCTACTGCGGGGTAAGCATGACCAATCTAACCGTAAAGCCTTCGCCCGAATGGCTTCAGAACAGGTTACGGGCCATTGGGGTCAAACCCATCAATAATGTAGTAGATGCCACGAATTACGTACTACACGATCTAGGCCAACCCCTACATGCCTTTGATGCGGAAAGAATCCACGACAATAAGATTGTGGTAAAGACCCTTCCCTCCGGCACCAAATTCATGACATTGGACGGGGAGGAACGCATCTTACACCAAGACGACCTCATGATTTGTGACTCCGAAAAGCCGATGTGTATCGCCGGTGTCTTTGGCGGTATCAATACAGGTGTTACGGAAAAGACTACCTCTATCTTTTTGGAAAGCGCCTATTTCGATCCTGTGTCCATTCGGAAGACCGCTAAAAGACACGGTCTCAATACGGACGCCTCCTTTCGATTCGAGCGGGGTATCGATATAGAAAATGTGGAGTATGCCCTTAAGCGGGCCGCCTTATTGATCAAGGAAATTGCTGGGGGCGATGTGTCTTCCGATATAGTGGACCTCTATCCCAAACGAATCGATGAAAATCAGGTTTTTCTGACGTTTCGCAAGACCTATTCCCTGATCGGTCAAGAAATTCCCCAAGATACCATTAAATCCATTCTTGCGTCACTTGACATTCGGGTCAAAAGCGTGACCGAGGCCGGGCTTGGCTTAACCATCCCCACCTACCGGGTAGACGTGCAGCGAGAGGTTGACGTAATCGAAGAGATTCTACGAGTTTATGGCTACAATAACATCGATTTCAAACCTAAATTGAACGCCTCCATCGCACAGGTTCATAAATTCGAGGACTATAAATTACAACATATCATCGGTGATTTGTTGGCCGCCCAAGGATTTTACGAAATTATGGCGAACAGCTTGACCTCCCACGATCATTCCGAATTGTTGGGGAACGGAGATAAAGAAAGTGCCGTAACCATACTCAATCCTTTAGGTACCGAACTCTCGGTCATGCGTCAGTCCCTTTTGTTTTCAGGTTTGGAGGCCATATCCTACAATATAAATAGGAAAAACAAGGACTTGAAGTTCTTCGAATTCGGAAAAACCTACCATCAAAAGGAAACCAGTCGCATTGAAAACAAACACTTAAGTCTTTTTCTGACCGGAAACCGTACCATGGATGGCTGGGCAGTGGCCGATAAACCAACGGATTTCTTTTATTTGAAATCCGTAGTTACCAACATTTTATCCCGCCTGGGAATCTCGGAAACTGTCCCGATGCCAACCGAGAACCCTATTTTTTCGGAAGGTCTCGCATTGACGGTCCACGGTAAGGAACTGCTTTCATTAGGTACAGTCAAGAAATCCATCCTAGAAAATATGAATATCAAGCGGGAAATCCTATATGCCGACTTCAACTGGGATCACATTATTGCCTTGGCTAGAAATAATGATATCAGCTACAAGGAAATTCCGAAATATCCCGAAGTAAAACGTGATTTGGCCCTGCTACTGGACGATAAGATCAGCTTTCAGCAATTGTACGAACTCGGACGACGTACGGAGAAAAATTGGTTGAAGCAAATCAACCTGTTCGATGTGTATACCGGTAACAATCTCCCGGAAGGAAAAAAATCATATGCTATAAGCTTCACGCTACAAAATCCACAACGGACTTTGACCGATGGGCAAATAGACAAGATTATGGATAAGCTACAGCGCCGCTATGAAGAGGAATATGGAGCGGAACTGCGGTGAAATTTGTCGCGGGAACGGCTTTCAGTCGGCAATTATATCAGACGGAAAACTTAATTTTCGATCGCTACTTCACTCCTTAAATTAACCAAACCTTAACAAATCAATGGGGGCTAAGAATTATTTTCTCGCCATGAATTCCTTAAATTTGAGGAAAAAGAAAATTATATGCTGTTGAAAAGAACCAATATCGAAGAAAAGCTAGCTCGTCTCAAGAACGATGAAAAGGCTTCCGAAGCGATGCTGGAACAGGTTCAAAAAATTTTGAACGCCGACTCCAATTGTATTGAGCGTATCGAGGTGAACCTAGTTGAGGGAAGGGATAACGTAATAAACCATTTCGATTTCGACCTTTTGGAGACCCACCGCATCTACCATCTCGACCAGATTAAAAAAACCTGTATCGACTATCGGCTCCGTTTTTTAAATTCAAAATATTTTAAGGGCGAAATTCCCGCCGAGGCTATCTCGAAAATCAAACGGCTCGAACAGGAACATAATATTGAAATCCAGGGGTTCAAGATTATAGCTCCCTCGAAATTGTTCAAATTACAGGACAAAGACGACCCGCTACTTTTTGTGCCTATCGGTAACAATTACTTTTACCTGATACATAAGTGGGGCCATGACCTGCACCCCTTGCGCAAGTGGCTCATGTGGCCCTTCAAGGGGATAGTCAACTTAACGGTACTTGTCCTTCTGATCAGTTATCTGGTTACCCTGCTCATTCCCGAAGGTCTATTCTCGAAAAGCAGTTCCAATGCGGAATTCTGGATTATTTTCTTTTTCATGTTCAAATCCCTTGCCTCCGTGGTAATATTCTATGGATTTGCCCTGGGCAAGAACTTTAACCCCGCCATTTGGAACAGTAAGTATTTTAATGCTTAATGTTATTTTTAGATGCCACCTAATCGATGTAAATCGCATAAGGAATTCCGGGCAAATCTAGGTTTCCTACAAATTCGGGTACGGGTACGGGTTTGACCCGAATAAGCCCTCCTTTTTCATCACCTCCTGATTTTTTATATCCTATCAGCAAGAGGTTGTTCGTCTCGTCATATTGCACTACGGTGGTATTTTCTATCTTGAACTCGAAATTGCGCTGCGCTGCTGTCAAGAAGTTTTCATAGGCATACAAGACCGCTGAATTCTTATGGAAATCATAAACGGCGGGAATTCGGGAATACAGGCTAAGGGGACCTGCTAACATAGCATAATACATTTTTCCACTACTATCAAAGTGCCGGAATTCAGATCCGATGAAATTAGGGGCGGCATTCGCGGGATAGCGGGTAAAATTAAAACTTAGGGTCGCACTGTTAATGGTGGTGTGAAGCTCATCATAGCTAATAATAATATTGTCATCTGGATTTTTGAAAATCCCAAGGGCTTTGAAACCGAGGTTGGCGGTGAACACCACTGTACGAGTATCCGCATCCAAAACGCTTAGCTTGTGCTCGCCGGTAATATTTTCATCAACACCGAGAACGAATAATTGGTTCTTGGCGAAAGCAAGACCGACGGGCTTATACGCAAGTGACGTATCGATAAAAGTAGCGTCGTCGCTCGAAATATCGATAGCCCGTACAAAATATTCGCTGCTTCCTTTGCCCATGTTTTGTGCCAGCCCATACGCTATATAAACCGTATTGCCCGAGTTGACGATAGCCAATGCGCTAAGGTTACAGGTTCCCAAATCGGTAAAGACTTCAAATCTCCTCGAGGTGTCCCCGTTAAAATCATGAACGGTAATTTCACCACTACAATCAGATTTTGAATGGTACATGGTCAGTACCTTGCCTTCTTCGGAAATGAGTTGGGGTTCGGCGGTATCCTTAAACCCACTTTCGGCCGTATTAATGGCCAGAGTCTCGCCATCCGCATTAAGAGGCGTAGCGTTCAATTGGCCATTCCCCTTTAATATCAAGGTGTATGCGGCTTCATTTCCCGATTTAATTTTGCCGTCATGACCAGGTTCGTCGGACTTACTGCAACCCATGGCGAACAACACCAATAGGGCAGAGAATAGGGTGTAGGATTTCATCATGTCAAGATTGGGGATTAACAGAATGAACTTACATGGAGTTCAAATCTATGCGGGCACGGCATACATTTTTTCACGCTGTTCCCGCAATGTCTTGTCAGACATATATTCTTCAAACGTCAAATATCTATCAATGTTGCCTTTAGGCGTCAATTCTATGATACGATCGGCGACGGTCTGTGCAAATTCGTGGTCATGGGTAGTCAGAAGAACCGTGCCCTTGAAGTTTGTAAGGGAATTATTAAAGGCGGTAATACTCTCCAGATCCAAGTGATTGGTAGGTTCGTCGAGCATAAGTACGTTGGCGCGCTGCAACATCATTCTGCTTAACATACAACGCACTTTCTCGCCTCCGGAAAGCACGGTACATTTTTTTAGTGCCTCTTCGCCGCTAAAGAGCATTTTACCCAAAAAACCACGGATGTACACCTCTTCTCGCTCTTCTTCGGTCTTGGCCCATTGGCGCAGCCAGTCAACCAAACTTATATTCTCGGTAAAAAAATCTGAATTATCGGCAGGGAGATAGGATTGGTTAGTGGTAATGCCCCACTGAAAACTGCCGGCATCGGCTTTCTTATTTCCGTTAATTATTTCGTAGAAAGCGGTTGTCGCCCTAGAGTCCTTAGAAATTACGGCCACTTTGTCCCCTTTGGCCAAGTTGATATTGACATTTTCAAAAAGCGTCTCGCCATCTTCGGTAGCCGCGGCCAATTTATCGACGTTTAATATTTGGTCGCCTGCTTCCCGTTCCCTATCAAAGATAATGGCCGGATACCTTCGACTGGAGGGTTTAATATCCTCGACCTTTAACTTAGACAACATTTTCTTGCGCGAGGTGGCCTGCTTGCTTTTTGCGACATTGGCACTGAAACGCGCGATGAATTCCTGCAGCTCCTTGGCCTTTTCCTCAGCCTTCTTATTCTGTTGTGCGCGTTGGCGTGCCGCCAATTGGCTGCTTTCATACCAAAAGCTATAGTTGCCCGAATAGAGGTTCATCTTACCGAAATCGATATCGGCGATATGGGTACAGACGGAATCCAAAAAATGCCGGTCGTGCGATACCACGATGACGGTATTTTCGTAATAGGCCAAAAAATTCTCCAGCCAATGGATGGTTTCGTAATCCAAATCATTGGTCGGCTCATCCATAATCAGCACATCGGGGTTGCCAAAGAGGGCCTGAGCCAAAAGCACGCGGACTTTCAGTTTGGAATCCATTTCGGCCATGGCCGTATAATGCATCTCTTCGGTAATACCGAGGTTAGAAAGTAGGGCCGCAGCGTCGCTGTCGGCGTTCCAGCCGTTCATTTCCTCGAATTCCACCTGCAGCTCGCCTATCTTATCGGCGTTTTCGTCGGTATAATCCGCATACAACGCATCGATCTGTTGCTTGATGGCAAAAAGGGGCTTATTGCCCATGACCACCGTTTCGAGTACCGTATGGGCGTCGTAAGCGTTATGATCCTGTTCCAGGATGGACATCCGTTTTCCGGGTTCAAGGTTGACGCGGCCCGAAGTGGGGTCGATCTGGCCCGAAAGGATCCGGAGGAAGGTGGACTTTCCCGCCCCGTTGGCCCCGATTACACCGTAGCAGTTCCCCTGTGTAAAGGTGACATCCACATCATCGAACAAGACTCTTTTTCCGAATTGAACGGAGAGGTTTGATACAGAAAGCATAGCTATTTTCTTTTAAAATTTCGTGCAAAATTACGGAATTTTGGTCGTCTAACCCAATGTACCGTACCCCAAATACCTTTCACCGATTTCATTACCCCGATCCTTACTTTTTTTAACTCGCTATTAACAGCACGCGGTACTAGGGTTACGTAATTTTGAGTAGTACATAAGTGCTCACCTCCCTATGATTAAATCGTTTTTATATTTTTTTCTGATTGTGCTGGCAGGTTGCGGCCCAGGGGGAAAAAACTCCACCAGCGTTTTTTTTGGTGGGGAAATCGTTAATCCCACCAGTAATTATGTGGTACTGTTCAACGGTGATATTGCCATAGATTCCGCGAAGCTGAACGAACAGAACCGATTTTCGTTTTCCCTCGATTCCGTTACCGAAGGACTATATCATTTCAACCATGAACCCGAGTTACAGTATGTTTATCTGAAGCAGGGCGATAGTCTGGCTATCCGGCTGAATACCCTCTATTTTGATGAGTCGCTGATTTTTTCGGGAAAGGGAGAGGGAATTAATAATTTTTTATTGGAACGATTTTTAAAGCATGAAGAAGAGAACAGTTTCGTGCGTTCCCTTTACCTTCTGGATGCGACCGAATTCGAAGAAAAAATCGATTCCCTTATCGATTCGGGACTTGCCGCACTGACAGACCTGAAACAGGAAGACGATATATCCGAGAAGGAAGAAAATATAGCAAGGGCGAGCATTGTCTATCACTACGATACCTTTAAGGAGGAATATCCGTTCAAACACAAGCGGGTGACCGGCCAAAAAGACATTGTCAAAATGCCGGAAGATTTTTACGACTACCGGACAAAATTGAACTTCAATGATCAAGATCTAACCTATTTACGCCCCTATTATAATTTTATGCTAAACCATGTCGGCAATCTGTCCTATATGAACTGTAAGCACCACTGCGATATCAAAAACGGCGAGGTACAGAACCAGCTGCATTTCAACAAGCACAAACTCAAAATTATCGATAGCCTTTTTACCGAACGTGAATTGAAAGATAACCTATTCCGCTATGTAGCATTCGATTATTTGCTGAATGCCCATGAATCGGAAAAGGATAATGAAGAGTTTATAGAGGATTTCCACCAACTATCCGAGAACAATCGACACATGAAGGAAATCGAGACTCTCTATGAGGGCATCAAAAACATTCGGCCCAACAAAAAAATACCGGATGTAAATGTTACCAACATAGAAGGAAAATTAGTCTCGCTCCGTGAAATAGCCCAGGGAAAAGAGAATAAAACCATATTCTATTTCTGGTCGGGAGCTAATCGTGTCCACTTTGAGAATATGAAGCGTAGGATTGCCTACCTTTCCTCAACTAATACCCGATACCACTTTGTCGGCATCAATATCAGGACCGCAGAACCGGTCTGGAGGGGACTGGTCGAATCCTCGGGGATGAACAGGCAACTTCAGTACCGTTCGGCAGATTTTGATGCCCTTACCAAAGTATTGATTATCGACAAACCCAATAAGTGCATCATCACCGAAAACGATATCATTGTTGACGCCTTTGCCAATGTCTATGGGCCCCTTTGATAAACAACCTTGTTTCAGGTGAATAACACCTTTTTTGAGGCAGTTTCAAATGAAAGGGCAATAAGTTGATACCCTTAGTTTCCTTTATTATAATCCGACAAAAACTTTTCTAGGCCGATGTCGGTCAAAGGATGTTTTAAAAGACCCTTGATCGAGGATAGCCCTCCCGTCATCACGTCGGCACCTATCTTGGCACAGTTGATAATATGCATCGTATGCCGAATGGAGGCGGCAAGAATTTCGGTCTCATAGCCGTAGTTGTCGTAAATATGCCGAATTTCGGCAATCAGGTTCAGTCCGTCCGTCGAAACATCGTCTAACCTTCCGATAAATGGTGACACGTAATTCGCTCCCGCCTTGGCCGCCAATAGCGCCTGTCCCGCGGAAAAAATGAGGGTACAGTTGGTGCGTATCCCGTTCTCCGAAAAATACTTCAATGCCTTTACGCCATCCTCGATCATGGGCACCTTGACCACTATCTGCTCGTGAAGCTCGGCCAGCTGCTCCCCTTCTTTGATAATTTGAGCGAAATCGGTGGCGATGACCTCAGCGGATACGTCGCCATTGACGATTTTACAGATATCCACGTAATGCTTCAAAATATTGTTCTGACCGCTAATACCCTCCTTCGCCATTAAGGAAGGGTTGGTGGTCACCCCGTCTAAAACCCCAAGTTCTTGGGCCTCGCGTATTTCGTCTAAATTTGCCGTGTCTATAAAAAATTTCATTTTCTGTTCTTTTAGCGGAAAGGTTAGGATGAATAGGATGTAATGGGCGGCAAATCTACAACTTATAGTGATGGAGAACGAGCCTCTCATAGAGTTTGCCGGGCAGGAACTTTTTTAGGATAACTGAAAACTTTTGCATAGAATTTCCCACTTTATAATGAACTTTGGGTTTCGTCGTATTTATAATCCCATACACTTTTTTGGCCACAGGGATGGGATCTCCCGCGGCGTTGACATCCTCGTTAATCATCTTCAATGTTTTCGCATAGGGCGCGCTGTAAGGTGATTCAGTCTGTATCGGGGTATGATAGCGGCCCGCAACGATATTGGTGGCAAAGTCCCCCGGAGCCAAGGTGGCTATCCGAATATTAACATCTTTGGTTTCCATTCGCAAAGCCTCGGTAACGACAATCAATGCCGCTTTAGTGGCGGAGTAGATTCCCCGGTAGGGCAGCCCCATGGATCCCGCTATAGAAGTGATGTTGATAATACATCCGGAATTTTGCAGGCGCATTTGGGGAAGAACGGCCTTGGCCATATGCAAGGGACCGTTGAAATTGATATCGAAAGCTTTCTGTATTTCTTCGTGGGGAGTTTCTTCTATCGGTCCGGTAATTCCTACTCCCGCATTATTGATCAGCACATCGATACGGCCTTCTTTCTCAATAAGACCTTCCACCGCCGTCTGTATGCTTGCCGGGGCAGTAACCTCAAGTTGTAAAAGGTCGAAGACTTCAAAATTTGGGTGTTTGTTCAGGTTTCTTGTAGTACCGTAAACCTTCAGTCCCATAGACTTCAGATAGAGTCCGATGGACTTTCCGATTCCCGAAGACCCTCCCGTTATGAGCACGACTTGATGTTGCATAACAAAAAACGGCAAGCTACCTACATCGCACCGCTGCGACCGTATACCCTTGCTGCGTTCCCGCCCTGGGGGATTCTACAGGAGCTGGTCGTGTAGGACTTGCCGAACGCAAATATAGAATGTTTTGTGGTTTTAGCAATAGTTTTCAATAGAATTTTCCTCAAAAGTCAAGGAATATAAATGATAGGTAAGCGGTTTAGATTTATGACAAAAATTTTGCTCAGGCACACCCAAGCAGATTTTTGGTGGAATCTGTCCGGTAACCTTTAAAGCTTTACCCTAATACCTAAGCCATTATTCTTCGAAGTTCGCTATTTTTGTGCCTCAAAATTAAATTGTCAAGTGTCATCCATTATAATACTGATCATGAATCCCTTAAAATTCTTTTTCTGCAGTGCATTGTTAAGCCTTTTTATGGCCTGTGGTGGCGACAATTCCCCTGCTTCCCTTTTTGAAATAAAATTGGCATCCGGACAGCAGCAATTTCAACAGAACCAGAGCATTGCCATCCATCTTGAGAATAAAAAACAGAAGTCCATCTCCAACGTCACCTACTCCATCGATGGAAAGCAGCTTCCTGTAAACGACGGGAAAATCACTTTGAATATGCCCCATTTGGGCGATAAAACTATTACGGCCCAGGTCGAATACGATGATACGTCGGCAGAGGTGAGTAAACAATTTAAGTTGCTGGCCGCTAAGGCGCCGGAAATATATACCTACGAAATCATTAATGAATATCCCCATGATAATAGGGCATACACACAGGGCCTAGAATTCCACAATGACACGCTCTACGAAAGCACCGGGAAAAAAGGCCGATCGTCCTTGCGCAAAACGGACTTCAAAACCGGAAAGGTATTGCAGCAAGTCGATCTTGACGATATTTATTTCGGGGAAGGGATAACCATAATAAAGAATAACATCTACATGCTGACATGGCGAAGCAAGACCGGGTTTGTTTATGATTTGAAAACCCTTGAAAAAACGGGCAGCTTTCAATACGGTCAGAGCAAGGAAGGGTGGGGACTTACCAACGACGGCCAAAAAATCTATAAGAGCGACGGTACCGAAAAAATCTGGATATTGAATCCGGAAACCTTAGCCGAGGTCGATTTTATCGAGACGGTCACCAATAAATCCATTAACGACAGCGCCAATGAACTTGAATATGTCGATGGAAAAATATACGCCAACGTATATCAAAAATCCGGGGTGATGATCATCGATGCGAAGAGCGGTGCCATCGAGGGCGTAGTCAATTTCGGGGGACTTAGCGATAAGGTCACCCATCACGACAGCTGGAACGATCAGGACAATGTGCTAAATGGCATCGCTTACCACCCCGAACGCAAGACCTTTTTTGTAACAGGAAAAGATTGGGACAAGATGTTCGAGGTACAGATCAAGAAAAAGGAATGAGCAACGCATACGAAAGGTCCATTGTGGTCAAAGAAGACGACCTCGATGAACTAAACCACGTAAACAATGTCCGTTATGTGCAGTGGATACAGGATATCGCAAAGGAACATTGGATGGCATCGGCTTCCGAAGCTCTGCGCGGAGGGCTCATCTGGGTCGTCATGCACCACGATATAACTTATAAAAATTCCGCACAGCTACATGACGTAATCAAGGTTCGCACCCACATTGAAAAAACCCGGGGGGCAGTTTCTGTCCGCATAGTAGAAATGCACGATAGCAAGACCAAAGTCCTCTTGGTCCGTTCACGTACCGAATGGTGCCTGTTGAACGAAGAAACGTTCAAACCCATGCGGATTTCCGATCAAATAAAGCAAATTTTCGAATAGTTCTTGGTTCAAGGTGCCGGCGGCAACTACAGGGGCCAAAGTCATAGAGGATTACCCAACCTTTTACAAGAACCAAGTAGCGACTAAACTTTAAATTAAAGCCATGCGCATCGATATCATTACCGTGCTTCCCGAGTTATTGAAAAGTCCCTTTGAAGCTTCCATAATGAAAAGGGCCGTTGAGAAGGGTTTGGTAGAAGTGCACATGCACAACCTTAGGGACTATACCGATAAAAGCTATAACCAAGTAGATGACTATCAGTTCGGCGGCGGAGCGGGCATGGTACTGATGATCGAACCTATCGATAAATGTATATCTGCCCTCAAAGCGGAACGGGACTACGATGAAATCATCTACATGACACCCGATGGAAATACGCTAAACCAAAAAATGGCCAACGGCATTTCTTTGTTAAAAAGTATCATTATTCTTTGCGGCCACTACAAGGGTGTCGATCATAGGGTGAGGGAGGCATTTATAACCCAGGAAATTTCAGTGGGCGACTACGTACTTTCCGGTGGCGAACTAGGTGCGGCAATCCTCTGTGACGCCGTCATCCGGTTAATTCCAGGGGTACTCAACAACGAGACCTCGGCTTTGACCGATACGTTTCAGGACAACCTTTTGGCCCCCCCGGTCTATACCCGGCCTTCGGAATACAAAGGGATGAAAGTGCCCGAGATCTTATTGAGCGGAAATTTTCCGAAAATCGAGCAATGGCGAGAAATGGAAGCACAAAAGCGAACGAAACGGCTAAGGCCTGATCTACTGGAGTGAAGAATAGCATCTTGAAATGCCCCTCTTCTAAAAATCCGATCAAAAATCTGGAAAAAGTATTGCCGGTTATCATTTATCGCCTATTTTTGCACCCTGTTAAATCAACCTCTGACGAAAATCGTGAATGTTGGTAGCTACACACACCATAAATTAATATCATGGACTCATTGATAAAATTCGTAGAGGACGAATTTGTACCTAGAAAGGAATTTCCGAAATTTTCGGCTGGGGATACGATAACCGTTTACTACGAAATCAAGGAAGGCGAAAAGACACGTACCCAGTTTTTTAAAGGGGTTGTAATACAACGAAGGGGGAGTGGATCTACCGAAACATTTACCATTCGCAAAATGTCTGGAACAGTTGGGGTCGAACGTATTTTTCCCATTAACCTGCCGGCTTTGCAAAAAGTGGAAATCAACAAAAAGGGTAAGGTGCGCAGAGCACGGATTTTTTACTTTCGGGGTCTTACCGGAAAAAAAGCCCGTATCAAGGAGGTGCGTTCATAACGCGCTTCAAAAAAGCTATAGACGACCCGTTGG
The DNA here is from genome assembly GCA_963764285.1 of uncultured Flavobacteriaceae bacterium. Lineage (GTDB taxonomy): Bacteria > Bacteroidota > Bacteroidia > Flavobacteriales > Flavobacteriaceae > Pricia. The sequence continues at coordinate 86,604 of CAVXSA010000014.1, forward strand.
AACAGCTGTTCCAACGGGTTTTCTGGTTATGAACAATTGTTAATTACTAATGTTCATTAGTTGTTAGCTGTAAAAACTGTTAAATATTTTGCTTTCTGACAAAGCTTACAGTATATTTAAGGTATGATTTAGAACGAGGCCCGTCTAAGGTCGCATTCAAAATCATTATAAAGTTTACGTTCTTTATATCGTTGTTTAGTTTTTAAAAGGGATGGATAGGATTTATCTGATCTAAACCTCGAAGAAAACCAGTATAGTGCCGAAAGGCTGTCGCTTTTTGGAAAAAGACTATATAGATGTATTTGTTCGTACAAGTCGAACTTGGTTTGACCGACGGAAACAAGCACATTAAAACAAAGAGAAGAAACATCATTGAGTCCTTTGGATTTAATACGTAAAGGACATCGATGTTTCAAACGTTTGGAAGAGTGATGCGAATGCGATCAAGGATCGCCGATCCGTTGAATAAATGGGGAAGTAAGTTTGCTAACTCATTCCTAAAAAGCCATATCAATGTATTTATACAATGATATGGCTTTTGTCATTACACCACTTCCCGACCGGTTTGGGGACATGGATAAAATCGTATATTTGCACCGCTTAAAACAAAAACCTAACCTTCATGTCAAAGATATTTTATACGAAGACAGACGAAGCCCCGGCTTTGGCTACCCAATCCTTTTTACCCATTGTAAAAGCTTTTGCCAAAACGGCGGATGTTGTCCTGGAGACCAAGGACATTTCTTTGGCAGGTCGGATTATCGCCACTTTTCCAGACTTTCTGTCCCAAGACCAACAAATATCCGACGACCTTAAGGAATTGGGGGAGCTAGCCAAAAAGCCGGAAGCCAACATCATCAAATTGCCGAACATCAGTGCATCCATCCCCCAATTAAAGGAAGCTATACAGGAATTGCAGGACAAAGGCTACCCCCTCCCCGATTATAACGACAATCCAACCACCGATGAGGAAAAGGAAATAAAATCCAGATACGATAAAATCAAGGGCAGTGCGGTTAACCCGGTACTCCGCGAGGGCAATTCCGACCGCCGAGCGCCCCGGGCCGTCAAAAACTACGCTAAGAAAAATCCACATTCCATGGGGAAATGGAGCTCCGATTCCAAGACCCATGTCGCGACCATGAACCATGGGGATTTCAAAAACAATGAAAAGTCCCGCACCATCGAAAATGCGACCGAGGTAAAGATCGAAATGGTACCCAGAGAAGGGGAAACCACTTTACTCAAAGAAAAAATCGCCCTGCTTAGGGGAGAAATTATCGATGCCACGGTAATGGACAAAAAGGCATTAGTGGCATTTTTAAGGGCAGCAAATCAAGGACGCCAAAGCAAAGAACGTCTTATTCTCCTTGCATTTAAAGGCCACCATGATGAAGGTTTCCGATCCCATTATTTTTGGGGATGCGGTAGAGGTTTTTTTTGAAGATGTCTTTGAAAAATACGACGACACTTTTAAAACCTTGGGTATTAGTGCGAATGACGGACTCGAAAATCTCTATCGTAAATTAGGGGAGCTGCCCTCTTCTAAGCGACAAGAAATAGAAGAACAGATTGAAAAGGCCCTTTCGGACGGTCCTGATATTGCCATGGTCAATTCCGACAAGGGTATCACGAACCTGCATGTGCCCAGCGATGTAATCATCGATGCCTCAATGCCCGCTATGATTCGAAATTCCGGACAAATGTGGAACGCCGAGGGAAAAACACAGGATACAAAGGCCGTGATTCCCGATAGTAGCTATGCCGATATTTATTCCGCCACTATAGCTTTCTGTAAAAAACACGGTGCATTCGACCCGACTACCATGGGGACCGTACCTAATGTGGGACTGATGGCGCAAAAGGCAGAGGAATACGGTTCGCACGATAAAACATTCGAAATCGCTGCCGCCGGAAAGGTACGCGTCGTTGATAGCAACTCCGGCGAGCTGCTATTCGAGCATAACGTAAATAAAGGGGATATCTGGCGAATGTGCCAAGTGAAGGACGCCCCAATACAGGATTGGGTCAAGTTGGCCGTTTCTCGTGCAAGGGCCACCCAGGATCCGGCCGTTTTTTGGTTGGATGAAAACCGGGCACACGACGCGCAATTGATCAAAAAAGTAAAGGCCTATCTGCCTAATCACGATATCTCTGGGCTTGACATCCGTATAATGTCCCCTTTTGAGGCCACAAATTTCACTCTGCAACGGATGAAGGAGGGCAAGGATACCATTTCGGTTTCCGGCAACGTACTACGTGATTATCTCACCGACCTTTTTCCCATATTGGAAGTAGGTACCAGTGCCAAAATGCTCTCCATCGTACCCTTGATGAACGGCGGCGGACTATTCGAGACCGGCGCTGGCGGTTCGGCCCCAAAACACGTAGAGCAATTCTTGGAAGAAGGGCACCTGCGCTGGGATTCCCTAGGCGAATTTTTGGCTTTAGGCGTTTCCTTAGATTTTAATGGGGAGAAATACCAAAACGAAAAAGCCCGCATTTTGGGCGATGCCCTGGATACCGCTACGGAAAAATTCCTGACCCAGGATAAATCACCCTCTCGAAAAGTCAACGAGCTCGATACCAGGGGAAGTCATTTTTATTTGGCTTTATATTGGGCGGAAGCCCTGGCAAACCAGGAAAAAAATGCGGACCTGAAAGCCATATTTTCGAAGGTTTATAGCGCCTTGAAAGAAAGTGAGTCGAAAATAACCCAGGAACTGATTGCCGCGCAGGGCCAACCCCAAAAAATCGGAGGATATTACAAACCCGATCCACAAATGGTGGCACAGGCCATGCGGCCGAGCAAAACCCTGAATGCGATAATGGCGGAGATTTAATAGGGAAGAAATCTTTATCCGAGGGCGAAAATCCGTATTTAAAATAATTGTAAAGCTTACGGAATTGGCCTAATTTCCGTCTAGCTTTACAACTCCCCCTGTTGGCTTATAAAATCGCCTTTGATGAAGCTTATGAAGAAGGTCTTTCTTATTATTTTCCTACTCAACGGCCCGCTTGCCTTTCCCCAACAAAAATATACCATCAGCGGCACTATTTCCGAAGCGTCCAGCAACGAGACCCTGATCGGTGTGACCGTGGCCGTTCCGGAACTTAATACTGGAGTCACTTCGAACGAATACGGGTTTTATTCCATTACGCTTCCCGAAGGCGATTACCAGTTACAGGTCAGCTATCTCGGCTTTCAAGATGTGATTCAGGGCATCGCGCTCTCTCAAAATCTAAAGCTCAACATCGAAATGCAAGAAGAGGCCGAGGAGCTCCAAGAGGTCGTGGTGACCAAGGATGTGGAGAAGGTGGATATCCGCAAGCCCCAGATGAGCGTCAATGCCCTATCCGTACGGAACCATTAAGAAGATTCCCGTTATTTTAGGGGAAGCCGATGTCATCAAATCCATCTTACTTCTACCAGGGGTAACTAACGCCGGCGAAGGAGCTTCCGGTTTCAACGTACGCGGCGGTGCGGTGGATCAGAACTTGATTCTATTGGACGAGGCCATTATTTTCAATTCCTCGCATCTGTTCGGATTTTTCTCTGTCTTTAATCCCGATGCCATTAAGGATATTAAACTGTACAAAGGGGGGAATTCCCGCCCGATATGGCGGCCGTGTTTCCTCGGTACTCGATATCTTTCAAAAAGAGGGAAACAGTAATGAATTCAAGGTCAATGGAGGTATCGGGTTGGTAGCGAGTCGGCTATTGGCGGAAGGGCCTATTGTAAAGAACAAAGCGGCGTTTCTGGTCGGAGGACGCTCTTCGTACGCCCATTTGTTTCTGCCGCTGTTCGATGTCAGTAACAAGGCCTATTTTTACGACCTGAATACCAAAATAAATTACAACATCAACGACCGGAATAGTGTTTTTCTCTCCGGGTATTTCGGCAGGGACGTTTTTAGCATCAGCGATAGTTTTGTCAATACCTATGGAAATGCCGTTGGCAACTTCCGCTGGAACCACTTGTTCTCCGAGAAACTGTTCTCCAATCTTTCGCTAATCTACTCGGATTATTATTACGGGCTTAAACTAGATTTCGTAGGGTTCAACTGGAACTCCGGTATCCAAAACTTCAACGTCAAATACGACCTGAAGCACTATGTCACCGATAAGTTACAGATCAACTATGGTTTTAACGATATCTATTATAGGTTCAATCCCGGTAAAATCGAGCCCAGTAGTAAAGATTCGGGAATCGTCGAAGAGCAGTTGACGCAAAAATATGCCAATGAATTTGCGGCCTATATCGATGTGGAACAAGACATCACGTCTAGGCTAAGCTTCAATTACGGTCTCCGTTTCAGCAACTTTATCCGGCTAGGGCAAGATGATCTTAATGTGTACGAGAATGATAATCCCGTAGATTACGATCCGGCTTTATCGATATATTCGGAAGCGGATCCCACGCAGACCATCCACCCGGGCAGGGGCAGCAGCCTAGCGACTTTCAATAATCTCGAACCTCGAATTTCCATGGCCTATACCCTAAACGACAACAATTCCTTCAAAGCGAGTTATACCCGCTTGGCTCAGTACCTGCACCTATTGTCCAATACCAGCTCCCCCACGCCCCTTGATGTCTGGACCCCAAGCGGCCCTTTTGTCCAACCACAGCTGTTGGACCAATATGCCCTAGGGTATTTCAAAAATATAAAGGAGAGCGGTTATTCCTTGGAAACCGAAGTTTTCTACAAAGACATTCAAAACCGTATCGATTATATCGACGGGGCCAACCTGATCGCCAACGATGCCATTGAGACCGTAATTCTCAAGGGCCAGGCCAGGGCCTATGGTCTTGAGCTGCTACTTCGCAAAAACGAGGGCAAATTCCAGGGTTGGATTCGCCTATACACTCTCCAAATCCGAGCAGCGTACTCCCGGCAGGACGGCTACTGACGAAAATGGCATAACCTATAGTGAAACGGGAATCAACTTTGGGCAATGGTACAACACCCCGTACGACAAGACTCATGAGATAGCACTCTACGGTAGTTACGACCTTAGCAAAAAATGGAGTTTTAATACCAATTTTGTGTACCAAACGGGTCAGCCGACCAATTACCCCATCGGGCAGTTCGAGTTTCAGGACCTGACCGTGCCCTATTACGGCCTTCGCAACAAACAACGTCTCCCCAGCTATAACCGTCTTGACGTATCGGCGACCCTGACCCCAAAAAAGAACACCGGTAGAAAATGGAAGGGCGAATGGGTATTCAGCATCTACAATCTGTACAACCGTAAAAATGCTGCATCAATCAGTTTTAGCCGCAATAATGATACGGGAGTCAACGAGGCCGTACGTACCTCTATTTTCGGAATGGTGCCGGCGGTGACCTATAATTTTAATTTTTAAGGCCATGAAGCGATACTTACTTTTAGGAATGGTCCTACTGGTTCTTTCGGGATGTGAAGACGTGATAGAAGTCGATGCCCCTTCCGAGCCTCCTCGACTGAGCGTGGACGCTCTTATACGTATCGACGAAGAAGCCCCGATAACGGATGTGGTGGTCAAGTGTGGGTCTTACCAGCTCATTCTTTGGCAACACCGTAGCGGCCGAATTGGATAAAATAACTATTCAGAACATAGATTACGAAAGCAGCGGACCTTTGGATTCGAATACTGTAGTGCTTACGGAAGCTGCGCCGGGCCGGTATGAAGCTTCGAGAAATACCGGATTTTTTACCAAGGGCGTGCTCGAACTGGCTTTTACCTATAAAAACCAGCGATATCTCGCTTCCACACAATACGTACCCGTAGTGCCCATTGACACCTTGAAACAGGGCGAAGGCAATCTGTTCACCGGCGATGAGACCGAGGTAGTTGTTTCCTTCACCGATGAGGGCGATAGAAATGATTTTTATTTATTCGATTTTGATTTTGGCGAGTATCTTCTCACAGAGGACGAATTCTACCAGGGACAGGCTTTTGAGTTTTCTTATTTCTATGACGATGAGGTCCAACCGGGTCGAGAAATCAATATTGCTATTCTGGGGGTCGACGAGCCTTTTTACAATTATATGAACCAATTGACAGTGCAGGCCGGCGGCGACCAAGGTCCTTTTCAGACTCCCGCGGCAACGGTCCGCGGCAATATCATCAACGTAACCGACATCGATGGGACAGCCAGTTTCGGCAATTTCGACGATCGCAATAATTTTGCCCTCGGCTATTTTGCGGTCTGCCAAGTGTTTAGCAAATCCATTGTCATCGAATAATATTTCTGAATAAGGATTTTAGGAGTGTTGGCAGATATTTGTTCTTGAACCTATGCTTGTCCTTGAGCTTGCGTTTATATTAGGTATCTTTGCGTTTTCCGCTAAAAACCAAACTAGAAAAACTATGCCCTGGAATTCATTGAACGCCATTTCCCCTATCGATGGGCGGTATCGTAAGAAGACGGAAGCCCTTGCCCCTTTTTTCTCCGAGGAAGCCCTTATCAAATACCGGGTGCGGGTCGAAATCGAGTACTTTATCGCGCTCTGTGAAATCCCCCTTCCGCAGCTTGCCGATTTTGATACTTCCCGATTCGACGCCTTACGCAAGGTTTATCAGGATTTCGACACCGAGGATGCCAAGAAAATAAAGGAAATAGAAAGGACCACCAATCATGATGTAAAAGCGGTGGAATATTTTATCAAAATGGCATTTGACGGATTGGGATTCCAAAAGTACAAGGAATTTATCCATTTCGGACTGACCTCCCAAGACATCAACAACACGGCCGTTCCTCTTTCCCTGAAAGAGGCGATGAACTCCGTCTATGTTCCGATGTACCATGAAATCCGGCTCAAATTAAAGAAATTGGCCACCGAATGGAAAGACATCCCCATGCTGGCCCGGACGCACGGGCAACCGGCCTCCCCTACCCGTCTCGGTAAAGAAATCGACGTTTTTACCGAACGTCTTGAACAGCAGTTCGACCTTCTGAACGATATTCCCTCGCAGCCAAGTTCGGCGGGGCCACTGGCAACTACAACGCCCATAAGGTCGCCTACCCCGATATCGACTGGAGAGCCTTCGGGCAAAAATTCGTACAGGAAAAATTAGGCCTGCACCACTCCTTCCCTACCACCCAAATCGAACACTACGACCATATGGCCGCCCTTTTCGATACCCTAAAACGCATAAATACTATAGTACTGGATCTAGACCGGGATTTTTGGACCTATGTGTCCATGGATTACTTTAAACAGAAAATCAAGAAAGGGGAAGTCGGCTCATCGGCCATGCCGCACAAGGTAAACCCTATCGATTTTGAAAATTCCGAGGGAAATCTGGGACTTGCGAATGCCCTTTTTGAACATTTGTCCGCCAAATTGCCTATATCAAGATTGCAACGGGACCTTACCGATAGCACCGTATTACGGAATATCGGCGTACCCTTTGCCCATACCCTGATCGCTTTCCAATCTACCCTTAAAGGACTGAACAAGCTATTGCTCAACAAGGCCAAATTCCAACAAGACCTCGATAATAATTGGGCGGTAGTTGCCGAGGCCATCCAGACGATTTTAAGGCGCGAGGGCTATCCCAATCCCTACGAGGCGTTAAAGGGACTTACGCGCACCAATACGGCTATCGATCAAAAATCAATGGCCGGTTTTATCGATACCTTAGATGTATCCGACACCATAAAAAGGGAGCTAAAAGCGATTACGCCCAGTAGTTATACTGGTATCTGAATCGGTGATTTTGCAGTTTGGAATATGGCGGGCAATGGTTTATGTCAAGTTTTCCCTATATTAGCCTTCACACAATTTGGAAGAATTTCATTCAATATAGTACAAAATGGAAGATAAATTTTCTGTAGAAGACGCGATAGGTAAACTTTGGGATAAAATGGACGGATGGTTGGATGCCATCATACTTAAACTGCCTAACATCGCACTGGCCATCTTAATCATGGTCCTTTTTTATTTTATTGCCAGAGGGCTGCGCAATCTCTTTAGGCATACCCTTTTAAACCGAATAGCCCAGGTTTCCATACAACAAATCGTGGCCAAAACGGTTTTCGTTATTGTATTGTTGATAGGATTTTTCTTTGCCCTTAGCGTACTCGACCTGAATAAATTGCTTACCAGTATCTTGGCAGGTGCCGGTGTTCTAGGGCTTGCCATAGGCTTGGCTCTTCAAGGGACCTTGAGCAATACGGTCGGGGGGTTTCTTCTCTCGTTCATGCCCAATATCCAGATTAACGATGCTATCAAAAATGGGGACGCATCCGGAGTGGTGCAGGAAATTACGCTCCGGAATATTGTTATTAAGACCCCTGAAAACTACATTACCGTAATACCCAATTCGAAGTTCGTGGATGGGGCTTTTACCAACTATTCCTTGACCGATAGGGGGCGTATTACCGTTAAATGCGGTGTGGGCTACGAGAGCGATCTTCAGGCAGTTGAAGACCTTACCGTTCAGGTCATCCGAGATAATTTCGAACAAAGGAACGGTGAAGAGGTCGAATTTTTCTTTACCGAATTCGGCGACAGCTCCATCAATTTTATGGTGCGATTTTGGACGGATGTCACGGGCTTTAAACAAGAACATGCCGCCAGACACAAAGCCGTTAAGTTGATCAAGAAACATTTCGACGAGAAAGATTTCAATATTCCGTTTCCTATCCGAACCTTGGATTTTGGGAAGAACGATCTTACCGTATATACCGAGAAGCGGAACGGGAAGCAATAAAGCTCTTGATTTGTCATTTTGAGTGGAGTGAAGGCTCCAATTTCAAGAAACGTCCCCCGCTGAAAGTGAAGTGTTGAACTCACTTCGTACTTTTAACAGTGGAACGTTGATATTACTACCCCTTGATAAAATCCCCCAATTTTGCAAGCCCTTCACCTTTATAATCCGACTTGTCTAAAGCCTGGAAAAACTGTATCATTTGGGCCGGGTTCATATCATGGCCAAGTATCCGTACCAGCATAAAACCTTTCTCATCGCTATCGCCGTAAATCACCACCTCATCGATGGCATCGTCATCGCCCAGGTACGTGATGGTGGCCCTACCGTAGCTAGTGTTCACTTTCATCAGCTCCGTGAACCTTTCCTTTTTCAGGATAGCCTTCACTTTGGCCTTTTCAGTTTGGAATTCCGTTTTGTTGGTATCCGTTTTCTTAAATGCCAGCAGATTTAGTTTGCGCAGGGACTCCAGTGCCTTGCGTTGCTCCCCTGTCAAATCGGCCTTATCCATATTCAGCAGGCTCACCGGTAGGTCCACCGCCAAAAAGTTCGGGTTTTCGGAATTATCTACATAATATTCCTGCAAACTCTGCGTCGAGGAACAGGCGCCGAAAACTAGTAAGAGCCCTACAAGGATAATTGATTTTATTGTTTTCATAATGCTATTTTCATGAGGATTGGGAAAAAGTGTTCAGTGTTCAGTGTTCAGTGTTCAGTGTTCAGTGTTCAGTGTTCAGTGTTCAGTGTTCAGTGTTCAGTGTTCAGTGTGTTAAGTATAATTAAACTCATTAGCTTTTTCAAATTTAAATTTTACTTTAAAGATAAAGCCTTATTAACCGCCAACTGCATACTGTTCACTGTCTACTGTTCACTGCATACTGCATACTGACTACTGTTCACTGCCCCCCTGTTCACTGCCTACTGCGAACTACCTCCCAGCTTCGTTCAACTCCTCCGGCAGGCCCATTTTATGGGTCAAAGCACCGATTTTGTTTAAGTCGATATCACCAGTCATAGAGACAAGAACGCTTTCGAATTCCCGGTTTTTGATTCCGATTTTAGTGTTGTCGATGTCCGATACGAAAAGTAGCAGTTCGCTGACATGGTCTTCATCGCTTCCCTCCTTGACGTAGAATTTTACAGTAGCATCCTTGTCCTTTACACGCATCAGTTCTTCCAAGGTAGAGGATTTCAAATACGCTGCGACAGTTGCGCCCATATCTTCCGAAATCTCGGGATCCTGGGTAATAAATACCTTAATACCTTTCAGACTCCGGGCAATATCCGCAAAATCTTGCGCCTCCTTGTCGCTTTCATCAAAGGCTGCGACATGGCCCGCCAATCGGATCATACTCTGATTAATCGTTACCGAACCTACATCGTCCATATCGTCATACTTATCGAAAACGGACTGCGAAAACGCGAATAGGGGCAAAAGGGCCAAGCTGAGAAATACATTTAATTTTTTCATGACTGTTCGTTTAAAATGATTACTATTGATTGATGAATGGGTGATTACCGTTTACTGATCCTTCCCCGCCTTCTTTAGCTGGTTCCCGCCGGGCAGATCCATTTTATCGGTCAGTTTACTTATATCCCGTAGGTTGATATCGCCGGTAAGGGATAAAAGCACCGTTTCCAGATTTCTGCCATCGACTTCGATTTCGGCCTCCTTGAGTCCGGTCACGAACATTAGCAGCTCTTTTACATGGTCCGCATCCTTACCTTCCTTGACGTAGAACTTAACATTGGAACTTCCGTCCTTGACCCGCATCAGCTCTTCATAGGAAGAACTTTTTAAACGGGTGGAAACCCAACTACCAATATCCTTTGAAATAGAGGAACTTTCCGTGGTGATGACCTTAAAACTGGTTATGGAATTGACCAATTGGAAAAAATCTTTGGCTTCGGGATCGTCGGAACTGACGCTCATTTTACCCAGCATCTGAAACATCTTGGGCTGCATGGCCACAAAAGTCACCTGATCGCTGTCTTCATACTTGTCAAAAATATCCTGCCCGAAGGTTAGGAAGGGCAAAAATGCCAGCATTGATATTATTATTCGCTTTTTCATTTTTACAATTTATTAATGGTTATTATCGTTTTCGTTTAAAAACCGATTCGTATTTTTCTCAAATTCTTCCAAATAGGACAGTTGTTCGGTGCCCTTGTTAAAGTTAATGGCAAGGAGGGAAAGGGCTTCTTGGGCCGAGGCGATTTCTTCTTGCGTATATTCATCTTCCAAAACCATGGAATGGGAAGAAGCTGTTGTATCAAAGTTAAAGTAGATACCTATCAATAGCGCAACGATTGCCGCGGCGGAAATCCACCCATACCACGCTTTTTTAGAACTCTTGGATTCCAGGTCCAACTGTACTTTTGGAATATATTCTTCCTTTTTCGCTTCCGAAAAATATCGGAACATGGGGGCGTACTGTTTTAGATGCCCAGCCACTTGGTCCTGGGAAAAGTAGGTGCGCAAAGCTGCTTCCTCCAAAGCCGTTGTAGTAGCCTCGAAGTATTTTTCCAGTAATCTTTCTATTTTATCCGATTCCATAACTGTGTTTTATTAACAATTTTTCCCTGACCGTTTTTCGTGCCCGTGACAGGGCCACGCGTACCGCTGTAGGATTCATTTCGAGCATTTCCGATATTTCTTCGTACTCGTACTGCTCCACGTCCCGCAATTGCAGTACCATTTTTTGCTGTTCGGGCAGTTCTTCCATAATTTTGCGAACCCATTTAACGCTGTCGGTGGCCTCTAACTTGGTTTGCAGCGAACTATCAGTATCCGTGTAGTTACTATGTACCAATTTCAGGTTGCCCGCCTGTCGGGACTTCAACCGGTCAAGACAGAAATTCTTGGTCATGGTCATAGCGAAGGCCTCTACGTTGTTATAAGATTCCATCTTTTTTTTCTTGGACCATAATTTCATCAGTACTTCCTGTGTAGCATCCTCTGCCTCTTCCCTCGATACCAGCAAGCGCTTGGCCAGCCGAAATAGCTTGTCCTTAAATGGCATTACGATTTCCAGAAATTCCGCTTGTTGCATTTTTTAGGATCCAGCTTTGTTGTTTTCGTAAACCTTTCGTTCGGGTTTACATAATGAAGACGAAGTACAACGAATTTTGTTACAATTAATTTTTATTCTCCCGTAATGTAAGTATTTTGGGCATCCCCAAACTACAGGTATTCATATAGTATAGTACCCTATATAAATATATCTGAGGCCCCAAAAGCATTGTCCTCTTCCTTTTTGGAACGATAATTGATTCGGTGGCTGTGATTTTTTATTCCATATCCAAAAAAAACAGTATTCCGCGATGAAAAAGTATCCAAAGTTCTACCTTATGATGTTCCTCGCTATGGGAATGTTTTTAACGAACTGCTCCCATGACGATAATATCGTTCCCGAAATTGATCCGGAAGGGGAAAATCAGAACACTGAAGAACCGGCCCAGACCGCAGCAGATTATCCGGTCCAGGATTTTATGTGGCAAGCAATGAACTTTTGGTATTTCTGGCAGGAAGATGAGCCCAATTTGGGGGACGATAAATTCACTGGCCCGGAAGATCCCGACTACCTTACCTTTTTATCTTCCGAGGAAAATCCCTCCGCTTTTTTTGACAACAAGCTGCGTTTTACCGAAGACCGGTTCAGTTTTTTTTCCGATGACTATGTAGAACTGACGCAGGCTTTGTCGGGAATTTCCCAAAGTAACGGCTTGGAGTTTGGATTGGTGCGCTTTTCCGGTAGCGATGATGTTTTTGGATACGTCCGATACATAATTGCCAATTCCGACGCTGCTACCAAAGACATTGCCCGAGGTGATATTTTTACGGGAGTAGACGGACAGAGCTTGACAATCAATAATTATCGTGATCTATTGTTTGGGGAAAACGATACCTATACCTTGAATATGGCCGATATATCTGATGGGACTATTACGGACCATGGTAAGGAGGTTACCTTGACAAAGGTTCCGAATTTTGCCGAAAATCCCATCCTTAAGGATACTATTTTAGAAGTTGGTAGCTCAAAGATCGGCTACTTGATGTACAACTCCTTTCTCAATGAATACGATGAAGATCTAAACGACGTCTTCGGTCGTTTTAGGGATGCGGGGGTAACCGACCTGGTGCTTGACATGAGATACAATCCCGGAGGCTCAGTAAATTCGGCACGCTTGCTATCGAGCATGGTGTACAGTACGGATACGACCAACCTTTTCATTAAGCAACGTTGGAATTCAAGAATTCAAAACCTTCTAAGCGAAGAACAATTAGAGGATAAATTTGCCGATGTCACTCAAAAAGGTACGCCCGTTAACACGCTCAACCTATCAAAAGTGTATGTATTAGCCACTAGAAGTTCGGCCTCCGCCAGCGAACTGGTGATTAACGGACTTGCCCCTTATGTGGATGTGGTGCAGATCGGGGAAACAACTACAGGTAAAAATGAATTCTCCTTGACTTTTGTTGACGATCCTAACAATCCTGGTGGACCCTGGGTTTATGACCCCAGCCGGGAAAGCAATATCAATCCCGATAATCGTTGGGCCATTCAACCCTTAGTGGGAAGGAACGAGAATGCCGATGGTTTTTCTGAATATACGGAAGGCTTGGTTCCCGATTTTCCATTAAGCGAGGATTTGGAGAATTTGGGCGTTCTTGGTGACCCGGCTGAACCTCTTTTGGCGAAGGCTATTCAAGAAATCACGGGCACTACAACAGCAAAAAGTAACTTTAGGGTCAAGATGCCTGCCGATGCATTTACCGGTTCTCAAATGTTTACCCCGCTCAAAGATATCATGTATTTGGATAAACCATTGAATGTAAGTATTCTAAGCGGTGGGAATTAACGTCCCCCTGGATTCATACAGCATCCGAAAAATATTTTGCTATCGTGCAAAAATACTTTTGAAGGTATTTGGTTTTGATCCCCTCCTAAAAATAACATAGCTTTTTTTGCGTTGTACCATAAGGAAAACCGGTAGTTCATCCTTATTACGACACCTTTCATCCAAAATAACTATGACAACCTATTTTAAAACGGCAGCATTTCTAGTACTTTTCATAGTATTTTCCTGTACGACGGACGATGACCTTTATCTTACTGATACCGTGCAACCCGACCCCGATGCCGGGGTAAACGTGCAGGATTTCATGTGGAAGGCCATGAACTTCTGGTATTTCTGGCAGGCAGATGTAGAGAATCTGGCCGATAACAGGTTTCCCAATACTCCCAAAGGTTCCATAGCCTATACAGAATTCTTGACATCTGAAACAGATCCGGGTAAATTTTTTGATAACAAACTGCTTTTTAGCGAGGATCGCTTTAGCTTTTATAACGACGACTACGTAGAACTGACTCAATCACTTTCGGGCATTTCGAAAAGCAATGGCATGGAATTCGGCCTCGTCCGTATTCCGGGAAGTGACAATGTATTTGGTTACGTTCGCTATATCATCAAAAATTCCGATGCGTCGAAGAAAGATATCAAACGAGGGGCAATTTTTACCGGTGTTAACGGTCAAACCCTCTTCTCTGATAGAAACAATACACAAAACAACAATTTTGACCTGCTTTTCGGCGAAAACGACACCTATACCCTGAATATGGCCACCATCGTTGATGGCAGACCCGAACCGAATGGCGAAGAGATTACTTTGACCAAAGAGGCAAATTTGCAGGAAAATCCCATTTTCCTCGATGAAATTATTGAAACCAACGGAAAAAAAATCGGTTATTTGGTCTACAACGGTTTTATCAATGAATTTGACGAACAGTTAAATAAGGTTTTCGGTAGGTTTAAGTCCGGCGGCGTGACCGACTTGATCCTCGATTTGCGCTATAATCCTGGCGGATCGGTAAATACGGCCGCTTTACTTTCGAGCATGATATACGGTACGAACACCCAGGATGTATTTCTTAAGGCAAGATATAACGCTAAATATCAAAAAATATTAGAGGATAAAAATATCGATGTACAACGTTATTTTGCCGATAAAATTGGAAATGGCAACGCATTGAATTCTTTGAAAATAAACAAGTTATACGTCCTGACCACCCAAGGATCGGCTTCCGCCAGCGAATTGGTCATTAACGGCCTCGAACCTTATATGGATGTGATTCAAATCGGCGAAAAAACACGCGGCAAAAACGAATTTTCGGTCACGATGGTCGACGATCGGGACAACAATTATCTATATAGCCCGAAACGGATTGACAAAATTAGATCCGATAGCCGGTGGGCCATTCAACCTTTATTGGGCCGTAACGAAAACGCCGACGGCTTTTCGGATTATACGGCGGGGCTCGAACCGGATATCCCCTTGAAAGAAGATTTATCCAATTTAGGCGTATTCGGAGCTCTGAACGAACCTTTATTGGCGAAAGCCCTTCAGGAGATTACAGGGTACCATCGCCGCCAAATCGGATTTCTTCGTAGCCCTGCCCATCGAGACCCTCACCAGTTCTAAAATGCATACCCCTATTAAAGACAATATGTATGTTACCGATATTCCTGTAATTCGATAGTGGACCTTTTTGGGCTTAACTGAAAACCGAATTATAGTCCGCCACTATTTCTAACCCTTGAACGATAAAACCGTCCGTTATCCAAAACAAGATTTTACCTTCATGGAATTGTGACCTAAACTACCCCAATTATGAGCCAACCCCTAATCGTGAATTTTACGCCGACAGGCATGATTCGGACCAAACAGATGACCGCCCATGTGCCGTTAGCGTCTCCGAAATCGTCGAAGACGTTCACAAAGCTTTTGAAACAGGTATTACCATCGTGCATTTACATGCAAGGGACGCCAAAACAGCCGTACCGACATACGAAAAAGAGATCTATTCCAAAATTATTGCAGGTATAAGAAAGTCTACTACCATTGTAATCGGGTTTCACTCAGTGGCCGAAACTTCGGTGCGCTCGAGCAACGTTCTGATCCGCTCTTTTTAGAAAAGGACCTAAAACCGGATATGGGAAGCCTAACGTTGAGCTCGCTAAACTTTAACGCCGTAGCAAGTATGAATTCCCCTGATATAATTAGAGCTTTGGCAACTATCATGAAAGATAGGGGGTTAGTGCCCGAACTGGAGGTTTTCGATAATAGTATGATCAACTACGCCAAATGAACAATCTAGGGAAGATTCCTTCTTTAGCATAACCTCCTATTTTAATAAATCTTCCCAAAAATTTAAGAATAAATTGAATGCCCAACATCTTAAACTTTACCTTTATATAGGATTCTTTAAAAAATGGCATTGGAATTTTGCTTTAAAAGATTACGACAAATATAGTCTTGCCTAAGGTCGGTTTCGAGTGACTTAGAAGCCTTCTTATGGTCATTTTGCGATAGCGCAAATCTTTCTTCATCGAAATAAAACCCTCTTGCCGAAGAATCAGATGAAAACAGGTTTGAGTGGCGTTATTTTATAAACAAATCATATGAAAGTAATCCTAGGTGCTATCCAATGGATAGAAGAAGAGCGACAACTGTTAATTAGAATCATGAAAGATATTGAACGATAGTTTGGCGAACATTAGGTTTTGAAGAAAGCCCGGACTTTTTACGGAACATTAGGAATAATTCGAAGTTAAAATGTCTAGTTCCTGTCTCAATTCAGTACCTAGAGGTAAAGTCAAAGAAAACCCCCAATTTTTATAAAAATAAAACCCCAACATTCAAGGGTTTTAAAGGTGATGCTCCGAGAGCCATAGGTTATATTTGTAACATAACCTCGAACCACTATTATGAAACGAAGGGATGTCCTTATCAATATTTACATCGCAATCAACATCATCTTCATCATTTGCATGTCATATTATCTGCTGACAAATATTCCCTTTTAGCCATACGGGCTATGAGATTTCTATAAGAGGCGTGTGGTAGTGGTAGAGATGGGCTCACCCCTTTTTGACTATTCGCTGCAGCCCAGCTCGCATGCCCAACAATTGGCATGAATATTTGCCAAAACCTTTCTAACTCTTACCATTACCTACTTACTTTAGCATTTCCATTTTATCCCAACCATCCCTCGCGGTCCAAACTTCGATATTGTATGGCCTCACCAATATGAGCACCACTGACGTTTTCGGACTTTTCCAAATCGGCAATCGTCCTAGCAACCTTTAAGTATGCGATCATAGGCCCGGGCAGAAAGATTGAGACGTTCCATGGCATTTTTAAGGAATTCTTAGAGGCATCGTTGAGTTGCAGAACTGTCGGATCTGTTTCGTATTCATTTGGGCATTATAATGTACATTCTCAAATTCCGATAAAGCGATGGGTTTGGATTTCGCGGGCTGCCGTAACCCGTTTCGAATATCAACACTGCTTTCGCCCTTACGCTCTTCGGAAAGTTTTTCGAAAGGTACGGGCGTTACTTCGATGTGGATATCAATGCGGTCGAGCAAAGGCCCAGATATCTTGCCCAGATACCGTTTCATTTCTGCGGGAGAGGACGATACGGGCGCATCCGGATCGTTGAAATAGCCGCCTGGACTTGGGTTCATACTCGCCACTAGCATAAAACTACTGGGATAGGTCACTGTAAACTTTGCCCTTGCTATAGTCACCTCACGGTCTTCCATCGGCTGACGCATTACCTCAAGCACCCTGCGCTCAAATTCGGGAAGTTCATCTAGAAATAGAACCCCGTTATGGGACAAGGAGATTTCCCCGGGCCGCGGATAACTTCCACCCCCAACGAGTGCTGCACTGCTAATAGTATGATGAGGACTACGGAACGGCCGCTGACTCATCAGTCCCGTATTCTTGATTTTTCCTACTACGCTGTGTATTTTCGTGGTTTCGAGAGCTTCGTGCAAGGTCATCGGTGGCAAAATGGACGGCAAACGTTTTGCCAACATGGTCTTTCCAGCTCCCGGTGGGCCGATTAAAATGATGTTATGACCACCTGCGGCGGCGATTTCCATACAGCGTTTGATGCTTTCCTGCCCCTTGACATCGGAGAAATCGAATTCCGGAAAATCAAGACTTTTGTTAAATTCCGCACGGGTATCTACAACGGTTTCTTTTAATGCCACTCCTTGATCAAAGAATTCGATGACCTCGCTAATGTTCTTCACACCGTACACCTTCAAATCCGATACGATGGCGGCTTCCTTGGCATTTTCCACGGGAAGGATAAAGCCCTCGAAACCTTCTTCCTTTGCTTTGATGGCAATAGGCAAGGCACCCGTGATGGCGTGAAGGCTTCCATCCAATGAAAGTTCGCCCATAATGATAAACTTTTCCAGATTATCGGACTTTATTTGTCCCGATGCGGTCAGAATGCCCAAAGCCATTGTAAGGTCGTAGGCGGAACCTTCCTTGCGCAAATCGGCGGGCGCCAGATTGAGCGTGATTTTTTTTCCGGGAACCCTATACCCGTTGTTCAAAAGGGCCGCCGCAATTCGGTAATTGCTTTCCTTGATGGCATTGTCGGGCAGGCCCACCAGGTGGTAGCCCACTCCTATATCAACATTTACTTCAACGGTTACCGTGGTGGCTTCCACGCCAAATACGGCACTTCCGTAAACTTTTGTGAGCATAATTTTTAGATTAGACAAGCCTACAGATAATCTAACACATCATCTGCCTTACAACAACATGGTGGATAAAAGAAACAAGGCCACCATGCTATAAGAACCTAAAAAGAAAACTAAAATTGTGCGGAATTGAAGAAAATAAGTCGAAAACCCAGTGTTGGTCCTAAGTTCAAGCTTTTTAAGCTAACCACTATTTTCTATCACCGGGAAAAAAGGTCAAAACCGATTCCGACCTATTCATAATCTCCTCTTTGTTCATCATCATTTTCCGGAATTCGCCTTTTACGAACATTTCAGCTTGATCTTTGTAGTGTTTGCTGAACGGATTCCCCGATTGGCCGGTCGGCAGAATGCTTCTACTGTTTTCAACATCCGAAAAATCGATGACGCGCCTTGTGGATGGGCCGGAACTGACTTTGTAGAAGCCATCTTCAGTGTAGGGAAAACTCATATTGTTGATAACCTCACGGGTTCCGGTGACGGGGAAAGGGCCGACGTTAAAAAAAGGTTTTAATGCCGCTACCTGCCCCAAAGGATGTTCGTGTTCCAAAGTATGAACCCGGTCCCACGTCCAGTTTTCGGGAGATTCGCCCAAGGTGTTTTCCAGGTTTTTCCAGGCTTCCCGAAAAGAGCTGTTGACGATATCCTGTTTAGTTTCGATGGTTTTCGTGGTAGTAACATCGTCCCACCATACCGAATTTTCATTGGCAGATAGCGGTGCAATCAATCGTTTTATCAAATGGGTGGCCTGCAATTCGTCGAACATTTCCGCACCCAATTCATCTCTAAAAGTAGCTACCAGCAAATGGTATATCCAACGGTGATAGATGCAAGCCTCGGTACTGTTCAGGGGATAATTGCCCTTCCAATACTGCAATTTATCCAAGCCCTGCAATTGATTTCCAGTGAGCCCCTGGATAGCGACATCCTTTAGTAGATTGGTAAGGATGGACATGTTTACGGGCGATATCATGTCGGTCATCATTTGCTCTACCGATTCCCTGTTCCAATCGTTTTTGGATTCTATCAACCCAACAATCCTCTTGGCCCTGTTCTCTGGCAGATAGTAGCCTGGATACAACATCCCGGCGGTGGAATCGGGCTGGTTGTTGGCCGAATACACATAGTGCCAAGGAGGATCGATGGCATGAGGATTCTTGGAAAAGGGAAGGTATTTCCGGTCGCTTGAAAGTCCTTGGTTTACATCGTAAACGAGTTTAGTATGAATGCTATCCGGAATCTCGTACAGTTTGGCCGTGGCCCACCAGGCCAAATGGCCCTCGGCATCACCGTACATGATATTGAGTCCCGGGGCATGGATGTTGGGCAGGGCGCTTTGGAATTCGGCGATGTTCTGGGCATGCGACATGCCGTACAGGGCATCCATCACCTTGTTTTCGACCTGCGTATAGGCCCACCACATCGAAATCGGTCGTGCACCGGTAACTTGATCGGCAATACCGTTCAAAACGGGACCATGAAGAGTTTTTTTATAGGAAAACTCAATATCGGTCGAATCTCTAACCTTGATGGTTTTTGAAATGATTTCATAATCGGCCCAGCCAGTTTCCGTTCTGTATTTTGTTGGGTCCGATGGATGGGTTTCCTCGTAATAAAAGTCCACATCATCGTTCTCGAACATGGTCATGCCATAGGCCAGGTGGCGGTCATGGCCCAATAACGGAAAGGGTACGCCCGCCAAATGGTAGCCATATTTTTCATAGGATGGGGTACTCACATGGGCCTCGTACCATACGCAGGGCTGAGAAAATCCGATATGCGGATCGTTGGCGAAAATGACTTTGCCATTTTTGGTTTTTTCGGGGGCGAGCACCCAGCTGTTGCTTCCCTCGAACAGGGGAATAGATAGTTTTTCGAGAGACTCCATAACCTCACCGGTAAATTGGCCGGTAAGGCTTTCGGTGGAACTGGGAGTATAAGTCCGTATCCAGACCGAACCCGTATCGCTTTGGATTTGCAGGTCTTGTAGATACTCGGGCCCGAGCTTATCCCGTATTCTAGTTAGCAAGGGGTCGGTCTTGTGTGCCATGGCAAAACTGAAGGCCATATAGCCCATGGTGTTATAGATGTCTTTCAGGGTGAATGTTTTCTTTTTCGATGCCCGTCAGATAAAACTCCACGGGTGTTGGGCCTTCTTCTATAAATTGATTGATGCCGTCGAGATAGGCCTGGGAAAGTTGGACGGATTTCTTAGTCTTGTCCAATTCCGCCACGGTTTTGGCGGAAGCATCGTCGATACCCAGGGCGAGGAAGAATTTATCCGTTTCGATAAAATCCTTTCCAAAGACCTCCGAAATGCCGCCGCTGCCTATGCGCCGCAAAAGTTCCATTTGCCACAGACGGTCTTGGGCATGAACATAGCCCAGTGCGGTAAAGGCATCCTTTTCATTTTCCCCGTAGATATGGGGAATTCCATAAGTGTCAAAATAGACCTGTACTTCGCCGGAAAGTCCCGGCATTGCTTCTTCACCATCATAGTCCGGTTTGAGAGTATAAGTAAAAATCACTGCGCTTAAAAATAGTATCCCCAAGAGGACAAAAAGAATGAGGGCTATTTTCTTGAATGTTTTCACAGAGCAATATTGTCACGAAAGATACGGGTATAGAATGAGGAAAAAAAGCAGTAAAGAAATTCTAAAAAAGTTAAAAAAAACGGAATATCCCACAATTACTGTTGTATTTTTAACTTTTCCTGTTAATAAAAATTTGTTATTTTCCCAAAGATTATAAAAACACACACTATCATGAGAAAAACTTTTAAAAAATTAGTACCCTCTGTTTTAGCCGTAGGAATTCTATTGGCCTCGTGCAACAAGGATGAAGATTTTGTACCAGAAGACCCTTCTATTACAGGGGTTTCTGCCAAAGCATCCACCAAAAAACTACCGGCGAGCATCGGTACTTCCGATAGATTCCAGTTAGATTCATCAGTGCTGATGATCAGGGATTTTGAATCTAAACTACAACTTTCCGAAGCAGTAGCACCCAGTGAATGCGAAGCTACCCCCTTCAACGAAGTGACCGACCACTATAACGATTTGCTTATAAACGGTTTTATTGCAGCTTGGGACGGAAACCCTGATGCTATAGGCGTTATTTTAGAAGACTACTTCGTTATCAACCAGATTGCAGCTACGGAAGAAGACAAAAACACGGACTATTTTGGTGCGGATGGGGAATATACGAACTACGTAAAAAAAAGAAAACGAAGTTTGGAGAAGTTTTGGGATATGCCGGACTTGGTTTCAGTGAGGGGCCAGCACACAGAAACTCTGGAGGATTTGGATTTCATTCGTTCTATCTATGAAAATTATTCCACCGCAACAGAAGAGGAAATCGATTACTTCTTGACTATTGCGGAACATTTCAATACGGTGAGCGATCAGATTCCGGAAAACCCATTTTTCGCTTCGGATGGCTTTGCAACTTTCGATAGAAAGATAGTTATCGGAGATGGGATAGTAACCTTTCTTGAAGATACCGGCCTGGATCCAAAAGTCGTCTGGTCAAGTATTTTGGCCCACGAATGGGGACATCAAATTCAATTTTTGAACTTCGGGGTTTGGGAGTATCCCATACCGGCCTTTGCGAATACCGCCGAATCAACAAGACTGACCGAATTGGAAGCCGATTTCTTCACCGGCTATTACCTAACTCACAAAAGAGGGGCAACGTACAACTGGAAAAGGGTGGAAGATTTCTTGACTGCTTTTTTCAATATAGGTGATTGTAGTTTCCAAAGCCCGGGGCATCATGGCACGCACATAGAACGTTTGGCTGCTGCCAGAGCTGGAAATGATTTGGCCAACAGTGCCCAAAAAAAAGGCCATATTCTGAGCCAACAAGGCGTACATGATGCCTTTTTAGCGCACTTAAGCGATATACTCAATTCACCCATTTCGGTTAGTGCTGCAAGATAGGTACACAGCTACTATCAATGTGTTACCAAAGGCCGTTTCCTAGAGACGGCCTTGCTTTTTGATGTCAGCGCACCTTCCTTTAGTGTATTGAAGGTGGTCAGACCCTGCAACAACCAATTCCGGTATTCGTCCCTATCCGTATATTGCACGGCTTTGTTGAGCACTTCCAAATCCGGAGAAAGCAAAACATAGTACGGCTGGGAGGCGGCGTTGAAGTTGATGGTTTGAAAAGTGCCCCACTTCTGCCCTATCGTTTTAATACTTTTTATGCGACCGTTATCGAACCTAAAATCGAACTGCTCGCTTTCCGGAAGTTCCTTTCTATCGTCAATATATAAGGATATCAATACAAAATCCTCTTTCAAAATAGGATAGATATCGGCTTCGCTCCACACATTAGCTTCCATTTTACGGCAGTTGACACAGGCCCATCCCGTAAAATCCAACAGAATGGGTTTATCGACCTTTTTGGCATAGGCCACACCTTTCTCAAAATCCTTAAAACAATCGATTCCCAAGGGACAGTCGCTTTCCGTTTCGAAAACGCTGTAGAAAGGGGGCGGCGGAAATCCGCTCAACAATTTTAAACCTGAAAAATTGAAAAGTCCCAGTACTAAATAGATTGAAAAAGCCGCACTGACCCAACCGATACCTTTTCTTACGGCGGACAATTTCTGCTTGGGCCCCTCGTGGGGAAAACGTACAACTCCGAAGAGATAGAGCGTTAACAGCACAAAAAGCAAAATCCATATCCCCAAAAATATCTCCCGTTTCAGAATTCCCCACCCACCTACCATATCGGCGTTGGAAAGAAATTTGAGAGCCAAGGCCAGTTCCAAAAAGCCGAGCACCACCTTGACGGTATTCATCCATCCCCCAGATTTGGGCAGGGAATTCAACCAGGCCGGAAAAAGGGCAAAGAGAGCAAATGGCAAGGCGAGTGCCATTCCAAAGCCTGTCATGCCGGCCGAAAGATTGGTGGCTACATCTCCCTCTCCCAAAACGGTACTGCCCAACAATCCGCCGAGAATAGGACCCGTACAGCTAAAAGAAACGATGGCCAAGGTCATAGCCATAAAGAACACACCGATACCACCGCCTATCTTGGTAGAGGCAGCATCCATTCGGTTCGCCCAGGAGCTGGGGAGGGTTAGTTCGTAATAGCCAAAAAAGGAAAAAGCAAAAAATACGAAGACAATAAAAAATATGACATTCAACCAGATGTTGGTGGCTATGGTGTTCAAAATCTGAGAATCGACGGAATCAAACATATGGAATGGCAGACTCAACAAAAAGTATATCAAGACAATAAAGAATCCGTACAGCAATGCATTGGCGATGCCCTTGGACTTCTTTTCGGCATGCTTGGTAAAAAAGGATACCGTAAGGGGAATCATCGGAAAAACGCAGGGGGTAAGAAGCGCAATCATTCCGCCTATAAAACCCAATCCGAAAACCATCCACAGTCCTGAACCGGTGCCGACCTCCTCCCCGGGATTGTTCAGCATTTCTTTGTTCTTCAGATCCAGCCTAAGGGCGGCGCCCATTGCAACACTTCGTTCGTCCAGCGTTTTTTCGGTTTTTGTGACTGTGCCCCCGTCAAGAACGAAACTGAAATTTTGGTCCGCGGGAATACAGACTTCCTTACAGACCTGATAGAACAGATTGACGTTAATCTGATCGATATTGGGTCGGAGCAGCTTTATCTTTTGGGTGAAGACGGCGTTTTCCTTAAAAAAAGTTTCATCGACCTCAAAAATATCGTTGTATTCGACAAAGGTTTCGCTTTCACCGGTCTCCCCGACCAGTTCATAATCTTCCCCCGCTTTTTCGAAAGTGAACTCACTGGGCAAAGAACCGCCCTCGGCCGTATGTTGGGAATATACGTGCCAGCCTTCAGCGATGTCGGCTTTCATGATCAGTTCGTATTCCGTATCAGAAATTTTCCGGAATTCCTGCGTCCATTTGACGGGATTTTCATCGTCCTGTGAAAATAAGCATAATCCACTAATAAATAATGCTATGAATATTGATACTTGTTTCATTACTTTAATTCAAACTTTAAAATTTCATCCGTAGCTTCAGAAACCTTGAACCGCTCATCGGCCCGTCTGCCGACGACCCAGACAATCGCTCCTTCGGAACAGAGCAGCCATTGTTTTTGTTTGGTGATGACATCTAGCTTTTCGTCCTTAAAAAACTTTGATAATTTTTTTTTACCCTGCATCCCCAACGGGTAAAAGTAATCGCCCTGTCGCCATCTTCTAAGGGTCAGGGGATACTTTAACGATTTTTTGGCCACATAAAGTATATGTGCGTTCGTTTCGGAAATGGCATCAGCTTTCCCTATACGCAGGGAAATCGGCTTTTCGATTTTAGCCTCATTTTCCTGAATTTGATAGGTTTCATTATTGACAGCATTAATTTCGGTCAGCAGCAGAAAAGCGCGGTCCTTTACCAAACGGTGGGATTTTGAACGGACTTCCTTGCCGCTCATGGCGTGCAATAGATGCTCGATATCGTTCCATTCCGTAAAGCCGTATTCCTTGAAAAATCCGTAGAGATAGCCGGACAACGGCTGTAAACCGGTCAGTGCCTTCACTGGGATTTTAAGGATTTCACCTTCCTTCAGAAACAGGCTGTCTTTCAATTCACGGATGTGTTCGTCGGCTATCGATGCGGTCTGCCCTAAATACCTCTGGGTTTCCCCGAAATGCTGCAAGAAATTGGCGTTCAGCTCTTTTAACAAAGGTACTATTCGATGTCTGATGTTATTGCGTAGGTATTTCGTATCGGCATTGCTGCGGTCTTCTCGCCAGTTGATATCTTCGGTCTCGGCATACGTCTTGATCTGCTGCCTCGAAAAGGCCAACAAAGGACGGGCGATACTATCCGTTCTTTCAGGGATACCCGTTAGACCATCGATACCGGTGCCGCGGGAAAGATTAATAAGAAAGGTCTCGAGATTATCGTCCGCATGATGGGCGGTGACCAAGGTGTTGGTACCGCTATTTTTCATTATTTCGTTGAACCACGCATAACGGAGTTCCCTAGCGGCTATTTGCACCGAAACTTTATGTTGTTTTACATAATCTATTGTATTAAAATGCCTTACTAAAAATTTTTTGTTCAATTGTTTGGCCCTGTCCTCCACCAGTTTTGCGTCGGCATCGCTCTCGGGGCCCCGCAACCTGAAGTGGCAATGCACCAAGGTAAAGTCCATTCCACATTTCGCAGACAGGTCGGCCAAGACCATACTGTCGATACCCCCGCTGCAAGCTAGTATAAAACGAGCCTGAAGGAGTTCCGGAAATTTTCTTTCGATATGTGCTCTGAATGCTGCTAACACGGCACAAAGGTAGTGAACGCAAGTTAGGAGTGCAGAGTTACAAGCTACACTTTTGGCAAAGAACTAATTAGACTTTTTCTTTTACCTACGAATTTCACATTTGGAGGCTATATTTCTCCATTTTTGAATGTCGTAGTCCTACCATGGTTTAAACAATGACTTCATCTTGCCTCAAAAGCCGATATTCCCCGTTCCCAACTATAAGGATAAATGAGTTGAAAAAATAAACTTTCAAACCAAAAAAAGACCCACCCATAAACTTCCTCTAACCTTCCAAAACTTCCCGCATCGCCTTGGCTTTTAGCAGGCACTCCTCATACTCGTTTTCAGGACTGGACTTCGCGGTTATGGCACTACCTACGGCGTAGGAAAGATATTTTTCCGTATCGTTATAGAGAATACTGCGAATGACCACATTGAAATCAAAATCGCCCTCGGGGGTGAAATAGCCTACAGTACCGCTGTATAGGCCTCGTTTAAAGGACTCTAATTCTTCTATAATCTTCATCGCCGATATTTTTGGTGCACCGGTCATACTCCCCATGGGAAAGGTTTCCTTGATAATTTCCACTGGGTTTTTATGTGCTGCAACTTCGGCTGTCACGGTAGAAATCATTTGGTGAACCTGTTCAAAAGTATGTACTTCGCACAGTTCTTCAACCCGAACGCTACCTGTGAGGGCGCTTACGGATAGGTCGTTGCGCACCAGATCAACAATCATAATATTCTCCGCCCGTTCCTTGGCATTCCATTTCAATGATGATTTAAGATCCTTATCCGTTTTAGGATCTGGAGAGCGCTTTGCCGTACCCTTTATGGGTTGTGAAATAACTTGATGGCCTTTTCTTTGCAAGTAGCGCTCCGGGGAAGCGGACAGTAGGAATTTGTCCTGCAACCTTAAAAATGTCGAGAACGGAGCCCTAGAAATCGCATTCAACCGGATATAGGTATTCAACGCGTTTATTTTCGTATTTTCTGAATAGAATTCCTGGCAAAAATTGGCCTCGTACACGTTGCCCCGATGAATATGGGCTAATAGTTCTTTTATCCTTTTAAAATATTCATCCTTAAAAACACGCAGCTTAATGTGGATATCATCGGAGATGTGAATGCCTCCCGTTTGTAGGGATGTATCCTTCGAAATCTCCTCAAAATCACTTTCTATATCATCATCCACCAGATTCAGATAGATAAAATCAGCGGTATTCCCGGAAATACGGATGATTTTTTTGGGCTGGAAAAAATACAGGGCGGGGAAATGGAGTCCGTCGAAATTTTGGGAAGAAAGAGGCTCGATATCGTTTTTAAGGTCGTAGGATAGATATCCGAAAATCCAGTCCTTTATCTTTCCTTGATATTCCATAAGATTGGCAAAGGCATTTTCACTACCTGTGACTATAGAAGTGAGTCCGTCTATCGCCAATACCGCATCGAAGGCGCCAAAACGGTCGTAATGGCCATTGCTGTCCAGCCAGGCCACTTCCTTGAACCGCTGGGACCAATTCAATAACCTTTGTTTAAAAAGAGGGGAAACCGTAAAAGAGACCGTTGTGCGCAAGGAAACAGGTATTGAAGGTGTTTGTGGGAGCGAAATTATATCAATTCAATGGGAAACGGGGGAATTTTGGTTAATTTTGCCGCTTCAAACGGGATTAGCAGTGCAGGAAGACATCCAAACCTGCTGTTGTACAAGTATATAGGATGTAGCAAATTTATAATGGACAACAGAACCCAAAGACTGTACTTCATCGACGCCATGCGGGCGTGGGCCATTCTAATGATGCTGCAAGGTCATTTCGTGGACGGACTTCTCGATATGGATTTCCGGAACGATTCCAATCCCCTCTTCGCCATCTGGAAGTATTTCAGAGGCATTACGGCCCCTGTATTCTTTACGGTTTCGGGTTTTATCTTTACCTATCTTTTGGTACGGGACGATAAAAAGGGATTAAAAAACCCTAGGGTCAAAAAAGGGATTAAACGTGGTTTGGAGCTCCTTTTCATAGGCTACCTGCTTCGAATGAATGTTTTCGGACTGTTGCAAGGTCAGATCTATGAATCCTTTTATATAGTGGATGTACTGCACTGTATCGGTCTTTCGATACTGGGGATAATTGGCATCTACCTGGTGACACAAAAATATAAGCAAGCCTTCTTTCCGCTTATTTTGTTCGGTACTACCATGGTTCTTTTCCTTTTTGAACCGCTTTACAAGACCTATAGCTTTGGCTTTCTGCCTGATGCTTTTGCCAATTATCTGACCAAGGCGAACGGATCGGTGTTTACTGTTTTCCCATGGTTCGGCTATGCGGCCTTTGGCGCCTTTATTTCCCTAGTTTTTACCCGATTCAAGAATTTTAAATACTTATATCCTACTGCTATCTGTATAGCAATAATGGTCGGAATGGGATTGATTTATGGGTCTTCCAATTTTTTTATGGCCCTTTCAGAGGGTACGGGAATACAACTATTTGCCGATATTTACTATAATAATTATCTGTTCATCCGCTTAGGAGATGTACTCCTGGTCTTTGCGGCATTTATGCTGATGCGGGGATGGATGCAGAACCGTACCGGATTAAGAATCGGGCAGAGTACCTTATCCATATATGTAGTGCACTTTGTGATTCTCTACGGGAGTTTTACGGGCCTGGGGCTCTATCGTTTTTTTCAGCACTCCCTCTCCCCTGCCCTGGCCATATCGGGGGCACTGGTCTTTATGGTCATCTGCACCTATATGGCCTTGCAATACGAAAACCATAAGGATTCGATCAGATTAAGGGGGACTACGGGCGTAAAATACGTATGGGCACAATCTGAAATAGCCGCGACAAATGCACTGGAACAGGCCAAAAACGGATTTTACAAACTGCTGCGTTTCCTGGGATTTGTGAAGAGTTAGAACATAAAACGCCACAAAAGGCATTTTTTGCGGCGTTTCATTTTCGGTCCGTTCCCATCCTATTGCATCACACATGCAATGCCCTATTACCCGTAGCCGCCAGCGCAGCTTCCTTTACTGCCTCGGCATAGGTCGGATGGGCATGGCTCATGCGGGAAATATCTTCTGCGGAAGCCCGGAATTCCATAGCGGTGACAGCCTCGGCTATCAGGTCGGCACAACGGGCGCCGATCATATGCACTCCTAACACCTCGTCCGTTGTTTTATCGGCCAGTATTTTTACGAATCCGTCCAAATCCATACTGGCCCTGGCGCGGCCCAAGGCGCGCATCGGAAATTGTCCCGATTTATACTCCGTCCCCGCTTCTTTCAATTCCTCTTCGGTCTTTCCGACAGAGGCCACTTCGGGCCAGGTATAGACTACTCCGGGAATCAGATTATAATTGATATGCGGCTTTTGGCCCGCCAACTGTTCGGCGACCAGCGTGCCTTCCTCTTCGGCCTTATGGGCCAACATTACACCACGGATTACGTCGCCAATGGCATAAATATTTGAAGTGGCGGTCTGCAAGTGTTCGTCGACCTCTACCCTGCCCTTATCATCTATTTTCACTCCGGCTGCCTCGGCGTTCAATCCGTCGGTATAAGGCCTTCGCCCCACGGAAACCAAGCAGTAATCGCCTTTAAACTCCACTTCCTCGCCCTTTTTATTTTCCGCTTTGACGATAATTTCATCCCCTTTGCGTTCTACGGATTGGACTTTATGGGAAAGATGGAATTTAACTTTCTGCTTCTTCATCACCTTCATAAGCTCCTTGGAAAGGGAAGAATCCATAGAGGGAATGATGCGATCCATATATTCGACCACCGTAACCTCGGCACCAAGTCGTTTATAAACCTGTCCCAGTTCCAGTCCAATAACCCCCCCACCGATGATAATCATATGTTTGGGAACCTCCTTTAAAGTCAAGGCTTCTGTCGAGGTAATAATACGTTCTTTGTCCAGTTCGATAAAGGGAAGGTTTGAAGGTTTGCTTCCGGTAGCAATTATAATATTCTTAGATTCAATAGTTTCCGTTTTTCCATCATCCTTTTTAATATCGATATGGGTCTTATCCTTAAAGCTTCCCACTCCTTCAAAAACATCGATATCGTTTTTTTTCATCAAGAACTTGACCCCATCACAAGTCTGGTCGACCACCGACTGCTTGCGCTCGATCATTTTTTTCAGGTTCACCTTGACTTCCCCGGGAATATCGATACCATGCTCCTCGAAATGTTCGATGGCTTCCTCATAGTGGTGGGAAGAATCCAACATAGCTTTTGAGGGAATACAGCCCACATTCAGGCAGGTACCGCCCAGAGTGCTGTATTTTTCGATAAGAGCTGTCTTCATTCCCAATTGTGCACAGCGGATTGCCGCTACATATCCACCGGGGCCCGAGCCGATTATAGCTACGTCATATGAACTCATAGTCTTTATTTTTGTTGTGGGACAAAATTAACATTATTTTCCGGTTTAGCTATAAAATATCAAACAGCACCTCGATGGGTGCGAGCGCAACCGGCCATCCATAATCGAAACGGCAAATTCAAATGCGGAACTGGGTTGCAGAACAGTATCCAAAGTTGTAATATTACCCAGCCGCTAAACGACGAACATGAAAGAACCGGAATATGGAGAACATCGCGAAAACGAACATATAGTTGAAAATCGTGAACTATCCATCTGGGAAGCCCTTATTCCTGTAATCGCCTTGGTGGCCATGCTGGCCTACAATGTCTATGTTTTCGGAGATGATGCCCTCAGCGGTTCGAACCAGTTTATCTTATTGATGGGCGGTGCGGTCGCCGCTATCGTCGGGTTCCTGAACAAAGTTTCCTACCACCAAATGCTGGCCGAAGTGGCCGAAAACGTGAAATCGACCGCCGGGGCCTTACTGATCCTGTTGATGGTTGGCGCACTGGCGGGCACTTGGATGCTCAGCGGAGTCATTCCCGCCATGATCTATTACGGACTACAAATTTTGAATCCCACCATATTTTTAGCAGCCTGTGTAGTCATCTGTGCCATTATATCGATTGCCACCGGAAGTAGTTGGACGACCTCGGCGACCGTCGGCATCGCCCTGATAGGTATTGGCGATGCGTTGGGCATCTCCTTGGGCATGACCGCCGGAGCCGTTCTTTCCGGAGCGTATTTTGGGGACAAGCTTTCCCCCCTGAGCGATACGACCAACCTAGCCCCCGCAATGGCGGGGGGTGGACTCTTTGATCACATCCACTATATGCTCTACACTACGATACCTACACTAACGGTTACCCTGATCGTATTCGTAATTATTGGTCTGAATCTCGATACCAGCGGAACGGCGGATATCCATTCCCTTTTAGATTCCATTGATTCGACCTTTAAAATCAATGGATGGCTCTTTGTGGTACCGGCGGTGGTCATATTTCTTATTATCAAAAAAACTCCGCCTTTGGCCGCCCTATTAATAGGTACTTTGTTGGGGGCGGTGTTTGCTCTTCTTTTTCAACCTGCCATCGTGGCAGGTATCACAGGTTCGGAAACCCTGTCCTTCGAATCGGGCTATAAGGGAATATTAAAAGCCATCACCGTGGAGACCTCCGTGCCGACCGATAACCCGGTGCTCAGCAATTTGTTCTCCGCCAAAGGTATGGGAGGTATGCTCGGCACCATCTGGCTGATTATCTGTGCCATGACCTTTGGGGGGGTTATGGACGGCATTGGCGCCCTCGACCGAATTACCAAATCGTTACTGGCGATGGCCAAGACGACATTCGGACTCTTTGCCAGCACCGTTGGTAGCTGTTTGGCCCTGAACCTTACGGCCTCGGACCAATATCTGGCGATTGTGGTTCCCGGAAAAATGTTCGCCAAAGCCTATCATGACCGCGGCCTAGCCCCAGAAAACCTGAGCCGGACCTTGGAAGACTCCGGTACCGTTACCTCTGTATTGGTGCCTTGGAACACCTGCGGTGCCTATCACAGTGGGGTTTTGGGCGTAGCAACAACCGATTATATTTTCTTCGCTATCTTCAATTGGCTCAGCCCGATAATGACCTTGATCTTTGCCGCCTTCCATATTAAGATCAAACAATTGACCGGCAAAAAGAATGTCTAGTGCAAATCCGCTCTATTCCATCGCCCCCTCGTTGTAAGCTCCATGACTTCCATCCGATTTTACAATTTTACAGTATCGTGTACGACGTGTTCCCTTTATATTTCATAATTTCACCCCTTTCATTAAAACATTAAGAACCATGGGAAAAGTTACTCTCAAAGGCAACGAAGTACATACGACGGGCACCCTTCCCACTAAAGGAGACAAAGCTCCCGATTTCCATTTGACGACAACTGATCTTTCAAGTGCCGAACTTTCGGATTATGCCGGTAAGAAAACCGTACTGAACATATTTCCCAGCATTGATACCGGCACTTGTGCCCAGTCCGTTCGACAGTTCAACGAAAAGGCCACAGGCTTGTCCAATACGGCCGTATTGTGCATTTCGAGGGATCTGCCCTTCGCCCAGGCCCGTTTTTGCGGGGCCGAGAGCATAGACCATGTGGAAATGCTATCGGATTTTAGGGATGGAAATTTTGGAAAGGCCTATCATCTCGTGTTTTCCGATGGGCCGTTACAATCTTTGCTCTCCCGGGCCGTTGTAGTCCTGAACGAAAAGCAAGAGATCGTGTATACGGAACAGGTTACCGAAATCACCGATGAACCCGACTACGAAGCAGCTTTAGAAGCATTGGCCAATGCCTAAGGAATCATTTTTACGAAACCGAATAAGGAGTGTGGGCTTCGCATTGCGCGGGGCCCTTCTTTTGATACGAACCGAAGCCAGTATCAAGGTGCAGGTATTTCTCGTCATCCTTGTGACCGCAGCGGGATTCTATTTTCAAATTTCCAATGTGGAATG
The DNA here is from genome assembly GCA_963764285.1 of uncultured Flavobacteriaceae bacterium. Lineage (GTDB taxonomy): Bacteria > Bacteroidota > Bacteroidia > Flavobacteriales > Flavobacteriaceae > Pricia. Next base: position 119,019 of record CAVXSA010000014.1, read on the forward strand.
GATTCTACAGGTTTTGTCCATCGCCTTGGTCATGGGTATCGAAGGCGTTAACACGGCCGTAGAAAAAATGTCGGACTACGTGCAACCGAAATTTGACAAGCGCATAGGTCTGATCAAAGACATTTCCGCCGGTGCCGTCTTACTCGTTTCCGTAGGGGCTGTTATTGTCGGCCTCATCATCTACCTGCCCAAAATATTCTAAAGCGGTTCCATTCGTCACCGTAGCTTCGACAACAAATTTGTAATTTAGCCGCGGAAATAAAAAATTCCATAATAAAAGTTAGATGGCAAAGAAGACACGTAAAGCAAAGCCTAAAAAAAAGAAAAAAAGCACTTCCCTAGGGTTATCCAAACAGAACAAGATCATCTTGGGCAGCCTGTTGATACTGCTCAGCATGGCCCTGTTCTTTTCTTTCGTCTCCTTTTACTTTACCTGGCAAGACGACCAAAGCCTGTTAACGGAATTCGCCGATCGCAATGAAGAGGCCAAAAACCTGCTCAACAAGTTCGGCGCCAGCGTTAGCCATTTTGTGGTCTATCGGGGTTTCGGTGTGGCTTCATTGATTCTTACCGTATTGCTCTGCATAACGGGACTCTATCTTTTCTTGAGCCTCGAAAAAAAGGGACTTTTGAAAAAATGGGTCTGGGGCCTGGTCTTTATGATATGGATATCCATAGCCCTGGGATTTTTGGCGGACACCCAGCCTTTATTAGGGGGATTGGTCGGCTATGAAATGAATGATTTTTTACAGGATTACACCGGAAAGATCGGTGTGTTCTTGCTATTGCTCTTCGGATTGACCTTTATCTTAGTTCGGCTTTTTCAGTTCACCCCGGATGGAACGGCGCGTTTCTTTAAATCCAAGTCGGCATCCCTCGCCTCGGATTTTAAAGGGAAGTCCCCATCCAAATCCCCTGCATCCGACGACATTCCCTTGGATACCAAAGAGGATACGCCCGTTTCCATGGATACTTATACCCACAAAAAGGATATTCCGCCCCTGGAAAAAGAAACATCCTCCGACGACGGTTTTGAGATCAACGTTCCCAAGGAAGAAGAAATGGAAGATCTCAATATGGAGGTCGAAAAAATTGTGGAGGAAAAGGAAGAAACGGACAATACCGCGGAAAAGTTGGTAGCGGATTTCGGGGAATTCGACCCCACCCTCGAGCTGGGCAACTACAAGTTCCCTCCCATGGACCTTTTAGATCCCCACGGCGTTAGCGGCGGTATTACCATCAATCAAGAGGAACTGGAAGGCAATAAGAACAAAATCGTAGAAACCCTAAAAAACTACAAAATAGGAATCGCCCAGATCAAGGCGACCATTGGTCCTACGGTAACCCTTTACGAAATCGTGCCCGAGGCGGGGGTCCGTATTTCGAAAATCAAAAATCTCGAAGACGACATCGCCCTTTCATTGGCGGCGCTAGGCATACGTATTATTGCACCCATTCCCGGCAAGGGCACCATCGGTATCGAAGTGCCGAACAAAGATGCCACCATTGTATCCATGCGATCGGTCATTGCTTCCAGCAAATTCCAAAAAGCGGAGATGCAGCTGCCCATCGCCTTCGGAAAGACGATCAGTAACGAGACCTTTGTAGTGGATTTGGCCAAAATGCCCCACATGCTCATGGCTGGGGCCACTGGGCAGGGGAAATCCGTAGGCCTGAACGCGGTGTTGACCTCCCTGCTTTACAAAAAACATCCCGCCGAGGTAAAGTTTATCCTTGTGGACCCGAAAAAGGTGGAGTTGACCTTATACAATAAAATCGAAAGGCACTTTTTGGCCAAGCTACCCGGATCCGAAGACGCCATTATCACCGACAATACCAAGGTCATCAATACCTTGAACTCCCTCTGTATCGAAATGGATGACCGGTACGAGCTCCTCAAGCTGGCTATGGTACGAAACATAAAGGAATACAACACCAAGTTTAAGGCCCGAAAATTGAACCCCAATGACGGCCACAAATTTTTGCCCTATATCGTGCTGGTCATCGACGAGTTTGCCGACCTCATCATGACGGCCGGTAAGGAGGTCGAAACACCTATTGCCCGTTTGGCCCAGTTGGCCCGTGCTATCGGTATCCACCTGATCATTGCTACGCAACGGCCCTCGGTCAATGTCATCACCGGTATCATCAAAGCGAACTTTCCCGCCCGTATCGCTTTCCGCGTGACGTCGAAAATCGATTCCCGTACTATTCTGGACTCCCAAGGAGCAGACCAGCTCATCGGGCGTGGTGACATGCTCTATACCCAGGGCAACGACGTGACCCGAATCCAATGTGCCTTTGTGGATACGCCTGAGGTGGCGAAGATTACTGAATATATCGGGTCGCAAAGAGCCTACCCGGAAGCCCACGAACTTCCCGAATATTCGGGGGAGGATTCTGGCACGGGTCTTGATTATGATATAGCGGACAGGGATGCCCTTTTTCAGGAAGCCGCCGAGGTCATTGTCACGGCCCAACAAGGCTCGGCCTCCCTCATCCAAAGGAAACTCAAATTGGGCTATAACCGTGCAGGTCGCATCGTCGATCAGCTCGAGGCCGCCGGTATCGTCGGCCCGTTCGAGGGTAGCAAGGCGCGACAAGTGCTGGTACCCGATCTGGCGGCCCTGGATCAGTTGTTGGGCAATGAGACCGGGTAGAGAGGCAGTGTTCAGTGTTCAGTGTTCAGTGTTCAGTGTTCAGTGTTCAGTGCTAAAAGATGAAAATCAATAATTACTTATCTTCCTAAAAATGAAAAATATATACTTTCTTATTACTGCCGCTGTACTTTACACCGGCACCTCTTTCGCCCAGAACTCCAGCGAGGCCAAGGCTTTACTGGACGAAGTGTACAATAAGGTCAAAAGTTACGATAACATCGTAATCGATTTCAAGTATGAGCTGAGTAACTCCGAAGCGGGTATCAATCAAGTTACCCGGGGCAACGTCACTTTGGAAGGCGAAAAATATGTGGGCGATTTTTTCGGTGCGAAGCAAATCTATGATGGGTCAAAAGTTTACACCATCGTGCCCGAAAACCAAGAAGTTACTATAGAGGAGAAGTCCGTGGACGAAAACGCCTTGACCCCGGCCAAGATGCTGACCTTTTATCGAGAAGGCCATAATTATGAAATGGATACAATGCAGAACGTTGATGGAAGAAAAATCCAATACGTCAAATTGACACCGATGGACACCGATTCCGAAACGGAGTCCATTCTCCTCGGCATCGATGCGGAGACCCAGCATATTTACAAGGTGATCGAAAAGGGCAAGAACGGCACCACCACCACGATTACAGTTAATTCTTTCAAAACCGACCAACCCTTGTCGAATACCTTGTTTACTTTTGACAAAAAGAAGTACGAGGATGAGGGATACTATATCATTGAAAATTAGGATATTTCCCAATCCCTATCTGCAAACCCTATCACGTTGAGAACCCTAGATCGGTACATTTTATCGCGCTTTCTCTATAATTTTTTCAGTTCGTTCGTGATATTGATGTTTATTTTCATCTTTCAGACCATTTGGCTCTTTATCGATGACTTTGCCGGCAAGGGGCTGGATATAGTCATCATTGGCAAGTTCTTTTTCTACATGATGCCCAGTCTTACCGAAAAGGTGCTGCCCCTGACCGTATTGCTTGCCTCCATTCTGACCTTTGGCACGTTTGCGGAGAATTATGAGTTTGCTGCCATGAAGGCTTCCGGCATCTCTTTACAGCGCTCCATGCTCCCTTTAATTATATTTATGGTCGTTCTGGGAGGGGTTACTTTTTATTTTGCCAACAATGTCATTCCCGCTTCCGAACAGAAAATCTACAATATGCGGCGGAATATTGCCAAGGTCAAGCCTGCGGCCGCTATAGAGAAGGGAGTCTTCAGCGATTTTGAGGGGATGAGCATCAAGGTGGATGACAAATACGGGGAAAAGGACCGGTTTTTAAAGGAGGTAATCATCCACCAAAAAACACCGGCCAATGTCAATAGTACGGTAATCAAAGCCAAGACGGGGGAATTGATCAGCAGTGAGGCCTCCGAAATCATTCAGTTGGTCTTGAGAGACGGTCATTACTACAGAGATCTCGAAGCTAAAAAGGCGGCAGAAAAAGCCAAGCTTCCCTTTGCCAAGGCAAATTTTGACATTTATCGGATGAACATCGAAATCCCTGAAATGGAACAAGATCTGGAGGAAGAAAATGTATCAAATCGGGAAAAAATGAAAAATGTGTCCCGTTTGTTAAAGGACATGGATTCCCTGGAGCAGGACAACAAACGTATTGTAAAGGCTTTTTCCAAAAATATAGTGTACCGCATGGGCGCCTTTATCCCCATAACTCCCAGAGACACGGTACTCACCAGAATAGCTCAGGAACGAAAAGAGAATTCATTATCCCGCATCAACGGATCCAAAAATACCTCCTCGGCAACCCCCCATACCGAAAATGACTCCGCCCTCGCAGCATCGGCAACCGCAAGGCCTACCGAAAATAATCCATCCAAAGAAAGTATAAACGTGGTGGACCTATTTCAGGATTGGCAAAAAATGCAGCTGATGAACAATGCGAAAAACTCCGTCTCGAACATATTGACTTCAGTAACTGGAAAAAAAATGGAATTGGATAAGCGGTACGAAATCCACAGAAGGCACATTTTTTCGTTGCACGACAAGTACGCCCTGGCCTTTTCATGCATTATCCTCTTTTTTGTGGGGGCTCCATTAGGGGCCATAATTCGCAAGGGGGGTATCGGATTGCCCATGGTCATCGCCATACTATTATTTTTGGTTTACTATTTTTTAGGGGTATTCGCCGAAAATTACTCCTACAAGGGAAACATCCATCCCATTCTCGGCGCATGGCTACCTTCGATGATAATGTTACCTTTGGGAATTTATTTGACCCGGCGGGCGACGGCGGACAAGGGTATGATGAATTTCGGGAACGCCGTAGATCGCTTTAAACGATTTTTTACAAAAAAGGATAAAGAGGCCGCTACGGCATGACTTCAGATATGGAAGAGGAAATTACGCTGAATACGATAGAAGAGGCCATCGCCGATATCCGTAACGGGAAAATCGTAATTGTGGTCGATGACGAAAACCGGGAGAACGAAGGCGATTTTATTGCCGCGGCCGAAAAGGTGACCCCGGAAATGATCAACTTTATGGCTAAATACGGTCGGGGCCTTATCTGCGCTCCGCTGACCGAAGACCGATGCAAAGAATTGAACCTCGAAATGATGGTGCAGAACAACACCGTGCTGCACCAAACCCAATTTACCGTTTCTGTGGACCTGATAGGACACGGTTGTACGACCGGCATTTCGGTACACGACCGGGCTAAGACCATTCTATCCCTCGTCGATGCCGATACCAAGCCCCATGATTTGGGGAGACCGGGACACATTTTTCCCCTTCGCGCTAAAAACGGCGGGGTTTTGCGACGTACCGGCCATACCGAAGCAGCTATCGATCTGGCACGCTTGGCGGGATTAAGACCGGCTGGCATTCTCGTGGAAATTTTGAACGAAGACGGCACCATGGCCCGATTGCCCGAGTTGAGCGAGGTTGCTACAAAATTCGAACTCAAGATCATCTCCATCGAAGACCTGGTCGCCTATCGGATGAACCACGATTCGCTCATTCAAAAGCAAGAGGAGTTCGATATCGAGACCCGTTTCGGAAAATTCAGGCTCCACGCCTACAAACAGACTACCAACGACCAGATTCACATCGCCTTGACCAAAGGCCATTGGCATCCCGATGAACCCGTACTGACTCGGATCAATGCCACCTTGGTCAATAATGACATTCTGGGCACCCTGACCAATAATCCCGATCAAAAACTCGAGGATATGTTCAAGGCCATCAATGCCGAGGAGAAAGGCGCCTTCGTGTTCATCAATCAGGAATCACAGTCCCTCAATCTTTTAAACCGTCTTTCCGAACTTAAGAAACTGCAGGAAAAAGGCATCTTCAAAGCGCCCAAAATAGATATGGATACCAAAGATTTCGGAGTTGGTGCACAGATTCTTCACGACATCAAAATTTCCAAAATCCGATTGCTTACCAACTCCACCCAAACCAAACGCGTCGGAATCGTGGGGTATGGTCTGGAGATTGTCGAGCATGTAGGGTACTGAAAATTATTGAACCTGTTCCTTTACCCAATCGGAAATCACTGCCAATGCCGCGGGAGAAAAGGTTTCCTCATTCGTCCCGTATTCGCTGGGTGCGCCCGTTGCGCTTTTTTGCAACATATGGTTTAGGCCGGGCAGCTCTTTTAAAGTAACTTCTTGGTTGCCCGCTTTTTTCAAAGCCTTTCCGATGGCGGACAAATTTTCTTCGGCCGGTACTTGTCCGACTTTTCGATATGAAGCACCAACCGCAACGGACTTCCCGGAATTTCCAGGAGTCCGTGCCAAGGGCCCGTGATGTCTTGGGCCTTCATGGTAAAGACAGCCAAAACCGCCATTAGGCTTAGGACCGTTTCCTTCATGATAACCGTTTATATTCCCGTAGTTGATCAGGATCAGAGCTTCCTGACCCATATATTCCTAAATTGGGTTTTGTTGTTGTGGTCCTGCAGGGAGAGTACGTCGTCGCCGTGGGCAGAGGGGTAGTTGTGCAGCCCGATATAGTAGGTGTTCCCGTTGATTTTTACATCGTTCTGAACTACGACCCCATTGAGCAGTACGGTAATCTCCGCGGGGGAATCCAAACGGCCATCGTCTTTAAATCGGGGCGCACGGTAGATGACATCATAGGTATTCCATTCATCGGGACTGCGCATGGGATTGACCAAGGGAGCATGATCTTTGTAAATACTGCCTGCCTGACCGTTGCGATAGGTACGGTTGTGGTAGCTGTCCAATACCTGAAGCTCGTAGCGGTTCTGTAAGAATACCCCGCTATTGCCACGGCCCTGGCTTTCACCCTCTACTTTATCGGGTGCGCTGAACTCCAAATGCAGTTGGACATCGCCGAACTTCATCTTGGTCTGGATGTTTCCCGAACCCGGTACAACTTCAAAATGGTTACCTACAACTTCCCACGGAGCCGCTGCCGTAGTGTCCTTCGCACTTACCCATTGGTCCAGATCAGTTCCATCAAAAAGAATGATGGCATCGGATGGGGCATCGCCTAAGGTTTCGCCCGGTTCCACGACCTTTACCTCCGGTTCCCATATCTCGGTCATTTCGGGTTTCATGGGCATGGGGGATTCTTCCGGGGGGGTGCTTGAATGTTGAGCGTTTACTGTCGTCAATGAAAATGCAATGGCGGCCAAAATTGACCCAAGTGTTCTTGAATTCATGTTTATCATTTATTTGGATTAGAAATTGTGTTTAAATTTTTGCTCTTTTTATTGTATATACTTGTGTCTTTTTACTCGGTTTTCCCCATCTGCAATACCAGTTCCCCACCATTGGTAACCTGGGTATGTGAAATGGTGAACCCTTCGTTATTTTCGCCGTTCAAGATACTACTTTTTACTTGGATGCTGCCCTTTTTATTGCCCACAGTTTTAATTGTAAAGGTCTTGCCGGGATAATAATTGGGATCAAGACTGATTTGAACGGTATCAAAAATTGGACTTCCAATTTCGTATTGCGGATTTTCTTCAGTACCCCCATTCATTTGAAAAAGTCCCATTTTCATGAGTACGGCCAAGCTGCCCATAAGTCCCTGGTCTTCGTCTCCGTTGTACCCGGTACCCGGTGAAAGGCCGCTGAATACCTTATCCACTACTTTTCGCGACCAATACTGGGTTAGATCGGGCCTGCCCAACCGATTGAAGATAAAGGCGGTCTGGATCGAAGGTTGGTTGCCGTAGTTGATGGGAATGCGGCTGTACTCGGGATGCAATTCCTGGGCGTGGGAGGTGCCGGAGGTAAATTCCAGTTTCTCCGCGGTTTCAAATTGTGCGTTCAGTTTTTGGACCGCTTTTTTCTTACCGCCCATCAATTCCGCCAGACCTTCTAAGTCATGCGGTACAAACCAAGTAGATTGTGCCCCGTTCGATTCGATGAAGCCATGTTCCCGCTGGTAGGGGTCATAGTTCTCAAGCCATTTTCCCTCTACATCCTTAGGTCGCATCCAACCCATGGAAGAATCGTAAACGTTCTTATAATTCTGCGAACGGTCCATGAAATAGTCATAATCCTCTGAATGGCCCAATTTCTTGGCCAATTGCGCCAGTGTGTAGTCTTGATAGGCGTATTCAAGCGTTAGGCTGACACCATCTTGATGGCCTCCGAAATTTCCTTCGGGAATGGGATAGGGTACATAACCATTGTTCATATAATATTTAAGTCCGCCCCCTAGGGAAGTCTTGTGCTCATAGCCTGCCTTGGCCATGATTCCACCTGCCATATGGTTCTTTTTTAACGCCTGATAGACCGCTTCCAAATTTTCCTTGACAATACCCTTTTGAATGGCGCTAACAATAAACGGTGTCGAGGATGCCCCGGTCATTACATAGGTATAATTGCCCCCCGACGGTCCCCGGGGAACGAGTCCGCCGTCCTTTTGATATTGCAATAGGGAATGGACAAAGTCATCCATAATATCGGGATACACTAGTCCCCACAAGGTGTTTAGCGTCCATTGCGCGCCCCAGAAGGAATCGGAATTGTAATGGTTGAACTCCGGTTTTCCGTTTTCGTCCAGGGGAAGCTGTCGGATTTGGAATCTCTCCCCCGTGTTATCGGCATAGGCGCCGTTCACATCGCTGATGGTCCTACGGCCTTGCAAAGCGTGCCAGAGATCGGTATAAAACCTACGCTGATCCGTCTCGGAACCGCCCTCCACTCTTATCCGGCTTAAGAGATTGTTCCATTCTGTGCGGGATTCGGCGAGGGTTTTTTCAAAATTCCAATAATCAAGCTCCGTGGTCATATTAAGGCTGGCATTTTCTACGGAAGTGTAGGAAATAGCCACTTTCATCAGAACATTCTTACGATCAGGATCTGTAAATACCAAGTAATTACCTGTACTATCGTCTCGAATCACCGAATCGATATCGGTATTCAGGGCTATCTGAAAAAATAATTTAAATGGTTTGGGGCGGCGGTGAGTGGGCGCCATTTCAAGTGAGCCGGAAAGGGTGTTCGGGCCGGTCTTCTGCATATTGCCATTTGTGTTTTGGCTGGGCCCAAGCATCGTGTTCAGGTTAAAAAGGATGGCAGGACGACCCTTTGAAGGAAAAGAATACTTATGCAGCCCTACCCGCTTCGTACCGGTTAGCTCTGCGATAATACCGTAACGTTGCAGTTCGACCGAATGATAACCAGGAGATACCTTTTCGGATTCATGCGAAAATGCGGACTGGAAATGGGTAAAAATAGCCTCCTTATTTTCGTCGGAAACGGTGACCGGCATTATCGAAAGACCTGAAATCTGCCAGCCGTGCACATGGCTAAAACCTTTGATGGTATCCGTCTTATAGCGATACCCGCTACCCCAGGCCCCGTCAACTTCGGTATCGGGGCTCAGATTGACCATTCCGAAAGGTCGGCTCGCGGAAGCAAAGAAAAACCAGCGGGAGTTCTCGGTGTCCAGTTGGGGATAGACCAAGTCTACAGGGTCTGCAGAAACCAAATCAGGGGACATCCGGGCTTGGCAGAATCCACTTAAATAAAACAGGCATACAGCAGTTAGGATAGTAAAATTAAGCTTTTGATCCGATTTCGTATACGCCATTTCTAAATCCGTCATTGTTCAAAAACCTTTTAAATTTCAAGAAATGAGCTCACCAAGCACCTGGCTCATCTTCTCCGCCCTTTCACTGACCTCATCCTGCGACCATCCCAACTTGATCAAACACGAAATGTTACGGCCCACCCAATGGTCGGATTTTGAAAAGTCGGATTTCAAATAGTTGGGAAGACGGTCATGAACTTCTTGGGACCATTTTCCTAAGGATGTTTTATGGATTAGATGATCCCATTTCCGATAATAATGCCAAGGGTTGTCGTACCAATAAAAACAGCCATCAAGTCCTGCTTCGCCCAAGGCTGAGTGGGCCTTTTTGGCAGTTTCGACATCCGATAGGAAGAAATTCAGGAAGGCATAGCTTTCCACTCCTCCATCCGGAACTCTTCTAAAGGTAATTCCCGAAATAGGTTCCAAAGCTTCCCGCAAAACGGAATAATTCCTTTTTTGGATGGCCAAAAACTCGTCCAAACGGGCCAATTGGGCAAGCCCGACGGCCGCGTTCAGTTCCGATATCCTATAGTTATACCCTAAAAACGGATGGCTTTCCGCCCCACGGTCCTTTCCCACATGGTCATGGCCGTGGTCGGAGTAGTGGTCGGCATTGTCTTTGTAGTTTGCGTTATCCGTTATGATCGCTCCGCCCTCGCCACAGGTAATTGTTTTTACGTAATCGAAGGAAAAACAGCCCATATCTCCATAGCTGCCCAAGGGTCGGTCCTCGAAAGTACCACCGATGGCCTGGCAGGCATCTTCCAACAACAACAATCCGTGGGTATCGCAGATGGATTTCAAGGCCCTCAAGTCGGCCATCGAACCGCACATATGTACGGGCATTACCACTTTGGTGTGGGCAGTTATCGCTTCTTCCACCGCTTCGGGAGCTAAAGTCAAGGTTTCGTCAACATCTACCAGAATAGGCACCGCCCCGATTGCCAAAATGGACTCGAAACTGGCGACAAAGGTAAAGGTCGGCATGATGACCTCGTCCCCGGCCCCCACGCCGGCGCTGGCCAAGGCTACCGTCAGGGCGGCCGTACCGCTGCTGACCACTTGCGCGTGCTTCACCTGCATACGTTCTGCCAAAGCCTTCTCGAGTTCGACGGCCTTCCAATGCCCGTTGCGTAGGGCATCGAATCCGTAGCGCATAAGCACGCCCGACTCCAACACATCCTGTACTTCTACTCTTTCCTGATCTCCAAAAAGTTCGAATCCTGGCATGGGGAATTATTAATTAGTGACTATTCATCTATACTCGGCCTTTGGTCTTCAAAAATAGGAACTAAGACCTCAAAATTCAAGATTGCTGTTGGCAGAACAAAAGCCATGAACCTTAAACAGTTACAAGGTAGCGTTTTGTACCCCGCCTCGCCGGCAGGGTTCACGTGTGTATCTGCTGGCTGAATCAACCAATCTCGATAACGCTATCCTCTAAATCCTTTCTCACCTTCTTAAATTCCGCGAACATATCGTTCTCTGACCGGTAGCCTACAGGTAGTACCAAAACGGAAGTCAGACCCTTGCTTTTCAGCTCAAGCACCTCATCGTAGCCCGAGGGTTCAAAACCCTCCATGGGGCAGGAATCAATTTTTTCCATAGCACAGATAGTAAGCAGATTCCCCAAAGCCAGATAGGCCTGGTTCTTGGCCCACTGCCTAATTTCGTGTAAATCCTTTCTGGAAAAATCATCGACCATGGCGTCTTTGAAGGGGTTTAAAATGGAATCGCTCGTACCCCTTATCTTTTGTACCTGTTCAAAATAAGCGGCAATGTAGTTTGAATCGATGGCTTGCTGGGTGCAAATGATCAGCACATGCGATGCCTGGGCCACCTGTTTCTGTTCGAAGGAATGGGCAACCAGTTTATTTTGCAGCGCCTTGTTCCGAAGTACCAGTAAGGTAATAGGCTGCAGTCCATACGAAGTTGCCGTGAGGTTAAAGGCTTGCTTTAGCCGTTCGATCTTTTGTTGGGGAAGGATTTTCTCCGCATCGAACTGTTTGACGGCGTAGCGCCATTTCAGATTTTTTATGGTGTCTGTCATAAAGCGGTGAACTTGCAATAGGATAATACAAAAATAAAATAATGAAGGGATTTAACCTCTTTGCTTTCTCGCGGAAATTAGACATTTTTTCGTCATCAAAAGGCTTTTAGGCTTGCCTCGCATCGCTACGGAACTAAAAAAGACCACAAATCAGTAAAAATATTTTTGGCAAATTGAAATAATTTAAATCCCGTTACTTATAGCATTTAATCGAGCAATAACCTGTTCCGAATCAAGGTGAACCTCAATTTCTATTGAGACGATGCCCCATAGTTCTATTTACCACCAGGTTACCACCCCCCCCAATTTGTAATAAAAAACCTACTTATTTTATTTGTTTGTACTATATTTGAAATGGAACTCATTTAGACTTTTTATTTGGAACCGAGTATATCGGCTTTTGAGGTCAGATGATGTCAATTTTTTTTACAGCATAACAGGGCTACGATTTTCCGAAATGTGGAAATGTGGTCTCAACAGGTGATATTCGTAGGTAAAAGCAAAAGCCTTAATGAGTTCAGTGGAGTGTTTTAAGTTGATGGTCGGTTGGAACTTTACCATCTATTAATTTTCAAGAAGACCGATATAAATTTCTATTTGTAATCCCCTATGAAATTCAAGCTGACCACTAAACAACTTATTGTTATTTCCTTCATTCTTTTTTTATTAACCAGTTTTTTTATTTGGGCGTCGATTCAACGGCGTATATCCTACCATAAACAAAGCCTTTATGAGCTAGAACAGGTAAGAGCCTCCAATAGGCTCAACAAAGTGGAGGAACGTTTGCTCGCCCTTTATAAAATTAGTAAGAAGAACGTTCTTTTTTTGGCAAACTCCATCGAGCTCGATATGGCCAATAATGTAGCGACAAACATCAGGGCCCAGCGATTGAAATCTTTTCTCGAAGTGGATCGTAATTATTTTCAGGCAAGGCTCATTGATGCTTCGGGAAGCGAAATAATCAAGGCCAACCGTATCGGTGATTCCATTTGGCTTTCAAGTTCCAAAGCACTTCAGTTCAAGGGTTATCGAAACTATTTTAAAGAAGCGTTTCGGTTGCAAAAAGGCGAGGTATATGTCTCAACTATGGAACTTAACAAGGAAGAGCATAAAATCGAAGAGCCCAACAGACCTACCGTACGTTTTTTTTCCCCTGTATTCAAAGAAGGAACAAAAACAGGGATTTTGGGCCTTAACCTAGACCTTAAAAATTGGTTCACCATATTCAAAGAAACCAATATTGGCATATTGAACTCAAAAAAAGAAGTCTATTTTGATACGGAAAACATCCTTCACAAGAAACTCGAATCAAATCTTGATCAAAAGGATATACACGGGTATCCCCAATTTGTTTCAAAAAATATCAGTCTGGAAGATCATCTAGAATGGACCTTGTTCACCAGAACGAATAATGCCGCCCTAGACGCAAAACTTAAAGAATTTACAGGCGGTGCCTATAAGACCGGTGTCACCATATCGGTAGGAATACTGTTATTTCTGATTATTGCACAAATCCTCTATGTCAAAAACAGGAACATTTCAAAGTTGAACCGTGCGATAGAACTCCGATTGAGCGAAAGGGATACCCTCATCAAGGAAATACACCATAGAGTGAAAAATAATTTACAGGTCGTGTCCAGTCTGTTGAGCCTACAATCGAGTTTTATCAAAGATGAGCAGACCAAGATGTTGTTCAGGTATAGTCAATATCGGATAAACTCGATGGGTATGGTACATGAAATGCTTTACAAGAGCGATGACCTCAACCGAATCGAATATGGTGACTATATCAGGGAACTGGTGAGTGCCTTAATCCAATCGATGAGAGGCAATAAAAGTAAGATCCGACTGGCCATGGAGGTCGATAATATCTTTTTAAATATCGCTACCTCGATACCATTGGGACTCCTAATCAACGAAATCATTACCAATTCATTAAAATATGGATTTTCCAATACCGAAGTAGGCACCATTACCGTAAAAATGATCCAACTGGGCACTTTCAATTATAAACTCCTTATAGGTGACAACGGTTCAGGAATTCCGTCACATGTAAACTTCAGGAACACCAAATCACTCGGCCTCAAATTGATCCATAAATTGGCGTTGCAGCTACATGGTAATATTGAAAGAGATAACTCGCAGAAAGGCACCTATTATATAGTCACGTTTCAGGAAATTGAACAAAATTTATAACTCATGTCAAAGAGAGTAGTAATTGTAGAAGATAATTTTATCATACAGATGTTCTTGGAAGAAATTATATCCGGGATGGGTCATGAAATTCTCGCTTCAACGGACAATGGGGATGAAGCCTTGGCGATTTCAAAAGCTCTTTCCCCCGATGTCATATTGCTCGATATCGGACTATCCGGAGAATTGAACGGTATCGAATTGGCCGCTATCATTAAAGAAAAATATGATATTCCCTTTGTATTCCTTACTGGAAACTCAGACAAACTTACCTTGGAAAAAGCCAAAAGCACCGCACCCTTACATATCATCTATAAGCCTATAGACGAAGACAAGTTAAAAATGGAATTCAATATCGTTATTGAGAAGGTGGAAGAATTACAAAATATTTAAACTGATTCAAAATAGAAAGGGACCGCCCTTTCGAACGGTCCCTTTGCTGCGGAGGAAAAAATTATCGGTCCTTTACGCCGCTCTACCGGCATAATCCAATTGCTGCAATTTCACCAGGGCTTCCGATTTGGAGTTCACATCTAGTTTTAAATAAATGTTCTGTACATGAAAGTTTACGGCACTGGCGGTGACGAACAGCTGTTCGGCGATGGACTTGTAGGTCGCACCCTGGCAGAGCAAGTCTATAACCTGGTTTTCCCGTTCCGAAAAGATTTCGCGTGATTTACGCTGAAAAGTGGCAATGAACAGACTAATGATATCGTTGCTCATCGTAGCCCCCTCGTTTTTAATAGAATCCAAAGCATTATAAAGTGTCCGCTCGCTTACCGGTTTGGACAGATAGCCGTTGGCGGTGTTCTTGAAGGCTTTTTTGACCAACTCGAAATCGTTATTTAGGCTCAACATGATAATCTTAACGTTAGGATCCCTCCTTCTAAAATGCTGAATGCAGTCAATACCACATTCTTCATCGAGGGCGACTTCGATAAAAACGATATCGGGCGAAAGCCGGTCATAGTCCGACAGCGCATCTTCCACCGAAACATAAATACTTTGAAGCGAATACTCGAGATACATT
>CAVXSA010000015.1:0-285412 GCA_963764285.1 uncultured Flavobacteriaceae bacterium
TGAAGTGATGGTAGAGGCGCAAAAACCAATAGTAGGCTCACCAAGAGTGGTAAGACTCGGTGATCGGGAGTTGAAAGGGGAATTTGCCGAAGTGGAAAGGCGTTTACCCGTCTGAAGCTGGATCTGTATTGAATAAATGCAGAGCTGTCATCCAATGCCTACCCGGGAATTGGATGGAGAACTATCTCACAAAGGGACGTTTTCTTGGATTTGTTATGAAAACAACAGTGAGATTTTTCTCATTGTTGTTTTTTTATACTTTATGATATGTGTTTTAAAGTATAACAAACACGATGGCTATCGCTATTTAAGATGTGGCGATGAGCTTTTCTAATATCCATTTCAACTCTTGATTTAGTGAGATCAGTAAGTGCTAAAGTAACAGCGCATTAAAAGAGTGATAAACAAGTTGTATGAAAGAAAGGATGGAGAGAGTGGGACTACGAGTATTGAAATTCGGAGGTACATCTGTTGGAGATGTAGAGAAAATAAAAAATGTTTCCAGAAGACTAATGGAAGCTGTAAATGATGGAGACGAGGTTGTGGCAGTTGTCTCCGCGATGGGGAAAACAACTGATGAACTGGTGGGTTTATCAAAAGGGATAACGGCTAAACCATCTGCACGAGAGCTTGATATGCTTCTAACGACTGGTGAACAAGTAACAACAGCACTTCTTTCAATGGCATTAAATGAAGAAGGATACGAGGCTATATCACTAACTGGCTGGCAAGCTGGAATAAAACAGAGACGCTTCATGGGAATGCTCGGATACTCGATATTGATGCTAAGCGAATGAATCAACACTTGCAGAAGGGAAAATCGTGATCGTTGCCGGATTCCAGGGGCTAACGGATACATCTGACATCGCAACACTTGGTCGAGGTGGCTCTGATACAACAGCTGTTGCAATTGCTGCAGCTCTAAAAGCAGATCGTTGTGAAATTTATACAGATGTGGATGGTGTCTATACAACAGATCCACGTTATGTGAAAGGTGCAAGAAAGTTATCTACAATTTCATATGATGAAATGCTTGAGCTTGCCAATCTTGGTGCTGGTGTGTCTGCATCCGAGAGCGGTAGAGTTTGCTAAAAATTATAATATCTTGCTTGAGGTCCGCTCAAGTTTCACAAATGAACCTGGAACGTTAATTGAGGAGGTCGTATCAATGGAACAAAATTTGGTCGTTAGAGGTCTGGCTTTTGAGAGTAATGTAACAAAAATAACAATTTCAGGTTTACCGAATGAGCTTACAACACTTCCATCCTTATTTTCATCCCTTGCAGCAAATGGCATTAACGTAGATGTTATTATTCAAAGTACAGGTGAGAAAAATACAACGAGCATCTCCTTTTCAATTGAAACAGCTTCTCTTGAGTTAACTCTAGATGTTCTTCGTCGTATCAAAGTGAAACTTCCTTATGAACATATTTATCATGAATCAGATCTTGCTAAAGTGTCTATAGTCGGATCAGGAATGATTTCAAATCCAGGTGTTGCTGCACAAATGTTTGAAGTTCTTGCTGAACATGGAATCGAAATGAAGATGGTGAGTACGTCAGAAATCAAAGTGTCTACGATTGTCCCAGAAGAAAAAATGATCTATGCGATTGAGTCACTACATGACAAATTTCAACTTGATGAAAGAACACCTGTTAAACAAATATAATGACGAAAAGGAGACCACGCCGTGGTCTCCTTTCTATTCGATCTGGTCTTTTGGATCCCATTTGACTGTGAACTGAATTTCATTCTTTTTGTCAGTTTCATAGGCTTCAGTTATACAATGAAGCATGTTTTGAAATTGTTCAGCCAGAAAACCAGCTTCTAGCTGATAACAACCGATACGATTGGTTTTTTTTCGCTCAGTAATGAGCGACTGAATGAAGATCCGAAAGTGATCTCGTTCTTTTTTTCTTGGAGAGTGGATAAGTTCCCCCATCCTGCATTCTGAAAAAATTGTTCCAACTCTTCTTTTGTAGAGAGAGGGAACTGCCTGGCCATTTCTTTTCCAGTCCAATACAATACAGCAGACTGTTCACTCCCAAGAAGTTCAGGAAGGAGAACTTCCCTGTAGAATTCATACCCAAAAGCAGTTGTTTCTATTTCATGACTGTAATCGATTTTGTTAGTACGCTTCTTAAACATAAATTCCTCCCAGCTTTTCTGCTATATTATTATAACGTTTAAAAGCGAAATCCTCCATAGCACGATAGATAGAATTTACAACCGTTCAGGAAGCATATTCAATTGTGAAAAATTCAAGTCTAGCAAACCAATTTCGAAAACTCAAAATGTTTGCGTTTTCTTGACGGTCCTAAATGATGGGAGTACAATGGGTATGTCACAATTTAATCGACAGAAAGCGATGATTTCTGTGCATGCAAAGACTTCTATATTAGAAAAAATGCACTGACAGATGGTAGCTTAACAACTTAAAAGGGGGACACACAAAACATGGCCGCAAGTCGAGACTTTGTAAGCCGAAAATTGCATTCGCTTCTAGGAGTAATTCCACTCGGACTCTATGTTACTCAACATCTAACAGTAAACTATTTTGCAACAAGAGGGCCCGAAGCATTTAATGATGCAGCACATTTTATGGAGAGCCTTCCTTATCGGTATCTTCTTGAAATTTTCGTCATTTTCTTACCGCTCTTATTCCATGCGATTTACGGTGTTTATATCGCATTTCAATCCAAGAATAACGTAACTCGCTATGGCTATTTACGTAACTGGATGTTTTACTTGCAGCGGATTTCAGGCGTGATCGTATTAATCTTTGTAACGTGGCACGTTTGGCAGACTAGAATACAGGCTGCAATGGGAGCTGAAGTTAACTTCCAAATGATGGCTGATATTCTTATCAAATCCATGGAATGCTGATCTTTTACATTAATCGGTGTTGTAGGAACTGTCTTCCATTTTGCGAATGGACTATGGTCATTCTTCGTAAGCTGGGGCTTTACAGTTACACCAAAATCACAGCGTGCGATGACTTATGTGACAATGATCGTTTTCCTTGCACTTTCAGTCGTTGGAATTAGCGCGTTATTTTCATTTGTATAAGAAATTGAACAGTCTTCACCACCAAGTCTGGATACATAATTTTCAGACAGAGCCAGCATTTAAGGGGGAACCGTTCTTATGAGTAAAGGTAAATTAATTGTAGTTGGCGGCGGCTTAGCTGGCTTAATGGCAACAATCAAAGCTGCAGAAGCAGGAACTGAATGTGGATTTATTTTCACTTGTTCCAGTTAAACGTTCTCACTCCGTTTGTGCACAAGGCGGTATTAACGGTGCAGTTAATACAAAAGGTGAAGGGGATTCTCCTTGGGAACACTTTGATGATACGGTTTATGGTGGAGACTTTCTTGCAAACCAGCCCCTGTAAAAGCAATGTGTGATGCAGCACCTGGTATTATTCATCTTAATGGACCGAATGGGTGTTATGTTTAACCGTACTCCAGAAGGATTACTTGATTTCCGACGTTTTGGTGGTACACAGCATCACCGTACAGCATTTGCGGGTGCAACAACTGGTCAGCAAATTCTTATATGCATTGATGAGCAAGTTCGCCGTCATGAAGTAGCAGGCTTAGTTACAAAATATGAAGGATGGGAATTCCTATCTGCAGTTATTGATGATGAAGGAGTTTGTCGTGGTATTGTTGCCAAAATCTGACATTCAATGGAAATTCAAACGTTTGCAGCTGATGCTGTTATTATGGCAACAGGTGGTCCTGGTATTATCTTCGGTAAAATCAACAAACTCAGTGATTAATACTGGTTCTGCAGCTCGTGCGTTTATCAGCAAGGTGCTATATTATGCGAATGGTGAATTTATTCAAATCCATCCAACAGCTATTCCTGGTGATGACAAGCTTCGTCTTAATGAGTGAATCAGCTCGTGGTGAAGGTGGACGTGTTTGGACATATAAAGATGGTAAGCCATGGTATTTCCTTAGAAGAAAAATATCCTGCATATGGAAACCTTGTTCCGCGTGATATTGCAACACGTGAAATTTTCGATGTGTGTGTCAATCAAAAGCTTGGTATTAATGGTGAAAACATGGTTTATCTTGATCTTTCCCATAAAGATCCGAAAGAGCTTGATGTTAAGCTTGGTGGAATCATTGAAATTTATGAAAAGTTCATGGGTGATGATCCACGTAAAGTTCCGATGAAAATTTTCCCTGCTGTTCACTATTCAATGGGTGGACTATGGGTTGATTATAATCAAATGACAAATATTCCAGGATTATTTGCAGCAGGTGAATGTGATTATTCACAGCATGGTGCGAAACCGACTTGGTGCGAACTCACTTCTTTCATCTATTTATGGTGGTATGGTTGCAGGTCCAAATGCAGTTGAATATATTAACGGTCTTGAAAAACAGTTGAAGATCTATTCCTTCTACATTATTTGATCGAAGCATCGACAAGATGAGCAAGAGAAATAGGATGCATATCATGAAGATGGATGGTACAGAAAATGCTTATGTAATTCATAAAGAACTTGGAGAATGGATGACTGATAACGTAACAGTTGTTCGAGACAATGAAAAGCTTCAAGAAACAGATGAGAAAATTCAAGAGCTGATGGAGCGTTATCAAGAACATCAATATTAATGATACGTCCAAATGGAGCAATCAGGGGGCTATCATTTACACGACAGCTTTGGAATATGCTTCAGCTTGCACGAGTGATTACAATTGGTGCATTATAATCGTAATGAAAGTCGTGGTGCGCATTACAAACCTGAATTCCCGGAACGTAATGATGAAGAATGGCTGAAAACAACAATGGCAAAATTCGATGCAGAGAACAACGGACCAGAATTCTATTACGAAGAAGTAGATACATCATTAATTACACCTCGTAAACGTGATTATTCACAAGACAGTAAAGCGGGGAATAAATAATGAGTGAAGAACAAAACAGTTACATTTAACATCAAAAGACAAGATGGACCAGATTCAGCCTCTTATGAAGAAACATTTGAGATTCCTTATCGTCAAAATATGAACGTCATTTCTGCCTTAATGGAAATTCGACGAAATCCAGTCAATGCAAAAGGTGAGAAAACAACTCCTGTCATCATGGGAAATGAGCTGTCTTGAAGAAGTATGTGGTGCATGTTCAATGGTTATTAACGGTAAGCCACGTCAAGCTTGTACAGCACTTGTTGATCAGCTTGAACAACCGATTACGCTTGAGCCAATGACAACATTTCCTGTCGTTCGTGATCTTGCAGTAGATCGAAGCAGAATGTTTGATGCCTTAAGAAAGTTAAAGCATGGATTCCAATTGATGGCACTTATGATCTTGGTCCTGGACCACGAATGCCAGAGAATAAACGTCAATGGGCATATGAACTATCAAAATGTATGACATGTGGTGTTTGTCTTGAAGCTTGTCCAAACGTGAACAGTAGATCAGAATTTATTGGTCCTGCAGCTGTTTCACAAGTTCGTTTATTTAATGCTCATCCAACAGGTGCAATGAATAAAGAAGAACGTCTTGAAGCGATTAATGGGAGATGGAGGACTTGCTAACTGCGGTAACTCACAAAACTGTGTGCAGTCTTGTCCGAAGGGAATTCCATTGACAACATCGATTGCGGCAATGAATCGTGCAACTTCACTGCAAACATTTAAGAACTTCTTTGGAAGTGATCAATAAAAAAGATCCCCTTATGGGGATCTTTTTTATTCGATATGATAGATAATTGTGGATTGCTAGTATATATACTGTCTACTTCATGATATTTCTCAGGAAATGATGAACAAACACGAAGCATGTCAAGTTTGATAATACCAAAGTATTATTAGTTATGTTTTTTCTGTAACAAGTAAGGTTGAAATTCATATATTGTATGGACTATATAATTTCAGCTGAAGTTGCTTTGTTGCCCTATCGAGGAGGGTGGAATGTTGAAAGGGAACCACTACCGACCAAAGCCACTATTAACAAAACGAGAAAGAGAAGTTTTTGAATTGCTTGTTCAAGACAAAACAACAAGAGAAATAGCAGAAGAACTGTTTATCAGTGAAAAAACAGTTCGAAACCACATTTCGAATACGATGCAAAAGCTGGGGGTAAAGGGGCGTTCTCAGGCTGTTGTTGAATTGCTTCGTCTGGGAGAATTAGAAATATAGCAAAACCGGCTGGAAAACAGCCGGTTTTTTCTATCTTAATTTTGAGAAGTTTGTTAGATTGTGAATTTCACTTTTGTCTCAAAGCGATGAAACAGGGTAAAGAGTAAAAATCCCTGTCTAGCATGCCAATTTTAAAGAATTGAGCTAGTGATTTGAATCAATGCATTTAGAGAGCATTATAAAAATCTATATAAGAATTGCTGTATTGCTGGAGGATAACTGTAATGAACAGAGGTTAAAAGGATGTTTCACTTTATTATTCTTTGAGTTGATAGTAAACTTAGAATAATATAGTTAGTTCCTAAAGGGAATTATTTAAACATGTACTAGAAATCCGAAGAAATGGATAGTTTTTACAATAGATATGGAACGTTTTCTCATTGACGATGGACATGTAATTTACTATCATTAACACGTTCATAATCACAAATGAAACCGGTTTAATGAGGGGAACTTGAACATGAATGGTCCATTTGAAATAAAAAAAATTCTTAATAATAACGTTGTTATTGCTATTTCTGATCAGGATAATGAAGTTGTGCTAACAGGGAAAGGCATTGGCTTCAATCAGAAACAGGGCGAGCAACTGGATGAATCAAAGGTAGATAAGTATTTTATTCTAATAGATAAAAACGAGCAGGAACAATACAAACTATTAGTTCCGCATGTCCCTGAATCCTTTATCGGTGTTATGAACGATGCTATATCTCTAATTGAAGAAAAGCTGGATGCAGAGATGGATGAGCATATTCACGTTTCATTGACTGACCATCTTTCGTTCGCAATTAAGAGACTTCGTCAGGGATTAGATGTGAAATATCCGTTTCTTATTGAAACTCAAACGATGTATCCGAAAGAGTACACGATTGCTGAAGAGGTTATTCAGATGTTGAATTATAAGCTTGATGTATCACTTCCAGATGGTGAGATTGGTTTTGTAGCACTCCATATTCATAGTGCAATAACGAATCGAAGTGTAGGGAAACTTAACAAGTATTCAGCTACAATTAATCAACTTGTAAGGGTTATAGAAGAAGCACTAAGCATACAAATAAGTCGAACTGGAATTGATTATTTACGCTTAGTACGCCATCTTCGACATGCGATTGAACGAAGTGAGCTGAATCAATCTGTAGAAGCACATGATCGATTAGAAAAAGTGTTGAAAGAGGAGTATCCTCTGTGTTACAATTTGTCATGGAAGTTGATTAAAATTATGCAGAAGGATCTTCAAACGAAGTTTCCAGATGCAGAAGCAGTCTACTTAACGATGCACTTGCAAAGGCTTTCTCCAAAATAATTTAATAATTAGCGGTAACGTGTTACTGATACGATCAGGCATGAGTGAAGCCGGAATGACAATCATTTATTGGGGTATAGTATATCCTGATTGACTTGTCATACCGTCCACTCATGCCTTTTTTATATGGAAATTATTTTTGGGGGAAACAAAAAAAGGAGGAAAACAAATGTTTAAACAGGCTTTTGGGGTTTTACAACGGGTTGGTAAAGCACTTATGCTTCCAGTGGCAATTTTGCCTGCGGCTGGATTATTACTTGGATTTGGTAATGCTTTTCAAAATCCAACGCTACTTGAAAAATTACCGTTCATGTCAGTTGAATGGTTCCAGCTTCTTGCCACTGTAATGGAGGAATCTGGAGGGATTGTATTTTCTAACCTAGCATTGCTATTCGCGGTTGGGGTAGCAATTGGTTTGTCAGATGGAGACGGTGTTGCAGGACTTGCTGCTATTGTCGGGTTCCTGGTAATGAATATTACGATGGGTGTGCTTCAAGGCGTAACTCGCTGATCAAGTCGCTGAAAGCGCATCATATGCGAGTGTACTCGGTATTCCGACACTTCAGACAGGGGTCTTCGGAGGAATTATCGTCGGTATTCTTGCCTCCTATATGTATAAACGGTATTATAATATTCAACTTCCTCAATACCTTGGTTTCTTTGCTGGGAAACGCTTTGTTCCAATCGCGACAGCGGTTTCTGCTTTGCTTCTTGGTGTAATTATGATTTTCGTGTGGCCGCCAATTCAATCTGGTCTAAATGCGTTCTCACATAACATGCTTGATGCAAATCCAGCACTTGCTGCCTTTGTATTCGGTGTCATTGAACGTTCTCTGATTCCATTCGGACTTCACCACATCTTCTATTCACCATTCTGGTTTGAGTTTGGTCAATATACGAATGCTGCTGGTGAGATTATCCGTGGAGATCAGAAGATCTTCTTTGAACAGTTGAAAGATGGTGCAGAATTGACTGCAGGAACGTTCATGACTGGTAAGTTCCCGTTCATGATGTTTGGTCTACCAGCTGCTGCTCTTGCAATTTATCATGAAGCACGTCCTGAAAAGAAAGCAGTTGTAGCAGGTATCATGGGCTCGGCTGCACTAACATCATTCTTAACAGGTATTACTGAACCGATTGAATTTTCATTTCTATTCGTAGCACCGGTATTGTTCGGGATTCATGCTATCTTTGCAGGTCTTTCCTTTATGACAATGGCATTGCTTAATGTTAAAATTGGTATGACTTTCTCAGGTGGTGTAATTGACTTTCTATTATTCGGTGTCCTTCAAGGAAGAACAGCCTGGTGGCTTGTTATCCCAGTTGGATTAGTGTTTGCATTAATTTACTACTTTGGATTCCGTTTTGCGATCCGTAAGTTTAATTTGAAAACACCAGGCCGTGAAGACGACGAAGAAGATGAAATTGCAGATGATGGACAAGAGAATACTGCTTTAGCTTATAACGTACTTCAAGCTCTTGGTGGCGAAAGCAATATCACGAACCTTGATGCTTGTATAACTCGACTTCGTGTTTCTGTTGCAGACAAAGGTGAAGTCGATAAGAAACGTTTGAAACGTCTTGGTGCTTCAGGTGTAATGGAAGTAGGTAACAACATCCAGGCTATTTTCGGTACACAGTCCGACGGTTTGAAAGGGCAGATTAGAGATATCATCAGTGGGAAAACACCAAAACCTCTTCAGGATCAAGAAAAAGAAGAAAAGCCTGCTAAACAGTCTGGGCCAAAAGGTGAAGATCACCTTATTGCTCCACTTGAAGGAAAAATTCTTCCGATTACTGAAGTGCCTGACCAGGTATTCTCTGGTAAGATGATGGGAGACGGTTTTGCAATTGAACCAACTGATGGCTTGATTGTCGCACCTGTTGATGGCAAAATAATGAATGTGTTCCCAACAAAACACGCAATTGGTATCGAGTCTGTTAATGGTCGAGAAATCCTAATTCATGTTGGAATTGATACGGTCAATCTCAAAGGAGAAGGATTTGAGGTCTTTATTAACGAAGGTGATGAGATTAAGCAAGGACAAAAGCTTATGAAAGTTGATTTGGCATTTATTAAAGAGAATGCAACATCAACGATTACACCTATTGTGTTCACAAACCTTGAAGAAGGAGAAACAATTGACCTTTCGAAAGAAGGGAACGTTTCTCGGGAAGACAAAGATATTATTACAATATCAAAATAAAAAATATAATATTTGAAAGAGGGAATTAAAAATGGCAGAGAAAAATTTCACAGTAACAAGCGAATCAGGTATCCACGCTCGTCCAGCAACAGCACTTGTAAACAAAGCTGGTCAATATAGCTCAGACGTAACACTTGACTATAATGGTAAGTCTGTAAACCTTAAATCAATCATGGGAGTTATGAGCCTGGGTATTCAACAAAACTCTGAAATCACAATCAAAGCAGAAGGATCAGATGCTGACGATGCGATTGCAGGACTAACTGAAGTTATGGAAAACGAAGGTCTTGGCAAGTAATGTCTAACCAATTGACTGGAATTGGCGCTTCTGCCGGAATTGCCATCGCTAAAGCATTCGTACTTGAAAATCCAGCACTTGAAATTGAACAAACGACAATTACAGATGCTGGTGCAGAAATCGAACGTTTTGAAGCGGCCGTTCACCGTGCAAAAGAAGAACTAGAAGTCATTAAGAATCACGCCAATGAACAGCTCGGAGAAGATAAAGCAGCGATTTTCGCTGCTCATCTTCTCGTTTTATCTGATCCAGAGTTGTTGAATGCGGTTAAAGATAAAGTAAACAACGAAAAAGTAAATGCTGAAAGTGCGATGAGTGACGTATCAAATATGTTTATCAGCATGTTTGAAAACATGGATAATGAGTACATGAAAGAACGTGCTGCTGATATCCGTGATGTATCAAAACGTGTGCTTGCTCACTTACTTGGCGTTACATTTACCTCTCCTGGAGCGATTACGGATGAAGTAATTGTTCTTGCTGAAGATTTAACTCCTTCCGACACTGCTCAGCTTAATAAGCAGTTTGTTAAAGGGTTTGCAACTGATATTGGTGGTAGAACGTCTCACTCTGCAATTATGGCTCGTTCCATGGAAATTCCTGCAGTTGTAGGAACGAAAACCATTACTTCTGAAGATGTTGAAGGTAAACTTGTGATCATTGATGGTATCGATGGGAACGTCATTGTTGATCCTTCTGAAGAAGAAATCGCGCAATATACAAAGAAAATGGAACACTTCGAAGCCAAAAAGCAAGAATGGGCTAAGCTTGTGAATGAGCCAACAACAACAAAAGATGAAAAACATGTTGAGCTTGCTGCAAATATCGGAACTCCTGAAGATGTTAAAGGGCGTACTTGAGAACGGTGGAGAAGGCGTTGGCCTTTACCGCACTGAATTCCTTTACATGGGTCGTAATGAACTGCCTTCAGAAGAGGAGCAGTTCAACGCTTATAAAGAAGTTCTTGAGAAAATGGAAGGTAAGCCAGTTGTTATCCGTACCCTTGATATCGGTGGGGATAAAGAGTTACCTTACTTAAATCTTCCGAAAGAAATGAATCCATTCCTTGGATTCCGTGCGATTCGTCTTTGCCTGGAAGAAACAGATATTTTCCGTACCCAATTACGTGCACTTCTTCGTGCAAGTGTATTCGGTAATTTGAAAGTGATGTTCCCTATGATTGCAACTGTCGGTGAATTCCGTCAGGCGAAAGAAATGCTTCTTACTGTTAAAGAGGAGCTAAAAGGGGAAGGGATACAGGTTTCAGAAGACATCGAAATCGGTATGATGGTTGAAATTCCAGCTACTGCTGCTATGGCAGATGTATTTGCTAAAGAAGTGGACTTCTTTAGTGTTGGAACAAATGATCTGATTCAATATACGATGGCAGCTGACCGTATGAATCAAAAAGTATCCTATCTTTACCAACCTTATAACCCAGCTATACTTAGACTTGTTAAGATGGTCATCGATGCAGCGCATAAAGAAGGCAAATGGGCTGGTATGTGTGGTGAAATGGCTGGAGACCAGATTGCGATTCCGATCCTACTTGGTCTTGGACTTGATGAATTCAGCATGAGTGCAACTTCCATTCTGCCTGCAAGAAGTCAGATGACAAAGCTATCTAAAGAAGAAATTTCTTCTCATATCGATCATATTCTTTCGCTTGCTACTAATGAAGAAGTGATTGCATATGTACAAGAGCATTTCGCAACGGAAGAGCTATAGGAAACTATAGCTCTTCTTTTTTTGGATTTAGGTTAAGAGTGAGATAGCTCTCTTCTTGCAATTCAAGTGACTTACTATCAAAATAGTAAGTAAGATCATATAAGGGGGAGACTAGATGCCTGAAGAATTAACGAGGGAACCAGCATCGATTGTAGATATCGAAAAATCACTTCGTATGGTTGCTGGTATTATTAAACAACACGGACGTGAACTTTTGAGTGAATTTTCCATTACCCCTCCTCAATTTCTTGCGCTCCAATGGCTTTCTGAATATGGTGATTTAACCATTGGGGAGCTTTCAAATAAAATGTACCTTGCATGTAGTACGACGACAGATTTAGTAGACCGTATGGAAAAAACAGATTTAGTAAAACGAGTAAAGGACCCATACGATCGACGTGTTGTTCGAATTCATATACTTGATAAGGGAAATGAAATCATAAAAAAGGTCATTCATAAAAGACAGGTCTATTTGGAAAACATCACACAAAAATTTTCTGGAGATCAGGTAAAAGCACTTGAAGAAAGTTTGCATTTACTTTATGACGAAATGAAAAAGAACTAATTGGACCAGTAACTAGAGAGGCGAAATGTTTTGAAGAAACCAATAGGGGTTATTGATTCAGGCGTAGGAGGCTTGACTGTTGCAAGGGAAATCATGCGTCAACTTCCAAAGGAAGAAATTGTTTATTTAGGTGATACAGCGAGGTGTCCTTATGGACCAAGGTCTGCGGACGAAGTGAAACAGTTCACATGGGAAATGACCAATTATCTCCTTGAGCAATATCAGATAAAAATGCTAATTATTGCTTGTAATACGGCTACCGCAGTCGTTTTAAAAGAGATTCAAGAGGAGTTAAACATTCCTGTTAGGGGAGTTATTCATCCTGGTGCGAGAAGTGCATTGAAAGAAACAACGAATAAGTATATCGGAGTAATCGGCACATGCAGGGACGATAAAAAGCCGTGCTTATGAGCTTTCCCTCAAAGCGATTAACAACGACATTAAAGTGGAGAGTTTGGCATGCCCACCCTTTGTTCCGCTCGTTGAAACTGGTAATCTTAACAGTGAAGAAACATATCAAACTGTTAGAAATACCCTTGCTCCATTAATGAATAAAGGGATTGATACACTAATATTAGGGTGTACCCATTATCCTTTATTAGAACCTGTTATTCAGTCGGTAATGGGAAAAGAGACGGCTATTATTTGTTCCGGTGATGAAACAGCGTATGAGGTTAGTGGTATTTTAGAATACAGCTCGCTTTTATATACCGGGGTTGAACGACCATCTCATACTTTCCTTACGACAGGATCGATTGACAATTTCAGAAGAATTGCGAGTCACTGGCTTGATTATCCTGTCATAAATGTGAAGCGAATTAAACTCTAGTCCTATAGGACTAGAGTTTTTTGTTTATCGAAAATAGAAAGGCTCTTAATAACTCACTAGTCAAAAGTTAAAAGGATCCCAATGTTATTCTTTCCTTCAGAAGGTACACAAGTTATTACAAAGGTCAGGTATAAATTGAAATATAACTCGTATAAATGGTAGTACAAACCATCCGGGGAGGGATAGCTATGCGTTTACGCGGGATTGGATTCGTACTATTGTTGCTTTCATGCATACTGACAATATCAGGGTGTGGATTTGGTTTTGAGAAGTCTCTGAAAGAAATTGATCCTCCAAAGGTCGATTATGTTGAAGAAGGAAAACAGCTTGATGATACTGAAAGCGGTGCAGTCAATGAGGAAAGTAGTGCAGAAGAAGCGAATGGAGAGGAACCAACAGAAGCGACAACGAGCATGACGACTCGACAGCTTTATCTTCTGGATGCTAATGGAATGGTGGTGCCTCAAAGTGTTCAATTACCTGCAGTGGAAGGGGCAGCAAAACAGGCATTGGAATATCTTGTTGTTGATGGACCTGTAACAGAGATGCTACCAAATGGCTTTAAAGCTGTGTTGCCAGCAGGTACTGTAGTACAAGGAATTGATCAAGTAGATGATACGTTAGTAGTCGATTTCTCTAACGAATTTAAAGACTATGCAGCAGAGAATGAAAAGCAGATTTTAGAAGCGGTCACTTGGACGCTTACACAGTTTGACGGAGTTAAAAAAGTCAAGATTCAAATAAATGGGTACGATCAGACGGAAATGCCAGTAAATGGTACACCTATAGGTGAGAGCTTTAGCCGTGCAAATGGAATTAATCATGAGATGGGTAATGTTGTTGATGTTTCAAACAGTGAAGATATTACAGTTTATTTCATGGCTCAAAGTGATGATTATTCCTATTATGTGCCAGTGACGAAACGAATGGAAGGCGTATCAAATGACGTGAAAGGGGTTCTTAAAGGGATGATGGAGGGGCCGCCTGTTCATTCAGGTCTTTTTAGTCAACTTTCGAAGGACGTGAAATTACTGAATGCGAAGGAAGAGGAGGGTCTTATTAACCCTAGATTTTAATGAAGCGATTTTAACTGGATCTGAAGATCAGGTGTTGCAGCAGGAGCTGTTAAATAGTCTGGTTCTTTCCCTAACTGAACAGCCTGAAGTTAAAAAAGTTGCTATTACTGTAGATGGTCATCCTGAAGTTGTAGATGAGTCGGGAAAAACACTTTCTGAACCAGTATCGAGACCTGTTGACGTTAACAAAGTGGGTTTTTAAAATAGAATATGATAGGATGAAGAGGCAGATGCTCTGCCTCTTTTGTGCATTTTGCACATAAGTTCGAGAGTTGTTATTGAAGCGTAAATAATTGATCATAGTAAGAGAGAGATATGGTGAACAGGAGGAAGATTATGAGAGTTGACGGACGTAACGTTAATGAATTGCGTGCAATACATATTGAAAAAGACTATATTAAACATCCAGAAGGATCGGTATTAATTTCTGTGGGGGATACGAAGGTGATTTGTTCTGCTTCTATTGAAGATCGTGTTCCTCCCTTCATGAGAGGGCAGGGGAAAGGTTGGGTCGCTGCGGAATACGCTATGCTCCCTAGAGCGACTGAGCAGCGAAATATTCGTGAGTCTAGTAAAGGCAAAGTAGCTGGTCGGACAATGGAAATTCAACGCTTGATCGGCAGAGCTCTTCGAACAGTAGTTGACCTGGAGGCGCTTGGCGAACGGACGGTTTGGATTGATTGTGATGTTATCCAAGCTGATGGGGGTACGCGAACGGCTTCCATTACTGGCGCGTTTATAGCGCTTGCGTTAGCAGTTGAAAAAGGTCTCGCAAGAAAACAATTCAAAAAAATGCCTTTAACTGATTTCCTTGCTGCAACTTCAGTTGGAATCAATGATACTGGTACAGCTATTCTTGATCTGTGTTACAAAGAGGATTCATCCGCCCAGGTTGATATGAATATTGTGATGACAGGAAACGGTGAATTTGTGGAACTTCAAGGGGTTGTACGGCCTCTACCACTTCTTGAAGTTCATCGAGCGGACTGGGCATTCGCTCGCCCCTGGCGGCCATCCCGCGGCGTTCGTCATATCCGATATGGTGGATTACGTAATCACAGCCGAGGGCCTCGAGCCGTCGCGCGCCTTCGACACGATCCCGGCAGCCTAAATTATCGCCCATAACCTTGATATTATAATCCTTACCTGCCTGAACCACTATCTTTATGGTCTCTTCATGGGCCCGTGCCATGACCACTACATGGGTCGCACCGGCCTTCGCCATCATTTCCGCCTCCAAGTAGCCCCCGTCCATGGTTTTCAGGTCGGCCACTATGGGGGTATTGGGGAAAGGCTTCCCGTAATTTTCGTACCCCGTGAAGCCCTTCCGCCAAAATTAACGGCGTTCCGGCCTCAAGCCAGTCCACCCCGGCTCGCATGGCCAGTGCAGCCGTTTCCAAGGCCTCTTCGATGTTGGTCAGGTCGAGTGAAATTTGTACAATCGGTTTCATAATCTTTTGCTTGGGTTATAAAGATAAAGTTTTTTGTCATTTACGGGTTTTTCTGGCGCTGTCTTAATAGCCATACATCGGTTATCCGTGATTGTTTTCTCCAGTTCAGATGCTCTTCGTGCGGTTTGTCGAAGGTAATTTTTAAATTTCCCTCCTTGATCAAGTCTTTCGGCAAGGGAAATTCTTTGAACTCTTCATAGCCTTTTTTATATTTGGTCGGTTTTAGCCGCTGCCCGTTGGCCCGTAATAAGGCCTCTCCATACCCCGCAACCCGTATCAGATACTCTCCTTGGGAGTCAAGTTCACTATATTCAAGGGTGGGTGTAAACTGGAACAGTTGTGTCGAAAGCCGTTTTCTGCTTCTACCGTCGTTTTCCCATAAATAATCGATGGCATCATCAGTCGTGGAGGTGACGTGTTTGGCACCAATACTTGAAATATTATCATAAAAACTATCCTCCCCCGGTGTGGCATAGGTTCGTATGAATTCGAGTTTCGCCAACTTCTCCCTTTCCGTTTTTAGCTCTCCGATTTTTTTAAACTCATCTTCCAGCCACCACCTATTGTTCAGGGGATAATCGATAAGATCGAGAATGGCCCCTCTTTCGGCACTTCTAGCCCCGTATTTCTTTACACTGGTCTGTGCCCCTATCGATCGGAAGAGTTTCTCGGCATAATGGACCACTTTTTGTTTGAGGGATTTCCCCATGGGATTCCGATCGGCGTGTCGCAAGAGGCTCACTGCTTCGTCCATGGCTTTATCCGCTCCTATCGAATCGGCGTAGGCAAGAACAGCATTGGCTTCATGCTCCAGATTTTCCTCGTAGCCAAGACGGGTCTGTATGTAGAAATCGTAATAAGCACGCATGATCAATTGCTGCCATCGCCAGTTATCCTGTAGCTGGGGGTTTTCGGTTTCCAGTTTTTTCCAGCGTGTAAGGGTTTCTTCAATACCCTCGTTACCCAATGCCGGACCGATCCAATTTTGTTCCAGGTCGAAAATGCCCTCTGCGGCTGATTCCGCGACCTCGGGGCCGAAAAAAAAGCGGCAGTATTCCCTTACGATATCCTTGGGAATTTTATCTGGATTCCAGCCCAATTGACTCCAAAGCACCTTGTTAACGTCATCGTGGGAGCCATCGGAATACGTGATATAGCCATCCGTAATCGGAACATCACGCCGAAAAAGTTCGGTATATCGAAGGGGCTGCGGGTTGCAGGGCTCCCGCCCCAAGGTCAGCGCAAAGGCCTGGTCCCAATTTTCTACGGGATAATGGCAGCGAACGGTATGGGTAATATCGGGATAAAAGCGGTACCTGTATTTTTTTGGTAAACGTCTCCGTTCGAGTTCCATGGGCGGACTGCCGGGCCCATGGACCAATCCCCTAAGCCAATCCGGACGGTTCTCTTCCAGATATTTAAAGAAGTAATCTATTTTTTCTTCGTCAAAACCTTGCAAAGAAACCCAAATTCCGGCATCTTGATGGTATCTTTTGAGCAGTACCGAAAGGTCTTTTAGATAGGGAATCAATTCAGAAGGAGGATTGTCACCTGGGTCACCGCCGGGTACAAATACCCCATCCAATCTGGGACATCGGGAGTAAAAAGCTTCTTGCTTGCGGAGGCCTTCTGCGCGGGCATTTTTATTGGTCAGATCATCTGGGGCAGGCGTCCAGGCCCAATAATCGGCATCGTATCTATCACATATCTTACTCAATTCGATTTCCATTTTTTGTGGGTCGACCTTGAAATGTACGCTTGAACCGGGATCTTGAAAAGGAATGTTCTCGAAACTATTGGCCCCGAACAGCACCTGTTCCCGAAAATGTTGGTCAAACTGGCCTATCGTCCAGGCATCCCAAGAATTGGCGGTATTGCGATACCCGAACTGGTGCCCGCGAAGGGCAAATTCAGGCGATTCGTAAATATCGGTATTCGCGGAAATCGATAGTTGGCCCTGCCGCATGTTGGCAGTGCGCAACAACTTACCGATTCCATACAAAACCCCTCTTTTATCCGCCCCGATGACCCATAAGACATTTTTGCCGTTAGAGCTTTGATGTACGAGCCTATAGCCTTCTTTTTTGCGTTCTGGCGGCGTACCAGGTCGGCTAGGTACGGTCTTTCCATACAATTCGCTGTCACCACTGAGGGCCACAGCGATAACGGTATCCGTATCCCAGGATGGGGCTCGAGTCAAGCCTTAGGCCGGTTCGTTTCCCGATTTCCTCCGACAGCACCGTCTCCGCGGTTTTTTGAAAGGCTTCTTCTATCGAGGGTGAAATGAGGAGGCTTGCATGGGATAAGTCCAAACTATCCCCTTCGCTACCACGGCAGGACAGGAGGAAAACGCTTACAAGTAAGCCTAAAAATTTTCCGTTCATATGACTAAGCCTCTTTAAACAAATTACCCGGGTTTCCCCGGGCAATTCTAACTAACTCAAACAACTAGATACAATAGCGGTAGAATAACTCCCTTGGTTATCCCGCTAATGTATGCTTTAATCACCAAGGCTCGGCAACCTCCTGTAAAATCCAAGGTTTCGACCAGGGCGTATCGTTCTCCACATAGCCGGGCACATCATCGGTATGTTCCGTAGTTTCAAGACTGTTCAAGGCGGAATAATAATTTTCGCTATTAAAATTGCGGGCATTGTCGGGGTACACGAAACGCACCGGGATAACATCTGACACGGCAGAGGGGCCGGTTCTAAGATCCGGTAGCCCTGTTCTTCGCCAATCCAGATAAGATTCAGATGCGGAGGAGAAGTTCGCAATCCATTTTTGTTTCATTACCTGTGTCCGGGTTCCATCAAAAACCACCCCGGTGTTGTCCATATAATCCGCTGCCAGGTCGCCGATGCCCCAGGCATCGAAGGAAGCTTGTATTCCATTGTTGTAATTTTCTTCGGCCTCGGTGCCCCATCCTTTTAACGCCGCTTCCGCCTTTAAGAAGGAGACTTCGGCATACGATAGAATACGGGCCTTTAGGTTGGGCCCTGCCACCTCGTTGAACTGGGGGTTCATTTCCGAAACGTGCACATTGTCACCCCCTTGTGTGGGCTGTGGATTGAGATTATAGGTGTAAGGCTCCGTACCTTGGTTCGACACGGGAATACCCACATAGACCGAACTGGTATCTATCAGGGTCAGGCCGTCCAACCGGTCTTGGTACCAAGTTTCCGGGTCATAGATCGTAAAGTTATCGGCCAATGTCGCCGCGTTGATATAACGCACCCCATCGGCCAAGACATCGTCACCTCCACCGGGAACCTCTCCGGGAGAAACTACTTTAATGGGCACTGCCACCGGCGCGAACCATATAGACCTTCTAGGATCGGCGAGGGAGTCTAGGGCGTCCACCAAAGTTTGACAAGGCTTTATCCGCGTAAATTGAGATGGGGTGCCGCTTCGTCCGTTACCGGGTTGTGAGTCTTCAGGGCTTACTCCCACATAAGGTATGGCACATTCTTCATCGATACTTTCGATCAAAGGCTTGGCCAGGGTTTTTTGAACCCCCGCGCCCGCAAACGAAGGATCTTTCTCCGATAATCGCATGTAATACCGCAGGGCCAAGGAGTTGGCATATTTTATCCATTTTTCAGAATCTCCTTGAAAATAAATGTCTTGGGATGGTAAAAACTGTTCAAGCTGACCTTGGTTGCTCGATAAAAGGGCGGAAGCGGCCTCAAAATCCGCAATTATACCTTTGTAAACCGTTTCTTGTGCATCGTATTTGGGCAGATCCACATCGGTGTCGCCCCGCAAGGCCTCGGAATAGGGAACATCCCCATAAAAATCCGTCAATAGACCGAACAGATGTGCTTTCACGATCATGGCCACGGCCTGGTGGAATTTCATATCAAGATCCAAAGAACGCGTATAGGCAAGTTCGGCCGTGCGGAGGCTGTTGTAATAGGTTTCCCAACCCCCGCCTTCCCAGTCGTAATTGTTGTTACCCCATGAATCTTTTTGTACGTACTGCACAAAGGCGGCCAAAGGTTCGGAATAACCTTTGTCGCCGACATCTTTTGCGATATTGGCCATTACTTGGGTAAGTAGGAAGCTCGGGTTGGCCTCGTCTAAATTTACTCCGTTGGGATTTTGGTTTATTTCGGTGATGTCGTTGTCGCAAGAGAGTGCCAAAAAGAAGGACACTGTCAAGACCGCTCCGATTATTTTTTTTAGTGTTTTCATATTCATAGTTGTTTATCCCTACGTTCGGGTCACGAAATCGTTTAGAAACTAAAGTTTACTTTAAAGCCTACGGGTATGGCAAAAGGGTTTACGTTGAAACGTTCGATACCTTGCTTGAACTGAATGCCACTTCTACCCTGGGTTTCCGATTCGGGCTGAAAGGCCATTTCGGGATCGATGCCTATACCGGCCTGGGTCCAAAGAATAAGATTTCTACTGAATAGCGAAAACGTCATGTTCTGGATACCGACCTGTTGAAGGCTTTTGGAGGGCAAGGAGTACGACAGGGATATTTCGCGCAGTTTCACGAAGTCGGAGTCGAAGAGGGCGGTTCTTGTGAAATCCCACCCGTAATGGTCTTGATATCGCGTATATACAGTTCCCGGGCCACCGAGGTTTTCAGCGGTCGCTACAAAATTTCCGTTGTCGTCATACTCTCCCTGTACGCCGGGCATAAACACCCCGTCGCTCAGGGTAATACCCCCATCGTCGACCGGAAACCCTCCTTCTTCTGCGGTCGGCCCCCCGACCAATACATAGAATTCGCCATCGGCGGACAGATACTGTCCTTCATTTTCCTTGAGATACGTAGGGAGGTCGCCCACATCATTAAAATTGTGCAATTTATCCAGCCAGCGCTGGGTATGCATATCGGATTCTCCATACCGGTGGGTCTGTGAAACGAACTGTCCGCCTTTGCGCCAATCAAAATTCATGGAGAGCGACCAGTTTTTATAGGACACCGATGTAGTCATGCCCAGTATAAAATCGGGATTAAAGTTGCCGATTACGGGCGCAACCCTATTTCCGTTTTCATCTTCCAACGTGCTATCGCTGTTTTCAAAACCTTCGTCGTCGATTATGGGCCAACCGTCATAGGGCGAATTGGGATCATCTACCCGTACCAGTTGACGATCGATGATATTGCCGATTTCTTCACCTAGCCAAGTGATGGCACCGCCCTTGGCATCCGTCCATAAAGTGATCGAATTCATACCTTCGGCCAGTTCTACGACCTTAGTTCGGTTTCTGGTAAACACAAAGTCCATGTTCCAGTTCCAATTGTCGTTGGTTACCAGGGTGCCGCCCAGACTCGCTTCTATCCCTTTACTGGATAGCAGGCCAGCATTGATGAATTTGGTATCGTACCCCGAGGAAATGGGGTTGTTGACCGGAAATATCTGGTCGCGGTTCTCACTTTCATAATACGTGCCGTCTAAGTGCAGACGATTGCCGAAGAAGGCCAGATCGGCACCGACCTCCCAGGAGCTCTGGGATTCCGGCTTTAGTTCGGCATTCAGTAAATTGCCGGGCACAGACAGTAAAGACGCATTGCCCCAAGAGCCTCCGCTTATCAAAACGGGGACTAAATTATAGGGGTCGGTATCGTTACCCACCTCCGCATAGCCGGCCCTAAGCTTGACCAAAGACACTTGGTTGCCCATATTAAAGGCATTGTTCAATAAAAGACTACCCGATACCGAGGGGTAGAAATACGAGTTGTTGCTATCGGGCAGGGTACTCGACCAATCGTTGCGTCCGGTAACATCCAAATAAAACAAGTCCTTAAACCCGAAACTGGCCAGACCATACAAACTGTTTACTTTTTTGTTCTGTAATATAGATTGGTAGTCCAGGTTGTTCGAGGCAATGTTACTCAAGGTAAACAAATTAGGTGTTAAAAGGCCTTGCCCCCTGTTTTTGGTGGAACTGCTGACCGTAGAAGCATCAAATTTTCGTTGGTTGCCGCCGAAGGATACACTAAAGTCCCAATCCTTGAATTTCTTCTCATAGGTCAGCAAAAAATCCACATTGATTTCCTTTCGAAAAATATTGGTAATGCCATAGGCCCCGTTGATTTCATTGGTATAACCATTGGAAATCTTGGTTTCCCGTTGTTCGTTGATTTCGTCATAGTTATAGCGGACCATGGCCGAGAATTCGTCGGTCACTTTATAATCACCCCTGACATTGCCGTAAAATCGGTTTCTTACAAACCCGTTGTTTACCTCGTTGGCCAGATAATACGGGTTGTTCCACTCCGTCTCGGTAGGGTCATCTCCAAACTCAAAGGGCGAATTCTGATAAAGTCCCTCAAAACCGGGAAGCCAATACTCTTTAAGGTCCCTCACATCGATATGGGGTGCCAGTTCGTACATGGCCTGTATCGGGTTAGCGCCCCGGTTACCGGCCGGCCGGTTGTCCGCATAGGTTTTAGTGTAGTTCAAACTGGAGCTTATCGAAATATCCTTGTTCAGATTAATCGACGAATTCAGGTTGATGCTATGTTTGTTCAGGTCGGTATTCGGAATAAAACCTTTATTCTTTAGATTATTGTAAGAGAGGCGATAGTCGATCTTTTCGGTATTATCCTGTATCGATATGTTGTTAGTGGTGGTAATGGCGGTATCAAAAAAGTTGCGTGGATTGTTATAGGACCGCAGCTCTCTCGCCACAGGTATCCCACTTTCCAACTCTTGGGCGGTATAGGGCCAATGTATCGCCCTGATACCTTGGTCGAGGGCCGGCCCTGCCCAAGCGGACGCTGTTTCGCTGATCTGGATTGCGCCGTAAGGGTTGGTCGGAAAGTTATCGGGAGTGTAAGGCCTCGATCCCGCAGCGAATCTGGTATGGGTATCCAGATAAAGATAGGGGATATCAAATACGGTACTTGAATTTACGGTAACGCCGAGCCCTTTTCGGGATTTGCCCAGATTTGGTGGTAATAAGAACAACCCCGTTGCCGGCCCTTGACCCGTATAAGGCGGCCGCACTGGCTCCTTTTAAAACTGTCATACTGGCGATATCATCGGTATTGATGTCAGAAATGGCATTTCCGTAATCAACACGGTTGTCACTTCCTACGCCCCCGATATTGTTCAAGGTATTAAAGACGGGTACTCCGTCGATTACGAACAAGGGTTGATTGTCTCCGGAAAGTGATGTAGATCCCCTGATGACCATGCTGACCGAAGATCCGGCGGCACCCGTAGTATTGATGGCTACCCCAGAAACCTTCCCCGAAAGGGCGTTTAAGGCGTTCTCCTGTGGTACGTTATCGATAGCGTCCCCATCAACCTCGCTTACGGAATAACCGAGCGATTTCTTTTCCCTGGAAATACCGAGTGCGGTAACTACGACCTCGTCCAGCTCTTGGGACGAATCATCCAGTGTAACATCGATGGTCGACCGATTTCCCACGGTTATTTCCTGTGTTGACATGCCCAGGTACGAAAATAGAAGTACCGATGCCTCATCGGGTAC
This sequence comes from uncultured Flavobacteriaceae bacterium, assembly GCA_963764285.1. Taxonomy (GTDB): domain Bacteria; phylum Bacteroidota; class Bacteroidia; order Flavobacteriales; family Flavobacteriaceae; genus Pricia. The sequence goes on from CAVXSA010000015.1 coordinate 23,078, forward strand.
GTTGATACTGTAGTTTCCGTCAAAATCGGTAGTTACCCCCCTGACCGTGCCCTTTAACACGACGGATACTCCCGGGAGTACATTGCCCGTATTGTCCTTGACTATCCCGGTTACTTCCTGTTGGGCAAATAAGGTGCCTATCCCCATACTGAAGAAAAAGAGCATCAAAAAGGGAAAGTTTCTTTTTTTCATAAGGCCTGTTGATTTAGGTGAATCAGTTATTACCCTCCAAAATTATGTTAAAAATTTTGGGAACATGCATAGTATATTATTATTTATCTATGACATTTTGCCCTGTATTCGACAATTGTAATGAAAACATAGGTTTTGGGTTAAAATAATGTTAGGGATGGTTTCGAAAGGAAACCCAGTGGATGCAAGCGGCTTTTACAGGTTTTATTTTTCTTAAGGGAAGAAGTGATAAATTTTAACCTTAATCACTATAAAAAGGATGTACCACCTAAATTTTGGTTTATATTCCATGTAAAGCCAATAAGATTTGATAGGCCTTTAATTACAAAATCCGTTTAATTTGTATAGCTGATGATTCGTTTCGTAGCTCCTAGAATTTAAAGGCAAGACAAATTGAGGCGTGAAAGTCTATTTTACGCATTCGGCAACCACAACAAAGACCAAACTATGCTATCTGGAATCGATTACTTTATTGTTATTGCCTATATCATCGGAATGCTGTTACTGGGGCTTTATTTTAAAAAGTTCGTAGGCAGTTCCGAAGATTATTTTCTGGGCGGCAAAAGCCTGCCTTTTTGGGCGATAGGCATGTCCATTGTGGTTTCCGATATAGGTGCTCTTGATTTCGTGGGGGTATCGGGACAAGCATATCGTTATGGTATTGCGGTTGGGAATTTTGATTGGGTGGGTTCGGTTCCGGCCATGTTGCTGGCCGCGTTTATTTTTATTCCCTATTTCTGGCGGGGAGGCATGTACACCATCCCCGAATATTTGGGCAGAAGATATAATAAAACGGTACGCACCATAGCATCGACAACTTGGATTTTGTTCTTTGCCCTTGACCTGGGGGTGCTCTTTTGGGCCAGTGCCGTACTTCTGAACGTATTGATGGGTTGGCCCATATGGATATCGATTTTTTCCACTGCGGGGGTCGTCGGTCTCTATACCTATTTCGGGGGCATCACGGCGGTAATCATGACAGACGTCGTGCAAATGATCATTATGTTCATCGGTGGGTTTGCCTTGGTCTTTCTTAGTCTCGATGCCGTAGGCGGATGGGAAAATATGGTGGAAAAAATAGGTACTATGGGTCCTGAGTATCAGAGCCATTTTGAAATTATACGTCCCGTTGATACCCAATCTCCTTTTCCTTGGACCGGGATTTTATTCGGACTTACCTTTGTTATGGCCAACGCCTATATGATCGGCAACCAATCCATCGTTCAACGTTGCCTTACCGCAAAGAACGAATGGCACGCCAAGGCCAGCATGATTTTTGGGTCGGCCTTGAAAATGTTTATTCCCATCTTGGTCCTCTTTCCCGGACTTATGGCCGTGGTGGTCCTGCCCGACCTGGTCGATGGCGACCAGGCGTTACCGCTGATGATCAAGGAAATACTGCCACCCGGTCTGATAGGTCTTATGTTTGCCGCCTTTTTTGCTGGTCTGATGTCAAGCGTCGATTCTTTGTTGAATTCCACGGCCACCCTATTTACCAAGGATATTTACGAACCTTTCATTAAAAAGAACGCTGACGATAAACATTATTTAAAGGTGGGTCAAATAACAACCCTGGTGTTGTTAGGCCTGGGGGTGGCGACCGCACCTATAAGTAGTGACTTCCCCGGTATCTATGTTGCCATACAAACCTTTATGTCGTATTTTCAAGGGCCTTTGTTTGCCATCCTGTTATTGGGAATCTTCTGGAAGCGTACTACCCAATGGGGCGGTCTTTCGGCCTTGCTAATCGGTATCGGCTTCGCCATTTTTCTCAATGTGTTTAAGGCCGGATTCTTTACGATTGAAGATCCCTTCCTTTACATATCGTGGTGGTCGTTTCTTTTGGCCTTTATCGTTAATATCGTTGTGAGCCTAATGACCAAAAAACACACGAAAGCCGAATTGGAAGGTTTGGTGTTCAATTCTAAGATTGTGACCAAAAACAAAACCTTGTGATATGCTGAATTTCGATTGGCTTTCGGGAGTTTCTCAGGAAACGGCAAAATTAATATTTTTTGGCCTCTATTTTCTTATCGGCGCATTGGTTCTAATGCTGCCTAACGACTATGTCTATGAAGGTATTGCCAAAAAAGACCGCCATTGGTGGAACAATTTAAAACTTTGGTCCTTGGCCGTGTTGGCTATCTTGGCAAGTGTTTATTACCAATTTTAAAGAAGAAGACCATGAAAGACGCAGATCGAATGGCCAGGATTAAAACCGCCCAGATAAACAGGGCTTTGGGAGTTTTTCTGTTCCTTTTCGGAATTATCATAGCTGTTGCCATGGTTTATACGGAAACTTTTGTGCAACAAATGACGGATCTGTTCGCCGGGGCGGTATTAATGGCTATTGGGGGAGGCATGGTATTGAAGTCGAGACATACCTTGAAAAAATATTTTTCCGAAGAAACGGATTGACCCTGAACTTATGACGAGGAAAAACTTTACAATGCAGCTCTCAGAGAATTGGAAAATAAAATCTTCAAGGCAGGTTTCCGATAAGGGGCAGGCTATTTCGACCCCTCAATATAAAACCGATGATTGGATTTCCGCAAGGGTTCCTTCCACAGTGCTTGGCGCTTTGGTGGCGGCAGAAATCATCAAGGACCCCTATTTTGGGGAAAATCTAAAAACCATTACCCACCGACAGTTTGCAGTTCCTTGGTGGTACTCCACAGTATTCGATCTGGATGCGAAACAAGCTGACACCTTTGCCACGCTATATTTTGAGGGCATCAATTATAAGGCCAATGTCTGGCTCAACACCAATCTAATAGCCGATGCTACCACGATCAACGGTGCTTTCCGCCGCACCGCGTTTGACATAAGCGAGTACACCCTGCCAGGCCGTAATGTGTTGGCGGTGGAGGTAATTCCTCCAAAGCCCGGAGATTTCAGCACAGGTTTTGTCGATTGGAATCCCGCCCCCCCCGATGGGAATATGGGGATTTTCAGACCCGTAACACTGCGGCTGCATCGCGGCGTGCATATCGAAAATCCCTTTGTACGGACTAAAGTGGACCTCACAACTTTTAGGCGCGCCGAACTGAGCGTTTCCGCCGAATTGAAAAACGACACCAATAAACCGATCTCAGGCATTGTAAAAGGCAAGATAGAGACTGTTTTATTTGAACAAAAAATAAGGGTTCCGGCAAACGGCAACATACACATCGAGTTTGCCGGCGATACCTTTCCCCAATTAGTTTTTGAAAACCCCAGGCTTTGGTGGCCGAGGCATTTGGGTAGTCCGGAGTTATATGAATTGGAATTGGAGTTTACGATTGACGGTCAAGTGTCAAGCCTCGAACATCTCAAATTTGGTATCCGCCAAGTCGAAGATTATTGGCTGAACGATATCCATCGCGGATTTAAGGTGAACGGTCAGAAAGTATTGATCAAAGGAGCGGGGTGGACCGACGACCTGTTCTTAATGGATACCTATGAAAAAATTGAGAGCCAGGTCCAATACGTCAAACAGATGAACCTCAATTGCATCCGTTTAGAAGGTATTTGGGGAAAAGACCATACGCTCTACGACCTATGTGATGCACATGGTATTTTACTGATGGTAGGATGGAGCTGTCATTGGGAACACGAGACCCATATGGGCGTACCTGTTGACGAGCGTTTCGGGGGGGTGTACAGATCCGAGGATATCAAACACGTTGCCCAGGCTTGGGAAGATCAGGTGCGATGGTTGCGCAACCATCCCAGTATCTTTGTTTGGACGGTCGCCAGTGACAAAGTGCCTATTACCGCCCTGGAGCAAAAATATATCGAAACCTTTGCCCAATACGACCCGGACCGGCCTTATTTGAATTCTACCGGTGGCGTCGGCAGCGACCGGCACGTAATCGGCAGCGAGGATGTGTTCAGCGAGATCAGCGGTTCATCGGGAGTGAAGATGTTGGGTCCCTATGCCTATACCGCCCCCGTGTACTGGTTTACCGACACCGACTTCGGCGGAGCCTATGGATTTAATACCGAAACCGGCCCGGGCGCACAAGTTCCGCAGTTGAATAGTCTGCGAAAATTCATTCCCGAGGATGAGTTATGGCCGATCAGCGAAACATGGCAATATCACTGCGGGCGCTACGAGTTCTCCAATCTCGGCCGTTTTATGGAAGCTATGAACGAGCGGTATGGCCCCCCTGATTCCATAGAGGATTTCGACAGAAAATCTCAGGCTATGAATTATGAACTGATGCGCCCCATGTTCGAGGCTTTTCAGGTCAATAAAAACAAAAGCACAGGGGTCATACAATGGATGTTGAATGCGGCCTGGCCCAAAATGTACTGGCAGCTCTACGATTATTATTTAATGCCCACTGGGGCGTTTTATGCGACACAAAAAGCCTGTTCACCCCTGCATTTGATCTATAATTATGGCAACTATCAGATTTATGCCATCAATGACTATCATTATGAGGTTAAGGAGTTGAAAGTACGGGTTCGTATGTACGATATCGATTCGAACTTGCTTTGGGAAGAAAATCAAACTTTGGATGCGCCTGCCGACAGTTCCATTTCCCTATGTAAAATCCCGTCATTGGAAACCTGCTCCACTACCTATTTTTTAGATCTTCGTTTGTCGGATGCTCAAAACAGGGAAATCGGCAGCAATTTTTACTGGCTTTCCACCTTGGAGGAAACCTTGGATTACGAAGCGGACCTCGGCGAATTCGCCTATCATACCCCGAGCAAACAATATGCGGACCTTAGCTTGCTCAACACGCTGCCCAGAGTGGAAGTAGAGGTGGTATTTACCCTAAACAAAGGAGAGGGAAAAACAGACCCTGACAGTCACCTTAAAAAATACAGGCGAAGCCATTGCTTTTTTGGTCAATCTTAAGGTAATCGAGGAAGAAACAGAAGAAGTCATCCTCCCTGTTTTCTGGGAAGATAATTTTATCAGCCTGCTACCCGGCGAGAAAAGAACGGTAAGAACAACCTTTACAAGTACCGCAGTCGCGGGGCTAAAGGTGGAAGGATGGAATTTAAAGACGATCAGGTTATGCAAAAATTAGCGATACAAGGCGGAAAGCCCTCTCGTAATACCACCGCAAATCCGTGGCCGCAATGGCCCGTTTGGGGCCAGGAAGAGGAACGTGCTTTAATCGAGGTCTTGAACAGCGGCGTATGGTCCTACAACGGTCCGAAGGAAACGGAGTTCAATCGACTGTTTGCCGAGTTTACGGGTACCAAATATGCTATTTGCACGGTAAACGGCACGGTAACGATGCAACTCGCTTTGGAGGCCATGGGTATTGGTCTCGGCGATGAGGTAATCGTACCCGGTCTTACCTGGCAGGCTACGGCGGCAACGGTGATCGATGTCAACGCCACGCCCATCTTGGTCGATGTTCTCGAAGATACCTGGTGCATCGACCCCGCAGCTATTGAAAAAGCGATTACCCCAAAAACAAAAGCCATCATTCCCGTGCACCTATATGGAGCTTTCGCCGATATGGATGCCATTATGGGGATTGCCAAAAAACACGATTTGTATGTCATAGAAGATTGTGCTCATAAACATGGGGGAGAATGGAAAGGCAAAAAGGCCGGCAGCATTGGCGATGTGGGCAGTTTTAGTTTCCAGTTGTCCAAACATCTGACGGCCGGCGAGGGAGGTTCCATGACAACGGATAATCCCGATCTGGCGGAAAAACTGGATGCCCTAAGAAACTGCGGGCGCAGACCTGAAGGAGACTCGCTCATCGGTGCCGATAAGGGTATCGGCGACTATGGCGATGACGGTAATTTCATTCAGTCGGGCAACTTAAGGATTACGGAATTTCAAGCGGCCATCCTGATCGAAGGTCTAAAACGGCTTCCCGGGCAGAATGCCGTTCGAGATGCCAACGGCGCTTATTTGAACGGACTTTTAAGGGACATTCCCGGCGTATCTCCTTTAAAGAGAGATACGCGGGAAACGAAAAAGGCCTATTTTAATTTTGCCTTCCGGTACGACAAACATGAATTTAAGGAATTGCCCATCGGGAAATTCCGAAGTGCCTTGGAAGCAGAACTCGGCATCGTTGTTGACGCCTGCTACGAGCCTTTGAATAACTGTCCCTTGTATGTGCCGCACACCAAACCGGCACGACACAAGCTTAACGATGCGTATTGGGCGTCCATCGATCCCACCCAATATTCGTTACCGGTCTGCGGACGTATATATAGCGAAGAGTCCGTATGCCTTCACCATAAGATTTTGATGGGATCCCCTTCCGATATGGATCTCATCGCTACAGCGATAAAAAAGATATATAATCATGCCGAAGGTCTGATGTAAGGAACATTTCAACTCCTTTTGAATGGAATGTTTTTCTGCACGGTCTGCTTTGTTTTAGAATTAAATGTTTTTTCTTAATATTCTATGGATAACATTAAAATAGCAATCATCGGAGCGGGTTTCATTGCCCATTACCACTGCCGGGGCCTTATGAAAAGGCGCGATGTTGACATTATAGCCGTAGTGGCGACCCAAAGGGAAAGCGCTGAAAAATTTGCCCGGCAATACGAAATCGACCACGCTTTTACAGACATTTCACAAGTCATGGAAAATGATTCTATCGATGCTGTAATTATTTGTACCCCGAATCAATTCCATGCGCCTTATGCTATCGAGTTCCTAAAGAAGGGGAAGCATGTTTTTCTGGAAAAGCCCATGGCCATAAACGCCAGGGAAGGAAGGCAAATCGATCAGATGGCCCAACTCTATCATCGATCGGTCATGGTGGGACATATGTGGCGGTTCGATGCAGATGTTAATTACATACGAGAGGTGGTTGCCTCTGGGCAACTCGGAAGGATATTCAAGACCAAGGGCTATGGCATCCACGAGAATTGGGGGCCGTCAGGATGGTTTACCCAAAAAAAATTGGCCGGAGGCGGTGCCTTGGCCGATATGGGAGTACACGCCATAGATGCCATACGCTATCTTTTGGGCGACCCTAAACCCTTTAAGGTCTATGCCCGTATCGCGACCCACTTTGGAGAATACGACGTAGATGATACTGGAATTCTAGTAATCACTTGGGATAACGGTACGGAAAGCATCATCGAAAGCGGTTGGTGGCAGCCCCATAAAGACGGTCCCGAAGCGGGAGCTGGCCTCTTCGGAACCAAGGGATATGCCAACCTCTTCCCCACCTTTTTAAAATTAACCACAGGGGAAGAGTCCTTTGAGAAAATCGCCCCCGATCTCCCCCAAAGGGAAGAACACTGCGATCAAGCCCTCTATGACCGGCAAATGGCACATTTTGTAATGTCCATCAAAAACAATAAACAACCGAAGCCCGGCTTGGCGGAGGGTCAAGTCGTTTTGAATATCGTAGATGCCGCTTATGAATCGGCAAGAACGGGAGAGGTAGTGAACATGTAATTGAATAAACTTCAAAATAGTACCGCCATGATTACAGCGATCATCTTCGATATGAACGGCGTGATAACCGATGATGAAGAATGTCATGAGCTGGCTACCAAAGAAGCCTTTGAACGTGTTGGAGTGGCCATAACCCCTGAAATCTATCGTAAGTTCTGTTTGGGAAGGACCGATACCACGGCATTTTCGGAATTATTAGCGGAATTTGATGTCAATAATAAAAATGCTGAAGAGCTGATTGCCATTAAGACAGAAAATTATTTGGAATTGATCAAAAATACTTTAAAGATTTATCCGGGAGTGGTCGAATTGATCCAACAACTCTATAAGAAATATACCTTGGCCCTTACCACGAGCTCTACCTGCAATGAGATGGTAAGCGTGATGCACCAACTTGGGATAGGCGACTTTTTCAAAACCACCGTAACCGCAGAGGATGTTCAACACGGAAAACCCGACCCCGAACCCTATCTTTTGACGGCTAAAAATTTGGGGGCGAACCCTCAAGAGTGTCTGGTCATCGAAGATTCCGAAAATGGGGTTCGATCGGCCAAGTCCGCCGGCATGAAATGTATTGCGATAACCAATACCGAAATCGTCGATAATCTGGTACTTGCCGACAAAATTGTCGATCGATATTCCGAGATTACGGATAGTTTTATTCAACAGCTATGACGATCACGGGCTTTATGACTGTTTGGGCCTACCGCAAATTTTCAATTCCTTCAAAACCCGAAGCATTCGACGCTGTCATTACTTGCTTTGCATTTATTTGAGTTTCTCGGGATCTAAAACCACATATTTAACCGTTTTCCGGTTCCAGGTATAGACCAAATGTATTTTTCCGTCTTCGGCCTGTATGACAGTGGGGTATGAATATTCTTCGCCCTCCCTGTCCGTCGTTTCGCGAAGCGGTTCAAGGTCCAGAACGCGGTCCCAATTCTCACCGTCCTTAGAAAGTGCAATACTCAGCGGTACCCGATCGCCCCAATTTTTTTCGGTGGGGTTATACACCAAGAGCTGCCGACCGTCTTGTAAAGTTACCCCATCGACACCCGAATTCGGGTTAGGCAGTGATGTTGCTGTCATTTTACTCCATGTTTTTCCGCTATCTTCCGACCAGTTTTGCGAGACTAGGTTGTTTTTGGTTCGGCTAAGTAATTGCAGTCTGCCGTTACCATAATTCAAGATTACCGGTTGAATGGCCCCGAATTTTTCAGGATCGTTCAGGGGCCCTGTCGTCGTCCAGGTTTGGCCGTTGTCAACACTCCGTTCTATGTGGATGGTCCACTCCCCGGAGCTCGTTTCAATGCTGGACGGAGAAAGGATGGTACCGTCTTCCAATTGAACAGGCTGATTTTTTATGGGCCCCAAAATCCCGTCGGGAAGTTTTACAGGTTCGGACCAGGTCTTGCCATCATCTTTAGAGGTCATATAAAGTCCCCACCATTCTCGCGGACTCGGGCCTACTTTGTAGAACAAATGCAGGGGCTGTCCTTTGGGCTTGAACAAGACCGGGTTCCAACAAGGGTAGCGCGTTCCATCGTCCTGTACCCCGTTTGCGACCTCGACGGGTTCTGACCAGGTCCCGTTTGTTTTTTGCGATACCCAAATGACCACATCCTTGTTCTTTTCTTCGGTTCCCCCGAACCAAGAGCCGACCACAGTACCGTTACTGTCCTCTACGGTGGCGGCATGGCACTCGGGTGTCGGTGCGTTTTCGATTTCAAAGATAAATTCCTGATTTAAAACGGCTGGGTAATCCAGCGGTTTAACTTCCGGTAATTTTTTCATTTGTCCTTGGCTAGAAAAGGTGAACAGTAAAGCGGAACATAAAAATAGGGGTTTCATACTTGTGTTTTTATTTGAATGATTTACATTGAAGGTTGACCAAAAGATAATCTTTGGTGAAATATTGAGCATACATCAAGGGCGATAAATTTCATTGAAATAACTTTATTATCTAGTTTTCTTAAACCGCTGCATAATTTCCTGCCAATTTGTAAAAATGATGCCTTCGTCCTCAAAAAATTGAATTAGGTCGGGGTCCGAGAACATTCGGGCCTCCCAAGATCGTTGCTGCCAAGATCCGGTTATATTTTTAAGGCTCTTTGTCAATACCGAGGGATGAAAGATAATCTCCGTCAATCCGGGTTCGAGGGATTGGATCAGCTCCTTAAATTTGCCAATTTTCTCTTCATAGGTCTCCGCCTTCGGGGCGCTGGTAAAAAAATCCAATTTGGGTAAGGTGTAGCCTTCGACCATTTTTACCACCTCATCGGTCAGAGGGTAACCCTGGCTTTTAAACCCGTCTAATACCTCTGGTTTTGAAAGGTCAATGATATTGGCGGGGATACCATAATCTTGCGCCACTTCGATATATACCTTCACGTAGGTGGGGTCTCCGAACAGGGTGCCCATATGGGTATCGATATGATCGGGCCTATGTCCCCAGACAATGGCCTGCTCGATTTGCGCACGGATCTCTTTATCGACTTCGTCCGCCGATGCATGTTGCACTACTTGGGGTACGGTATGCCATAATTTATGGTCTTCGTCCAACAGACCGGGCACTTGGAAATCGTCGGTAACGGGCCCCCACCGATGGGTTTTCCATTCGCTGGTCAGGGTAAGGTGGATGCCCACATCCATTTTAGGATGGTTCTTGGCATAGGTTATAAATTTTTCTGCGTTGGGACAGGGAATCATTACGGCTGCGGATTGTATGTCTTCTGCTTCCAAAAGTTGCTTGGCGGCCGTATTGGCCTCGGGACACATACCTATGTCATCGGCGTGCAATATAATTACCTTCTTGCCTGTCGGCCAACCCAGCTTTTCGGCCCAGGTCTCGAATGCTTTGCTGGTTTCCAAAACTATGTCGGTTGAATTATCCGCCGTTTCTTTCTCCTTTTTTGTGGGGCTACAAGAGACGGTGAAAAGGGCGATACCGCAAAGTATCACCAAACTAATCCAAACGGTTTCTAGATTTCATGATGGATTTGTTTTTGGTTCAAGTTATCAAAGAACTTCGTCATCATCGGCAACATACATTCGGGTGCTTTTTGTGTAGGTACCACCGTTGGGATTATCATATTCCAAATCTATATAAAATGCCTTGAACCCGTTTTTCGGGAAAGGAATTTTTTCGACGGCCGCTTTGCCCGGAGTAGTATTAATTTTGGTTGCCTTCCAGGTTTCGTCCCTAAAATCCCTGTCCTCTGAATCGGCGGACCACAAATAGCCGGTTTTTAGCCTTTGGGAATCCGACTCCACGGAAAGCGTTGCGGTAGTTTGATCCGTATTTAACTCATAGTTGAGGTCGGTGTAAGGTTCCTTGGCCAAAGTCTGTCCCCAAAAACCACTCAAAGCTTTCAAAGCCTTTTCTCCACCATTAAGTCCATGGCCAGCATTGGGTGTATAGTGAATGTAGTTCTCTCCGGGGATATCCTTGATATAGTTTTTAATGGCATCGACTGGCCAATATTCGTCATTTGTGCCAATAAAAATAATTTTTGGCATAGTGAGTTTGTCCCGATACGAATAGGGGTCGATCATTTGCGTAAGTGCGTTTCCCTCTTTGGTGTTTACCGTTTGGGGAATTTCCAGTTTGACGTAATCGTTGATCTGTTCACTGTACTCGTTCCATGCCTTTATTTGGTAATCTAAGCTAACGGGCATATTTAAAACATCGATGACCATGGGGCCAATGGCCTCTACGCGCTTATCGCTTGCGCCGGTCAACCATGTGGTCCAGCCTCGTTTGGAGGCACCCGCTACCGTAAAACGGCTAATCTCCTTTTGGAGCTTTTGCTCGGAAAACTCCTGAACGGCGTCCATGCCTTTGACCGCACTTTTAACCATCGGAAAGAGCAAGGGCCAGGTGGGATCCTTGTCGTTTTTGTAGTGGTGCAAGGTATATGAAATCAATTGATCTTCCACCAGATCGCCATCGTACAAGGGTTGCATGGGTACTTGTCTGATGATGGCGACAACGGCTTTGTTCTGTTCCGCAATCTGTGCCATGGGCGCGGTGTCATCGGCATCGTCCTTTGATTTCCAATTGGGCATTCCCTCCTTGAGGCTACCTCCGGTAATAAACAATAGTGCACCATCGTATAGCACTTCGTTGGGCACTAAAATTGTCAACTGGTGTTTCCAGGTATGTTCTCTCCATTTTTGGGAAGTCAACAAAAGATCGTAGGCCTGCACCCCTCCCAATTCAAAAGAATCCTTCACTTCCCATGTATAGGCATTATCCTCGGTGTCAAGATAACTCATCAGGGCCGTGTCAGGAGTGACCTTAACTTCAGAGGAAATTTGCCCGTTGGCGGATACCATGGCCCTCACATACAGTTCCCCCTTTTTTTGGCTAGCGGGTTTGGGAATGCCAACTCCCCCTGACACAGCGATTAGGGGGTCAGGCGTAATCATGCGTTTTGCCGCCCCCACTTTCAACTGCTGGGAATGTATGGGTTGTAAAGGCAATACACACAACAAAAGGAACCAAATCCCACTTTTTAAAACCCATGTTTCAATGGAAAATCTTTTCATACTACGTCAACTCTAAAAACCGAAATCGTAAGAATATTAACATATATGCCAAAAATATTACTAAATTATTAAATAGAAGGATAAGATTTAATGCATAATTATCAATATGCCTGTAATAGAAGGCGAAAATTAAATTTATATTAAAATATTGTAAAACAGCTTGGAGATTAATTGAGTTTATCCATCAAGTTCATTTTTAACCAAAACGCATGATCATGAGAAAAAGCTTCCTATTTATTCGGTCTAGTAACCGATCTTTGGGGAGATGCACCGTATTCCGATGCCCTAAGAGGAGCCGAGGGAGCCGAGTTTTATGATGCGCCGTTCGATGAACAAATGGATATTTATGCAGGTATTTTCGCTGATTTAGGCAGGGCCAACACCTTATTGTCCAAAAACCAGAATGCCTATTCCGGTATTCAGGAGAGTCAATATATGCTCTATGGAGGCGACGCCTCAAAATGGAGAAAGTTTGCCAATTCCCTGGCAGTACGCTTTTATTTGCGGTTATCGGCCAAGGAGCCAAGCGTCGCCGAGGAGGGCCTAAAAAGAATTTTAAGTAATCCGCAGCAATATCCATTGATTTTGGATGCCTCGGACGATGCCAATGTCGCTTACGGGGGTTCTAGTCCCGATAACGTATGGCCTACCAATACCAAGTTCGATGATGACCCCCAAGGAAGCTATTTTAGGATTAAAATGGCGGCTACCTTGGTGGACGTATTACAAGAATTGAACGATCCCAGATTGGGAGTTTGGGCCAATAAGATAGAAACACCTTTGGTATTGGAGCCGACTGCTCCCGACGAAACGGATTTTATAGATGATGAGGGTAATAGACATGTGTCCCAAAAAATGGTTGACAATCATCTTGAGGTGGTCGGCGAACCAGTTGATTTTGATAAGGAATACGTAGGTTAACCGACTGCCATCACCTTAGGCCCAGCGTTTAACCTTAAGGAAGAGTTCAACCAGGGTTCTTACAATCCCCATGTTTCCCAATTGAACGATATTTATAAAGAGGCTAGTGGCGCTTTGTTACAGGCTCGGGTGTGTTCTGCGGCCGAGGTGCATTTTATTTGGGCGGAGGCTGCCCTGAAGGATTGGGGGCCGGGCACTGCCGAAAGTCAGTATAACGCGGGCGTAAAGCAGTCCTTTGAGGCCTGGGGCGTTGGAGGGTCTTATGATGATTACATTTCCGGGGAAGCAGCCTACGGAGGAAGTTTGGAGGATATCATAGAACAAAAGTGGATTGCCAGCTGGTCATCCGCTGCCCAGTCATGGTTCGACTATAGAAGAACAGGGCTTCCCGATCTACAGACGGGTCCGGCTGCCAAGCGTGCCGCGTTGCCCTTGCGGTTCTACTACCCTATTGATGAAATAGACAATAATAGTGCTAACGCAGATACCGCAATCGGTAAATTGGAACCTACGCAATTCAAGGGAGAAGATACGAGTAACAACAGCGCATGGTCAAAAATGTGGTTGTTGCAGGGTACCAATGAGCCTTACTAATACTGTTAGTCCCCCTGAGTTTAAGGGTCTATTCTCAAAAAGCGTTCCTGCCTTCCTAAAGAGAATGGAACCTTAGTATCCAGAGAATTCCATTGAAACGCCGGTAAAAGGACTAAGGGTTAAGATATAATATGTTTCTTCCCAGATTATAGTGGTGTACGGCATGGCTTTACTGTTATTTTGTTGAGACCCAAATAGGCATTTTATGAAATTACCGCTAAAAGGTATCATTCCACCTATGATAACCCCCTTGTTGGAAAATAAGGAGTTGGATAGTTCCGGTTTGCAAAATCTTATCGAACATCTTTTGGATGGAGGAGTACACGGAATTTTTCTGTTGGGCACCAACGGCGAGGGGCCGAGTTTGGGCTATGGGTTGCGAAAACAACTGATAACCGAAACCTGTAAGATTGTAAACCACAGGGTTCCGGTCTTGGTAGGTATAACCGACACCTCTTTGGAGGCAAGTTTAAAAATTGCGGATCATGCCCACAGCATAGGAGCCGATGCCCTTGTGGTGGCTCCGCCCTTTTACTTTCCGCTTTCCGAAAAAGAAATAATCGACTACTTCCAGACGCTCGCCCCCTTGCTGCCCTTACCATTTTTAGTGTATAATATACCTAGCTGTACTAAACTGAACATCTCCACGACTATCGCAAAAAAGGCTCAGGAACTTGGCGCTATCGGTATAAAGGATAGTTCGGGCGACCTAGGGGTGCTAAATGCTTTTATAGCGGCTTTTAAGGATTCCCCGGAGTTTTCGGTGATAGTGGGCGACGAACAGTTTTTGTCGGATGCCATTTTAAAGGGTGGGCATGGAGCCGTGCCCGGAGGAGCCAATATGTTCCCCAAGTTATTTGTGGAGCTTTATGAAGCGTCCCTTTCCAAGGATATGCAGGGGATAGCAAAACGTCGAGAAATGGTATCCTATATTCATGATACTATTTATAATGTAGAAAATTCACCTACAAGAAGTATCAAAGCCATAAAATGTGCCTTGTCCCTTTTGGGCATTTGTCAAGACTATATGTCCTCCCCACTTCACAGACTTGACGCCGACCGCCGCAACGAAATCAAACAATCTTTAAGCCAATTCGAATACAGTATGCATATCGGTTGATTTTATAACAGCAGCCTTAAAAATATGGTTGATGTGAAAAGGACAAGAACACCGAACGTCGTCTTTGCGCTGGTGTTACCACCTATTATTTTACTATCCATCGTTTTTCACTATCAAGTACATTTTGAGAATGCCCTTATACAAAGCCCGGCTCACGGAATACGCAGTGGAAATCTCGGCATGGACAGTTGATCGAATTTTGCAAAGAAAATGGACTGATTATGATTGGCGGACTTGATTTTTACGGCTATGGAAGGGTACGCTCCCTGAACAACGCCTTGAAAATACCCGATGGGAACGTCTTGGACTACACCGAAAAAGAGCAGGCTATCTTGAAGATCCTAAAAAACGGGCCTCAAGAAAAAGTAAAGGTACTACTGTATAAAGATCGACCCTATTATGCCGATGCCAATCTCTGGGTTCGTCCTTTCTTGACAGCTCTGAACTACTTTAGAACCTTGAATTTCCCCCACGTTCTTTCTTGGGCCCGTGGGTTGTTGCTTTTTCAGTGTATGGCAAACCGTGCTGCCAAGATTGCGGTTTTAAGGCATGACCTACTTCTGTTTTTGTCCGTAACAACCGCAGTTTTTCTGATGGGTTTTAGGCTGTCACTATTATTTTCTGAGGAAAGCTGTAGCGGGTTACAGCGAGGTTTATACCGAATACAGCAACCTATTGGTCCCTATTGGGCTGGTGCTGTTGTTGTATGTCCTGGCCTTGGCTTACTTCCTGGTTTCAAAAAGCAAAACGATCTCTAAGAGGAATTCAGTCTATAAAAAGTATGTGGAATGATTACTAAAAAATTTTCTGTTAATGTTTTGACAGTGGCCCTTTCGCTTGCCACGGCATGGGCGATCAGGGGCCAGTTCGGGCACGAGCAAGGTGCTGCGTGGGCGGGGGCCATTGGCGGGTTGGCCCTTGTTGTAGTTTCAGAAAGAAGGGACTGGTACTCTAAGATGGTACTTATAGCATTGTCTTCCGCCCTGGGATGGGGCGCCGGCGGTATGATCAGCTACGGAATGGTGGTCGGTTATGGCAGGGCCGATAATTTCATAAACGTATTTTACGGGCTAAGTATGCTCTTCATTATTGGTGCCTTGTTCGGCTTATTAGGTGGTGGACTAGTAGGCCTGGTGCTAGGATCAACAAAAAAAAACCAAGTGAATTGGGGGGCGCTGGTAGCGGAAATGGTAGCGGGTGCCCTACTTACGTATTTTTTTCTGATCGAGCAGATCGGACTCAAGATGACCCCTCCCAGATCGGAGGCGTGGGCGCTGATTTTAGGGGCCGGCCTAGCCATGCTCTTACATATGGCCCGAACCAGCAGAAACTCGCCGATGAGGGTAGCGGTTTTTTCGGCATTGGGTGGCGGTTTGGGCTTTAGCTTTGGCAATTTTTTGCAAATTACGGGCAACGTGCTTGAAATACCGTTCAACATGTGGAACGTTATGGAGTACAGTATCGGGTTTTTTGGTGGGACGGGCATGGCCTATGGGGTGTTTAGTTCCAAATGGCCGAAGGATGAAGAGGAAGAGCCCAAAAGCTGGGCGAATAGGATCGGATTGCTAGTCCTGTTGGTTTTTATACCCCTGATGATATATAAGGAATCACTGTTGTATGAACATCTTTTAAATCGTTTCGGGGCAGTTCCCAATGTAGAACAGCTATCGTATGTAAGCAGTATAACTGCCGCTATGATTCTATCGCTGATGGCCATTTGCGTATTTTGGAAGCTAAGGGGCGGCAAGTATGTTAAAAAGGATGCTACATTTTTTCTCTTTGTTTACTTGGGGGTATATACCTTGCTAAGTTATTTGGTTAAGGGACTGCTGGCGGGAAAAATGGATTTAAACCATCACTTGTACCTTTTGAATATTTTTGTGATTTACATCTTGGTCCGATATGTGAAAATGGAGGATTTACATGGGGGCTCCAACGTATTGCCCACAAAACTGTGGGGATGGTCCTTTTTGGCGCTACTATTTTTTATTGCCCTGCTCTCTTGGGTCGCTATAAGCATACATGGTGAACTTCCGGGAAGTCAAATTAGGTTCGGGTAAGCAGAAAATTTTTTGAAGAAACGGAATATCAATTAAAGTTTTTACGGTATTCCGAGGGGGTTTCTCCCATATTGGCCTTAAAATAATGGTTAAAGTTGGCGAGATTGTTGTAGCCGCTTTCGAAACAGATCTGGGTAATCTGTTTGTCGGTTTCGGCCAATAGTTTGGCGGCTATTCCGACGCGAACATTCTTTACGTACTCCATAAAGGTGTTGCCTGTTTTCTTTTTAAAGAACCTACAAAACGAACTGGGCGCCATGTTCAAGACTTGGGCCGCCTCATCAAGCCGAATACCTTGGTGTATATTTTGAAAAACGTACTCATAAACCTTGTTTACCTTCTCGATATTTTTTGAAAAGACCGAAGATTGGTTTATCGGATTGGATAGCCTTTCCCTGTCATCAATTTTTATAAGAAGGTTGAAGATTTTCAGCAGTCCGATATAATATTCTAATCCCTTGCTATGGGACATATTCGTCAAAATCTCCCGAATTTGTGTATCGTTGTCGGTTTTAAAACGAATGCCCCGATTCGCCTGCTTCAACAATACCAATACTTCATCAAGTTCGGGCATTTTAAAAAAATCGGATTCGGCAATATTTTCCGAAAAATGGGTTACAATACAAGCGGGTATTTCGTCTCCCTCGGCATCGAGAACTTCCCAGCAATGGGGCAGGTCCGGACCCATAAGAACGAGATCCCCCTTTTCAAAACCTGATATATTGTCGCCGACAATTCTTCTGCCCACCCCGGAGACAATATAGTTCAATTCGAAATTCTTGTGAGAGTGTATTCGGGCGTTTGAAGATAAAGGAAGTTTTCGGGATATAAAGGAGTGGTTGTTGGGTACGAAAATCTTTTCACAAACAAATTCCATAACTTCATATATTAAATAATATTTTAACTCCGATTTCAATAATACTCAAATTTATGGAAATATATAGTTAAGATAGCACAGGATTAATGTAAAATAATGGTGGTGTATGGAATCCATTTCATTTTATTTTGTAATAAATGGACGCCCGAAAACAGGCATCTTACCACTAAAGCCGACCATGAATTACCAACTTGGGACCATCCTGCCATTTTCATTTCAGTGGTTTTTAGCATTTTGATGATTATCTGGGGTAGCTTTTTAAGGTCTTTGCCATCGGGCTTTCTATGGATGGAATGGAGCTTGGACCCTATAGTTATTGGCGTCGTGGCGACTTTCAGACTTCTTTTGCTGGCCTTACTCTTTGTGGCTTTCAATCAACGAAAGGAGTTGGATAGATAAATTCAGATTTCTGTATCGATTACTATGGATAAAAGGATATTATGGGGAATACTAGGTACCGCCACTATTGCAGTGGAGCAGGTAATCCCCGCCCTATTGGAATGCCAATATGGTTCTGTCGCGGCGATTGCATCAAGAAACATGGATAAGGCAAGAAAGGTGGCGGAGAAATTCCGTATTCCCAAATGTTATGGAAGCTATCAAAAATTATTGGAAGACGCAGAAATTGAGGCGGTCTATATCCCACTTCCCAACCACCTGCATGTCGAATGGGCCATTAAGGCTTTAAGGGCCGGAAAACATGTACTTATCGAGAAGCCCATCGCCTTAAGCAGCAATCAGGCACGGGAATTAGGAAAAGAATCAGAAAAGTATCCGTCATTAAAAATGATGGAAGCTTTTATGTACAGATTCCATCCGCAGTGGACCAGAGCGAAGCAGCTGGTAGAGGAAGGGGAGATCGGAGTACTGAAAACGGTACAGTCCTCTTTTACCTTTTTTGAGGATGACCCCGAAAGTATCGTGAACAGCAGGCACTTCGGAGGCGGAAGTTTGATGGATATTGGCTGCTACTCCATTTCCATATCCCGGTTTTTGTTCGGAGCCGAGCCTAAAAGCGTTATGGCAAGTATCGAATATCACCCCACATACAAAGTTGATATCTTGGCCTCGGCGATACTGGAATTCGATAAGGGAAGTTCGTCCTTTTTTTGCGGCACCCAGTTGGCTGAAAATCAACAGGCGCAAATATTGGGTACGGAAGGTCGTATAGTGGTTGAATACCCCTTTAATCACCCGAACGACACAGCCGCAAAGCTTTGGCTGGTCAAGGAAGATAAAAGAACTTTAATAGAATTTGGGATATGCAACCAATATATCTTGCAAATGGATGCTTTTTCAACCATCATTTTAAAAGAAAAAAAAGTTCCGATAGGTTTTCAGGACTCCCTAAATAATATGATTGTGCTCGAAAAATTGAAAGAAAGCGATAGCTTGGGCCGACGGGTGAATCTAGTCTCAACAAAATTATAATGGGAAGCCAGGGAAATTAATCAAAAAGAACAAAAAAATGGACACCTTTATGAAACTTCAAAGAGCAAAGGTAACGGTAGTTCTTGTGGCTTTGCCCTCTCTTATAGGGATTGCGCAAGAATCGAAGGAGAACGAACACCATGACTATACACATCGGGGCCATACCCACTATGCCGAACATGATTCGATACCTGGCCACAAATTGATGTTCCCGTCCAAGACCCCTGATCGCATAATAGCGAACCTGACCGTCGATCCGGCCCACAGTTTTGCCGTCAACTGGCGTACCGATCAGCAAGTCGATCAGGGGTCGGTAGAAGTGGCCGTGGCTACCGATGGCCCCGAATTCTTATTGGGTAACGTACGTAAGATTGAAGCGGGGACAGAGCTGTTCGAAAACCAAAATAAGAAGGAACCTTTGGTAAAAGCGGCCTATCATTCGGCCGTGGTAACGGATTTACAACCCCGAACCACCTATGTTTATAGGGTGGGAAACGGATTGAAAGACAATAACTATTGGAGCGAATGGTTCCAATTTACCACGGCAGGCACAGATATGGCAGAACCTTTCAGTTTTATATATTTCGGGGATGCCCAGAATAACGTGAAATCCTTATGGTCCCGTATTATCCGCAATTCATACCGTCAATTTCCGCAGGTAAATTTTATGCTTCATGCTGGTGACCTGATCAATGATAGGGATGCGAACCTGGAATGGGGCGAATGGTTTTATGCCGGCAGTTTTATTCACGCTACCGTACCGAGTATGATGACGCCCGGCAATCACGAGTACCGTGACGGGGTATTGTCTTCATTGTGGCGCCCACAGTTTACATTGCCCGAAAACGGACCTATGGAAGATTTGAGGGAAACCTGTTACACTATCGACTATCAAGACATGAAATTGATTTCCATCGATGCCGAAAGCTTTGATGAGCACATGGATACCCGCAAGGCACAGACCCAATGGTTGGATTCCGTACTGGCGGACAACACTAAAAAATGGACGGCCATTACGATGCATTACCCGATTTATTCGACGGTAGAGGGCAGGGACAATTGGGAATTGACGGGAGGCTTTAAAACCCTATAATCGACAAATACAAGGTCGATTTGGTACTTGCAGGGGCATGATCACACTTATGCAAGGGGCCACGCCGAAAACAAGGGCAAAGGTCTTACTAGTAGTAAATGATGCCGGAACTGTATATGCGGTGTCCGTAAGCGGACCGAAAATGTACGAATCCGAAGATCAAAAATGGATGGTGAGAAGGGGAGAATATACCCAACTCTTTCAAATCATAACGGTTTCAAAAGACACTATCAAATATGGCGCGTACACACCCACAGGAAAACTTTATGACGCTTTTGATCTTATCAAGAAAAATGGTAAAAAGCGATTGATCAACAAGATTCCCGATAGTCCTGTACGATTAAAAAAGGATTTCGTGAAAGGAGGAAGAACGAAGTTTAGACCAGTTTCACCTAGCAAAGGGCTTTTAGGTTTTCGCCCCACTCGCATTTCACCTAGAAGTTCAAAACCCTATTCGCCGCTACTCGGTGAAGCTCACGTTCTTAAGATAAGAAAGCAGTTCTTCGGGAAATCGGTCTGTATGACATTGCTGTACACTTGTTCAAGAAGCAGATCGAATCCGGTTTCTTCTTTTTGCTTTTCCATTTCGTCATATTTGCCCAAGGCATTGATCCACACCCTTGAACCCGAGGCTACAATTTTTCGCATGGTTCTCTTGTTGTAGAAACTCTCGTCAACATGAATGATGTCGATCCCTTTGATCTTTATTATTTTTCGGACGCCTTTGCGGGAATAGGCGCGGGGCATAATTTCTATATTCGGGTTCAGATTGCGCAACATTGGAATGAGTGGATAGTTGTCGTAAATATAGAATAGAATCTGACTTTCCATAGAATGTTCCTCAATCAAGGCGTAGGCTTTTTTGGCGGCGGGTAGCCCATCTATCTTAAAATCTACATCTATCAGTACCTGCCCTTTGGTAGCTTTCAAGAGTTCTTCGAAGGTCGGAATTCGTTCATCCGTAATATTCCCATTGTGCATCAGGTGTAAGGCCCGCAATTCCGAAAAAGTCAAATCTTCTACCTTTCCGGAACCATCTGTAGTTCTATCGACGGTGCCATCGTGCATAAGAACGAATTTACCGTCTTTGCTCAGTCGCAGGTCGGTTTCGATGATATCGACACCGAGGCGGATACTTTCATTGATGGCGGCCAGGGAGTTTTCTGGATAATCTTGATGGGCGGCGCGGTGCGCGGCGACCAGAATATGTTCGGGATGATTGTAGAAATCGGAAAGTAGGCTGTCCAGCTTTGTTTCTTGGCCAAAACAAGTTACTCCTATAAAAAGTAGCAGGATAAATGGATAGCTTTTAAATTGGAGCTTTATAGGGTGGGTCGGTGAGGTCATTTTAACGATGTGCTATAGGGGCTGTATGAAATATTCATCTTTGGTTCAAAAACTGAATATAGCGATAACTATAGAGATATTTTCTTTTTTTTAAACACATCACAAAGTCCACGAAACACACTACATTTGACACACTAAAACTATGGCATGAACCTAAAGGACGGTGTCAAGACCGCCGAAAATAAAGTATCTTCCGAAACCAAAAAACTGGGCGAATTCGTAAGGGACAAGAGCAAGTCTTTAGTAGACCGACTGGAATCGTACGAAGACATTATCAACCTCGAAGTAGGCGACACGGGACTTCAGCGCGCCAAATCATTGGAGCGGGAGTTCGATATACGCCAAGTCTATGTAAAGTATGAAGGCGACAACCCGACCGGCACCCAAAAAGATCGTATTGCCTTTGCACAGGTTTACGATGCGCTACGGCGTGAATTCGACACCTTAGCCCTGGCCACTTGTGGGAATTATGGGGTTGCCATGGCCTTGGCCGCTAATTTGGCCGGCATTCATTGTAAAATCTACATTCCTGAAAGCTACCATACCGAACGTATTTCGGAGATGAAAGGCTTGCAGGCGGAAATTATCCGGCTGCCGGGCAGCTACGAAGATGTCGTAAAAAAAAGCAGCGAACTGGCTAACGAAAAAGGCTGGTACGATGCCAATCCGGGGGGCTCGAACACGCCCCTGCAGATCTCGGCCTATTCGCAGATTGCCGTCGAAATTTTTGAGGAATTGGGCGATGCCCCCGAATATTGTGCCGTACCGGTATCGAACGGTACTCTTTTCGCCGGAATCTATAGGGGTTTTGTAAGTTTGTATAAACGCGGGAAAACCTCCCGTATACCCAAAATGATAGCGGCTTCGTCGAGCCGTAAGAATCCGATAGTACAGTCGTTTTTGCATGGTCTTGACCATTGTAAAGATTTGAATCCCGAAACCATAAAGGAGACCAAGTACAACGAGCCCCTGATCAATTGGCATAGTTTCGATGGGGAGGAAGCTTTGTATGCGCTACGGGAATCCCATGGCGAGGCTTTTAATATCAGTGATAAAAAATTGAGGGAAATGACCTCTCTATTGGCCAAAAAGGAGGGTTTCCGGATATTGCCCGCGTCCACGGCGGGATTGATAGCCCTTTTGGAACTGGATGAAAAAATGAATTTCGAGCCCGGCCGCTTTGTGGCGGTACTTACCGCCAAAAACTAGGATTAAAAACACTCAATACTATGAAAAACTCTATTGACGGAAAAGCGCTTGTCTATTGCGAAGGCGCATTTAACACTCCGAACGGCAAGACCGCACACGGCCTGGTACGCTTCACCGAGCGATACGAGGTGGTAGGGGTAATCGACAGTAAGTATGCGGAACATGATGCTGGAGAGACCTTGGACGGTAAAAACAACGGAATTCCCATATTTCGGGATTTGGATACCGCTGTCGAAAAACTGAAATCCACCGACGATAGGACCCAATTTTTTGGTTATCGGCCTTGCTCCCGATGGGGGCCGGTTGCCGAACGAAGCCAAATCCGTAATAAAAAAGGCCTTACAAATGGGGTGGAACGTCGATAGCGGCCTACACGATTTCTTGACCAATGATGCGGTACTGACACAGATGGCGGCCGAGAACAATTGCCGTATCCGCGACGTGCGGAAGACGCCCGACCGTGACGACCTCCATTTTTTTACCGGGGAAATCGAAAAGGTCGATTGCCTGAAACTGGCCGTACTCGGTACCGATTCCGCCTTGGGAAAACGCACCACCGCCTGGTTGCTGGTCCACGGCTTCAGGGATGCGGGGCTAAAGGCCGAAATGATCGGTACGGGTCAGACCGCTTGGATGCAAGGCGCCCAATACAGTATGGTCATGGACAGCTGTATCAACGATTTCGTTTCCGGCGAAATCGAGCACGCCGTTGTCAGTGCCTACCGGAACGAAAATCCCGATGTCATCGTTATCGAGGGGCAGGGCAGTTTGATGAATCCCGCCTACCCTGGCGGATTTGAGATCCTGGCCGCTGGCCGGCCTGATTATGTCATCTTGCAGCACGCCCCCAAACGGGTAGAGTACGACGGCTTTCCCGGATATAAACTCCATTCCCTACCGGAGCAGATCAAGGCCATCGAGGTGATCTCCGGCAAAAAGGTAATAGCCGTTACCGTAAACCACGAAAATATGGATGCGGAAGAGATTTTGGAGGCCTGCAAGCAGATTACCATCGAAACAAAATTGCCGGCATTCGACGTGCTGAAATATGGTGCCGGCGGATTGGTCGAAATTTTAAAGGCACACTTATGAAGATTACCAAAATATCCTATGAACATCTCGACCTAAAACTTTCTGCCCCCTACACCATTGCCTATGAGACCATTGGTAAGACGGTCAATTTTATTCTCAAGGTAGAAACCGACGGTACACTCGTCGGCTACGGTTGCGCCGCGCCCGATAAGGGCGTTACGGGCGAGCATCCGGCCGAGGTCGAAGCGGCCATAGAAAACGTGATTTCTCCTTATCTGATCGGTAAGGATCCCTTTACCTACGCCCATATCCTGATGGAACTGAAATCGATATTGGGCAAAAAATCATCATCTTTGACCATGGTCGATATGGCCTTGCACGACCTGATCTCAAAAAAGGCCGGTGTGCCGTTGTACCAATTTCTAGGCGGATATCGAAGCAGCATCCCCACGAGCATCACCATAGGAATACTCCCATTGGAGGATACCTTGCGACTTGGCCGATGATTATATTCGACAAGGCTTTTCCATTTTAAAAATCAAGGGAGGGCACAGTATCCTCCAAGATATCGAAAAAATGACCCGGTTGCATGAAAAACATCCCCAAGTGACCCTGCGTTTTGATGGCAACCAAGGGTATTCGGTAATCGATTCGGTCACTTTCGTAAAAGCAACGGCACATATCGGCATCGAGATTTTCGAGCAGCCCACAAAACTGGAAAAGGAGGAGCGTTTGGGGCAGGTGACCGATCAGGTAGATATACCGGTCATGGCGGACGAAAGTATAAAGACCTTAAGGGATGTATTCCGACTGGCGAGGAACGAACGGATCGACATGGTCAACATAAAATTGATGAAGGTTGGGGGGATTTTGGAAGGGATGCACATCAATTCCGTAGCGAAGGCAGCGGGACTTGAAAGTATGATCGGCTGTAACGATGAGTGTGCGTTAGGGATTTCCGCGGGACTGCATTTCGCCCTTTCGCGCCCCAACATCCACTTTGCCGATCTCGACGGGCACCTCGATGTGGTCAATGATCCTTTCCAAGGTTTATTTCGGTTGGAAAAGGGGGTATTGTATCCGACAGAGGCCCTAGGGTTGGGGGATATAACTTTTTAAGGAGAGGCGATTGTTTTTTGAATTTGTCCTTGAACCTGCTTCCACCAGAACGGTGCGGGCAGGCATAAACATAAAACCTTCCACTGCACCTGCCTATTTATTTTCCCCCGTTTTCCTGAATGGAAACATCCCTACGAAACGGAATGAACAACGGGTCCACTTCTTTCGTTTCGCCTATTACGGAAGAAATTTCCCTTTTCAGATAGTTCAAATGGGCAATGGTCAGGCGATCGGTCATCACGGGTAGGGTTCGTTTAATTTTTCCCTGTAAGGTCAATAGATTATCCAAGGCCAAGGATCGAACATCGGTGTTAACGGTGTACCCCTCGGAAAGTTTGGCCAGAATACTTCCCACCATACCTTCGGCCTCATCAGGCTTGTAAAGGGCTATTAAGTTAGCGACATAGGCTTTTTGAAGTTTTCTGCGATAGGCGTTGGTTTGATAAAAAACATTCATATCGCCCCATACCAATTGGCTCAGGTCATCCATATATTCCTCGGGCGTATACGGATCTTCATCTTCGTAACGCTCGGCGATAAAAGTCATTCGGCTCAGACGGCTGCCCCCGAGCAGGTTGACCATTACGCTTTCCATGGTCTTGGTGACCGCCTCTTTGGATTGTGGCGACTGTATGGCATTGAGGATGTCGTTGCGCAACAGCCATTTGGGTTCCTTAAAAATATAGTCGTTCAAAAATACCAAGGCCTGTTTTTGATTCATTTTGGGTACTGGGCGGAAGACTTCGCCCTCTTCGCCCATTGTTTTTGGTGTCTCATAAATGCCTCCTATGTTCCGGATAACATGAAAAATATAATCCTGGTACTGATCGACCAAATCTTTATACACCTGATCAAGATTAGCGTAATCATCGCTATCGCTTTCCTTGGTCCACTTTTTCAGAAAGGGTGCTATGCGCTGTAAATTAAGAATGCCGTACATACTCGCCTGCATCGCGTCGTCACCGAGATCTTCGGTCTGTGATCGGGGGTCGAAATTGCGGCCCTCGCCACCGAACCATAGCCTTGGATTGTTCGATACGCTATCGACTACCATTTGGGCCAGCTTTTCTTTTTCTTCGGATGGACTTAGCGACGAAGGGAAACGGGAATACCCCCATTGAATGGCCCATTTATCATAGTCTCCGATACGCGGCATCAAATCTTCGGTGGGGATGCTGTCTTCGGGCTGGGCCACGTAATTGAAACGGGCATAATCCATTATCGAACTGGTGTGACCATGCTTTTTCAACCATTCGGCGTTCCGCAGATTTTCTACCGGGGTAGCCGAACTGGCCCCCATATTGTGGCGCAGTCCCAAGGTATGTCCGACCTCGTGCGACGCGACAAAACGGATAAGCTCCCCCATCAGTTCGGTTTCAAATTCCATGTGCTGGGCCCGCTCGTCAACGGCACCTGCCTGTACCATATACCAGCTGTGCAGAAGGCTCATTAGGTTGTGATACCAACCAATATGGCTTTCCAAAATTTCGCCGCTGCGAGGGTCTACGATATTGGGCCCGTAGGCATTTTTCGACGCAGAGGCAAAGTAGCGTACAACTGAAAAACGCGAATCTTCCAAACTCATGTTAGGGTCGTTCTTGGGCCATTCCTTGCCGATAATAGCGTTCTTGAAACCGGCCTGTTCAAAGGCCACCTGCCAATCGTTTATTCCTTGGATCAAATAGGGTCTCCACTTTTTAGGGGTGGCCGGATCGATATAGTAAACGATTGGATTTTTAGGTTCTACGAGTTCGCCCCGCTCCCATTTAAGCGAATCTTCCGGTCTGGGCTCTAGCCGCCATCGGTGTATATAGGTATTCCGGTCCACTTGTTGTTGATCGTCGCCATATTCCAAATAGGAACTGGCAAAATAGCCAACCCTTGCGTCATATAGCCTTTTCTGCATGGGTTCTTTGGGCAAGAGAATGAAGGAATTGTTGATTTCCAAGGTAACTACCCCTGCCAATATGGCCGCGGGAAGTTCTTTGCGTTTGTCCGATCCCGACTTGGCCTTATAGGTCTTTACCGTTTTGATCTCGGTATTCAGCGGGAACGAATTAATTTCCTTGATATACGACTTGTCCCTTTCCAAAGAGGTCAATTTATAGTCGTCCTTTTGATCGATGCCCAGGGCCAGTAAAGGATTTTCACTGTTTATAAAATCGGTTACATCGATGACATAACTGGATTTGTCCTCGTTTTCCGCCTTGATATCGAAAGCTTCCAAAATCGGTGTGATGTTCGAATTTTTTACCGCTTTTGAAATCGCATCGGTCTCATCGGCGGCACTTACCAAGGTAGAAACACGTAAAAAAAGGTTGTCGGCCGGTCCCTTTTCGAAAACGATAGTGTTTTCTGCTATTTTTTCACCCCCATAATTGTTGGCGCCCGATGGGGTCTTGATAAACCGGGTCACTACAAGCATTTCGCGGTTCAACAAACTGTCAGGAATCTCAAAATAATAGTGGTCGTTGACCTTATGTACGTCGAAAAGCCCTTTTTCAGTAACCGCCTTGTCCTTAATCAGTCTGTCGTAGGTTTTTGCACTGTTCTGGGCAAGCCCGTCCACCTTTCCTTTTTTATCCGATTTTCCGACAAGGCCCAAGGTGCTGCAAGAGCTTGCCAACAGAATGATTCCTAAATATGTGAAAAATGGCTTCATATAAGTAGCGAACGTTTCAATTAATCTTTTAGTATGGATGTGAATGGGTCAGGCCGTTTTTTAACAGAGAAACAAGACGAATACGATTTCCATCCTATGCCTGCTTTTTAGCATATTGGCAGCATAGAACCCAAGAATACGACGACTTTGGCATCAATATACAATTCTAGACCAGCAGAATCAATTTTAATACCATAAATTCTGACAATTTAAATAATGTTTAGGATTATAGCCCATTTCCGGACAGTTCATTGCCGCCTTTTAACATCGTTATCACATTGATAAGAGCTCGTATGTTGTGGTAATTAGCTTTCCAGATTTGGGCTTTGGCATCATTTACGGCCTCGGGGGCGGTATCTAGCCCCTCAGGATACCACCCTCCATGCGTATGGTCGACAAGATACCTGTCAATATACTGCCATTGTTTTACGAAAAGGTTTTCATATTGTTTTTCTGCCGGATGCAATTGCGCCATCAGTAATAGCGAATTCAAGCCTTCCGCTTCGCTCCACCACACTTTGGCCTTATTTTCTATGGTACGCTTGCCGGATGCATCCCAATAATAACCCCCATCATAGAATCCGCCGTTTTGTTCGTCCCATCCCCAATCCAGGGCGTGGTCTATCATTTTTTGCGCTTTTTGCGCGGTCAGGGTGTCATTTTTTCTTCCCAGAACGTGGGAAGCTTCAAGCATCAGAAAACCGGTCTCCACGTCATGACCGAAGGAAACATGGTCGAGATAAAAATGTTCTTTCCGGTAGGTTTGCGAAGAATCCCGCAGGGAAACGGGTGTCCAATCCCTTTGCAAATGCAATGTCAGGTATCCTTTTTCCGTAGTAATGGTATCCCTGACCAGCAGCAAAAGTTCTTCCAACCGCTTTTTCAGCAGCGGGTCGGGCCAAACCTCGTACAAGCCGGTAAAAGCTTCCAAGATGTGGATGGAGGAGTTCTGGTCTTTCCAGTCCTTCCTTATAAAATTATCGTAGTCCTTATCGTTTTCCTTCACATCGAGCATCCAAGAGCCGTCTTGTTGCAGCACATCGAAATAGCCACCATAGACGGAATCGTGGGCATTTTCCTCCAACCAATAAAATGTTTTTTTGGCCAGGTCAAGGGCGGCGGTATCCCCTGAAACCTGAAAATAGTTGGCGAGGCCGTAGATGGCAAAGGCATTGCCATAAGAACTTTTTCCCGTGGAAAGCACCTGTAAAGAATCCCCATCGATACCCAACAAGGTATAAAACCCGCCATTTTCGGTATCCCACATTTCATCCCTTAAAAATCGATACCCGTGGGCCGCTATCTCTTCGTAGTTGTCATCCCCATAATACAAGGCAAGCTCGGAGGCTGTCCAAATATGACGGGCCTGACTGACCAGCATTTTATTCTGTTGGCCCTCCTTGTCCCATTTATAATCAAAATCCGACCAAAAACCGCCGTTGACGGTATCGATGGTTTTTGGGTACCATGTATGAACCAATGTATCCAAAGAAGCCTCGATCTGTGGAAGGAGTTCTTCGGAAGTGGATGAAAGGGCAGCTTCTTTCTCTTTGCAGGATGCGATGATCAAGAGGAAAAATAGCGGGATACATCGATAGCATTTTCGGAGTTCTAATAGTCGCTTCATTCAGGTATAATTTGCTGGGGTTCTTCGGTAGGACCTAAAACCTAAAGCTACTTAAAATTTTATTAAGAGACTGCTCTGAAATTTACGATTAGATTATTAGAGCATATTTTATTAATCCTTTCAGTCATAATTTTCTGACATGGACCTAGCTGTTGTATAGGATTTTAACTACGAAGTGTCTAAAAAATAGCATATTAGCCTGCCGGCAGAAAAAAAATAAGCCTCAGATTCCAAAACAATCCCTAAGTGGTACCGTACTGACAAATCAATTTGTTCTCAACCTGCTTACCGTATCATGATCATCACCGCCCCCAAGGCTGTCAATACCAAGATCATCTTCCGATAAAAATCATCCTTTATAACCTTGATCAACCGCACACCTACCAACATTCCCAAAAGTATGGCCGGCACCAGCTTTAGGTTAAACAGCAGAGTGTCGGCATCTATGGTTTTCCAGACGAAAATATGGAAAGGCAATTTGAGGAGGTTGATGATCAAGAAGAGCCAGGCGGCCGTACCGATAAATTCGTTTTTGTGTACGCGCATGGCCAAAAAATAGAGATTGCTGAAAGGCCCGCCCAAATTTCCTATCATAGTGGTTACACCTGCAAGCGTACCGACTACTCCAGCAAAGGCCCAGTGAGTGGGCACGGTGGTCGATTTTCTTCTATCCCACCAGTACATCATGGCCACACTCACGAGAATGATCACGGCCATGTAAATCTTAAAAACGTTTTCGTCCAGATCGTTTCCCAGATAAACTCCGAATAGTATGCCCGCGATGACCCAAGGCAAAAAACGGATGATATACCACCAATTGGCATGACGGTGGTAATAAACAACCGCAATAGCATCGCCTACGATCAATAGCGGAACTACGAGTCCCGTCGAGGCCTTGGCTTCGAAAGCGAGTGCCATCAAGGTTACGTTGACTATGGCAATACCCTTGATGCCCGCTTTGGAAAGTCCCACAATAAAAGCCGCAGTTGCGGCAAATACCCATGCGGTAATCGAAATGTCGAAGGTGTCGGCTGAAAACAAAAAGTAAGTTCTATAGTTGGAATGCAAAAGTATCCTAAAAAATAATACCTTTAGCCTTTAACCAATTATCAAACCACCCTTCATGGAATTATCCCCGCTCGATTACGGCTTTATCATTGTGTTTTTCTCGATTGTATTGGGTATCGGAGTCTTTGTTTCTAAAAAATCGGGCAAGGATTCCTCCGAATTTTTCCTGTCAGGACGTGATATGCCCTGGTGGCTTTTGGGCCTTTCCATGGTAGCCACTACCTTTTCGACCGATACGCCGAATTTGGTCACCGATATCGTGCGTACCAACGGGGTATCGGGCAACTGGGTCTGGTGGGCCTTCCTTTTAACCGGTCTTTTAACGGTATTTGTTTACGCAAAACTATGGAGAAGGTCGAACGTAAACACCGACCTTGAATTCTACGAACTTCGCTATGGGGGGAAACCCGCCAGTTTTTTAAGAAAATTTCGTGCCATCTATCTCGGCGCTCTCTTCAATATTATCACCATGGCCTCGGTGACCCTCGCGGCTATAAAGATCGGCGGAATCATGTTGGGGCTGGAACCCTGGGAAACCGTGATCGGTGCGGGCTTGATTACCGTAACCTTTAGTGCATTAGGCGGTTTTAAAGGGGTGGTTTATACCGATTTTCTATTATTTTTCGTGGCCATGGCGGGTGCGATCGGTGCGGCCATTTATCTGGTCAATATACCCGAAGTGGGCGGTATCGACGCTTTGGTCCACCACGAGAACGTACAGGGAAAACTAGATATTCTTCCCGATTTCAGTAGCAAGAACGCGCTGATCATGTTGTTCATCATTCCCCTTGGCGGTACAATGGTGGAGCTCTTGGTACCCGGGCGCTGAGCCTGGCGGTGGCGGCTATATCGCCCAACGTATGCTGGCCTCCAAAAATGAGAACCATGCCATAGGGGCCACGTTCTTTTTCAATATTATGCACTATGCCCTTCGTCCCTGGCCCTGGATCTTGGTCGCTTTGGCCTCCTTGATCGTCTTTCCCGACATAGCGAGCATCCAAGAAGCTTTTCCCAATATTGCCGAAGGCAAACTAGGGCAAGATTTGGCCTATTCCGCCATGTTGACAAAACTGCCGAGCGGACTGTTGGGAGTGGTGTTGGCTTCTTTGGTGGCCGCCTATATGAGTACTATATCTACCCAATTGAACTGGGGGTCCTCGTATATCGTTTTTGATTATTATAAGCAACAGGTCAACCCTGACGCCACCGAAAAACAAATGGTAGCCATAGGGCGGATTTCTACGGTGGTACTTATGGTCTTAAGTGCCGTTTTGGCCCTGGCTTTGGAGAATGCCCTTCAGATATTCGATATCCTGCTGACTTTCGGCGCAGGTACCGGACTCATTTTCATCTTGCGCTGGTTTTGGTGGCGGATCAATGCATGGAGCGAGATTGCTGCCATGTTCGCCTCCGGAATTTTATCGATTGCCTTGAAAACAACGGCATTGGGACCTTTTCTTTTTGCTCCCGAGACAGGGGTTTTCCCCAACTGGGCCGAATATCCGTTCGTAGTCGTCGTGACCACGGCCATTTGGTTGGCGGCCACTTACATGACCCAACCGGAATCGACCGAAGTACTTCGTTCTTTTTATAAGAAAATCCAGCCCGGAGGCCCCGGATGGTCAAAGGTGGTCAATGAAGCAAAGGCCGACGGCGAAAAAATCGCAAAGGACGAAAAGTGGAGCGTGCCCCAAGGCATAACCGCCATGTTATTGGGCTGTGTGCTGATCTATACCATCATGTTCGCAACCGGCTATTGGATCTATGGCCGTACTACACCTGCGCTGGTGTTGACCGGGGTAGCTATCGTTTCGGCTTTCTTGTTGATCAAGGCTTGGAACAGGATGAAGGAGGATATTCTGTAAAAACACCAAGAAAAAGTCATTCACAAATACCAAAAGTTTAGAGTTTGCTTTTTACTATGAACATGCATGATGTACTGATACCTTGGAATCCTCTCAGTCCCCAAAAATCTTAAATCTGGCGTTCAAACAACGAACCATTCCATCCATCACAACCGTTTCTATCAGCCTTTAACAAAATACCCTGACAACCAAAAAATGAAAGACCGTATCCTCTCAGTTGATATTTTCAGGGGCATGACCATCGTGCTGATGATACTGGTGAACACCCCCGGCACCTGGTCTGCCATTTACCCGCCTTTTAGGCATGCCGAATGGCACGGCTATACCCCCACGGATTTGGTGTTTCCATTTTTCCTGTTCATCGTGGGCACTTCCATCGTTTTCGCTTACCAGAACAGGCCGGTAACCGGTGAAACCTATAAAAAAATCCTTATACGCAGTTTGAAACTTATCGGATTGGGCCTTTTTCTCGGGGCTTTCACCCTGACCTTTCCGTTTGTAAAGGAGTTGGAAAATATCCGTTTTCCAGGCGTGCTGCAGCGGATCGGGGTGGTTTTCTTTTTTGCCTCCCTTTTGTTTATCAATTTCAACTACAAGACCTTGATCGGTGTTTCCATTCTTTTATTAATCGGATATTGGCTTCTGATGGGGTTTATCCCCGTGAATGGGATGGAATCCACTTTCGACCGGGCTCCGAACAATTGGGCCAACTACCTGGACGTGCAGGTGTTCGGCACCCACAATTATCAAGAAGACTATGATCCCGAAGGCTTGCTCAGTACCATCCCCGCCGTTGTAAGCTCGTTGCTGGGAATTTTGACGGGATTGATCCTGACCTCAAAACAACCCAAAAAAGCGACTATTTTAATGGGAATCGGCGGATCAATGTTGATTCTTGGATATCTATGGGATTTGTTCTTTCCCATTAACAAAGCGCTGTGGACCAGTAGTTTTGTAATGGTCACCGCCGGTTGGGCCAACCTGATACTCGCCTTGATTTATTATCTTACGGACGTAAAAGGTATCCAGATTCGGCAGCATTTTTCGATATGCGGGTGCCAATGCCATTGTGCTCTATTTTCTATCCAGTTTTGTAGCTAAGATTATGGGCATGATCAAGGTGGGTGGGGATACTTCTTTACACGGGTGGCTCTTTGAAAACATTTATGTGCACGATTCTATGTCGTTGCAACTATCCTCTTTGTTATATGCTTTGACCGTGGTGGCCTTTTACTGTGTTTTGGCCTTTGTGCTGTATAAGCGGAAGATTTTTATTAAAGTATAGCCCCTCCTAATTCAATGCCTGCAAAGCGCCCATAAAAAAAGTCTGCGTTATCGTTAAGACGGAAGTTACACCTCAACAGGATGTTGAAATATGCCGATTTTGAAATCTTGAGGGAGTATAAGGTTTACAATAAGGTATTTGGAAGCTGATTTCCTGAAGAGGTAGTCTAATTGGGCAGCATCGTCGCATGTCAGCGCGAGCGCAGTCGAGTCCTCCCGAAAGCCCACCGCACAAACTCCGGAAAAATGCTGCCCCAAGTGGGTAGATCATGCTTGCCACCTTTAATTTCCACATACTTGATGTCGCCGGGGTAGGAATAGCCCTTGGCCCTGAGCTCCTTGATAACGTCCAAGGTGTCGTCGATGGAATCGATGACCCCATTGTGGTTCCGGTCGGCTTTTTCGTCTTCGGTACCTGTCTGCAGCCAGAAATTTAGGTGGGACGCCCCAGGGGCATTTTTAATCACATCGAGCAGGATGCGACTCCGGTCGGCGACATCCTTTTTAACATAGGCCTTTTTACGCCACCAAAAAGATCCGCTGAAAACACCTATCTTACCGAAGAATTGCGGATTTCTATAGGCAATATCAAAGGCCGACAATCCGCCTAAAGACATTCCACAGTACACCCAGTCCTTCCCCTCCCTGGAGACCTTGAACTCTTTTTTTAGAAAGGGCAAAAACTCTTCGATAATGAACCGGGAATAGGCCTTTGCCCTTCCGCCACGTCCCTTAAAATCGGCCGAAGAAGCCGTGCCATATTCTTGCATTCGGTTTTCGTTGCATTCCAGACCTATATATATAAATGGACGGACGACGTTAGACTCATAAGCGCTGGAAAAGGTTTTTTCGAGTTTCATGGCCGTAAAATCCTGCCCGTCGTTCATCAAAAGCACGGGAAACCTATGACTGGCTTCCCAATAATCGGCAGGCGCCATAAAACGGAAAGTTACCGTCCGATCCAGATATTTTGAAAAAAAGCGGCCTTTGGCACCGATAAAATCGAAGTGATATAGCATAGGTATGGGCAAGGGATTGCAAGTATAAGGAATCCAAAAAATAATTGGACCGGTTATTCCAAAATAAATTACTTTTGTCGGCCTTAATCCGTTGAAGACTAAGTATTTTTCACTACATTAAAAAGTATGGCAAAAGTAGAACATATTCCCTATTTTTCGAATACCTTGGGACGCGATATCAAACGTTGAGGTTACGGGACATTGGGGGCATCCAATCTTGATGTTTCCCTCGTCCGGAGGGCAATATACCCAGAATACCGATTTCGGACTTACCAGTTCCGTGATGCAATTCATAGAGGAAGGGAGGATCAAGCTGTACAACGTCGAAACCTTGGACATGTTGTCGTTTTATCACGACCATATGATTACCGAAGAAAAAATACACAACTACGAGTTGTACATGCAATTTTTGAGGAACGAATTGATTCCGTATATTCAGAACGAATGCAACATCCATCGCACTGCAGTCGCCGGGGTCAGTTTTGGAGGTTTCCATGCTGCCAATACCGCCTTTCGCTTTCCGGACCTGGTGTCACATTTTATCGGGATGAGCGCTGCTTTCAGTATTCGCAGTATGGCCCAGCTTTCCGACGATAAGCGCATCTATTTCAATTGTCCGGAGGAATTTATGCAACATGAAGAGGAATGGAAATACAATCATATGCAAATCGTATTGGGCACGTCGGACTGGGACATCTGTAGGGACAAAAACCTGCACATGTCCGGCATCTCTGAACGCCAAGGGCATCGACCATTGGTACGACGAAAAAAAATGGACGCCCCACGATTGGCCGCTCTGGAAAATGATTTTTCCGGAGTATGTCGATAGGTTTTTTTAACCAGGCTCCATTTTTGAGCCTTCGTACCGAAAAGCTCAAAGTTCAATCGCTACTGTCGTAGCGGTTCAAAATTCAAAGTTAACACGCTCAACTTTGAACCTATGTACTGAGCGTAGTCGCAGTGTTTAAGCCGCCGAAAGCGGTATTAAACTGAAACCATTACGGCTACTAAAATTGAATTAACTAAAGAGACCACACCGGGGTCTGCGCCGAGCGCAGCCAGGGTGCGGGAATGACAAATAAAATAGACTAATTATGGCAAAAAAAGTAGGTATTATATTCGGCCAGGAAGACACTTTCCCCTGGGCCTTTATCGACAAAGTAAATGAATTGGGTAAGGGTAAGGTAATCGCCGAACCCGTTCAAATAGATAAGGTACAACAAGGCATTGATTACGGTTATCATGTAATCTTGGATCGAATGTCGCAAGGCGTACCATTTTATCGATCGTATTTAAAGAACGCGGCCCTTATGGGTACGGCGGTCATCAACAATCCGTTTTGGTTCAGCGCCGACGAGAAATTTTTCAATAATTGCCTGGCAACAAAAATGGGTATTCCGGTGCCGAAAACGGTATTGCTTCCCTCGAACGCACGGCCCAACGACACAAGCGAAAAATCCTTCCGCAACCTGGTGGGCCCGCTAGATTGGGACTATATCTTCAACTACATCGGCTTCCCCGCCTATATGAAACCTTTTGACGGCGGGGGATGGAAAGACGTGTATAAGGTCGAAAACTCCGATGCCCTTTTCGCCAGCCACGCCGAAACGGGCCAACTGGTGATGATGTTGCAGGAAGAAATTGTTTTTGACGACTATTTTCGAGTGTACTGTCTGGGTCAAAAATATGTACATATCATGCCCTATGATCCGAGAAAGCCTTTTCACGAAAGGTACGTGAGCGAAATAAAGGCCCAGGGCGAGGACCGTAAGAAACTATTGAAAAAAATAAATGATTATACCTTGAAACTCCATAAGGCCCTCGGCTACGATTTTAATACGATCGAATTTGCTGTTAGGGACGGTATACCCTATGCCATCGATTTTTGTAATCCCGCCCCGGACGCCGATCTTCATTCGGTCGGGCAGGAGAATTTCGATTGGATCGTCGAGCATTCGGCGAAATACGCCATCGAAAAGGCAAACACCCACAAAGCGAAACAGAACAATACCTCTTGGGGAGGGCTTCGTAAAAGACTCGGTTACACCGCAGAAACCAAAAAGGGGCAAGGTCAACCTCAAATCGGCCGAAGAGGTCAAGGAAGCCACCACCAAACAGAAAAGGGCGACACCTGCCAAAGCCGCCACCACGGCAAAAGCTTCCGATAAATCAAAGGCGCCCGCCAAGAATAAGGCAGCCGCCAAATCAAAAGCGAAACGCAGGCACAAAAGCCCCGGCGAAGGCATCTAAGAAGAAGTCCAAATAGGCAAACCGCCAAACAAAACGACTGTCATGCATAAGTTCACACTGGGTATAGAAGAGGAATTTCAGGTGCTGGATCCCGACACGTTCAAGTTGCGCTCCCAGATGTCGAAGATCATCGACGGCGGCAAAGTGCTATTGCAGGAACGTATCAAGGAAGAAATGCACCAGTCGATGGTCGAAATGGGTACGAACATCTGCGAAAACATTCATCAGGTACGTGACGAGGTTTCGTACCTCAGGCAACAAATCATCAAATTGGCCGATGCTGAGGGCCTCAAGGTGGCGGCATCGGGTACACACCCTAGTTCCCACTGGCACGAGCAACTGATTACTCCCAATCCCCGCTACGATCAAATCGTCGATGAAATGAAAGATGTGGCCCGCGGTAACCTCATTTTCGGGATGCACGTGCATGTGGCCATTCCCAGTCGCGAGGAGGGCCTCGAGATATTGAACGTGGCCCGCTACTTTTTACCGCATCTTTACGCCCTTTCTACGAACAGTCCGTTTTGGGAAGGGCGCGATACCGGTTTTAAGTCCTTTCGCAGCAAGGTATTCGACAAGTTTCCGCGTACCGGTATCCCCCCATTTTTCAGCAGTGTGGGCGAGTATGATAAGTTTGTAGATATCTTGGTGCGTACCAAGTGTTTGGACAATAGTAAGAAAATTTGGTGGGACATTCGTCTTCACCCTTTCTATCCGACTATAGAGTTCCGTATATGCGATGTGGTGATGACGGTCGATGAGGTCACCTGCATTGCGGCTTTGATGCAATGTATCGTAGCGAAGTTGTACAAACTGCACCAGAAGAACCAGACTTTTAAAAACTATCGTCGCCTGCTCCTGAACGAGAACAAGTGGCGGGCCGCTCGCTGGGGTGTAGAGTCCCAACTGATCGATTTCGGCAAGGAAGAAGAAGTGCCCTTCGCCCAGTTGATGAACGAACTGTTGGAGTTTATCGAAGATGTCGTAGATGATTTGGGGTGTCGTACCGAAGTAAACTACGTGTACCAAATTTTGGAGGAAGGATCTGGGGCCGATCGACAGCTCAAGGTCTTTGAGGAAACCAAGGACCTGGCGGAAGTCGCGAAATATATCGTGCAGCAGACGAAGAAAGGACTGTAAATTGAGAGTTGATTTGCGCTTTACCACAACAGCGACCAATCTATTGAAGCTGCGTAGCCTGTTCAACAGATCGCATCGCTTCGCCCGCAATTTTCAAATAAAGAAATATGAGTTCCAGAATTAGAATTGCCATATTGGACATGAACGCCTGCGTACCCAATGAAGGTACCCGCTGCCTTAAATTGCTGGCCGGCGATTTTTTGGCGAAGGAGGGTGTGACGGGCCATTACGAGGTGTTCGAGGTTCGAGTGGCACAGGAAGTCCCCCGATTGGAGGATTATGACATTTTCCTGTCCTCAGGCGGGCCGGGATCGCCAATGATTTCAGGGGAGGAGTGGGAATATGAATATTTTGGATTTCTTGATGCGCTCTTACTGCACAACCTGTCCCAAGCCAACAAAAAACATCTTTTTCTGATTTGCCATTCGTTTCAGCTGGCCTGTCTGCATTGGGACTTGGCCAAGGTCACCAAAAGGCGTTCCACTTCGTTTGGCATACTGCCTATTTTCAAGACCAAGAGCGGGGAGCATGAAATCCTGTTCCAAGGCCTGGCCAATCCCTTTTACGCAGTGGATTCGAGGGATTACCAAGTGGTAGGTCCCGCGGAATGGAAGCTCGATACCTTGGAGGGCAAGGTTCTGTGCCGGGAAAAGATTCGGCCGCACGTACCCTTGGAAAGAGCCGTCATGGCCATCCGGTTCAGCAGGGAAATATTCGGCACCCAATTTCATCCCGAAGCGGATTCCGAAGGCATGCTGCGGCATTTTAAAAAGGAGGAGAAACGCAGCCAGATCATCAAGAAATATGGTAAAAGGAAGTACCTTAATATGCTGGACCAATTGGTAGACGACGAAAAGATCATGAAGACCAACCTTACCATAATTCCGCGCTTTTTAGAATTGGCCGCTGAGGCCATCGAAGAGAAAAAAATGCAAAAAGTATGATAGCGGAAATCCGGGATAATTTCAATAGAGAGTTCAAACAGGAATATTACGATAACCTATTAGCACACATTCAAGAGACCTTTGGGGAGCCTAGTGCCTTCCGTATTTCGGAAACACCGGTTTTTATCCCGACAGCACTTAAAAAGGATTTGTTTTCCGCCTGTGATGCGATAATAGAACAGCTCTGGCAGATCGACTTTCAAAAGATTAGGGATACCTTTATTCCCAAAGAACTGCAATCACCCCTGCCCATGGGGCACCCCGATTTTTTGGCTATCGATTTCGGACTTTGCGATGACGGAAAGGGCGGTATTACCCCCCAATTGATCGAGCTTCAGGCTTTCCCAACTCTGTTCTTTTACCAACCTTTTTTGGGCAAGGCCTTCCGCAAGTGCTATCCGAACATTCCCGAAAAGGGGTTGGATTATTATTTCAGCGATTTGAACGAAAAAAGCTATGTAGACGAAGTCAAGAAGGTAATTGTAGGGGATGAAAACCCTGAGAACGTCATACTGCTTGAACTATTT
Organism: uncultured Flavobacteriaceae bacterium; assembly: GCA_963764285.1. Lineage (GTDB taxonomy): Bacteria > Bacteroidota > Bacteroidia > Flavobacteriales > Flavobacteriaceae > Pricia. The sequence goes on from CAVXSA010000015.1 coordinate 62,397, forward strand.
CCCGAAAAGCAGAAAACGCGGATCGACTTTTGGGCCACCGAAAAGGCTTTGGGCATCAAAACGGTCTGTATGACCAAGGTTATCAAGGAAGGCAAAAAACTGTTCTATAAAAAAGACGGCCGAAAAATTCCTATCCATCGAATATATAACCGCGTTATTTTCGATGAACTTCAGCGCATCGAAGATCTTGATACCTCTTTTAACCTGAACGATGACCTGGAGGTCTCCTGGGTTACCCACCCCGATTGGTTCTTTGTCATCTCAAAATGCATCATGCCGCTTTTAAAGCATAAGAACATCCCCGCATCCTATTATTTGAACGACTATCCAAAGAATTTGAATTTGGGGGATTTTGTCCTGAAACCCCTGTTCTCCTTTGCCGGTCAGGGCGTGAATTTACATCCCGATCAAGAAACCATTGACAAGATCGACGTTAAACAGAATTATATCCTACAGCAAAAAGTGAAATATGCCCCCTTGATCAAGACCAAGAACGAGAAAAATTCAAAGGTCGAGCTCCGAATGCTTTACGTCTGGAACAAGGAAGAAAACCGGCTAAAGCCCGTTATCAATCTCACTCGGATGAGCAAGGGCGAAATGATCAACGTTTCGCATCAGGTGAACGAAACTTGGATCGGGTCGTCTATCAGCTTTTTTGAGAGGTAATCAACTTCGCCACATACTTACCGATAACATCGAACTCCAAATTAACGACCGTCCCCACCTCGTAAGAATTAAACCGGGTGTTTTCATACGTATAGGGAATAATGGCAACACTGAAGGTGTTCGTCCGGAATCGACTACGGTCAGGCTGGTGCCGTCAATAGTTATCGAACCTTTTTCGATGGTCGCATTGCCTAGCGAAATATCATATTCAAAAGTAAAGACCCAACTTCCTTCTTCTTCCTTGAGGGCGGTACAGATGCCGGTCTGGTCCACATGGCCTTGAACGATATGCCCGTCCAGACGGCTACCAAGAATCATGGCGCGTTCGAGGTTCACCTTATCTCCGACCTTGAGTTTTCCGAGGTTCGATTTTTGCAGGGTTTCGGCTATGGCGGTGACGGTATAAGTATCATTGTCCAGAGAAACTACGGTCAGGCAGACCCCATTATGGGCCAGGCTCTGATCGATTTTCAGTTCGGGGACCAGAACCGATTTTAAGGAGATTTGCAGGTTGCTTCCTTCCTTTTTCAATCGCTGTACTTCGCCCAAGGTTTCGATGATGCCCGTAAACATGTTCCGTTTAAATTAAGTAGTTTTGCAACGTATCAAATGGGCACAAAGATAAAGAATAACATGCAAGAAGACTACAAGATAAAAATTGGCATATCCATCGGCGATCTGAACGGTATCGGTTGCGAGGTGGTGCTTAAAACCTTTGTCGATTCCCGTATGCTTGATTTCTGTACCCCGATTATTTTCGCTTCGAACAAGACCATTTCGTTTCAGCAGAAAGAACTGGGAATCGACCTCAAGTACAATGGGATGCAGGATGCTTCAACGGCCATTGACGGAAAAATCAACGTGGTGAATGTTTGGAAGGAAATTCCCGAAATCAAATTCGGAGAGGCGACCCAAGAGGCCGGCCAATACGCTTTAAAGTCGTTACGGGCAGCGGTAGATGCCCTAAAAAAAGGTGATATCGACGCTCTGGTGACCGCACCCATCAATAAGAACAACATTCAGTCCGAAGATTTCAAATTTCCCGGTCACACCGATTTTCTGGCGCATGAACTTGAGGGGGAGAGTCTTATGTTCATGGTCACCGAAGATTTGAAAATAGGGCTCCTTACCGATCATGTAGCGGTTAAGGACGCTCCGGCGGCCATCAATCCCATCTTGATTCGCAGCAAGGTGAGGACCATCGAGAAATCACTACGGATGGATTTTGCCGTCCGCGCACCCAAGGTGGCCCTGTTGGGTATCAACCCCCATAGCGGCGACAACGGTGTTATCGGCAAGGAAGACGATGAGGTCTTGCGACCTATCATCAAGGAAATGTCCGATGCCGGCCATTTGGTTTTCGGCCCTTATTCAGCCGATAGTTTTTTCGGTTCAAAGAACTATAAAAACTTCGATGCCGTCTTAGCGGCGTACCATGATCAAGGATTGATTCCCTTCAAAACCCTGTCCTTCGGAAAAGGTGTGAACTTTACGGCGGGCCTTTCGAAAGTCCGCACCTCGCCCGACCACGGTACCGCCTACGAAATTGCCGGAAAGGGCGAGGCAGATCATAGCTCGTTTAAGGAGGCGGTATTTATGGCCATCAACATCTTTAGAAACCGGCAGGAATACCAAGAACTGACTGCCAACCCCTTGCAGCGGCAAAGGCTAAGGAGATAGCCTGAGTTTTATGAAAAATTCTTCTGGGCTTCCTCGACTGCAGTGAGTTACTGCTTCGCCTGGCAACTGAGCTGACCTAATCGTTTACGGCATCATGACAAATTCTTCTTCTTGATGGCACGGCTGATTTCCTCGCTGAGTTGAAGTAGTTCCTTTTTTTCGTTTTCGGTAAAATCATAGGGTACGGGTTTGGCGATGCCTAAGGTGCCGTATAATGTGCCGTTCAGTAACATGGGCACGGCAATAGATCCTTCTACTTTGGTTTCTTTGGCCGCAGGGCGTGCGACTCCCGAAGTATCGGTCTGTAGGTTGCACATTTCCACCGGTTCGCGCCTTTCGGCCGCAATACCTGCCATTCCCTTGCCTATGGGAATCTCGGATAATTTGGGAAGCAAAAAAGAAGGAATGCCTTGTTGGGCCCGGAGCTTCAAAACAGGGGTTTCGGCATCCAAGAAATGCAGCGTGCCGGTCGAACAATCAAAGTGTGAAATTATGGTGGAAAGCACACTTTGCCAATCGATGGTCGCTTGATGTAGGGAGGCGATAATGTCCTTGTGTTTAGAGGTATCCTTTTTGTCCATAAAATTGTAAATTTTGTTATTTTACTTTTCAATATAAAACCATCACATGGCCCGGTGTTCGGCACTCCGTTTTCTAAGCTTGTCGTAGGTTTTCGCTACTTTTTTGTCCATTTCACGGGGGGATTCAAAATTGAGCCTGTTATCGTCCAATCGCTGTTGTCCGCCGAAAATAACGTTGATTTCACGATTTACGAGCCCCTCCAACGATTTTTGTGCCACCATATCGGGTGAATCCATTTCGCCGGTATCGGCGGATTCCATCATCTGGGTATCCGTCGCGGTGGGATAGATGCAGATGACGTGAATGCCATAGGGTTGCAACTCCCTTCGCATAGCTTCGGAAAATTGCCTAATGCCCGCCTTGGTACTGGCGTATGTGCTGTAAAATGGATTTCCGATCAGCCCCAGGCCGGATGAAATGTTCATAATGGCTGCTTCCTTACTTTCTTTTAATAGGGGTAGGCAGTATTTGGTCAACAAGATAGGACCGGTGAGATTTACCTCGATCTGTTGGATGATATCGCTATCCGAAATATTTTCTAGAAGTCCTGCGGATACTGCTCCGGCGTTATTGATCAGCAAGTCCAGGCCGCCCCATTCCTTTTTCAAGCGGGTTATGGATTTTTTGATGTCCGCTACATCGGCAATATTACCTTGAAGCTCTAAAAATTCGATCTCGGGATGTGCTTCTGACAGGGCATCCATTTTTTCGGTTCCCCGGGCCAATACTGCGATTTGATGCGCTCCCCGATCAATAAGTTCCGCGACCAAAGACCGTCCTATACCGCTAGTTCCTCCGGTGATAAGTACTTTTTTATCCTTTAGGTCCATATGGTTTATTTAATGTTGCTTTTTCTTCATAGTACGTAAATATATCGTTTAAGATACGGTTTTCCAATGCAAAAGAGTAGCATAATGGTAATTTATCTCGTTCGCCGTTTTGTGTCAATAAAAAAGGCTAATACATACCTATTCCCACCCTCCATGTCATAATTTTGCACACTTTAAAATGTAAAAAGCTAAGATTTGCTCCATTGAACCAGAAAATCCCTAGAAAAATTTTCGGAACCGACCAACGAGTCATCGTGCTCGGGGTGGCCCGTATGGCGGATGCCATGGGCAACTCGTTTTTAGTTGTCGTGTTGCCACTCTACATCGCCAGCGGCGAGGTCGGCGGTACATTTTTCGGCCTTTCGGAAACCTTGATAACGGGAATTGTCATCGGACTTTTCGGACTCGTAAGCAGTGTCTGCCAGCCGTTTACCGGTCGTCTTTCCGATCAGGCCGGCAAGCGAAAGCTTTTTGTACTGATAGGGTTAGGGCTTTTTATAATTGCCAATTTCACCTATTCCCTAGCCCATAGCTATTGGAGTATAATGGCAATCCGCGCCACCCAGGGCATAGCGGCCGCTTTGACCATTACCGCCACCCTTGCCTTGGTCAGCGAACTGAGCCAAGACGATAATCGGGGCGGTAATATGGGTGTTTTCAATGCCTTTCGGCTGGTCGGATTCGGTTTAGGGCCGTTGGCCAGTGGGGTCTTGATCGACTCAGGCCCCTACGATTTGCCGATTTTTGGCACCGTCAGCGGCTTTGTATCGGCCTTTGTTCTGGCCTCTTTTACCGCTTTGGTCAGCGCCTTGCTCGTAGCCTTCTTTGTCTCCGATCCGGAAAACACAAAACCTTCGGGTCAGAAAATGGTTATTAGGTTCCGTGCGCGGAAACCCGGTCGTCTCCTAGACCCCATTTTCACCTTAGGGCTTGCCACCTTGTTCATGAGCATCGGTTTTGCACTCTTGGCGCCCATCGAGGCCGATGTCAACGAAAGGCTTTCACAAGGGGCGTTTACGTTTTCGCTGGAGTTCAGTGCCCTGGTCGGGGCATTGGCACTCTTACAACCTTGGGTGGGAAAGGCCAGCGATAAACATGGACGCAAAATTTTTATTGTGATAGGATTGATTTGCCTGGTGCCCTTTACACTCCTTCAGGGTTTTGCCACCGAACCCTGGCATATGATCGTCACAAGGGCGTTGCAGGGAATGAGCGGGGCCATGGTATTTGCCCCTGCACTGGCATTGGCAGGCGACCTGGCCGATGAAGGACAGGCCGGCGCCCAACTTTCGGTGCTTACCGTAGCCTTTGGACTAGGAGTTTCCCTAGGGGCATTTATATCCGGATATGCTGTTAGGTTCGGTTTTGTGGTACCCTTTATCCTTGGTGCCATTTTAGCGGCCTTAGGAATCTTGGCCGTAGTTACCCAAGTGCCTAAAGATAGACGGGGCGGCTGATCACTGGCCGTTTTGTGACCCCTTTTTCTTGCTTGCTAATCGACCGTACCGGCCAATAATTTCGAACCGGACCTCGATTTCGCCGGTGCCGTAAAAAATTTTCCTCAGAGGGATATTGATGAGCTCGAGGGGATCGGTGCCGTTTTCTTTTTGATAATGCGCTACGGCCGACCAACTGGAAAGGTAACCCATGAGCTGTTCGACGGTCCATTGGTATTTCATTTCAAATGCCGGCAACTTAAATTCCTCAAAAGGAAACGGGATGTTGGTATAGTGGGCATCGAGATATTTTCTTTCGTCATCCCAGTAGCTTCCGATAACATCCTCATAAAACCAACGGATTACTTTATCAAGTTCCGCATTTTCGGTGGTCAACAATGGGTAGCCGATAACCGCGATAAGCCCTCCGGTCTTTAAAACTCTTTTTGCTTCGGTATAAAAAGCACCAAAATCGAACCAGTGGATGGCCTGTGCAACTACGATAAGGTCGACGGAGGTATCGGACAGGGAAGAATTTTCAGCCCGCTCTTTTTTGTAGTGGATATTGTCTTTTTGGAAGGCCTTCCCAAGCTGTTCGCCACTAATATCGGTGGCGACTACTTGTATGAATTTTTTGGAAAGCATCCTGGCGATTTGCCCGTTTCCCGTAGCACAGTCCCACGCAATGTTTCTTGCTGGAACCCTTTGGATAAGGCTATCAATCAAGGCTTCTGGATAGCCAGGCCTGAACTTTTGGTACAGGGCCGCTTGTTTTGAAAAATTATCCTTCGCTTTTTTCATGGAGGGTTGAAGTTCGGAGTAAAGGTACACAAGCTTGGGAATCCAAGGGATGGTGGCAGTAGTATAAATCCGTTTGGGATTTATCAAAATAGTAGTATCTTTGCATCCGCCTTTCATTAGGCTGTCGATTTCATAGCAAATCAGTGTTGAAATGATGAAGCAAAAGGAGTTCAGCATTCCTTTCTCGGGATTAAAGCAAGGAAAACACCATTTTGAATATACGATCAACAGCGCGTTCTTTGAGTCTTTTGGGTACGACGAGTTTAACGGAGCCGATATCGGTCTTAAGGTTATCCTTAAAAAAATGAGCACGATGCTCGAATTCGAGATGGAGGCCGAGGGCACGGTAAACATAGATTGCGACCTGACCAGCGAACCCTACGATCAACCGATTTCGGCCGAACTGGAACTCGTAGTGAAATTCGGTGAGGAATACAATGACGATGATGACGACATATTGGTCATTCCCCATGGGGAACATCAGGTTAATATCGCACAGTACGTTTACGAAATGTTGGTTCTGGCGGTGCCCTTAAAACGGGTACACCCTGGCGTTTTGGATGGAAGCCTCCAATCCGATGCTTTGAAGAAGCTGGAAGAACTGCAACCGAAGGAAACCAAAATGAATACCAAGCAAAATGATCCCCGATGGGACGAACTAAAAAAACTTTTAACGGATAAATAAAATACAATGGCACATCCTAAGCGAAAAATTTCGAAAACCCGAAGGGACAAAAGAAGAACACATTATAAAGCGGTAGCCCCTACTTTGGCCAAAGACCCTACGACAGGTGAAATGCATCTGTTCCATAGGGCACATTGGTACGAAGGTAAATTGTACTACAAAGGCCAGGTTTTGATAGACAAGACCGAAGAGGCGGAGGTGTAAGCTAAACCTCCCGTCCATCTAGAATCGTCGACTCCCGGATATAAATCGGGAGTTTTTTTATTGCAGATCTTCAAAACCTGAAAAACAGGTTCTTTTTGGACAAATTTTCTTGGAAAATGATTAATTTTCACGACTTTTAGCGGGATTCTTAAAGGATTTCAGATCAAATCGACTTTAGAATGGGTAAAATAACGGCAGCGATTACGGCTGTAGGCGGTTACGTGCCAAAATTTGTGCTGACGAATAAAATGCTGGAGGGCATGGTAGAGACCAACGACGAGTGGATCGTTACCAGGACCGGGATAAAAGAAAGGCGTATATTAAAACCCGAAGAGGGAGAAGGCAGTTCATTCTTGGCGATTAAGGCCGCCGAAGATCTCATCCGAAAGAAGAACATTAGTGCCAAGGAAATAGATTTGGTTATGGTAGCTACAGCCACCCCGGACAGTATGGTCGCCTCGACGGCCGCCTTTGTGGCTTCCGAAATTGGTGCCGAAAATGCTTTTGCCTATGATCTTTTGGCGGCCTGCTCCAGTTTTTTGTTCGGCATGTCAACTGCTGCCAGCTATATCGAGGCTGGCCGATATAAAAAGGTGCTGCTTATCGGGGCCGATAAAATGTCGTCCATTATTGATTATACCGACCGCACCACCTGTATTATTTTTGGCGATGGTGCCGGGGCCGTACTTTTCGAGCCGAATGAGGAGGGACTGGGCCTCCAAGATGAATACCTAAGGGCCGATGGCAAAGGAAGGAAGTATTTGGGCATGGATGCGGGCGGCTCCTTGATGCCGGCGACCGAAGAGACGGTCAAAAACCGAAAGCATTATATTTACCAGGACGGAAAAACGGTGTTCAAGTTCGCCGTTTCGAACATGGCCGATGTCGCTGCGAAGATCATGGAGAAGAACGACCTGGATGATACCGATGTGTCCTGGCTGGTGCCGCACCAGGCCAATAAACGTATCATCGACGCCACGGCCAACCGAATGGGCCTCGATAGTTCAAAGGTGATGATGAACATCCAACGCTACGGCAATACCACTTCGGCTACCCTGCCCTTGCTATTGTCCGATTATGAAAACCAGCTCAAAAAAGGGGATAACCTTGTTTTTGCCGCTTTTGGCGGAGGGTTTACCTGGGGGGCTATCTATTTAAAATGGGCGTATAACTAATCAAAATTCAAATTCCATGGATATTAAAGAAATTCAGAGCCTGATAAAGTTCGTTGCGAAATCGGGTGCCAGAGAGGTGAAGCTCGAAACCGATGAGCTAAAGATAACCATCAAGACGGGAGTCACCGGAATCTGAGCATGAACAACCGACGTACATACAGCAGATTCCCATGGGGCAACCACAGATGACCCAGCCGGCCCAACCCACCGCCCCACCCTCCGAATCGGTTAGCGAAAAAGCATCCCAGGAGGATAAGAAAGAAGACGATTCAAAGTATATCACCATCAAGTCTCCTATTATCGGAACCTTCTATCGAAAACCGTCGCCCGACAAAGATACCTTTGTCGAGGTAGGTACTGCCATCAAAAAAGGCGATGTACTTTGTGTAATCGAAGCAATGAAACTGTTCAACGATATCGAATCGGAAGTTTCGGGCAAAATCGTTAAAATATTGGTGGAGGATTCCTCGCCAGTAGAGTTCGACCAACCCTTGTTTTTGGTAGATCCATCCTAGCGGTAAATCCTCAATCAAAAGAGGGGGAGGTATTGGAATTATGTGCTTGGAATTTAAAAGGTAAGACATGTTTAAAAAAATACTGATAGCGAATAGGGGTGAAATCGCATTACGGGTCATCCGTACCTGTAAAGAGATGGGCATTAAAACAGTGGCGGTATACTCGAAGGCCGATGAAGAGAGCCTGCACGTACGCTTTGCCGATGAGGCTGTATGTATCGGGCCCGCACCGAGCAGCCAATCTTACCTAAAGATACCCAATATAATCGCTGCGGCGGAAATCACCAATGCCGATGCCATACATCCCGGGTACGGCTTTCTTTCCGAAAACTCCAAATTCTCTAAAATCTGTGCGGAACACAAAATAAAATTTATCGGGGCTTCGAGTGAGCAAATCGAGCGAATGGGAGACAAGGCGGCCGCAAAAGCTACGATGAAAAAAGCGGGCGTACCTACGGTGCCAGGTTCCGACGGCTTACTGAAGGACCTTGCCGATGCTAAAAAAGTAGCTAAAAAGATGGGCTACCCCGTTATGATAAAAGCTACGGCAGGTGGTGGGGGAAAAGGCATGCGCGCGGTCTGGAAAGAGGAGGATATGGAGACGCTTTACGAAAGCGCGGTAAAAGAGGCCTCGGCGGCATTCGACAACGGCGATATGTACATGGAAAAGCTCATCGAAGAGCCGCGTCATATCGAAATACAGATTGTTGGCGATCAATATGGCAAAGCCTGCCATTTGTCGGAGCGGGACTGTTCGATCCAACGCCGCCATCAAAAATTGACCGAGGAGACTCCTTCGCCCTTTATGACCGACAAACTTCGGGACCAAATGGGAAAGGCCGCCGTAAAGGCCGCTGAGTTCATCAAGTATGAAGGCGCCGGTACCATCGAGTTTTTGGTGGACAAACACCGAAATTTCTATTTCATGGAAATGAATACCCGCATTCAGGTCGAGCATCCCATTACCGAGCAGGTCATCGATTACGATTTGATCCGGGAACAGATATTGGTTGCGGGAGGGGTGCCGATTTCCGGAAAGAATTATCTTCCCAAACTACATTCCATCGAATGCCGTATCAATGCCGAGGACCCCTACAATAATTTTCGCCCTTCCCCAGGGCGGATAACCACCTTACACACTCCCGGCGGACACGGAGTGCGTATGGACACCCATGTATATAGCGGCTACAGCATTCCGCCGAATTACGATTCCATGATCGCCAAGCTGATTACTACGGCCCAAACCCGTGAAGAGGCCATTAACAAAATGAAACGCGCACTGGACGAATTTGTTATCGAAGGTATCAAGACCACCATACCCTTCCACCGGCAGCTGATGGACCATCCAGATTATTTGGCCGGCAACTATACTACCGCTTTTATGTCAAATTTTGAGATGGAACCGGAGGCGGAGGAATGAAAGCGACAGGCAGATTCCGGTTTTAGACCGCAGCAAGATAACTTACTGACTACCGCAGGTGTGAACCTTGCAGATCGTAGCGATAATCCCTAACTTAAACCCATATTACAATTTACATTAAAATGCCAAAAAAGAAACCCCTCCGCAGCACCGAATGGTTCGGTGGCAATGATAAAATGGGCTTTGTACACCGTTCGTGGTTACGAAACCAAGGGTATCCCGATGATTATTTTCAGGGGAAGCCGGTCATCGGTATCTGCAACACCTGGTCAGAGCTTACACCCTGCAACGGACATCTACGGGACTTTGCCGAAGTAGTCAAAAAAGGCATCCTCGAAGCAGGCGGATTTCCCATGGAATTTCCCGTCATGTCGTTGGGCGAAACCCTAATGCGACCGACCACGATGCTGTTCCGAAACCTGGCCAGTATGGACACGGAGGAATCCATTCGGGCGAACCCCTTAGACGGTATTGTATTGTTGACCGGCTGTGACAAGACCACCCCGAGCACGGTCATGGGCGCCTGTAGCGTAGGTCTGCCGACCATCGTCGTACCGGGTGGCCCCATGCTGAGCGGGCGGTTTAGGGGCGAGAAAATCGGTTCGGGATCCATGAACTGGATGATAAAGGAGAAGCGCAGTTTAGAAGGATATACCCCAGAGGATTTTACGGAGGCCGAGGTATGTTTGGCCCGCAGTATCGGGCATTGTAATACCATGGGCACGGCCTCTACCATGGCCACTATGGTGGAAGCATTGGGGCTGACCCTTCCGGGGTTCTCGTCCATTCCCGCAGCGGACTCCCGGAAGAAACTTTTTGCGCAGCTTTCCGGAAGGCGAATCGTTGAAATGGTAAAAGAAGACCTGACCCTTTCCAAAGTACTGACCCGAAAGGCCTTTGAAAACGCTATTGTGACCAATGCGGCCGTCGGCGGGTCGACCAATCTAATCATTCATCTTACCGCCATTGCCGGAAGAATCGGCGTGGATCTTAAACTTGAGGATTTTGATACCTTGGGAAGCAAAGTGCCCTTATTGGTCAACCTAAAACCTTCCGGCGATTACTTGATGGAAGATTTCTTCTATGCCGGTGGACTTCCGGTGGTTCTAAAGGAGTTAAAGAACCGTTTGCACGCCGATGTAATAACAGTCAACGGAAAGAGCCTTACGGATAATTATAAGGATGCGGTCTGTTACGATAGAGATGTTATCGCATCCCTCGATAAACCATTCCAAAAAGAGGCGGGCATTGCCGTGTTGAAGGGAAACCTCTGCGAAAACGGGGCCGTCATCAAACCTTCGGCCGCCTCTAAAAAACTGATGAAACACCGGGGCAAAGCCGTGGTCTTTACAAGTATGGAAGATTACCACGCGCGCATCGACGATCCCCATTTGGATATCGACGAAAACAGTGTGATCGTGCTACAGGGAGTAGGCCCCAAAGGCTATCCCGGTATGGCGGAAGTGGGCAATGTTGACCTTCCGGAAAAGTTGATATTGCAGGGGGTCACCGATATGGTACGTATTTCCGATGGGCGAATGAGTGGCACCGCCGCGGGAACGGTTATTTTGCATGTCTCTCCCGAATCCACTATGGGGGGTACCTTGGCTTTGGTTCAAAACGGGGACGCCATTGAACTCGATGTCGAAAATCGAAGACTGCATCTCGATATCCCCGAAGAGGAACTGCAAAAAAGAAAAGCGGCGTGGAAAGCTCCCCAACCTATGGCCGATAGGGGCTATGTCAAAATGTACATCGACCACGTGGAGCAGGCAGACAAGGGTGCCGATCTTGATTTTCTGGTCGGGGGGTCGGGATCAAAGGTGGAACGGGACTTACACTAGGCCATTCCCTTCATCGAGACCAAGGTAGCCGACCACACGATGACTGACGAAAAGAAAATACCGATGGTATTGGCCCAAAAGGCCTTCTTCTTATCAATTTTAAAGAGATAGGTGGCGATACTGCCTGCATAGACACCGGTACCTGGTAAAGGTATCATTACGAACAGAATGAGTCCCCAAAAGCCAAAGCGCTGTATTTTCGTGCCTGAACCCGTCTTTGCCCTTCGCGCCACAAAAATAGCGGATTTTTTATAAAATGTCCACCGTAAGAAATAACGGTTTATCTCTTCTAGAAAGAACATCATGAGGGGAAATACCAGTACATTAGCCAAAAAACAGGCGACGAACACCAAGTAGATGTTGACCCCTTTGAGCATGCCGTACGGGATGCCCACCTTGGCCTCCCCGAAGGGGGAAAGGCTCCAAAATATTGCAATAATAAAATCTATCATCTTACTGAGACTGAGGCTTGCTAAAGTACTTTAACCCATCGACATTTTGCGTTCTTTCCCCTTAAAAGAATGAATTAAACCTTTTATTTTACCGATACCTTTTTTCGAGGGCTCTAGTTGCAGTCGGAAATACATATGGTAGTCATGGATTATGGGTTGCCACCCAAATAATTTGTTAATCGCTACTTTAAATTGGTTAAACAAATTTCGTTTCCGTAGTTTTTGTTAAATTTGTATTCAGATTAAATTGATCGACACTTTCCGTCACGCGACCCATAATTATAAAAATGAAAGCTTACGACGACGCGGCATATCGATTTCATAAGGAACTTGGGTTTAATTGTCTCCCGTTGAATTCATGGGATATATACGGGCTATATTTTGATACCTTGTGTAGCACGTATGAGGATATCGTCTCATTAAAACGATTGTCAAAGGATAATAGATGGTCTTATACTGACAGCTTCAAGGATGCGTTGCTCAAGAAAGACCAAATCATCATTGTTACCGATACCGATACAAAAATCGTGCACGCGACCCAAAATATTCTTTTGATGAACGGTTATCGGCCCGAAGAAGTAGTGGGCAAAAGGCCGAAATTGTTTCAGGGTGCGGAAACCAGTAAGAAAACGACTGGGGAAATACGAACTGCCATAAATAACCGAAAGCCGTTCGAAGCCGTAATCCTCAACTATAGAAAGAACGGAACGCCCTATAATTGTTGGTTAAAAGCTGAGCCTATTTTCGATACCCAGGGAGAACTGGTAAACTTCATCGCCTACGAGAAAGAAGTTGCGTGAATTAATACCCACATACCGAACCGTAAATTCCAACTCGATAAAAATCCAGTTAAAACTAATTTACAGTAGCTCTGTTTCAATGATCTTTTTCTAGAAATCCTCACTTTCGATTTCCGTTACCCGCAATGTGTTTACCATGCCCTTATCCTTGATGGGCATAGCAGCCAGACTGATTAACATATCACCAATTTCCAAGAAACCTTTTTGACAGGCGATTCGGTTTACGTCCGCGATGGTCTCATCAGTGGTTACGTACCGGTCATAGTAAAAGGCCTTTACGCCCCACAGCAGGTTGAGTTGGGTCAATATCCGTTTATTGGAGGTAAAAACCAAGATGTGGGCACTGGGCCGCCATGCCGAAATTTGGAAGGCCGTATAGCCACTGTTGGTCAGGGTAGAAATCGCTTTGGCCTTTATTTCGTTCGCCATGCTAGCAGCGTGATAGCAAACGGATTTTGTAATATACCGCTTGGTACGAATATGTGGCGGGTCATGAGGTACCTTGATAAGATCGGAATTTTCCACGCTCTGCAAGATACTGGTCATTTTTTGGATAACCTGTACCGGATAGTTCCCCACCGAGGTCTCCCCGGATAGCATCACGGCATCGGCCCCGTCCATGACCGAATTGGCCACATCGTTTACCTCTGCACGGGTAGGGGTAAGGCTCGTTATCATCGTTTCCATCATCTGGGTGGCGATAATAACGGGAATACGGGCCCGCTTGGCCCGTAGCACCAATTGTTTTTGAATTAAAGGCACTTCTTGCGCCGGTACTTCGACGCCTAAATCCCCACGGGCTACCATAAGCCCGTCACAATAGGCTACAATTTTGTCGATGTTCTCCACGGCCTCGGGCTTCTCGATTTTGGCAATGATCGGAATCTTGTGTTCCGAATGTTGGCTTATTACATTCTGCAGGTCGATTAGGTCTTGGCTGAAGCGAACGAAAGAAAGGGCGATCCAGTCGACATTTTGGGAGACCGCGAATTCGGCATCCTTGATATCTTTTTCGGTCAGGGCTGGTAAAGAAATGTTCGTGTTGGGAAGGTTTACCCCTTTTTTGGACTTCAAAGGGCCGCCCTGGATTACCTTCGCCTTGACCGCTGATTTTCCATCGGTAGAAACGACCTCAAAAATCAGTTTTCCGTCATCCAATAAGATGCGTTCCCCCGGCTTTACGTCCTGTGGAAAAGTGGAATAGTTCATATACACCTTCTCCGCATTGCCTTCAAAGGGTTTTCCGGTCATAAAAGTGATTTCATCGCCGGGAGCCACGAATACTTCGCCCGCCATAACGCCGACCCGAAGTTTGGGTCCCTGCAAATCGGCCAGTATCGTGGTACTGCCTCCCATTTCATCGTTGAGTTCACGGATCATTTGGATGCGCTCGGCAACATCTTCATATTTAGCATGGGAAAAATTAATACGAAAGACGTCCACACCGGCCTCGATCATTTCGCGAAGCACTTCTTTCTTACTAGTAGCTGGCCCAAGGGTGGCTACGATCTTTGTCTTTTTATTAATCGGCATCGTTTAAAATATTAAATTATTTCTTGATTTTAGTTGGTCTGGGGCCACGGCATAGGCCATAATAATTTTGGAAATGTTCTGCAAAGACTTGATCAGTCCTTCGTTTTCGGTCTTTCGATAATTTCCCGAGTCCTCTTGTTCTATTTTTAAAAAATAATCCGCCTCCCGATATTCCGGAACCATATAGAAGGTGCTGAAAGTGGGTTCATCCTTAAACAGTCCGTCCTGTTCGGATTTTTCTTCCGTTCTTCCGTAATTGCTAAAAAAAGTCCAATAACGCTCGTTAACATCGTCCTTCCATTGAAAAATAGGAATAGTGATATGTCCTGAAATATCGAGATCTTTGCGTCGCCTTTCGAAACCTATTTTCAGGTGAAGGTTCAGGTAATAGGCCAAGGAGTAATCTTCAAGACGGCTGTGCAAAGCGATAAGATCGAAGTCATCCCCATAAATATCGGCCGATAGTCTGTGTACTGCTGGCATAGACGCACAAAAGCGCAAAGATAGGATTTTTTGAAGCAAATGTTTGCATTGATTTTCAAGACTTTTCCATCTTGTTCTGCAAAGCATAATAAGCCCGTTTCGAGGCTTTTTCCTCGGCCTTCTTTTTTGAGGTTGCCCTCGCCTTGGCCACTACGCCGTCGCCAATGCTAAGTTTGACCGCAAAGTGTTTTAGGGCGTCTTTTCCCGTATCTTCATATACCTCGTAGTCGAACTGTTTTTTTTGTTTTTGGCACCATTCTATAATCAGGCTTTTGTAGCTGATTACTTTGCCCTCGAGCTGTTCGATGTCAACATAGGGCTTGATTACCTTTTGGTGAATGAATTTTTGGCAGTATCCGTATCCGCGATCCATATAGATTGCTCCCACTAAGGCTTCAAAAACATTCCCATGTATGTTTTCTCCAAAGTGTGATTTGGGGATGCGGCTTTCTACAAAATCGATCAGCCCTAGATCTTGCCCCAAGCGATTTAAGTGTTTTCGGCTGACGATCTTGGAGCGCATTTTGGTCAGATAGCCCTCGTCGCCCTCGGGCACTTCGTTGAACAGGTGCCGCGAAATAATAGTGCCAAGCATTGAATCTCCCAAAAATTCCAAGCGTTCATAATTCATGGCGTTTCCGTTGTCGTCCTTTTTATTGACAGAACGGTGTAGGAAGGCCTTTCTGTAGAAATCAATTTTTTTGGGTTTGAAACCGAGTATTTTGGTCATCCCCGAAAAAAAATCCCCATCCTTTTTAGAACGGGAACCGAATATTTTGGAAGGGAAACCCATGGGTATTCATCTTTGTTTTTGGGTTCGGTTTCCCGAACCAGGACCCTTAATTGCTACTCGTCCAGTTTCTTGAAAATAACGCAGGCATTGTGGCCGCCAAATCCGAAAGTATTACTCAATGCGACATCGACCTTGCGTTTTTGCGCCTTGTTCAGGGTCAGGTTAAGCTTGGGATCGATGTTTTCGTCGACCGTGGTATGGTTGATGGTCGGCGGCACGATACCGTGTTTCATCGCCAAGATGGATGCAATGGCCTCTACGGCCCCGGCAGCACCCAAGAGGTGACCGGTCATCGATTTGGTAGAATTGATGTTGATATCCGGCGCATGGTCGCCAAAAACCTCCGCTATGGCCTTTAGCTCAGCTACGTCGCCCAGGGGTGTAGAGGTACCGTGGGTATTGATGGCATCTACGTCATCGGGTTTTAGGCCCGCATCGCGTAAACAGTTTTTCATGACCTGTACTACGCCGATGCCATCGGGGTGCGGGGCGGTCATATGGTAGGCATCGCTAGAAAGTCCCCCACCGGCCACCTCGGCATATATTTTGGCTCCCCTGGCCTTGGCATGTTCATATTCTTCGAGTATGAGGGCTCCTGCACCTTCGCCCAGCACGAATCCATCGCGCGTCGCATCAAAGGGCCTGGATGCCGTTTCCGGGCTATCATTTCGTGTGCTCAGGGCGTGCATGGCCCCGAACCCGCCCATTCCGGCAATAGTAACGGCGGCCTCGCTACCTCCGGTAACGATTACGTCACAATGGCCTAAACGTATATAGTTCAGGGCGTCGATCATAGCGTTTGCCGACGAGGCACAGGCCGATACGGTGGTGTAGTTCGGGCCCATAAACCCATGTTTTATGGAGATATGGCCGGGAGCGATATCCGCAATCATTTTGGGGATAAAGAATGGGTTGAACCGGGGCGTACCATCACCCTTCGAAAAGTTCATCACCTCGTTCTGAAAAGTTTCCAGACCACCGATACCGGCGCCCCAAATAACCCCGACCTTGAATTTGTCCACTACTCCGAGGTCGAGGTGTGAATCTGCGATGGCCTCATCGGAGGAAACAAGCGCATATTGGGCGAAACGATCCAACTTACGGGCCTCTTTGCGGTCAAAATGATCTTCGGCGTTGAAATTTTTGAGTTCGCATGCGAATTTCACCTTGAACTTTTCGGTATCATAATAGGTCACGGGGGCCGAACCGCTCTTGCCGCTCTTCAGACCTTCCCAATATTCATCAATATTGTTACCTATGGGCGTTAAGGCACCCAGCCCGGTAACTACAACTCGCTTTAGCTCCATTGACCTTGGTGTTTGGTTGTTTCTTATTGAACTTATTTAAACTTTTTCTTTTACCTGCGATTTTCGACTTTGTAAACCCTAAATTTCCTCATTTTTGAGTTCTGTAGTCTATGGCTATGCTTCAAAAAAATGACTTCATTAGGGTTTACAAAGCCGAAAATCCCGGTTCCCAACAAAAGGTTTACATGAGTCCATAAACCAGCGGTAAATTAAAAAAAAATATCCATGCGATAGGGATACCACATGGATAATTTGAAATTTCTTCAAGAAATCATAAAGGTTATTTCGCTTCTTCTATATAACTAATAGCTTGACCAACGGTAGCGATATTTTCGGCTTGGTCATCGGGAATTTGAATGTCAAATTCCTTTTCGAATTCCATGATAAGTTCAACAGTGTCCAGTGAATCGGCTCCTAAGTCGTTAGTAAAGCTAGCTTCTGATACTACCTCATTCTCATCAACACCCAATTTATCGACGATGATAGCCTTTACTCTTGATGCAATGTCTGACATAATTATATTGGTTTTAAAATTTTAATTGTTGGCAAAAGTAAAAAACTTTGTGGGAATAATACCTTTTGCGTCTAAAATGTAGGGTAATTTAATGAATTATAGGATAGGATGGAAAGTTTGGGCGGGAAAAATTAGTTCTTTTGGAATTTGGGGCTTGTAATTTGGAATTTCTTGCCATTTGTAAGTATTTTGCTTGCCCCTTTAAACCTGGATTTTAGTTGTGAAAACCAAAAACATCGTACTCTTCGCCTCCGGATCTGGATCTAACGTGGAGAACATTGTGCATTATTTTCAGAATAGTTCTGAAGTGTCCGTTGCCGCCGTTCTGACGAATAAAAAGGATGCACCGGTGTTGGACCGATGCGACAAACTGAATGTCAGCGCACTGTATTTTAATAGGACTGCCTATAATACAGAGGGCCTACTCCATATTATGGAAGCTTTCAAACCGGACTTAATCGTTCTTGCGGGATTCCTTTGGAAGATTCCTGTAAAAATACTCCGGTCGTTTCCGGATAAAATCATCAACATTCACCCCGCCCTGTTACCGAAGTATGGCGGTAAGGGCATGTACGGTAACAAGGTGCACGAGGCCGTAAAGGCGAACGGCGAGATCGAGACAGGGATTACCGTTCATTATGTCAACGAAAATTATGATGAAGGGGCTGTTATCCGACAGGTAAAAACCAGAATATCCCCTGAGGATAGCCTCGAGAATATTGTTGAGAAAATTCAAAAATTGGAGTATGAGTATTTTCCCAAAGTCATCGAGAAACTTTTGGCCTCCCCCGGAACTGCTGAAAAAGCAGTTCCGACCCCTCCCAAGGAGGGGTGAAACCACATATTTGTCTTCCGCTAATGGCTAAAAAACAAAAATTCTACACTGTCTGGAAAGGTAAGCGCCCCGGTATCTACGATACATGGCAAGATTGCCAGGTCGCCATTACCGGTTACAAAGGAGCGCAATACAAATCTTTTTCCACCTTTGCCGCCGCCAAAAAAGCCTATAATGGCAGTTATGAGGAATATAAAGGAAATAAAAAGGGGGTCCCTTCGCTGACCTCCGAACAGCTCCTAAAATTCGGAACGCCAAATTACCATTCCATCTCGGTAGATGCGGCCTCCAGCGGAAATCCGGGTGTAATGGAATATCAAGGCGTCGACACCAAGACGGGCCAAAAACTGTTCCGGCAGGGGCCTTTTGCCCAAGGCACCAATAATATCGGCGAGTTTTTGGCCATTGTACACGGTCTCGCCTTCCTAAAACAGAAAAATAGCGACCGTATCATCTACACCGATTCCCGTACGGCCATCAGCTGGGTCCGGAAAAAGCACTGCAATACCAAACTTAAGGAAACCGCCCAGAACAAGGCTCTTTTTGATCTGGTACGGCGTGCCATCGAATGGCTCAAGAACAATTCATACAACACCCCGATTGTCAAATGGGAGACCAAGGCCTGGGGCGAGGTTCCGGCGGATTTTGGGCGGAAGTGATTGGGGTTATTAAATTTATCGCATTGAATAGTTTAATTTTCTACGTTAATACTAACCACCTCAAGCTCGACACTTGCATATTTACAAATTAATGCAATGGGGTGGAATCAGGTTTCATGGAAAAAACTAGATTTAATGAATTTCCTTCAATGGATCGAATAGCCATCCTTTTCGAAAGAGAAACTAAAGAGGAGTTCACCAGTTGATAAGGGATGGTAATACAAATAGTCATGAAATTTCTAAACCTTTTTTAGTAATGATTATCCAGTTCTTATTTCTCTTTTCCAACATGTAGAGAACTAACGCTCCAGTGAATTTCCCAATATTTCTTCCTCCCATGGTGACGGCCCGATCATGGACGTCATTAAAAATGGAACTGAAAATGCGGATAATATTGTCATATTTATGACTGTTGTCCAAAATTTGCAATGTGTCGTAGACGATTCGGTGTCCTAAAAAAAAACTGGTATAGTTTGAAATTGTATAATATAATGATACTGTGTTAATTGTCGTTAACATTATCTATTTTGGACAAAAATTTTTACGTTGCTGAGAGGTTCATTCTTTGAAGAAGTTTAACGGGTAAAAATTTGATTTTAATGGCCCCAAAGTCCTAACTTTGCCAACTTATCTAAGTGCAAATACCATGATCGACACCCTAAAGGAGCATATTGCCGAGGTCGAAAACTTCACCGCCGATTCTAAAGAGGATGTAGAGGCTTTCCGCATCAAGTATCTGGGCAAAAAAGGCTTGCTTAACGATTTTTTCGCCGAATTTAAGAACGTGCCGAACGACCGAAAAAAGGAGTTCGGGCAGACCATCAATCAGCTTAAGACCCTGGCGGCGGAAAAGGTGGATGCCCTGAAGGGGACCTTGGACAATAAGGTCGAGATAAAAAAGGCGTACGGCGATTTGACACGGCCCGGCGAACCCATTCCCTTGGGTGCGCGGCATCCTATTTCCATAGTAAAAAACCGGATTATCGAGATTTTCTCTAGGATAGGTTTTAATGTTTCCGAAGGTCCCGAAATCGAGGACGATTGGCATAATTTTACCGCCCTCAACCTGCCGGAGCACCATCCGGCCAGGGACATGCAGGATACCTTTTTCGTACAGACCGATCCCGATATCCTCCTGCGTACCCACACCTCGTCGGTACAGGTGCGGTATATGGAGAACAATCCACCGCCCATTCGTACTATTTCCCCCGGAAGGGTTTACCGCAATGAGGCCATATCGGCGCGATCGCACTGTTTTTTCCATCAGGTCGAAGGGCTGTATATCGATAAAGACGTATCTTTTGCCGATCTCAAGCAGACCCTACAGTTCTTCACTACGGAACTTTTCGGTAAATCGAAAATTCGCTTGCGCCCGTCGTATTTCCCATTTACCGAACCCAGTGCGGAGGTCGATGTATATTGGGGTCTGGAAACGGAGACCGACTATCGTATGACCAAGGGCACAGGATGGCTGGAAATAATGGGTTGTGGCATGGTGGACCCCCAAGTGTTAGACAATTGTAAAATCGATTCGGAGGAATATTCGGGTTTTGCCTTCGGAATGGGAATCGATCGGATTGCGCTTTTGCTATATCAGATTCCCGATATCCGGTTGCTGAGCGAGAACGACGTCCGTTTTTTGGAGCAGTTCGGGAGTGCGCTCTAGGTCGCATACCATAGTTTTGAAGAACGTTTTGCCCGCTCCTAACAATACCGCAAAAGGCACCCTTCAATAATTTTTTTCGCACATTGGGGAAGGGGGAATTTTAACGGATTTGCATTTCCATTCCATTTAACGATCAATTAACTATCACTCCTCCCGGTATCCTTGGGAGACGACCGTATCTTTAGATTTTATCGGAACACCGTCGGCCAGCCTTTCCGGGCCGTCAGTGGGGCGTAAGAAACGGAATTTCCCCCATCGTGTGGGTTAACAATACTTTATATTTTTTACAGTTCGATTATGCCCGAACCATTCGTAGTTTTGCAGCTCCAATTTTCGGCTCCCATGACAAATTCCACTTTAAAATCCAAAAGAGAGGTCTTAATCGAGAGGCTGGGCATGCATCTGGAAGGCAGGGAACAAATGGCTCCTTTGGCCGCCCGCATACTTTCCACTTTGATTCTCGTGGGCAAAAAGGGCATCTCCTTCGAGCAACTGGTAACGAACCTAGGGGCCAGTAAAAGTACCATTTCCACCCACCTCAACAACCTGCAGTCTACCGGTATGATCACCTATTTTACCAAGACGGGCGACCGAAAAAAATACTTTGTACTGGCGCACGAGTCCATGTTACAGTGGATGGACGAGACAGTGGAGAAATGGGAACGTGAAAAGGATATCCATTTAGAAATAGTGGATTACAAAAAAGAATATAATGAAACGGTGGCCGACGATTCAGACACCCGGTTCGAGCTAGAGATACATGAAGAATACCTTGAATTTTTAGAGAAGGCCTGCCGTTCAATGGCCACTTTGCGCAAAAAAATCAAAACCGATTAATCGATACCTATGAAAAACCCGATACCGAATTATCTCATATTGCCTCTTTTTATGGTCGTCCTCATTACCTTAAACGGTTGTGGCAATGACCAAGAGGGCGGGCGGAAAGGCCCCGGCGGTGCCGGCCAAGCAAATCCCCTCTTTCTCGGTGACCGAAATCCCTACCAAAACGGTGACCGCCTATACCACCTATCCCGCCAGTATCGAGGGTATAGTAAACAGTGAAGTGAGGGCCAAGGTCAGCGGATATATAACGAACGTGCTAGTCGATGAAGGCCAAAAAGTTCGAAGGGGCCAGACCCTTTTCAAGTTGGAGACCCAATCTTTGAACCAGGATGCCGCCGCGGCCGAGGCCAACGTGAACGCCGCTCAGGTCGAGGTGAACAAACTCAAGCCCTTGGTGGAACAGAACATCATCAGTGAGGTACAGTTGCAAACGGCCAAGGCAAAACTGCAACAGGCCAGAAGCAATTACAGTAGTATTAACGCCAATATCGACTATGCCAACATTAAAAGTCCGGTCGACGGCTATGTGGGCGAGATACGGCTTCGAACAGGATCGCTTGTAAGCCCTGGCGACCAGACGCCCTTGACAACGGTTTCCGACATCAATAAAGTCTATGCCTATTTTTCGATGAACGAGCGGGATTATATAGGCTTTTTGCGGAATTCCGAAGGCGCAGGGAGGTCGGAGATTATCAAGAACTTGCCCAAGGTACAGTTGGTGTTGCCTGATGGTAATCTTTACGACGAGGAAGGCCGTATCGACGCTATCAATTCACAAGTTAGTGATAAGACCGGCGCTATTTCTTTCCGCGCCATTTTTGACAATCCCGACCTGTTGCTCACTAACGGCAACAGCGGCAAGATTCAGGTCCCTAAAACCTACGAGAATGCCGTGGTGGTGCCTAAGTCAGCTACGTTCGAGCGCCAGGGAAGTACCTATGTATATAAGGTCGGTCAAGACAGTATTGCAATCGCCTCGCAAATAGATATTCAAAGGGATGTGGACAACCTATATGTCGTGGGTTCAGGCTTGACGAAAGACGAGCGCATTGTGGCGAAGGGGGTGGCCAAGCTTAAGGGCGAAACCAAGATCAATCCCCACGAAATCCCATTCGACAGTATTGCCAAACCCTTGCCCACCGTATTCAGATAACCGGTACAACCGGCACAGATAAAAAGACTATGCTCAAAACATTTATAGAACGTCCCGTACTCTCCACGGTAATATCCATTATCATCGTTATCCTGGGTATTTTGGGGATAACGGCCTTGCCCATCACCCAATATCCTGATATCGCACCGCCGACGATTCAAGTAAGCGCCACCTATCCCGGGGCGAGCGCCGAAACAATCTTGGAAAGTGTGGTAATTCCTTTGGAAGAACAGATCAACGGGGTCGAGGGCATGACCTATATTACTTCAACGGCCACCAATAGTGGTACCGCCTCGATTCAGGTTTTCTTCGACCAAGGAGTAGATCCTGATATCGCAGCGGTAAACGTACAGAACCGGGTGTCGCGTGCCAACCCCCTTTTGCCACAGGCCGTGCTCCAGACCGGGGTCACCACTCAAAAGCAGCAGAGCAGCGCACTGATGTTCATGTCGGTGTACAGTACAAACGACGATTATGATGACACCTTCATTCAAAACTATCTGAAGATCAACGTCATACCCTCAATTCAAAGGGTCAACGGAGTGGGCAATGTCAATGTTTTCGGGGGAAAGGATTATGCCATGCGCATATGGCTCAAGCCGGAAAAATTGGAGGCCTATAATCTGGTGCCCACAGATGTTACCGACGCCTTAAAGGAACAGAGCCTCGAGGCCGCGGCAGGTTCGTTGGGCGAGAATAACGGCGAGACCTTTTCATATACCATCCGATACGGTGGCCGTTTCAAGACCGAGACCCAGTATAGCGATATTGTTATCAAAGCCTTGGGCAACGGCGATTTCTTAAGGCTTAGCGATGTGGCCGACATCGAATTGGGCGCACAATCCTATTCCGCCAGTTCGGTAACCAAAGGGTACCCGGCAGTAAGTATGGGAATTTTTCAGACCAAGGGATCCAATGCACGTGAGATAATTCAATCCATCAAAGTCGAGCTCGAAAACATACGCGAGGAGATGCCCAAAGGCATGGAAATCTTTATCCCTTATGACACGAACAATTTTTTGAACGCTTCCATCGAAAAGGTGGTCAGTACGCTGGTCGAGGCTTTCTTATTGGTATTCTTGGTGGTATTTATCTTTTTACAGGATTTTCGCTCCACCTTGATTCCTGCCATTGCCGTTCCGGTGTCGATTATCGGAACCTTTTTCTTTTTGAACCTTTTGGGGTACTCCATCAACCTATTGACCCTTTTTGCCTTGGTCTTGGCTATCGGTATCGTGGTCGATGATGCCATTGTGGTCGTAGAGGCCGTACATGCCAAGATTGATAAGGGCGAGGAAAACCCAAAAAAGGCGACTTTAGACGCTATGCACGAGATTGCCGGCGCCATCATTTCCATTACTTTGGTCATGTCGGCGGTATTTATACCGGTAACCTTTATACAGGGGCCAACCGGGGTGTTTTATGAACAGTTCGGCGTCACCCTGATCGTGGCAATTATTATTTCTGCAGTGAACGCCCTTACCCTAAGTCCCGCCCTTTGCGCGCTGTTTTTAAAGGGACATGAGGATAAAAAGAACAGTAAGGGAAATAAACCAGGCTTTATACAACGTTTTTTTAATGCTTTCAACCGGGGCTTCGATGCCACCGTAACCAAGTATGGCAAATCGGTACATTTTTTATACCGGAACAAATGGATTACCGGCCTAATACTTGTCTTGGCAGGTACCGGTATTTGGTGGTCGTCTTCCACCTCTGAAAACAGGGTTTGTGCCCGATGAAGACCGTGGCATTATCTTTTTGAACGTGGAGCTCCCCCCCGGGTCTTCTTTGGACCGGACTCACGAAGTCAACCAAAAACTGTACGAAGGCCTTGTAAAGATTCCAGGTGTTCAAGCCGGTACGGTAGTGGAGGGAAGAAGCTTTTTAGGGGGTCAGGGTAATAACTTCGGTCTCGGTTTTATGCGATTGGACGATTGGGACGAGCGTGATGCGGATTCGCTTTCCATTGAGACCATCACGGGCAAGATGTTCGGGGTAGCCGCCCAGATTCCCGAAGCGAACATCGTTTTCTTCGCACCGCCCAGTATTCCAGGCTTTGGTAGTTCGGCCGGGGTCGAGGTAAATCTGCTTGATCGTTCCGGAGGAAGTTTTACCGATCTTGACGAAACCAATCAGGAGTTTATCGGCAAATTGAGCCAACGGCCCGAGATTCAATATGCGCAATCCTCTTTTAATACTAAATATCCGCAGTACGAAATGGAGCTAAATGTGCCGCGCGCCAAGGAACTGGGGGTTTCGATAAGCAGTATTTTTTCGACCCTTCAGGGGTATATCGGCAGTATATTTGCGGCGGATTTTTCCCGGTTCGGGAAACAATACCGGGTGTATGTACAAGCCTTGCCCCAAGATCGGGCGGATAAATCCGATCTCGACCAGTTGTACGTACGTACTGAAAGCGGACAGATGACTCCCATAACGGAATTTGTTTACCTGAAACGGGTGTACGGCCCTCAATCCGTTACGCGTTTCAACCTGTTCAATTCCACTACGGTTACCGCCGCATCCAACCCCGGATATAGTTCGGGCGATGCCATTAAAGCGGTACAGGAGGTGGCCAGCGAGCTGCCCGGAAATTATACCACTGCCTATTCGGGCCTGACGCGGGAAGAGGTGAACGCCGGGAACCAGACGACGACCATATTTTTGTTATCCATTCTGTTTGTTTACTTTTTGTTGGCCGCTCAATACGAAAGTTATTTGCTGCCATTTTCCGTGCTTCTGTCCTTGCCCTTGGGGGTGTTCGGCGCCTACATCACCACGCAATTAGCCGGCCTTCAGAACAATATCTATTTTCAGATTGCGCTCATCATGCTGTTAGGCCTTTTGGCCAAAAATGCCATATTGATCGTGGAGTTCGCGATTCAGAGAAGGCGTCGGGGCGAAACGATCTTGGATGCTGCCATCGAAGGGGCCGAGGCCAGGCTGCGGCCCATCCTTATGACTTCCTTTGCCTTTATCCTCGGGTTGATGCCCCTGGTGTTGGCCAGCGGTGTGGGGGCGGAGGGAAACCGTTCTATCGGTACCGGCGCGGTCGGGGGACTTTTGATCGGCACGCTGCTGGGCGTATTCGTTATCCCCATCCTCTTTATGCTCTTTCAATGGCTTCAGGAGCGGCTATCCGGTAAACCCGAAACCACCGGCACAAGTTCAAGTGAAGCTTTGCCTGCGGGCGATACAGGTTCAAAAAAAGTTTAGGGCCATGGGAAAAGGGAATAGCAGCTTGGAAATTTACGGAACGAATACAACAAATAAAATCGAGAACCACATGAACATTACGAGAGTTTACCGACTTCTTTTTATTGGCGTTCTCCCCATGCTGCTTGTTTCCTGTTTTGCGGCCAAGAACTACGAGCGGCCGGAGGTGGTGAACGAGGCATATTTCCGTACGGATAGCCTACCGCAAGACAGCCTGAGCATGGCTGCCGTACCTTGGGCAGAGCTGTTTACGGATCCCATTTTACAAGGTTATATTGAGGAAGGCTTAAAGGAAAATATTGATATCCGGATTGCCCTGCAGCGTATTTTGGCGGCCGAGGCCTACGTTAAACAGGGTAAGGCGGGCTTTTTGCCCACCTTGCAAGGCTCAGCGCAGTACACCCATCAAGAACTTTCGGGAAACAGTCAGTTCGGAGGTCAGTTCAACGCGCTGGATCAATACCAGTTAAGTGCCGGCTTATCGTGGGAAGCCGATATATGGGGGAAGATACGCAGTAATAAAAGAGCCTTTCAGGCAAGCTATCTGCAGAGCGTCGCGGCCCATCAGGCCGTAAAGACTGATCTGATCGCCAATATTGCAACCCTATATTATCAACTATTGTCGCTGGACGAACAGGTACGGATTACCGAAGAAACCGTACAGACCCGTCAGAACTCCCTCGAAACCACACAGGCCCTTAAAGAAGCCGGCAATATTACGGCGGTGGGCGTTAAACAGACCGAGGCCCAGCTATACACCGCCCAAGGGATTCTGATCGACCTGGAGAACCAGACCCGACTAATCGAAAACACAATGTCCATACTATTGGGAAATGAACCGGGGGGCATCCGGCGCGCCACATTGGAAAGCCAAAAGATAACGACCGAACTGAACGCAGGCGTTCCTATCCAGTTGTTGCGGAACCGACCCGACGTCATGGCGGCGGAATACAATTTGGTCGAGGCCTTCGAACTGACCAACGTGGCGCAAAGCAATTTTTATCCTTCATTGACCCTCAACGCTACGGGTGGATTACAAAGTCTGGATTTTAGCGAACTTTTTGATTCTACTTCGCTTTTTGCCACTATTATCGGTGGCTTGACCCAACCGATTTTCGAGGGAAGAAAAATTCGTACTCAATATGAAGTCTCCCAAGCGCAGCAAGAAGAGGCCCGGCTGAATTTTAGACAGGCTATTTTGACCGCCAGCAAAGAGGTGTCCGATGCGTTATATAATTACGATGCGGCCACCGCAAAAATCAAGGTCAAGAACAAGGAATACGATGCCTACTCCACCGCTACCGAATATTCCGAGCAGCTGTTGAACAATGGTCTGGCCAATTATCTTGAGGTCTTGAACGCCCGCGAAAATGCGCTTCGTTCGAGCTTGGATCTCATCGACGCTCGGTTTAGCCAGCTGCAGTCGGTGGTGAACCTGTATGAGGCTCTTGGGGGGGGATGGCGATAGCAATAAATATTTTAGTTTAAAGCCTGCCACGCCGATAGGCGGGCACCCAATTGCAAATCAACCTATATGCCTGAAAGTTGCCCCCTCGTTCCTGATGCAGCCTAAGGGCAGATAATATTCAAAATTCCTCATCCAGAAGTTGTTTCTACTTTCCCTGCTGGTCTGAGCGTTCAAGGTTATTTTGTCCATGCTTCATAAGGTGTTATGCTTAATTGCGAATTGTAGTATTTTATTTCTCCTGTGACTTCCTCCCCTAGCCAATCCGGAATTTCGAAAGGCTGGTTTTCATGTTGTAGTTCCACCTCGGCAATGGTCAATCCTTTGTTCCCCCCATGGAACTCGTCCACCTCAAAAAGATGCTGACCTACAGGGACTTCGTAGCGGGTCTTGTCCAGAATGCCATCCTCACAAAGATTGAGCAGCGCATGGGCATCCCTTAAATCGATTTCCTTTTCCCATTCAAAACGTTGGGTACCCGCTTCGTTTGATTTTCCTTTGACGGTCAAGAACCCGGCATTTCCTTTTATACGCACACGAACCGTGCGCTCAGGATGGGTATTTAAAAAGCCCTGAATAATTCTTTTTTTCGATGTGGCTTCCCTTTTAAAATTTTCAGAGGTTACCAGAAATTTACGCTCTATTTCAATCATGTGTGCTAAACTTGTTTCAGTGTCTTTTTCATACCTGTAAATGGATTCCAGATTGACTTATGACACTAAGATAAGCCTTATGCTCCTGCCACTTAGAAATACGGGTTTTTGCCTCTTTCTTTTTCCCTATGCCGTCGTTAAACTTTTAAACCGTAGCTACTGCTATGCTTGAAAATTTTGCCTAGGCAAAGAAAAAAATAAATTTATTAAAATTCCCTAGTTTCTAAGTGGCAGGAGTATAAATTTGTCTATGATCCAAGATTTGCCCTTACGAAAGATCATCCACATCGATATGGATGCCTTCTACGCCTCCGTGGAGCAATTGGACAATGCCGAACTTCGCGGAAAGCCCATAGCGGTCGGCGGCAGTTCACAACGGGGGGTGGTGGCCGCGGCGAGTTACGAGGCGAGAAAGTATGGGGTGCGCAGTGCCGTGAGTAGCGTTTTGGCCAAACGGAATTGTCCCGATTTAATCTTCGTCAAGGCCCGGTTCGAACGCTATCGGGAAATCTCGAAACAAATCCGAAACATTTTTTACGAATACACCGATTTGGTCGAACCGCTTTCTTTGGACGAGGCCTATCTCGACGTCAGCGTTAACAAAAAAGGAAATCCCTCTGCCACCTTGATCGCCCAGGAAATAAGGCGCCGAATTTTTGAGGAAACCGGACTGAATGCCTCTGCAGGCATTTCCATCAACAAGTTTATTGCCAAGGTCGCCAGCGACATCAACAAACCCAACGGGCAGAAAACGGTGAACCCTGAGGAGGTGCTGCAATTTTTGGAGAATCTGGAAATCAGAAAATTCTATGGAGTAGGCAAGGTCACGGCGGATAAAATGTACGCACTCGGCATTTTTACGGGTAAAGACTTAAAGGAAAAGCCTTTGGAGTTCTTATCGGACAAATTCGGAAAAAGCGGCGAATACTACTACCACGTCGTTCGCGGGATACACCACAGCGAGGTTAAACCGCACCGGATTCCTAAATCCGTAGGGGCCGAACGTACCTTTAGCGAAAACCTGAGCAGCGAGATTTTTATGCTCGAACGCTTGGAACACATCGCCGAGGAGCTCGAACGTCGGCTTAAGAAATCGGATATTGCCGGTAAGACCGTCACATTAAAAATAAAGTATAGTGATTTTACGCTGAACACGCGCAGCAAAACGCTTTCCTATTTTATCGCCGACAAAAGTATGATCTTGGCATCGGCCAAGCAACTGCTCTATCAAGAAGAACTTCAAAATTCCGTTCGGCTGTTGGGTATTTCATTGGCCAATCTGAATACGGAGGATAAAAGGGCAAAGCCGCGACAAGAAACGGTTTCCGTACAGCTGAAGTTTGATTTTTGAGAAGACTGTTGCCTATTTCCTCTGGTCGAGCTGCTCCAAATAGCTTTTCAACCGGTTCAATTCTTGCGCTGCCTTCTCGAAATTACCTTGACCTGTCGCCTGTTGATAGGCCTCAAAAGCCGCATTGGCGTTTTGAATCAGTTCAGCCGTTCCGGTATCCGGCCTTTGTTGTTGCGGTTCGGGGTTCGAGGGCGCGATTCCCGAATCCGGACTTGCGAATATGCCTGCCAAGGCCTCATCGAAGGTTTCGCCATAGCTGAGGTTATCTTCATGCATAATACAGACCAGTCGCAGTTCGGGATAGGCGGCCGTTTCCGCTTTTAGGTAGATGGGCTCTACGTAAATCAGGGTGTTCCCGACCGGTATGGCAAGCACATTGCCTCTTATGACGTTGGATCCACGTTGGTCCCAAAGGGAAAGCTGTCCCGAGAGAAAACTATCTTGATCGATTTTTGTCTCTACCTGCTGCGGCCCCAAGACCCTTTTTTCCTTGGGAAAATTATAGGCGAGAAACCGGCCGTAGTTCTCCGGATCGCAGAGGCCGGCCACCCAACCTATCAGCACCTGCCGGTTTTTTGGGGTGAAGGGCAGTATCAGGGAAAATTGGGGCTCTTCGGAGCCGGGCAATCCCCACATAATGTAGTACGGTTCGACGGGAATTACGTCACCGTAGTATTTTTCGGTGGCCGGTATCCACAGGTCCTCCTGATTGTAGAAAACTTCCGGGTCGGTCATATGGTATTTGGCATAGACCAAGCCTTGGGCCATAAGGTAATCGGCCGGATATCGTATATGCGCTTCCAAATAGGAAGGCATGACACTCCGCTTTTTGAACATACCGGGAAAGATGCGGTCCCACACCTTGATAATGGGATCTTCATCGTCGAAAATATAGAAATCCACTTGGCCGCTGTAAGCATTGACTACGGCCTTGACCGAATTTCGGATGTAGTTCGAGCCTTCGAAAGAATTTTTCAACATTCGGGTACTCCTTTGAAAAATGCCCTGTTCATATTGAATGTTCTCCACCCTTGCGAAGGCTTCGGAATACGGATAGTAATCCGAAGTGGTGTAGGCATCGATGATCCAGTATAGTTCCCCGTGTTCACTTACGATGTACGGGTCGTTCTCGAATTGTAAAAAGGGCGCCAAGGATTCCACCCGCTTTAGGATGTTCCGGTTGAACATAATCCGGCTTTCTTCGTTGGGGTAGGAGGACAGTAATAATTGCGTTCCGCCCAAGGTATAGGAATAGATCAGTTTACGCCAAAAATTGCTGATCTGTACTCCTCCTTTTCCTTCATAGCGGTTGTACACGTTCTGGCTTCCGCTGGGGTAGTCGAACTCCTGTTCGGTGCTATTCACGATGGCGTACTGGTCGGTCAGTTCGCCGTAATAAATCTGTGGTTTTTTGATATCAAGGGATTCGAACTTGCTTTTTGGGGGGATATCCTGTATCAGGAAGTTGGGCAGTCCCTCGCTGGTAAAATCCGATACCGTTGCCATGGTGGCCCCATAGCCGTGGGTATATTTAAAATGTTTGTTCACAAAGGTCTGGCTCTCTGCGGGCAGGTTGTCCGCCTTCATTTCCCGGGCCGAGACCATGACTTGGTTGTATTGGCCGTTATATTGGTAGCGATCGACATCGACATCCTTGAACTCATAGTACAGTCGTATTTCCTGAAACTGTTTGAGCACGTTATCCATCGCCCGCCAATCCCATAATCTGATATTGTTGAAGATAGACGGGTTGTCGGAAACCATTTCCGGGGTAAATTTCTCTGAGGCTTCGAATTCCTTTTCCTCGACCACATCGAGCTTATAGGCCTTGCGGGTAAATTCGATGTTGTTGGCGATAAAGGGTCTTTCGACGGTAATCTCGTTCGGTTCGACCCGATATTCCTGAAAACTATATGGGATGAGGTCTAAGACCGACCGAATAGAGTATCCAAATAAATATCCCTACGGCGCCCAAGGCGATAATAGGCGATCGGGTCTGTGCCGGAAAGCGTCTTAAGATACGGTCGGTAATGTAATTGCGTGCGGGAACGATCCATAGAACCACGGCCATGATGATGGTGATGACTATCAAAATCCAAAGGATGGGCAGCTTTACGTAGACGTCGGTCCATCCTGGTCCGGAAACCGTTCCCAAACTGGAAAACATTAAATGGTAGCGCTCCAAAAACTTGCCAAAGGCCCACACCAACAGTACCATGCCCGAACTGAGAAAAAGGGAATGCAGATGCTTCGGGGATTGATTGGCCCGCAGCCGAATACCCCCTTGTTGGGAATTGATCTCGAACAAAAGAAAGAACGAGGCCACGATCGCCAAAAAGGTTATTGTGAGCAATATGGAGTGCAATTGGTCGTAAAAGGGAAGTGAAAAAAGATAGAAGCTGACATCCTTATCAAAAATAGGATCTGTAATACCGGAGTCCACCCGATACCACGATTTTAAGAACACCTGCCAGTTGAGATTGCCCCAAAAGCCGCCTACCAAGGCACCTAGGGCAATGCTGATCCATCTCAGGTTCCTGTTGCCCTTGGGCACCGAAAAAGTCAAAAGGGCCACTACGAGGGCGGCAAGAATAGTCCCCGCTAAGGTAAACCCCGAACGGAACAAAAATAGGGTCCAAAAACGATCGTTATAGCCGTTGGTGTCGAACCAGAGTTTTTCGCCCCAAAATCCCATCCACCAAAAAATAAAGATGGAAAATAAAACCAGCAGGCCTCCGGCCCATTTTTGCTTCGGTCTTTTCCGTAGAACGCCAGTAATCAAAAAATAAATACCTACCGCTATGAGAATGAACTTGATGGCTTCGAACACGATTATTGAATTTTCTTTATAAGATACAGAAAATAGTTTTCTTGGGGAAATAATTTTAATTGGTGAATTTTCAATACTGCCTATCCGGCTTCTGCCGTCTCGCCTTCTTTTCCGCGTTCTTTTTTTTGGATTTCAACCGCTTTTCTATGGCCGATCTTTTAGGCTTGGTCTTGCGGCGTTTTTTGGGGATTCGTATGCCCTTTCGCACAGTCTCTAGAAACCGCTTGATGGCCAAATCCTTGTTCCTGTGCTGGCTACGGGTATTGTCGCAGTTTATGATCAGTACGTTTTCCTTGGTCAGGCGATTACCGAGTTTTTGTAGAATACGCTCTTTTTCATTGCTGGATAAGGCTTTTGATGCTTCGACATCGAAGCTTAGTTCGACCTTGGAGGAAACCTTGTTCACGTGTTGCCCGCCTGCCCCACTGCTTCGTACGGCCTTAAAATCCAGTTCTTGAACGGCTACCTTTTTGTTCATGTGGCGGTTGGGTTCATCCGTTGGTTAATGGTTTCTATGGATAAATTCAGAAAAACCACCTTGCCGCTTTCCAAGTGCGAATCGTGGTGAAAGTAAATATCCTGTCCCATATAAATGCCTATGATCATAAAATAACCGCCCATGTAGTAGGCTTTCTTCACTACCACTTCGAGCCCTGATTTTCCCGATACCTTGAACTCATGGGCATATACCACAATGCGTCTTTTGGTATCGGCATAGGATTTTACAATGTTAATCGGAATTTTATTGGCTTCCCCGAACAACGCGGCGATATAAAGTTCTTTCGGATGTTCATACAGATTTTTCGGGGTGTCCTCAGCGACAATGTGGCGATCTTTCAGAACGATGACACGGTCGGCGAAAGGCAGCATATCCATATGGTCGTGTGTGGCGGTCAATACCGTAATTTTCTTTCTTTTCAGAAAGTCAAATAGGTTCCGCCGCAGTTCGTTTTTACGAAAATTGTCGATATGGCTAAAAGGTTCGTCGAGCAACAATACTTCCGGCTCCTGCGCCAGCACACGGGCGAGGGCTACCCGCTGTTGTTGGCCTCCGCTTAGATATTGAACATGGGTTTCCGCGAAAGCGGTCAATTCGAGCATGCCTAGCAGCTCAGTGGTGCGTTCCTCCATTTCCTCCGGCTCGAAAACGGACAAAAATTCACTGACGTTCTCCGCGACCGAGGTGTAGGGCATCAAATCAAAATCTTGTGAGAGGTATTTCATATACGGTTCCCCCGGAACCAAATTGAACAAAGGCCCGAGCACTTGGGTGTCGTTCCAGTGGACTTCGCCTACTGGTATGTCTAGCAGCCCGTAAATTATTTTTAAGAGGGTGCTTTTACCACAACCGCTTTCGCCGATGACGGCCATATGCTCCCCTTTGGCCACCTTCAGGTTGATGTTCTCTAGAACGGGGACATCGTCTTCATAGGCAAAGGAAACATGATCAACTAGTAGCATAGTAACAATGTTGTGGGAGTCAAAAAATCCGCCTAAACAAGGAACGGGATTTCCTTTAAGACTTCGATGTTCTAAAAATTATTCTTTGAACTCTTTTAATGATCCCGTCTTGATAATGAAGTGATTTAAGCTTTTTCTTTTGCCTGGCATTTTCTCATTTATCATTCTAATTTCGTCATTTTTTCCCACCTTAGCTATGAAGTGATTTAAACTTTTTCCATTCGCTAAAAAATGGGCCTTTTGAACCCAATTATTGTCTTTTTTGCCTTCCGTAGCGATGCTATGACTAAAAAGTCTTCAAATGATTAAAAAATGTCTAATTTTCGCTGAAAGCAAAAAGTGTACCTTCACTTCTATGTTATGCTGTTCAAAAATATCGTGATTAGTCCGCAACGGCCTTCTATACAGATTCAAAATTAAAGGTCAAGGCGAGTAGAGAACCTTCTGATTCGGCAGTTCGGGGAATCCCATGTTATAAAAGGTAAAGCCGAAAATATCGGCATACTGCTCAATAGTTTTGCTTACTGGAGTTCCTGCGCCGTGGCCCGCATTGGTCTCTATACGGATTAGGGTAGGATTGTCCCCGGTCTGCTTGTTCTGAAGCTCGGCCGCGAACTTAAAGCTATGGGCAGGCACGACACGGTCATCGTGGTCTCCCGTAGTGACCAAAGTGGCTGGATATTCCGTACCTTCCTTTATATTGTGTACGGGGGAGTAGCCTTTTAGGTACTCGAACATTTCCCTGCTATCCTCGGCCGTACCGTAATCGTAAGCCCATCCCGCCCCGGCGGTAAAGGTGTGGTAGCGCAGCATATCCATGACGCCTACGGCCGGAAGGGCCACTTGCATCAGATGGGGCCGTTGGGTCATCGTGGCACCGACCAGAAGTCCACCATTACTGCCACCTCGAATGGCCAAATAGTCCGACGAGGTATATTTGTTTTCAATAAGGTATTCGGCCGCAGCTATAAAATCATCGAACACGTTCTGTTTCTTCATCTTGATGCCCGCTTCGTGCCATTTCTTTCCATACTCGCCGCCTCCCCTAATGTTCGGTACGGCATAGATCCCCCCTTGTTCCATCCAAACGCAGTTGGCTATGCTGAACGAGGGGGTGATACTTATGTTGAAGCCGCCATAGGCATAGAGAAGAGTGGGATTTTTACCGTTAAGTACCAATCCTTTTTTGTAGGTGATGATCATGGGAATTTCCGTACCGTCATTGCTGGTATAAAAAACCTGTTTCGACTCGTAATCCTCGGGGTTAAAATCGATTTTGGGTTTCCAGTACAGATTGTACTTACCGCTTTCGACGTTGTATTTATAGGATGAACCGGGGGTGATGTAATTCGTGAAACCAAAATAAAAATCCTTTTCCTGTTTCTTTCCCCCAAAACCGGAAGCACTGCCGACCCCAGGAAGTTTTATTTCCCGGATCAAATTTCCCTCGTAGTCGTACTGGAGGACTTTTGAAACTGCGTCGACCATGTACTCCGTAAAAAAATATCCCCCACCTGTGCTTGGGGTGAGTACGTTTTCGGTTTCGGGAATAAAATCGGTCCAATTTTCAGGGCCAGGTTCGGCGGCATCGACCATCACTATTTTTTTGTTTGGGGCATCCCTGTTGGTGACGATAAAAAGTTTGGAACCGACATTGTCGATGAGATAGTTATCCGATTCCATGTCGTTAACGATGGGAACCAATAGCCCGTTCGGGTCGTGCAGGTCTTTGATCAGGAGTTTGTTCCCCGAAGTGGACGTAGCGGCCGAAAGGCTTAGATAGCGTTGGTCTTCGCTTACCGAAGCCCCTATGTATCGGTATTTCTCTTCTGGCCCTGCCCCAAAAACCAGTCGGTCTTCTTTTTGCGGTGTGCCCAATTCGTGAAAATAGACTTTATGCCGGTCGGTCTTGGCGGAGAGCTCACTACCCTCAGGTTTGTCGTAACTGGAGTAGTAAAAGCCTTCGTTGCCCTTCCAGGCCAGTCCGCTGAATTTGATGTCGATCAGGGTGTCCTCGACAATTTCCTTTGTTTCCGCATCGATCACAATGGCTTTGCGCCAATCGCTACCCCCTTCTGAGATCAAGTATCCTGCCAGGGAACCATCTTTGGTGAAACTTAGCCCGGCCAATGATGTGGTGCCGTCTTCGGAGAAGGTATTGGGATCCAAAAAGACCTCGGGATCTTCACCTTCCTTTTGCCGATATACGATATATTGGTCTTGTAGTCCATCGTTTTTATAGAAATACGTGTAATCGCCCTCTTTAAAGGGAGAGCCCAGTTTTTCGTAATCCCAGAGTTTTTCCAGCCGATTTTTTAGGGCATTGCGAAAGGGGATTTTTTCGAGATAGCCAAAGGTCACTTTATTTTCCGCTTCGACCCAGGCCTCCGTCTCTTCACCACGGTCGTCTTCGAGCCAGCGATAAGGGTCTTTGACCTCTATTCCGAAATAGGTGTCAACGGAATCAGCTTTTTTAGTAATGGGATAATTCACGGGGATGGTCTCTTTTTTATCGATCCTATCGCAGGAGGCCAGAAAAACTGTTGTGGTACAAATTAAGACTAGCTTTTTCATCGTCGGGGGCAAGGGTCCGCCTAAATTAGTATAAAAAAACCTTTGCTACGAAAACACGGCAAAGGTTCCATTTAATATCAACAGGCCACCCGAATTTATACCAACTGGTTTTTACATAAGTATTCCGCAATCTGAATCGCATTGGTCGCAGCTCCTTTTCTGAGGTTATCGGAAACGATCCACATATTTAACGTGTTTCGTTGTGACTCGTCCCTTCGGATACGGCCGACAAAAACATCGTCTTTTTCATGTGCATAGATGGGCATGGGGTAGGTGTTGGTATCGGGATTGTCCTGCACTGTTACGCCTGGGGTATCGTTCAGCAGTTTTCGTACATCGTTCAGGTCGAAATCGTTATGAAATTCGACGTTTACCGATTCGGAATGCCCTCCGGCTGTCGGAATCCGCACGGCGGTCGCACTGACGGAAAAAGAGTTATCGTCCAATATCTTTTGTGGTTCGCGGGCGAGCTTCATTTCTTCCTTGGTGTAACCGTTTTCCAAAAAGACGTCACAATGCGGCAAGGCGTTCCTATTAATGGGATAGGGATAAGCCATTTCGCCTTGTACACCCGCCATCTCGTTTTCAAGCTGCTTGACCGCTTTCACCCCCGTTCCCGATACCGATTGGTATGTGGAAATGACTACCCGCTTCATCCTGTACTTATGGTGGAGGGGGGCTAAAGCCATCACGAGTTGTATCGTAGAGCAATTAGGATTGGCAATAATTTTATCATATTTGGTCAAGGTGCCCGCATTGATTTCGGGCACCACCAATTTTTTATCCGAATCCATCCGCCACGCGGAGGAATTGTCCACTACGGTAGTTCCGGCTTCGGCAAACTTAGGAGCCCACTCCAAAGAGGTATCCCCACCGGCGGAAAAGATGGCAATATCCGGCCGGGCCGCTACGGCCTCGGCCAGACCGATGACCGGATGTTCCTTTCCTTTAAAACTTAGTTTTTTGCCCACTGAACGTTCCGATGCTACCAAAAGCAGTTCCGTAATAGGAAAATTCCGCTCTGCCAATACTTTTAACATCACCTCTCCCACCATTCCCGTGGCCCCAACAACAGCTACTTTCATTTTTTCGATTTAGAGCCGCAAATGTACTTCAATATAGGTTAATGGACAAGTTAAGGCTGCCAAAAAAAATAAAATATAACAAAATGTTACATTTGAAACAAAAGCTGGTTTACGGAGTGTTGGTGGTTGAGGCAACCTCCCATTGGCCGGTGCGCAGGGTCAATCAAAGCATTTGTTGTAAATGGCATAAAAAAACCGCCACCGGAAAAAGCGACTTCCCCATGGCGGTTTTAAAGTTAAAATGTAATGGAGCGGTGAACGTTCCGAGGTACCTCGGAACACGATTGCCGTTTAGTTCTGTTTTTTCAGCTCGTCGCGAATCTCCGCGAGCAGCTCTTCGGTGGTCGGACCTTTTGGTGCCGGTTTGGGTTTGGGCGCACGTACTTTATTGTACGATTTTACGATTAGGAACAGTACAAAGCCAACGATGACCAGGTTGATCAGCGAGTTGACCCACGCCCCATAACGGATGGCGCTTTCGGGTTTTTCGACGCTACCGTCGGCGGCCATGACCGCTTCCGATAATACGACTTTCATGTCGCTGAAGTCCATTCCTCCGGCAAAATAGCCGACGATGGGCATCATAATGTCGTTTACAAATCCGTTGACAACTAGCGAAACGGCCCCTGCCAAAATAACGGCGACCGCCAAATCGATAACATTGCCGGTCATAATGAAGTTCTTAAATTCTTTCCACATAATTTAATATGTTTAATGGTTAATTATTTAATCTTAATGCTAGATACCTGCAAAGTACAAGAAAAATTGCTTACTAACGAAACTCCAATTAACCTATTACTATTCGATGAGCTCTCGCTTTACCCGCTGCGAAATTGCCGTTAGTAGTTCATAGGATATAGTTCCCGCACCACGGGCAAACTGGTCTGCCGTGTTTTTTTTTCCGAAGATAATCACCTCGTCTCCTTCTCTGCAGTCGATATCGGTAATATCGACCATGATCATATCCATACAGACATTGCCCGTTATAGGGGCTTTTCTGCCGCCTATGGTCACAAAGGCCTTTCCATTACCGTATTTCCGGCCAATACCGTCGGCATGGCCCAACGGCAGGGTGGCCGTAGTCATATTTTTTGTGGCGATATGGGCACGATTGTATCCAACGCTCTCCCCTTGGGCAATTTGATGGATTTGGGAAATGACCGTTTTTAAGGTAGCTACCGGTTGCAGTTGTTTGTCGATGGCGGCCTCGTTGCCAAATCCGTACAAGCCGATACCGCTGCGCACCATATCGTATTGGGCTTCTGGATAATTGATGATGCCCGATGTGTTTAAAAGGTGCCGCAAGGGGCGGGCCTCTAGATTTTTGTTGATTTTTAGGGATATGTTTTCGAACCTATCAATCTGTTTTTGGGTGAAATTTATTGCATTGGGGTCTTCGGAGGCGGCCAAATGGGAAAAGATGGATACCACTTTGATTTCTTTTCTTCCCTTCACCTCTTGGGTAATATCTTCCACCTGATTTTCTACAAACCCCAATCGGTTGAGTCCCGTGTTGAATTTTAGGTGCACGGGATAGTCCTTTTGCCCTTGGTTTTTTGCAGCTTCCAAAAACTCCCTTAAAATTTTTGGGGAGTAAAGGCTGGGTTCCAGACAGCGCTCTATCATTTCCCGAAAGCTGACCGGTAACGGGTGAAGCACCAATATGGGTGTCGGATGCCCGCCTCGCGCAGGGCAACGCCTTCCTTTACATAGGCTACTGCCAGATAATCCACGCCCAAGACTTCCAATTTTTTGGCGATGGTGACCGGGTCGCTTCCGTAGGCAAAAGCCTTTACAACGCCCATAAATCGGGTTTTCGGCTTGAGCCTTCCCTTTAGATAACGATAATTGTGTTCCAAGGCCCGAAGGTCGATTTCAAGAACGGTTTCCTGGGCTTTATGCATCGGATCTTTTATTGGTTGGAGGCACGTCCTCGATTTCGACATCCATTTGACTGATTTTTTCCTTGAGCATCGCCTCGAAAAAAGCCGCCCTGCTCAAAGGTTCGTAGGCCTCGGTCTCGCCTAAGAGTACCAGCTCATCATTTTTCGATTTACGGAAGCTATAGTGGGCCAGGTTACCGGTGCGGGTGCAGATGGCGTGTACCTTGGTTACATATTCGGCAGTGGCCATCAGGGCGGGCATCGGGCCAAAAGGATTTCCCTTAAAATCCATATCAAGGCCCGCTGCAACTACCCGCACGCCTTTGTTGGCCAGTTCGTTGCATACGGTCACGATTTCGTCATCGAAAAATTGGGCCTCGTCGATACCGACTACGTCACAGGTTTCCCCAAAAACACGGATGTCCGCCGCGGCAGGAACGGAGGTGGACTGGATTTCATTGGCGTCGTGCGAGATTATATTATTCCCCTCGTAGCGAACATCGACAAGGGGTTTGAAGATTACTACTTTCTGCTTGGCCATCTGGGCCCGTTTTAATCGGCGGATGAGTTCCTCGGTCTTTCCGGAGAACATCGAACCGCAGATTACTTCTATCCAGCCGAATTGTTCTTTAGGGTTGACTGTGTTTTCGAGAAACATTTTGTAATTTTAGAGATCGTTTTGAATTCTATAATCGAATTTTTTAATGCTTATTTTTATTCAGATCAAGACAACATTTTTAAACATAGAAGGGCAACGGTTCAATATTAACGAAGTTATGTGCAAAAAGAGACTTAAAAAAACAATCCATAGATTTTAAAAACGATTTCTTACACGAAAATAAGGAGTTTTCCGTTGTTAATATTGAAGTGGTTCACACTTTTGGCTTTCTAGCGAATGCAAAAAGTGCAAACTACTTCATTCTAAAGGAATAAAGATAGATCTACCTTATTACGGATATTAAAGATAACAACGATGAAGAAAAGACTGAAGGAAGAACTGCGAAAATTATCTACCGATATTATAACCTCGCATGATATGAGCAATATCGGCGAGCTGTACGAGGCCTCCAAAGATTTGTTCGAGAAGTTGGCCGTGTTAAAGTTTATCGAGGAAAAACTAAACCATATGGAGGTCGATCAAACCAAAAACCTAATTGCCGCCAAGTTCGAGAAAATGGCCAATGCCGTGCTCAACGAAAATTCTTCGGTGCCAGAGAGTAATCCGCACGAAGAGGACATTATGATCCCCGGTATGGATACCATAAAGGACATGGTCTCCGAAATGCCTAGCGACGCGCCCGTTGACGAGGTGTTGGCCGAATTTTTGGCCAAACCGGAATACCTAAAAAACGATAAGGAACTGTTCATGCCCCAAAAAGAGGACAGCACCAAAAGGGAAATCCCTACCAAGTCGCTAAACGATAAAATGACCAATAAAGAGCTCAAAGTAGATCTCAACAATCGTTTGGCCTTCGTTAAACACCTGTTCAATGGCAGTACCGAAGATTACAATCGGGTGCTATCCCAACTCAATACCATCGATAGCCATGAACGTTCGGTCTCGTTTATAAAGAATATGGTGCGACCTGACTACGATAATTGGGCTGGCAAAGAGGAATATGAGAAGCGATTTATGTTCTTGATAGAGAGAAGGTTTTCATAATTTCGAACCCATAAAAGATAGGGCCGGAAGTTGTTCCATCGACTTTCGGCTTCTTATTTTTCCGTCAACTTGTTTTACTTTATGTCTGTACAATAGGTGTGGGCTTCCCGCCCATACCATTCGGGCAGGCCGTGCATAGGTGAAGCCATTTTTTAGCAGGATGGCAGGGCTAGGGTAGTATAAATTTTTAAACCCGTCTCCCGACTGGCGGGTTTGATATGTAGAGGAAAAGGAGTGTTTTTAAACAGGTTGAATATGGGAAAATTGTACCTAGTTCCGACGCCGATAGGCAATTTGGAAGATATGACCTTGCGGGCCATACGAATTCTAAAAGAGGTCGATGTGGTTCTGGCCGAGGACACCCGTACCAGCGGGAAGCTGTTACAGCACTTCGAAATCGGCACCCAGATGCAGTCTCACCATATGCACAACGAGCACAAGACTTTAGAGGGGCTCATAAAACGCCTGCAGGCCGGTGAAAGCATGGCTTTAATTTCCGATGCGGGAACGCCCGCCATTTCCGATCCGGGATTTTTGTTAACCCGCGCTTGCGTAGAACACCAAATCGAGGTAGAGTGCCTTCCCGGGGCCACCGCCTTTGTGCCCGCCCTGGTCAACAGCGGACTTCCCAACGATAAATTTGTTTTTGAAGGGTTTCTTCCCCCTAAAAAAGGCCGACAGACCCGATTGAAACTCTTGGCCGAAGAGTCGCGGACGATAATTTTTTACGAATCCCCATACAAACTACTCAAAACCCTTAAGGACTTTGTAGAATATTTCGGTGCGGACAGACCTATCTCCGTTTCTCGAGAACTGTCCAAATTGTACGAAGAAACGGTACGAGGTACCGCTGACGAGGTGTTGACCCACTTTACCGAAAAGCCGCCTAAAGGGGAGATTGTTGTGATTGTAGGGGGTCGTAGAGGTCATTGAGACTTTTAGTTCCTCGGCCTAATCCATTTCTAAATACATTTTCTACCGCCATAAGCGCTTTTAATCATTAAAACGTGCAAAAACAACTCTCGGAAATCAGAAGTTGCCAAGTCTGTAAGGCAGATTTGCCTATGGAACC
The DNA here is from genome assembly GCA_963764285.1 of uncultured Flavobacteriaceae bacterium. Taxonomy (GTDB): domain Bacteria; phylum Bacteroidota; class Bacteroidia; order Flavobacteriales; family Flavobacteriaceae; genus Pricia. Next base: position 104,526 of record CAVXSA010000015.1, read on the forward strand.
ACGGCCGATCGTCGCCGAATTCCAAAATTCGAAAATAGTGCTAGCCAGTCAGGCCCACGAGCGCAAAGACCATGAAAACAATAGGGCAAAGCTCGACCCCAGGGAAAACTTTGGGAATGGCTTAGCGTAAGAGACGAACAATTTTGCTCATCTAGGGTAGAACTAAAAAGAAAGGGATACCTGATTGTGATGGCATAATTGTATTTTTATACTTCACAAGAAACAAAACTTTATGGCTACCACAAATCATATTACTACCAAATGGCTCGGCAAGATGGCCTTCGAAACCAATAATCCCTCGGGGCTGGATTTAAAAATCGATGCCAGTCCCGATGACGGGGGCGAAGGAAAAGGGTTTCGGCCCAAAGCCCTGATGCTTTCGGGACTAGCCGGCTGTTCTGGCCTGGATATTGCCGGGCTCATAAAAAAGATGAAACTAAAGGTGGACGCGTTTCATATTGAAACCATTGCCAACTTGACGCAAGAGCATCCGAAATATTACGATAAGGTCATTGTCGAATATCATTTTCATGGAAACGATCTCGAAGAAAAAAAATTGCAAAGAGCCGTCAACCTATCGGTCGAAAAGTACTGCGGGGTCATGGAGATGTTTCGGCGGTTTGCCGAGATGGAAATCAAAACCATATTTCACAAAACTTGAACAGATTGCCGCGCTGGGCTCGCAATGACTGCCAACTATTACCCCTTCTCGATACACAACCAAATGCGCTGGACCATTAAGGCCAAACCCGAACAAAATAAGATCGACCAGCTTTCGCAAAGCCTGAAGGTTGACGGTCTGATAGCACAATTATTATTACAACGGGGGATTACGAATTACGAAGAGGCCAAAAAATTCTTCCGCCCCCAGCTGTCCGACTTGCACGATCCGTTTTTGATGAAGGACATGGAGGTCGCCGTAAAACGCATTCAAACCGCAAATGCCAATAATGAAAATATCTTGGTCTTAGGCGATTATGACGTGGATGGAACTACTTCCGTGGCTTTGCTCTCTTCTTATCTGTTAACATATTATCCGAATGTAGCTACCTATATCCCCGACCGATATACCGAGGGGTATGGAATTTCATACCAAGCAGTTGATTTTGCGGAGGATAAAGGTTTTTCGCTTATAATAGCTTTGGACTGTGGGGTAAAGGCCATCGACAAGGTCGCGTATGCCCATGAAAAAGGTATCGATTTTATCATTTGTGATCATCACCGGCCCGGTAGGAAACTGCCGGATGCGGTGGCCGTTTTGGACCCGAAACGGAAAGATTGCCAGTATCCCTATGACGAGTTATGTGGGTGTGGCGTAGGCTTTAAGTTGGTGCAGGCTTTGGCATCCCAACGCGGGGAGACCATCGACGATCTGATTCCTTATCTTGATTTAGTGGCCACCGCCATTGGAGCGGATATCGTTCCCATGACCGGCGAAAATCGGGTGCTTGCCTATTTCGGTCTTCAAGTTATCAATACGGATCCCCGAATCGGTTTTAAGGCCATCATCAATCAGGTAAAAAAATCGCACCTGACCATCACCGATGTGGTATTTATCATCGCCCCCCGCATCAATGCCGCCGGACGTATGGAACATGGCCAGCATGCCGTTAACCTGCTGACGGAAACCGACATGGGGCGGGCCAGGGAATTTGCCGCCAAAATCGAAAAATTCAATATCGACCGGCGTGGACTGGATAAGGAAATAACCCAAGAGGCCCTGTTGCAAATCCGTGAAAACCAAGAGGAAGAGCGCTTTACCTCGGTGGTCTATCATGAATCGTGGCACAAAGGAGTCATCGGCATCGTAGCTTCCCGCATGACCGAAACTTACTATCGCCCTACTTTGGTATTTACCAAAAGCGGCGAAAAATTGGCCGCTTCGGCACGTTCGGTCAAGGGTTTTGACGTGTATAACGCCTTAGAAGGCTGTGCCGATTGTATCGAGCAGTTCGGGGGGCACAAGTATGCGGCGGGCCTTACCCTTTTGGAAGAACAGTTCGATGCTTTCAAGACACAGTTCGAAAAAGTAGTCTCGGAAACCATCGACCCCCATTTGTTGACGCCGGAAATTATGGTGGATGCACCCATTGATTTTCGGCAGATTACCCCTAAGCTTCTGCGTATTATAAAACAATTTGCACCGTTTGGCCCCGGAAACCGCATGCCCGTTTTTATGACCGAAAGCTTGCAGGATACAGGATATGCCAAAGGGGTAGGCGAAGGGGAAAACACTTGAAATTATCCGTCACTCAAAAGGGTATCGGCCCCGTAGGATGTATCGGGTTCAACCTAGGCGATAAATTGCCGCTAGTATCTCACCGAAAGCCCTTTAGTGCCTTATTTTCCCTGGATGAAAATGAATGGCAAGGCCGGGTCAGGTTGCAATTGAAATTACGGGATTTGAGGTAAGCTCTTATCTATTCAACCAACTAGCCGGTCGGTCAGCACTCACAGCATACCCTAAATTCCCGAAAGTCCGTTTGGCGATGGCCTAAAAATACCGCTCATCGGACTAATCCCCTGATGGGGTCTTAAAAAAAAGTTCCATACCGACCATGCAGTCCGTTTTCTTTAAAACGGGGATTTTGAAATTACGACTATATGCAACGGATTCATCGGTTCGGAATACTATCTTTGCATCCTATTTTTTCGACCTGGTTATTTCATGGATCCGTACGCTGCACTCCGTTTTAGGGAATTCAACCTTTTTTTAGGGGTCCGTTTTGCCTTGGTCTTTGCCTGGTCCATGCAGTTTATCGTCATCGAATGGCAGGTATATTCCATGACCAAAGATCCATTGTCCTTGGGAATTATCGGATTGATGGAGGTAATTCCCGCCGTCTCCACGGCCCTTTTTGCGGGTCACATAGTCGATCAAAAGGAAAAACGGAACTTGTTGGTCAAATGTATTCTAGGTTTTTCGGTCATTAGTTTCGGCCTTTTTGTATTGAGCCTACCTTCGGTGATGGAACGGGCGGAAACCCATACTATTCTTTACGCGATCTATTTTTTGGTGTTTCTCGGAGGAATCGTACGGGCGTTTCTGGGGCCGACCATATTTTCGTTGATTGCGCTGATCGTGCCCAAGAAAATATATCCGAATGCCGCGACTTGGAGTAGCACGACTTGGCAATTGGGCGCTGTGCTCGGTCCGGCCTTGGCGGGCTTTTCCATTAGCTGGATCGGCGTACATTGGTCCATGTGCGTTATATTCGGATTTTCGGTTTTGGCCCTGCTGTTTCTTTTCCAGATTTCAAGGAAGCCTATTCTGAACCCGAAAATCGGGGAGCCCGTTTTTCAGAGTTTGAAGGAAGGGCTGAAGTTCGTATTCGGTACGAAGGCCATTTTCGGCGCGTTGACCTTAGATATGATCGCCGTACTTTTTGGGGGGCGGTGGCTCTCTTACCCATCTATGCGCAGGATATTCTGCATGTCGGAGCGGAAGGCTTCGGAATTTTAAGGGCGGCCCCGGCGGTAGGGGCGGCGTTGATGATGCTCGGTTCGACCCGCTTTCCCTTACATAGGAACGCCGGAAAAAAATTGCTTTTTGCGGTGTTCGGTTTCGGTATCTGTATCATCGTATTCGGACTTTCTACCTCTTTTTGGCTATCCGCCGTCGCCCTCTTTTTAAGTGGGGGGGTCGATGGGGTCTCTATGATTATCCGTCAGACGATATTGCAGTTGAAGACTCCCGACAATATGCGGGGCCGTGTCGCCTCGGTCAACTCCATGTTCGTGGGCTCTTCGAACGAATTGGGTGCCTTCGAAAGTGGATTGACCGCCAAATTGATGGGCACCGTAGCCGCGGTGGTTTTCGGAGGAACGATGACCTTGTTGACCGTAGGTATTACCGCCTTTGTTTCACCGACCTTTAGAAACTTGGATTTGCAAAAGGAAGTTGAAGATCATGAAGCAGATCCGTCCTGACAGATTTTACCTATGTGAGCGATACGGTTTTTGAAGACAAAGTTACTAGTGGAATATTATGTCGCAAAACCGGCTAGGTCTTTTTACCATACTCCTTCAGCCATAACCTCTTCCCATCAAACACCGCATAGGTATAATACTGTATCCAATCCCCCAGATTGACGTATTTCGATGTTTCGTTCAGGTCGATTTCCAAGGGAAGGTGCCGATGTCCGAATACGAAATAATCAAAATGTCGGGTTTCCAGTTTACGTTTGGCGTATTGCACCAGCCATTCGTTTTCCTCTCCCAAGAACTGGGCGTCCCCGTCCCCTGAAATCAGTTTATTTTTTACGGAAAAGTATTGCGCCACCCGAACCCCGATATCCGGATGAAGCCACCGGAAAAACCATTTGGCAAGTGGATTGGTGAAAAGTTTTTTCATGCGTTTGTAGCCTTTGTCCTGCGGGCCCAAACCATCGCCGTGGCCTATAAAGAACGAAATGCCGTTCATTTCGTATTGCTGTGGTTTATGAAAAACGGGAATGTTGAGCTCTTCCTCGAAATAGCCGTGCATCCAAAGGTCGTGGTTACCGACAAAATAGTAAATGGGAATACCCGAATCGGAGATTTCGGCCAGTTTGCCCAAAGTTCTGGTAAAGCCTTTCGGGACTACCGTTTTGTACTCGAACCAAAAGTCGAAAAGATCGCCCAATAAAAAAATGGCGGCCGCATCCTGTTTGACATCGTCCAACCAGGTTGTGAATTTTTTTTCGCGGGGGAGGCTTTGTGTGGCATTAGGGGCCCCCAGATGATTATCGCTGGCGAAATATACTTTTTTGCCCTGTGGAATAGTAATGGTTTTCATGGGGTAATAAAGATAGAAATAAGAAGCCGCTAATTATCTTGTGCGAACCACTCTGCATATGACGTCTCGGTCTCTTGGAGACGAAGGGAATACAAGCGGATATTTTCAGGTAATCGAGCCCTGATTTTGGCGGCGAAATCGATGACCATATTTTCGCTAGTGGGCTGATAATCGGCCAAGATGACCTTATGGTCCCTCTCCAACAATTCCTTGGCCAAATCAATATGGGGTGTATTTTTATTAAATATGGTGGCGTGATCAAATTGTTCCACAATCTCTTCCTTTACGATTTTCTTGAGGTCGCCGAAATCGATGACCATCCCTAATTTTACGTTCGAAGTATCGGCAATCGGCGTACCGATGACCGTTACGGAAAGTTTATAGCTATGGCCGTGTACATTACGGCATTTGCCATCGTAGCCGTAAAGGGCGTGGCCGGTCTCGAAATTGAACTGTTTGGTAATGCGAATTTTGCCCATGTGGTTCGGTTAAAGGGCAAAGGTAGGCAATTTGAAGAATCGTCTTTGAAATAGGGCGGAGTTTGTAAAGGTCGTTCCGTGTAGAAAAGGTGCCAGTTCAGCCGTATCGTCATTGAAGTAAGGTACTGATACGAAAAATGGGTTCTATCGCTTATAACGCCTTCGCATCCTTAGGCGGTTTACAAAATAGATGACCACTGCCAAAAGGGCGAAAATCGGAAAGACAAGATTGCCGTTAAGAAAGTTCAGAATATTCATTCTCCGGGTTTAAGGGGTAAAACATGAACGGACAACGATTATTATATATTTTGGATTTTGTTAGCGGGATGGTGATTTTTTCGGAAACTTATGGCTTAACTACTTTCATTCGATGGGAATATGGAGGTCCACAACACATATTTTTCCTGGATGCTCCCTAAAATCGTTATGGTAAATCTCGAACGGGTTTCCGGCCGCTTTTTTGTAACCGTTTTCGTTCATCCATATAAAAAGTCCACTCCAGGCTTTTTCAAATTCGTCGGGTACTATTTCGAATCGGCCGACTATACATTTCGATTTTTGAAGGGTCAGCTTGTGAATTTCTCCCTCCGCATCAAAATGTTCATCGGTTATCAGACCAATGTCCATACGCACTTTGTCGGAGGCCGTTATTTTAAAGCTGTCGTGGAAAATCCGAGCTAATCTGGCTTCGGGGTTTTTCATCAGCTTTTTTTTGGTCGCCCAGCGAATGAGGCGTTCAAACGCCCGTTCGATTCCGTTGACACCGATTTGGGTAGTACTGGCCAGGTGCAACTCCTGCGTCTCCTTGATCTCGATTTTTGCATGCATAGCAGTCCATTTTTTTAGGTTTTCTATGTTGCAAAGGTATTTTTCAAAGACGCCGTTCCCTTGACCGTTCTTGCTTTCCGTTTGACGAATCTTGCTAAATCGTTCGTGGTGTTGTTTTCTGAATTCGGTCGGGGATATACCGTAAAAATTTTTGAACGCCCGTGTAAAGGAAGAATTACCGGTAAAGCCATACTGCAATGAAAGTTCCGCTACAGTTACTTCTGGCAGGTGCATTAAAACCGACGCCGCTTTTTCAATACGTCTTCGTATTATGAACGCATTCAGGGTCTCGTTAGTAATGGCCTTGAACAGGCGATGAAAATGGAAGGGGGAGTAACAGGCGACTTTGGAGACGGTATCCAGGCTCAAATCTGCATCGATATTTTCATCTATAAACTGTAGTGCCTTGTTTATTCGATGGAAGTATTCCGGTAGGATTTTGTTTTTTGCGGATGCCATTGGGTATTCAAAATAGGTCTCAGCCTCTTTTTGTATTCTTCTACTATCGAAATCTGTATTTTATGATTTCCCTCTGTGTCAAGGCTTCCAAAGTTACGGCCCTTCTTTTGTTCAACGAAGGTATCAGATAGAATTCATTTTTCTGTTCGATATCCAAAGCGAAAAACCGGTGTCCCTTTCCAGTTCAATACAGTCGACGAACCCTCTGTTATAATTTTTTTTGGTAGGGCGGAGCCCATTATTTCGGCGGAATATGATGGATCGGAAATTGACCTTAAGGTTTAATTTTCATTCCTGGATCTTAGCGTAGCCAAGGGAGCATCTTTCGTTGTAAGGTAGGAAGAATACACGGGAGCGGCAGTAGTAGATGGGTTTTCACTTACCCGTTGGCTTGCTGATAGGCCTCCTTCAACCATTCTTTCAATTCGCTATCGATTTGATCGGCATTGGATAATCTGACGCGGTGGGTACACATGCTGCCAAAAGGGCCGGAATTTTCAAGTCGATCGGTAGTCGGTTTGTCCTTTAACTTCAACCCCAGATCGATTCTGGTCTTGGTAGCCGGTTTTATCAGGGCGAATTGCTTTTTTCGGATGATGCTTACGCTTGTTTTTTTGGGTGTTATAATAACATCCTGACCAAAATTTTTGACCACCGAGAGCAAACGCTCATAAACGGGAAGCAGACCTTCTTTGCCAAGATATTGGTTCGCGACGAGATCGGCGGGGGTATCCTGTTCTTCTTTCGACAGGGTGACAATGGTATTGGCAAAACCATGGGATACCTGGTGTTTTTTTTTAAGAAAGTTCACCGCTTCCGAGTGTTTGGAAAACGATTTGGTTTTAAGGATGGCTTTCCATTCGATCAAGGATTTTCCCGTCTTTTCGGGCATATTGTCAATCATGGTTTGTAGAGCCTTTTCCATTTCGTTTGAGTTTAGATTTTGCTTAGGCCGCCCGAACTTTTCCAACTATATAATTTAAAGCGTAATGATACTGGTTACGGTATGTTTTAACCCGGGGTTTTCTCGTTAAAAATAGCCATTTTAAAGAAATCATCGCCTACTGCGTACTTAAAATTAGGTTATTATGGCTGACCGCCGAATCATCGTATGAACGCCCAACTAGATTTATTTTGATTTCTTTCTGCAAAGTTCCAAAGCCTCTTTCAAGAGATACTCGATGGTGCCCAGGGGCAAATCTTTATCAGGGGAGACCCTAAAAATCTTCATCCGGGAGCGGTTTCCTTGTTCCAGTTCGGCATGGTGTAGATTTTTGCCATCTACGAAGAGGAGGTAGGGTTCCTTCGTTTTTTTATCCGTCCACAGATAACAGAACATCCTTTTCCTAAGACAGAAGCAAGGCATACCCCATTTTCTGGTTTCGTTTACCGTTTCGTCTTGGTCCAAGATGATTTTCCGCAGGGCGAGTAGGCAGCTTTTGTTCGGTTCTTCGTGGTTCAGGTAGAAGGCATCTGTTTCTCGTACCATAATTCGAAGGCTTTTTTGATCTCGCCTTGAGTTTTCTCTTCTACCTACACTTCACCAGGTGTTGGGTGGCCATGCACAATAGTGAAGAATATTTGCTCCGTTGTCCCGTTCTTACTTCCCGTGCATCTTATTCCCCCGCCATCGGTTGAAGATATAGATGACGATGACGATGACCGCAAGAAGAAGAAAAATAATATTTCCGTTCATGACAGGGAGATTTTATTTTATTTTTTAAATTTTGATAATGCGTCTTTTGTGAATTCGGACAGCACCAGCTTTCCGGTGATGGCGGCGCGTTCCGTCAACAAGGTGTCCCAGTGGGAGGTACCCTCCCACAATACTTTTTTCCATTCGGTCAAGGCTTGGGGATTGTATTGGGATAGTTGGTTCGCAAACAAATCCAGTTCCTTATCCATTTCCTTGATGTCGTCGAACACTTTGGAAAAGAGTCCTTTTTCCTGTGCCCAGTAGGCATTTTTCCACTCACTAGGAGAGAGGGAGAGTTCAGACAGGCCCGCTTTCCCGATTTTGCGGGTTACCGCCGGTTCGATAACCAAGGGTGCGATGCCTATCGAAATTTCCGATAGTTTTATAGAGGCCTTTTCCGAGGCGAAAACATAGTCACAGGCGGCGGCAAGCCCTACTCCTCCACCGACGGCCTTGCCCTGCACCCGGCCTACGATGACCTTTGGGCATGCGCGCATGGCATTGATGGCCTTAGCAAAACCGCTAAAGAAGGTCTTTCCTTCCTCTACATTCGAAATGGCCAGTAATTCGTCAAAGGAGGCGCCCCCACAAAAGGCCCGTTCGCCTTCCGATTTAAGTACGATTACCGAAATGGCATCGGTTTTCGACAATTTCAGGATTTCATCCGAAAACCGATCCAGCATTTCCAGTACGAAAGAATTACCGGCGGGATGGCCGAATTCTACCGTAGCTACTTTAGCATTGATGGCGGTGTAAAGGCTTCCATTCTGTCTATCTGTTCCCATGGGGTACCGATTATGGCCTAAAGAAGGCTTGTAAGACCGAGTAGCTTGACTACACCCTCCAGAAAATGAAGTCGATGACTTCAAGTTCGTTTCCAGTGCGGGGTTCTCGCGTTAACCATCCTTAACCGAATCCAAAGTTAAGTTTTTTGCAGCAACGGCCGAAACTTGTTCCGAAACTTCCAGACCAGGGCGCCGCCTCGGATCAACATCCAAACAGTAAAGGCCGTCCAGATGCCATAGAGTTTCCAATCAAGGTATTTTGCCAGATAAAGCACCGGGATAAATCCTAGGAACGTGGCCACCAAAAGGGTGTTCCGCAGGTATTTCATTTCACCTAATCCCTTAAATAGTCCATCTAAAACAAAGGCGACCGTGTTGATCGGCAAGCCCAAGATCAAGATAAAGAATATCGCGTAGAAGGTTTCGAGAACTATGGAGTCGTTGGAAAAGATATTCCCTATAGGCCGGTATAACAGAAAGGCAGTTGTCATCAACACCAAACTGATTATAAGTCCGTAAAAACTTATTCTTTTGGCCAGTGTCCATAGTCCTTGGTAATCCTTAGCGCCCAGAAGCCGTCCGCCCATGATGTTCGCGGCGGCACCGTACCCATCGATAAAGAACGAGGAGAATAGCCATAGATTGATGGCGATGGTATGGGCACCAATGTATCGGGCCCCCATATCGGTTGCCTCCCTGACCGCCAAGAGCATGGCCGTATTTAGGGCGATGGTGCGTACAAAAAGATTGAGGCTCATGCCGATCAGCCTGCCGAGTTCTGGGTTTATGGGCAGCCGCAGTTTTAAGCTGATATCGGTTTTGGTGTAAAGCAACAGGAACGCCATAACGGCCATACTGCCCTGGGCAATAAGACTGGCCCACGCGGCGCCGTCGAGATACAGTGCAGGAATCCATCCTTCGACACCATATACCAACAGAAAATCGAGCCCGATGTTGAGCACGGCGCCGGTGATGGCGATCAGCATGGGGTAATAGGTGTTCTGTAAGCCTCTAAATATACCCATCACCGCAAAAACAAATAAGGTCAAAGGAAATCCCCAAACGCGAATGGAGTAATAGGAAATACAATATTCCAAAATTTTACCCGAGGCATTGAACAACCTGAAAATATCTTCTACGATAAAAATGGTGGAGAGCAAAATGAGTACGCTCAATGCGATATTGAGCAATATGGCCTGCGCGGGCAAGGTTTTTACCTCGGTGATTCTTCCTGCACCCAAATATTGGGAAATAATAGCGGAAATCGCACTTCGTGTCTGGCCCAAGACCCAAATTAGCATCGAAAGAAACGAACCGACGATACCCGCCGCGGCCAAGGATTCCATCCCATCTACTGGAATATTGCCTACAATGGCCGTATCGGTTATAGATAATAAGGGTTCGGCTATGCCCGCAATGGTCGCGGGAATGGCCAGCCGGTTGATTGCTTTGAAAGGGATGGACGTTTTCAAGAGGGCAAGATATGGGAATCTATTGAAGCTACCATTTAAAATTATGGATTATACAGAGGTCAAACCCGAGAAACTGATGGATCTAATTTATAGCATTGTTTTTTGTCCTATTCGATACTATTTATAATGTCAGGTATTTCGAGTATCTTTGCACGTCGAATCAGGTTCGATACCTGGTTCCATCCTAAAGTTCTGGGTAAAATTTATATATGACATGAAAAAAATATTGGTGCCCATAGGCTCTTCGCCAGATTCGTATCATACGCTACAGTATGCGGTGGATTTTGCCGCGGAGTTTTCCGCTGATATCTACGTAATGGAAGTGTTCAACGTTTCTGTCGGTGCCGGCAAAAGTCTGGCCAACGTCGAAGAGAAAGTGGCCGATAGCAGCAAACTGCATGTTAAGGAGGTCATCGACAAGGTCGATGCCAAAAACGTAAAAATCAAAATCGCTACCTATAATGGTGATATTGTTGACGGTCTCAAGGATATCGATAAGGAACTGGGCATTGATTTGATCATTATGGCTCCGCGAAGCAACGATGTAAACGAAGAATTGTACCTCGGATACACTTCGGGGCGGATTATCAAGAGGACCAACATTCCCACCTTGATCGTACCCAAGGGAACAACCCTCAAGCCCTTACGTTCCATATTGACCGCCTTTAAGTCCGGTATCCTAAAGCGCAAACGTATATTGGCTCCCCTGGTAGCCATCAAACAAAAGTTCGATGCCAAGGTCAACTTGCTTCTGGTCAAGACCCCGGGCTATTCCGACGATGACCTGAAGATCAATACTTCCCTGATGGATATCAGTTCACAACTGACCCTGACCGAGGCCCCGAGCACCTATTTGGGCGTGCTGGAACATCTGCAATCGCAACAGCCCGACCTTTTGTGCGTATTCCGAAGAAAAAGAGGGTTCTTTAAAAACCTTTGGGAAAAGAGCACCATTCCCAAAGCGGAATTTTCCGCCCGCATTCCCGTTTTGGTGTTGAGCGTCAAGAAAGATTGATTTGTATTTTGATAGCTTGTCAAAAAGTATTTTCTTTGAAGCCTGAAATTTTGGGGGATTAGCTCAGCTGGCTAGAGCGCTTGCATGGCATGCAAGAGGTCACCGGTTCGACTCCGGTATTCTCCACGCACAAAAAACCACCGTTATAGCGGTGGTTTTTTTGGTTTTGGGCATAGGCGCAAGGATTTCGCTTTAAAAAAATGGTAAGTGGCTTTAAGTAGAGCGCTACCTTCGCAATACGTCCGCTTTTCAATCTATTGTTTACTGGTGGTTCCCGTAGTATCTGCTCCCGTCGCCTGGGCCATTACCTCATAATATGCCTTTTTGCGCTCGTATTCCCTATCGAACAAGAGCGGATAACTTGTTCTTCCGGCAATAGGGATACGATTCAGCCAGGAGTCGCCATCGCTGACGCCCCAGAACGTCACCCGGCTGATTTTATCCCGATGTTTCACAAATAGTCTAAAGATATCGCTATACCTTTCTGCCAACTTGACCTGTACCGAATCGGGGAGGCCGTTGACGTAGGGATCTAATTCTTCATCACTCAAATTTTCATTATTAGGGCTGGGTAAAACGTTGATGTCCAATTCCGTAATCATGACTTTGAGGCCTAGGTCGGCATAGGCCAGAATACTTTTTTCGACATCTTCGAGACGAGGGCTATCAAGGCCCCAGTGGGCCTGCATGCCTATACCGTCGATTCGGGCTCCATTGTCCCGCAACAGTTTTACAAGCCGCAGGACTGCTTCCCTTTTGTTGGCGCCATACATACCGTAGTCGTTGTAGTACAGCTCCGCATTGGGATCCGCTTGTTCGGCCTGTTTGAAGGCGAACGGCAGGTAGCTTTCTCCCATTGCCTTTAAAAAAACAGATTCGCGCCAAGAACCGTCACCGTTAAGGGCTTCGTTGACCACGTCCCAACCGTCGATTCTTCCTTTGTACCTGCCGACCACCGTATTGATATGCTCTTTGATGTATTCGGCCATGAGGGTACTGTCGGTCACCTGATTCATCCAGCTGCCGAGCTGGTGGAACCAAACCAGGGTGTGGCCGATAATCTCCATATCGTTACTCTCGCCCAATGCCACATATTTGTCCGTCAGTTCAAAGTTATAGGTGTCCGGCTCGGGATGTATCTCCCCCCATTTCATGACATCTTCTGGGGTGATGCTATTGAATTCAGTTTTCAAAAGGCCGACCCCCGGCATATCTTGCTCCGTAATCTGCGCTGCATTGATAGCCGCACCGATAGTAAAATCTTCGGAAAAAGCCATTTTCAAGGAAGGTTCTTCGGGAACCACGATGGGCTCCTCCGGCTCTGGTTCTGGTTCTGGTTCTGGCTCGGGCTCGGGCTCTGGGTTGGAAACAGGATCGGGATCGGGCACGAGTACGGGGTCCGTGGAACAATAAGTAAATTGAAGGATAAGCGAAAGAAAGAATAAAGTTTTAATAAATAATTTCATCATGCAATTTAAATTTTATGGAACATCAAAGGCGGAAAAATCGAATTAATACCCTTAATCCCTTATAGACATCAATTACTCGTGGTAAGGATTCGAATATAAATAGGATTTGCAAATTTAAAGCTTCTGTACCAAAAATCGTACCTTCGAAGCTATATATTATACTTAAACGGGATTATGAGCGGAACATTTTTATGGAAAGCAACTTTGTTTGTAGGAGTTTTATTTTCGGGATTTTGCACGGCCCAGGCGTCCAATGACACTAAAGTAATATTAATAACTATGGATGGCTTCAGGTGGCAAGAGCTCTTTACCGGCGCCGATCCGCTTTTAGTGGCCAATGCGGAGTATGTAAACGATACTACCCAATTAAAGGATAGATTCTGGAAAGAGGATTTGAAAGAAAGACGGGAAGCCCTAATGCCCTTTGTATGGTCCGAAGTCGCAGAAATGGGACAGATTCACGGTAACCGGGCCTTAGGAAGCAAGGTCGACCTGACCAATACCATGTGGTTCTCCTATCCCGGGTACAACGAAATCCTCACCGGAAAATCGGACGATGACCGTATAGACAGCAACGATAAAATCCCTAATCCGAATAAGACCATCCTTGAAATTGCTAACACCGATTCCCGATACAAAGGTAAGGTCGCTGCTTTTGGCAGTTGGGACGTTTTTCCCTATATCGTCAACGAAGAACGCTCAGGCGTTCCGGTCAACGCCGGGTTCGAGTTGTCAAGGGGCGATAATCTCACCCAGCGCGAAAACTTCCTGAACGAGCTTCAGCCGAAAGTGCCCAGTCCGTGGGGCAGCGTCCGCTTTGATGCTTTCACCTATAACTACGCCTTGGAGAAAATGAAAAAAGATCATCCGGAATTCGTATATATCGCCTTGGGGGAAACCGACGACTTCGCCCACGATGGCGATTACGAGGCTTACCTGAAATCCGCGAATGTCACGGACACCATAATCGAAGAATTGTGGGATTTTACCCAAAACGATCCCTTTTATAAAAATAATACGCTCTTTGTCATAACCACTGACCACGGTCGCGGTACCGACCCCTTAAAAACATGGACGGGCCATGGCAGTGATGTCGAGGGAGCAGGGCAGGTCTGGATAGTTCTATTCGGTAAGGGGATAAGACCACAGGGAGAAGCAAACAAACAAGAACAATTGTACAGCAACCAAATAGCCCCTACTATTTTAAAGGCACTTGATCTTGAGGTGGACCGGAAGAAAATACAAGGGAATCCGTTTGAGATGACTACGGATTGAAAGTGATGCACCCCAACCTCCACATCACAGACCTTTGCCACAAAACACCTATATATGTTCCCAGCAAAAACTTATCGCGACAGACGCGAACGGCTCCAAACAACTTTAAAATCAGGTTTAATACTTCTTCCCGGCAACGGCGAAAGCCCCATGAACTACGCCGATAACTGGTATCCCTTTAAACAGGATAGCACTTTTTTATATTATACCGGCCTTAATGGAATTTCCGACCTGTATTTTCTGATCGATATCGACAACGACATGGAAATTCTGTTCGGTAAAGATGCAACGCCGGAGGAAATGGTATGGACAGGTGCCGCCGAGCCCATTGCCGATTTGGCCGAAAAATCGGGCATCGCTACCGTCAAACCCCTAAAAGAACTGGAAGCCTATGTAAAGCAACAAAGACAGAAAGGTCAGGAAATCCATTATTTGCCCCCGTATCGTGCTGAACTGACGATACATTTGGCCGCGCTCTTGGGTATGGAAGTGGGCGAGGTGGCGGAAAATAAATCCGTCGAGCTCATCAAGGCCGTTGTCGCCCAACGTGAGATCAAGACCGACGAAGAGCTGGTCGAAATCGAAAAGGCAGTCAATACGACGGTGGCCATGCATACCTATGCCATAAAAAATACCTGGCCGGGAAGAACCGAACTGGAGATCGCCGGCGAGCTGCAGGCTATTGCTATCGGCGGCGGCGGAAATATTGCCTTTCCCCATCATCCTGACCAAAAACGGACAATATTTGCACAATCATCCTACCCAAGACACCCTGGTAGAGGGCGATTTGGTCCTCTGCGACTGCGGTGCGGAAACTGCCATGGGCTACACGGGGGATATGACCCGCACCTTTCCCGCTGGCGAGAAGTTCAGTACCTTACAGCGTGAAGTATATCATATAGTGCTAGATGCCCACAACTCTGTGGTCGCTGCTTTAAAACCGGAGGTTCTATATAAAGACCTGCACCTGCTGGCCGCAAAGAAATTGGTGGAAGGCCTCACCGCGCCTGGGAATGATGAAGGGCAATAGCGATGAAGCGGTCGCCGCGGGGGCGCACACCTTATTTTTTCAATGCGGCCTTGGCCATATGATGGGTCTCGACATTCACGATATGGAGAATCTGGGAGAGCAATACGTGGGCTACACCCCTCAACTAGAAAAGAGCACGGAATTCGGACTCAAATCCCTGCGCTTGGGCAAGGCCTTACAAAAAGGCTTCGTGGTCACTGTAGAACCTGGACTCTATTTTAATCCCTTTTTAATTGATGCCTGGCATGCGGAAGGTAAGTTTACCGATTTTGTAAATTACAGCAAGATTGAAAAGATGAAAGGTTTCGGAGGGATAAGGGTGGAGGAAGATTTGGCGATTACCGCATCCGGTAGCCGACTATTGGGAACGCCCTTGGCAAAGACGGCCGATGCGATTGAGAAGCTTAAAAATTCATAAAAGAGTCACCTCGAAGTTTGAAGTCCGAACAAACGGTAAAATGTGGGTTTGAACCCATTGAAATGTTCCTTTATAAGCATTGAACTCATTTAGGCTTATTATGAAAAACCGGGAATATCGGCTTTTGAGGCTAGATGAAGTCCTTTTTTAAAATCATGGCAGGGCTACGAAAATGAGGAAACCCACTTGCCGGCCAGGCAGCTGTAATATTGGCAGGTAAAAAAAATAGTCAAAATGAGTTCATTATTACAAATGATAGCTAAATCGAACATCCTATTAATCGCAATCCTCTTTGTCTTCACTTTTCAGGTTAAAGGACAAGAAACAACAGACTCCCTTCTTACCCTCGACCGCATCTACAATTCCGACGAGTTTGAGGGCGAATCCCAACGCCCGATTTCCTGGATCGATGAGGGTAACGCTTTTGTTACCATTGAAAAAAACAGTGAAGGTGCCGACGAACTGATCAAATACCTTGAGTAATGACCATACCCATAGCACTTTTCTCTCTGATGGGCAGCACACGCCCGAAGATACAGACGAACCCCTTTCAATAGCTGATTTTAGCTTGTCCAGCGACGGAAGTAAGGTGCTCATTTTCACCAATACCAGCCGGGTATGGCGCTCCAATACAAAGGGCGATTATTGGGTGTACGATTTCGATGCCAAAACGCTAAGCCAAATTGGGAAAGAACGGCCCCCATCCTCTCTTATGTTCGCCAAATTCTCTGACGACAACGTTTTTGTAGCGTATGTCTCGGGTTTCAATCTGTATAAAGAGGATTTTAAATCCGGCGATGTGACCCAGCTGACCGAGGATGGCAACGGCGACATCATCAACGGTACCTTTGATTGGGTCTATGAGGAGGAATTCGGGGCAAGGGATGGGTTTAGTTGGAGTCCCGATGCCCAAAAGATTGTCTATTGGCAGTTGGATGCTTCCGATATCGGCACCTTTTATATAATCAATAACACCGATTCGGTATATTCGAAGCCGGTGCCCTTGCAATATCCGAAGGTGGGTTACGACCCTTCGTCGGCCAAGGTCGGACTCATTGATGTCCAGAGCGGTAAGACAAGTTGGATTCCCGTGCCCGGAGATGCCGTACAGCATTATATTCCCGCTATGCAATGGATCGATGAAGATTTGTTGCTTATCCAACAGCTTAACCGGAAACAAAACACCCTGAACATATTTACATACCGTCCTTCGAACAAAATATTGAAAAAGATATATACCGAGACCGAGGAGACTTGGGTCGATTTGGCCTATCCCGATATTTCTTCCAACCAGTGGGGTTCGAACGACCTGCTATTGGTGGAAGAAAATTCCGCCTTTATCCGTATGACGGAGACCGATGGCTGGCGGCATCTATATAAAGTGGATATCGAATCAGGTGAAAAGACGCTTTTGACCCCGGGCGATTATGACGTAGCGGCATTTTATGCAGCATCGGACAAGGGAGTCTATTTTAGTGCATCCCCCAAAAACCCCACCCAGCGCTATCTTTTCCTCACGAAACTCAATGGAAAAGGGAAAGCAAAACGTATCACTCCAGAAACGTTTAGCGGAGTCAACACTTATCAAATTTCCCCGAACGGTCGATATGCCATACATTACCATACCGATGTCCAATCGCCACAAACGACCCGCTTAGTCAGCCTGCCTGATCATAAAACCCTTAAAGAACTGGTTGACAATAACGAGCTAAAGGCTAAGCTTAAGACGCTCCACTTACCGAAAACGGAATTTTTTAGTGTCACCACTGCCGATGGTATCGACATCGAGGGCCGCATGACGAAGCCCCTAGGTTTTAACGACTCCCAAAAATACCCTGTACTTTTTCATGTCTATGGAGAGCCTTGGGGCCAGATGGCAACGGATACATGGATCGGCCTCTACGAAATTTTCCTCGCTCAAAAGGGATTTATAGTCATCAATATGGACAATCGCGGGACCCCTTCGCTCAAAGGCAGCGACTGGAGAAAAAGCATCTACCGTCAAGTGGGTGTATTGAACACCAGAGACCAAGCACAAGCGGCCGAAGAGGTCTTAAAATGGGATTATATAGACAAAGAGCGAGTTTCTGTCTGGGGGTGGAGCGGCGGCGGCTCCATGACGCTCAACCTGATGTTCCGATACCCAAAAATTTACAACACGGGCGTGGCCGTGGCAGCCGTGGCGAACCAGTTGTTTTACGATAATGTTTACCAAGAACGCTATATGGGCCTACCACAGGAAAACAGGGAGGATTTTGTGAAGGGCTCACCAGCCACCTATGCCAAAAACCTTGAGGGCAACCTGCTCGTGATTCAAGGTACGGGCGATGACAACGTTCACTACCAGAACATGGAGTTCTTGGTCAACGAGCTCATCAGGCACAACAAGCAATTTTCCATGATGGCCTACCCCAATCGATCGCATGGCATTTACGAAGGCGAGAATACGAGGAGGCATTTATATACTTTGTTGACAAATTATCTTTTAGAACACAACGGGATGAAGTAGTAATTGCAATTCTTGTAACCCTTACCCCTGAAGTGAAGGAGTTTGTCATTGAACCCATTTAGACTTTTTCTTTTACCTACGCATATTACTCCCGCTTGCAGGCAGGTATTGACGCTATGCCTGCCCGTCCGGCAGGGAGGAATCTCATTTTTTAATTGTCGCAGCCCTGCTATACTTTTAAAAAAGGACTTCCTCTAGCATCAAAAGCCGATAATTCCGGGTTCAAACAATATGTTTAAATGAGTACACTATATTTGAACGTAGTGAAGTGGTTTAAACTTTTTCCATTCGCTAAAAAATTGCCCTTTTTTCCTCATTTATCGTCTTTTTTTTCTTCCGTAGCGATGCTATGCAACTCAAAAAAGCCGTCAAATGACCAAAAAATGTCTAATTTTCGCTAGAAAGCAAAAAGTTTAAACCACTTCATTTAATACCTTGGACCAATGAAAAAGATCATAATATTATTTTTATTTTTCGCAAACCTGTCGGTTGCCCAGAGCGGAGAGCGATACAGGGTACATTCCCACAACGATTACTTGCAAAATGTACCCTTCTGGAAAGCCTTTGCTGCAGGGGCGAGTTCTATCGAGGCCGATGTGTTTTTGGTAGGCGATTCCCTTTACGTTGCCCATGCCGAGGAAGAAATCGACCCTCAACGCAGTTTGAAAACGCTGTATCTGCAACCCTTGCGAAAGGCTTTGGAACTTGGTCTGGAACGCCCGCAAAACCTGCAATTGCTCATCGATGTCAAATCAGAACCGTATTCCACTCTGGAGGCCTTGATGAAGGCCTTGGGAAAGTATCCTTCCATTATCGATGAAGACGCAATTACCATTGCGATTTCTGGCAATCGCCCAAAACCGTCCGAATACCCGAACTATCCCGATTATATTTTTTTCGATCATCAAAGTTTGGAGCCTATCGACAATTCGACCATCCTAAAAAAAATAGCCCTGATCAGTCTAAGCTTCCGAAATTTTTCCGAGTGGAACGGCAAAGGGAGACTGACCACTGATGACCTCAAAAAAGTGACTTCGACCATTGAAAAGGCCCATGCATTCAAAAAACCCTTCCGCTTTTGGGCTACCCCCGATTCCAAAACCGCTTGGAAGACTTTCGCCGATTTGGGAGTGGATTTGATCAATACGGATATGCCGTTCGAATGCATTCAGTATTTACGGACCCTTCCCGCTCGATAGTAGCGTAGCCCTAAAATTATACGATTTTAGAATTTGCAGAGAGGAGTTGGGCCAGAAGCGGATTGATCATGGTCATGGTTTACTAAAGAAATCCTAAGCTTTTTCTGACATCTCGCACCGCCATCATCTGGTAATTTGCCATCATAAAAGCAGATATTGTTTCTTTCTTTAAAACCTTTTGCTATCAAACCATAAAATTTTTATAATTTCATACTTTTATTCTCATTTTGTTAAGCTATCCTACTATGAAAAAATTAAAATTACCGATGCTCATCGGCTGCCTGATTCTCACTTCGGCCGTCTGGGCACAGACTACGGTTACCGGTACCATAACCGATTCTGAGAACGTTCCCCTGCCCGGGGCGACCGTAGTCGAAAAAGGGACATCAAACGGTACGACCACCGATTTTGACGGTAATTTTTCAATAGATGTTTCTGAAGACGCCATTTTGCAAGTATCCTATTTGGGCTATTCCCCCAAGGAGGTGCCAGTGACTGGCCAAAATACTGTAACGGTGCAATTGGAGGAAGATGCCACACAGTTGGAGGATGTTGTGGTAGTAGGCTACGGCACCCAAAGGAGATCGGATGTCACCGGGTCTATCGGCTCCATTAAAAGCGAAAATTTTAACCAAGGCGTGGTCACCAATCCTGGGCAATTGGTGCAAGGAAAAATATCGGGAGTCAATGTTACTGCGGTCAGTGGGGAGCCCGGGGCAGCACAGAACATTGTTATCCGTGGCCTTGGTAGTTTTCGATCGGGTACTACCCCTCTTTTTGTCGTCGATGGTTTTGTTATCGATAACACTTCTACCGGGGTTGCCTCAAATCCTTTGAACTTTATCAATCCTCAGGACATTGAGTCGATCGATGTGCTGAAGGATGCTTCCGCTGCTGCTATTTACGGAGCCCGGGCGGCCAATGGGGTGATTGCGATTACGACCAAAAAGGGAAAGGCCGGTAAAACACAAATGAATCTCTCGCTGTCAACCGCCTTCTCTACATTTGCCAACCAAGTAGATGTTTTCGGTGCGGATGAGTTCCGGCAGCAAGTGACGGCCATTGGGGGTAATCTATTCGATGGGGGCGGAAATACCGATTGGCAAGATGCCCTAACGCGAACAGGCATTTCAAAAAATGTCAACTTTTCGATGAGCGGAGGTGCCCAGGACAAATTTTCGTATTACGTGTCAACCGGAGTGGATGATCAAGAAGGCGTTTTAGAAAACAGTTCGTTGACCCGATATTCCGGTCGGGTAAACCTGACGCAAAAGGCATTGGACGGCCGATTTAATGTAGATTTTAACTTAACCGCCTCGAGAACCGAAAACGATAGGCCCGATATCAACGCAACCGTGTCTGATATGTTACAGTTGAACCCTACAATCCCTGCCTTTACGGACGGCCAGCCTACCTTGTTCGATGACCGGTTGAACCCAGTAGTCCGGAACCAGATCTATAAGGATTTTGCCAACTCCAACCGTATCTTGGCTAATATTTCACCTTCATTGGAAATTGTGGAAGGCTTGACCTATAAACTGAACCTTGGGGTAGATTATACTTCCACAGACCGTGATGTGCAGCAAAACCCCTATGCTTTGTTGGAAGGTCTCGACAAGGGATCATTAACAACTACCTTCACGCGGAACAGGAACACCTTGATTGAAAATACCTTGACCTACGATTATAGCATTACCGATCATAACATCACCTTTTTAATAGGCCACTCGTACCAAGAAATATATGTACAGCAGAAAAGATTTGAATTGGAGGGCTTTGCGAACAACGATATCGAGCCCCGGTTTCAAGACCAGATCAGTAGCCCGGAAAATCCTACGCGTTTGACATCGAGGGCGGAAAAAAATGAACTGCAATCCTTCTTCGGCAGGCTGAACTATGGGTATATGGACAAGTATCTCTTAACGGCTACTATGCGGGCCGACGGCTCCTCTAAATTTGGGGCCAACAACGAATACGGATATTTTCCGTCCGTTGCCTTGGGATGGAATATCAGCAAGGAAAATTTCATGGCCGAAAACACGGTGTTTAACAACCTAAAGCTACGGGCCAGTTGGGGGCAAACAGGGAATCAAGAGGGTATTGATAACAAGGTGACCCTAGCCAGTTATGTGGATAGCAAGGCCGACAACGACACGTATCCCTTAGACCCGAACGCCACCACTTCCGCCGGCTATCCCTTCGGAACCGTGCCTGTGCGTACCGCAAATCCCGATCTTCAGTGGGAAGTAGCCACCCAGACCGATATCGGTCTTGATTTTGGGCTACTGAACAATGCAATAACAGGAACATTGGATTACTTTCGAAAAGTTACCAGCGAGGTGGTCATGTTTTCCAATAGAATCGACCCCATACAGCCCACAGAAAAGATTTGGACGAACATTCCCGGTTTGGAAATCCAAAATTCCGGTTTTGAAGTGGCCCTGGATTATAACACCCAGATTGGCCAGGACTTCTCGTTAAATGTTGGTGGCAATATTTCCTTTATAGACAATAAAGTGGTCAACTCTCCTTTCCAGATATTAACCACCGGACAAGCCCAAGGTGCTGGACAGACCGGTGCCACAATCAATGGCTATATCAACGATGAACCTATTGGTACGTTCTTTATGAAGGAGTTTGTGGGAATAGGACCCGACGGGTTGAACCAATTTCGGGATGTTAACGGCGATGGGGAGTCTTTGGACAACGACCGAATTCCTGTCGGCACCGCATCTCCGGACCTACTTTATGCGTTCAACCTCAACTTTACCTATAAAGATTTTGATTTGGCTCTGAATTTTAACGGGGTTTCAGGAAACAAAATTTACAATCACACGGCTATGTCCCTTTTTAGCAAGAGTCAGCTCAACCAAAGTTTGAACACTACCGATTTTGCGATACAGTTCCCCAACGAGGATATTAGCAATTCGAATGAAGTTTCCACACGCTATTTGGAAGATGGGGGCTACCTGAGGCTGAACAATGCCACCTTTGGATATAACCTGAACATTCAAAAATTGGGCCTGGGCGATCTTCTCAACCAAGTGCGTTTTACACTAACCGGGCAAAATCTCTTTGTAATTACGGATTATTCCGGTTTTGATCCGGAGGTAAACACAGGTAGCGAAATAGATGGTATACAAACCTTCGGCATCGACCGTTTTACCTATCCATCTCCCCGAACCCTCTTAGTAGGCCTGAATGTAACATTTTAAAAAATCGATGATGAAAAATAAACTTATAATTTCCACATTGTTCCTATGTTCCTTCTTAAACTGGAACTGTACCGATTTGGACGAGGAACTAATCGATGAATCCCTGACAGGATCCCAGGCCGAAGTCGTCAGCGGGGCCATAGTGCCGGCTTACGGTTATGTTTCCTGGACTTGGCGACATACAAATTACTACGGGTTGCAGCTTATCCCTTCCGACGAGGCCATCTTGCCCTACCGGGGCGGAACCGATTGGTTCGATGGGGGTAAATATTTGGCGGCACATTCCCATAACTTTACTGCAACGAACGATTTGGTAGCCAGTGGATGGAACGAACTTACCACCAATATCTCGAGAACCTTGGCCGCCATCGAAACCTTGACCCCTTTGGCAGAGAACGGTGATACAGAGGCCGCAGGGGCCCTATACGAGATGAAAGCCCTTCGTGCTTATTTGAACATGTTGCTTCTGGACAGTTGGGGCATTGTTCTTCAAAAGGAAACTTCGGAACAAGAGCTCTCGACCGTATTGAAGACCCAAGATGCTATAGATTATATTGAAAGTGAACTCTTGTCCGTTGTTGACCTGATCAACACCGATAAGGGGCCAGGTCGAATGACCCAATCCGCAGTTTGGGGCCTCCTCGCCCGATTGCACTTGAATGCGGCTGTCTATCGAGATCCTTATGGTACCCCCAACTTTACCCAGGAAGACATGGACAAGGTCATCGAATACACCGATAACATTATCAATTCGGGAGGTTTTGCACTCTCCCCCGAATATTTCGACTTGTTCAATGACGCTAACCATAGCAACACGGAACTCATATTTGCCTTAGATCAGCGCGGAGTGCTGGAACTGGAGCACAGCCGTTGGGCGTATTGGTCGATTGCAGGTTCCATGTTTCCAAGACCGGAATATCCTAGTGCCGATGGAACCGATGGGCCTGCAATAACCCCTGATTTTTACCAAACCTGGGTCGATGCCTACGGCAATGTAGATCCGGCGGAGGCCGATGCCCGATTCTATAAAAGAAATACGTTAGTACCCCAGGAACAGCTTCAAGATCTGGCGAACCGCCAGCCACTGGTCGCCACCGAGACAGAAGATAGTTATTATTGTGTCATGCCGGAAGAATTCGAGATGGATCGGGGCATTTTACGAGGAATACAATGGGGTCCGAGAAAAAACGATAATGGCGAGTTCATTACCTGCAACAGCGGGGTCAGGATCTATCCCGTGAAGCAAATAAAGGGAAATGGCCCCGATAGGGAGGTGGGGTACGTTAACCATACTTTGGAAGTCAACTTTACCAATGAAGGTTCCTGGCACAATACGGGCTATCGATGTTCAAAGTACCAATTTAGTCATACTTCCGACAATGGTAACAATTTCAGTAGTGTCGATCTGGTACTGATGCGCTTGGCCGAAATCTATTTGATGCGGGCCGAGGCCAAACTAAGGAACGGAGATGCCGCTGGGGCGTTGGTGGATGTTAACACCGTTAGGACTTCAAGGAATGCCCGCCCCGGCCAGACGCCGGAAGCCTTCGATTCTGTCGATTTGGATATTCTTTATCGCGAACGTGGCTTTGAGCTCTATTGGGAAGGCTTTAGAAGGGGCGACCAGATACGTTTTGGAACCTACGAGGATTCTTGGACGGAAAAGACCGATTCCGATGTCAACAAAAGGTTGTTTCCCATTCCCCAAAGTGCCGTCGATGCGGCTTCAGGTACGGATGGATTTTTGGAGCAGAACCCGGGATATTGAGAAATAATAATGTCTCCCTTCATCTCCCCAGATGGCAGTGAAGAATATTAAAGCCTTCACAGATCGAACAGGCTCGGCAACCAAAGGCTCAACGCCGGAATATAGGTGACCAACATCAACGCAATGATCATGGCCACGAAAAGGGGCAGCAGGGGCTTCACGACCTTTTCAATCGTAGTTTTGGCTATTCCGACTCCCACGAACAGCACCGATCCCACGGGTGGAGTACAGAGACCGATGCAGAGGTTGAGTACCATAATGATTCCGAAATGTACCGGATCAATGCCTAATTTGGTTACCACGGGTAGGAATATCGGCGTAAAAATGAGAACGGCCGGGGTCATATCCATAAAAATACCTACAAACAGCAATAACAGATTGATGATAAGTAGAATGACAATCTTATTATCGCTAATTCCCAACAGTCCCGAACTGATATCCTGCGGAATATTTTCATAGGAAAGGGCCCATGACATGCTTATGGAGGTGCCGATCAGCAACATCACAATGGCGGTGGTAGCACTTGAATCCAGTAAAATTTTTGGAAGTTTCGGGAAAGTAATTTCCTTATAGAAAAATCCTAGCAAGAGACTGTACAGCACCGCGATTGCCGATGCTTCCGTTGCCGTAAATATTCCCGTTACGATGCCGCCTATGACCACCACCAGCATGAATAGACTGGGCAAGGCTTCGATAAAAGTCCGAAAAATTTCCCGTACCGAACTCCGTTTTCCAAGCTTAAATCCTTTTTTTCGGGCCCATAAGGAGGCGACCACCATAAGGAATAGCCCGGTAAGTATTCCTGGGATATAACCCGCTAAAAACAATGCGGCTATAGAAGCGCCGCCACTGGCCAAGGAATAAACGATCAGCACGTTACTCGGCGGAATCACCAGGCCGGTAGTGGCTGCAGTAATGTTCACAGCCGCCCCGAATTCCCTGGAGTAGCCCTCCTTTTCCATTTCCGGGCCGATAATACTTCCCATGGCCGAGGCCGCAGCCATGGCCGAGCCTGCTATGGCGCCCATCAGCATGGCCGAAATGATGTTGATCAAGGCTAGACCGCCCGGTAAGGCACCTACCAAGGTCTTGGCAAAAGCGATCAAACGATGGGCGATACCGCCCTTGTTCATAAGTTCACCGGAAAGAATAAAGAGAGGTATGGCGAGCAGGGCAAAACTGTCGAGCCCGGTGCCTATACGTTGTGATACCGTAGTAAAAGCGGGCAGAACGGGAATGCTTACCAGCATAGTCAGTACCGAGGAGATGGCGATGCTCCAAGCTACTGGCGTTCCGATGGCCAATAAAACAATAAAACTGATGACCAGCACCAATACGGGTACATATTCCATAGGGTCTATCTTTTAAGAAAATCGTAAAATTTGTAATAGATGATCAAAACACCACTAATCGGCAAGACGAGATATACCAGCGCCAATGGCACTTGCAGTGCCGGAGAATGTTGGTCGAGCACATATACAATGTAAACGAGTCTGGAGCCACCGATGACCAAAGCGCCCAGACTGAACAAAATTATGAGCCAGTCAACGATAAGCCGCAATCGATATTGGGTCCTTTGGCTGAACCGCTTTGGCAACACGTCAATGGCCACATGTAGGTTTTGGCCCGAAACATAGGCCGCGCCCAAGATGCCGATCCAGATAAGCAGGTATCGTGCCAGTTCGTCGGTAAAGGAACTGGGAGAGCCGAGAAGAAACCGGCTGAACACCTGCCACAGCACGTTCAGCACCATGACGGCCATAATTACGACCAAGGCATTGGCCAGTATTTTATCAATGGTTTTTCGAAGTTGCATTGAGGAAGGAGTTTGGTTATTGGGTTGCCCGTATATCCTGTATCAATCGATACATTTCTTTATCGTCTTTGTATTTATCGTAAATTTCATTTACCTCTTCGGAGAATAGCTCTTTATTGGGTCGAATTATTTCGACACCGGCCTCCTGTACGGCTTTAAGAGCCTCAGCTTCCGATTCTGCCCAAAGCTTTCGCTCGTACCCGATCGACCCGTCCACCGCTTGTTTTAACCATCCCCTTTCTTCTTCGGAAAGGCGGTCCCATAGGTGGGTGCCGGCCAAGAGCACATCGGGTAGTACGGTGTGCTCGTCCAAGGTATAATACTTGCAGACTTCGTAATGGCGCGATAGGTAGAAGCTGGGCGGGTTGTTTTCCGCCCCGTCCACCACGCCCTGTTGCAATGCCGTGTAGAGTTCGCCCCAGGAAATGGGAGTCGGAGATCCGCCGAGTTCTTTGACCATGTTCACGGCGGTAACGCTTTCCATGACCCTTATTTTAAGTCCCTCAAGATCCTCGGGTTCATGTATGGGCCGGTCCTTGGTATAGAAACTGCGGCTTCCCGCATCGTAATACCCCAGACCCTTTAGCCAATATTTGGTGCCGTTGTTCAACAATTCCTGCCCTATCGGACCGTCAAGGACATCGAAGGAGTGCTGTCGGTCACGAAATAAAAACGGAAGTCCCAAAACCTTCATTTTGGGCGCAAAGTTTTCCAAGGTTCCCACGGAAACCTTCGTCATATCCAAACTTCCGATCTGCAAGAGTTCAAGACACTGCCTTTCGGTACCTAATTGTTGGTTGGGATAGATTTTTAGGACCATCTTGCCACCGGACAGTTTTTCAAGGTCCTCGCCCATTTTCACCATGGCCTTATGTACCGGATGGCTGGTATCTAGGCCGTGGCCCAACCGAATGATACGCGTTCCGCCCATTTCGTTACAGGAATTCAATCCCATAATTATCACAAGAAAAAGAATATGTTTTAGATAGCGTCCCATTAAAAATCAAAATAGGTCTTAGCGTTGTTATAACAGATATCCTTCACCAGTTGACCGATCCATTCCTGATCATTGGGCAGTTCCCCGTTCTCGATATCCTTGCCAAAAAGGTTACAAAGGATACGGCGGAAATATTCATGCCTGGGAAAGGAAAGAAAACTTCTGGAATCGGTCAACATCCCGATAAAGCAACTGAGCATTCCCATGTTCGAAAGCGTGTTCATTTGATCTTCCATACCGTCCTTCTGATCCAGAAACCACCAGCTGGAGCCCCATTGTACTTTGCCCCGCACGCTACCGTCGTTGAAATTACCGATCATGGTGGCCATAACGGCATTGAAGGTAGGGTTTACATTATACAAAATAGTCTTGGTCAGTTTGTCTTTCCCGTCCAGGGTATCCAAAAATTTGGAAAGGCTTTCGGCCTGTTGATAATCGCCGATGGAATCCCATCCGGTATCCGGACCCAATTTTTCGAGCATACGGCCGTTATTGTTACGCAAGGCACCTAGATGGAACTGCTGCACCCATCCGAAATTATGATAGGTTTCCGAGAGAAAGAGAAGCAAGGCACTTTGAAACTGCTTCGCCTCACTTTTGGATATCGTTTGCCCTTGCCTACGTTTTTTAAAAATCGATTTCACTTCCGTTTCTGTAAAATCCTCCGCATATAGGTGGGTCAGGCCATGGTCGCATAGCCTGCATCCGTTCTCGTGAAAAAAGGAAATCCGCTGTTGAAGGGCATCGCATAATTGGTCGTAGGTGTCGATCGATATATCTGAAACCTCGCTCAGTATATCCAAATAATCATTGTAGCCGTCATTTCTCAATAAGAATGGACTTGTCGGGCCTAAAAGCGGTACTGACCTTTACATTAAAATCACTTTTAGCCAATTTTTGGTGGTGTTCAAGGGTATCGGTCGGATCTTCCGTGGTACACAAAACCTGTACGTTCATTTTTGAAATCAGGTTACGGCAACTATATTCGGGAGAGTTGAGCTTGTCCGATGTGGACTTGTAGATCGAGGCGGCATTCTTTTCGGTGAGTAGTTCGTTACAGTCAAAGTACCTAGACAGCTCCAAATGTGTCCAATGGTACAAGGGATTTCGCATGGTGTACGGAACGGTAAACGCCCATTTTTCAAATTTTTCCTTATCGGATGCGTTGCCCGTTATGAATTTTTCGTCTATACCCAAGGTTCTCATGGCCCGCCATTTGTAATGATCGCCGTAGATCCAGGGCTGGGTAATATTTTTAAAAATATGGTCATCCGCTAATGCTTTTGGAGGCAGATGGTTGTGGTAATCGATGATTGGCATTTCGGCGGCAAAGTCGTGATAGAGGGACTTGGCATATTTATTTTCCAATAGAAAATCCTCATCTATAAAATGGCGTTTGTGCTTCATTTATCTTACTAAATTGTCAAATTGATAGGAATATAGGTCGAAATTTAAAATTAGGTTTCTATTCCCGTTTAAACAAGAAAAACGACTAAAGATATGAAATGAGCCAATACAATTTTCGATACCAATAAAAAATGGAGCAGTCAAAGCGTATATTGGTCAGGAATATAAAAAACGAAAAAGAGATGAAAGATATAAAGGATAAAGTAGCTTACATAACCGGTGGCTCAAAGGGAATAGGATACGGTGTAGCAAAAAAGCTACTCGAAGCGGGAATGAAGGTCGCCATTAGTGGGCGAACCCTAAAATCGGTCGAAAAGGCGGCCGAACAACTGGGTGATGATAGCCAAGTGCTGGCGCTGGAATCAGATGTTACCGAACATGATGACGAGAAAAAAGCCGTTCAGCAAATCTTGGATAAGTGGGGACAATTGGATTTGGTCTTGGCCAATGCGGGCGTCGGCAATTTTGCGCCAGTCGATGAAATGTCCGATAAAGATTGGCACGCAATGATCGACACCAACCTGACCGGCGTTTTTCATACGCTGCAAGCTTCGGTCGGAGCCTTAAAAAAGACTAAAGGCTATTACATGACTTTGGCCAGTTTGGCGGGCTGTAATTTCTTTGCCGGAGGTGCAGGCTACAATGCCACTAAATTCGGGGTAGTCGGTTTTACCCAAGCGGCCATGCTCGATCTGCGGGAATATGATATCAAGGTAACCACCATCATGCCCGGTTCCGTGAAAACGCATTTTGCGGGCAACGATCCCGATAGCTCCGACGATTGGAAAATCCATCCCGAAGATATCGGCGAATTGGTACTTGATCTTTTAAAAATGCATCCTAGGACTTTGCCAAGCAAAATCGAGGTACGGCCAAGCCGACCTGACAAGAAGTAGGAGAAACGGCAAAGTAGGTGGAAGTTGAGAGGTCAAAGCTGCCGATTGAAGGGATTGACAACTGAAGGGGTTGGTTTATTAGACTTCCTTTTCGATGAAAGGGATTTGCTTATCCAAAATTTCTAAAATTAGCTTCTTCAATTCGGCACTGAAATGGGCAAGCGTTTCTTTCGTAATACCGTAGTCCTTGGTACGGCTTCCTTTTGTTGGTTTTGTTGCGAACAGCATGATTCCGGCGCTTTGGTTCTTAAATGAAAATAGGCCGGCTTCCATTTCTGCTAATGGATTTTCGGAATGGTACATCAGGGCGTAACAGAGCAATTGGAAGGCTTTACTGTTATCGTAATTCCTTGTAAGATTATCCCAGTCCACGATTTCCACGTTTTTTGTGTCAACCCTTCCCGTCTTGTAGTCGATAATGCGTAAAACGCCATCGACCTCATCGATACGATCTAATTTTCCTTTGAGATTAACGGGATAATCCACTTCTGGAAGTTCTACCGCTACTTTTATTTTTTTTTCAAGGCTCAGGATCTTGATTCGGTGATTTTTGATTTCTTCGATTTCCAAGGCTAAAAAACGTTCAATATAGCGCACTACGACGTGGAACGCGATGAGATTTTTCCCTCTTGAAACGTCCCCTTCCATATAGTTTAGGGAAAAGTGGTGCCTGACCAGTTCTTTTATCCTGGTGGTGGCAATCCTGAGTTTGGGGTCGGTAAGATATTCCCCTACGAATGGCGTATATAGGTCTTCAAGTGTATCGTGAACGATGGTGCCGAAGGTATGGGCCGCTACGGTCTCCTCGACTTCTAGCACGTCATCGATGCCCAGCAAGTTACGCTTATAGAAATCTACCGGATTACGGATATAATTGCTCAGGGAGGTCGGCGAAAAACCGTTGGCGGCGTGGGACTTCACCAGTTCGAGCAGCCCCGCATCCTTTTCGATAGTTTCCAAGGTATTAGGGGTGGCGGTGACAGTCGGTGACGCAAAGGTCGCGACGATGTCCGCCCGTTTCTGTTCATCCGCCAGCAATTGTTCGATCAATCTACTTCGTTCACCTCCCCCTAGGGCGTCATCGGGTTCGGTGTTATATACGATGTAGATTTGTTGCGCCCGCTGCAATAAACGATAAAAGTGATAGGTATAGACCGCATCCTTTTCTTTATAGGTAGGCAGCCCGAAATGGATTTTGAGGTCGAAGGGGATAAACGAGTTGTTCGATTTGCCGGAAGGGAGAATGCCCTCGTTGACCGAGGTGATTATAACTGTCTCGAAATCTAAATTGCGGCTTTCGAGCATCCCCATTATCTGAAGACCTTCCAGGGGTTCTCCCTGAAAATCCAAGGTTTCCGATGCCAAAAGTTGGCGATAGAGGCTGCGAAGCGATTTCAGATCGGTAATAAAATCGTATTCCCCCAATAATTTGTGAAGTTGGTTGAACAGGCCGTAAAAGTGGTAGAGGTATTCCAGTCCCATACTATCATTGGATTCCTCTAGCCGTATTTTCAGTTCCGCAATGATTTTTAGTAAGATATCTATGAACTCTTTGGGTCTTGGAGTGTCTTCCGTGAACAAAAGGGAGACCATTTCGTCGTCCGTACCCGTAATTCCCTTCAATTTTTGAGCATCGACATAGGCCCAATTCCTGGTTTTGATCGTTTCTACGATTGCGGTTACCGAATCTTTCTTTCCGCTGGTCAATAGGATATGGGTGCTAGGTTGTGCTAAAAAGACCAAAAGATTCTGGTAGAACCATCCTTGTCCGTTTTGCTGTATGTACAGGATTATAAATTGGTCGAAAAAATAGGCCAATGGAGATTTCTCCAAGGGATATCCCATCGTAATGTTCACCTTGTCTATAGGTTTGGGAACGGAATTCAATAGGGGGTTCAGTAGGGTCTCGTCTCCAAGAACTACTGCAGTATTCTTTAATTGATCAGGACTTGCGGTATAAATTTCCTCTAATAAGTGGGCGGTATACTGGGCCTGGGAAACATTTTTCGGTACTCCGACAATTTTAATATCCTTTTTTGAGAGGTAATGCGTGCTTCCGCCTTGTAATTTATTTTCCTTAAAATAAGGCCAATTATTCAAATGTTGACGGATAAACAGTCCGGCGTCATGAACGGGATCTTTCAGAAAATAGGAGTCGATGTCCCAATATATTTCCGAGGAAGATGTAGCCAAGATATGCTGAACGAGCTGACTTTCGGCCGTGTTAAGGGCATTGAATCCCAAAAAAATAAAAGTTTTACCCGTATTTATTTTGAGATATGTCTCCAATTTCTCACTGGCGGTACGGTACACCAGCCCTTGGTGGCCAAGGCCCTGTTGTAACAAAGCTTGGTTGAAATCGTGGTAAAGCAATTCTAAATTATTCCAAAACTGCAGATAATCCTGCATCATTTGGGTCTTATCCGGTTGTAGGGACCAATGCTCCACCTCTTGAATGGCAGAGAGGTTCTCGAATAGTTTTTCTGCGTCTATCAGATACCTGTCGATTTCATTGAAATCTTGTAATAGGGTCTGTCCCCATTTTGAAAAAGTATGGAAATTATCTTTTGGTACGGGCTGTTGTTTCAGATAGGTCTGGTAGAGGATAAATAGTTGTTGGGTGTTGGTCGCATAGGCGAGGCCCGATATTTTTTCTATAAAGCGCTCTATGCTATAGATTTCAGGTGAGAAAAAAGTTTTTTGTGCCGACTGGGCCAAATCCTTTCTTAAAAAGCTGCCCGCCCTCTTACTGGGTAGAACAAAAATCAGATTCTCAAATGAGCCGTATTTGGTTTTGATTTCTTGAACGACTTCCTCTAGAAAACTTTGCATGGCCAAAAATAAAAAAAGCCCTGACGATTACGTCAGGGCTTTCCACTTTTATTAAGGTTAGAAATTACTCTTTTACCAAGTTGATTTCAACCCTTCTGTTCTCAGCTCTACCAGCTCTGGTGTTGTTGGTAGCTATAGGCTTGTCTTCACCGTATCCGATGGCAGACAACCTAAATTCCTCGATGCCTTTGTCAACCAAGAAGTCTTTCACTGAAAGTGCTCTTGATTCGGACAGGCTCTTGTTTAGTTTTTCACTACCTACACTATCGGTATGACCTTCTACGGTAAACTTGGAATTAGGATACTCGTTCAAGATCTGGATGATATCCACCATTACGGAAGTAGACTCAGCTTTGATCGAAGATTTACCGGTATCGAAGTTAATGGTTCTGGCATATTCGTTCAATTGCTTCTGAACTTCCTCTGTTACCTCTGGGCATCCGTCGTTAGCTACGGTACCAGCGGTATCGGGACATTTATCGTCTTTGTCCAACACACCGTCGCCATCTGCATCGGGCCAAGGGCATCCGTTGTTCTCGGCAGGACCAGCTTCATTAGGACACTCATCGTCTCCGTCGGCAACACCATCGCCATCGGCATCAGGACAACCGTTAAGGTTAGCCAAACCGGCTTCGTTAGGACATTTATCATCTTTATCGGCAACTCCATCACCGTCAGAATCAGGACAACCGTTCATTTCTTTTGATCCGGCTTCGTTAGGGCATTCGTCCTTGCTATCCTCAATACCATCACCGTCGGAATCAGGACAACCGTTGAAAGCCTCTAGACCTGCAACCTCGGGACAAGCATCGTCTTTATCGTAGATGCCGTCACCATCTGTATCGGTGCCGCCGAATTTAACGGCAATACCGGCCATGTGTTGCCAGTGAGTCGCAGCAGCAGGATTGCTGGGCGTAGCGTAATCTTCAAAAACATGCTTGTAGGAAGTCTGTACGGTTAGACCGATATTTTCGGTAAACCAGAAGTTGATACCTACACCACCATTGGCGGTTCCGGCACCGATTTCATCTATCCAGGTATAACCACCACCGATTTCTAGGAAGGGATCCAATATGAATTCGGGTGCAAAGGCAAATTTTATGGTACCATCCAAAGCATAGTGCGATAGATCGTCAACGCTCACATCCCCCAATTTATCGATTTTGTTCAAAGAACCTCTTACTCCGACGGAAAGATTGTTGCCAATCGATTTCGAAACCCCAATATAGGAGATGGAAGGAAGAATGTTCCAGTGATCGCTTGCGTTAAAAAGCTCATTGCCAAAAGAACTGGTAATGGGCTCGGGTAGAGCGTCCGTACTGGTTGGATATACGTCAATGGCATTTACCCCGAAACTAACCTGCCAAGGGTTATTCTCGTCTTGCGCTTGCATGCTACCAACGCCTACAAAAAGCAGGGCGGCAACCAATAATTTGCTAAGATGTTTCATGTTCAAATTTTTAAGTTTAAGTGTTTATTAGCTGCAAATGTAAGTTGTTAAACATTATTAACAAAATCAATCTTTAATTTTTTTTAACGCAATACACGGAAAAATTCCTGCATTTAAACGATTTTTAAGGACTTGCCAACTTCGGTAAAAGCTGAAATAGCTTGGTCTAAATGCTCGAGTTTATGGGCTGCGGACACCTGCACCCGGATTCTGGCCTTGCCCTTGGGCACGACGGGATAGAAGAAGCCGATAACGTAAATCCCTTTCTCCAACAATCGGCCGGCCATTTCTTGGGCCAGTTTGGCATCATACAGCATGACAGGCACTATGGCCGATTCGCCATCGATTATATCAAAACCGGCCTCTTTCATTCCTTTTTTAAAATATTCTGTGTTTTTATGCAATTTATCCCGCAGCGAAGTATCCTTTTGCAACAGTTCGAATACTTTGATCGATGCGCCGACGATGGCCGGGGCCAGTGAGTTGGAGAACAAATAGGGCCGTGACTTTTGGCGCAATATTTCGATAATTTCCTTTTTGCCCGTGGTATAACCGCCCATGGCTCCCCCGAGGGCTTTCCCGAGGGTTCCCGTAATAATATCAATACGGTCCATAACACCTTTCTTTTCCAAGGTACCCCTTCCGGTATGGCCGATAAATCCAGTAGCATGGCAATCGTCTATCATGACGAGGGCATCGTATTTCTCGGCCAACTCGCAAATACCGTCCAAAGGCGCAACCAGACCATCCATAGAAAAAACGCCGTCCGTCACGATGATCTTGAACCGGGCAGAATCGGCATCGGCTTGTTTCAACTTTTTTTCGAGCTCGGCCATATCGCTGTTGGCATACCGATAGCGCATGGCCTTGCACAGGCGAACCCCGTCGATGATCGAGGCGTGGTTTAGCGAATCGGAGATAATGGCGTCTTCCTTGGAAAGTAAAGGCTCGAACAGCCCGCCATTGGCATCGAAGGCCGCAGCATATAATATCGTATCTTCAGTACCGTAAAAATCGGCTATTTTTTTTTCCAGTTCTTTATGGATATCTTGGGTGCCACAGATAAAACGTACCGAAGACATGCCGAAACCGTGGGAATCGAGCGTATCCTTGGCCGCTTGTATGACTTCGGGATGCGACGAAAGCCCCAGGTAATTGTTAGCACAAAAATTGATGACTTTTTCGCCGGTAGAAATTTCGATGACCGCGTCTTGGGGAGAGGTGATGATGCGTTCTTTCTTAAAGAGTCCTTCTTCTTTTATCTGATTTAGCTCGGCTTGTAGATGTTCCTTAATTTTTCCGTACATAGGATGCAAAATAGTATAATCCAACGGATAAAAGGGTCATTTTAGGAGATAATCTTAATGCAACTGCAATCTGGTACTGCCAGAGGCTACCGCTACCACCACTGCCTCGGATCACACTTAGACTCTTTCGACACGTACGACATCATTAATATAAACGATAATCCTTTCGTGTACCTCATAACCCATATCCTCTAGGGCATCGGAATAGGAATAGAGTTGCGTTTTATATTCCGGGTGCGGCCGTCCCGTTTTGTAATCGATCAGCGTGGCACGGTTTCCTTGAATGACGACGCGGTCGGGCCTGAGGATATCCCCACTGCCGGTAATAATGTCCTTTTCGTTTTTGACCGTATTCCCTTCTTTATAGTACATGGTCAACACGGGATGTTCTATGACTTGCCGGATGGTGTTTTTCAGGTCGCTTACCTCATCCTCTGAAATATCGCCTTTGCTGGCTACATTTTCAAAAGCCGCCGCGATATCCTTTTCGGTTTCCACAAGTCCTAATATATAATGTATAAGATTTCCTTTCGATAGGGCTTCTTCCCGCTCCGTGTCCCAGAGCATCCCGGATCGGGTCAAGATTCTAAACTCCGGTCTATTTTTATTGGTGTATCGATAAGCGATGGCTTCGTTGGGCGTGTTCAAAGGCCTCCCCGTATATTCTTCCAGGAAACCAAAACTATAGTTGCTCTCATGGTCTTCCCATAGTCCCTTATTCTTCAGATACTCGATGAACAGGCCGGAATAGCGATCCGTTTTGTGCTCCCCATTGGCGGTCAGATTTTTTTCGGTAATGACGTACAGGCCTTTTTCTGCCCGCGTCAGGGCTACATAGAGCACGTTGAAGGCATCAAGTTCCATTTTATGCTCTTCCTCATAAAACAGTCCGGCGGCCGTGGGGCCATAGTTTTCCACTTCCTTTTTTTCGTTGACCAGTACCTCTTCGAAGCCGTTGAAGGCGGCTGCATCAACAGGAAGCCATAGTTTTTTATCCGTTCTTTTATAAATGTTTTCATCAGCGAAAGGGAAGATAACGAGAGGAAATTCCAGTCCCTTGGCCTTGTGAATGGTCATGATACGCACCGCGTCGATGATTGAGGGGGCAGAGATGCTCAACCTGTCTTTTTTCTTTTCCCAGTGAGTCAAGAACGCCTGTAGTCCGGTGCCCTCCTTTTGTTCGACCTGTAGTACCACATCCATAAAATAGGTGAGATAGGCATCCGAGCCAGGGGCTAGGTCAAAGCTCTTGATGGCCTGTTCCATGCCATCGTAAACGGACATTCGTTGGAGATCGGTGATATCGAAACCGTATTCGGACCTCAATAGCTGCGGCAAGCTTTTCAAATGGCGAAGGACAAACGCGTGGCGGTCTTTTTTTTCGGGGGATAAAAAGGTTAAAATCCCATAGGCGGTCTCCCGATTTTTGGGATTGTCCGCATAGGTCATCAGGTGCATCAGAAACCGGACCTTTTCACTACTGTTGAGTAAAAGGCTTTCCGACGAGATGGTCGGAATTTCTTGCCGCGTCAAGAAATCGGCCAGCAAAACCCCATCTTTGTTGCTCCTTACCAGGATGCAAATGGACCCGTACCCGTAATTTTTTTCGGTGACGGACCGGATGGTTTTCAGCACCTCTTCACAATATAGGTCGTTTTTTTCGTTGTTATCGTCCTTCTCGATAAAGGTGAGCTGTACCATTCCCCCTTTTTTGGCATTGTAGCCCTGTCGATTGCCCTCGGCGAACATCTTTCGGTAAAGTTCGTTGTTCAAAAACGGACTACTAGATGTAAAGAAATCGTTGTTGAATCGAATAATCTCTTCGTGGCTTCGGTAATTGACCGGCAAGTTCGCGGTCGTAGGGGGCGTTACGAAGGGGTTGGTAACGGTGTTCACCAGGTTGAGGAATTGCTCTGCCCTACCGCCACGCCATCGATAAATGGCCTGTTTGGCATCGCCTACCAGAAAGAGGGAGCCTTTTCCGCCTTGCATATCCTCGCTTTCGAGTGCATTGCCGATCAGCGGTATAAGATTGTGCCATTGCAGGGTGGAGGTATCCTGAAATTCATCGATAAAATAATGCCGGTATTTTTCGCCAAGCCGTTCATAGATAAATGGGGCGGGCTGATCTTTAATTTCTTTGGATATCAGGGTGTTAAATTCAGATATCAATAGTTGCTCGTTTTCTTCCTGTAAGGTTTTGACCTCTTGCTGAATGGCGTTTAAAACGGTCAGCGGAACGATGTTGTTATAGGCGTTTTTAAAAAAGGCCCGTTGGTAATAGTCGGTCTTGAGCTGGTCAAAAAGCAGCAAAAACTCGGGATGTAGCCTATCCAGTGTTGCCTTCACGTTTTCCGGAGCCGATTTATTATATAGCGTCGCGGTTCCGAAATTTTGTTTCCATCCGGCATTGAAGTCCATGTTCAAGTCCCCATCCGCAATTTTTATCATGAATTTCGGGAAGTAACTACCCGTAAAATTCGAGGGCTCGAGTCCGTTTAGATCGATCAGGTCTAATGCCCGGGAGGCAATCTTCGTCAATTTTTCCTCTAAAGCCACCGACCCTTGGCGCAAGATTTTCTTTAATCCCCAAAAATCATCGATATCCTTATCCCGTAGATTTTCGAGATGTGGGGCATGGGTCTCGTTAAAGAGCAGTTTTCCGATATGGAACAGGTCGAAGCTGATGTCCCAACTTTTGTCGTCGTCGATTTTTTCCAGGGCGAAGTCCAGCAGCGTTTTGGTCAACTTCGTATCGGCTCCCGCTTTCTGCAATAATCGCGCGACCGCCTCCTCCAGCAATAAATCGGTATCGAGAACCACCTCGAAATTTTGAGGGAGTTGCAGGTCTTTGGCAAAGGTACGGATCAGTCGGTGCGTAAACCGGTCGATGGTCGAGATATCGAAAAAAGCGTAATTGTGCAGTATTTCCTTGAGCGTTGCTTTTGATCGTTCGCGTAAGATAGGCGCATCGATCTGCAACTCGGCCATTAAATCCCGGAACAGTGGGGGGGCATCGTTTTTATCGTCAACTTGGGCAAAACGAAAAAGACTGGTCAATATCCGCTGCTTCATCTCCGCAACGGCCTTGTTGGTAAAGGTGA
The DNA here is from genome assembly GCA_963764285.1 of uncultured Flavobacteriaceae bacterium. Taxonomy (GTDB): domain Bacteria; phylum Bacteroidota; class Bacteroidia; order Flavobacteriales; family Flavobacteriaceae; genus Pricia. Next base: position 142,729 of record CAVXSA010000015.1, read on the forward strand.
TGGCAAGAATTCTTTTGAAGCTCCCGTGGCTGGAGAGTACGATTCTCAGATAGGCCTTGGTCAGGGAATGGGTCTTACCCGAACCGGCAGAGGCGTTATAAATTTGGAAGGGGGCGGCGATAAAGTGCTTTTTTACGCAAAATACGGATTCTATCGGTGTTCTTAACAAATAATTGGGGAATTTTAAATGTTAAAAAATGTATATTCGAGGTCGAACTCCTCATGAGTTCGGCACTCAATAAGTATTAATCTAAAAACACAATAGCAATGGCTTTTGATTTACCGAAATTACCCTATGCATTCGATGCACTGGAACCGAATATAGATGCCCGTACCATGGAAATACATCATGATAAGCACCACGCAGGCTATACCAAGAAGTTAAATGCGGCCATAGAAGGCACGGATATGGAAGGAAAGAAAATAGAGGATATCCTCGGTAATCTCGATATGTCGAAGACGGCCGTACGGAATAACGGGGGCGGATTTTACAACCATTCCATTTTCTGGAAAATGATGTCTCCCGACGGCGGGGGAAAACCTTCGGGGGAGCTGGCCGATGCCATAGAGGATGCCTTCGGTTCCTTCGACGGCTTCAAAGAGAAGTTCAGCGATGCCGCCGGGTCTCGATTTGGGTCCGGATGGGCTTGGCTATGTGTGCAGAAGGGCGGGAAACTGGAAATCTGCTCTACTCCGAACCAAGATAGTCCCCTGATGCCGGATACCGGCTGCGGTGGACATCCTATTTTAGGAATCGATGTCTGGGAGCATGCCTATTATTTGAAATATCAGAACAAACGTCCTGAGTATATCGATGCTTTTTTTAACGTCATCGATTGGGATGAGGTTGCAAAGCGGTATAAAGAAGGCAAGTAGTCTTAAAAATTCCCCCTACCTAAAAGCCCGTCACTTGATCAAGTGACGGGCTTTTTGTTAATTCTATTATTTGGCTTTACAAGCTTAATTTATCGGGTTGCCCAATAGTGAAAGACTCCTTCTGACATCGGGGTCAGTTCGACCGGCCATGTTGAAACTGCCTTTGGCAATTCAAATTGGGCTCTCCTTGAAATAGAAAAGGGTGGAGAAGTCTCCACCCTTTTCGTCCCAAATCTTACCATAAACTTAACCTACTTATGCTATGGCAGTTCAAAAATACGTGTATTGGGACGAATAAAAAAATATTTTATGTCAGATTGTGGTTTTTTCTCAGTGGAATTGGGGAAAACCTCGTTCTCAACTGTGGTAAATCTAGGTTTTCTATGGGGTTTTTTCTAAAAAAGTGGCTATGGTCTAAATAAAAAGGCGGAGCAATAAGCCCCGCCTTTTCCCCAAATCTTACCATGAACTTAACCTACTTATGCTATGGTGATCCAAAGATAGGGAGAGGTCGGGCCTTTGAAAATTTTATTGGATGAAGGGAGAATAAATGGGTTAAAAGGTGCTGATGCCCCTCTTCGGCAGCCCTCGAAGGGGTGGCCCTCCATTCAATAAGCTGTATTTGGTAGCCATATACAGGGGCTAGTTAAATAAAAAAGGTGGAGAAGTCTCCACCTTTTTTGCCCCAAATCTTACCATGAACTTAACCTACTTATGCTATGGTAAGCTCAAATTTACTTTGAGAAATCGTTAAACGGTCGCAAAACCGATATAGAGCGTAGATTATCGATGAAATGCACGTTTATAAGCAGTTCATCGATGGGCAAACCTCGTGAATAGCCTTCCACCCTAGCTCAAGCCCCATAGGCTCGCTCGTTCTTGCCTTCGTAAAAATTTATAAAGGCCTTGTTTACTATGCGATTGCCTCCCGGGGTGGGATAATTTCCGGTAAAATACCAATCCCCCAGATTCTTAGGACAGGCCTGGTGTAGGCTCTCGATGGTCTGGTAGATGATTTCTACTTCGGCATTGATGTCATCGGGACTCAACAATTCACCGATTTTTTGGGATATCTCATCGGCGGTGAACGGGGCATAGAATTCCTTCACGTAGTTGACCACATCTTTGTCCTTGTTGTTTACCTGTTGCAAACATTTGTCATAGATGTCGTCGACAAGGTTCATGGTGAACCGCTCTTGGTGCAGCGCAAGAGCCGCTTTAAAGGCGATAAAATCCTCAAGTTTAGCCATATCGATTCCATAGCAGTCCGGATACCGGATCTGAGGGGCCGATGATACCACAATTATCTTTCGGGGCGAAAGCCGGTCTAGAATACGAAGGATGCTCTTCTTCAGGGTCGTGCCACGAACGATGCTGTCATCGATAATTACCAGGTTGTCGCCTTTTTCGACGGAACCGTACGAAATATCGTAAACATGTGCGACCAAATCGTCCCGGCTGCTGTCTTGGGTAATAAAAGTGCGCAATTTAGCATCTTTTATAGCTACTTTCTCGATACGAGGGCGTACTTCAAGAATTTCGTGCAGCTGCTCGCTCGTAATTTTTGAGCCGATGGAAAGAATCTGTTCTTCCTTTCTCTTGTTCAGGTAGTTCTGCGCCTCTTTAACCATCCCATAAAAGGAGGTCTCCGCGGTATTGGGAATGTACGAGAATACCGTGTTTTTGATGTCATTTTCTATAGAAGACAGAATCTGGGGAAAGAGAAGTTTGCCCAGCATTTTGCGTTCCTGATAGATTTCCTTGTCGCTGCCCCTTGAAAAATAAATGCGTTCGAACGAGCAGGCCTTTCTTTCTACGGGCGGGAGGATTTCTTTGAAGGAGGTATTGCCGTTCTTTTTAATGATGATGGCATGACCTGGATCTAGTTCCCTAACTTCTTCATAGGGTACATTGAAAACGGTCTGAATGGCAGGCCTTTCGGAGGCGATGACGACCACTTCATCGTCTTGGTAATGATATACAGGGCGGATGCCTGCGGGATCGCGAAGCACAAAAGCGTCGCCGTGGCCCAGCAGGCCGGCCATAACATAGCCTCCGTCCCAGTTTTTGGCGGCCTTTTTCAAGATTTTGTGCACTTTCAGCCTGTCTGCGATCAGCGGGGAGGCCTGCTGTTTGGTATAACCTTCTTTTTTTATCTGTTTGTAGAGCTTGGCCACGGCGGAATCCAGAAAATGTCCTATTTTTTCCATCACGGTGACCGTATCCGCCATTTCCTTGGGATGTTGGCCCAATTGGACGAGGTTATCGAATAGCTCGTGTACGTTGGTCATGTTGAAGTTTCCGGCTACGATGAGGTTGCGGTGCATCCAATTATTTTGTCGTAGAAAAGGATGTACGCTCTCGATACTGTTTTTTCCGAAGGTGCCGTAGCGCACGTGGCCCATCAGTACCTCGCCGATATATGGAATGTGCTTTTTCTGAGCGGCAACATCGTCCACATATTCCGGATGTTCCCGTAATGTGGTATTGATCCGGTCGTTGATTTGATCAAAAATGTCCTGGATCGGCTGCTGTGCCGCGGAGCGCACCCGGCTCATATAGCGTTCGCCTGCCTTAACGTCAAGTTTGATACTCGCAAAACCGGCTCCATCCTGCCCTCGGTTGTGCTGTTTTTCCATCATCAGGTACATTTTGTTGACCCCATAGAAGGCTGTACCATATTTTTCCTTATAGTATTCCAACGGCTTCAGCAATCGGATTACCGAAATGCCACATTCGTGTTTTATCGCGTCGCTCATAGTGTATGCCTATTCATATCAAAAATGCCCCGAATATTGGGGGCAGGTTTAAGTCTATTTTAGCTCAATGTCGAACTGGGTCAAGGTCTTGAACTGGTGCAATCTTCGGTTTACCTCTTCCCGTTTAAGATTTTGCATCCGTTTGGTGCCGAAACGCTCCACGCAGAAAGAGGCCAGATTTGAGCCGTGGATAACGGCGCTTTTCAGGTTCTCAAATGAAATATTGTCCGTCGCGGCCAGATATCCGGCAAATCCTCCCGCAAAAGTATCGCCCGCACCTGTGGGATCGAATACTTCCTCCAGGGGTAGGGCAGGGGCGAAAAACACTTTCTCGTCATGGAACAGCAGGGCGCCATGCTCCCCTTTTTTGATGACCACGTATTCGGGACCCATTTTTTGGATTTCCTGCGCTGCCTTGACCAATGAATATTCTTGCGTCAGTTGCCGGGCCTCTTCATCGTTTATAGTTATAACGTCGATTCGCTTGATGACCTGTTTGAGCTCCTCAAGGGAATGGTCCATCCAAAAATTCATCGTATCGAGTACGATCAGCTTGGGCCGTTCTTCCAATTGGTCGATAACCGCCATTTGAATGTTAGGGTGCAGGTTGCCCAGCATGACGACATCGGCATCCTTATAGGTATCAGGAACGACGGGATCAAAATCCGCTAGCGTATTAAGTTCCGTGATCAGGGTATCGCGTGAATTCAGGTCATTGTGGTACTTGCCCTTCCAATAAAAAGTCTTGCCTCCCTTAACCATTTCAACTCCGGAGAGGTCGATATTCCTATTCCCGAGCACGTCCAGATATTCTTGGGGCAGGTCATCGCCAACAACGGAGACAATGGCAGAATCGACCTCGAACTGCGAAGCGGCCAGCCCGATAAACGTAGCGGCACCCCCTAGAATTTTGTCGGTTTTCCCGAAGGGAGTCTCGATTTCGTCAAAGGCTACGGTGCCTACGATTAAAAGTTTGCCCATTCAGTTGTGAATTTATGCAAAGATACGGTTTTGAAAATCCAACAGAATACAATCGCACTGTATTTTTAGGAAAACGCCCCGGCCTTTGCCTTAAACTAAGGCAAAAGTCGGGGCGAATCCGTAAACAATCAGGTCATGCCCTTATTTCGGCTTGGGTGTATCTATCCATCACGTTAGTTTCTATCCACTTCAGGCAATCGGCGAAGGTATCGAATATATGTTCTTCGGGAATGAGGTCGGGAATAATATCGACACGTTCCATCATATATCGCGGCTGATCGAGTACATCGACCAACAGCACGTTGATTTCCGATTTTTTCAGGTCGATGAGCACATCTTCTAAGGTATAAAGACCAGATTGGTCCATGTATTGCATCCGATCCATTCGAATGATTACTGTGGATGCTGTTCTTGGAATCTGATCGGCCAGTTGTTGAAAATCGCTCGTGGATCCAAAAAATAGGGGTCCTTTCAGGTGCTTGATAAATACCTCTTCCTTTAGGTTTTGCGGAAAGCCCGCCTCATCGACCCAACCCTGTTCCTTATCCAAGGTCTTCACATCGGAGCGCTGGGCAGTGAGGTCACCCATTTTTTTCATAAACATCAAGGCTGCGATGACCAGACCTACCCCTACGGCATAGACCAGGTTCCATACGGAGGATAGCACGAGAACAATCAGCATGACCACTACTTCGGAACTGAGTTTTATCGGCCCCAGTTTCATATCCTTGGGCAGACTGGGTATGGCTTTCAAGCCTTTATAATCCATTACCCCGATACCCACCGTTACCAAAATACCCGCCAAAACGGCTGCCGGTATCTGCGATGCGACAGGACCGAGCGCCAACAAGATTACCAATAGCAGTACGCCAGCAATCATGCCGGACAGTTTGCTCTTACCGCCGGCATTGATGTTCACTACGGTTCTTATGGTGGCACCCGCACCGGGAATACCGCCGAAAACCGCGGCGATACTGTTTCCGATACCTTGGCCGACCAGTTCTTTGTTCGGTTTGTGCTTGGTCTTCGTCATGTTATCGGCCACCACCGAAGTCAACAGCGAATCGATAGCCCCTAAAAGGGCGAGGGTCAAAGCCGTAAACACGTAGGGGGTTACCTGGCCTAGTTCGAAGTTGAGAAATATACCCAGATTGGGGGTGGGAAATCCGGTAGGGATCTGTTCGATAGGGCGGTAGTCGAGTCCAAAACCATAGGCGATGCCAGAAACCACCACCAAGGCGACGAGGGCGCTCGGTATGGTCGTGGTAATCCGTTTAAAACCGTAAATGATTACAATAGTGGACAGTGCCAAGATCAGTTCGAGCCAATTGATGATTTTGCAAGGCTCTGGGAAGTACTTTGAGGGAACCTATTACGCCCGAAGCTTCTTTTTTGGCCAGGGTACCGGCTTCCTTAAGCATATCCTCTTCGCTAATACCCTCGGCCCTTTTGATGGTTTCCTCGAAATCTTCGAGTACCAAAATTCCTTCCCCTGCCTCTTCCTTCAGTATATTATCGAGAATGATTTCTTCGGCCATGGGTCTGTACTGCTCTACATATTCGTTGTCTTCTTTAGGATAATAGCCCAAAGCAGGCAAAATCTGTGTGACCAGGATGATGACCCCGATAGCGGTCATAAACCCGGAAACCACGGGATAGGGAATATATCGGATATATTTGCCGAGGCCGATGATGCCCAAGCCGATCTGCATAAGTCCCGCTAACAGGAAAACGATAAGAATGGCGGGCAGCGCTTTTTCGAGACTTCCGTCGTTGGCGGCAACAATACTGGCGATAACCACCATACTCACAGCGGTCATAGGTGCGGTAGGCCCGGAAATCTGGGTGTTGGTACCCCCGAACAAGGCGGCAAAAAAACTGATAAATATGGCGCCGTAAAGCCCGGCACTAGGTCCCATTCCGGAACTTACGCCGAACGCAAGAGCTAAAGGCAAGGCCACGATGCCGGCGGTAATCCCGCCGAAAAGGTCGCCCTTTAGATGTTCAAACAGGTTTGTCATAATTGGATCGCTTTTAAATGATTGTCTAGATTAATCCAAATGATATATCTCCATGATATTCTCGAGAATGCCCTCAAAATCGATCTTCAGGTCAATCAATTTACCCGTATGTACATCAAAGACCCAACCGTAAACTTTTAAGCCACGATCCCGATAGGCTTTTTGTACGGCGGCGGTCTTGATGAGGTTGACGCACTGCTCTTGTACATTTAGTTCTACGAGACGATCGTATTTTTGAGCTTCATCCTCAATCGCGTTTAGTTCGTTTCTATGTATGCGGTACACATCGCGAATGTTTCGCAGCCAGGGGTTAAGGATGCCCAAATCGGCAGATTGCATCGCCGCCTTTACCCCTCCGCAGGCGTAATGCCCACAGACCACAACATGGTTGACCTTTAAATGATTCACCGCATAGTTCACTACCGACATAACGTTCAGGTCGATACTAATGACCATATTGGCAATATTTCGGTGTACGAATACCTCGCCGGGCCCCAAGCCCATCAACTCCTCGGCGGTCACTCTACTGTCGGAGCAGCCGATATAAAGCAGTTCGGGGTTTTGACCCTTGCCCAGGGAATCGAAAAAGTCGGCATCGGTACTGAGTTTGTCCTTTATCCAGTTTTTGTTGTTCTTAAATACATTGTCGAGGTTCATATACTAGTGGTTTAAATGAATAGGATTAATATGAAGTCTATATCGGAAAGGTATCCCCGATAAGACTATGAATTGTTAAAAATAGCGAAGTTGAAAGAGAAAGTGAAGCACTTCGGGACGTTACCGTCGAAGTATCAAAAACAAAATTGGGATGTTTTCGACCGTGAACGTCGATAAATACAGTGCCATGTCGTTAAACGGCATCTTCCGGAGGCGGAAGGATAATCTCGGCTCGGTGGTCGGAGTTCCGTAAAAGATAAGGATTGTGCGAAATAAAATCTTGCCATTGAGACAGCAAGGAAAAATCGGACGGGCCGGTATGGACGATTTTCAATTCATCCACACTCTTTTTGCCCTGTTCGTGCTGCTCCTCTTCGTTCAGGTTGCTGACCACGACCGGTTTGTCAACATCGATCAAAGTAATCACGCTCGGGGCCGCAATAGCAAAAAGCCAAAGGCCCAATAAGATAAAAAGCATACGTGACTTGGACATAAAGACCGATAATTTGTGTAAAAATAAAGCAATCGCCACTAATCTGCAATTCCGATATCTTAAAAATCCTTTAACACTTTAATATCCTCTGATGGAATCCATCCGGTGGTGCCGTCCGGGATACGGATTTTTTTCCAATCGTTCAACTGGTCGAGCACGTTCACTTTGGTGCCCTCGTGAAGTGCAAAGGCCTCTTGGCTTGTTTTGTTAGGCTCGGATTTTACGCTAGCTTCCCGCGCGAAAACGATGGCGGGCCGGTCGGCCTTGAAGGTATTGTATTCCCAATAGGCAAAGGCCACCGCCATGATAGCCAAAAAAAGGCAAACCATGCTGACGACGAAGGCCAAGCGTTTCCGCGACGAATCGCGAAAATAATAGAAGGCAATATAGAGCAGCACAAAAAGCAGCATGAAGGCCACCGCTATATAACTCCATTGATCGAAGGAAAGAACACCGATCAGGTTGTCGTAAATTTTGGATAGACCCGTTTTTGGCATTTGGTCTATGGCGTCTAGGGTCATGTTCTGCGCATAGGCAAGGTTGTTCCTGATTTCGGGATCGTTGGGCTGTAACAGCAGGGCCTTTTCGTAGTAATAGATACTCGGCGCTATCTGATTCAACTTATAATAGGCATTGCCAAGATTGTAGTACAGTTCGGCGGAATGTTGTCCGTTACCCAAGATTTCGAGGTAATTGTCCACCGCCTTTTGGTATTCCCCGGCGTTATACGCCTTGGTCGCCCCATCGAACAGGGCCTTATTCTGGGCGGACACCGAGTAAGTTAGCAGGAGAATTAGTATGTAAACTATTTTTTTCAATTGGATTTTTTAACTTTATTTAGATTTCCAGGTTCTTTATCCAACCTGTAAAGCTTGACATTCATCGGTTGACTCTTTTTACTTTCCACTTCGTTACTCATCACTCATCAAAGCTGCTTGTCCAGCTGCGAGATCACTTCGCTGGCCTTATCGTAATCCTGTTGCATCTGCACTTCGGAAAAGGGACTGTAGCGTGCCATTTCACAATTTTTTAGCAGGGCGATGAATCCTTCTTTAGTTGAGGCATCCACTTGTTTCTCGTCCAATACGGATGCAATCTTGTCCTTGCTGAATTCCGAGGTCTCAATTTTTAACTTGGCCTTGAGATAGTTGTGGAGGCCTTTTTCAAGGGCGATGTAAAAAGGCTCTTTGTTGCCCAGTTCCTTGCGTGCTTTCGAAAGGTATTTTCGGGCGAGCTTATTGGCCCTTCGTATCCGGTTACCGACGACATCTCCGGCGATGGCTTCGCGTTTTTTTCTAAAAACAATGGCCAAGGGAATCAATAAGAGCGGCAAAAGCAACCACAGATAGAAACGGGTGGAGCCAAAGAACTCCTCAGTGCCAATGGCCGTCAGATGGGGGTTCAGCTTAATAAAATTGAACTGGCTGTTCGTGGCCACGGATTGTTTTCCCCTGGAATTCGGAGAAGAGGAGGCGGTACTCGGAGGGGTCGGCCCTTCCTTGACATTGATCATTATTTCGTCGGAGATGAGGGTCTTGTAACCTCCCGTATCCGGGTCAAAGTAGGTGAACGAGATGGCGGGTATGGGATACTTACCCTTGTTCGAAGGCACTATCGTGTAGTTATTGCTCACACTGCCCTGAGTGCCGGACAGGGTAGTACGGACATTTTCGTCGAATTCAGGTTCGTACACTTCCAAAGAACCCGGCAGATTGGGTTCGGGCAGCGGAAAAAGTTTCAGGTTCCCCTTGCCGCTGACCTGCACCTTGGCCTGCAACGATTCGGAGGCGTTCAGGTCGGTCTTGCTGGTCGTCACCGAAAAGTCGAATTGGCCGACGGCACCGCTAAAATTGACCGGTTTGCCCTTTTCGGGCAGGGGTTTTACGTTAATCGTACGGTTGCCCGCAGATACCGTTTTAGTGGTCTGCGAATAGATTCGCCCCCCGAAAAAATCGCGTTTGTTCGTTGGCACATCGACGGTTACTTCGAGCGAGAGCGGTTCAATTTCCAGCTTCCCGGATTTCTGGGGATAGAGCACCACTCTCTTCAGGATAACATAGCGGTAGGGCTTGCCCTTGTACGTTCCGTTTTCGGCGGATAGTCGTTTGACCGGAATGTCTTGGCTCCAAAAGTTGTTGTATGTGGGATTGTCCAAGGGTTGGTAGTTCGAGACACTTATCGAAGGACTTACATATAATTTGTAGACCACACTTAAGGCCTCGTTCAGATAAGGACCGGTCTTGGATACTTCCGCCACCAGATGCAGGCTTTCGTCCGCCACGTCGTCGGCCGTCATTTGGTCGCTCGGCTTGTCAACGGCCGCCGTAACCTCGACTTCCTTGGGGGTGGATTTATAGGTCTTGCCGTCTATAACGATAGTGGCCTGTTTGATGGTAAACCGGCCCTGTGATCGAGGCGCCAAGGTATAGGAATAGGTCTTGGAATAACTGCGTACCCCATTGACCCAAGATGAACTTATCGATTGTGAAGGCCCCATCAGAACGCGAAAACCTGTAAAATCAGGGGGATTGAAATTATCCCCGTCTTTATTCATCTCAAAGTCCACCCGCAATCTTTCGTTGATGCCCAGCTTGTCTTTGCTAAGCTGCATCTCAAAAGTAACCGCATCGTCGTCTTGGGCATTCAGCGCAAAAACGCAGAACACCAGAAAAATGCCTGTAATATAGCTATTTAGCCACTTGTACATTACCAATCCTTTTCCTCTGTTACCTTGGCACCCTTTACTTTTTGGGCATCCATTTTTTCCTGTACTTTTTTCTCCTCGTTCTGCATGGCTTCCAACAGATTTTGCACCTGTTGCCTGCTCAGTTGATCGGGGCGGCGTTGTTGTGGTTGCTTCTGATCCTCTTGGTCGCCCTGTTCAGGTTTTTTGTTCTGCTCTTTCTTTTGGTCGCCCTCACCTTCCTTGTTCTCGTCTTTCTTCTCCTCGTTTTCGTCGCCCTTGTCGCCTTTATCGCCCTCGTCCTGTTTATCCTGATCTTTATTCTTGTCCTGGTTGTCCCCTTCTTTTTTGTCCTTTTCCTTGTCTTTTTCCTTTGTCCTGCTTATCTTTATTATCCTGATTCTGGTCGTTCTTTTTTTGGTCTTTTTTGAGCATTTCTTTGGCGAGCGCCAAGTTATAGCGGGTCTCTTCGTCGGCGGGGTCGTTTCGCAAGGCTTCTTTATAGGCCTCGACCGCTTTTTGGTAGTCCTTTCGTTTCATGAACACGTTGCCCATGTTGTGGTAGGCATCGTGCTTTTCGGCCTTATTGGTGGCCAGTTCCCCGGCCTGCTTGAAACGCCCAAATGCCTCGCTGTAGGTTTCGTTGTTGTAATAGGCATTCCCCAAGTTGTAGGGCGCCGCAGCGTTCTCGTCGCTTTTGGCGATGGCTTTTCGATAATCTACCTCGGCATCCGCGAACTGATTTTCGGAAAGCTGTTTGTTGCCCTCCCAAGTTAGGTCTTTGGATTCGGTCAGGGCCTTTTGCTTTGCTTTTTCATTGTCTTGGGCAAAAGTTATGCATCCTATCAACACGAAGAAATATGTTATTCTAAATTTCATGTTCTATTTTTTAAAACATCCTAAAAGTTACGACCCAGCTCTATCTAGAACTGGTTCACGGTTGAATGCCGCCAAGGGCGGGTTTAAAGTTCAAGGTTAAAACAAAGTCCACCATGAGCTTTGAACAGCTGCGAAGTGGCGATAGAACTCTGCTTCGCCGGCAACCTTACACTCTTACTTCCAACTGCTACTGCCCACTTTCTTTATTCTATTTCCTTTTCATTGAACAAATTCAATTTGAGCAACCACTTCGTCTTTTTATCCAAGATAAATATATCCAAAAATAGAAATAAGAGTCCTGCTCCCAAAAACCATTGAAACTGATCTTTGAACTCGGCGAACTGTTTGGCCTCGAATTCCTTTTTATCCATCTGCAGCAATTGGTCCTTAATGAACTCCACGGCCTCTTCCGTGTGGGTGCCGTCGATGTACTCGCCATTGCCATCGTCGGCGATATCCTTTAGAACGCCCTCGTTCAACTTGGTGATGACGGTTTCCCCATTATTATCCTTTTTCAAGCTTTCGACCACACCGTTCCTTTTGATGGGGATGGGCGCGCCCTTTGTGGTGCCCACGCCGATGGTAAATATGCGGATACCCTCATCGGTCGCCTGGTCCACAGCTTCCAAAGTGGAATCGCCGGAATGGTCTTCCCCGTCGGAAATAATAAAAAGTACCCGGTTCGTCTGTTCCTGGTCGTTGAAAAAGGTAGTCGCCAGTTCAATCGCCTCGTTGATGGCCGTACCCTGGGAAGTGAGCATATCGGTGTTCATACCCTGCAGGAACATTTTAGCGGCTCCGTAGTCCGTCGTAATCGGAAGTTGGGGAAAAGCCTGGCCTGCATAGGCGATTATGCCGATACGGTCGCTGGCCAACTGGTTGATGATTTCGGAGACCAGCCGTTTTGACTTTTCCAATCGGTTGGGCGCAATATCCTCGGCCAACATGCTTTTGGATACATCGACCGCAAACACGATATCGACACCTTCACGTTTAACGGTCTCCAGCTTCGTGCCGATTTTTGGATTGACCAGTCCCAAGGTCAAAAAGGCGAGCCCCAATAGAAAGAACAGCAGCTTGAGACCGGATTTGAATCGGGACCTATCGGGGGTCAACCGTCTCAGCAAGGCCGAATCGGCAAACTTTTTCTGCGTACGCCTTTTCCAGAGCTGCAGCAGTACGAACAGTACTATCAACACCGGGATAATGGCCAGCAGGTAGAAATATATTTTATCGTCGAATTGAATCATTTTTTAAATAAAACTTCGGAACAATGTATTCCGAAACACCCACTCCAATAACAGCAAACCCCCTGCCAAAAGCACCCAAGATCGGAATTTTTCTTCGTACCTCGTGTATTTGAACTCTTCTATATCGGTTTTTTCGAGTTTGTTGATCTCTTCATAGATGGCTTCCAGTTTTTCGTTGTCCGTCGCCCGGAAATATTTTCCGCCGGTCACCTTGGCGATGTCCTTCAACAGCGGTTCGTCGATCTCTACCTGTCGCATGCCGTAGCGGAACGAACCGTCGGCGTTATAGGCAATAGGTGAAAGGGCATTGCCGTTGGTACCCAGCCCGATGGTATAAGCCTTGATACCGTATTCGACGGCGAGATCGGCAGCGGTCTGGGGCTCGATAAAGCCGGAGTTGTTGACCCCATCGGTAAGCAAAATAATGACCTTGCTCACTGCCTTGCTATCCTTCAATCGGTTGACGGCGGTAGCCAAACCCATGCCGATGGCCGTACCATCGTTCAACTGGCCGTAGGTAATTTCGCGAAGGGCGTTAAGCACGATGGATTTATCGCTTGTAATCGGAGTTTTGGTATAGGCTTCGCCGGCGTATGCGACCAGCCCGATGCGGTCGTTCGGACGTTCTTTGATAAACTTGGCCGCCACTTCCTTTAGGGCCGACAAGCGGTTCGGTTTCAAATCTCTGGCCAGCATACTGGACGAAACATCGATGGCCATGACAATGTCGATTCCCCGTGTCGTCTTCGTTCTCGTCGAAACATCTTCCGTCTGGGGGCGCGCCATGGCGGTAATGATGGCCGCCAAGGCCAATAGCCGCAAAACAAATAAAAACGGCTTTAACCGGGGCAGGAATCCCGGCCCGCCAAATCCCCTAATGCTCGGCATCTTCAGCGAAGCCACCTGTTCCCGGCGCTTAAAGAAATCCCATAGCACGGCCAAGGGAAGCAACAACAGCAACCAGAAGAACTCCGGGTTCGCAAAGCTTATGTTCTCTAACATCTATGTTTCCGTTTTAACTTCTACGGTGTTCAATATTCGTTCTACGATCTGCTCTGCGTAGGTATCGCCTTCTTTCCATGTCAGCATAACCTGTTGTTGAAAGCCTTTGCCTCCGAAAAGCAGCACACTGTATTTGCCCAGTACGGTTTCCTTGGAATCGGGTACGGGGAATTGGGCGCTTCCGTACACTTTCACCCCCTTAACGCCCGTCACCGTGGTAAATTCCTCGTTTTTGGTGATAATATTTTTGGCGCCCTGACTTTCCAGGCCTTCGACGAAAGCGTCGATGGATTTGTCGAAATCGGGTTCCGTTTCCTGTGACAGCAGGGTCGAGCTCGCACTGATCGAGAACAGACCGTCGGGGTCTTGGTACCGGAATACCTGTAGCTCCTGTATATTGGCTTTTTGCTCCGGAGGAATTTGCGTGGGCTGTCTCTTCAATACCTTGGGCGTTTCAAGACTGATCGGGGGATATCCGTAGGTACTGGCGATCCATTCCCCTTCGAGCAATGATTTGGTGGGATGGCCAAAGACGCTGTCCTTAACTGGGGCGAAACCGTAGCGGGCCACCGCAATGCCGGTCGCAAGCAATAGGAAGCCAATGACCGCCGCAACCGAAATAACGATTTTTCGTCGCTGTTGTTTATGGGCCTGTTCCTCCTTATATTCTTCCTGTTGCATGAGCTCCTCCAAGGTAGGCTCGGGCAGGGCATCATGGGTCTGGGTAACGATTTGTTCAATAGATTTGCGGTCGTTCTGAGCGATGGAAGATTCCGGTCGCGACCTCGCGAACTTGACCAGGTCGGCAGTTTCTAAAATACGCTTAAACTGTTTGAGAGTGTCGTCCTCGAGTTTAAGTTCGCCGGCGTCCCGCAGCATTTCCAGTTTGTAGATCAGCTCGTCGGTCGTACTTTCCATGGCGGTAACGTGTACGTCTTCCTCTAGATAAGCTCGTACAATGCCCGTTAATTCAGAGTAGTACTGTTTGTACTCGTCCTGGATCAGGTATTTGGAGTTCTCCAGTCTTTTCAGTTCCAACAGCGCCCGGTCATAGGCCGGCAGCATAGCCACTTTCTCCTCTTCTGTCAGCGGTTTTTTACGGAAGACGAACCAGTAAAGGAGTCCGCCCAAGACCGCCAGGCCCAAGAGAATACCCACTAGCCATATCCAGACTTCGGTACGGCTTTTTTCGACCTCCCTTAAGGGTTTGATATCGTACATTTTCTGGGCAAGAGTATCGACAGCTACTGTGGCGACATTGATCTGGGACGAATCGGTGAAAAAGCCCTTGCCGTTGATTTCGATACGTTGGGCGGGGAGTGTATAGGACCCGGAGTCGAACTGGGTGAGGGCGTAGATTTTCTGCAAGGTCATCCGGTCGTTCTTGCGGGTAGTATCCGTGGCATAAGCTTCCACTGTCTCCAAGGGCGAAAAAGTTTGCCCCTCGGGAAAAATCACTTGTGCCGTACTATCCGCCTCAACGGTTACAGTAAACTTCACCTGCTCCCCGATCTTGATATCGGCAGTATCGATTTGGGAGGTTACGGAAGGGTTATTTTGACCAATCCCCTGAAATCCTGAGAAAAGAAGACATAGGATAGCACATCGTTTCAAGAACGAAAAATTCCAAGTTCCCAATTCCAAATTCCAGATCATTCTTAGTATTTCGTCACCCGTCATTGCAAGGAGTGGAGCGATAGCGAAATCGGCGAAGCAATCTGTTGGGCATTCCATACTGTTGAACGAATTACTTCGTCGCCTTTTGCCATCCGATAATTTCAACATTCGTTCGGCTCCTCGCAATTTCGTCCATGATTCAATCTTTCTTCCATATTACCCCTACCATCTCAACCCCTTCGCTTAAAATATCCCAATAACTTCTTTACATAACTCTCATCAACCCTGCAGTTCAAAGTGCCACATCCCGATTTGGTAAAAGTTTCCTGAAAGTAATCCACTCGTTGGCGATAATAATTTCCGTAGGCGTTACGTACGCTTTTCGATTGGGTGTTGACCAATCGCCTCCGTCCGGTTTCGGCATCCTCCATCTGTACCATACCCAGATTGGGAATGATTTCTTCGCGTTCGTCATAAATCCGAATTCCCGTCAGGTCATGTTTGTTGCCCGAAATTTTCAGGGTCTTTTCATACTCATCGGAGATAAAGTCGGACAGTACAAATACGATGGCCCTCTTTTTCATTACGCTGCTCAGAAATTTCAAGGCCTCCGCAATATCGGTGCGATTACTTTTTGGCCGGAACTCCAACAGCTCCCGGATAATACGAAGCACATGGCTTTTTCCTTTTTTCGGGGGAATGTAAAGTTCTACCTCGTCGGAAAATAGGATGAGTCCCGCTTTATCATTGTTTTGTAGTGCCGAAAAGGCCAATGTGGCCGAGATTTCCGTTATAATTTCCTTTTTGAACTGATTGGTCGTGCCGAATAGTTCCGAACCGCTCACATCGACCATCAACATCATGGTCAGTTCGCGTTCTTCCTCAAAAACCTTTACATAGGGCTCGTTGTACCTTGCGGTCACGTTCCAGTCGATACTGCGAACATCGTCGCCGAACTGGTATTGCCGCACCTCGCTGAATGTCATGCCACGGCCCTTGAAGGTTGAATGGTATTCCCCACCAAAAACATGATCGGAAAGACGGCGTGTCTTGATCTCGATCTTGCGCACTTTCTTAAGTAATTCTTTGGTGTCCATCTTTGCAGTTGGCAGTGTACAGTTAGCAGTTGGCAGTAGACTTAACTAAAACTTACAGGATAATACTGCTTTCCTGCCTACTGGCCACTGCCAACTTTTTTAGGGTACTTCGATCTCGTTGACGATCTTGTTGATAATTTCCTCGGAAGTGATATTCTCGGCTTCGGCCTCGTAGGTAATTCCAATACGGTGTCTCAGTACGTCGTGCACTACGGCTCGCACATCTTCAGGTACTACGTAGCCCCTTCGTTTGATAAAGGCAAAACATTTGGCGGCGTTGCCCAAATTAATACTCCCTCGTGGCGATGCCCCAAAACTGATCAATGGTTTTATATTTTCAAGGTTATATTTTTCGGGGTAACGGGTAGCGAAAACCAGGTCGAGGATGTACTTTTCAATTTTTTCATCCATATAAACCTCCCTGACCGCTTTCTGGGCACTCAAGATCTGGTCTAGGGTAACGACCGCTTTTACTTCATCATAGGCGCCCAAGAGATTTTGGCGCATGATGAGCTGTTCCTCGTTCATCTTTGGGTAATCGATGACGGTTTTGAGCATAAAACGGTCCACCTGGGCTTCCGGTAACGGGTAGGTGCCCTCTTGTTCGACCGGGTTCTGGGTCGCCATCACCAAAAACGGCCTATCGAGAATAAAGGTTTCATCTCCGATCGTGACCTGTTTTTCCTGCATGGCCTCCAACAGGGCGGATTGCACTTTGGCAGGGGCCCGGTTGATTTCGTCGGCCAGCACGAAATTGGCGAAAATCGGTCCTTTCTTGATGGAAAAGTCATTGAGTTTCATGTTGTATATCAAGGTACCTACCACGTCGGCGGGCAGTAGGTCCGGGGTAAACTGTATGCGGCTGAAACTGCCCTTGACCGCTTTGGCCAAGGTATTTATGGCCAAGGTCTTCGCCAAACCGGGCACCCCTTCCAACAAAATATGTCCCTGCCCGAGAAGGCCTATCAAAAGGCGTTCGATCATATGTCTTTGCCCCACGATAACCTTGTTCATCTCGCCGATCAAAAGGTCGATAAAGGCGCTTTCCCTTTCAATTTTTTCGTTCACCGCGCTAATATCGACGGCCGTATTTTCTTCCATAGGATTTTGTAAATTTTTGGTTCGGACAGGTTGGTCTATTAACAAGGGTGCAAATTGAAAATTTATTGCCTGTTCCGCTGTTAACGATTGGTTAAAAAAAGGGGGAGGCCCCGAGTTTTAGGAAGAGTTTAAGGGATTTGTAGGACTTCTTTTTGACATTGGTGCAGCAAATTGCGGAACCATCAAATTGACTAACTTTGGATGGTATAATGAGGATAATAAAAAAATCAGAAACATGAAAGACCCCGAAAAAAAAATCCCATCCGGAAATAGGATAGCTCTAATAACAGGCGCAACAAGCGGAATAGGTAAAGCCACCGCCATACTTTTTGCCGTCGAGGGCATTGATCTAATCCTCTGTGGAAGGCGACAAGAACGTTTAGAAAGTCTGAAGCGCGAATTGGGCAAAAAGAGCCGGGTGCATACCCTTGAATTTTGATGTCCGTGACAAGGTAGCGGTATCCGAGGCCATCGGCTCGCTCCCCGCCGAATTTGCGGACATCGACATCCTTATCAACAATGCCGGCAATGCCCATGGTCTCGATCCCATCGACGAAGGCAGTACCGACGATTGGGATGCCATGCTGGACATCAACGTCAAAGGATTGCTTTATGTATCCAAGGCAATTATTCCCGGAATGGTCGAAAGGAAGTCCGGCCATATCATCAATATTGGATCTACGGCGGGCAAAGAAGTATATCCGAAAGGCAACGTCTATTGTGCCAGCAAACATGCCGTCGATGCCTTGACCACAGGCATGAGGATAGACCTCAACCCCTACGGCATCAAGGTAGGGGCGGTAAACCCCGGTGCGGTGGAGACCGAATTCAGCAACGTACGCTTCAAGGGCGATGATAAAAAGGCCGATGCGGTGTATGACGGATTTCAACCTCTGGAAGCAGAAGACATTGCCGAAACCCTGTTCTTTGTGGTGACCCGCCCGCCGCATGTAAACATAGCCGATCTGATCATTATGCCCACGGCGCAGGCATCTGCGACAGTTTGGAACAAGGATTAATCAGTACAAATGATCAACAAACGCCTTCTTGTCAAAAATCTGCTCGCACATAATGACGAAAACAGTTTTTACGACAAAAAACGCTTCATCGACATCGGGAAGCGGGAGGGGAAGGCCAAATTCCTGAAACACGTCTGCGCCTTGGCAAACAGCAACCCCAAGAACCGGTCGTTTATCGTTATCGGAGTCGAGGACGAGGACAGCAAAATTGTAGGGGTAGATTTTTTCGATGACAGCAAAATCCAGAACTTGGTCAATGCGTATTTGGAAAATCCGCCGATGATTTCCTACGAAAACATCCCCTTTCCCGATTTGCCCGAGGGAAAGGTGGTGGGCCTGGTCACCATCACCTCCAACGGAAAAGTCTGTTCCCTGCGCAAGAACATCTGGAAGTATTACGGCGGCATGGTCTTCTTCCGCGAAGGCAGTGTCAGCATGCCAAAGGCCTTCGACATCGAACTCAAGGACATTAATTCCGAGGCCGTCGCCACCGTAGAACAGCACGCCAAGAACAACATCGAGCTCACCCTTGACGGCGTTATCGATTTTATCAACCAAGGGCATCCCGATCTGGAGAGTGATTATAAAGTGTTCAAGGAACAGTTCGTGGTCTGCTGGGCGGGAATCCGGAAAAAGGTAAAGGGCAACATCTATTTTTCAAGGGTCGATATTGAACTGATCAACGAGCAGGTGAAACTCTTCTATTCCACTTTAGACGAAATTACGATCAGCTACGACGATAATTCGTTTACAACGAAGGAATATGTGCAATTGGGACTCGGCGCCAAGCAAAGCCATCATCCGTTGGAAGAGGTCGTCATCACCTTTGAGGACAACGGAACGTATCAGATACAGACCAAACTCCTTTTTGAACCGCCCCGCTACGACACCAAGAGCCTGCGCCATATCTATAACGTCAACAATGCCCTTCTCCAAAAATTGCAGAAAAGAATCGCCCTGTCCCCTTTCGAAAAAAAGGACTTGAAGCATTTGCCCGACACCTATCTGATCTGCTACCTCAACGGTTTCGAGGAGGCCAAGGAGCAGATGGATACCGCGCGGCCTTTGCTGAAAAAATACGATGAAAAAGCGTATTTGTCCCTCAAGGAGGCGTTGCGGATACTTCGGAAGGTGAGGTATAATTAGAAGTAAATCGAACTATTTACGACTTTTCATTTTCCGCTATAGATTATCCGGTATTCTTCTCGTTTATACCTGTTTTTAATTATAATCCCTGGGCTCAGGTAAATCGACCTTGTCCCGCCCTATTCGTCTTTTTGGGATATTTACTATGAATGTCCTAAAGGTTTCCGCCAGACCGGACTTGCAAAGATGCGTTTTAGCCATTATCTTCATCAACGGAATGACGCGCAATAGCGGATTGTAACCTGATGAAATCATTTATAGGGCATGGCCGAGCTACAGAAATCAAACCTAATAAAATGCCAAGATGGGATGTAGGTAGATTGAGGGAAAGTTTAAAGGTGGTTCTGGATGCTGTGAAAAATATCAGGAAAGGCATGGCAAGTCGCGATAAAGACAAAATGGTTTGAAATTTATCTATGGAATTTAATCAAAAATAATTGCGGTAAATGGACTATTCCCGTTTAATATCCTTGATTGTAAGTGTGGGCTTGATTTCCAATCACCTCCTATGCTCAAAATAACATCGATCTGGAGCCCACAAAATCCAAACCCAACATCCTATTGATCTTCACCGATGACCAGGGCTATCATGACGTTTCCTATTACGGCACCAAGGATATCCGGACCCCGAACATAGATAAGATCACGGCCTCGGGAATGCGTTTCGATCATTTCGATACCAACTCGCCGGTCTGCGCTCCGACCCGCGCCTCCTTGCTTTCCGGGCGTTATCCGGATTACGTGGGCGTACCGGGACTTATCCGGCAACACCCGGAAAATAGTTGGGGTTATCTGGATCCCAAGACCGTGCTCCTTCCAGCCATGCTGAAGAAAGCCGGTTACCATACGGCCCATATCGGTAAATGGAACCTGGGCCTGGAGCATCCGAACCTGCCCAACGACCACGGTTTCGACCTCTTCCACGGATGGCTGGAGGACATGATGGACGATTATTGGGCCCACCGTAGGTCCGGGGGAAACTATATGCGATTAAATGAAAAAACCATCGACCCCAAGGGCCACGCCACCGACCTTTTCACCCAATGGTCCGTGGACTATGTGAAGGAGCAGGCGAAGAACAAAGAGCCCTTCTTTATATATCTGGCCTACAACGCGCCCCACTTTCCCGTGCAGCCCCCGGAAGAGTGGCTGCAAAAAGGTAAAGCGCCGGGAGCCGGACATCGGCGAAAAACGGGCCAAATTGGTCGCATTGATCGAACACATGGACGATGGTATCGGGCAGGTCGTAAAGGCCCTGAAGGAAAGCGGGCAATATGAGAACACCCTGATCGTCTTTACCAGTGACAACGGCGGCCATCTGCCCAGTATGGCCAATAACGGGCCCACCAGGGACGGAAAGCAAAGTATGTACGAAGGCGGCCTACGGGTGCCGACCAGCATTGCCTGGCCGGGAAAGATTAAACCGGGAACCGTCTCCGACCAGGTAAATTTGACCATGGACCTCTATCCAACCTTGCTCGAAGTGGCCGGAGTCAAAATGGATCATACCATCGAGGGCAGAAGCTTTCTGAACACCTTGTTGGGACAAAAGTTTGAACAGGAAGAGCGTTCGCTATATTTTACACGCCGGGAAGGGGGTCTGCGCTATGGGGGACAGGCCTACTATGCCCTGCGGTCCGGGGATTGGAAGCTGCTGCAGAACGATCCGTACGGACCGATGGAGCTCTATAACCTGAAAAAAGATCCCTTGGAGGAGAACAATGTGATAGAACAGGAACCGGAAGTGCACGAAAAACTGAACAGGCTGCTTATGCTCCATATCCAGAAGGGCGGCAGGGTGCCGTGGCAGAAACCCGATTGACCGGTTTCGGATAGCCGAAAGGTCATGCCAAAGTAAAAACACAGGAAATGAATGAGAGATTTGTCCTAGCTACATTCCTAAGTTGTATATGTTTTGCGCTTCATATCCAAGCATATGCGCAAAGTGATAATGCCAACATCAAAGCCGATGCCCCGAACATCGTCATTCTGATAGCCGACGATGTCAGCTGGAACGATTTGGGCTGTTACGGGAGCACTTCCGTAAAAACGCCGAACATCGACCAATTGGCCGCTGGGGGAATGAGGTTCAACAATGCCATCCTGACGGCGAGTTCCTGCAGCCCGAGCCGGATAAGCATCATGACGGGAAGGTACCCGCACAACACCGGCGCGGCGGAACTGCATACCGAGCCGAAAGTGGATTTCGAATCCATGGCCTCCCGGTTAAGGAGTAACGGCTATTATACCGGTCAAGCGGGCAAATGGCATATGGGGAAACTATTGCGCCGAGGCTTCGACCGTATTTATGACGATGGGAAACAGAACGGTGACGGGGGCGAGGAAATGTGGATTCCTTCCCTCAAGGGGAGGGACCGGAACAAACCTTTCTTCTTCTGGTTCGCTTCCTACGATGCCCATCGGCCCTGGGGGCCCAATAAATTTTCCGGAACCATCGATCCGGAACATGTAGAGGTGCCGGCCACCTTGGTGGACAACGACAGCACGCGGTCGGACCTGTCCAAGTATTTTATCGAGATCAAGCGTTTCGATTTCCATGTGGGGAAGGTGGTGAAGGAACTAAAAAGGCAGGGGGTCTACGGCAACACGCTATTGATCGTTATGGCCGATAACGGGCGGCCCTTCCCCAGGGACAAGACCCGGATGTACGATTCGGGGATGAAGACCCCTTTTATCGTCCATTGGCCCGACGGCATAAAAAAAGGGACGGTTTCCAACAGTTTGGTGAGCAGCGTGGACATCGCGCCCACGGTATTGGACATCTGCTCCGTACCGGCCCCGGCTAGTTTTCAGGGGAAGAGCTTCAAACAGATTTTGAAGAATCCCAAAAAAGAACTCCGGAAATATGCCTTTTCGGAGCATAATTGGCACGATTACGAGGCACATGAACGCATGGCCCGGACCCAGGACTTTATCTACATCCTCAATTCGCGCCCCCAATTTCCGAACCAAGGTCCCGCCGATGCGGTCACGAGCCCTTCATTCAGGGCATTGGCCTCGGAAAACGGAAGAAATAACCTTACCCCGGCCCAATACGATGTTTTCCTGGCACCAAGACCTGGGGAGGAACTGTTCTTCTGTAGGAACGATTCCCTGCAACTGGACAATCTGATCGGAAATAAAGATTATACCGCGGTTTACGAAGAATTGAAGGACGTTCTGAACAAATGGATGGAACAGACGGGGGACACTGTCCCGGACAACCTGACCAAGGACTGGTACGACCGGGATACCGGAAGGAGGGTCGAGGCCAATTTCAACATCCGCGGGGAAATGCCCGGTGAAAGTCAAAATGCCGATTCCCTCACGAGTAAGATTAAATTTTAGGTTATAGATAAACAGGGAAACAAAAAAAACCTACGGCGGCAGCCTGTAAATTTTCGCTTTTGGAATAAAAAATAACCACACTATACTATGTTATTTCCTGATTTCAATGTCGATGAATAATTTCCACCTATATATTATACTTTTAATAAAAAATCCATACGGGGCAAAGACCGGTTTGTATTTATATTTTCCCTTGTGATCTGTATAGGCTTTTATCGATGTTCCCCAAAATTGCCTGCGGGAGATCCGGACAATGGCGGGCTTTTTTTGCCGGGAGGCTTCGAAGCGGTGGTCGTGGTCGATAGCCTGAAGGGCCGTGCCAGGCATCTTGCCGTAAAGGGAAACGGCGACATCTACGTAAAGTTGCGGTTTCCCGATTCCCTCGGGGGAAACGCTGCCCTCCGCGATACCGACAACGACGGCAAGGCCGATATTATCAAGACCTTCGACGATTACCTCGACAAAAGTAGCTACGGAACGGCGATGCGCATCCATGACGGCTATCTTTATTTTAGTTCCGTAACCCGCATATTCCGTCAAAAATTGACGGACAAATTGATACCGGACTCCGAAATGGAACTTATCGTGCGCGACACCCAACCCCCAAGGCAGCATGATACCAAACCCATAGCCTTCGATAAAAAGGGAAATCTATATACCGCTTTCGGGGCTCCCTCCGATGCCTGTCAGGAAGATGACAGGGTCTTTATGTCCCCGGGCTTGGACCCCTGCCCTATACTCGAGCACCGCGCCGGCATCTGGAAGTTCGATGCGAATAAAAAAGGACAGTTCCAGAAGGACGGCGAAAAATTCGCCACGGGCCTGAGAAGCGTCGTGGCCCTGGAATGGAACGATCAGGATGATAACCTGTTCACCCTCGTTCATGGTAGGGACCATATTTATAATACGTGGCCCCAAACATTTACGGTATGGGAAGGCTCCGTATTGCCTTCAGAGGTTTTTTTAAAGCTCGACGAGGGTTCCGATGCGGGCTGGCCGTACCATTATTATGATCAGATAAAAGAGGATTATTTCCTCAATCCCGAGTACGGCGGGGACGGAAAAAAACAAGGGGAAAACGTAGA
This sequence comes from uncultured Flavobacteriaceae bacterium, assembly GCA_963764285.1. GTDB lineage: Bacteria > Bacteroidota > Bacteroidia > Flavobacteriales > Flavobacteriaceae > Pricia. Next base: position 166,743 of record CAVXSA010000015.1, read on the forward strand.
TTCTTTGGTGAAGCCGTTGATAGGGTTCCCTGGGCCATTTTGCCCCCAACGACCTTTTGTTCTATACGGGGGACCAGTTCCCGGAACATTATAAAAATGGGGCTTTTATGGCATTTCACGGCTCCACAAGCAGTGCCCCTTATCCGCAAACCGGCTATTTTATCGCCTTTGTGCCCATGGAAAAAGGAAGGCCTTCCGGACCCTGGGAAGTATTTGCCGACGGTTTTGCCGGGGTCGATACCGTAGTCAATACCAGCGATGCCAAGTACCGGCCGATGGGCCTTGCAATGGGGCCGGACGGTTCTGTTTACGTATCCGATTCGGAAAAGGGCAGGATATGGCGCATAATGTACAAAGGGGGTAAGGAAAAGTTCGGCGAAGCACAACTGGCGAAAATGGAAGAACGGAAGAAACGGGCCCCGAACATAAAGACACCGGATGAGGTAAAGGACATCGTGGCTTCCGAAGCGGACGGTTTTTTTCCAAAAGAGGCAAATATGGCGGAGGGTGCGAGACTCTACAATGCCCATTGCGCGCTTTGCCATCAAAAGAACGGGCGCGGTAACGACCGCTTTCCCCCGTTGAACTACTCCGAATGGGTGCTGGGCGAAAAGGAAAGGTTGATCGGTATCGTACTGAACGGACTCGAAGGCGAGATAAAGGTCCATGGCAGGTCGTACAACAACGTAATGCCCAAACAGGACCATCTTAAAAACGAGGATATTGCGCTCATTCTAACCTACATCAGGCAGAATTTCGGCAAACCGTTCAAATGCCATAGACCCCGAAGAAGTGGCCAAAGTCAGGAAAGCTACGGCCAGTTCCAAGTAATTTGGATCTATGGAAACAGAACGAAAAAACAACAAAAGATGAAAACCGAAAGAAGATCGGCAATTAAAAAGATATTGGCCTCGACCACCGCTTTGGTCGGCTTTGGCCCCATCGCCATGGCAAAAAATGGAAAATCGGAGGAAAAACCGACTGCTTCTTCCAAAAAACATGATTATTTTGAGGAACTGGGCGTTACCCGTGTAATCAATGCAGGGGCGACCATGACCTTCCTTTCCGGATCTTTGATGATGCCCGAAGTGCTGGAGGCCATCAACGCAACGGCGCACGACTTTGCCGATATGTACGAGCTACAGGACAAGGTGGGGGCCAAAATGGCCGAAATGCTGCACTGCGAGGCGGCCATGGTCACTTCCGGGGCCGCCTGTGCCCTGGTATTGGGCACGGCGGCCACCATTACGGGTGCCGATGCCGAAAGGAGAGAACAACTGCCGAATCTCCCCGGGCCCCGCCCCGAGGTCCTCATGCAAAAAAGCCACCGCTACGTGTTCGATCAGGCCATGACCACCACGGGCGCAAAGATCATAGAGGTGGAAGGCCCTGCGGAAATGGAAAAAGCGATCAACAGGAATACGGTAATGGCCCTCTTCTTTAATGCGGCCGTATCCTGGTACGGCATAAAGGATTCCATAGACCATGAAGAGTTCGTTGCCATTTGTAAACGGCATAATATCCCCTCCTTTATAGATGCCGCGGCGGATGTTCCCCCGGTGGAAAACCTCTTCAAATACCAAAAAATGGGATTTGACCTGGTTACCTTTTCCGGTGGCAAGATGATCCGGGGTCCACAGAGTGCGGGACTACTTTTCGGGAGAAAAGACCTTATAGAGGCCGCTAAACTCAACAATAGTCCCCACGAGGCCCCTATCGGCCGCCCGATGAAAGTGAACAAGGAGGAAATGTTCGGCATGTACGCCGCCCTGAAATCCTATCTGGAGCGCGACCATGAAAAAGAATGGCAGGATTGGCTCGACCGCGCCGAACGGATCAGATCGGAAATAATTACCATCCCCAGCGTAAAGGGAAGCACCCATGTACCTGACGGACCGGCCAATGTGGTACCCAGCCTACAGCGTGACCTGGGACCAAAAACAAGTCAAGATAACCCCTAAAGAAGTCCATGAGGCCCTCAAGGGCGGCACGCCCAGTATTTTTTGCGCCCTAGGGCAAAAAGACGGCGCCGAACTTTTGAGCGTCGGCGTGGTATTGCTGAGACCGGAACAGGTTTCCATCGTAGCCAATCGTCTTAAGGCGGTCTTGCAGGAGGCTGTCCGCTAAAGTGCAACTGTCTTATCCGTCGGAAAGAATTTTATTCGAAATGAAGAACAATAGAAAAGACTAATCCTAAAGTAACCTAATATGAAAAATTTTTATATTCTGATTTTTCTAGTGGTGTCATCAAGCGGAAACATTGTGGCTGCCCAAGATTTTGACATCCTAATCAAGGGAGGACACGTTATCGACGTCAAGAACAATATCGATGCCGTAATGGACGTGGCCATCAAGGACGGCAAGATTGCCGGGGTAGAAAAGAATATCGATAAGAAAAAGGCCGTACAGTCAGTCGATGCCACGAGGATTATATGTTACCCCTGGCCTTATCGATATCCATGGGCACGTGTTCGCCGGCACAGAGCCCCGACATGCCTACAGCAATGGTTTCCACGCCCTGGCCCCCGATGGATTTACCTTTCGTGTTGGGGTAACGACGATAGTGGACTGTGGCGGTTCGGGATGGAAATCGTTTCCCACCTTCAAGGAAAACGTCATCGATAGGTCCCAGACCAGGGTGCTCGCCTTCCTCAACATTGTAGGCGAAGGGATGCGGGGCGGAGCCTATGAGCAGGATACCGGTGATATGAGCGCCAAATTGAGCGCCATGGTCGCCAGGCAATATCCGCAGGATATCGTAGGGTTCAAGGTAGCCCACTATAACGGCCATGAATGGACTCCGGTAGACAGGGCGGTCGAGGCGGGCAATAGGGCCAATCTTCCGGTCATTATCGATTTTGGCGGAAGCGAGCCCCCGCTTTCCATCGAAGACCTTTATATGAAACACCTACGCCCCGGGGATATCTACACCCATACTTTCGGGCAGTTGGACAGTAGGGAGGCGATTGTGGACCTGAAGACCAAAAAGGTAAAACCTTTTGTCTATGAGGCCCAAAAAAAAGGTATTATTTTCGATGTTGGCTATGGGGGTATCAGCTTTGCCTATTCGCAGGCCATACCCGCCCTGAAAGAGGGTTTTTATCCCAACACTATCAGCACGGATCTCCATACCGGCAGTATGAACAACGCGATGAAGGACATGCTGAATGTCATGTCCAAGTTTATACTGATGGGCATGGACATCAAAGAGGTCATCGCGGCAAGCACTTGGCATCCCGCAATGGCGATCAAAAGGGAAGATTTAGGAAATCTTTCGGTAGGTGCGCCTGCCGATGTCACCGTGCTGGAGGTGAAGGAGGGCGATTTCGGTTTCTTTGATTATACCGGTTTTAAACTGGTGGGGAACAAGAAACTGGAATGCGAACTGACCGTACGAGGACGGAAAAATCGTGTACGACCTGAACGGGATTGCCGAACCTATCGTGGTTCGATAAATAGCTTCGCACGTAGAAAGTATCGGTTACAATAGGAGTTAGTAGTAGAATCTGTAATTTATTTAAGAATTTTTAATCTAAACTTCCATAAAAATGAAAAACAACAAAACAAGTAGAAGAGCATCGTTTAAAAAAATGGGAATGGGCCTGGCCGCAATATTCGGCGTAGGTACGGTCAATGCCATGGGAAAGAAACAGGTAAATGCACAAAGGGAAGTCGTCGGGGACATAAGCTACGATCAGGAAATACCATTGTTTTCCGGTGCGGTCAAGCACGGCAATACCCTGTACCTTTCCGGTAAGGGCGCCCATGTGGAGCCTTTTGAGATAAAGGCACACACCGAAATCGTACTGCAGGAACTTCAAAAGGAGCTTGAAAAGCACGGTTCTTCGATGGAAAAGGTATTGAAAGTCAATGTCTATCTGGCCGATCTGGGCGATTATAAGGGGATGAACGAGGTGTTCAGGGGCCGTTTTGGCAAGAATCCCCCTGTTAGGACAACTGTCGCTACCTATGGTGGAGTACCCGGAAACTCCTTAGTGGAAATGGACTGTATAGCCGCTCTGGATTAACAGGCAGACCATCATTCTGTACTCATTAAGATTACTCCATGCCTAGCATCGGAGGTATTAGAGGAAGGTTTAAAAGAGGAGATTTTCCTAAAATGGTAAAACTTTCTTCCAAACCTCTATCTCAAATCATCTTCATTGAAAATCAACGAAATATCTTTTTTTGAGATAAATATTCGATTTTCAAAAGCTTGTATTTTAATTGGGTATTCAACTCCATAAGTTAAAATTTTGAGGACTATTAAGTTTTTTTTATATACTTTTAGGCGACAAAAGAAGGGGTTGTCATACCAATTAATTGGAGAATTTCCTGTCCTAAAATGAAGGTAAAGCGATTTCCTAAACCATCACAATTAAAAATCCAATCAATAATTTCAACATTATGAAGAAACACTCTAGAAACGGAGCGCCACCCATGCATCCGATCAGTGAACTCAAAATGAAATTGACCGTCGTTTTCCTGATTTTTTCTCTAGTTCAGGTACAGGCAAATTCATATGGAGAACACCGAGCCTCAACAGCAGGTCTCCGGCACCGTTACAGATGCCGAGGGAGTCCCTTTGGCGGGCGCCAACATCTTGGAAAAAGGGACTACGAACGGCACCCAAACCGATTTTGACGGTAATTTTACCCTCGAAGTGGGCGATGACGCCGTTTTGGTGATTTCCTATATCGGTTTTTCCACTAAAGAAGTGAGCGTTGACGGCCAATCGGATATCTCGGTAAGTATGGACGAAAATGCCGCGGGTCTCGATGAGGTGGTGGTCGTGGGCTATGGAACGCAAAGCCGGGCCAAGGTCACAGGGGCGATCAGTACCGTTCCCACGGATCAAATTGCGCAAAGACCCGTAACCAACACCACCAATGCCCTGCAGGGCGAGGTTCCTGGTCTAACGATCTTTAACTCGGGAGGAGCACCGGGAGTAGAAGACGTTAAAATACGGATAAGAGGGGTTGGCACCCTTAACAATTCCAATCCTTTAGTTTTGGTAGATGGTATTGAGCAGTCTCTTGGCACCGTTGAACCTCAGAATATAGAATCAATTTCAGTTTTAAAAGATGCCGCTTCCGCCGCTATTTACGGATCTAGAGCTGCCAACGGAGTTATTCTTGTGACTACAAAACGCGGAGCTTCAACCGGGGTGAAGTTGTCGTATAGCACTTTAATGGGTTTTCAGCACCCTAGTTTCTTTCCGGAAAAAGCAGATGACGAGTCCTGGATGAGGCTGGAAAACACGGCACAGGTAAATGCGGGTGGCAGTCCCACCTATTCCGAGGAGTACATTTCAAATGTACTTGCCGGCACCAAGCCCCTCGAATTTCCATTTGCCAATTGGGAAGAGGGAATCTTCAGAAATGGTGCCCTGATGAACCAACACAGTTTTTCAATATCGGCTGGTAGTGAAGTCGGAAAAATATTTACATCTGTAAATTACAATGATACAGACGGTATCATTAAAAATTTTAATAATAAAAGAACTACCGTGCTTGTCAATGCAGACCTGTATGCCAACGATAAACTGACTTTTAAGGTAGGGCTTATGTACCGAAACGGGAATTTTAGCGGACCGGGACACGCCATAAACTCCTCCGGAATTGCGGGACAGCAGATTGTTCAGGCCCTTCTTCATATGAACAGAAATGTCGTGATGGAATACCCTGATGGAACCTATGATTTGATTTCAGGACAGTGGAATGCCGATGCCATGGCGACGGAGGGGGAAACCAATAGGATTTCTAATGATGTTGTGGCACAGGGAGGATTTGACTATTCGTTAAATGATGCACTTACGTTTAGAGGGAATGTTACCTACAAATCGAACAATCAGGGTACCGATACCTTTATGAATAGTTTAGCAGGTATGAAAAATTACGTTACCGGTGAGCCCGTAACCGTATCGGGGTGGTTTGCGACCAATCGGTTGACCGAGGAGACCTTTACTGAAAAGGAATTTAGCCAAAGATTATTTCTGGATTATGAAAAGGCTTTTGGTTCCCATGATTTAGGTGCGCTATTGGGATACGAGGAAATACATTACAATAACAAAATCGTTTCGGCTTCTAGGGAAGGTTTCTTTAACAATGACCTTAGAGATTTAAATGCAGGAGGAGTCGATAATCAACAGATAAGCGGATATCGGGAAGAATGGCGTCTTCGCTCCTTCTTTGGCAGGCTTAACTACTCGTTTGATGACCGATATTTGCTTCAAGCCAACTTGAGAATCGATGGTTCCTCCAGATTTGGGGACGGTAATAGATATGGTTATTTCCCTTCGGTTTCTGCTGGATGGAATATAACCAATGAGTCCTTTATGGAAAACGTGTCGGATGGTGCAGTCCTCAGCGGCCTAAAATTAAGGGCATCTTGGGGGCAATTGGGGAACCAGAATATTGGACTTAATAAGTTTAGAAGCACCTATAACCTGAACCAAAACTATCAATTTGGCGGGACCCCTGTTTCTGGGTCGGCTATAACCCAGGCTGGAAATCAAAATATTACTTGGGAAACGGCAACCATTACAAATGTCGGGCTTGATGCTTCTTTTATGAAATAACCGGTTATCGTTTGTGGCTGAGTACTTTTGGAAATATACAGATGATATCCTATTAGATTTACCCATTTCGAGCACTATTGGCGTAACCCTCCTGTTCAAAATGCGGCAGCGGTATCAAATAATGGTTACGAACTCAGTCTAAGTTATCAACAATGATTATAAACCTGACGATGGTTTCAATTATTCGAGTAGGTGATTAACTTTTCCGATGTCATCAACAAGATCGAGGATTTGAAGGGTGCAGGACCTTACTTTAACGATGGTTTCACGGTTTGGCAAGAGGGATATTCCATTAACACACTTAGAGGATTGGATTCGCCCAGGCCTGTACCGTACGCAAGCCGATTTGGACCAATACCCGGTACGTTTAAGTTCCAGTGCAGGAATTGGCGATATCATTTACAAAGACGTGAACGGTGACGGGGTTATATCACAATCCCTTGCTCCCGGAGGAGATCAAATTATCATTGGTAATGAGGATCCTAGATATGAATTTGGTATAAGAGCAAGTGCTTCCTATGAAAGGTTTTGACTTATCCATGTTTTGGCAAGGAGTGGGAAAGCAATATCATACGCTCGACGGTGCATTGGTGGAAGGCCCTGCTTATCAGAACTTTATACCCTCTGAAATGGCAGAAAACGCTTATGACCCGGTTACTAATCCTAATGGAACATGGCCACGGGCGATAGCGGGTGGTAATTGGAATATTGTAAAATCCAATTTCTGGCTGATCGATACTAGATATATTAGACTGAAAAACTTTCAAGTGGGATATACGATAGATCAGAAAGTGTTCTCTAACTTTCGAATTTATGTTTCCGGAGAAAACATGGTGACATTTACCCCCCAGAATCTTTTTGACCCTGAAACCCCTAGAGGTAGAAGTCAGTTCTTTCCCCAAACAAAGACCATGAGTTTAGGTTTGAACATCCAATTTTAAATAAAAAATCATGAAAAGATATAGTAATATAAAGGGTTTATTATTCTTCGCTGTAATTGCCTTGTTAACGGGATGCAGTGATGGTCTGGATATAGAGCCAACGGGTGCAGTTTCTGATGAATCCTATTGGAATACCGTAGAGGATGCAGAGTTAGCGGTTAATGCCGTGTACGCCGAATTGGATGGTACGCAAATGGTAATTGCGCTGGATGGGGTTACTGATATTGGATATCACAAGTATTCTAACGTTCCTACCTTTAACGATGTCCGATTTGGTGAAATTGATCCTTCCAACGCCACGATTACCGGCATTTGGAACCGGTACTACATTGGTATCAGAAGGGCAAACGATGTTATTGCGAATATTGATAAAGTAGATGGTGATCAAGATAAAATTGCAAGAATATCGGCGGAAGCCAGATTTCTAAGGGCTTATTACTATGCACAACTTTCTAGTTTATGGTGCAACGTACCTTTAATAACAGAGCCTATCGATATAAATGATAATCGTCCTACAAATTCCAAAGAAGAGATAGTCACCTTTGTCATGAATGAACTGAATGATATTATAGATTCCAACGCTTTGCCGTTGAGCTATTCGGAAGATGATAGAGGCAGAGTCACCCAGGGCGCTGCCTTAACCTTAAAAGCGAGAGTGGCAATCCGAAATAATAATTTTCAGGTGGCCCGCGATGCTTCCAAGGCTGTAATGGATTTGGGTATTTATAGTCTCTATCCTAATTATCAAGAGTTGTTTGAAGTCGCAGGTCAAAATTCAAGTGAAGTAATTTTTAGCAGGCAATTCGCAGTCGGCGGTGATACATACAATGCATTTGGTTTTTCTGCAGCTTCCTTGGGGGGAAGTTCTACTGTGGAGCCCATGAACGGACTTTTTGAAAAGTATGAGTACATAGGTCCTGTGAATCCTGATAATCCATTTGAGAACAAAGATCCAAGGTGGGATTATATCGTTTATTATACAGGGCAGCCGGCCGGAAATGGTATATATGATTCTTGGCCCAATAGTACTACAGCGGACAAGATCAGTAGTACTGAATTTGCCACGACTAATGGGTACAATTTAAAGAAATGGGTGGACTATGAGTCCTTTTCTGATAATCCAGATCTTGGTGACATAAATATGATTTTGATGCGCTATGCGGATGTTTTACTCATGTATGCCGAGTCTAAAATAGAGTTGAACGAGATAGATGCATCCGTGTACGACGCAATAAATGCAATAAGACAAAGACCTACTGTCGATATGCCTGCAATTACCGAAGGAAAATCGCAGGCGGAATTAAGGAGTATAGTTAGGGACGAGCGAGCACGGGAATTGGCTTTTGAGGGTTTGCGTTTATTCGATATCAATCGTTGGGAGATCGGTGAAGTAAAGGCCGGGGCCGTCAAAGGAATGTATTACATTGACGATTCCGGCGAATGGACCCTGATAGATAAGGGAAGGGTCGCTACTTTCGATGAAAATAGAGACTATTGCTGGCCTATTCCCCAAGAAGAAATGGATATTAATGATGTAATTACCCAAAATCCGGGTTATGTAAATTAAGAATTATGAAAACGGTTAAAAAGGAAAACAGTAACCCAAATCGCCGAACTTTTATAAAAACGACCGGGGCCGCTACCATCTTTAGCGCTGCCACCCTCAACATGGGCTTTGCGAACCCCCTGTTCTCAGGAAGTAAAGACACCTTGAAAGTTGGCCTGGTCGGCTGCGGCGGACGGGGCACCGGTGCTGCCGCCCAGGCACTCTCGGCAGACCCGGATACGGTCTTGTACGCCATGGCCGATATTTTTGAAGACCGGCTCACAAGTTCTATGGAAATCCTGAAAAAAACCCATGGACAAAAGGTGCAGGTGGACAAGGAAAGACAGTTCATCGGTTTCGATGCTTACCAAAAACTGATCGAATCCGGGGTCGATGTGGTCTTGTTGGCGTGCCCTCCGGGGTTTAGGCCCCAACACTTTTCCGCCGCCGTCGATGCGGGCAAACACGTATTTTACGAAAAACCGGTGGCCGTCGATGCACCGGGCGTGCGTACGGTACTGGCCGCTGCCCAAAAGGCCAAGGAAAAAAACCTGTCCATCGTATCCGGTTTTTGCTTCCGGTACGACCTCCCTAAGCAAGCCCTGTATGGGAAGGTATTGGAGGGGGCCATAGGAGATATCAAAGCAATTTCCAGTACCCGTAACGGTGGCGAACTCTGGTACAAAGAAAGGCAGCCCGACTGGAACGACATGGAATACCACATGCGCAACTGGTATTACTACAATTGGCTCTCGGGTGATTTTATCGTGGAGATGTTCGTGCACAGTCTCGATATGTTAACTTGGGCCATGGGCGGCAAAATGCCCCTGACCGCTACCGGCACGGGAGGTAGACAATGGCGAACGGACGAAAAATATGGTAACATTTACGACCATTTCGCACTGGAGTACGATTATGACAACGGAGTTAGAGGCTACGCCTTTACCCGCCAACAAGATGGGGGCTCTTCCAAAAATGCCGTTGAAATAATGGGCACTGATGGCAACGCGCTTTATGAGGGCAGCCGGCACGAGATTACGGGTAAAAACCCCTGGCGGTACCGCGGGGAGGAGAACGATATGTACCAGGCGGAGCACAATGCCCTTTTCAAATCCATCCGAGAGGGAAAAGCTATTAACGACGGGGAAAGGGCGGCTCATAGTACGCTGTTCGGGGTGATGAGCAGAATGGCGGCCTATAGTGGCCAGACCATTACCTGGGACGAAGCCATGAATTCCACGAAAGTTCTTGGTCCGGATAATTATAAATGGGAGTTGGAATATGAGGGACCCCAAATAGCGATTCCAGGAGTTACCAAAGTGCTTGGATAGAAAAGATGAACCCATTGACTTGGCTCAGGGCGAGGGTTTCGGTTTGTAGTTTTAAGGTTAAAAAAATGAAAAATCCAATGCAAATTACCATTTCAAACCTCTCCGTACTCTTCCTCATGGTTGCCCATAGTTTTTGCAGCGCCCAACACGAAGATTTCGAGTTTCAGTTCGGTACGTCCACCACCTTGGAAAATACCATTTCCGAACATCCCGGAGAGGAATCCACCATCACATGGGTCAATGTCAATACGGTGAAAGAGGGCTGGACCGTTAACGATGACGGGGTATTGGTCAATCTAGGCCATCCCATTGGGGTGGTGCGATCCGAAAAGCAATATGAAAATTTCATTCTGCATGTGGAGTGGATGCACATGGAGGCGGGCGGCAATTCCGGGGTCTTCGCCTGGAGCGGTGCCAATCCCCCTGAAGATTCCCCCTTACCCGACGGGGTAGAGATTCAGATGCTCGAACTAGATTGGGTGAATATTAATGAAAAGAACGGTGTTAAACCCCCCATAGCCTATGTGCACGGCGAAGTGTGGGGCGTGGGCGGTGTAGTGACCGTACCCGATAACCCCAGGGGCGAAAGAAGTAAATCCATCGAGAATCGTGCCAAGGGAAAAGGGGAATGGAACACGTACGACGTTGTTGCCGTTGACGGGGTCATTAAATTGGCAGTCAACGGAAAATTCGTAAACGGAATCTCTAAATCGACCCAGAAAAAGGGCTATTTCTGCCTTGAATCCGAAGGTGCGGAAATCCATTTTAGGAATTTTAAGATTATTGAACTGCCGCCGGGTGTAACCACCGCCGAACAAACAGCTTCCGAACTCAAATAATGCCAAAGCCAAGCTTTATGAAACAGTTTTCTTTATCTTTATAAAACTGCTAGGCAACCACCACCATGAGAAACTCGGTCAGATTACGTTTATCCGTTTTAATGCTGATGGAGTACTTTATCTGGGGAGCGTGGTACGTTACAATGGGCACCTACCTTTTAACCACTCTAAAAGCGGATGCCGTACAGGTTGGGGCTGCCTACGCCAACCTTTCAATTGCCGCCATTTTTTCACCTTTTTTTGTGGGTCTTATCGCTGATCGTTTTTTTCCTGCGCAAAAGGTTTTGGGTATTTTACACCTCATGGGTGCCATAACGTTATATTATATAAGTACGGTCGAGAATTTTCAGGATTTTTGGTGGCTGATCTTGCTTTATACCTTACTTTATATGCCCACCATGGCCCTGGCGAATTCTATCTCCTTTTCTCACATGGAAAATCCGGATAAGGAATTTCCGCGAATTCGGGTATTTGGGACCTTAGGTTGGATTGTTGCCGGACTCTTGATAGGTTTTATGGAATGGGAAGCTTCCTTTATCACCTTTCGAATTGCCGCTTGCTGTTCTGTGATCCTGGGCGTCTTGAGCTTCTTTTTGCCCAATACGCCCCCGAAGGAAAGAAATGCCAGCATGGCTTCGATTTTAGGATTGGATGCCTTGGTGTTGTTCAAAAACAGGTCTTTTGTTGTTTTCTTTGCGAGTTCGATCATTATCTGTATCCCATTGGCCTTTTATTACAGTTTTGCCAATCCTTTTCTCAATGACATAGGAATGGAGAACGCAGCGGGAAAAATGACCTTGGGGCAGGCCTCTGAATTTCTATTTATGCTTTTAATGCCATTGGCATTCAGCAAATTGGGCATCAAAAAAGTTATGTTGATCGGTATGTTCGCGTGGGTAGCACGGTATCTCTTTTTTGCTTTTGGTGATGTAGGTTCTACTATCTGGATGTTATATTTAGGTATTATACTGCATGGCATATGCTATGATTTCTTTTTTGTATCCGGGCAGATTTATATAGATAAAAAGGCTAAAAAATCCTTCCGGAATTCTGCACAGGGCCTGATAACGCTGGCTACTTATGGCGTAGGTATGCTCATAGGCTCCCTGGTTTCCGGTATGGTAACCGAAAATTTTCAAAGTACGGTCGATGATTCATTGAATTATATCTGGCAATCTATCTGGTTGGTTCCAGGGGGAATCGCCTTGGCCACAGCTGTTTTGTTTATATTTCTTTTTCGGGAAAGAACCTCACAAACCATTCAAACACAACAAATAGAAAATTAAAGTAAAAATATATGGTTGACCAAACAAACCCAATACGTGTCTTGGTAGTCGGTTGTGGAAATATGGGAGCTTCCCATGCCCTGGCATACCATAGCCTTGAAGGCTTTGAAATCTGTGGTCTGGTGTCCACCGGCAAAAGCAAAGAAATATTGAATGGGAGTTTAGGGGGATGCTATCCCCTATTCGAGGATTTCAAAGAGGCTTTGGAAACGACTGATCCGACGGCTGTGTGCATATCTACCTATCCTGATACCCACGAAGAATTCGCACTGCTGGCCTTGCAACGTCAATGTCATGTTTTTGTGGAAAAACCCTTGGCGGATACCGTAGAAGGCGCCCGGCGTATTGCAAAAATGGCCTTAAAAGCAGGAAAAAAGGTGGTTGTAGGCTATATTCTTAGACATCATCCCTCTTGGGAGCGTTTTGTGGAATTGAGCAAAGGTTTGGGCAAGCCGTTGGTCATGCGCATGAATCTCAACCAACAAAGCAAGGGCACCATGTGGAATGTACATCGTAACTTAATGAAAAGCTTAAGTCCCATTGTAGATTGTGGGGTTCATTATATTGATGTCATGTGTCAAATGACAGCATCAAAACCGGTTCAGGTAAGTGCCATTGGAGCAAGATTAACGGAGGAAATCCCTAAATGGAACTACAATTACGGTCAGTTGCAGATTAAATTTGAAGATGGTTCTGTCGGCTGGTATGAGGCAGGCTGGGGACCTATGATCAGTGAAACCGCATTTTTCATTAAAGATGTTTTTGGTCCCAAAGGATCGGTTTCCATAGTGGCCAAAGAGGCGGGGAGCTCCGGCAAATCCGATTCCGTAGCGTCTCACACCAAAACGGAATCGATCCGTTGCCACTTCGCTTCCATAGATGACGACAATCAGTTCCTGAAAGAGGACAAATGGATAGATTTGGAGGATGAACCCGACCATCAGGAGCTTTGTACTAGGGAGCAACGTTATTTCTATAAAGCGATAACGGAAGACCTCGATCTTTCAGATCATTTAGAAGACGCAGTCAATAGTCTTCGCATAGCGTTCGCTTGTGACGAATCCGTTCGTACCGGAAAAATGGTTAATTTATAAAATGGATTAAAAATGACCCCAACCAAAATTATAGGAGCTATACTATTGCTCGTTTTTACTGTTTCTTATATGGAGGATAAAAAATATTACTCAATGGAAGATTTTTCCGAGGTAAAAAAAATAGATGTCCATACCCATGTATGGACCGATCGGAACACTTTAGTCGAGCAAGCGCAAAAAGACAATTTCCGCATGCTCAACATTGTGGTGGACCTTTCCCAAGGACAGGACTTTGTTGAAAGAACAGTTTGAGTATTGCATCAATCAAAAAAAAGCGCATCCCGAAGCTTACGAGATTGCCACCTCCTTTTCGATAGCGGATTGGGACCAACCGGAATTTACAAAAAATACCATTGCCTGGCTTGACAAGTGCTTTGCCGAAGGTGCCATCGCGGTAAAGGTCTGGAAGAACATCGGGATGGTCTTTCGGGACAAAAACAACGAACTCGTTATGGTCGATGATCCCAGGCTCGATCCTATTTTTGATCATTTGGCCCAAAGAAAAATACCCTTGGTGGGGCATTTGGGCGAGCCCAAGAACTGTTGGCTTCCACTGGACGAGATGACCGTTAACAATGATCGGGAATACTATAAGGAACATCCTGAATACCATATGTACAAGCATCCCGAACTACCGTCGTATGAAGAACAGATCGCTGCGCGCGACCGCATGCTCGAAAAACACCCCGACCTTGTCTTTATGGGGGCTCACATGGGCAGCCTGGAGTGGGATGTGGACGAACTGGCCAAGCGTTTGGACCAATTTCCCCATATGTGTGTGGACCTTGCCGCCAGGATGGGCCAGGTTTTTTACCAGACCATTGAAAATCGTGAAAAGGTGCGCGATTTTTTTATCAAATACCAAGACCGTATTCTTTATGCCACTGACAAGGAAGATGAGGGCGAAGAAGATGCCGACACCCTTCAAAAAGAGGTGCACGAAAGGTGGCTACAGGATTGGCGCTTTTTCGTGACCGGCGATACCATGAACAGTGAGAGGGTAAATGGTGAATTTAAAGCACTACAGCTTCCTAAGGAAGTGGTAGATAAAATCTTCTTGCAAAATGCCAAAAAATGGCTCAAAATGTTTCCCGATGATTAAGAGCACTATTGGGAACTATGTTATGAGTTACAAACACGAAAAATTCGAAGTCGAAAAGCCTCAAAAAACCTCTCCATGGCCCGGCAATGCCGGAATCGCACCAAAATGGGTAGTGGTAATCGCTCCGGCCTTATTCGCCTTCCCCACCATTTCTACAAGTCTGTCAGGGAGGTCAAGAATTTGATGCGGGTCGCTTAATTGGGATATTTGAAACAGCAAACATCCGATAAAGGCATCGCCGGCACCGGTGGTGTCGATGGGGTGAACCTTTAATGCTCTTGACCGTTTTTTTTGTAGAAGATGTGCTTATCAAAGTGCCTTCACTTCCAAGTGTTATGGCGATGGTCGGGGTACCGATATCGTGGAGTACATCGCAAGCCTTTTCCAGATCATTTTCTCCGGATATCAGTTGCGCTTCTTCCACACTGAACTTGCATAGATGGGCCTTTTCAATAAAATGCCTGCTTTTTTTTACGAAGATATCTTCTTCATCTTTCCACAGGTCGACGCGAAAGTTCGGGTCGAAGCTGATAAAGGCTTTTTGGGTCAGTGCGTCGAAAAAATACCGGTCATAGGATTCTTCCAGATCACCGCCCAACAATGCTGTCGCGGCACCTAGGTGGACCATGTTTCCTTTAAAGCCTTTTTTGACTGCGGAATCGTACTTCAATTTTTGATCAGCACCCCGGCTGAAAACAAAATCGCGCTCGCCGTCCTCAGCAATGGAAACGTACGCCAAGGTCGTAAAGGTCTTTGAGCGTTGGGCCAGCGAGATGTCCACCTTGTTCCTTTTCAAGATATCCAGCAAAAAAGTGCCGAAGGGATCCTCGCCCACGCAGCCTACAAATTGGCTCTTTCCGCCCAATTTAGCAATGGCACAGGCAACATTGGCCGGCGCACCGCCTGGTTTTTTCGTAAATACATCCGCTTTGGAAAGATCGCTGCCCTGATTTTCAGCCACAAAATCGATCAGTAGTTCGCCGATACAATAGATGGTTTTCATATGGGGATTTTAGAGTTCTCCTAAAGTAAACACAAAAAGATGTAAATACTAAAATTGGATACAATTTGTAGAATCCGTAATCTGAGGTTCATAGCGTCGTTAGAAAATCCCCCCTCTGTATCCCATAATCCTATAATCCTGTTTATTTTTGCACTATGGGAGAAAATAGGACTCTGGTAATAGGCGATATCCATTCGGGACTGAAGGCGTTGGAACAGATTTTAAAAAGGGCCGAGGTCACCCCGGGGGATCAGTTAGTTTTTTTGGGGGATTATGTGGACGGATGGCCCGACGCTGTAGAAACGGTGGATTTTTTGATACGATTGCGAAAGACGCACAACTGTATTTTTATTCGAGGAAACCACGACGAACTTTGTCTGGAATGGCTTCGTGACCGAAAAGACAACCCCCTTTGGTTGCAGCACGGCGGGGGGGCTACTTTGGCTTCCTACCATAAGGCGGATGCCGGATGTAAAAAAAGCGCACATCCTCTTTTACGAAAACCTGCAGAACACGTATCTCGATGCGGAGAACCGTCTGTTTTTGCATGCGGGCTTTACGAACTTAAAAGGGATCGATTACGAATACTTTCCCCAAACTTTCTATTGGGACCGAACGCTATGGGAAATGGCACAATCCTTAAATCCGGATTTGCAAAAAAAAGATTCTTATTATCCCAAAAGACTATCGCACTACAAGGAAATATATATCGGCCATACCCCTATTTCAAAATCCGGTAGCGAACAGCCAAAAAAGGCCGCCAACGTATGGAATATCGATACTGGAGCAGCGTTCAAGGGCCCACTTTCGATGCTAGACCCCGACACCAAGGAAGTATGGCAGAGCGATCCGGTGCACACCCTATACCCGAACGAGCGGGGAAGGAATTGAATTCACGGTTAAAATAGGCGTTGTTTTTACATATTTTCATTATATTATTGACGAACTTTGTATAAATAGGATTAGAATAAAATTAGATAAACATGGCCGAAAAGAATATACGATTAGAGGTGATGCAGGCCATAGAGCCACAAGTCGAAGGATTCATGGATTCTTTTCTGATTCCCGTCGAAGAGATTTGGCAACCTTCCGATTTTTTGCCGGATTCTGAGCATGACGGATTTTTGGAATCCGTTCGCGAGCTGCGGGGCCAATCACAAGAACTGGGATACGATTTTTGGGTGACCATGGTCGCCGATACCATTACCGAAGAGGCGTTACCTACCTATGAATCTTGGTTGATGGACGTTGAGGGTATCGACCAGCACGGCGAAAACAAAACGAACGGTTGGGCAAAATGGGTACGGGCATGGACGGGCGAGGAAAACCGCCATGGCGATGTGCTGAACAAGTTTCTATACCTTTCCGGAAGAGTCAATATGAGAGAAATCGAGATAACGACCCAACATTTGATTTCCGACGGTTTCGATATCGGGACGGATCGGGATCCCTATAAAAACTTTGTGTACACCACCTTTCAGGAACTGGCTACCAATATTTCCCATAAAAGGGTGGGGCAGATGGCAAAGAAAAAGGGAAATGCACTGCTGGGAAAGATGTGCACCATAATCGCCGGAGATGAAATGCGGCACC
The DNA here is from genome assembly GCA_963764285.1 of uncultured Flavobacteriaceae bacterium. Classification (GTDB taxonomy): domain Bacteria; phylum Bacteroidota; class Bacteroidia; order Flavobacteriales; family Flavobacteriaceae; genus Pricia. The sequence continues at coordinate 184,058 of CAVXSA010000015.1, forward strand.
ATTTGGCATACCGGGAATTCGTTAAGACCATTTTGGGCGAAGATCCGTCGGGCATGATGCTCGCTTTTGCCGATATGATGAAAAAGAAAATCGTAATGCCCGCCCATTTTTTGAGGGAGTCCGGCGGAACCATAGGTACCGCTTTCGAGAACTTCTCGAACTGCGCCCAGCGTCTTGGCGTATATACAGCCCAAGATTATGTGGATATCCTACGAAAACTCAATAGCTATTGGGATATTGACAATGTAAGAAGCCTCTCCGACGAGGCCGAAAAGGCTAGGGATTATCTTGTAAAGTTACCGGATCGGTTGGAACGTATTTCGGAGCGTATGAAATTCCCCGAAGACCAGTATCGGTTCAAGTGGGTCGAGGCCAATGGGATGGTTTAAAGTTTCCCATGATTATGCCCCGCCTGCCATCGGACCAATTCTTTCCATTTGTTCTCATAGCACATTTTAGCTTGCATCGGCCATGACGCAGGATCGTGGATTTTATAGCGGTCGCCGCCTCTGTTCAGGATTTTTTGGCAACCCGCGACAGAGGTTTCCGATAGGGCCTTCCAAGTTTCGATTCCCGCTGTGTGGAACATTCCCTCGATTTTGGGACCGATGCCTTCAATTATCTTCAAATCGTCCTTTTCAATGTTTTTGCCAAAGGCTGCCTCTGCGGTGGCGGCTTCGAAGCCCATAATCACAGGGTGGGCGGCCTTGGTACCAACCGATGAGGATACATTTGGGTTACTGCTTGGTTGTGCGACGCGTTCTTTGTGGCACGCATCCAAGTCGGCCTGTAATTTTAAATTCTTGATGCGCAAGGTCTTTAGGTCGTCGGAATTATTGATGGCAGCAGCGCTACTCTTGCCCCTAAAATAACCTATTATGCCACAGATGACACCTGATCAGTATAATCATCAGCCAGTACCAGATAGGTATAGTTGAAAAATCCATCTTCTTGAATTTTTGAGGTTAGGCCTTTGTACTTCCCCTTTAAATAATTATAAAATTGTAAGGAACCAATGTACTAAAAAAATCCTAACGAATAGTAAAGGCATTCTATTAAATACTAATAATCAAGACAGTAAAGATATTGGGTTATTTCATTTTGATACCGATTGTACGTTTTTTTATACCATTGGTATAAAAGATTTTGTCTTTCGAAATATTATTTTCGATATTGAACTCAGTAAGACTTTCCTTTTATTTACGAATATTTCATTTTGATGCTAGATTTCTCATTAATATCGGAATCCCGCTATGCGTCTAGAAAATGACTCCTCTAGCCTCGAAAGTCGATATTCACGGTTATAACAAGCAGTCTTAATGAGTTCATTGTCATTGCCGAAGAGTTAAAAAGTCTATTTCGACAAAGTTCTGATAGTGGCAATTTTTTGTGTCTGTTAACCGTTTAATGGGCCGCCACACTAAAAGTTAAAAGAGTACCCCATGATAGCAACACCAAATACCGGCCAACCGATGGATTTTAGCATCCGGAACTGAAATTCAATCGGAAAATATTGGCAGTAAGAACCCGCTCGGCGTTTGAGCCAGTCCCAATTTAACTTTGGGATGAAGGAGCTAAACGCGGAGCGGGTTCTTCCTTTTATTTTTTGCAACCCTGTTAACCTTTTTGGTTTTGAGTGAACCAATACATAAACCGCAAAGACCGATGAACTGTGCGATTTGCACAATGTTGGGTTAGAGGTTAGCCATTTCGATGCCGTGGCCGGATATAATACTCCCCAAATTTAGGACAGGAAGTTAAATTGTAATTTAACCCTGTCAAATATGAAAAGAACAAGAAGAAAATTCAGTGCATCGTTCAAGGCCAAGGTAGCCATAGCAGCGATAAAGGAGCAGAGCAGCCTTCAGGAGCTTGCCGCCAAGTTCGAGCTCCACCCGAACCAGATATCAAGTTGGAAAAGGGAGTTTCTGGACAATGCCGACCTGGCCTTCAGATCGAAATCCGAAAAGGAAGATCCCGTTTCGGATACCGGGCCGCTCTATAACAAGATCGGCCAGCTGCAAGTGGAGAACGATTTTTTAAAGAAAGCCTTGGGCAAATGAGCACTACCGAGAGAAGGAAGAAGGTGGTAAAAGGCCATCCAAGGCTAAGTCTTGTACAGCAGTGCAAACTTCTTAAGATCCACCGTTCCGGTCTATATTACAGGCCCAGGAGCGAGAGCCCGTTCAATCTAAGGCTGATGAGGGATATAGACGTCCAATTTATGGAACATCCCTACTATGGCGTGGAGCGTATGACGGACTACCTAAAACTTGATCTTGGGCATCGGGTCAACGTAAAAAGGATCCGTAGGCTATATAAGCTTATGGGGCTCCAGACCGTTTACAGAAAGCCCAGGACGACCATTAAGGACCCTGCGAACTATAAGTACCCCTATCTTTTGAAGGACCTGAAGGTCGAACGTCCCGGTCAGGTCTGGCAGACCGATATCACCTACATTCCCATGCTGCGCGGTTTTATGTACATGAACGCGATAATCGACGTATACAGTAGAAAGATACTGAACTGGAGCGTTTCAAATTCTATGGACAAACAGTGGTGCATCGAACTATTGGAGGACACCATTGCCGAATATGGCGCACCGGAAATACATAACTCCGATCAGGGGTCCCAATATACGAGCACCCAATATATCGAAGTGCTCAAGGAACATGAGATAGAAATATCGATGGACGGCAAGGGAAGGGCACTGGACAACATCTATATCGAACGTTTCTGGAAGTCGATCAAATATGAAAAGATATACCTTAACCCTCCCAACGGAGGACTCGACCTATATCAAATGATAAACGAATACATCGAATTTTACAATACCAAAAGAAGACATACGGAAATAGGTAAAGTGCCACCGGATCAAATGTATGCCGCCAAGAAAATAGCATCATAATAAACTAAACAATACCTTTAAGCTGTCCTACAGATTGGGAGTATCGTAGGATAGCTTCGATTGGAGTGCTAAACGAGTAAGTATTAGAGTTTACCAACTATACACTAATCCTTACCGACCATACAAAAGAATTGGATTACCTAAAAGGATCACTCTATATTTATCATGATTAAGAACCTAGTTACCATGAAAACGGAAATTATCAAAATCACAAGTTTTGCATGTATGTTCATCATGTTGGGTATTCAAGCCTTGGTACATGGAAGTTGGAGGGTTAGCGATACAAAGCCCATAGAGTTAAATCTAAATAAAAGGAATTAATGGGCGGAATTCCTATACTTGGAGTTCAAGAGTTATTTGAGTTAGTTTAGTGTTCAAGACCCGCTGTATTTTTTACTTGTTCATTCGGGGGAAGGGCAAGTGAAAGAGGGACAGCGGGTTTTTTGAATTCGATACTAAGCTTTATCCATTTTCTGGCATGTAGAGAAAACGCAACTAAAACTTGTAATATGATAACTAAGTTGAAATTATTTTTGCAGGCATTGGTTCTTGTTGCTTTGATAGCGGTTTCTTGCAGCAAAGATGGAACGGAAGGCCCCCCAGGCCCACAGGGAGAAACAGGCGCCCAAGGCCCCAAAGGTGACCCGGGGGTGATGGGACCGGAAGGCCCTCAAGGTCCCCAAGGAGATGCTGGTGAAGATGGAACCGATGGTGAAGACGGAACAAATGGGGAGGACGGAAATGCCAATGTATGGGTAGGTACGGTCGCTCTGACCAATGCCGATTGGCTATGGAATTCCAGCTATTCTTTTTCGTACGGTACAGGAGCCACCACCAGTTTTTTTACAAGGTATGTAAATTTGAACGTTCCCGAAATAGAAGCCAAAATTGATGATACCGGCTTGGTGTTGGTGTATTTTAAAGCCACAGCGACCGGAGGATGGCAACCCTTGCCTTTTCAATTTTCTAGTTTCGGAAATGATTATGAAACCCATATTGTTTATGAAACTAGCGTAGGCAATATTCGTTTACATTATTTCTGGAGGGCTAACCAGGGTAGTATACCAAGTGGACTCGATACCTATACGATAGCAAATTATCCTATTAAGTATGTAATTATTCAGGGTAATGCCATCGCCAAAAGTGCTGATAAAAGCAATTTAGACTTTAAAAAGATGTCCTACGAAGAGATGATGGACCACTTTAACTTGCCATACGAATAAGTTTTCAGGCAGCGGGACAGAATGCCTCGCCTGCAGAGCAAACCTGATTCCCTGCAACCGACGAACGACATAGGAGGGAGAGGATTGCATCCTTAAAAATTAAACTTGATGCCTTGTGCGACTTGCAACCGACGAGCGACAATGGGAGCGAGAGGATTGCATTGCTTAAAAACTAAACTGTATGCCCTGTGCGAGAGGTAGTTCAGTAGTATAATTAATAGTATTCGTCTGCCTACGCATATAAACTTTCCACGCATCGGAACCGCTCTCGCGCCCGCCACCGGTTTCTTTTTCACCACCAAAGGCCCCTCCGATCTCGGCACCGGATGTGCCGATGTTGACATTGGCGATACCACAATCGCTTCCGGCGACGGACAGAAAACGTTCCGCTTCCCGCAGGTTGTTGGTCATGATGGCGGAGGAGAAGCCTTGAACTACGCTATTTTGGATATCGATGGCCTTTGCGACATCCCCGGAGTATTTTAAAAGGTAAAGCACAGGGGCAAAAGTCTCCTGTTGTACGATTTTAAAACGGGACTTCGCTTCGGCAATGGCCGGTTGTACGTAGCAGCCGCTTTCATAGCCTTCCCCTTTCAACACCCCGGCTTTGACGATTACATTTCCGCCTTCGTCCACCACTTTTTTTAGGGCTTCTTCGTATAATTTGACCGCATCGGTATCGATCAATGGTCCCACGTGGTTGTTTGAATCCAAGGGATTGCCTATCCGCAGCTGTTTATAGGCATCGATTAAGGCATTTTTAACCTGATCATAGATGGAATCGTGGATAATCAGTCTTCGGGTGGAGGTACACCGCTGCCCGGCGGTACCTACCGCCCCGAATACCGCCCCGATTACCGTCATTTGGATATCGGCATCGGGAGTAACGATAATGGCGTTATTACCGCCCAGTTCCAAGAGTGATTTTCCCAGTCTTGCCGCTACTGCCTGTGCCACAGCTTTTCCCATCCGGATGGAGCCCGTGGCGGAAATTAGGGGAATCCGGGAATCGCCGGTCATCATTTCCCCTACTTTATAATCCCCGTTAATCAAAGAGGAGATTCCCTCGGGAAATCCGTTGGCCTTGAACACCCCCGCGACGATATTTTGGCAGGCCAACCCGCACAGCGGCGTTTTTTCTGAAGGTTTCCAAATTGTTACATCGCCACATACCCAAGCTAAAGCCGTATTCCAGGCCCAAACGGCAACCGGAAAGTTAAAGGCGGAAATAATTCCGACCACCCCGAGGGGATGATATTGTTCGTACATCCGATGCCCCGGGCGTTCGGAGTGCATGGTAAGTCCGTATAATTGCCTTGACAACCCGACCGCAAAATCGCAGATGTCGATCATTTCCTGTACTTCCCCCAAGCCTTCCTGATAACTTTTTCCCATTTCATAGGAAACCAATTTGCCCAAGCGGTTCTTTAAGTTCGCGCAACTTATCACCAAACTGACGGACGATTTCCCCACGTTTCGGGGCGGGTTTTTTCCGCCAAGTCCTTAAAAGCTTCCGTTGCGGAAGATACTGCCCTTTCGTAATCTTCCGTAGAGGTGGTTTTTACCTTGGCGATCAAAGCCCCATCAACGGGGGAGTGGGATTCTAAGATTTCCCCAGAACCAAAATTCTTCGATCCCGTTGAGGTCCCGTTATTATTTTCCTGTATCCCGAGTGCCATTAAAGCCTCTTCGATACCGAAATCCTTGGCGATTTTTGACATTTTATAACTTATTGAGGGGTATTGTGAAGTTAGAATGCAAGACTATTTTCGGAATGGGAACATGGAGTCCTGCTAGCCGCTCCCGCCGACGATTTGAATTTAACGCTATTTACCGTCAATCTGTGTCGCAATCCACCATTGGTTTCCCGCAAAATCCTTGAAGGCTCCCCTTTTGTCCCCATCGTCGTCATGCACCATGGGTTATTTGAATGGACTCACAGCCCAGTTCCAAGGCTTTTTGGTAGGCACCATCCACATCGGGTACATATAAATGGACCATTTGTTCTATGGGGAGGTATTTATCGGTAGCGCCGCCTATCATGAGGATCGTATCATCGATTTTCAGTTCAGCGTGCAGTATGGAACCATCAGGGCGATGATACTTTCTCACTTCCTCGGCATTAAAAATCTGTTTGAGAAGTTCGATTATTTTTTGGGCATTCCGGATTACAAAATAAGGAGATAATGAATTATACCCCTTTGGTTTATATGGATTGTTCATATTTTGATAAGATTTCAAATTCGATAATAAAATACGATATTACTCATTGTTTCCAAAAACAAGATTGAACTGGGTTCCCTTGTTGTTCGATTCGTAGGTGAGTTTGGCCGAAATCTGCCGGCAAAGTGCCCTGATGATCTCGAACCCAATTCCCTCGGCGTTCCCAATATCGAAATCCTCAGGGAGGCCTTGGCCATTATCGAGAATGGTCAAAGAGACTTCCTCGGCATTCAAGCGTTCTACATCGACAAGCAGTTCGTTGTATTCTTCTGTATCTGGGTAAGCATGTTTTACAGCGTTGGTAACCAGTTCGGAGATAATGAGGGCGAGGGGTACGGCATGATCGAGATCGACGGAGATGTCAGGGCAGTCAATCTTATAACTGAACGATGATGAGATTTTTTTTTCGTGTTTCATCAAGTCGTTCAGATAATCGGAGAGGTTGACTGCCTTCGAATCTTTATCTTGATAGATTTTCTGGTGGGTCAAGGCTATCGCCATTATCCTCGCTTGGCTGTCCTCTATCGCAGTAATAGCCTCTTCGCTGGTCAATTTTCGCTTCTGTATGTTCATCAGGCTCGAGGTAATCTGCAGATTGTTCTTGACCCGGTGGTGTATTTCACGCAGCAGATTTTCTTTCAGTGCGTTCGAAGCTTCCAGTTCCACCGTACGCAGACGTACTCGTGCCTCAAGACGATCATAGTATCCATCTTGCTTTTTCACCACATAAGTTATTAAAAGAGTCGATATGAGACCCAGTACAAGAACCACATAGGATTCGAAGACATGTGGAAAGGACAAGAACTGGGGTTTGGGTATGAATTCAATATCCCATAGCCGATTGGCTGCTCTAATAGTTTTCCGTATGGCGTTTTTAGAAGGATCTTCGCTTTGCCTCTCACCAAAACTGGAGTATAATAATTCGCCGCCGGAAGTTTTATCATACATGCGAATATCAAAAACCTTAAGCTCTGAAGCTAAGGTTTTGCCGATAAATATATCCATACGATAAATACCTGCCACAATTCCCTTCACCGCATTCGAGGTGGTGTCATGTACCGATTTGATGGCCAAGATGCCGGGAACGCCATTGTTTGCCTGCACTAATTCTATAGGCGCTGTAAAGACTATTCTTTTTGAACTAATGGCACTATCGATAGCTGATTTTCTCTCAGGATTGGAATACAGGTCATAGCCCAAAGCTTTTTGTATGGTATTCAAAGGGTTTAGCAGTTTTATAGGATAATGTATTCCATTGGTTTTGGTGGGGATGAAATTGCGGCTGGAATCGGTTTTTGTAATTATGGTAAATTTTTCGAAATCCGTTTCCATGGAATTTTCGATTTTGGGCGCCCATTCCAAGGCGCCTATACCATTCAATTCCTTTATAAAAGGATTGGTAAAACCTTCGAACAGTTTTTGCGAAATCTGGGGCATACTCTCAAAAAATATCCCCATCGATCTGATGGATAGGTTTATTTTGTTCAGCTCTTCCTTTAACTTTAGTTCGGCTTTAACTATAGCATTTTCTACCATTATCTTGTTACTCTCTTGATAGGTGCTATTGATGGAAATGAAAATAAAAACGGAAATAAAAGTTCCGAAAAGTATAATGGCCAAGTATTTGAGTATTTGAGGCTTTGTCATAAGCACGGCAAGTTAGGGGAATTGGGTACTATCATGGAGATGGATTAAATGCTATAAAATTAAGACCTTTCTTGTTAATGAACTCGATTTAAAGCTTTTTGTTTGGAACCGGACCTACTTGCCGGCAGGCAGAATAACCGGTGTATGTGTAGAGAAAGCCATTTTATCGGCATGGTGGGGCTACGGCGTTAAAAAATGGCAAAACCCGCTTGCCTGCCGGGTAGGTATAGATGCAAAACCTGCCTGTCAGCAGGCAAGTGTACTATGGCAGGTAAAAGAAAAAGTTTGAACGAGATCTATTGTACCCCTATTGGGTTTCGCCTGACTCGGCTGATATTCATTAATCCGCAACAAAACGTTCGTCAATAGCCATCACCGTTCCACAATTATCACAGGTACGCAATTCTTCAGACCCATAGAAGTGTTTGAAATGACCCAGAAAATCCTTTTCGATATCGTTCAGGGTAAAATAGGTTTCGTAGAGTTTATGGTTGCAGTTCTCACAGAACCAGAGCAGTCCATCATCGACGTTCATATCCGCCCTTTTACGCTCGATGACCAGGCCGATACTACCTTCGTGCCGTACCGGGCAGTGGGGTATTTTGGCCGGGTGAAGGTACATATCACTGGGCCCGAGGTGGAAGGTTTTTCTATGGCCCTCTTCTTGAACGTGAATTTCGATATGCCCCTCCAACTGATAAAAAAACTCCTCGGTCTCGTTATAGTGGTAATCCTTTCGGGCATTGGGTCCGGCTACGACCATAACGATATAATCGCCGGCATCTTTATACAGATTTTTGTTGCCGACGGGAGGTTTTAGACTATCACGGTTTTCTTCTAGCCACTTGTTGAAGTTGAAGGGAGGCTTAATCGACATGATGGGGTAGTTGAGGGTTAATAGTTATTGGTGCATAGTAGCTATCAAATCCACATATACTTAACTAGTAATGGTTAACTATTAACCGATTTAACATCAAATTTATAAAAATAAGTTTAGCGGTAAAAGATTTGCGTGAAGTATAAGGTACCGTCGGCATCTTTTTTGACACTGACCGCGGTATGGGTAAACTCCCCTTCCATCGTCCGCTTGTGCTTGGTACTGTGGAGCCATCCCTGAAAGGCTTCGGAGGCAGTTTCATAATCTTTGGCAACGTTCTCGGCTACAAGTTGCGCCTCTGTACGGGCGGAAATTTCGGACGCTCTATTGTTGAAATCATCATGGTTGATGTCGCCCTTGGCAATCATGTAGTCGGTATGCAAATTGGCATATCCGTAAGCGACTGAATTGAATTCCAATGAGGACTTTCCCAATGAAATCCGATGCTCGTTTACGATTTCCAATAATTCCAGTTCTACTTCAGTTAGGTTTTTCTTCTCGACGACATCCACTGCTACTGCGGACTCCTTACTGCAAGAGGCCAAAGTACATATGAATAGGGCGAGGGCGGCATAATGCATCCTCATTTTCATACAAAGTTCTATTTGTAAGCAGGTGTTCGGAGAAGTAGGTCATGAGAATCGGGGCATTCTCTTGTTCTCTTATCGACGTGGGGAACCATCGATAGGCTAATATTGGAAAAATTCCGCAGACTATATTTTTATATTGTTTCTTTTCGATGAAATACCCATAAATTAGACGTTCAAACTGTCCTTTTCTATGGATAGAAGGGCGATAATATAATCTAAATCGCAGTTATTATCAATTTTACTGGCTGGGACGCCAAGTGCCGAAATAACGAGGGAACTCAAGGATCTTGGTCAGTTTTTCCCCTCCATCCAATCCCGATACTTTTTGAGCTGCCCTTCGTTGAGAATGGGCTCCAGTTGACTTTCCAAATTATCATATAAGTTGCCGGGAATTTCGCCGTTGGCGTCCTGTAGCATAACATCCGGATTTTCATTTTCTAGAGCCTTCTTAAATTCCGCTATTTGTTGGTCCGTCATGCCCAACCGATCGTACATGGCATCAAAGTTGACCTTTGGATCCGTTTCCATTTCGTCCGTACCCATTTTTAGATTATTCGAGGCCCCCGTAGTGCCTCCGGTCTGCGCGGCCGGCCCTACCTCGGCAGCATCTTCGGGCAAGGCTTCTCTTTTGTTGTTGTCTTCGATTTGCATTTCGCTGTTTTCTTGGTTTTCCGGTTGATCCGAATCTGACTTTTTGCTATCCTTACAATTGACCATTACAAAGACCATGGTAGCAAGTAAAAAGCTGTGAAATATTCGACAAATTTTCATATAAAATGAATTAGTACCTAAATATAGGAAAAGTCTTTTAGAATTTCCACTTATGAACTTAACTTCTAGAATGGCAAGATAACAAGAGGACAATTAAAAATAAACTGGCCATCAAACGTCCTTTAATTCATAATAATAAAGATGATAATCCGCCCAGAAGCATAAATTCTTGGCACTTGGCAACGATAATGGGAAAGAATAGAAGTGAACCCGATGTGCAGGATGATTGTTAGAAAAAACGAACATTTTTATACTCCGGTCCCTAAATCGTAAATGTCTCCTTTTCCACCACGGGGTCTTTTAATACCCTGTCAAAGACAAAAGCCCCGATCTGTTTGATCGGTTCATAAAGCACGGACTGCTCCATACTGTCCTCCTTGATGATCCCGGCGGAGGTGTTGACCCTATCGAAGAACACCAAGAGCGCTCCCAGGATTACGGCTACTTTGACCACCCCGAATATGCCGCCGGCCAATCGGTTTAACCATCCGAGCATGGCGAGACTGGCAATTTTGGTTAATAACTGGGCCAAGAAATGAACAATTAAGACTATGAGGATAAATGTGATGACAAAAGCGGTGAGATTGATATACCGCTCTTCCCAGTCCATTTGTCGGGAAAGGTAGTCCCCGGCGTAATATGAGAAATGGATGGCCCCGTAGATACCTGCTATGAGGGCGATTATGGATGCGAGTTCGATAAACAGCCCGTTTTTAAGGCCTCTCCAAAGTCCCCATACAAGCAATAATCCTAAGATGATATCTAAAAACGACACGGCACGTAGTTTTCACAAAAGTAGTGTTTTTGATTTGTACCGTGAATGGTTTATCGCGTCACTCCACCCGTCTGGATATCAATAGGAAAGACGAGTGGATTTTCTTTGATGGGGAAGAAGACCGCTATTGTATCAAAAATGCCTTTTGGAATGTTCCAAAAGGCATTTTAATAACTTTTTATACAGGATATAGGGTTCGGGTGCTATTCTAATTTATCATATTGCCAAGTTGTTCCAATACGATGGTGTCAACAGTACCTGAAATAGATATATCGTGTTCTGTGGGGTTGTTGGCACCCGCAACATCAAGGCTAAAGGAAAACTTCAAATTATTCGTGGTGTCATCGAAGCTATAATCCGCTTATTTCAAAATTGGTTACCCCTGTTTGTCCTTGATTAAAACTAGATATACATGGTCATAAATTTAAGGTCATCAAAGATGATTTTGTAATCATTAAAACCTATATTAAAAGCATAGTTTTGGGTTTCCAGTCCGGCATCATTAATTTGTAACATCAGTCTGACGGAACTGGCAAGGTGGGAATCGGGGGAACTTAAAAACCTATGCAAATCGAAGATGATATTATTATCTTGGAATCGCACACTGTTTCCCTCAGATCGATTAGGAACAAATTTTAATGTTGATTCATGGGCAAATTCAACCTCATCGGGTCGGGTACCTGAAAGGTTCAAAGAAATTGCGCCAAATTTGGCTAAATCATTTAATCCCAGTCCGTCTTCACCGTCCACACCATCCGAGCCATTTACCCCGTCTACACCATCCGCTCCGTCTGCTCCATCTGCTCCGTCTGTTCCATCCACTCCGTCTCTACCGTCTGCCCCATCCGCTCCGTTTAGACCGTCTATACCGTCCGCTCCATTGGTACCGTTGATCCCATTGGTGCCATCGATACCATCTTCAACACTGCAACTGGTTGTAATACTGCCTATTGCAACTAACAAACCTAGTGCGCAGGTAATTCTAATTAATTTGTTTTTCATGTTTTCGTTTTAAAGGTTGATACTTATATAAATTGTAGGAAAAGATAACGTAGGGCATTAGCTTTTTAGTATGGGCGAATCAATCTCCATAGACTAGGAATTTCTTAATCGATTGATACGAAATGTTTTGATAATAGAAATAAAATCGAAAACGAAAGTCAAATTTTTTAAAGCTATAGGGTAATCATATTATCAGAAATAATAGAAATGACATTTTTAGAAAATCGGGAAAGGAAATCGATCAGTGGCAAGACAGGATGCAAATGAATTTCCCCTGCCATCGAAATCTATCCATAGCCAACCCTAGGGTTGTGAATTGATTGATAAGTTTATTGAAACGGATCCTTTTATATTTTCGTCCTTGACTCGTCCGGCCGAACTGTTGACCCTGTCGAAGAAAACCAAGAGCGCTTTGAGTATTACGGCTACTTTGACCACCACAAATATGCCGCCGTCCAATCGATAAGGCGTTGGTACAAAAATCCTGCTTTGATTTGTACCTTTGGATTTTTAGGGGTGGAGTCCGTTCCGTGGGATGGTGAATGCAATCACCTGTTCAATCGAGCACAGCAAATGGTCACTCCGAATATAGGGTAGAGACCTTCGACCCTTTAGCACCTTAAAACCTGTGTGAGTTTGTGCGCAGTCGAAACCTAATCAGCATGAAGAAATTATAATATGTCAAGAGACGAACAGCTAAAAAAGCACTGGGAAGAACTGGTAGAAAAGCTCTCCGCCCAATTCGCCGACGGCGACCCTTTGGAATTGGATGCGATCATCTACTTGGTCGGTGTTCAAGAACTCGGCCAATACCATAGAAGATTTAAAAAAGATCATAAGCTGGATCTGATGCACATCGCCATTTGTCGTCTGTTGGAGCCCTATGGCTATTACGAATTCGAATTTTTTGATGAAGAGGGCTGGCCGCATTATACAACAAAGGAAGAATTGCCACCCTTAAAGGCCGGGGAACAGTCGGTGTTGATGAAGGAGGCAATCGTAGAGTATTTTTTGGAGCGGAAATATTTGGATTAAAAAATTCCACGCACCAAATTAACTAGGAAAGACCTATAATGCCGTCATCTTCATCCCTACCCGCACCGAAGCGCCCAGGATTCGGTCAAAATGGTACAACACAGGGTAAAATGGCTCAATTATTATAAAGGGGTACACTTTGAAACCGTAGCTTTATACCTTATATTTAGCCTAAATCCACCAGACATGAACTACATCATTTCCCTCGACCAAGGTACTACCAGTTCCCGGGCCCTGCTCGTCGACGATAAAGGCAAGATTAAAGGCATGGTACAACGGGAATTCAAGCAAATTTTTCCGAAGTCGGGATGGGTGGAGCATGACCCCAAAGAAATCTTGGATTCGCAATTGGGAGTGCTGGACGAACTGATCAAGAAGGAAAAGGTATCTGCCTCCGATATCAAGGCCATCGGTATCACCAACCAACGGGAAACGACTGTGGTTTGGAATAAGAAAACGGGCGAACCGGTGTATAATGCTATCGTATGGCAGGATAAACGCACCGCCGATATTTGCGAGCATCTTAAGAAATCCGGATTGACAGAACATGTTCGACAGACCACGGGATTGGTCATCGACTCCTATTTTGCAGGTACCAAAGTTCAATGGATTTTAGATAATGTAGCCGGTGCGCGGAAGAACGCCGAAAATGGCGATTTGTTAATGGGCACCATCGATACCTGGCTCGTTTGGAATATGACCGGAAAGAAGAACCACGTTACGGATTTTACGAACGCCAGCCGAACAATGGTATATGATATAGTGAACCTCAAATGGGACGATAAAATGCTGAAGGCACTCGGAATTCCGAAACTCATGTTGCCCGAAGTCAAACCCTCGGCCTGCCATTTTGGGGATTATGAACTGGATGGAACAAAAATTCCTATTGCCGGAATCGCCGGCGACCAACAGGCCGCACTGTTCGGCCAGGCCTGTTTTAAAAAGGGGACGGCCAAGAACACGTACGGTACGGGCTGTTTCATGCTGATGAACACGGGTACAACGCCTCAATTTTCCAAAAATGGATTGCTCACCACGATTGCTTACGGCCTTGACGGCAAGGTACACTACGCATTGGAAGGTAGCATATTTATCGCCGGGGCCGCCATACAATGGCTCCGTGACGGACTGGAACTCATCGATGAGGCCAAGGATACCGAAGCCTTGGCCGACACGGTGGAGGGCGAAAATCCCGTTTACGTAGTGCCCGCCTTCGCAGGTCTCGGTGCCCCGTATTGGGACATGTATGCCCGGGGTGCGGTCTTCGGCTTAACTCGCGATACCGGAAAGGCCCATCTGGTCAAGGCTACCTTGGAAGCCCTGGCTTATCAGACGAAGGATATTTTAAAAGCCATGGAAGATGACTCCGGCATACAGCTCAAAAATCTCCGGGTTGACGGCGGGGCATGCGCCAATAACCATTTGATGCAATTTCAGGCCGATATTCTCGATTCGGAGGTCCATCGTCCCGAAGTCATTGAATCCACCGCCATGGGTGCGGCTTTTCTAGCGGGAATCCAAGTGGGACTTTGGAAACAGGAAGACGTCGATCAAAACCGCCCCATGAACAGAATCTTTAAGCCGACCTTCGACCGGGTAAAACGGAAGCGGCTGTACAAAAAATGGCAGAAAGCGGTAGAGCGGACGAGGGGGTGGGAGGAGCAGTAAAAGAAGTTAAAGTTCGGGCATCTTTATCTCTTAACTTTGTAATCGTGAAAACTGATCAAGACATTCAATCAAAGTTGACTATATTAAAGCATAGGTTGAAAGAGCGCTATCCCATTGTTTCAATGGCGCTTTTTGGGTCTTATGCAAGAAATCAACAGACCAAATCCAGCGATTTAGATGTATTGGTGGAGTTCAACGGAAAAATGGGAAGTAATTTCATTGACATGGCGCTGGAGATGGAGCAGTTTTTGGGAATCAAAGTGGATTTGGTATCGCGCAGAGCTATCAAAGAAAAGTACTTTAAGGCAATTGAATCCGATTTAATTTATGTCTAAAAGGGAAAACTTTTTACTTCTGGAAGATATGCTAGATTCCTGCCTGAAAATCAAGAGATATACCGATGGGCGTGATTTTGATGATTTTTTAAATGATGAAAAAACAATCGATGCAGTAGCCCGTAATTTTGAAATCATTGGTGAAGCGGCCAATCGCCTTGACAAAGATTTTAAGGAAATCCATACTTCTATTAACTGGGACCGGCTTCGAGGTTTTCGCAACCGAATTGTGCATGAGTATTTCGGAATCGATTATGGAATTGTTTGGACAATCATAGAAGAGGATATAGAGTCACTCCTTGAGCATCTAAAGATACTTTTGAACCAAGAATAAATCCAATGGCTAAAAATATCAGATTCTCCAATCTAAACCGGTCACAGACCGTAAAGAAGCTGGCTAGCGAGGAATACGATCTTGTGGTTATCGGTGGCGGCATAACGGGAGGTGGAATCGCCCTAGACGCCGCTTCTCGTGGATTAAAGGTCGCCTTGGTCGAAAAAGGCGATTTCGCTTCGGGCACAAGTAGTAAATCCACCAAATTAATTCACGGGGGCCTGCGATACCTGAAGCAATTCGATTTTTGGTTAGTTAAGGAAGTCGGCTCCGAACGCGCCATCGTCCATAAATTGGCACCGCACCTGGTACTTCCCGAAAAAATGCTTTTGCCGTTAATCGAAAACGGTTCGTACGGCAAATGGCTGACCTCCATAGGGTTAAAGGTGTACGATATACTGGCGCAAGTGGAGGGCGAAGACAAAAGAAAAATGCTGGAGAAAAAGGAAGCATTGAAACTGGAGCCTCTACTTCCGAAGAAAATACTCAAGGGGGCAGGCTATTACGCCGAATACCGCACCGACGACGCGCGTTTGACCGTCGAAAATATTAAGACCGCCCTTCAATTTGGCGCAGAAGCCTTGAACTATGCCTCCGTAGAAGATTTTCTGTACGAGGGTGAAAAAGTGGCGGGCGTAAAAGTAAAGGATATTACCTCGAATAAAACCTTCAATATTAATGCAAAATACGTCATCAATGCTGCCGGGCCTTGGGTAGATGAATTGCGCAGCCTTAACCATTCCAAAAAAGGAAAACAATTACATTTGACCAAAGGCGTACACTTGGTATTTCCGAAAGAAAAACTACCTATAAAACAATCGGTGTATTTTGACGTGCCCGACGGGAGGATGATGTTCGCCATCCCCCGTGGTAAGATTACTTATATAGGTACTACCGATACGAATTTCAATAAAGACAAAGACCATGTACGTACCGAACTGGCCGATGCGATTTACCTGATTTCCGCGGTCAATAATATGTTTCCCAGTATTCATTTGGAAATGGAAGATATTATTTCTTCTTGGGCCGGCCTCAGGCCACTGATCCATGAGGAGGGCAAATCGGCTTCCGAGTTATCCCGAAAAGACGAAATCTTCACCTCGGACACCGGGCTTATAAGTATCGCTGGGGGAAAACTGACGGGCTACCGGAAAATGGCCGAAAGGGTCGTGGACCGTATCGCCAAAAAAATGGAGGAAGATCATGGCGCCCAACTTAAGGAATGTTATACGGATAAAATTCCTTTGTGTGGCAATGACGGATTTAAAAAATTCAAGCACGTCAAGAAGTATATCAAGCAAATCTATGATCGCATCAAATTAGATGGTTTTACGAAATATGATGCTTGGGCTTTGGTTACCCGGTACGGCAAACAGACCGAAACCATTTTGAAAACCTATAACGACTTAAAGGATACCGAAAAATATGTCCGCATCGCCAAAGCGGAACTACGTTTCTGTATTGACTACGAAATGGTGCAAAACCCGATGGATTTTTTTATCAGGCGGACGGGCAGATTGTATTTCGATATTGACAGCGTCCGCCATTTGATGGAACCGATCTTACAAGAGTTCAAGGAAATCTATAAAGTGGAGGAGGCCCAAATCTTGGAGTGGCGTGACATGTTAGAGGCGGAGTTGGAAGAGCATTCAGATTTCTCGCTAGCGCGGGCTTAGTCCAACTCCTCCGTCAGCGTCCCAAAAACTTTCTTCGCGTTCTTATTCTCGTACAAGACAGCATATACCGAATCGATAATCGGCGTTCTGGCCTTTTTTTCAAATTTCGATTGGATTTCAAAGGCACTTTTGGCCGCATAATAGCCCTCCGCCACCATACTCATTTCCATCTGCGCACTTTTTACGGTATAGCCTTTGCCGATCATGTTGCCGAACATGCGGTTGCGGCTGAAGGTGGAATAGCCCGTAACCAAAAGATCGCCCAAGTAGGCGGAGTGGTTGATGTTCCGGTCGATTTTATGGATGCGTTTGGTAAACCGTTTCATTTCGCGAATGGCATTGCTCATTAGCACCGCCTGAAAGTTATCGCCATAGCCCAGACCATGGGCAATGCCCGCTGCTATGGCGTAGATGTTCTTGAGCATGGCCGCGTATTCCGCTCCGATAATGTCTCGGGTGACCTTGGTCTTGATATAGTCGCTGTTGAGGTTTTTGGCCAAATACTTGGCTTTTTCCTTGTCCGCACAGGCAATGGTCAAATACGAGAGGCGCTCCAAGGCGACCTCTTCGGCATGGCAAGGGCCGGTAATTACTCCGATATTTTCAAAGGGGATACCGTATTTGGTATGAAAATGCTTTCCGACAATCAACCCCGATTCGGGGACTATTCCTTTAATAGCCGAAAAAATAATTTTGTCTTTTATGGGGGCGGTCAGTTTTTCGAGTTCCCCGCCCAAAAAGGCGGACGGAACGGCAAAAATCAAGATTTCCGCATTTCGAACGGCTTCATTGATATCATCTGTCAAGTCGAGCTTGGCCGTATCGAAGGTGACCGAGGTTAAATAATTCGGATTATGTTTTTGGATGTTGATAAAGCCCACCGCATTGGAATTCCGCATGTACCACCCCACTTTTTCCTGATTGACGCAAAGCATCTTAACGATGGCAGTAGCCCAGCTTCCGCCACCGATAACGCAAAAGTCTTTTTTTTTCCCCATCCTCTTCGGTTTTGTCCCAAATTTAGTCAAAATTAAAGGGAAACGGTATTGGGCAGTCCCCATCCCTAGTGGACGAAATTAGGAGTCTTCGCTCAAATTCGATGAAATACATTAAATTTTAACGCCCGCTGATGACGGTGAAGGCAATGATTTCAGGTTAGGCGACGTTCTAATTATAAGAACTATTGAATAAGGAAATCACAATATTTTGGTTGGTTATTTAGTTAGAGATCGCCCTGGTTTGCAAAAGCCGGGGCGGTTTTGTTGTGGGCAATAACAATGGGATGGTTGGAATTTATTCTCCTACATCCTCCATAATTACATCCTCCAACTCCGTATTTTCGCTGGTATGCAGCACCGAAATATCCCCGGTAGTCTCAAAGACGACGGCGCGGACTTCCGAAAGTTGCAAAACGTTCGCTTCCCGCAATTTCCCCATTAAATCCGCTCTGCTGACCAGGGCTTTTTTCAGGTTTGCCTCGAAGATTTTGCCATCTTTCATTAATAAAATAGGAGTATTGGTTATCCATTTTTCTGCCTTCTTTGAAGAGGATAGAATTTTGGCAAAAAGCACTTGCAGAAAGGCCAACAGCGCTAGCGATACAAAGGCGGGCATCAAGCTCGAAACCGGTTTGTTCACGGCATCCGCCAGAATGGAGCCCATGGCGATGGTCACGGCAAAATCGAAGCTAGACATCTTGGCAAAGGTACGCTTGCCGGCAATTCGGGTTATCACCATGATGTATAGATAGATACAGATTGCCGCGACGCCCATTTGTACGACGGTCCAGGATGTAAAGGAGGTAAAGATTTCCATATTGATTTGTTAAGTCCGTGAGGAGGATTCCTTCTTAAATGCCCGGACCATTTTTGGAACCTGCCGAACAGTAGGCTGGTCTGTGCTATGGCCCTCGGCCTCTAAAATTAGATGTGGTTTTACTGTTTCACCAGCTCCAAGGTCTGCACCTGATTTTTGCCGTCGGTGGACTTCCATTTTTGTTTTGTGTTCTTGTTTTCAAGAAAAATCCAGGTTTTCGAAATATCGGAATCCTCGCTTTCGATGGTGATATAATTCTTGGTAGCCGACCATTTGAAAGGGGTGCTATCGTCTTTTTCCATCCCGAGTACCTTATAGTTCATTTCCTTTTGACCCGTTCCGTCCCTATCAAAGGAAATCGAACCCACGTTCTGTACTGAAATCCCCTTGTTACCGACGCTCTCTGATTCATATTTCTGAACCGTCCAAGTACCTACCAGACGAGGGGCGCAAGAAGACAACATGAAAAGGAATGACATAGATAGAAAGTAGAAGAATTTGGTTCTCATAGATGAATCGTTTTGGAATTTGTTTCGGCGAAATTACGTAATTTATGCATATCTAAATTCTGACACTATGGATTCAAAGTATAAACAGGAAATGGCCAACAAGGCCCACGAAGAAATACCGGGAAATCCATCCACAGCAACAAGCAGCAAACAAAAACTGAACGATAGAAGCGACGGAAAGCCTCTGCGGGTCTTAAGCGAAGACGATTGGAAATTCTGGAAACACAACGGCTACATTCTCGTCAAAAACGCGGTTCCCAAGGAAAAGGCACGGGCAACGGCCGATTTTATCTGGGAATTCGACGAAAAAGATCCCAATGATCCTAAAACTTGGTACGCCCCGCCGCGTGCCGAAATGAAAATGAAGGAACTGACCGGTACGGGCATGGTCGAGGTCTATAACCATCAGCAGCTTTGGAACAACCGCCAAATGCCGCGCGTGTACGATGCCTTTGTCGATGTATGGGGCACCGAAAAACTCTGGGTGACGATCGACCGCGCGAACCTCAACTTTCCGCTGCCCCCCGGAAGTGACAAAAAAGGCTTTATTCATTGGGATTATGATCCCGAGACCCGCCCGCAGAACGTGCAGGGCGTTTTGGCGCTCGCCGATCAAATGGACGAGAATATGGGCGGTTTTCAGTGCATTCCGTGGTTGTACCGCAATTATGATACTTGGAAGTTGACCCAGCCCGCTGACCGCGACCGTTTTCAGCCCGATATTTCCGATTTGGAAGATAAAATCGTAAAGGTGGGGATGGAAGCGGGCGACCTGCTTATTTTTAATAGTACCGAGCCCCACGGTATCCGGCCGAACAAATCGAAGAATAAGGTCCGCATAGCCCAATACATCTCCATGATGCCGGCAGAAGAGGATAACGATGAGTTACGGCAATGGCGAATCGATTCGTGGAAGCACCGTATCGCACCCCAAGGGTTACGCCTTTCCCGGCGATCCGAGAAATTGGGAACAGGAGAAATACGAGAGGGCCGAACTGACCGAGCTGGGGGAGAAACTATTGGGATTGCGGGATTGGCAATGAGTTCAAAATAATAAACCGTATTTTTGCCCGCTCAAAAAAAAACTGACACGTGAAAAAGTACCTTAACCTATTCGACTTCCGGCAAAAAATCGATTACAAAACTGAGATTTTATCCGGCCTTACCGTGGCCTTGGCCTTGGTGCCCGAAGCTATCGCCTTTGCCCTGATTCCCGGTTTTTCTCCACTGACCGGACTCTACGCCGCCTTCGTAATCTGTCTGATCACCTCTATCTTCGGTGGGCGTCCCGGCATGATTTCCGGGGCCACCGGTGCCGTAGCCGTTGTTTTTATCGGTTTGATTTTGGAACTGAAACGCAATTTTCCCGATATCGGGCCCGAAACCATTTTGAACTATGTCTTCGCGACGGTAATCGTAGCTGGCGTGCTACAAATCGCAGTGGGATTGCTCCGTATGGGTAAATTCATCCGTTTGGTGCCGCAGCCCGTGATGTTCGGTTTTGTAAACGGACTGGCCATCATCATTTTTATGGCGCAGTTCCCTAATTTCTATCAAAGAGGCACCGATACTTTATTGCCTACCGCTCCGTTTTTAACGATGCTCGGGCTGGCTTTATTGACCATGTTGATCATCTGGGGATTGCCGAAACTGACCAAGGCCATACCTTCATCATTGGCGGCTATCGTGGTAGTCTCGGCCATTGTCATCGGTTTTGGTATCGATACCCTGACGGTATCCGGTATTATGGGCGAAGGAGAATCCATCAAAGGCGGATTTCCCCCATTATCCATTCCCCAGATACCCCTGACCCTTGAATCCTTCATGATTATTTTACCCTATTCGGCCATTGTGGCCGGGGTAGGCCTCATCGAAAGCTTATTGACCCTGAATATTATCGATGAAATCACGGAGACGCGGGGTAGTGGCAATAAGGAGTGTGTTGCCCAAGGCACGGCGAACATCTTTTCAGGATTTCTTTCGGGTATGGGCGGCTGCGCTATGATCGGACAGAGTTTGATCAATGTATCCGCTGGGGCCCGGGCCCGCTTATCGGGTATTACGGCAGCGGTCATGCTACTGGTATTTATCATGTTCGGATCGAGTTTGATCGAACGTTTGCCGATGGCCGCCTTGGTCGGCCTGATGTTCATGGTGGCGATCGGTACTTTTGAATGGGCAAGTTTTAGGACCTTTCGTAAAATGCCCAACTCCGACGTGGTGGTCATGGTATTGGTAACCCTGATTACGGCAATTACCCATAATTTGGCCGTTGCCGTGTTATTGGGAGTCATTATTTCCGCCTTGGCCTATTCCTGGGAGAATGCCAAACGCATCCGGGCCCGCAAGCGGATTGACGAAAACGGTATCAAGCACTATGAGATTTACGGTCCGTTATTTTTTGGATCGACCACGCTATTCGGCGAAAAGTTCGATGTACAGAACGACCCCGACGAGGTCATCATCGATTTTAAGGAAAGCCGCATCGCCGACATGTCGGGCATCGAAGCCTTGAACAAGATCACCGAACGTTATGCCAAGGTCGGCAAGAAAGTCCACCTACGCCATTTAAGCAAGGATTGCATCCGACTTCTTGAAAATGCCGAGGAAATTATTGACGTGAACGTACTGGAAGATCCAACGTATAGGGTTATGGTCGATAAGGCAAATAAGAAAAGGGATGAAGATATGAAGAACCCGTATAATCTTTGGGGGCTTTAAGGTTGATAATAAAGTTCGATGCTTTTGTGTGTCAAACCTTTTTAGAGCTGTCTTCTTATTTCACACGGATTTCCAAAGGCCAAAACATTATTGGGGATACTTTTTGTTACTACACTGCCCGCACCAATCGTTACATTATCTCCGATTGTTACGCCCGGAAAAATTACTGAATTACCTCCTATCCAAACCTTATCTCCGATGCTAACTGGCTTGGCAAACGTTCGGTAGCGGGAATCGATTCCATTTTCAATGAACCGCTCCGATGCTTTTAATGGATGACTAGCGGTATATATTTGAACATGGGGTGCAATGAGTCCGTCTTTCCCAATAGTAATTTTATTGTTATCCAAAAATATACAGTTTGTATTGACGAATGTATTCTCTCCGATCGATATGTTTTCTCCATAATCACAGAAAAAGGGGGGCTCGACCCACACGCCCGTGCCTTTAAAACCAAATAGTCGGTTTATGATATTTTCGCGTTCTTGTGTTAATTCCGAATCGAGGTGATTGTATTTTTTTAATAATTTCTGGGCATTATGGTACATGCGTATCAATTCCGGATTTCTGGAATCGTAAAAATCTCCATGGAGCATTTTTTCTTTTTCGGTCAAGGGCATTTCTTTTTAGGATGGCTAACGCCTTTAGCATTGTTAAGTGCTAATATTTCGCTCACACCAGTACGACATAGGATGTTCACAATTTTTCCAACCTAAGATAGGTTTGGCGACTATAAACTCCAGCGATTGCCTACTTCGGAGAGCGGTTTACAGGGTTCGTAGTTGCCCGGAATGGGGTCGTAGCCCAGTACTTTTTCGCCCATTTCCTCGGAAGTAAAATAAGCCCAGATTGCCATCGATTTCATAGATCGGTAAAACCCGATCGGCTTTTGTTCCCCCACCGAAGTACCCCAAACTCCAGGGTTGATTTTTGCCGTTGTCGCCTCGGCTTCCTCTAACACTTTGGTGCGATCGGCCTCACTCAAATCTATAAATATAGCCCCGAATTTCTTTTTGCAATCCGTATTGAAAGCGGTGATTTCGGCCCTAATGCTTTCTTGTCCTGCGGTATCATAGGTCTCTGCGAATACCTTATCGATAAACATATCCGCTTTTACATCCAATGCCCCCGGTGTTTCGGTACGGGGAAGGATCATATCGACCAAAGCGGAAATGGTTTTAGCTTCTTCTCCCCTTAAAAATGCAGGTTGCCAGTTGGTTCGGGTTTCGTTTTTACACGATTGAAACAGCGATAACATAGAAGGCATCAATACGGTAGCTCCCGCTAATAGCCCTGTTCGTTGCAATGCTTTTCTTCTATCCATAACTTAGATATTTAATTTTTTCAATTCGGAAACGGCATGGTCCGCCGCCCTCGCGGTAAGTGCCATATACGTCAGTGAAGGATTCACACAAGAAGAGGAGGTCATACAGGCACCGTCGGTGACGAACACGTTCTTGGCCGCATGTACCTGATTGAAGCCGTTCAATACAGATGTTTTTGGATCATGGCCCATACGTGCCGTACCCATTTCGTGTACCCCATAGCCCGGTGGATGCTCGTTATCGAAACCGAGAACATCTTTTAAGCCCGCTTTTTGAAGCATTTCTATGGCATCTTCCTGTATTTGTCCGTTCAGGGCTTTTTCATTGGCCTTGAACTCGGCATCGATGGATAAGGTGGGCTGCCCCCATTTATCCAACACATCATCGTTCAAGGTTATTTGGTTATCGTGGTAGGGCAAACACTCGGCGAAGCCGGTAAGGAAAAACTCCCAAGGCCCTGGTTTTAAAATACTATCCTTATATTTCGCTCCGAAGGTTTCGATATTGGCGGGATTGCCACCACGGTAACCGCCCCCTTGAAAACCGAAACCGCGCACGAATTTGTCCGATTTACTATTTTCATCGATATTCACGTACCTCGGAATGTAGATGCCGTTGGGCCTTCTACCTTTATAATATTTATCGTCGAAACCTTCTACCTTGCCCATGGCCCCCACCCGATACGTATGGTCCATTAAATTGTGCCCCAGTTCGCCACTATCGTTTCCTAATCCGTTTTCGAACCGACTTGACTTGGAATTCATTAAAATCTGTGTGGTGCTCAATGTTGAGGCATTTACAAACACGATTTTCGAGGAGTATTCTATGGCCTCGTTGGTCTCCGAATCGATGATTCTTACACCCGTCACCTTTCCCTTCGCATTATCGTAAATCAAGGATTGCACGATCGAATACGGCCGTACGGTCAGATTGCCCGAGGCATTCGCCGGTGGAAGGGTAACGGCATTACTACTAAAATAGGCACCGTAGGGGCAGCCCCTACTACATCGGTTTCTATACTGGCATTGTCCCCTGCCGTTATGTGGCTGGGTAAGGTGTGCCACCCGGCCAATGGTCATATTCCGGCCCGAAAATTCCTTTTCTATCCTAGCTTTTATATGCTTTTCGACGCAGTTCAGTTCCATAGGCGGCATAAAATAACTGTCGGGCAACTGCGGAAGGTTCAAAGCTTCACCACTGATACCCGCAAATTTTTCTACATAGGTATACCATGGCTCAATGTCTTTGTATCGAATGGGCCAATCTACGCCGTTACCGTCTTTGGCGTTCGCCTCAAAGTCGAGATCGCTCCATCGGTAGGTTTGTTTTCCCCATAAAAGGGACTTGCCCCCCATTTGATGGCCTCGCAACCATAAAAAAGGTTTGGTCTCGGTATAGGGGTTGGCAGCATCGTCTGCCCAGAAATGTTCGGTATCCTTACCTACCCAGCCAGAACGGATGTTTTTGTAATGCTTCTTTTTTTCTTCCGGGGTAAGTCCGCCCCTTAGTTCCATATCCCACGGATCAAGGTTCATCGTGGGGTAATCCACCACATGTTCTACGATTCTTCCCCTTTCGAGTACCAAGGTTTTGAGACCCTTTTCGCAGAGTTCCTTTGCAGCCCAACCACCGCTGATACCGGAGCCGATGACAATGGCGTCATAGACCATGTTCTTTTTTGCGTCAATATTGAAATTTGCCATTAATAAGGTATTGATTGTAGCGACCAAGGTACTGAATAAAATAAAAGTTGCCACTTCTCGATATTGCAAAAAGGAACAAGGCGGATTATCAACCAGCATTTGTTTCATGATGGGGCCGTTGAGCCATGCATGATATTCTATTAGTTTACTGGGAGCAGAATAGCCATAATTGCGTATATAGGTTGAGTGGAAAGTTCATTAATTGTCAAAGATTTATTTTCAGGCAGTCACTCGGCATTCGCTAGGAGCCGATGTTGCAACTGGCTTTCTTTTTTACCCCTCATATTTATGAAATTCGGTAATAGTCCAATAATAACCGTCTAAATCTCGCAGTGAAAATTCCTTTTTCCTTGAATTTGGGTTGAAGTGAATATCTTCTTCAATATCATGATCCATCTGCTCAATATTCTGGCGGATTGCCTCTAAATTGTCCGTTTTATAATAAAGAATTAAACCATTCCCTGGTGTTACGCTCGGATTCATCATTGGCGGATGTTCGTGCTCTCCCCACTTATGAAGGCAAATTAAAATTTCTTTATTTTCATCTTCAAGCACCGCAAAGTCATTTCCTCCGTGTGTTCTTTTACAATTGAATACTGCTTGATACCATTCCGCACTGACATTTACGTCTTTTACCGCTATTATGGGGTCAATCTTTGTCATTTGTTTAGTTCTGTTTTCAACTTATTGCCTACTGACGGCAGTCTGTCTCAAAACTACCTGTTTTATGCTGCTAAAGATAAGCGTATTTCGGTTTGACCAGAATTGGGAGCAAAGTGTCCGTGTTCTGCATCGTTCGCACGATATTTCGTGAAGTCGGGCAAAATGGCCTTGAAGAGGTGTTCAGCGCTTTCCGATAGCCGAATAATGGCCCTTACCTGCCCAAAAGGTGTGAGCCCCATGTTTGAATAGGTTCATTATCCGTTTAAGGTTGTAGGCAATGGCGATAAGCCCGAAGTCCGCACTTGCGGCCATGGTTCCCCTTTTGGTGATGATATGGTCGAAGCCCCACTGACGCTTTATGGTGCCGAACGGATGTTCCACGAGCGCTTGAGGTTTTCTATATAATTCGGGATCGACGGCGACCTTGGCTGCGTTCTCTTCTATATGTCCGGTTTAACGGTAGGAGGTCAACTTCACTGCTATTATGCCTATTTTTTATCTACATCTTTGTATGCCTTAGCCTTTTTTTTGTGGTTTGTCAAATCGTTTCTAATTTTCTGAAACTGCAAAAAATAAAGTTCTGAATAGTGTCAAACGGTGTCTTGTGGTCAACCGTTATGCACTTTATTTTTTCAAAGAAATTTTTCAGTCGGTCGGTCATTGTTGTTTCAGAATACTGTTTGATTTCAATTCCGCTACACTTTTTCGGTCCTTGTTCAGAAAATGTCCCGATAACCAAAACACCTGTCGAATTAATATTTTG
Organism: uncultured Flavobacteriaceae bacterium; assembly: GCA_963764285.1. Taxonomy (GTDB): domain Bacteria; phylum Bacteroidota; class Bacteroidia; order Flavobacteriales; family Flavobacteriaceae; genus Pricia. The sequence continues at coordinate 210,621 of CAVXSA010000015.1, forward strand.
ACGAGCAGTTTCCAAATAGCTTGAAATTTCTTGTTCGTCTGTCAAAAAGTGAAATGCGGCTCGGTCGTGCCAAAAGTCATATTTCTCTTTTGGCTTAAAAGTCGCTGCATCGGCAACTATCCATTTCACATTTCTTGCTTTGTCGCCAAGTCGTTGCTTTGCTTTTTCAATTGCAGACGCTGAAATGTCAAGAACTGAAATGTCTTCATATCCCAAGTCGAGTAAATGGTCAACTAAAAAACTGTCGCCACCACCAATGTCAATTACTTTTGCTGTGGTGGGCACGTTGAATTGTCTAAAGAAGCCCAATGAAGTTTCTGGTGTCGGCTGAAACCAACTAACGTCTTTCAGTTCTTTTGTCTGATATAAATTCTCCCAATGTTTTTTGCGGTCAAAATTTTCCATTTTTTCAATTTCGCTTATTGTTTGTACTGTCGTTTTTTAGGTGAGGCATAACGGTTTGTATATGGCTCGTAGCGTACAAAGAAATATTTACCTTTTGTTTTGGCACGAGCCAGCAAATCAGCCTAAACGTCTTGTTTAAGAAACGACTTAGCTATGAGCTATATACCTCGTTGTGGGTAGTATTTTTTCGGGCTGTATTTCCATTATAACTCCGTCTTTCTCAACAATTAATGGACTCTTCTTATATTTTTTAAATTCCACCAATTTCTGATAAGATTTTTCCAATCCTGTAAGGATTTTTTGTGTTTGTTCGTCAATTTTATTCTTACTGCCCATCGTATTTCTTTTTTAATTCGTTCCAGATTTTGTCGATGTAGACTTTCTCGTCCGATTGTTTTTTTTGAGCTATCAACTTATATGGTTCGCCTGAATTTTCTATGAACAACCATTCATCTACAACCGGTCTGAATAAGTTGAAGAAGTTCTTCAGTCCATTTTCGTACCTTCTTCTGATAACTTTCTCTGGAATATTATGTCCACCTTCTTTTACACGTGTTTCAACCCTTTTTACGGCCAGATCCTCCGAACTTAAATAGAAGAATATAAGGGTTACCGAATATCCTTTTGTTTTGGCATCTTCTACCAAATTCTTGTAACTTTTGGTTGAAAGAGTTGTTTCAAATGCAAAATCCTGCCCTTTGTTTAGGAGAGATTTTATTCTTTGCAGCATTAATCTTCCCGCCTGAATTACAGCGTTTTCAGGTCGGAATGGAGAAAGTCCTCGCGCAATCTCATCAGCATTCACAAACTCGTTGCAATCCAATATTTCGGGTAGAATTGTGTATGAAGCCGTCGTTTTTCCTGCTCCGTTACATCCTGCAATGACATATAACTTTTTCATTCAATTAGATTCCCTTCAAAGATAGCAGAAATTTGAATCTTGTCAGGAACTCCTAATATTACCCCACAACGTCTAATAAAAATAAAAAAAGCACTTTTATCCAGTGTATATCCCTGGATAAAAGTGCTTTTCAAATAGGTGTATCGTAAATCTTACAAGGTCCGCAAATATTCTGCGACCTGTCGCGTTTCCTCTTCTGATAAATTCTGGTTCAACATAACGGCATTGTTGTGTTCTTTCTGCAAGGCCTGGGCAATAGGATCTTCCTTGAGCATCTTGTCGGGGTTGATAATCATGTTCATCACCCAAGCTGGGTTTCTGCGTTCGTAAACCCCTTTTAAAGCCGGGCCGATCATCCGTTGGTCTATCATATGGCAGGCGGTGCAGATGGTGTTGAACTTTTCCTCGCCGGCGGATGCCATTTCCTGGTCGATGTCGCCGTCGAAGGAGATGTCCTTGAACGGTCCGACCCCCTCATCGTCCATATCCACGGGCACGCCATCTGATTTTGCTTCTACCGCTTTGTCCTCTTTTTTGGTGCGGTTCATTTCAAAACCTTCTTTCTTCTCTTCTTTTTTTTCTTCGCCGCAACCGATCAACAGACCGCCCAGGGCAAATACTACGAGTAATTTTTTCATTGCTGCATCATTTTATGCTGTTCCGATTTCTCGGGATTTAACTAACTTTATTTTTCCGGCACTAATATAAGGAATAGTGAAATTTAAATGGTCTCTTCCAAAAATTTTATTGCCCTTTTTTCGGAGTAGTACTGGTTTCTCGAATCGAAGAAACCGGCATGCCCGCCAAATCTAGGCGTTTCCAGATGTAGATATCTGTTTTCTTCCGCTTCTTGATATGGGTAGCATTCCGGACCCAGAAACGAATCGTTCTTGGCATTGATGATCAGGCAAGGCACCTGAAGGTTCGGTAAAAATGAAAGGCAACTGCATTTTTCGTAGTAGTCCACCGCGTCTTTAAAGCCGTGGGCCGGAGCGGTATATATATCGTCGAAATCCTTTAGGTTTCTGATGCTTTTGATATCAAACCGGGTAATTTTATCAGGAAATAGTGGCAGCTTCAACCAAAGTTTGGCCACTAAATGCATTCTAAAGCGTAGGGCATAGGCGTAGTTTTTGAGCTTCAACAGCTCTTTCAATGAGCTGTGTAGATCGCAGGGCACCGAAACGCCGATGCCGGCCTTGATTTCTTTGGGAACTTTTCTTTCCCCCAAATATTTCAAAGCCAAATTACCGCCCAGACTAACTCCCTTGATATAGATTTCAGCGTAATTTTTGTTTTTTAGGATGTGCTGCACCACGGCGTCAAGATCTTCGGTGGCGCCGGAATGGTACGAGCGGAACAACCGATTGGTCTCCCCGCTACAACCCCGAAAATTGACGGCACATACATCGATGCCCGATGCGTTAAAGACCTTGGCGCTTCCGGTAATGTAAGGGCGCTGGGCGTCGCCTTCGAGACCGTGCAACAGAATGGAGACCTTGGATGACGGTATTTCGGAAAAGCTCCAATCGAGGTCTATAAAATCACCGTCGGGCAGTTCGATGCGCTCCCGGTCTTGATCTAATCCGACAATCCTTCGGAACAACCCGGAGTATATGGTGGACAGATGTCCGCTTCTAAAATGGAAAGGCGGTCGATAGTCGGATGAAAGTAGCGGCATCTCTAAAGTGAAAACATTTTTATCGGAACAAAACCGAAACAGTACTCTTAAGAATAGATTTCCAATACCTTAACCTGCTCTTCAATGGCCGCTTTGAACTCCGATTTCAATTCGGCGACCAACTCCGCGACCGGTAAGGTATCATCGATAACGGCCGACCCTTGTCCCGCCGACCAAATGGTCTTCCAGGCCTTGGCTTCGGTGTCCAATTCTTTTCCGAAATCGATCTGGGTGTCTTTTTTCAGGTCTTCCTCGGTGATGCCCGCGGCCCTTAGGCTGGCTCCCAAAAAATTGCCATGTACCCCGGAAACGGCCGCCGTATAGACCACGTCGTTCGCCCCGGCATCGATGATCATCTGGCGGTATTCGGCCGTGGCCCTGCTTTCTTCGGTGTTAATAAATCGGGTGCCCATATAGGCGAGGTCCGCACCCATCTGCAAGGCTGAAGCGATGTCGCGCCCCGTAGAGATACATCCGGAAAGAATGATGGTCTTTTTAAAGAATTTCTTGATTTCGGCCACTAAGGTCATGGGGTTGATAGTGCCGGCATGTCCCCCGGCCCCGGCCGCCACTAAGATCAATCCATCTACCCCGGCTTCCTGTGCTTTTTCCGCATGGCGTTTTTTGATGATGTCGTGAAAAATGAGTCCCCCGTAACTATGTATCGCATTTACGACCTGACTGACCGCTCCCAATGAGGTGATTACAATCGGCACTTGGTGTTTTACGCAGAGTTTAAGATCGGCTTCTACCCGGGGATTGGTTTTGTGAACAATCAAGTTTACGCCGAAGGGAGCCGCTTTTTTTCCGGTTTCCTCCTCGAATCGTGCGAGTTCTGATTTGATCTTGATCAGCCATTCCTCAAAACCTTCGCTGGTGCGCTGGTTCAGGGCGGGAAAAGTGCCCACAATACCATTTTTGCAGCATTCGATAACCAATTTCGGACCGGAAATCAAGAACATCGGCGCGGCTATGGCCGGTAAGGCAAGGTCTTTTATAAAGGATGGTTTGGAGGACATAAAAGCGAGTTTTAAGACGGGATACAAATATAGAGGTAAAATTACAGTATAACGGGGTGAAACCGAGGTATCCTAATGAACTCATAAAGTACGAGCCTCAAAAGACTAAAGATGGTTATCTTGTGGAACGAAGCTACCTATGGCATCCTATTAACCCATAATCGGATGTACATGCAAAAAAGAAGAACGTTCATCAAAAAAACCGGGCTTATCCTCGGGGGAATAAGCCTATTGCCACAATATGCCTTCAAACCCGCTTTTAAAAAGGAGAAGTTGGGCGTTTGCCTTGTAGGCCTTGGAAATTATAGCGGCACCCAATTGGCTCCCGCGCTACAGCTGACCGAACATTGTGAACTTCGGGGCATCGTCACGGGCAGTCCCGAAAAGATTCCCGTTTGGCAGAAAAAATATGGGATTCCCGATAAGAACGTTTACAATTACTCAACTATGGACGATATTGCCAACAACCCTGATATCGATGTCATCTACATTGTCCTTCCTACGGGCCTCCATTCCGAATACGCCATAAAAGCTGCCCATACCGGCAAACACGTCTGGTGCGAAAAGCCCATGGCCAAAACGGCGAAGGAATGTCAGGCGATCATCGATGCCTGTAAGCAAAACAAGGTCAAGCTGTCCATCGGATATCGAATGCAGCACGAACCCAACACCCAAACCATCATAAAATGGTCAAAAACCAAACCCTATGGAAATATAGAAACGGTACGGGCCGATGTCGGTTTCAACATCGGAGACCCGGGCGATACTTGGCGTATGGATGCGGAACTGGGCGGGGGCCTTATCTATGATGTCGGCGTGTACTGCATCAATGCGATGCGATATACTACGGGGCGGGAACCTATAGCGGTGTCGGGCCGTTATGAAAATACCAGGCCCGAGGTGTTCAAGGAGGTCGCCGAAACCACGATCTTTGACCTCAACTTTCCCGAAGGCATACAAGCCCATGGAAAAACGACGGCGGCGGAAAGCGTCAACATCCTCCGTGCCGATTGTGAAGAGGGCTGGTACGAGCTATCGCCTTTTCAAGCCTATAACGGGGTACAAGGAAAAGCAAGTGACGGGACTTTGTTGGACACCTTATATTGAAAACGAACAGGCCCGTCAGATGGACGATGATGCCTTGGCCATTTTGGAAAACCGTCCGGTAATGGTTCCGGGCGAAGAGGGTAAGAAGGATATCGTTATCGTACAGGCTATCAACGAATCCGCAAAAACAGGCAAAACCATCCAACTTTCTTGATTCCTTACTAGCCAATTCCCGAAACTATACTACTTTTGCAAGTCTTATGCACGCATAATAAAATCCTCAAAGGCATGTATCTTAAAGACTTTGAAATCCGGTGGAGCGATATCGATGCCAACCGTCATTTGGCCAATTCCGCCTACCTGAACTATATGAGCCACACCCGCATGGCCTTTTTGATGGAAATCGGTTTTGACCAGAAGACCTTGGCCGAAAATGAGATGGGCCCCGTAGTCTTTTACGAGCATATCTACTACTTTAAGGAAGTGTTTCCCGGAAAACCTATCAAAGTATCCATGGAAATCAAGGGCATGAGCGAAGATGCCAAATTCTTTGAGTTCCTCCATAATTTTTATGACCACAAGGGAAATAATTTCGCCCGCTGCGAGATGATGGGCGCATGGATGGACTTAAAAACCAGAAAGCTCACCGGATTGACCAACGATTTTCTAACTTCCTTCAGCGGGGTCGAAAAAGCGGAGGGGTTTCGGATATTGACCAAAGAGGATACGCGTAACTTCGCCCAGGTACCGAAAGATTTGCCGGAGAATATGTTAACTGGCAGTACAGAGGCCTGATGCTCAAAAAGTTTGTTTCCTAAGCCAATTTTTAGGTCTTCTACTCGCCAGATAAACCCCCAGGAACACCAAACAGGCCGCTAAAATTTTGACCGTCGTCAGCTTGTCCTGGCCCGTTGCCAGTGCATACATGATTCCGACCAAGGGCTGCACATAGACAAAAGCGCTCAAAGTGGAGGCCTTGAGTTGGGTCAGGGCAAAAATATTGAACAGGTAGGTGCAGAAGGTGGTGCCGACGACGACAAAGGCAATTTTCCACAAACCATCAAAAGGCAGGGCGGCCCAATCGATTTCCATTAATTCTTGATATCCGAAGGGGAGACAGAGAAGTATCCCGAGGGTGAACAGCCATTTCATAAACGTAAACGGATGGTATTTTGCAATCAGGGTCTTGGCCACTATAAGATAACTTCCATAGAAAACGGAATTCATCAGAATCAAAAAATTTCCTAAGGGAATATTGGGCGCATCCTGACGAATTTCGGCGGCGAACAGAATGAGTCCCAAAGCTCCCATAAATCCGATACCGATTCCGATCAGTTTTTGGGGAACGATCTTTTCCTGGATGAACAGGGCCGATAGTACCACAACGATAATCGGAGTGACCGTGACCAAGACGGCGCTATTGATAGGGGTGGATAAGGATAGGCCCTTAAAGAATACCAACATATTGACGCCCATGCCCAAGACCGCGCAGAGCAGCATACGCGGATAGTCTTTTCTCTCGATTTTTTCCCGGGGACCGAAGATGGAGACGGCCCAAAATAGGATAGAGGCCCCGATGACGCGTAACATGATAAATCCGAACGGCTGAACGTATGCCGGCATGACACCCTTGGCAATAGTATGGTTGAGTCCGTAAAAGGTAGTGGCTCCTATGGCGGCGAATATGGCGAGGCTTCTTTTGCTCAAGTATGAATGGCTTGCCGGGCCGCCGCGACGGTCTTTTTGCTGTTGCCGATAAAGATTTGACCGTCTGCCAAAATTACGGGGCGTTTCAAAAATGTGTACTGTTCCAAGATCAGGTCCTTGTAATCGGATTCGTTAAGTTCTTTCTCCTGCAGTTCCCTTTTGCGGTAGAGGCGTGCCCGTTTACTGAAGAGGGCTTCGTAGCTTCCGGCCCGATGGTGCATTTCTTCCAGTTGCTTTTCAGTAATCGCTTCCGTTTTGATATCGTGTAGTTCCACACCGTCTAAAGGGTGGAGTTCCTTAAGGATACGCTGGCAGGTATTGCAGGTGCCGAGATGGTAGATTTTCATGCTACATTTTTGTCTTCCCCTGTGGCGGGGGTCAGGTGAAAGAAATCAAATATTGGATTTTATTGCCCTGCAAAGAAACCCATTTTCATCCAATTATACTACTTTTGAAATCCATCTAAAAAATAGGACGCTTTGGAAAAAATATTCGATACTACGTTACAGAACAGAAAACTTCTCTATAAAATTCTTGATAGCACGCCCAAGGATCAGTTGCTGGAAATTCCCGCTGGGTTCCGCAATAATATGTGGTGGAATATTGCCCATGTGGTGGTCACTCAACAGTTGTTGGTCTATAAGTTTAGCGGACTGCAAATGCGCGTTCCCGAAGTGTTGATTGAAAAGTTCAAGAAAGGAACGGTGCCGGATGGGACGGCGACCGATACCGAGATGAAGGAAATCGCCGACTTTTTACTGTCCACTGCCCAATGGGCCAAAGAGGATTTCGAAAGCGGACTTTTTCAGGATTATCAAGAATATACGGCCAGCCTCAATGTCACGTTACGCAACGTAAAGGATGCGATAAGCTTTAACATGTTTCATGAAGGCTTGCACTTGGGAACCATACTATCTCTGCAGAAGGTAGTAAAGAATTAAAAAGTGTTGTGGGGCTTAGGATCTAGGCGCCAAAAACGGTTCCACCTCCTTGAAAGGCAGAGTCAGCACGATAGGCCCGTCGGCATAGGAGGCCACCTCGTAAGGGTTGTAGAGTAATTGTATCCCCTCTTCGGTAAAGCCGATATTTTCGGGGAGATAAAAGCGATTGCTTTCAAACATCAGTCCGGTCTGGTTGATGGATGCGTCTTTGGGTATGGCTTCCTGCTCCCGGAACTTGGCCTCTACGAACTGCTGAAAGCCTTTTCGATTTTGAAAGAGCTGCCAATTTTCAAGTTCGACGCCCCTTTTCTTATCGAAATTTAAAAAGCGTTGGGCGCTGTAGCCATGGGCGCCTCCCGTAAATATGTACGAATTCAACTGTAGGGTAAGCAAGGTCTCATCCTCATATACGACCTTGCCCTCAATTTGGGCTTCCCAAGGCGTGGTTTCTTCAGCATATAGGTTCTTTAGTTCGATATATCCATTCTTAAAAGAAAGCAGGGCATCTTCAAGGTTCAAGACTTCGATGTCTTCATCGAATAGCAGCTGTGAAATAATTTCTTCCCTAAGTGCCGTATTGACCGTATTTGCCGTTCTGGTTCTTTGCACGGCCCGGGGAATCGCTATGGATACCTTGGGGCAGTCGGCACAGTCCTCTTCCGTCAGAACAAGGGGCTTAAAGGTCAGTCTGTCCTCTCTCTTTTGGCATCCGAGAAGCAATATGCAAATGAATAAACTGGTCAGGAGGGCCTTCATAGGGTCGGGTATAGGGTTGATCGATAGCTCAAACGGGACTTTTCCACTTTTGATGCTAGCAAAGATAACGATACATTTGTAGGATAAATTATATGAAATGGGAGAAAATAAGTTAAAGTTCAATACGAAAACCATACATGGCGGTCAAAGTCCCGATAAGGCTTATGGGGCGGTGATGCCGCCGATCTATCAGACTTCGACCTATTCCCAGACCACCCCGGGCGGGCATCGGGGCTATGAATATTCCCGAAGCGCCAACCCGACACGCACGGCACTGGAGAATTCATTGGCCAGTATCGAGAACGGAAACTACGGGCTTGCGTTCGGCAGTGGGCTGGCCGCGATTGATGCCGTTATCAAACTTCTGGATCCGGGGGATGAGGTCGTTTCTACCAACGATCTCTACGGGGGCAGCTACCGGCTCTTCAAACAGATTTTCGAAAAATATGGTATCAAGTTCCATTTTATAGGGATGCAGGATGCACATTCAATAGAAGACTATATCAACGACAATACTAAGCTGATATGGGTCGAAACCCCGACCAATCCGATGATGAACATTATCGATATCGAGGCGTGTTCGCAATTGGCCAAAAAACACGGGGTACTTTTGGCGGTGGACAACACTTTTGCTACCCCCTATCTGCAAACACCTTTGGACATGGGCGCCGACCTTGTTATGCACTCCGCTACCAAGTATCTCGGGGGCCATAGCGATGTGGTATTGGGCGCCTTGGTGGTCAAAGATAAGGAACTGGCCGACTCCCTTTATTTCATACAGAACGCGAGCGGGGCGGTCTGCGGCCCCATGGACAGTTTTTTAACCTTACGGGGCATTAAAACCCTGCACGTGCGGATGCAGCGCCATTGCGAGAACGGACGCGCGGTAGCCGAATATCTAGCGCAACATCCCAACATAGGGCAGGTATTCTGGCCCGGTTTTGAAAGCCACCCCAACCACGAAATAGCGAAACGGCAGATGAAGGATTTTGGGGGGATGGTTTCGTTCATTCCCAAAAGCCGTACCAAGGCCGATGCCGTTGCCATCGTTGAAAGACTGCGGGTGTTCACTTTGGCCGAATCCTTGGGCGGTGTGGAAAGCTTGGCCGGTCATCCGGCGAGCATGACGCATGCGAGTATCCCTAAGGAAGAAAGGGAAAAAAGTGGAGTAGTGGATGGCCTGATCCGTTTGAGTATCGGTATCGAGGATGAGAGGGATTTGATCGCTGATTTGGATCAGGCGATCGGACAAGAATAATAAATTATCACATTCAAAACAAAAAAGGCCGGAAAACATTTAAATAGCATAATTTCGTCCTTATTTTTTTAAATTAATAAAATTCTTTGCAGATTGTACGGAACAGGTTTGAAATCTTTTCTCATCTGAAGCAAACACTAAAATGTATTATGGAAGCAAAAATAGAGGCTTTTATGGACGAGGTCAAGTCCCGAAACGGACACGAGCCCGAGTTCATTCAAGCGGTACAGGAAGTAGCGGAGACCGTTATTCCCTACATCGCTCAACACGAAATCTACAATGGCAAGAACATTCTATTGCGCATGGTAGAACCGGAAAGGCTTATTTCTTTTCGGGTGTCCTGGATCGATGACACTGGCGAAATCCATGTCAACCGCGGATACCGGATTCAAATGAATTCCGCTATAGGCCCGTATAAGGGCGGGTTGCGTTTTCATCCGACCGTAAATGCCAGTATCCTAAAATTTTTGGCTTTTGAGCAGGTCTTCAAGAATAGCTTGACCACCTTGCCCATGGGCGGTGGAAAGGGAGGGTCCGATTTTGATCCCAAAGGAAAGTCCGATGATGAGGTAATGCGCTTTTGCCACGCCTTTATGACCGAACTATGCCGTCATATCGGTCCCAATACCGACGTTCCTGCCGGCGATATCGGGGTCGGTGCGCGGGAAATCGGTTTTCTGTTCGGGATGTACAAAAAAATCAAAAACGAATTCACGGGTGTACTGACCGGAAAAGGACTTTCATGGGGCGGTTCGAAAATACGGCCGGAGGCTACGGGATACGGAACGGTATATTTTGCGCTGAGTATGCTAAAAACCAAGGAGGAAGACTTTGAGGGAAAGACCGTAGTGGTTTCCGGTTCTGGCAATGTGGCGCAATATGCGGCTGAAAAGGTAATACATTTGGGAGGCAAAGTGATAACTCTCTCCGATTCCGATGGCTATATTTTGGACGAAGAAGGTATCGATGAAGATAAACTGGCCTTTGTAATGGGCTTAAAAAACAATAGAAGAGGGCGCATCTCCGAATATACCGAAAAATATACTTCAGCTTCTTTCTATAAAAACGAGCAGCCTTGGGGCGTATCTTGTGATGTGGCGCTGCCCTGTGCCACACAGAACGAACTGCATGTGGAAGATGCTAAAACTCTTCTAAAAAACGGCTGTATCTGCGTTGCCGAAGGAGCCAATATGCCCTGTACCTCAGAAGCGATACATGCCTTCCATGAAGCGAAAATCCTGTTCGCGCCCGGGAAGGCTTCAAACGCCGGCGGGGTGGCTACCTCGGGCCTTGAAATGTCACAAAACTCCCTACGTATCAGTTGGACCCGAGAGGAAGTCGATGATCGGTTAAAGGATATTATGAAAGATATCCACGACTCCTGTATCGAATACGGGAGGGAAGAGGACGGCTTCTGCAATTACGTCAAAGGGGCCAATATCGCTGGTTTCGTAAAGGTTGCGGATGCCATGTTGGCGCAAGGGGTTATTTGAAGTAGTAAGCAGTTGCAATCGGCAGTTCTTGTTCACGGTCTAAGATTTGTTCCTTATAGTCTGATGGATCTTTGAATGCTTTCAGGCATGAGTGAAACTTGATTTTTCAGGCGAACTGCAAATTCTTACTACTACTACTACTAATCATTCCATAATTGCCAAACGCTTTTCCAATTCCACATGCAGGTAACGACAAACGCCATAGTCCTAACTTCGTTAAAATACGGAGATAACAGTCTTATTGTTAAAGCTTTTACAGCTTCTGACGGGCTGAAATCCTACATGCTGAGAGGGGTGTTGTCATCTAGGAAAGGGAAACTTAAAGCCGCCTATTTTCAGCCGTTGACCCAACTGGAAATTGTGGCCCATCACAGGAATAAGGGCACTTTGGAAAGCATCCGGGAGGCTAAGATCAGTTATTTGTACCGAACCGTACATACAGATATCGCCAAGAATGCCATAAGCCTCTTTCTCGCCGAAATGTTGGGCCACAGCATTCGGGAAGAAGAGCCTAATCAGGCACTTTATGACTATTTGGAAGCCTCTCTACAGTGGTTGGATTCGCGCAACGAAATCGCCAATTTTCATTGTTATTTCTTGATAAGGTTGACCAAGTATTTAGGTTTCTATCCCGATACCTCTTTTAAAGAAAGGGCATGCTTTGATCTCATAGAAGGTGAATTTACGGATACCCCATCGGGCCATCCGCTGCTGACCGGAGAAAACCTTGCCTATTTCAAAACCTTCTTGGAGGTAAACTTTGATGCTATGCAGGCTATCAAGATGAACAAATGGAATAGGCAGGAACTGCTACAATCCCTGATACAATATTACGAACTGCATTTACAGGGATTTCGAAAGCCTAACTCCCTGGCCATCCTGAACGATGTTTTCAGCTAAGACGAAATTTACACTCTTTTAATCTCACCGAAGACCCCGACTGTACCGTCAGCGTTTTATTTATATTAAAAATAAAGAGGAGCTTAGTTATCGTCCACCGCATCCTCGATAGCATCGCCAGCATCGTCCACGGCATCCTCAACATCATCGGCCGCCTCTTCTGCTCCCTCCTTGATATCATCACCCACTTCCTCCATTTCGTCCCCGGCCTCGTCCAAGGCGTCGCCGGTTTCCTCCATAGCGTCTTCCGATTTGTTTTCGGCATCCCTACAAGCAACGAAAGACAGGTTCAAGGAAAGCATCAAAATAGAACTTAGAAATACTTTTTTCATGGTTTAATGTTTTATGATTGTTGTTCCAAGGATATACGGGTCAATCGATAATTTGGATGATGCAGCATACGGTTCAAAGTCTATATATGAATTTCAAGGGCGGCTATCGGTTAAGTCAGACGAAAAATTCCTAATTTTGCAGTCTTATTTTAGAGCACCTGAAGCTATAGCTATGAAATTTGCCGAGTACAAAGGATTGGATTTGCCACAAGTAGCCGAGGAAGTTCTTGATTTCTGGAAGGAGAACGGAATTTTCGAAAAAAGCGTTTCTTCCCGCGAAGGCAAGCCCAGTTATGTTTTCTACGAAGGGCCGCCCTCCGCAAACGGTCTGCCCGGTATCCATCATGTAATGGGGCGGACAATCAAGGATATCTTCCCCCGATATAAGACCATGAAAGGCTATCGGGTCAATCGAAAAGCGGGCTGGGATACGCACGGGCTCCCCATCGAACTGGGCGTTGAAAAAGAGCTGGGCATCACCAAGGAGGATATCGGCGACAAGATATCGGTAGAGGAGTATAATGCCGCCTGTAAAAAAGCGGTCATGCGCTACACCGACGTCTGGAACAAAATGACCGAACAGGTAGGTTATTGGGTGGATATGGACGATCCGTACATTACGTATGAGCCCAAGTATATGGAGTCGGTCTGGTGGCTGTTGAAGCAGATCTACGACAAGGGACTAATATATAAAGGATACACGATTCAACCCTATTCCCCCAAAGCGGGTACCGGCCTTAGCTCCCACGAGCTTAACCAGCCCGGCACGTATCAAGATGTTACCGATACAACGGCAGTTGCACAGTTCAAAGCGGTCGAAGCTACACTTCCGGATTTTCTACGGGACGAGGGCGATATTTATCTGTTGGCCTGGACGACTACCCCTTGGACATTGCCCTCGAATACGGCCTTGACCGTCGGGCCAAAAATCGATTACGTTCTGGTGGAGACCTACAATCAATATACTTTCAAGCCCATTAACGTAGTGCTGGCCAAAAGTTTGGTGTCCGAACAATTTTCCGGAAAATTCCGGCAGGTTGATTCGAAACCTGAGCTTTTAGAATATACTTCTGGAGATAAGGAAATTCCGTTTTATGTGGTAAAGGAGTTTAAGGGGCAAGATCTAGTCGGTATTAAATACGAACAACTTCTTCCTTACGCCTTGCCCTACCAAAACCCCGAAAACGCCTTTCGGGTCATTGCCGGCGATTTTGTGACCACCGAAGACGGTACCGGCATAGTACATACGGCCCCTACTTTCGGTGCCGATGATGCGCAGGTGGCCAAACAGGCCGTGCCAGAAGTGCCACCCTTATTGGTGTTGGACGAAAATGACCATCCCGTTCCCCTAGTGGACCTACAAGGCAGGTTCGGACCGGAAATGGGGGAACTGGCCGGTAAATACGTAAAGAACGAATATTACGACCTGGGCGAGGAACCTGAAAAATCCGTTGACGTCGAGATCGCCATCAGGCTCAAGGAAGAAAATAAAGCCTTTAAGGTAGAGAAATACGTTCACAGTTATCCCAATTGTTGGCGTACCGACAAACCGATTCTATATTATCCGCTGGATTCGTGGTTTATCAAGGTCACCGAGGTCAAGGACCGGATGGTCGAGCTGAACGACACCATTAACTGGAAGCCAAAATCAACCGGCGAGGGCCGTTTTGGCAACTGGTTGGGCAACACGAACGACTGGAACCTTTCGAGATCTCGCTATTGGGGCATCCCGCTACCGATTTGGCGTACCGAAGACGGACAGGAAGAAATCATCATCGGTTCCATGGCCGAGCTGAAGTCCGAAATGGCCAAAGCTGTTGATGCCGGAGTAATGGGAAAGGATATCTTTGAGGATTTTATAGTGGGCGACCAAACAGACGAAAACTATGCAAAAATTGATCTGCACAAGAACATCGTCGATGAAATCACCTTGATTTCCCCCTCCGGAAAACCGATGCGACGCGAGGCCGATCTTATCGATGTGTGGTTCGACAGCGGATCGATGCCCTACGCACAGTGGCATTATCCGTTCGAAAACCAAGAGCGGATCGATCAGGGGGAGACCTTTCCGGCCGATTTCATTGCCGAAGGCGTAGATCAGACCCGCGGCTGGTTCTACACCCTGCACGCCATTGCGACCATGGTCTTTAATTCCGTGGCGTATAAAAATGTGGTTTCCAACGGACTTGTACTCGATAAAGACGGCAAAAAGATGTCCAAGAGGCTGGGCAATGCCGTGGATCCCTTTGATACAATGGGCGCCCACGGGGCCGATGCCACGCGCTGGTACATGATCTCTAACGCCAACCCTTGGGACAATCTCAAGTTCGATATCGACGGAATCGTCGAGGTCAAACGCAAGTTCTTCGGTACCCTATACAACACCTATTCTTTTTTCGCCCTGTATGCCAATATCGATGAATTCGATTTTACGGAGGATGATATTCCCTTGCACGAACGGCCCGAAATCGACCGGTGGATATTGTCGGAGCTACATTCCCTTATCAAGGTCGTCGACACGGCCTATGCCGATTACGAACCCACGAAGGCTACCCGGGCCATATCCGACTATGTCCAGGAAAACTTGAGCAACTGGTACGTACGCCTGTGCCGAAGGCGTTTTTGGAAGGGGGATTATCAACAGGACAAAATTTCGGCCTACCAGACGCTGTATACCTGTTTGGAAACCGTAGCCCGACTTGCGGCGCCGGTAGCTCCCTTTTTCATGGACCGACTGTACAAGGATCTAACGGCCACCACGAATAAGGAGGCTTATGAGAGTGTTCATCTGTCCGACTTTCCTTCCTATGATGCCTCATTGGTGAATAAGGCCTTGGAAAGCAAAATGGAAATGGCACAGACCATCTCATCTTTGGTATTGTCCATTCGACAGAAAGAAAAAATCAAGGTGCGTCAGCCGCTACAGAAAATAATGATTCCCGCTTTGACCGAAAAACAGAAGCAGGAAATCGCCGCAGTGGCCGATCTGATAAAATCGGAGGTAAATGTCAAGGAAATCCAGATGTTGGACGATGCATCTGGAATATTGGTCAAACAGATCAAACCTAACTTTAAGATCTTGGGGCCGAAATACGGTAAGGACATGAAAAATATTGCCCAAGCAGTGGGTAAATTGCAACAAGAAGACATCCAAAAAATAGAGCGGGAGGGAAAAATAAACCTTACCATTGAAAATAAAATCCTTACCTTACAGTTACAGGATGTAGAAATATCCTCCCAAGACATCGAAGGTTGGTTGGTGGCCAGTGCAGACTCACTCACGGTAGCACTTGATGTTACCATCAATGATGCACTAAGAAAAGAGGGTGTTGCCCGGGAACTGGTGAACCGGATCCAAAATATCAGAAAGGATTCAGGGTACGAAGTGACCGACAAAATAGATATAAAAATTCTGAAAGACGGGTTCGTTGAAAAAGCGGTAGAAAGCAATAGGGAATATATCAAGAGCGAGACCCTGACCGCGGAACTGGATCTAGAGGAAAGTATGGTAGAGGGAACAGAGGTAGCCTTTGACGAAGTGAAAACCAAATTATTTATTGTAAAACATTAGGATATGGTACAGGATTTAAAAGTGAGGTATTCAGATAAAGATCTGGCCGAATTCAAGGCGCTTATCGAAGAAAAAATCGAAAAGGCCAAGAGCCATCTTGAACTGCTAAAAAGTTCGTATATGAACGATGGCAACAACGGAACGGACGACACATCGCCCACTTTCAAGGCCTTCGAAGAGGGTTCGGAGACCATGAGCAAAGAGGCGAATACCCAGCTGGCCATCCGTCAGGAAAAGTTTATACGCGATTTGAAGAATGCCTTGCTCCGCATCGAGAATAAGACCTATGGTATCTGCCGGGTTACCGGAAAACTTATCGCCAAAGAGCGACTTAAATTGGTACCGCATGCTACCTTGAGCATCGAGGCGAAGAATATGCAGAAATAAGGTGAATAGGCAAGGTCGGTAGGTGGGGGTCTTTTAGCAATCGATCAATTGTTAATCTTTGCGAGAGTTTGTTATGCCGAAGTCTGACAAGTTTTTGCCAGAACAGCGACTTGCAAGGTATTTTACGCCTTGTGGGTCTTTTGGGTTCATCGCAATGAAACCAATCTGCCTCGTTATCCTCTTCATGACCAATTTACTCCCTGCCCAAAAATGGGTGAAAAAGTCCATCATCAACCCTGAAATAGCGGCCATTAACATTGACGCGACCAACAATTTCGAACTGTCCGTCGACACTGCGCCGGGCAATGAAATGATATTGGAGGCCACCTTGGAAGGCGAATACAGCAAGAATCTGGTTCTAAATGTCCGGGAAGCCGGCAACACCCTCTTGGTAAGCACCGATTTTTCTCCGGACTTTAAGAAACCTGGCGACAAACTCAGTGCCCATAAAGTTATTTCAGTGGCATTAAAGATTGTACTTCCCGAACAGAAGAGGATCAGGATTTTTGGTGCCGGCTGCCATATTTCCGTCCAAGGCAGCTATCATGACTTGAAGATAATGCTGAACGATGGCACTTGTGTTCTGGAGCATGTTTCGGGAGATGTGGAGGTCGCCACCCAAAGCGGCACTATTTCGGTAGCTACGGCAAGGGCCGATATCGATGCGAGAACCAAATATGGGGAAGTTAGGGGCGATTGGATCCCGACCGGCGAAAATCGTTATGACCTGAGTTCGGTAACGGGGAACATCCTTCTAAATAAAACCGACTGATATTCTTATTATATCCCTATTTTTGCACCCAATTTTCAAAAGAACATGAGCCTAAAAAAGTCATTGCTGGTTGTAGGGGCGATATTGCTGATCGATCAGCTGAGCAAATTCTATATTAAGACCCATTTCGTACTTGGCGATTCTGTAGATGTTTTTACATGGTTCAAGATATTGTTCATCGAAAATTCCGGGGCCGCGTGGGGCGCCAAGCTCAGCGATTTTTTGCCCTTGTCGGAACAGACAGGGAAACTGATACTTACGGTTTTTCGCTTGTTTGCGGTTGCCGGCATCGGGTATTGGCTGTATGATACCATCCGAAAAAAATCCTCCAAAACCCTCATTTGGGCGGTTTCCCTGATTTTTGCCGGTGCCTTGGGCAACATACTCGATTCCGTTTTTTACGGGATGATCTTCAACGACAGCTATCAGCAAGTGGCCACGGCTTTTTCGGCCGAGCCCTATGGAAGTATATTCTACGGCAGGGTCGTCGATATGCTTTATTTTCCGATTATAGATACAATTTGGCCTCAATGGGTCCCCTATGTGGGAGGTACGGACTTCCGGTTTTTTGAACCGGTCTTTAATATAGCAGATATGGCCATCAGCACGGGCGTGGGCATTTTAATTGTATTCAATAAAAGGGCCTTTGGTAAAAATGAGGAAAGTGGGAATGAGGAAGCCCCTGAATACTATACTTCTGACTCGGTAAATGAGTAGATTTTGTCGGGCGTAACACAATAATCCATCGGAATATCGCTTTCATGGATATCGTCAATGACCTCCTCTGCCTGAAAAAGGGATAATCCTATTTTTTTGACATCCTTTCGACAATTTCTAAGAAAATTATCGTAGAATCCCCTACCATACCCGACACGGTTTCCTTGTCTGTCGAAGGCCAAAAGGGGGAGGAAAACCACATCTATTTGCGTAACATCCACTTCGGTCCCATTGACAGGTTCGGGAATATTCCACGTGTTCGTTATAAGTTTTGTAGATTCCGTAAGTAGATAATGTTTAAGCGTATTATTGCCGGTTACCTTGGGAAGTACAATGTTTTTGTTCCTGCCTTGCAGAAGGGAAAGTATAAAGCTGGTATTTATTTCCTTCTGTCGGGAAATAGGCAGAAAGAGGTGATAATAATCATAATGCCAAATAGGAATTTTGAGCATGGCATCGGCAATGGCCCTGCTCGAGCTCAACAGGAAATCATCCGAAAAGGATTTCCGACGGGTTTTATAGTCCGACCGTAAATCTTTTTTTAGCATGATTTAAATCAAACTGGTATACCCTGGGAAATCCTGTGAATACCTATTCCTTTGCGTTTACATAGTAGTATACCTTGAAAGAAATCATCAAAAGTAGGTATAAGACTAAGGTTATGATGTACTTATCCATGTGGTAATTGATTTTGGTACGTTAAAAATAAGTAAAAAAAAGGTTAATAATACTGCAAGAGGCAACTTTTATCGATGAACTGCCCTTTTTTGCTAAATTTTAACTTTTTTACGTTAAAAAGCTTGGATATTTCCAATATTTGATAACTATAATATAAAAGCAGCGACTTACCCACTTCACCTGCAGAAAATTTAAATCTTCTTATCCCAACTATTGAAATGATTTCAACTTTCTGTTGGGAACCGAAAATTTCCGCTTTTGTGCCCTATTGAAGGCACTGTTGAACAGCATAGCCGTCACTACGGTGGGAAAAACTGACAAAATGTGGGTGCAAAATGTGCAATTTGCAGGTAAAAGGGAAAGTTTAAATCACTTCATTAAAAAAGAGTCGTTTAAATTTGTGAAAACATCCGCTATTTAAAGCTAAATCCGCTATCTGAATGTCGCAAGTGTCCATAGAGATCCAGTTGAGTACCTTGCCGAAAAGTCCCGGGGTTTATCAATTCTATGATGCCGAGGAGAAGATTCTGTATGTCGGCAAGGCCAAAAATTTGAAGAAGCGTGTCACATCCTATTTTACCAAGACCCATGAGTATGGCAAGACGCGGGTAATGGTCAAAAAAATACGCCACATCAAGCATATTGTGGTGCCTACCGAATCAGATGCGCTGTTGCTGGAGAACAACCTGATCAAAAAATACCGCCCCCGCTACAACGTATTGCTCAAGGACGACAAATCCTATCCTTGGATCTGTATCAAGAACGAACGATTTCCGCGTATATTTCCAACCCGCAAACTGATCAAGGACGGATCGGAATACTACGGTCCCTATACCAGTATGAAAACGGTGCGTACGCTTTTAGATTTGGTAAAGAGCGTTTATCCGCTGCGGACCTGCAACTATGATCTTTCGCAAGACAAAATCGATGCGGACAAATACAAGGTATGTCTCGAATATCATTTAGGCAATTGCAAGGGCCCCTGCGAGGGTAGGCAAAAGGCGGAGGACTATCATGCCCAAATTGATGATATCCGGGAGATAATCAAAGGAAATTTTAAATCCTCCCTACACTATTTCAAGCACCGCATGAAAGCTCTTGCCGCCGACATGAAATACGAAGAGGCACAGCGTATCAAGGAAAAGATCGAGGTTTTGGAGAACTATCAGGTAAAATCAACCATCGTCAATCCCAAGATTAACAATGTTGACGTGTTTTCAATCATTTCCGACGAATCTCACGCCTACGTCAATTTTTTGCAGCTGTCACACGGTTCTATAATTCGTTCCCATACTTTAGAAATTAAAAAGAAGCTGGACGAGACCGATGTAGAGTTGCTGCAATTGGCCATAATTGAAATACGACAGCGTTTCAATTCTAGGTCGAACGAGCTCTACCTGCCTTTTGAAGTGACCGTTGAGCCCCATCTAAGGGTGACCCTGCCCAAATTGGGCGATAAAAAGAAAATCCTCGATCTGTCGGAGCGCAATGCCAAATTTTTCCGACAAGAACGTTTTAAGCAGATCAAGATTATAGACCCTGATCGGCATGTGAACCGGATTATGGCCCAAATGCAAAAAGATTTGCGGCTTTCCGTCGAACCCCGGCATATTGAGTGTTTCGACAACAGTAATATTCAAGGTAGCAATCCCGTAGCAGCCTGCGTAGTGTTCCGAAACGGCAAGCCATCCAAACAGGAATATCGCCATTTCAACATCAAGACCGTTGACGGTCCCGATGATTTCGCCTCTATGGAAGAGGTGGTCTTTCGAAGGTACAAAAGACTTTTGGCCGAGGAAGAAGATTTACCCCAGTTGATCGTAATCGATGGAGGCAAGGGGCAGTTGTCATCCGCCCTAAAAAGCTTGGAAGAATTGGGCCTCCGAGGAAAAATCGCAATCATAGGGATCGCCAAACGTTTGGAAGAAATATATTTTCCCGGTGATCCCATCCCCTTATATCTGGACAAAAAGTCCGAATCCCTAAAAGTCATCCAACAACTGCGCAACGAGGCGCACCGCTTCGGCATCAGTTTCCATAGGAACAAGAGGAGTAAGGCGGCCATTAATTCCGAGCTGGAAGGGATCAAGGGCATTGGCGAAAAAACGGCCCAAGACCTGTTGAAAAGCTTTAAATCCGTAAAGCGTATCAAAGAGGCATCCCTAGAAAAACTGGCGGAAACCGTGGGTATGTCAAAGGCGAAAAAAATATATAAAACCTTTCATTGATGTTGAAATGCCATCGGCCTCTACGCCCTATTTTTGGATTTTACGATTGCCCCGCTCAATGAACAAAATAAAAAATGGAAAAATATCGATTAGTCTCCCTAAATTTGGTTCCTTGAAAAAGCTCGTACTTTTTAGTGTGTTGCTATGTATAGGTCATTTCGCAGTAGCTCAGGAAAGCGATAAAAAGGACCTTAAAGTCGGTTTGGTATTGAGCGGGGGAGGCGCCAAGGGCCTGGCCCATATCGGGGCCTTAAAAGTTATCGAAGAGGCCGGCGTCAAAATCGACTATATCGGGGGCACAAGTATGGGTGCTATCGTGGGGGCCTTGTATGCGGCCGGCTATACCGCCACGGAACTGGATTCCATTTTTCGCACTACCGATTTCACCAACCTCATAGAAGACAACCTACCGCGAAGTGCCAAGACCTTCTATGAAAAGGAAGATTCCGAACGCTATGCCATCACCCTGCCCTTCAATAATTTTAAGGTATCGGTACCTCCCGCTTTTTCTGGCGGCCAGAATGTATATAACGAACTGGTGAAGCTGCTCTATCCGGTAAAGAACATTAGAGACTTCGATAAGTTGCCGGTTCCTTTTCTCTGTATTGCCACCGACGTCGAAACCGGACAAGAGATCGTTCTGAAAAACGGTTACCTGCCCCAAGCGGTTATGGCAAGCGGGGCCTTGCCTTCGCTCTTCGAACCCGTTAAGATCGACGGTCGCCTACTGATCGACGGTGGGGTGGTCAACAATTACCCGATACAGAAAGTCCTGGACATGGGGGCAGACGTCATTATAGGGGTCGATGTACAACACGGACTCAGGAATCGGGAGGCCCTTATGTCGGCCACCGAAATCTTGTTGCAGATCAATAACTACCGGACCGCCCTCGATATGGAAGAGAAAGCAAAACAGACCGATATTTATATCAAGCCCGAGGTGACCAACTTTTCGGTTATCGACTTCAACCTATACGACCGGATAATAGAAAGTGGGGCCGTAGCCGCCAGGAAAAGCTATGGAGACCTTAAAAGGCTTTCACAAAAACAGTCTGAAGGCGAAAGAAAGATTCCCAAGATCAAGCCCGAGGAGACCTTGTACATCGATAGCCTGAGCATTACCGGCAGTGCTAACTATCCCCGGGGCTATGTGAAGGGAAAACTGCGGCTTGGCAAGGGCAGGGAGACCACTTTTTCGCGTCTGGAACAGGGGGTGGGCAACCTGGCGGCGACGAGAAACTTTCAGACCATACACTATAAACTACAAGACAGCGGTGCCGGGCAGGAATTGGTTCTGGATCTTTCCGAAAATCCCGTCAAGACCTTTGTGCGCTTGGGTGCGCATTACGACGATCTTTATAAGACAGCGGCTATGTTGAATGTCACCCGAAAAAAACTGATCACCCCCGACGATGTGGTCTCTTTTGACTTTATCATCGGCGATCGCGTACGGTATAATTTTCAGTACTATGTGGATAAAGGCTCATACTGGAGTTTCGGTTTTAATTCCAGATTCAACGATTTTGAAAAGGAAATCAATTTCGATTTGATCCGCAGCAATTATGAAGTCCCGCCGGGCATCAACCCGAACACCATCAACTTGGACGTTTCCGACCTGTCAAACCAAATATACCTGGAGACGGTGCTGCGCGAGGAATTCGCCTTTAGAACGGGCGTGGAGCATAAACTCTTAAAATATAGTACGAGAACTTTGGCGCAGCGGGGCGAAAACGAGGTTCAGTTAGGGCAACAAAATTCCGACGGAAAAACCTCTTTCGAAAAGAGTAATTTTTACAGTGCTTTCGGTAACTTGACCCTCGATACCTACGATGATGCCTATTTTCCGTCGAAGGGTCTTTATTTTGACGGGGATTTTCATTTTTATGTGTTTTCTTCGGATTTCAACGATAATTTCAAGGAATTTTCAGTGGCCAAAGCCCGTATGGGAGGAGCTTTTCCTATTGTAAGGAACCTTTCACTAAATCTGGAAACAGAGGGCGGTTTCAAACTGGGAACTTCCGACGTAACCTCCTTCGATTTCGTGCTCGGCGGGTTCGGAACCCATTTGATCAACAACTACATTCCTTTCTTCGGCTATGATTTTGTTAGTCTTCCGGGAAACAGTTTTGTCAAGGCCTATGGAAGGATCGATTACGAATTCGCCCCAAAAAACCATCTTACGTTCTCGGCGAATTTTGCAAATGTAGAGGATGATATTTTCCGCACGGGCGAGTGGTTTACCGCCCCCAATTATTCGGGCTATGGAATTGGCTACGGCTGGGAATCCTTTTTAGGTCCGCTGCAGGTGCAGTATTCGTGGTCGCCCGACAGCGATCATAATTTTTTCTTTTTTAGTTTGGGCTATTGGTTTTAATTCCCTTCTGAACCGTATAAAAGGTCTAGTACGGGCGGAAGCCCAAATTCAAGGTTGCCTCCTGTCCCTACCGTATGCGGTTGTCGTTGGTGCCTTCAATATGGATGTGACCCACAGTGGCTCCGAACGGGGACGAAGCAGAGATCGAATACACGTCATGAGCGGATTCGATGGCTGGAATTTTACAACCTGTAAACTTCATATCCATCTCCCTCTTTTTCCCGATATTTGTAGAAGAGGCCAGCGGTACGGTATCGATGTTACTTCCCATCTTGCTTGGGGCCATAGGGTAAATATGCCCTGTTTGCCTTTATTCCTGCTTAGACTGGGGTTGCCCCGTACTTCTATAGGTCATATCTATCAATTGATTTCAATCTTAAAAGACTAGTCATGGCAAACGTAGATAAAACTTCGTTAGGGTTGCCCAAGGAAAATCCCGAAGCCGAAGATTTTTTGCCTTTATTGGGCACCGATCATGTAGAACTTTATGTGGGAAATGCCAAGCAGGCCGCCCACTATTACATGTCCGCTTGGGGCTTTCAGCCTTTGGCCTATTCGGGCCTAGAAACCGGAAAAAAGGATCGGGTATCTTATGTGCTACAACAGGGGAAGATTCGCCTGGTGCTTACCTCGCCGTTAAAGTCGGGCGGAGAGATCAATAGACATATCGATGCCCACGGTGACGGGGTCAAGGCGATCGCCCTTTGGGTAGACGATGCGGCCCACAGCCATACCGAAACGGTAAAAAGGGGTGCACAGAGCTATATGGAGCCCAAAACTATCCGAGACGACCAGGGCGAAGCTACGCTTTCGGGAATTCATACCTACGGCGAGACGGTACATATCTTTGTGGAGCGCAAAAATTACGAAGGTGTCTTTTTGCCTGGTTTCAGGGCCTGGCATCCCCATTACCATCCTGCGGCGGTGGGATTGAAATATGTGGATCACATGGTAGGAAACGTAGGATGGAACGAGATGGACAAATGGTGCGAATTCTATGCCCGGGTCATGGGTTTTGCACAGTTGATATCGTTTGATGATAAGGATATCTCTACGGAATATACCGCACTTATGAGCAAGGTAATGGGCAACGGTAATGGCCGGATCAAATTCCCCATCAACGAACCCGCCGATGGCCGGAAGAAATCGCAGATCGAGGAGTACATCGAATTCTACAACGGTGCCGGGGTACAGCACATGGCCCTGGCCACCGACAACATCATCGAAACGGTCATGGCCTTGCGGGATAGGGGAGTTGAATTCCTGACCGTCCCATCCAGCTATTATGAGGATGTGCTGGACCGGGTCGGCGAAATCGATGAGGACCTGGCGCCCTTAAGGGAACTCGGTATTCTGATCGACAGGGACGATGAGGGCTACTTGCTGCAGATATTCACCAAACCGATTTTGGACCGCCCAACGATGTTCATGGAGATCATTCAACGCAAAGGGGCCAAATCATTCGGAAAAGGAAATTTCAAGGCCCTTTTCGAGGCTATAGAACGCGAGCAGGAATCGCGAGGAACTCTCTAATAACACTGCCCATGCTTAAATATTTGTTAAGGGTCAAGTTAAAGTAAGTTAAAACGATTTTCTGTCCGAAAATTGGGCGTAGTTTTGTTGGTGTAAGGGGTGGTTCCCTTGCAACTTTAAGTATTGGTTTTTCATAATTTAAAGTTTGGTTGGTTATTTAGGAAAAGCCCTGGCAATTTTGTCAGGGCTTTTTTTTAAAAGCTAATTCATCTGGGTAGGCCCCAACACAATACTTTGGAATAAATTTTGTTTAAGATATTGTAAAGCCTACACGCCCAATAGGCCATTTTGTAATTTTGTTCCGACACAACCACTATGAGGAAGGCTTTTACCTTACTTTTTTTGCTGCTAGGCTTTTCCATGATGGCCCAAGATGGCCATTCCGCATTTAAGCCGGGTGAGTGGCTGAAATTCCGGATGCATTATGGCATGTTTAATGCCAGTTATGCCACCCTTCAGGTAAAATCGAAAACGATAGACGGCACCCCGGTTTACCATGTGGTAGGTGAAGGAAAGACCACGGGTTGGGCCAGCATCTTTTTCAAGGTGGACGACACCTACGAAAGCTATTTTGATAAGGAAAACGGAAGGCCCTACAAATTTGTCCGTAAGATTGACGAGGGAGGCTATACCAAAGACGTAGAAATCAATTTCGACCATGAAGAGGAAAAAGCCGTACTCAACGATAAAAAGAAGGATAAAAAGTATAATTTTGAACTTCAGGACAGCGTACAGGATCTTATTTCGGTCTTTTATTACGTGCGCAACAATTATAATCCCAACGCACTTGTAAAAGGGGAGTCGGTAAAATTGAAGGTACTTTATGACGATGACGGTATTACCGATTTCAAGCTCAAATATCTGGGCGAAGAAGTACTCAACACCAAGTTCGGGAAGGTAAATTGTTATAAGTTTAGGCCGTTCGTGCAATCGGGCCGGGTTTTTAAGGAGAAGGAAAGTCTTTCGCTATGGGTGTCCGCCGACGATAACCGAATACCCATTCGCATTCAGGCCGATTTGGCCGTAGGATCTATAAAAGCCGATCTGGATGCTTACAACGGACTAAAGCATCAATTCAAGATTATCATGGATTGATGGGTAATTAAAAATTATTTATCCACGAATGAAGGACAAAGAGCGGATCGAAGAGCAGATCTCAAAGCTTGAAGAGAAGTATAAAGACTCGGGCCAAGATCTGAACGCCTATCTCGACGGTCTGCTGCACCAACGCTACCTTACCTATTGGGACTATATCAACCTTGATACCCTCCTTAGCCTGCAGCAGCCGCGGACCTATTTTCCCGATGAAGAGATCTTCATCATGTACCATCAGATCACCGAGCTGTACTTTAAGCTCATCCTGCACGAACAGAAACAACTTGTCGATGACCGTTCGCAGAACCTAGATTTTTTTATACAAAAGGCAAAACGCATCAACAGCTACTACGAGGCGCTGATATCATCCTTCGGTATTATGATCAAGGGGATGGAGCGCGAACAGTTCCTGCAGTACCGAATGGCCTTACTTCCTGCCAGCGGCTTTCAGTCCGCCCAGTTCCGTATGATAGAAATCTATGCCACGCCCATGGAAAATCTGGTACATCGTCACAAACGGAACGAATTTTCATCCAAAAACAGTATCGAAGAACTATACGAGGAAATTTATTGGAAAAAAGGCGCGACGGATTTGGCTACGGGAGAAAAAACCCTTACGTTGAAACAGTTCGAGTACCGATACACCCCACGCTTGATACGCATCGCCAAACAGGTACGCAACAACACGATCTATCACAAATATCTCGGCCTGACGCCGAAGAAAAAAAGTAATAAAGCGCTCATCCTGGCGTTAAAGACATTGGATATTAATGCCAATATCAACTGGAACTTGATGCATATGGGTGCCGCCCATCGGCATCTGGCCAATGAGAAAGGTGAAATTGGGGCTACGGGAGGCACGAATTGGAAAGAATTCTTGCCGCCAGATTTCCAGAAAATCGTATTTTTCCCGGAACTTTATTCCAAACAAGAGTTAAATGATTGGGGAAAGCAATGGGTAGACCATATCTTTAATCCCGAAAAAAAATTGTAGAGTACCATGAAAAAATTTTGGGGCATCCTATTTATCCTCGCGGTATCCTTTTCCTGTAAGGAAGACAAAAAACCGGAAACCACAGAGCCTTCGGCAGCAATTGCTTCCCTCGAAGTTCTTGAAAAACCTATCGTCAAACATTTCGGCTTCAACCTTGAAGAATTTAACGTGCAATTAGACACGGTCAAGAACGGCGACAGCTTCGGTGAACTTATGCTTGAAAATAAAGTGGATTATCCCAAAATAGCCAAAATATCAACAGAATACAGGGATACTTTTGACGTTCGTAAAATACAGGTCGGCAAGCCTTATATCATCCTAAAATCAAAGGACACTTCGGCCACGGCACAGGTTTTCATTTACGAAAACGACCCGATCAACTATACGGTGGTAGATTTCCGGGACAGCGTCAGGGCCTATACCGAAAAAAAACAGGTAAAATATAGGGAAAAGGAAGTTTCGGGAATCATAGAAACCAGTTTGTCAGATGCCTTGGTGCAACAGGGAATAGACTATATGGTGACCCACAACCTGGCCAACGTCTATGCTTGGACCATCGACTTTTCAAGACTTCAAAAAGGGGACAAGTTCAAAGTTATTTATAAGGAAAAGTTTATCAATGATTCGATCTATGCCGGATCCGAAGCCATAGAGGCCGCCTATTTCGAACATAGCGGAAAGCCGATGTACGCTTTTGCCTACGAAAACGATTCGCTCAAGAGTATAGTGGATTATTTCGATGAGGAAGCCAATAATTTAAGAAGGACCTTTCTAAGGATGCCAGTGGAATTCGGAAGATTATCCTCCAGGTACAATCTAAAAAGAAGAATACGGTATTACGGCAACCGGATCAGACCGCACAAGGGCACCGATTACGCGGCGCCCGTGGGTACTCCGATTATGGCGACCGCAAACGGTACCGTGACCGAATCGACCCGAAGGGGCGGTAACGGCAGATATGTAAAGATCCGCCACAACGCCACCTATTCTACCCAATACCTGCACATGAAAAAGCAGAACGTACGTCGGGGCGATTTTGTAAAACAAGGTGACGTCATCGGATGGGTCGGTATGACCGGTAACACCAGCGGCCCACATGTCTGCTACCGTTTTTGGCGAAATGGTCGGCAGGTCGATCCCCTGAAGGAAGATCTGCCCAAGGCCGAACCTTTGGCCGAGACCCTACAACCTGCATATTTCGATTACATCGCACCGATTAAAGATCAGTTGGATTGTATGGAATATCCTGAAACACCGGCCGATGACGAAATGCAGGCCCAAGATTTGGCCTGGTTGGAAAAATAGGCCTGTTCTCTCTAAAGGCGTTGCCTCCTTTTTGGGGCAAAAACCTTTCGTATTGCATTTGTGAGTGGTGTTTTTATGGTTTACTTTTAACTACTTCTGTTAATAGTTAAAACCATTCTCCATGTCATTACAAACTACAGACCCCACCACTACAAACGCCTGGCAAAAACTTTCCCAACATTTTACAGACTCCAAAGACGAACAGCTTGCAGCACTTTTTTCCTCGAATACCGGACGGGCGAAACATTTCACCCTGAAATGGAAGGACTTTCTAGTCGACTATTCCAAGAACCGCATTACTCCAAAAACACTGGAACTCCTGCTGCAATTGGCCGAAGAAGTGCATCTAGAGGATGCAATAAAAAAGCAGTTCGAAGGCGATATCATCAACCAAACCGAGGGACGTGCCGTGCTACATACCGCCTTACGGGCCAAGAAATCGGATACCATCAAGGTCGATGGCGAAAATGTGGTTCCCGGGGTATATGAGGTTCGAGACCATGTCAAAAAGTTTTCCAATGCCGTAATTTCGGGGGATAAAAAAGGATATACCGGCAAAGCCTTTACCGACGTAGTCAATATTGGTATCGGAGGGTCAGATCTTGGTCCTGTTATGGTGACGGAAGGTCTAAAATTCTATAAGAACCACCTCAAGACCCATTTTGTAAGCAATGTTGATGGCGATGCCGTACACGAGATCTTAAAGGAACTCGATCCGGAAACCACTTTGTTTATTGTGGTGTCCAAATCATTTACGACCCAAGAGACCCTGACCAATGCCCTTACCATTAAAAAATGGTTTTTGAAGCATGGTTCGCAGCAGGATATAGCCCAACATTTTGCGGCCGTCTCGACGAATACCGAGGCCATAGCCGATTTCGGCATCGATGCCGAAAACGTTTTTCCGATGGAGGACTGGGTAGGTGGCCGATTTTCATTATGGAGTGCGGTAGGGCTATCGATAGCCTTGGCCGTTGGGGCCGAAAATTTTGAAAGCTTGCTAGAAGGGGCCAACGAGATGGACACACATTTTAAATCCACCGATCTCGATAGCAATATCCCCGTGATTTTAGCATTGCTTAGCGTTTGGTACAATAATTTTTATGGTGCGGAGACCGAGGCCATCATTCCCTATTCCCAATACCTGCATCGATTGCCTGCCTACCTGCAACAGGCCGTCATGGAAAGTAACGGCAAGAGCATCGATCGCAACGGCAACCGGGTCGACTATCAAACCGGTACGATTATCTGGGGAGAGCCCGGCACCAATTCCCAACACGCGTTTTTTCAATTGATACATCAGGGTACCAAAATAATCCCCGTTGATTTTATAGGCTTCAAAAACTCGCTGCACGGCGACCAGGACCATCACAACAAACTGATGGCCAATTTCTTCGCCCAGACGGAAGCCCTGATGAACGGTAAGACCGCCGAGGAGGTGCGACAAGAGTTAGAGCAAAAGGATATGCCCGAGCAGGAAATCGAAAAACTTGTGCCTTTCAAGGTTTTTGAAGGCAACAAGCCAACGAATACTATCTTGATCGACAAGTTGACACCCAAAAGTCTGGGCAGCCTGATCGCGATGTACGAGCATAAAATTTTCGTTCAAGGCGTGATCTGGAATATTTTCAGTTACGACCAATGGGGCGTCGAACTCGGCAAGCAATTGGCCGGCACGGTGTTGAAAAATCTTCAGGGTTCCGAAATTTCCGATCACGATGGTTCAACAACGCAGCTTTTGCAATCTTTTAAGAGTTAGTCTGAGGCATCCCTATTTCTTGACAACTTGGGTATAACTTCTTGTAGGACAGGAGCAGGTAATTCCGATTTTCTGTTATTTTTGTTGGGTCGATTTAACGTTCCCTTAATATTCGAGAGCCAAAAATGCGGCACATTTGCACTGAAATTGAAAAACTAACAAATACTCAAGAAAATGAAAAAATTCTACTTCGCAATAGCGGCATTTTTGACCACGGCCATGGCTTTTTCTCAGGGAACGGTAACGGGTACGGTGGTCGATGGTGAGAGCGGTGATGTTCTTCCTGGGGCAAATGTCGTGGAAAAGGGAACTTCCAACGGCACGACCACTGATTTTGATGGTAATTTTAGCATTGATGTTTCCACTGATTCAGGTACTTTAATAATTTCCTACATCGGATTTTTACGACAGGCAGCAACCTTCGACTCCTCGGGCAGTATGGGCAATATCATTCTAAAACCCGATGCCGAGCAATTAGGTGAAGTCGTGGTAATCGGTTCGGGAATTATCGATTTAGAGGAGGATCGCAGTACCCCCATCGCAGTCACCACTATTACAAAGGACGTCATTCAAGCCACTGCCACCGGTAATGTTGAATTTCCTGAGGTTATGAAAAACGTGCCTTCGGTTTACGTCTCCAACCAACAGGGTTTCGGTGATTCCCAAATGTTTTTAAGGGGTTTTGATCAAACGAATACAGCTTTTCTTTTGAACGGTCAGCCTATCAACGGAATGGAAGATGGAAATATGTACTGGTCGAATTGGCAAGGGGTAATGGACATTGCCAATGCGGTTCAGGTACAACGTGGTCTTGGGTCTTCTAAATTGGCGATATCCTCGGTGGGCGGTACCGTAAATATTGTAACAAAGGCCACAGAAAGAAGAGAAGGGGGGTTCGGTAGGTTCATGACCGGTAACGACAGTTATTTTAAGGTAACCGCCTCCTATGACTCGGGTTTAAACGATAACGGATGGGGCTATTCCATAATGCTCGACCATTGGCAGGCGCAACGCAAATATGCCGAAGGAACGAAGGGACAGGGCCAAAACTACTTCTTTTCCGTGGGGAAGCTTTTGGGCGACCATAATTTCAACTTTTTGATTTTTGGGGCACCCCAGTGGCATATGCAACGTTGGTCTCAGCCCCGGGAGGTGGTAGAGGAATATAGAAAGTATAACCAGCACTGGGGTATTGATGAAGGTGAGCTGGAATCGGAACGGACCAATTTTTACCACAAACCGGTATTGAACCTCAACTGGGACTGGAATATCTCGGACAAATCCGACCTTTCCACCGTCTTATACGCTTCTTTTGGCCGTGGCGGTGGAACGGGGCCTCTTGGTAATAGCGCACTCAGGCTTCCCGATTACCCCACCGCAGGAGGTATCGATGGCCAAATTGATTTTCCTGCGATACGTGAAAGAAATGCACGGGTCGGTATTGGTGGCGATTTTGGTGCGCCCAACGGAGCTGGTTATATCAGAAGGGGTTCAATGAACAATCACCAGTGGTACGGCCTTGTCTCGAACTATGGTCATAAGTTCAACGAATATCTCAGTATGAACGTCGGGGCAGATTTTAGGTTTTATACCGGGGATCACTTTAGACAGGTAATCGATTTTTATGGATTGGAGGGCTGGTCCAATTTCAGACCGGATGATAGGGTCGTCACCGAATCCTATAGTTTCAACCCTTGGAAAACGGTATTCGATTTTGCCGATGAGAACGAAAGAATAGATTACGATTATTCCGAAGACATTAAATATCAAGGAGTTTTCGGACAGTTTGAATTTGCCAAGGATGCGTATTCCGTGTTCTTTCAAGGAGCGGCCTCCAATCAGTCCTATCAAAGGGAAAATAGATTCGCTACGGATGATGCGGGAAACCAAACTACCGAAACCTCCGATACGGCCAATAAGTTCGGTTATAATATGAAGGGGGGCGGCGCCTATAACTTCAATGATGAAAATTCGGTTTTTGCCAATGCAGGATATTATTCCCGACAGCCATATTTGGATAACATCTTTTCGGGTACGGCCGAATTAGCGGAACCCGAAGTCGAGAATGAGAAAATTACAGGTCTGGAACTGGGATATAAATTCGACACCTATGATTTTCAGTTGAACGTCAATCTCTATCGTACGGAGTGGGCCAATCGCTTTATAGCCAACGGAAACACCATAGTTAGTATTGATACCAGTGAGGAAATCGACATCAACAGGGAACAGACCGATGTGACCCAATTGCACCAAGGCATCGAACTGGATGCAAAATACCGTGCCATGCAAGGATTGACAATAGGGGCCTACACCTCTATTGGCGACTGGAAATTTGCTGGAAGTACTCCGTATCGAACAAGGGATTATAGAGACAACACTTATTTTGTCAATAGTGATATAGGCGACTATGTGGATCAGAATGGTGACCCACTTCAAGCCAATTTCTTTAATGGGGATGTAAACCTTGATGGGGTAGAGGTAAGTAATGCCGCCCAGTTTACTTTTGGCGCCAATGCGAGCTATAAAACTCAAAGTGGTTTTGAGGCCGGATTGTTCTATAACCATTTCGGTAATCTGTATGAATTTGTCGATGTTGCCGATGTAGTGGCCGAGGGCAATTCCTACGAAACCACCAAACTAGACCCTTATGGCATTATAGATGTAACCGCTGGGTACACATTTGATTTAGGTGAACAGGATATTATAGTAAGGACTAATATCTACAACTTGTTCAACAATCCATATATCAATCAAACCGATGCCTTTGGGGTGTTCTATGGGTTGGGCCGTACATGGAACGCAAGCGTCATGTACCGATTTTAGTAAAAGGATTATTTTAAACCAAAACCTCGCTAAGGCGAGGTTTTTTTGTCGCCCAAAAAGTAGTACTTTTAAGAAATTTTAAAACGCCATTCAAATGAACGATAGCGGATTGGGATATCAATGGATTCAGGAACTTCACTCCTATTTAGCCTATGTCGTATTGGCCCTATTGTTTTTTGCCGTTGCCAATGCCATTATAGGTTGGATAAACAATAAAATGTTCACCATGGAAAAGGACTTGCGACTCAGTCTTTTTGCCTTGATTTTGGCCCATATCCAACTTTTAGTAGGGCTGCTGCTCTATTTTATTTCCCCCAGCGGTCTTCAGGCGATACGGAGTTTTGGCATGGGCGGGCTGAACGCTCCCGCTAGGTTATTGGCCGTAGAACATCCGTTTATCAATATCATTGCCATTGCCTTGATCACCATAGGTTGGGTACGCCATAAAAAGTTTATGGAAGGCCGAAAGAAATTCAAGAGTATAACTATCTTTTACGGGCTTGGCCTGGTCTTGATCCTCAGCCGTATCCCATGGGGACAGTGGTTCAATTAATATAAAAATCTAAAACTAAACTTCCATGAAAAGTATTCTTACCCTAGCAGTAACACTCTTTTTGACAACCCTAACTTTCGCCCAAAAAAAAGACCTCTTCAACGGCAAGAATCTCGACGGCTGGACGGTGTACGGCACCGAAAAATGGTACGTCGAAGACGGATTTTTGATTTGCGAAAGCGGCCCGGATGCGCAATACGGGTATTTGGCTACCGACAAGCATTATAAAGATTTCGAACTGACGTTGGAGTTCAAACAGGAAGCGGACGGCAACAGCGGGGTCTTCATCCGTTCTACCATCGATGGTACCAAAATAAGCGGCTGGCAAGTCGAGGTCGCGCCTCCCGGGCATGATACCGGTGGTATATACGAATCTTACGGTCGCGGCTGGCTCATCAAGCCCGACCCGGAAAAAGACAAAGCCCTCAAAATGGGCGAATGGAACAAAATGAAAATCCGGGTCGATGGAGATACTGTAACCTCATGGCTCAACGGCACCAAAATGGTGACGCTGACCGATGAAAAAATAGGCGAGGGCGAAGGTTCGATCGCGCTTCAAATCCATGCAGGTGGCGGAATTAAGGTATTGTGGAGGAATATTGAGCTGAAAAAGCTGGATTAAAAACGTAATTGCGAGGAGTTGAGCCGAAGGGGAAACGATGAAGCAATCTGTTGAGCTTCCTAGAAGGTTGAACAAATTGCTTCGCTTTGCTCGCAATAACTGCTAATTTTCACCCGCTTCGGAAGAAACTTCCCTAATCAAATAGGCATACACCGGAAAATGGTCAGAATACCCCCCGGCATAACTTCCGCCTGCATACGTACGAAATGGATATCCTTTATATGGGCCTTTTTTCGAGACTAGATAGGGGGCATGGAATACCCCGGCCTTCCAAAAGCTATAGGTTTCATCACGTCGGCTTTAATAGGTTTTCGGTGAAATAAATTTGGTCGAACAGATTCCATTTGTCGCGATAGGCCAAGGAGCCGATTCCCTTTCGGTACATTTTTTCCATGGGATTGAACAGGCCGATCGCTTCCCGACGAACTTCCGTGGCCGCCGTATCGGCAGGAGGGGCGTTCGTTTTCAGGATTTTCTTAAAACTGTCATCGATGGGGTCGTCATTAAAATCGCCCATCCCCATAATCTGTGCTTCGGGATCGATCCTTTGAATGGAATCGATAATACGCCGGCTCAATTTCGCGGCGGCCATCCGGTTGGGCCGGCTTCTCGCTTCGCCACCACTTCGCGACGGCCAGTGGTTCACCAAAAAATAGAAGGGTTCATCATCCATAACGTCCCCCTACGATCAACTGGTCGCGGGTATAGTTCCTTTCATCCTCATCATTGATCAAGAGTAATCTATGGCTGGCAAAAGAGGTAGGTAGAAAGACGGCTTTTTTATAAAGTAGGGCTACATCGATGCCGCGTTCGTCGGGGGAATCGAAATGGACAATGCCGTAGTCTTTGGCTAAAAGATGCGGATGGTTGACCAAGTCTTCGATGACCTTTAGGTTCTCCACTTCGCAAATACCGATAATATCAGGGGAAGTTTTTGTCTTTTCCGATCCGATTTCGGACAACACCATAGAGATATTATCTAGCTTTTTGCGGTAGCGTTCGAGGGTCCAGTGGTCTTTTCCCTCAGGGGTGCGATCATCGTCAAAAATAAGGGTGTCGTTTTCGGTATCGAACAGATTCTCCAGATTGTAAAACGCAATGGTTCGTATTTTATATTGTTTTTCTCCTTGGGCGCTGGCAAAAAGGTAAAGTAGCGAAAAAGCGATTATTAATCTGGTTTTCATAGGATTGCAGTTGTAACAACGCCAATTAACGAATAAAGGATCGTTTCAAAGGGTTTATTTGTCGAAAGGTTCTACTACTCGATATCTTGCTGAAATTCACCAACCGTCAAACCCGATTAATGCGTATTCTCCTCATATTTAGTTCATTTTTATTTTTCATAGTGCCTTGTTGGCACAGGAAAATCTTTTAGTTTCGGGAACCGTTTTGGATTGGCGTACCAAAGAGCCAATTTCCGGGGTGGTGGTCGCCATCGAGGCCAATCAGCTTTCCAACACAACGGATGGCAATGGCCAATTCAAGATCGGTATTACTTCCAACGGGGACTACATATTGAACCTCACGGCATCTGATTATATTACCAAGCGGATTCCGATAATGCTTGAAGGCCAGAGCCTCGATTTGGACATCCTTTATCTGGAAAGGGATATTTCGGTAGAACAGTCCGATAACCTGATTACCTTGACCGAGTCGGAACTTTTGGACGATGAGATCAACTCGAATTCCTCTGCCATGTTACAGGCTACCCGGGATGTATTTCTCACCCGTGCGGCCTTCGATTTCGGGCAGGCCTTCTTCCGTGTCCGCGGATACGACTCCCAAAACGGGAAAGTGCTGGTCAACGGCATCCCCATGAACAAATTCTATGACGGGCGCCCCCAATGGAACAACTGGGGCGGCCTGAACGACGTAACCAGAAACCAACAGTTCAGCAACGGCCTTGCCGCTTCCGATTTTACCTTCGGGGGGATTCTGGGCAATACCAATATCGATACCCGACCTTCAGGGTTGCGACCGGGCACCCGGTTATCAGCATCCGCATCGAACCGTACTTACGCCGGACGCTTGATGGCGACCTATAATTCAGGGATGCAAAAAAACGGACTGGCGTATTCGGTTTCCGGATCTCGTCGATGGGCCAAGCAAGGTTATATCGACGGCACCCTCTACGATGCATTCTCCGTTTTCGGGGCGGTGGAATATCGGTTCAACGACGCCAACAGTCTTAATGTTACAGGAATGTGGGCCAGTAACCGTCGTGGTCGTTCCTCGGCGATCACTGAGGAAGTCTTTGAACTGGTAGGGAAAAGCTACAATCCCTATTGGGGCGAACAGAATGGTAAGATCAGAAATTCCAGGGAACGCAAGATTGCCGAGCCCGTGTTGATGTTGAACCATTATTATAAATCCGACCAATTCACTTTGAATAGCGGAATCGCCTACCAGTTCGG
Organism: uncultured Flavobacteriaceae bacterium; assembly: GCA_963764285.1. Lineage (GTDB taxonomy): Bacteria > Bacteroidota > Bacteroidia > Flavobacteriales > Flavobacteriaceae > Pricia. The sequence continues at coordinate 246,886 of CAVXSA010000015.1, forward strand.
CACTAACGCCCGAAGTAGATTGGCCTACTATAACGCCCCGAATCCCGATCCGACCTATTATAGGTACTTGCCCAGTTTTTACATCAATAGTCCCATCGGCGCCAATTTTGTTAGTGCCAATACCGTCATGGAAGATTTTTTGGAAAATCCACAGTTCGATTGGCAGAAAATATATACGGCAAACGCCCGGGAAAAAGCTGCTTACGTACTATATGACGATGTGGCCGATGACAATCAGTTTACCGGCAATATGGTCGGGAATTGGGTCATCAACGACCGCCTACAGGCCGATTTCGGAGGCACCTATAAAAAACTGACATCCCACAATTATGCGGAGATAGTTGATTTGTTGGGTGCGGATTTCCATGCGGACATTGACCCGTTTTCAGATACTCTTAATGATATCAACGGGAATATCCAAAAAGGTGAGGATGCCATTTTCAATTACAACTATAACATGGATGCCGCACAATTCGATGTCTTTTCCCAATTTAGATACACCCACACGAAATGGAACGCCTTTCTCGCAGGCACCTATTCAACCACCAACTATCAGCGTAAGGGCCTTTTTGAAAACGAACGATTTCCCGACACTTCGCTGGGGGCAAGCGAAAAGACAGTCTTTTCCGATTATGGTATCAAATCGGGATTTACTTATCAACTCACCGGAAGGCATGGGATGACGGCCCATGGAGGATATTTGACCCGCCCGCCGGTTTTGCAGAACGTCTTTGTCAATGCTCGGGAAAACAATGGCATAGTTCCCCAGCTACAAAGCGAGACTGTTTCTACAGTGGACCTCAGCTATATTCTGCGTCTGCCCAAACTTACCGGAAGGCTGACCGGTTTTTACACCCGCTTTCAGAATACCACGGACATCAACTTTTTCTTTGTCGATACCGGGGTGGGTTCCGATTTTGTTCAGGAAGTGCTTACCGATCTCGACAAGTTGCACATGGGCACCGAACTCGGACTGGAATACCAAATATCATCCGCGGTAAAATTGACGGGAGTGGCCGCTGTAGGTAAATATCTCTATGCCAGCTACCCCAACCTCACCATCAACTTTGATACCGCCGGGCGGGAAGAAGATTTGATCAACCTCGACGGCAATATCGATTTGGGAACGGCCGATATCAAGGATTATCGATTGGCACAAGGCCCGCAACAGGCTTATGCGGTGGGTATCGAATACCGAGATCCAAAATACTGGTGGGCCGGTATGACCGCCAATTATTTGGCGAAAAACTATGCCGGTATTTCAGCAATTACCCGAACCCAAAGTTTTTATCTCGACCCCGAAACGGGCCAGGAATTTCCCGATGCGACCGAAGAGAATGTAAACAAGTGGTTGGCCCAGCGACCCTTGGACAATTTTTACCTGTTGAATTTGGTAGGTGGAAAATCATGGCTAAAAAAAGGAAAATACATCAGCATATTCGCTAGTGTCAATAACCTGTTCGATGCCGTATTCCGTACCGGGGGATACGAGCAGAGCAGAAACGGCAATTTTGGCCAGTTGCAACAGGACAATCTCAGCGGAACCCCCTCGTTCGCCCCGAAATATTGGTACGGGTACGGGCGGACGTATTTTTTGAATCTGGCATATAGCTTTTGACTAGTTGGCAAGGATTTCCGGCATGGGAGGTAATAGCGCAAGCGACCTTTCCATGTTCGACCGCCCGGCAACAAGTCTTGAAAGACCTCAAGTAATTGCGCTTGCCGCGCGTTCGTTTCATATCGGTCAAAGCAACCTTAGGGGATAAACTATAAACATGAAAAAAACAATCTATTTTAAAACTATTATCAGACCCTCTATTGCTGTTCTCATGTTTTCCTTGATAGTATCGGCCTGTGTCAAAAGCCGAAATTTTGACTCCCCGGCCCTTGACTGTGCCGGCGATTTGGTGGCAAATACCACCTATGCCGAGGTCAAGGGACTTTACCAAGACCAAACTATCCAAATACAGCAAGATCTAATTATCGAAGGCTATGTGATTTCTTCGGACGAGGCCGGTAATTTTTTCAGTGTACTCTATTTTCAGGATAGTCCGACAAACCCGACCGAGGGTTTTGAAATAGAGATCGATGTGCGTGATTCGCATCTTTTCTATCCAATAGGGAGCAAAATATACATAAAACTAAAAGGATTGTATCTGGGGAAAAGCAAGGATGTATATAAAATAGGCGGTGTTTTTACCTCTTTCGGAAATGCATCCGTGGGAAGATTGCCGGCTACAGCGGTCTCTCATCATATTTTCGTGGCTTGTGATGCGAAAGCGGAGATCGCGCCTACTCTGATTGCCCTTCCCAGCGTTCCGAAAAATAGTGCAAATACTTTGGTACAGCTCGATAATGTCGAAATTTCGGAAGCGGACCTGGACCTAACCTTTGCCGTTGAAGGGCAAGAGACCGAACGTACCCTGACCGACTGCGGCGACAACGAAATGGTCTTGTTGAACAGCGGATTTTCCGACTTTCAATCCGAATTGCTCCCCACGGGAAATGGAAGCATCACTGGCGTTTTGCTGCGTGAAAACGACCATTATCGCTTGGCCGTGCGTAGCCTGGACGATATCGATTTTAACCAAGAACGCTGCGAAGACTTGGTCGACGAATTTACTTCGTCCACATTCTTCATTTCCGAAATTGCCGATCCCGATAACGACATCGCGGCCCGTTTTGTAGAACTCTACAATTCGGGCAAAGAGCCATTATCAATGAAAGGATGGGCCTTGCACCGATACACCAACGCCAATACCGAAATAAGCTCCAGCATTGACCTATCCGGTTTTACAATCGGTGGCAGGAAGTACGTTCGTAATTTCGCCGAACGCCACAGAGTTTGAAGCGGTCTATGGTTTTGCGCCCGATCTGGCTGTCGGCAAAAACAGCCCTGCAGACTCCAATGGGGACGATAATCTAGAACTAGTAGATCCATTCGGAGCGACTGTCGATGTATTTGGGATTATTGGCGAAGACGGTACCGGCACCAACCACGAGTTCGAGGATGGGAGGGCCCAGCGGAAGGCAAATATAACGATAGGCAATCCTACTTACACTTTTGGCGAATGGACGGTTTACAATGATACTGGGGATGCAGGGACGGTCAAGTTGCCTCAAAGTGCACCAGCTGATTTTACTCCAGGCAGGCGAGAATAGGCGTGAGCGAAACATTGAATCTTATCCAAAGATTTGTTCCAAAATATCCTTGGAAACCGGTTTGGCCAAATAATTGGCTTCAAGTCCAAAGGTTTTAGCCATTTTCATATCCCGTGAATCGACCGAGGAGCTCATAATGAAAATCTTTGGCATATTTTTTTTTGAGGGTAGAAGCTTTATGAATTCTCCCATAAAATCCCATCCTCCCATAGCGGGCATGTTCACGTCAATAAACAACAGGGAAGGTAGTTCCAAACCTTTCTCTAACAACTGTCTGAAGTTCTCCAAGGCGTCAAGTCCGTTCTCGAAAATGGATAGCTCCGTGGAAAAACCAATGATGCTCATGGCCCTTTTCAGTCCGAAAACAGCAATGGCATCGTCATCTATAATGCATGTTTGACCATATGCTTTCATAAATCCGCTATAATTTTTTGTTCAAAAATCTGTTTGAATTCTCATGAATATCCCTCCAGAACTTTCCGTAAATCTTCTGTGGAGATGGGCTTGAGAATATAATTACTGACGACCTCGTAATTTTTTATCCGTTCGAGGTCCCTAGGATCTACCGACGAACTGATGATATAGACGGTAATGCCTTCTCTGTTATCGTTGGAAATTTTAATAAAATCTTCTAAAAATTCCCACCCGTTCATTATCGGCATGTTCAGGTCTAATAAAATTATGGACGGAAGTTTTTCTCCCCTAGCCCGAAGACCATTCAGACCATCAATGGCATCCTGTCCGTTTTGATATACTAATAAGGTCTCGCAAAAGTCAATCTCTGCCATGAGGCGTTTGGTGCCATAGATGAATATGGGATCATCGTCTATAATACAAGCTATTTCAATTTTTTTCATTTTTGTTTCTAGTGTGTTTTTTTCACAGCCATTCAGGCGGCATCGGACTCAAAGTACAATTTGAACGTGGTGCCGACATTGACGGCACTCTCCACTTCGATCCACCCGTTCATGGCCTCTATCTGGTTTTTTGTGATGAACAGGCCTATGCCCTTCGCATCTTTGTTTCGATGGAAGGTCTTGTACATACCAAAAAGTTTATCGCCGTGCCGTTCCAAATCGATGCCCAGACCATTATCGGAAAAGGTTAATACAATCTTTTCATCGATATGTTCAGAAATTATCCTGATGACCGGCTTTCTTTCCGGAGAACTGTACTTGATGCTATTGGTTAAAAGGTTTAGTAATATACTGTCAACATAGGCAGGTATGGCCTTGATAACAAGGTTCTCGGGAACCTCGATGTGGCAGGCCGCGTTTTTTTTCTGCAACAAAAGGCTTAGGTTCTTTTCAACATCTTTGATCACCTTTAAAAGATTTACGGGCTTCATCTTATCGAGTGCGTCCACCTTGACCTGTACCACTTCGTTCAAATGCAGTACGGTCTCGTTAAGGCTTTCAGAGGCATCGCAGAGCATTTTGATCAAATTCTTTACGCTCGTCTTCCTTGTCCTCCGTACTTAAAAATCCGGAAAGCATGGAGAGGTTGCTGGAGTGGGATCGCAGGTTATGCGAAACGATATGGGCAAAGTTCAACAGGCTATCGTTCTGTTGGGACGTAACTTCCACCAATCGGGTGAGCCTCTTTTCTGCATTAATCCGAGGCGAGATATCCATTATCTGGGAAATGAAATGGGATAATTCGCCATTTCTTTTTCTGACACCGGTCACCGAAAGGACGGTATGGACTATTTGCCCATTTTTATGACAATATCGCTTTTCGATTTGATAGCTTTCCCTTTCTCCCTGGATCAGCTCGTTAAGCAATGCCAGATCCTTGTCCAGGTCCTCAAAGTGGGATATCTGTTGAAAGGTCATCTCCATCAATTCTTTTTCAGTATATCCTATGCTGTGGCATAGACTTGGATTGACCCTTATCCATTTGCCGTCCAGTCCGACCAAGGCCATCCCAATATGGGAACTATCGAAGGCCGCCTGTAAAGATTCCTGACTTTTTCTGAGCTTGTCCTGAACAATTTTGAGTTCGGTAATATCCCAATTGGTGCCGACCATCTTACGGGGGTTGCCTTCCGCATCCCTCTGAATTACTGCAATGGCCTTGATGTGCCTTATTTCGCCGTTAGGCCAAATGACACGTAATTCCGTATTATATTCTTTTTTTCCCGAGACGAAAAGTTCTTTCTCTTTTTCCCATCGCAGTTTATCCGCGGGGTGCAAACCGGAATGCCATGCCTCATATTCGCTGCTGAACTCCTTCTTATCGACGCCGTACAAACGGTACATATTTTCATCCCATACCAATTTGTTGTTAATAATATCATAGTCCCAGATACCTACGTTAGCTCCTTTGGTGGCGATGGCCAGCCTTTCAGTGGCCTCCAGGGCTTTAAGCTCGTTTTTCTTTTTTTCATCGATATCTTGAAAGGTGCCATATATGCGCACAGGATTACCCTTAACAGTTTCGACCTCGCCCTTGACCCTTACCCATATTTCCTTGCCTTTGGCAGTCAGAACAATGAGTTCGGCATCCCAGGGCTTAGCTTCATTCATGGCATCACTTACCAAGCGCATGATTTCTTGCCGGTGCTCACCTTCCTTATAAAAATCGATATCCTCCTCCAAATTAGGCACATAGCCTTCTGGCACTTCATGTATTTCTTTGGTGACTTCTGTCCAATACACCTTACCGGTAGCAATATCTATTTCCCAGCCCCCGATACGTGCCACTTGTTCTGCTTTCAGCAACAGTTCTTCCCTGCGTTTGGTTTCGGTGATATCCTCTATGGTGACTATAAGTCCGCCTATCTGGTCGTTGTCGTCCTTCCAGTGGTTTATTTTCCAACTGAGCCATTGAATAGAGCCATTGGCCCCTATAAATTTTTCCCCCTTGTTGTTGTCACGTGCCCCGTTTAGGCATAAGCTATGAATTTTTCTAACTGACTCGGGGGTCTCGGGAAGAACTTCATAATAGGATTTGCCGATGATGTTGTCTAAATGCGGTGAAAAATCCTGCCGCCAGATTTCGGAATGGCTGATGAAGCGCATATTCATATCTAGGACGGCGACCGCGGTCGGAGAGTCTTTGATAAGAAAGTTGATAGGTGCGGTTTCCAAGGTAATTTTAGGTTTGGGAGTAATTTAATATCTATTATTTTCCCTAAAAGTACGACTAATTTACCAACGTAAGAAAATACTTATTTTATCGGAGTCTTTGCATTATTTTTCGCCATATGCAGGGCAGCACCTAGAATAGAAAATTCCTATCATTTAATAATATTTTAATATGGGCTATCTATGTATTTCATCCCAGTTTTCTTACTTTTAAACGTATATAATAAACTGCTTATTGCCCTGAGGCAACGCAAAAACTGAGAGATAATGAGTACCGACAAAGAAAATACCGCTGACCATGGAAACGTGTGGGAGGTAAACGAATCTACCGCTAAATGCCCTTTTTTGGGCGGAGAAAAGCACCATGTGGCCGGCGGCGGCCCCACCAATCGCGAATGGTGGCCCAACCAATTGAACCTGAACATTCTTCGGCAACATACGCCACAGTCCAATCCGATGGGGGAGGACTTCGATTACGCCGAGGAATTCAAGTCTCTTGACCTCGAGTCCGTTAAACAGGATCTATACGATTTGATGACGGATTCGCAGGACTGGTGGCCGGCGGACTATGGGCATTATGGACCGTTTTTCATCCGAATGGCATGGCATAGCGCCGGCACGTATCGTATTGCGGATGGCCGAGGAGGCGCTGGTTCGAGTTCACAGCGTTTTGCGCCCTTGAACAGTTGGCCGGACAATGCGAGCCTTGACAAAGCCCGTTTGCTGCTATGGCCCATAAAAAAGAAATATGGGAAGAAGCTTTCATGGGGAGACCTATTGGTCTTGGCCGGCAATTGCGCCCACGAATCTATGGGCTTGAAAATGTATGGCTTTGCCGGTGGCCGCGTAGATGTTTGGCAATCGGAGGATGATATTTACTGGGGATCGGAAACCGAGTGGATGGGCAACGAAGAACGCTACTCTGGCGACCGTGACCTTGAGCAGCCCTTGGGCGCTTCCCACATGGGCTTGATTTATGTAAACCCAGAAGGGCCCAATGGGGAGCCCGATCCGGTGGCGGCTGCTAAGGATACACGCGAGACCTTTGGAAGGATGGCCATGAACGATTATGAAACCGTGGCCTTGATTGCAGGTGGACATACCTTTGGAAAGACCCACGGGGCCGCTGACCCGGAAAAATATGTCGGTGCGGAACCTGCGGGAGCCGAAATCGAGGAAATGGGGTTGGGATGGAAAAACTCCTACGGAACCGGAAACGCTGGTGATACCATTACCAGTGGCCTGGAAGGGGCGTGGTCGCAGACGCCTACGAAATGGAGTAACAATTTTTTCAAAAATCTTTTCGAATATGAGTGGGAGCTGACCAAGAGTCCGGGCGGGGCGCACCAGTGGCGACCAAAAGACGGCGCAGGGGCCGGTACGGTACCTGACGCGCACGATTCCAACAAAAGGCACGCGCCGTTTATGCTGACGACCGATTTAACTCTCAAGATGGATCCGGAATACGAGAAGATTTCCCGTCATTTTTATGAGAATCCCGATGAGTTCGCCGACGCCTACGCCAAAGCTTGGTACAAGCTGACCCATCGCGATATGGGACCAACCAGCCGGTATTTGGGACCAGAGGTGCCCGAGGGTGAATTAATTTGGCAAGACCCCTTGCCGACTGTTGACCACGAACTGGTAAACGAAGAAGATATTACGGCTTTAAAATCTAATATTATGGCTTCGGGTCTTTCGGTATCCGATCTGGTATTTACCGCTTGGGCCTCGGCATCGACCTATCGGGATTCCGATAAGCGCGGCGGTGCCAATGGAGCCCGTATCCGTCTCGCCCCCCAAAAGGACTGGGAAGCTAACGATCCGCAACGATTGGCCAATGTGTTGGATACCCTAGAGCGAATTCAGAAGGAGTTCAATGACAACCAATCCAGTAACAAAAAAGTCTCCCTTGCCGACCTGATTGTGTTAGGAGGATGCGCGGGAGTCGAAAAAGGAGCTAAGAATGCCGGTTACGATATGAAAGTGCCATTTACCCCAGGCCGTACCGATGCGACTCAAGAGCAGACCGATGTAGAAGCTTTTGAACCATTGGAACCCAAAGCGGACGGCTTCCGAAACTTCGACAAGACGGAACATGACATTTCCCAGGAAGAAATGCTGGTGGATCGAGCACAGTTGCTCACCTTGACCGTTCCTGAAATGACGGTCTTGATAGGTGGGATGAGGGCGCTTGATGCCAATCATAAGCAATCGCAACATGGGGTCTTAACTCATAATAAAGGAGCGTTGACCAACGATTTTTTTGTGAACCTACTTGATATGGGGGTTAAATGGGAAAAGACCTCCGACGCAGAACGGGTCTTTGCAGGCCGTGATCGTAAAACGAACGAAGTCATATGGGCAGGCACCCGTGCGGATCTTATTTTTGGTTCGAACTCCGAACTACGGGCGGTCGCCGAGGCATATGCTACCGACGATGCCAAAGAGAAATTCGTTAAGGATTTCGTTGCGGCGTGGACCAAGGTGATGAACCTCGACCGTTTTGATTTGGCCTAGATATGGGCTTTCCCAATTTTAAAAAAGAGCTGCGGCATTTACCGTGGCTCTTTTTTTTCTTTGTTTCGCCAAAAACTTACGCAAGTAAAACAATATATTCCACTCTGGATAGTTTGATAAGTAGGATGCAAAAAGAATTAGTTTGAAAAAGCGACTTTGGCTATGGAATATTTTGGCCGTACTGACCGTCATCGTATGCTTGTTGGCTTTTGCCATGCATTATAAAAATTGGATGAAGACCGAGGGTGAGGGTCTCCAGATTCTCTCCGGATTTTACTACAAGGATATTAAGTATTCCGAATTGGATAGTGTGGTGCTGGTCGATAAGATTCCCCCTATGGAACGGCTCAACGGTTTTTCGGCATTGGAAAAGGGCAAAGGAATCTACCGGGAATTTAAAGATTCGCTAACGGACAAAAAAGTTTACGTTTTCATCGATAATTACTCGGGTCAAAAAATCGCGTTAACCTATCAGGATTCCCTTAAGGTATATCTTAACTTGCAAGACTCGTTGGAAACCCATACCATGTACCAGTTCCTGGTAGAAAGGATTCCAAATGAATCCGATTGATTTAGCTGAGATGTCGGCATCATTTAAGAATCCATTATGAGCGTACCCCTATTTTCCGTACTCCTGTTATTTCCCATGCTCGCTATAGCCCAATTCGACCTTACCGTAACCATCGAGAACGTCAAATCGACAGATGGCAAGATCAATGTAGCCGTTTATGACAACGAAGCGGGCTTTCTAAAATTCGACAAGGTTTACAAAGCAGCGTCCGTTCCTTCTAAAAAAGGAAGTAGCCAGGTAGTTATAAAAGACTTGCCCTATGGCACCTATGCTTTGGCGGTCTTTCACGACGAAAATGACAACGATAAGCTTGATAGGAACATATTCGGTATCCCAAAAGAACCTTTGGGTTTTTCGAAAAGAGGGATGAAAACTTTCGGCCCACCAAGTTTTAGGGAGTGCTCTTTCGAACTCACATCAAATCATTCGATATCAGTACCGATCAAATAGGGAGCTATCTTTCGATGCCTATCCCCACCCTTCTCTCCCTTCATTTTTTGATGTCCGTACCGGCACTATTCGAGACTGTGTTAGTTTCGGATTAAGATTTTTAAGATATGGTTTTTCAATGGAATGTGTTGTAATTTGTAGCTCTAATCCATGAAGATACACCGTCATGGAAACCAATGAAATCGCTAAAAAACTGGTAGAATATTGCAAACAGGGAAATTTCCAAAAGCCCTATGAAGAATTGTACAGCCCCAAAATCGTAAGTATAGAAAACGACGGAAAGGGCGAGGGCGCCTATGTCGAAGGTTTCGAGGGCATCAAACGGAAAGGGGAGTGGTGGCAAGAAAATTTTGAAGTGCACGGCACGGAAGTTTCCGACCCGCTAGTCGCGAAAAACTGGTTCTCGGTCAGGTTCGATATGGACACGACCCATAAACCTCCGGGCAACGGTCAAAAATGTCTGAAATTGCCGTTTATCAAGTACAGGATGGTAAAATCATGAAAGAGCAGTTTTTTTATGACCAGAATGGGTAAGACATAACAGAAAATATGGTTCTTATTGCTCATGCATTTGGCGCATTGTACGGCTTTTTGGCGGTAGTCTTCGGCGCATTCGGCGCCCACGCCCTTAAAAAATCCTTTTCGGAGGAACAGCTGAAAAGCTTTGAGACGGGGGTCAGGTACCAGATGTATCACGCTATCGTTTTGATTATGTTGGGCTTCAATTTCAATTTGGACACTTCCCTTCAAGAATACATGGTCTATTGTTTCGTAATCGGAATTTTTCTTTTTTCATTTAGTATTTATGGTCTTACGCTCAGCGCATCCAAGGGAAAAAAATGGAAAGTTCTAGGGCCCGTCACCCCTTTGGGCGGACTGCTCTTGGTGGCCGGGTGGGGCTTGTTGCTATACCAATTTGTGGGGCACTACTTCTGACGCCTCGACGATTCTTCATGAATCCATTTTATAGTATAAATCGATAGGTCGCCTTGATCAAAAAGATATTCTGTGGTTTTTCGTTTCCGAAGATAGTATCGTCCAAACTGTCGAAAAGTTTGTTCTGCGGATTGCCATCCCTCGAAATGTCCTGTGACCACACGAGAAAGATTTCCGAACCGGGAATGTATTCCCAGCGAACCACCAAATTGGACCGGAACTGTACAAAGGAGAAATCGGGATTATCGAAACTAAAATCGGTTACGCCGTTTAAATTTCGATCCACGGACATAGGTGTCTTCCGACAATGAAATCCGGTCATCGGTGTAACGCACAACTCTCTGGTCGAAATCCTTGGCCAAAGGGTCGCTTACCTGTTTGAAATCGGAATATCTTCCGCGAGAAATAAAGGGTTGGCCCCAATACTGAATACTCAAATTGGGGTTGATGGTGTAGTTTAGGCGTAGTGACATACTCAATGTTTTTTGCTCCACTGTGCCGTTCAGATAGATAGTCTCGCCGTTCATCTCGATATTGTCCACAAATTGAAGCTTGTCGTTGTTAATGCCGTACGAGGGGGATGCCGAAATTCGCAAGGCATTAAACGGTTGGTACGAAAGCCCAAATTCGGCATTATAATTACTATACGAATTATCGAATGCCTTGGTTCCATTATGGAAAAGGCTAAGCTGTACTTTTTTCCGGCTATCCGTCTCGATCCCATTAAAAAAATTAAGGTTGGGAGACACTCGTAAGCGCGGGCCTCCGCGAAGGGCAAAGTTGGAATATTGTTTGGGCTGAACGGTAATGCCCAAATTCGAGAACCAGTTATTTTTCCAGTTTTGCCAACTATTGGTATTAAACTGTAGGCTGTTGTGGTTGCCGTCAAAATCCCATGCGCTCCAATGGTTGTAGTTGATGCCTACCTTTCTAAAGATGCTGTCCGGTTTTAGGGTTTGGTAGCCGATCCAGGTGTAATGGCGAATGTCGTCGGCCTGACGTTGAAAGCCGATGTCGTTCAGTTCCAGTTCCGGGGAGCGCCAAGTGGCGCCGGTTTCGAATTTCCAATGGCCATTGCCGATTTTGCCTAATTGAAGATTACCGCCCGTGCCGGTCATTGAGGTCTTGGTTGTGTCAATGGATACGTGCTCCGCACCGACCCTTTGGAACAGGTGGGTAATGGATTCTTGGGTGTTCCGGATGGCTCCAGCACTTCCACTGACACGACTGAAAATGACATTGCCGCCAAGGTACCAGTCGCGGTCGTTCCATTGGTGTTTGAAATCCAGTCCACCGGAATAGGCCGAGCGGTGCAGGAAGTCGATATTTTCGGTGAGCCTGTCCCTGTTGGTCGCCGTAAAAATTCCGCCAACGAAGGTTTTCTGCTCGTTAAAATCCTTTTGAAGACGGCCCACGAAATAATTGGTCAGAGGCTCTACAACTTCTTTTCTCCGCTCGCCGTTGTTATCGATAACCGCATCTTTTTGGGCCGTAACACTTTCCAGTACCCCTATTGACCAGCCGCCTGCTGTTTTGCCGCTGAACTTGGCGGCACCAAGGATGGGGGTATTTTGTGGCTGATCTACAAACTCCCCGTCGGAAGTATCCGGAAATCCTTGCGGACTTCGGCCGATACGTCGCGAATAGAAAAGGTTGTCGGAGCCGAAGGTATTACCGGCTTCGGAACGTGACACCCCATAGTCGAAAATATTCTTGTTTTCCACAAAAAACGGACGCCGCTCTTCGAAGAATATCTGGAACCCGTCCAACGCGATAGCGGACGGATCCGCCTCTACCTGTCCAAAATCAGGATTGATGGTAAGATCCAAAGTGAGGTCGTTGGTAACCCCTATCTTGGCGTCTAGGCCACCGGTTATCCGGCTATCGTTTCCGTCACGGAAAGGGTTGCCGGCTTCCGCTTCGAAGGTTTCCAGTTTGGCTACGGTATAAGGCTGTATTTCCAGTTGTTTTTGGGGCTCGATATTTATCAAACCCCTTAATAATCCGAATTCGCTAACGAAGCCGGGCGTATCCTGTGGAAGCCGTTGCCAGACCGAACGCTCTTCTTCACGGAACAAGCGGCGCATAAACTGCAGGCCCCATACCAATTCGCTCGATTTTGAAAATTTCAACTGACTCAGGGGTATCTTCATTTCGGCGGTCCAGCCTTCTTCATCCATATTTGTTTTGGTGTACCAAATGGGATTCCAGCTCTCGTCTTCATTACTGCCATTGTTCGATTCGAAAATATCGGCCTTAACCCCCGCCGCCGTTACGAGAAAGCCGAATGCCGTACGTTCGTCATGATAGCTGTCGAGAAATATGGCGACCCAATCCCCTTCAAACCCGTCGCGCCTCGATAGCCGTTTTTCGATTTTATCCGGTTCGCTGTCAAACGCACGTATCCCAACGTACAGGAATTTTTGGTCGTATATAATCTTGAATTTCGTCTGATGGTCCGGCTGCTTATTTTCGTCGGGACGCTGTTCGATAAAACCGCTTTCCCATGGGACGATGTCCCAGCCTAGATCGTCAAGAATTCCATCGATTTCGGGGGATTCTACCTGTTTTAAAAATTTAGTGGTGTAAATTTTTTTGGGAATGGACTTGACGGAATCTTGGCAATCACCTGCCGTATGCGCAAGAAGCATTGCGCAAAAGGCAAAAAAAGCGGCTCTCATACTATTGATTTTGATTGATGTACTATCCTAAAGACTCCCAAAAAGAGGAATCTGTTACAGTAAAAGAGTTTTTTTAACAGCTATGACAAGTATGGAAGTGGACTAATTATCCACTTCAGCTTCCGAGGTAAATTCCTTAATGGCCTGATTGGGTTCCATAATATTGTAACCCTTCCAGAAACCGGGGTCGTAATGGGGCATGTAGGTGGGCAGCACTTTATTGTTTTCCGTAAAGGAGTCGAACTGCTGCTCGTCGATGGGTTCTTCGTCGAAGACCACCAGTTCATAGCGGTTGACATTGCCAAAAGCGGCATCCACCCTCAACGATAGTTCGTTCTGTTTTCTTCGTCCCTTAACGTTTTTGTTCTTTTCTATGATTTTCAAGGGTCTTTTGAACCCTACCCGCACTCCTTTTAGAATGTCGTAATATCGCAAGTGGTATTTTTGGTCGTTGCCCTTCGCGAACAGTATGCTGCCCTTTGCCATATATTCGTTGATCGACACCCCGAGCAGTTTGAAGTCCCGAAGCGGTTCGGTATTTTCGAAATCCATTCGGATCAGCGCAAAATCATCAGCGTTGATATAGAGTTTTCCCTTGTATTCCGGTGAACCGTCGGGCACGAAATTTATAACATATACCGCTTGGTCGCCGAGATAGGTGAAATTTTGGAGGGTGAGATGATATCTTCCGGGTTTGAAGATGACATCATAGTCGGTACCGTCAAAAATGGGGAGGTTTTCGAACAGGTTGCCCAAGGTTTTCCTTTTATAGCCTGAAAAGTTCTTCCGGCGTTCTTCCTTCTGCTTCTTTTCCTCTTCGAGACGTTGTCTAAGTGCGACCACATCGGTGGAATCGACCTCTTCATCAAATAAATCCCCCATTTCGTCCGGAATCTATTTTGGTCCCTAAGAACCATCCGGATTTAATCTTGAAATAGGAGTCGGACTTGATGTTTTCCTTTACGATTTTATTGAACTTTTCTTCCAACTTTTCCAAATCGATATTTTGGTCCTTATCGTACATTTCTGAGGCCTTGATGAGATTCAGCTTTTGGTCGTCGGCATCATCATTGCCGTATAGGTCGCCCAGCATTTCGGTATAATAAACGTTACTTTTCGGGATGGTGCTCACCACACTGTCGAGGAAATTCTTGTTGAAGGCTGCAATGGTCGATTCCTTCAGCTCATAATCGCTCCTCAGGATTTCGTTTTGGTACGTTTCCCGCAGGAACAGCCGTTTTTTGGTAAAATCCGTATAGTAATTTTTTCCGATATTGTCCTCGACTTTTTCGATGATTTCCCGAGACGTGTATTCCTTGTTGGAAACGATGACCTCTTTTAGCTCGATGGCCTTGGGTCGTAAAACAATTACGCTATCGGTGAACTCCGACAATGGCTTTCCGATGGATTGGTAGCCGATACTAGAAATAAAGAGGGAGTCGGACTCCTTGATGTTCTCGTCAAAGGAAAATTTGAAACGGCCTTCCTCGTTCGTAATCAGGCCCCGGTTGTTCAGCTGCACGGTGGCATACGGAACGGGTCTTTTAGTAATGGAATCGACGACTATCGAGCCCAGGTTCTGCGATGGTGCCGCAGTGACCATAAATAGGAACAATACGGAGAGTCTAAAGATACAGGGCATGAACAGTTGGCGTTGACATTCCAAAAAAAGCGATACCGATCGAACAATGCCTAGTGTTTTGGAATTTTTTAGTACGGATTTATTGTTTTTTTAACGGAAGTAGAGGCTAAAGCTTGTGCGGGTTTCGACTAAGGCTGGCGAAACGCTCGGAAGCGTATTGACGTTTTAATGTAGAATCCGGTTTTTGGAAGCGGGCTCAATGGCACCCACAATCATCTTTACCGCAGGCTTTTGTGTCCCCTTTTCCTGAAGCGAACAAGGATTTAGGGAGCAAAAACTTCTTCGCCAAATAGCCAACGGCAACCGCGAGAACGATGTAAACCATTATGTTTTGAAGAAATTCCATTTTATATGCTTATTTACAAAATCTACAGGTCAAAGATAAACTTAAACTGCGTACCGCTACTGTAACTGCCACTTTTTAAGTCTCTGTTCTATTCTCCTTTTGCTACTTGAGAACCTGATAGGCTACCAATGCCACAATATAAGCAAAAGCACTCATAAAAACCAATTGTGCGAGGGGCCATTTCCAACTATTGGTTTCCCGTTTGACGATGGCCAAGGTGCTCATGCACTGCATGGCAAAGGCATAGAACAATAAGAGTGATATGCCCGATGCCAGATTGAAAAGGGGCTCACCCGTTTTGGGATTCGTTTCCGCGGCCATCCGGTTTTGGATGGTCTCTTCTTCATCGCTGCCCACGCTGTATATAGTCGCGAGGGTACCGACGAAAACTTCTCGAGCGGCAAAGGAGGTCAATACGGCAATGCCTATTTTCCAATCGTATCCCAAGGGCTTTACGACGGGTTCAATGGCCTTTCCCATATTACCGATATAGGAATTTTCCAGTTTATAACTGGATATTTCCTGTTCAAGCGCCTTTTGTCTAAGTACATCCTCCTTTTGCATTAGAGAATCCTCCATGGCGGGAGGCTCGATGTGATAGCGATCGGCAGAAATACTATCCTGCAAGGCTATTTCGTAATCGGATAGTTCAGTGGCGATATTAGATCGGTTAAAGGTGGAAAATCCCTCCTCCTGTACACGCTCCGTAACAATTTCCTCGGCATTCTTAAACCGGTTGGAATAGCCGTTGGACCCTAAAAACCAAAGGACAATCGAGATGGCCAAAATGATTTTTCCCGCACCAAGAACAAAACTTTTGGTCTTTTCCCATACCGTATAGGCTACGTTTTTAAAGAGAGGCAGTTTGTAATTAGGCATTTCCACCACAAAAAACGAACGCCCCTTCATTTTCAAAATTTTGTTCAACATCATCGCAGCGAATATTGAGGTGGCGAAACCGATCAGATAAAGCAGCATCAGGGTCAGTGCTTTGTAGCCAAGTCCTAAAAAAGTGCCTTCGGGAATAACAAGGGCAATAATTATTAGATATATGGGCAAGCGGGCGGAACATGTGGTAAAGGGGATGACCAAAATAGTAATCAAGCGTTCCTTCCAGTTTTCAATCGTACGTGTGGCCATCACGGCAGGAATAGCACAGGCGGTTCCAGACATCAGGGGCACGACACTTTTACCGCTTAGGCCGAATGGACGCATCAAACGGTCCATTAAAAAGACCACGCGGCTCATATAGCCTGTTTCTTCCAAAAGGGAAATAAAAAGGAACAGAAAGGCGATCTGGGGAATGAAAATCACAATGCCCCCGATACCGGCCAATATGCCCTCGGCGATCAGGTTGGTAAACACCCCTCCCGGCAGAGTATCTTTTACCCATTCACTGGCCGCTGCGAAGAGCTCGTCGATGAGGTCCATGGGATATTCGCTCCAGGAATAGATGGCCTGGAAGATGGTCAACAAGATCAAAAAGAAAATCAGGTAGCCGAATACTTTGTGTGTCAATATTTTGTCAAGGGTCGCCCGGAACCCTTTGGCCGCAGCGGGATCGACTTTATAGGTTTCCTTAAGAATGCCGTTGATGAACTGATAACGGAGAATGGTTTCCTTTTGCTGTAGGCGTTTTAGTTCCGATTTAGATTTGGTAATGAAAGAAGAGGTGTCCTTGACCCCCTTTTTTTCAATAGGCATAAAATTAACGTCCTGAGTGATGACCAGCCATAGCTTGTAGAGATCTTGTTTGGGAAAGGTCGTCTTTAACTTTTCGAAATATTCTGGGGCAATCAGCGTGATGTCCACATTTTTTGTGGTGGAAAGCGACCTGTAATCCGCAATCAGCTCCTTTAGTTTTTCGATGCCGATGCCCTTTCGGGTACTGACAAGGGCTATTTTGGTATTGAGTTTTTCCTCGAGCAGATCGACATCCAAGGAAATACCTTTGCGTGACATGCGGTCCGCCATATTGATGACCAGAATGGAGGGAATGTTCAGGTCCTTGACCTGGGTAAATAACAGAAGGTTGCGCTTCAGATTTTCGATATCGGAAATCACAACGGCCACATCGGGGTGGTCTTTATCGTTTTTGTTCAACAATAGCTCTACCGATACACTTTCGTCTAAAGAGGTGGTATTCAGGCTATAGGTGCCAGGAAGGTCAAGAATATGCGCCTTTACGCCACGGGGAAGTTTACAAATTCCCTCTTTTTTCTCCACGGTGATCCCCGGATAGTTTCCGACCTTCTGTTTCAGTCCGGTCAATGCGTTGAAAACGGAAGTCTTTCCGGTATTTGGGTTTCCAATAAGGGCTACGTTGATCTGCTTGCTCATGGGGCGTGTGTATCTTCAAAAACCTCAAGCTCGATGAGGAGGGCCGTTTCCCGTCGGATGGCGATATGGCATCCGTTGACGTTGATATAGAGGGGGTCTTTGAAGGGAGCGATGTGGAGGAGTTCGATTACGTTACCCGGAAGGCAGCCCAGTTCCAGTAGTTTTATCGGGAGAATGTCATCGGTAAATTCTTTGATGATCCCCTTTTGTCCCCTTTTCAATTGTGCGACTGTTATCGTCAATTTTTATTTAGATTGATTATAAGTAAGGACAAATTTAAGGGAAAAATGTTGAATTGAAGGGTGTCTGACGGAAAAATTAGATACCGCGATTACAACTGTTATTACTTACCTACCTTCTTCCCGATAGGACTTTTCCAAAATCGCCAAATCTTTCATCAGCTTGTCCACATCCTCTTTCTTGGTTCCGTCGTAGAATCCGCGAATACGGCGTTGCTTGTCCACCAAAATAAAGTTTTCGGTATGGATCATGTCGAAGGGGCCACCGTTGCCATCCTCTTTGACGGCCAGATACGATTTTCGGGCCAGTTCGTAAATCTGTTTTTTATCCCCGGTGACAAGATTCCATTTCAAGTCGTCGACCCCTTTTTCCAAGGCGTATTTTTTAAGCTGGGCGACGGAATCGATTTGGGGGGTGACGGAGTGTGATAAAAGCATGACGTCATCATCGTCTTTTGTACGCCTTTGAATATCGGCCATGTTCTTGGTCATAATCGGACAAATGGAAGGGCAGGTGGTATAAAAGAAATCCGCAATGTATATCTTTCCCCTGTAATCTTCCTGTGTTACGGTCTCTCCATTCTGGTTAATCAAAGAAAAGTCGGCAACGGTATGGTATTTTCTGACGCCTTGAAGGGTACTATCAACCAGTTCGGCGTTTACCATCGAGGGTTGATAGACCGCCAAGCGTTTTTTCGGGTTGCAGCGCATTATAGAATAGGTAAATGATAATGGCGGACAGGCAGAAAAACACGATTCCGAAAATTTTGAACTTGCCGAAGAACGAACGCATACGCTTTTTGACAAAGATACGTTAGTAAGGTGTGACGTTCAAATGCTGGCCGATAGGGTGCTGCCAAATGTTTCTTAAAAACCGCCACCCGTTTCAGGTTTCTTTTTCTAAGCGGTGTTAAAAGCGTACTTTTGTGCGCTGAATTCGCAAAGAGTTCCCATTAACCATATACTTTTTCGATGAGTCCCCTTTTAATAAAGACCATACAGTTTTTTTTGAGCCTATCCTTGCTGATCGTACTGCATGAGCTGGGCCATTTTATTCCCGCCAAACTTTTTAAGACCCGGGTAGAAAAGTTCTACCTCTTTTTTGATGTTAAATTTTCCCTTTTCAAAAAGAAAATCGGAGAGACGGTCTATGGCATCGGATGGCTTCCTTTGGGCGGCTATGTGAAGATTGCCGGTATGATCGACGAGAGTATGGACACCGATGCGATGAAGGAAGAACCCAAGCAATGGGAGTTCCGCAGCAAACCGGCCTGGCAGCGTTTGATCATCATGTTGGGCGGGGTCACGGTCAACTTTATTCTCGCGTTCATTATTTATGTCGGACTGGCCTACGCCTACGGGGATCAATATATACCTGCGGATAGCCTAAAAGATGGGGTTTCGGTGACGGAAAAGGAAATCGGCGACGAAATCGGAATACAGACAGGCGATAAGATTCTGGCAGTCGACGGGGAAAAGATTAAGGATTTTCAAAGTGTTTTCATGCATATCATCAATGGGAACACTATTACCATAGAAAGGGACGGCCGGATCATTGAGCGGGATATTCCGGTGGATTTTATCAATACGCTCATCGATGATACCGACAAGGCGCAGTTTTTGGCCCCTAGGTTCCCTTTTGTGATAGCTGAAGTTTCCCCGGAATCCCAGAACAAAGATTCAGGGCTGGAAGAACGACGAGGAAGTGGTATCGACAGGTCAAGAAATCAAATATTTTGATCAGGTCAAAGCCCATTTTGGAAAACCACAAAACCGAAAGACAGATTCCGTTCGATATTTACGTGGACAACAATGTGAAGCAAGCAGATACCCGATAATGGTCAATGACTCTGCCCAGATCGGGGTACGCCTTGCTTGCTGACCCTCGAAGAGATGGAAGAAAGGGGCTTGTTACGCGTAGAAACCGTGAATTACTCGTTGATGGAATCCATTCCCGCGGGCATTCATAAAGGGGTAAGCACGTTGACCGGCTATCTAAAACAGTTAAAGAAAATTTTTAATCCCGATACGGGAGCCTACAAGGGGGTCGGAGGTTTTGCCGCCATCGGGGGCCTATTTCCTGATATATGGAACTGGCAGGTTTTTTGGGGCACGACGGCCTTTCTGTCCATAATGTTGGCCGTATTGAACCTATTGCCTATTCCGGCCTTGGACGGTGGGCATGTCATGTTCTTGCTCTATGAAATGGTCACCGGAAGGGCGCCTAGCGACAAATTCCTGGAATACGCCCAAATGATCGGATTCTTTCTCTTGTTAGCCCTTATACTTTTTGCTAACGGTAACGACCTGTACCGCTGGCTGACGGATAAATAGTAATCGAAATTTGTTTGGGACAATTAAAAAAACAATTATATTTGCACCCTCGTAAGCAGCTTCGGCTATTACAAAGGGCTTAGGCCCTAGCAGAGACGGTAATTAATATATTTTCCTCCATAGCTCAGTTGGTTAGAGCACCTGACTGTTAATCAGGGTGTCGCTGGTTCGAGTCCAGCTGGAGGAGCTATCAAAAACAAGGCTTCAGAGAGTTTTTACTCCTGAAGCCTTTTTCATTTGCACGCAATTTGCACGCAAAAACATTCCTGCCTCGCATCGATTAAAGGTTTGTTCAAATTGATTTGTTTGTAGTCAAATTTAGCAAAATAGAAATAAACTTGTTCAAGACGATGCTAATTCTCTATTACATCCTATCGATTAACACACATACCGATATCCGACAGGTGGCGATTTCCTTAATATGCCCCCTCTACTATCCATACATTGGTACCAGTAGACATTGCCTGCCCAGTCATCATTGGAATAAACCTTATTCATTGGGAAACCTATTGCGCCCATCCCCCTCAGCACCTTGCCGCTCCATTCCGCTACTCTCCATTTAGGCAAAGAGCTTAGTACCCAAATTTTGGACACTGGCCAGAATTTAAAATCTTCATCATATTACCCAACACCAAGATAGACCAATAGGCATGTGCCCCATCCCAAGGTCAAAACCCAAGGCGCTGATAGTCTCGAAGGTCTGGTCGTCTGCGAATAAAAACACAAAATTGGGCCTTTGCGCCTCCTTTCTTTGTTTACCATCATTTGACGGCTTGCAATTAACCGTCAACATAGCCCAAAGAACCACTATATGTTTGATGATTTTCATTTGAATTGATTTTTAAGTACCGAGATTTACAAAACGGCTGAAACGCTTTCACTTTTGCCCGGCACTCTAATTTCAAATGCGGCGAAGGGATTATCCTTTTTATTTGCAAAATCACAATCGAAAATTATGGTCTGTTTCCCTTTACTTAGTCGAAAAACGGAGGGATCTATTTTAAATTCCTTGATTTTCCGTAAATCCATATCGTATATCCAGGCATTTTCTCCTCCGTAATACCGAACGGATTCCCCGGCCGACAAATTTACCGGTAAAATATAGTCTATACTTTGGTTGATTTCCATTTTTATATTTGAAATGGATGCATCTTTTGCGGTAAGAATAAAATGCATTTCGTTGTCTTTCAGTCCGTTTTCAAACTGGAAGGATGAAATCAAAGGTTCCCCTGGCTGCCTTATTTTATCTTCGTGCTTAAAATTGAAGGAATTCAATTCCGTGAGCAACCACGAATCCTTGCCCGTGGCTTCAAGATGGAATTCATTGTTAATATCCTTCATGGCTTCTTTTTGTTCCTCTGAAAAAACCTGCGCCATACGTGCTTTTTCCCACTGCCCGATCAGTTCCAAAATCTGTTGGGATTGGCCATTGGCCTTGAGTTCGGGTTCTGAAGCCACGAAGGCGTAGCCCGCATCGAAGCCTGCGCTTCTGGCCAACATCCATTCGATATCCTCTTTGGGCGTAGAGGGTTTTAGACTGAACCATCCGAGCATTGCCGGCATCAGATTTCGTTGGAAATACGCCTGGTTCTTCAAGCGGTATTCGGTTTGGCTCTCGCGAAAACCTGCATACCATGGTTCGCCCCAGTTCATCCGGCTATAAATATGCCAAAAATAATGTGAGGTTCGGCTGGCGTCTATTATTACATGGTCTTTAATTTCTTCGGATAGCGCGTCGTACCATGATTTTGTAAAAAGTATCTCGCCGTAATTGCCCATGCCCGTAGACTTATTGCCCTCAACCCCATCAAATGAAATCTGGCGTAAGCCGCAATAATTGAACATGTCGGCTAGCTTCTGGGCAACTTCTATACTGAGGTCTGTATTGGTGAGAAACACCTTGTATGCATGATCGGCAAGTTTTGCCACCATTTCCCCATTAGAATGGCCCAATGCTTTGGTTCCCCATGCACCGCGCTGGCAACCGATCAGTTGGAACGGCTCCCCTTCAGTGACTTCTTGGTAACGAACCAGTTCGTTTTCGATTCTAACGGTATGCAAATTATTATTGTCATTTTGATCGAAGAAATCAGGTGATTTAATGGGTATTTCCGTTTGCGTCTGACTGATACTTTCGGTCAAACTGGAATTGCCTACTTGCCCCAACCTCTTATCGGCTATTGGAGTTACATAGGGATCGTTGGTGGTAATAAAATTTGAGAGTGTATGTACCCCCACATGAATACCATTGGCCTCTGCTTTTTCCACACACTTTTTGAGTCCGTCCCAGCCATTAGGAAATTGTTCTTCCTTTAGTTCAAAATGGCCCCAATTTTTAAAGGGATCGGGATGGTACAGATAGTTTAGCCCTGCCTTCTTTGTATAGGCAATGGCTTCATCGATGGACTTTTCACCAAAGTCGAATATAAGGTAGGCGGATGCGGCCTCCTTGGCTTGCTTTCCCCATTTTCCATCAATGGTCGGGTGTGGCAGATTTTCTGCAATTTCAACCTCGCCGAGGGTTTCTAGGGTCTCATCGACCGCACAACCAAACAAGGCGATCTTTGACCCTATGACCCCTCCGTCTTTATATATGGGTGAAATATATTTATCCCGGTTTAAATTGGAAATAGTTCGTTCTTCGAAACGATTTCTACAATAGGCCTGTAGCGTACTTCCAAAATTTTCAGGTTTGGCCGCCTCAACACGGTATAGCGTTTGTCGTTTGTTCTCTTCGCTCAAATCTGAATAATCGTCTTGCTCGAAGATGTCGAATTGAGGCATGCCATCGTTGTCCATCCAAGGATAACCGCCCAAAGTCTTAGGATTTAAGGACTGGATGCCGAGGGCAAATTCTTCACCTCTCACAACGCCGACCGTTTCTCCGATGGTTTTATGGATGGTCGTAGGGATAGGACCCCATATAATAAGTTCCACTTTATCGTTGTTGCTTAACTCGATGAGTTCAAAAGTGAAGTGGGTGGGCTTTTCCTCGATTTTCACTTTTGCTTCAAAGTCATTATCATACTGGAAAATCAAATGGTCGTTCTCAAAACTGGCCGAAACGGGAGAAAGGATTTCTGAATTAATTTTGATCGAAAGTAAGGGGGCTAAGGTGTCATTGGCCAAGTAATCGGTCTCCGTACGGGCATCGATCAATGCATGGACAAAACCTTTGTTGTCAATATGCACCGCAAAATGGGTGGATTTCAGAATTAAAAGCGGTTTTTCCTTTGAACATGCAGAAAGAATAATTGTAATTAAAATTATTATGCTGATTGGTTTCATTGACTAATTTATTATGTCCTGGTTTAAGCGGAGCAATTATTTCCCTAAAATAATATATAATTTATAGCTTCCATTTATCTGTCGCCTGTGGTCCTAATTCGACCCCCCCCTTACGCTTTTATGGGAAAAACTCTGCTTGTAAAGTAATAGAAAGAGAAAAGGCCGATTAATTTTTTTAATCGGCCTTTCCCTTCATTAATTCAACTAACTCAAACAAATTCTCATGTTAATTTCCATCCCAAACTAAAATAACTCAACCTATTACTCCTTCTTGTTGAGGTTCAAGGCGACTTCTTTTGCGATTTCACATTCAACACAGCCTATCTGAGAGTATTGCCCTATCTCCAACCGTATAGCGCACCATAGTGGTCGCACTGTATTTTAGTTGCCCGAATCTAGCCCGCCGAAGGTTAAATTCCCTTCCCCATCGGGAGTGGTATCCCTCATCAGTACCGCATAGTCAGTATCCGCGCTCGCGGTTCCAAAAAATCGAGGGTTATGGAGTAGTTGCCCTCAAATTCGGCAGTTACCCCGTTGTTCGTACCTTCAATCACAGCGGACCCGACAAAGGGAACACCGTTTTTATCGGTCACCGTACCGCTTACCTCGGTTTTGTTGACTATTTCCAATTTCAACAGGCAGTTCAAAATGATTGTCGATAAGTCGCCTACCGAGTATATACGGCTTCATTCGTAGAGGCTTTTTTGAAATCTGTCGCTTATCGAGTTTTAATGGGCAAATTGAATCTTTGGGTAATCATGGTAGCCGTAAACGCAAAAAAAGTATGGAATTACGTCATTTTTAGTATAGCTATGTGGTCATTTAAGGATTTTTTGTCTAAAAAATTGGGGTCATGATGATTAATTTCACTTTTATTTTCGATATTCAGGTCAAAGATATCCTTTTTCGCACAAGCATTTCGTTGGACGGTTCCGAAGCCATGAACATCGACCTCTGAGTATTCCGCTGCCTACGTAGCTTTGAAGACAAATCATCCCGATGGGTCGGAGGGTCACCGCGGCCAGATTTTTACCGCCGGTAGAAAAGTATAAAAAGAGAATCTAAAGAAAATCCGGTAACCTAAAAATTCCAGTCATGAAAACCCATACCTATATTACATACCTACTTGTTATAATGTACGTCGGTTCTAACCTAAACGCCCAGGCCGTTTATGAAGACGAGCGCTATGTGCCCGAGACGGACCCTTTAGTACTGAACAAATTGGACGAGTGGCAGGATATCAAATTCGGCCTCCTGATGCATTGGGGTATCTATAGCCAATGGGGCATCGTGGAATCGTGGTCTATTTGTCCCGAGGAATACGGCTGGTGCGAGCGGAAAAAGGGCGCCACCCCCGAGAACTATTTTGCCTACAAAAAGGAATATGAAGGTTTACAGAAAACGTTCGATCCTGTTAAGTTCGACCCTGAAAAATGGGCTAAGGCGGCGAAGAGCGCCGGAATGAAATACGTCATCTTTACCACCAAGCACCATGACGGGTTTTCAATGTTCGATACCCAATACACCGATTATAAGATTACCGATCCGAAAACCCCGTTCAGCAGCAATCCCAGGGCCAATATTACCAAAGAAATTTTTGACGCCTTCCGGAAAGAGGGGCTGTGGGCCGGTGCCTATTTCTCCAAACCCGACTGGCACGTTGATTCGTATTGGGACCCTTACTATCCGCCAAGGGACCGGAACGTCAATTACAGTCCGGAGGAAGATCCTGAAAAATGGCAGGAGTTTATCGACTTTACCCATCACCAAATCATGGAACTGTTGACCGACTACGGAAAAGTCGATATTCTTTGGTTGGACGGCGGTTGGGTCGCCAAAAAACCGAAGTCACAGAT
The DNA here is from genome assembly GCA_963764285.1 of uncultured Flavobacteriaceae bacterium. GTDB lineage: Bacteria > Bacteroidota > Bacteroidia > Flavobacteriales > Flavobacteriaceae > Pricia. Next base: position 272,340 of record CAVXSA010000015.1, read on the forward strand.
TACCAGTTGGTACGATGCCCAATTGAAGGACAACGAAAGCGGCTATCTCAAAAACCGTATTGTCAATCAGGATATCAAGATGGACGAGTTGGTCGAAAAGGCAAGGGAGAAACAACCGGGACTCATCGTAGTGGACAGGGCGGTACACGGCCAGAACCAAAATTATCTCACTCCTGAAAACCGGGTGCCGGAAAAACCCCTACCTTATCCCTGGGAATCCTGTATCATCTCAGGTGGGGGATGGTCTTATACCCCCGATGCAAAGTATATGTCGGGCCGTGAAGCCGTCCACACCTTGGTCGATATCGTGGCCAAAGGGGGCAACCTGTTATTGAACATCGCCCCCAGTCCCGAAGGCGAATGGGATACCGGGGCCTATCGTCTTTTGGAGGAAATCGGAAATTGGATGAAAGTCAACGACGAGGCCATTTATGACACCAATTCCATGGCCCCTTACAAATATGAAAATATATGCGTGACCTCCAAACCAAATGGTTCGGTCTATCTCATATATCTAACCAAGGAAGGGCAAAGAGAAATTCCCCCAGAAATCTATTTTGAAGGTTATCTTCCGGAAATGGGGGCAAAAGCCACGCTTCTTGGTTTTGATTCTAAAATAACTTGGGATAAGAAGGATAACGGGATATTAATAAAAATTCCTAAGGGGATAAAAAAGCAATTATTAAAGACGGAAGCGTTTACCTTAAAATTTAAATAACGCTCACGGGTGACCACTCTTTTCTGTGTCTATTTAAAGGATTGCCATCTCAGCTCTTTAAAATATTAAATATGAAGCCGCAAAAATACCATGGGTTAGTCGTAAATTCGGTCGGGGTAATTCTGTAAATTCCAACTATTTATTGGAATAGGTTCAATCCATACCCAGCGGGATGGCAAATAAAGATAATCAGAAATACAATGACCTGGGGCTCGATAACAAAGCGAATTCCGGAGGTTACCGTGCATTGAACAAAGACGGCAGTTTCAATGTCCTTAAAAGGAACGTCTCATTTTTTGAACGCCTCAACAGTTATCATTCGCTGGTAACTATGCCGTGGCCCCGTTTTTTTTTGGTTGTCATAGTTGTTTATTTCGTTCTTAACCTAATTTTTGCCATGGTCTATTTGGCCATTGGCCTAGAACATCTTTCCGGTATCGCTGGGGAAACGCTGCCCGAGCAATTTATGGAAGCTTTCTTCTTTAGTTCCCAGACCATCACTACGCTTGGTTATGGGCGGGTTGCGCCCCTTGGTTTTCTGGCAAATATTGTAGCGTCCGTAGAATCCATGCTTGGCCTTTTGACTTTTGCGCTGGGTACGGGGCTTATGTACGGCAGGTTTTCTAAGCCTACCGCAACCATTAAATATAGCAAATATGCAGTAATGTCGCCCTATAAGGGTATCAACGGTTTTATGTTCAGGGTAGTGAACCCAAAGAACAATCAGTTGGTCGAAGTAGAGGTAAACATTACACTTTCCTTCAAACGGGAGGATTCCGATACAAGAGATTTTTTTACCCTTGAAACCGAGCGGCAGAAAGTTGTTTTCTTTCCCACCATGTGGACCGTGGTTCACCCTATCAATGAAAGCAGCCCCCTAAATGGTATTTCTCAAGCAGAGCTTCATACTAAAGATGCCGAATTTATAGTGATGATAAAAGCCTTTGACGAGTCCTTTTCTCAAACGGTTTACTCAAGATCGTCTTATAAGGCATGGGAGATCAAATGGGGTGAAAAGTTTGTTTACCTTACTCAACGCGACGGCAGTGGGCTGGTAGTAGATATCGGTAGAATCGATGAGACCGTGAAAATTGATTTAAATTGAGAGAGCTCTTCAAGCCCATACCCTCCACTTTGATAATTATTGTGCCATTTTTACGACGGGCATTAAGGAGATATTGTAGAAGAAGTTTTGAACCATCCCTGGTTGGACGCAAAAAGAAAGTAAAATAAAATTAAATTGGATAGATAGAATTTGTAGGAATTTAGTTGAAAAATTAAAATAAATTTATGAATAGAGAAGATCTACAGCGCAGGCTGCTCTTGCCAGCCGTTACTTTTTTTGTTTTCCTTGCCAGTGGAAGCCTTTTTGGCCAAGTTAAAGTCTATGAAGGCACAGAGACAATTCCCACTTATAAAATGGGAAAGGATGAGACCAGTCCTATCTTTTACACTGGAAGGGGCGTGCAGGGGGCCCAGGGCAAGATATATCCTTATCCGTCGCAGACCAAGCTGGGGAGTGAACTTGTAGAACGAAAAATATATATATTGAAAAAGAATATATTAAGGTAAGGTTTGGGCTTTGGATGACTGTTTATGCGATTGACAAGAACGATCACGAATGTTACAAGTCAATAGCGTTATAAAGCCTGATCTTATAGGCACCCTTGGCGCTTGGATATCAGGGGGTATAGAATGGTGCTTTCCACATCATCATAGAACCACTACAATGTTGCAAAGAGACTATAGAAAGATAGAAAACGAAGATGGAAGTGCAACTATCTGGTAGGAGAGACCGAGAAGACTATGGGACTGAGAGGGGTAGTGGGCATGACCTTGAGACAGGGACGATATTATATAGAGGTAGATTACAGTATAAGTAATGAGAATATCTTGACTAAGACCTTTCTGTTTTGGGCGAACGTGGCAGTAACGGCTAACGAGGATTTTCGCACCTTTTGGCCCACAGCTAAGAAATCGGGGTATTTCACAACAACTCCAGTTTTACAGAATGGCTCATTTCCCATCAAAGCTATATGGGGACCGATTATACCGAGGGAGTAGATTTGACCTGGTGGAAGAACCACCCCAATCCCGTCTCCTTTTTTATGTGGGACGCTAAGGAAGGTTTTATTGGGGGATATGACTATGGCCAAGAGGCCGGAACCGTGCATGTGGGCGACCCGCTCGAGAACCATACCTCAAAGCTGTGGCAGTTCGGTCCGGGGCTTCAAGGCCAGAACGCAAGACGAAAATTGACCGACGACGGCAAGGCTTATGTCGAATTGATGACTGGCTCCTTCTCGAACAATCAGCCCGATTATAGTTGGATACTTCCACACTCTGTAAAGGATGCCAAAAATTATTGGTACCCCATTCGCGAACTCGAAATCGTAAAAAATGCGACTACGGATGCATCGGTAACCCTTCAGATGCGAAATCACACAACCGTTTTCTACGGTTTTAATACCACAAAAGCTTTTAAGAATGTGGTGACAACCCTAAAATATGGGGATGAAGTCTTGGTGGAGAAAACGCTGGATATCGATCCGGCAACTCCTTTTACGGATACCTATAAAGGAAAAAAGGCGTTTGACGAATACAAGCTGAACCTGCAATTGAAAGACAGTGAAGGCAACGAACTGGTTGCCTATAAGCCTTATAAACTCAAACACCCCGAACTACCGGAGTATCAGGAAAGGGTAAAAAGACCAGAGGAATTGAAATCGGTAGAAGACCTTTACCTCACCGGACGGTTCGTGGAGCAGTTCCACAGGGCAGGAATAGAGCCGGACGACTATTATCTGGCGGCCCTGGAACTATCTCCCGACGATTATCGGGTGAACATGGCGTTGGGAATGCGCCGTCTCAACCAGACGAAATACGAGGAAGCACTCACTCATCTGCAAACCGCGGCGGACAAACTCAAGATAAAATACCGTCAGCCCAAAGAGGGGGAGATCTACTATTATATGGGCTTGGCACAAAAAGAATTAGGTCTTTTGGGGGAAGCCCATGAAAATTTTGGCCGCTCTACCTGGTATTACCAGTGGTCGGCTTCCGGCAACTACGAATTGGCCCAGTTGGAAAGTAGAAGGGGCGATTTCGAAAAGGCCTTGGATTATGTAAGCCATGCCTATTCCACGGACACCCGTGACGGAAGAATAAATGTACTCTATTGCATGATATTGCGAAAACAGGGAAAGGTGGACAAGGCCAATGCATTGATGGACGAACTTTTGGCCTATGACCCGCTCGATTTCTCGGCACTTTATGAAAAAAGCCAGTTACAGGGCGATGCCTCTTTGGTCCAATGGCAGAAAAACATGCAGGATGTGGACAACAATTATCTCGAAGTCGCTACCCATTATATGAACGCCGGTTTTTTACAGGATGGTATTTCCCTTTTGTCCGATATCGAAAACCCCGAAAGTCCTTTGATCTACTATTATCTCTCGTGGTTTTATGCCAATAATGGGAATCATGCCAAAGCGGCCGAAATGCAAAAATTGGCTAAGGGCAGGTCCTTGGAGTATGTATTTCCTTACAGGGAGGAAACTGAAAAAGTGCTCAATAATTCCATTGAGATCGACCCACATGATGCGATGGCATACTATTTATTGGGCAACCTGCTCTATGACCGAAGACCCGAAGATGCCATGGACGCCTGGCAAAAGGCAGGAGAGATAGACAGTTCCCTTCCGATGGTGTGGCGCAACCTTGCGTTCGGTGCCTTCTATCATCAAAACGATCCCTCCGGGGCCATAGAGTATATGACCAAGGCGATTTCGTTGGATAATTCCTACCCGCTTTGGTATGACGAACTATCGCAATATTATGATGCCTCCGATGCCGATTTTAAGGACAATCTGACCCTGCTCCGAAATAACCTTGAAGTAGTGAAAAAAGATGTGTCCGCCCCAAAAATCTATGTTGAACTGCTGAACCTGAACGGGGAATACGATAAGGCCATCCAATTTTTGAATAGCCACCATTTCCGGACATGGGAAGGCGGAAGGGGAATCTATTGGCGCTATGTAGATGCCCACACCTTAAAAGCCCGTGAACTAATGGACGCTAAAAAATTTAAAGCGGCAATAGCGGAATTGGAAAAGGCATTGTTATATCCAGAAAACCTCGAAGTAGGAAAGCCCACCCATGACGAGAAAAATGCGATGATCTACTATTGCATCGGCAATGCCTATGATCAAATGGGCAAAGCCCGGCAGGCCAAGGCCAACTATCAAAAAAGTGCAGCATCCCGAAATGGCTACGGAATGGACGACCTGCTCTATTTTCAGGGAAAATCACTTGAAAAACTCGGACAGGAGGATAAGGCAAAGGAATTCTTCGATAAGTTATTAGATAAAGGGGCGGCACTTCGGGAAGAGGGTTCCAACCATTCTTTGATAGCCGTTGAAGAGTCTTCCTCCAGAGACCGAAAAGCGGTTTCCAGCGCCTATTATCTCGAAGCCCTCGGAAACTTGGGACTGGGAAACCTGGATAAGGCCCACAAACAATTGGAGTCCGCCATCAAAGAGTATAAAAATAATCTTTGGGCAAGGGTAATGTTGAAAAGTTGATTCCCTGTGCAGGCCTTGAAGACGCATAACGGCCATCGGGCAAGCAAAGACCGGAATAGCTGCTACCGCCTTCTTTAATACGTTCCAAAAAGAATAGCGATCAGCGCGGGTACTGAAAAGGAAGCATGGACGTAGAACCCTAAAAAGTACCACCCCAATGCTGTTTTACACCGATCTAGGGGGCCGGTTGTATTTCTTGGGCATCAATTCGGTTGGTTTTGTCTTGGCGGTAAACGCAACCGTTATAGAACAGAAAGTGTCCCCTACTTTTTTATTAGGATTGACCTGCTTATTGGGGGTTCAAGTTTGGTAAATAATGCCAGTACCGAATTACTTATATGAATGTTCGTAATCGAAGGATATCCAATCCGCATGCCCGATGTTCCGCAGTGGATTTTCAGGATTTTTAAAAACCAGATAAAGCGTCCCTTTTTCAATGGTCGGGTTTAGCGGGATTTCGTAATAGACCGTTTCTTCCTTGCCGTCGTGCCGTAAGGCCTGTTTACCAATTACCGGCCCATTCATGGAATCTTGCCTGATTTCCATAGAGCCCCTGAAATCGTAGTCGGAATTATAGAAGGTAGCGTATTTGAGATGTCGCAGATTTTGGAGGTTCAAGTTATCGAACCTTAAATAGGAATCGTGTACCATGCCACCGACCACCCTCGAATAGTTGGTGCTCCAAGTGTTGATTCCCTCGCTGATCTCGTCCGCTTCTTCGGCTTGGATTTTTTGGCTGTTGAACACAAATTCGCCGTTGGCGGTAAGTTCGGATTCGGACTGATGGTCATTGCCCTTATCGCGATAGGAAGCCATTAAAATATAGGTGCCTTCACTTTTTGAATCCATGTGTTGGTCGAAGGTCAGGCTACCTTCCAACGGAAGCGATTCCAAGTTCTTCCCCTTGCTTAGGTTGGAGAGACAGGATGTAGTCGACGATTTGGGTAACCTCCCCAACCTTTAGCTGTGGATGGGCCGACATCGCCCTTTCTCCCCAGACTCCGCCACCGCCTTTGATGATTTTGGCCACTAGATAGCCCGTGTCGTCCTTGTTGTATTTTTTGGCAATATTTAGATAACTGGGGCCGTTCACATTTTGGTCGATGGCATGGCAGGCCTTACAATCGGAGGCGTCGATCAGTTTTTTGCCTTCGGGAACAATATTCCGCTGATGACCGAGAGTGGCTTTGACCCTATCTTTTCCTTCCGGGATGTAGTCGAAGGTTACCTTAACATCCGCTGGATCGATAGAGCCGTCCATTGTCGTACCATCTTGTTCATCGCTGACCGTTATTTTGTAATCAATCGTTTTGCCGTCCCAATAAACGGAATCGTTTTCGGCCACTTGAATGGACAGGGTAGGTGGGTCGTTACCTACCATAATCTTCGTATTGGCCGTTGTTGCATTTCCTTCGGTGTCGGTGACCTTTAAGTGTACATCATAGATTCCGTTTTCCTTAAAAACGAACTGCGGATTTTTTTCTGAAGATTGCACACTGTCTGCAGTAAAAAACCATTCATAGGATAAGGGGTCGTTATCATAATCCAAAGAGGCATCTCCCGAGAAACCTTACGGTCAGGGGAGCCGCACCCACCGTTTTGTCGTTTTCGATTTTGGCTACCGGCTTTCGGTTGCCCGGTAGATAGGAAATACTGCTCAGCCGGGCATCCAAATTCTGCGAGTTCCATTTTTGACCGTATTCCAATACATAGAGTTTGCCATCGGTTCCAAAAATCATATCCATCGGATGTGAAAATTCGGTATTGGGCATAAAGGCATCGGCCTTTACATAATTTTGATCACTATCTAACGTAATGACATAGATCCAATCGCGCATCCATTCATAAAGAAAAAGTTTTCCTTCGAAAGTAATCGGGAAAAGGTGTTTCGGCATCGGGGTGTTCGGAACCCCGATAGACCGGCCCTGCCATGGGATTGATGCCGCCACTGCCCATCCAAGGGAATTCATCCGAGCGATAATAGGTCATGGGAATCAGGGACTTCTGGGCGGGGGGTAGTTTTTTAAGCCCCGTATTATTGGGCGAATCGTTTACCAAATTTTCCGGATCGAATTTTCGCCCTGAAGTTTCGGTAGCAAAATCGAAATCGTTATAAGGCTCGTTGTAGCCCCGGGTATAGGGCCAGCCCCAAAACCCCGCCTTTCGGGCCTGATCGTATTCACCCATACCGCTGGGACCGCGTTGCAGGATCGGCCCTTCCGGCATCGGGGCCGATATCGCCCCAATATAGGTAGCCGGTTTTACTGTCTATGGAAGGCCGAAACGGGTTACGGCAGCCCATCACATAGATTTCCGGTCTTGTGCCCGGCGTTCCTTTGGGAAACAGGTTCCCTTCGGGAATGGAGTAGGAGCCGTCATCTTCAGGGGTAATGCGTAGAATTTTGCCCCTCAGGTCATTGGTGTTCGCGGCGGAACGCTGGGAATCGAAGGCCTCTCTACCGTTGCGTTCGTCGATAGGTGCAAAACCGGAGGATTCGAACGGATTTGTATTGTCGCCCACCGTGATGAACAAATTAGCCTCGGGGCCGAATTCAAGGGCCCCACCGCTATGGCAGCAATGTCGGTCCGTGGGTATTTCGAGCAGCACTTTTTCCGAAGTTAGATCCAGATTTTTATCGGTCAAGGTAAAACGGGAGATGTGCTGTTTCGATTCCTCTCCTGCGACGGAATAAAAAAGGTAAATCCAGTGATTTTCTTTATAGTTGGGATCAACGGCGATACCCAATAGGCCATCTTCATTTCCATAGAACAGGTCCAGTTGGGCAATCGTTTCTGTCCGCTCCTTGTTAAAATCATAAAATTTCAAGGCGCCTCGGCGTTCCACGAACAATATGCCCTCACCCGGTAATTCGTCAAGTTCCATAGGTTCGTTGAGGTTAAAATCGAGTACTTTTTTAACGAACCGGTCTTCCGGTGGAACGCGATCGATCGTGGGCAGGCTATAATCCAGTTTTCCATCAGCCATGGCATACCTTATGCCACCGAGCAAATGCATCAAAAATTTTGGGTTTTCGAAAGTTTCGTCGGTGTGGCCCATTTCGGTGTAGAACGCTCGGCCACCGTCGTACTCGTGATACCAGGAAATGGGATGGTTTTCGCCGTTTGTGCCTCCTTTATAACTCTTTTCATCCAGGTTCACTAAGACGTTGATATCGGGATTGATGTTCCTAAAATTATACCACTCGTCGCTTTTCGTCCATAACCTATCCAATTCTTGTACCGAGGGATGGTTGGTATCCATAATTTGAAGTTGAGCTTCCTGTACCGCCGGATGGCCGTCAAAAACCGCCCCGACCAGCTTGTTGTACCAAGGCCAATCGTATTCAGTATCCGTCGCTGCATGAATACCGACAAAACCCCCGCCTGCCTGTATGTAGCGTTCAAAATCGGCCTGTTGCACATCGTTCAGGACATCTTGGGTCGTGTTCAGGAAAACGACCGAGGAGTAGTTTTTTAAGGAATCCTCGATAAAATAGTTGGCGTCTTCGGTAGCGGTCACCTTGAATTTGTTTTCCGCTCCCAATTTTTGAATGGCCGCAATGCCGGCCTCTATAGAGCCATGCCGAAACCCTGCCGTTTTGCTGAAGACCAAGATTTCTTTGTCCTGGTTGCCACAGGAGGATATTAAAATAACCAGTAGGATGGCCAGCATATATTTGGCCGCATCCAGGGCACGAAGATTTCGAAACGATATGATTTTCATGGTGACCGAAGATTTTTTGATGGGATATATAATGAATTTGGAATACGTAATCCGGGCATGGTATTCCGATTGGTGCGTCCACTGATAACACCCAGAAACAATCCGTGTAATATCCTATTGCGTCCCTTACGGTCAAAATTAACTTAACACTCTGTTAATACCAATTAAACTTTGCGAAAACCATCTCTGTAAAGGACATTCCGATGGCAATACATTCTCTTTACGGCATCTTTAAGCATATCGATGAAATCTAACGGTATCAACCATTCGATAGATACCGTGGTACTTTTAGTCAATCATCCGCTCCATGTCTTTTGCTTTCCATATAAATAAAACATACTTTGGCACCAAAAAATTGGTAGTCTTTGCCCATCAAATTTCGGTATTACATAGTGACCCGTTTTTGCGCTTTTCTTTATGGGCTTATTGGTTCTCTGTATCCTATTTTATGGGTAAGGCGTTCATCAATTCATTTGCCCATTTCGTGTACTACCTACTTTTGATAGGGAATAAATGTATATCATTGAATAGTAAAATACCGATGAAATGAAGTTTAAAATAGGGGTATTATTGGTAATGGCCATGTTGTCGGTCAAGCCGACAAGCGGTCGGGAAGGTACCCGACTGCCAGTAGAAAAGGAAACGAAAGAGCCAAGGGGCAAGGACAATGTGGCCTATCAATGGGGCTATTTGGCCCTTGAGGGCACGGCTCACGACACCGACAGGTTCAAGCCAAGGCCCACGATAACCTCCCGCTATCTCGCACTGATCTTCACTTCCATGTACGATGCCTGGACCCGTTTTGACGAGAAGGCCAGTCCCGTCTTCCTCACGGGAGTGGACCGTCGTCCAAAAAATGAAAGGAACCTAAAAAACAAGGAAATAGCGGTCAGCTATGCCGCCTACGGGGCTTTAACCGAATATTATTTTTCCGACAGTACCCTTTTCCGAAGCAAGATGCAAGCATTGGGACTTGATCCCGATAATACGTCAATGGATCCTAATACCCCGGAGGGAATCGGAAACTTGGCCGCTAAAAGGGTCATAGAAATGCGTAAGAACGATGGTTCCAATCAATATGGGGAGGTGCCGGGATCTCATGGGGAGCCTTATTTTGATTACACAGGATATACTCCTGTCAATGATATCGATACCAATGTGGATAGCAATCGGTGGCAGCCCAAATACTTTCTTGATAAGGACGGTAGAAAATACGATCCTGGTTGCCTGACCCCCTATTGGCAAAAAGTGAAACCCCTTTTATTGGAGACGCCCGATCAATTCCGGCCGGGTCCTCCGCCGATGATCGGTTCTAAACAATTGAAAAAAGAGGTCAAGGAAGTCATCGACCTACAGGCCCATCTTACCCCTAAAGACAAAGCCTTGGTGGAATTTATGAGAGACGGTCCCCAATCCGTGCAACAGGCAGGGCATTGGCTTAAATTTGCCCAAGACGTTTCCTTGCGGGACAAGCATACATTAGACGAGGATGTAAAAATGTATTTTTTGGTGGAATCGGTGGCCATGGATGCCTTTATAGCCTGTTGGGACGCTAAAATGCACTACGATTTTGCCAGACCCTATGCCCTTGTCCATGAATATTATCAAGATCAGGTAATTAAGGCATGGGGCGGCCCGGAAAAAGGGATGATGGAAATGAAGGGGCAGGAGTGGCGGCCCTACTCCCCGGATTCTTTCCTATGCCCCCCTTTCCCAAGTTACGTTTCCGGTCATAGTACGATCAGTGGTGGATGTGCGGAAGCCTTGAAACTGTTTACCGGTAAGGAGAAATTTGGTGTTGAAGTGGAACTCGTGCCGGGTGCACTTACCGAGCCCGACAATCTGGGAGACCCGGTAGTCATTAAGTTCCCTACTTTTACCAAAACAGCGGAAATGGCCGGTATGTCAAGGGTAATGGGAGGTTATCACATTCAGGCCGATAATATCGAAGGTTTGGAATTGGGAAGGAAGATTGCACGATTTAATTATAAAAAATATTTGAAACTGTTGGGCGAGGGGGAAGAACTGATGGCACAGACCATCAAATAGTCCTTTTGATTCGCTGAAGATCGGCTGCTTCCCTTTGAAAAGTGGTTTCAGCTGGGTTAGTGTTAGTGCCCGGAAGCTTCGGTTTTTCACTTTTTTTGGTAATAAACCGCCAGAAAAGTGGTAATGGGGCGTGAAGTACCTCCCTACCCCAGCATCGCGCACCATAACCAAAGCCACCCAAAAGCATGAAATACTGACTATAGAAACTGTGAAAAACGAATCGATTTAGGCAATGATTTGTTGCATACTGCCTATATAAATGTTTCCACTTGATAGTTGACGTTGATCCGGAAATAACCTCAAAAGGAAGATATCGTTCCAATTGTTGACCTGAGCCAACATCAAAGTAAACAACTAAACCTGAAAATTCTAGATATCCAACCCACTTGGGAGAAATGGAAACTTTGAACGAAACATTTCAAAACAGGATCGATAAAAGACGACCCATTTCCCGAGGATAGGCAGAATAGGCGGCTCAAAAGTTCAAATTTTCGGATAAATGGAAAGTCAAAATTTACAATCCTTTCTGGCGTCAAACCTTGATTTTGATGAAAGGGAAATAGCGTCAATAGTCGATAATTGCTTGACCAGGGAAGTGAAAAACGGCCAATTTCTCTTACGGGCGAATGAATTTTGCAAACATTCCTTTTTCGTAGAAAAAGGCTTGCTGCGACAATATTCCATCGACAAAAAAGGGAAGGAACACATCCTATCTTTCGCGCCAGAAAATTGGATCGTTTCCGATAGGGCCAGCGTCTATTTTGAGCAAGCCTCGGTGTATTATATCCAAGCCTTGGAAGATACCAAAGTGGTCATGTTAAACGAGGGATTCAACCGGTTGCTATCAAAAAGGATTCCCACGTTCACGGACTTCAACAACCGATTGCTACATAACCACATCCGACATTTGCAGCATCGGATCAATTTATTATTGGGTGCGTCCGCGGAAGAAAGATATCTGCAGTTTGTAAAGATGTACCCCGACATTATGTTACGGGTACCGCAGGCCATGGTGGCATCGTATTTGGGCATTACTCCCGAGAGCCTAAGCAGGGTCCGTAGGGATTTGGCCCAAAAAAATTCCAAAACATAATTTCTTACCATACATCAATGCATATAGTGTTATGTAGCCCGTAATTTTGATGTCAAATGAAGTTTTAAAAATCTTAAAAAAGCGAAAAAAAATGGAAACAGCAAAAAAAACTACTTGGAACATTGACCCCGATCATTCCGAGATCGGCTTTAAGGTCAAACACATGATGATTTCGACGGTAAGCGGTTACTTCGATAATTTCGAGGGAACCGTAGAATCGGCCGACGACAGTTTTAAAGATGCAGACTTTGATTTCAGTGCCGAAATCCAAACTATCAATACCAAGAACAAGGATAGGGATATCCATTTAAAATCCGACGATTTCTTTCATGCTGAAAAATTTCCCCAACTTAGGTTCAAATCCAAATCCTTTGACGGCAGTACATTAGTTGGCGACCTGACTATAAAAGACGTCACCAAGGAAATTTCCCTGGAAACGGATTTTAATGGTGTGGCGGTTGACCCCTATGGCCGCACGAAGGCAGGTTTCGAAATGACCGGAAGCATCAACAGAAAAGATTTCGGCTTAACCTACAATGCGGTCACCGAAGCGGGCAACATTATGGTGGGCGATAAGATCAGGTTGGCAATCGATGCCCAGTTTATTAAGCAACAATAAGCAAGCTCACCCATAATTTGGTAGCTATGGCTAGAACGGATTTTTATTTCTTGGCATGTATCAATCTTCGGCAGAATAGGTTGTGGTAGTTTTGAAACCGATAGTAAGGGGATAGTCCCCCACCCATTAAAACCTTCAAAAATGAGTACAAAGAATATCGAACTGGTTGCGGCCCCGAAACCTCCCCATTTTGTGGGCGATGGATTTCGGGTACACAATTTTATCCCTAGCGGGTTCCGTTTGGATATGCAACGAATGGACCCGTTCATCCTACTGGACTACAACTC
>CAVXSA010000016.1:0-46862 GCA_963764285.1 uncultured Flavobacteriaceae bacterium
TTCTATAGTAATTTGGATGACCGAAAGGAATGTCATCCCTTTAAAATGATTACGAACAGATAAATCCGAACCGTTAAAATTCCCTCTTAATGAACCCAAAAAAGTTTTTAATAGTCCTGACCTTACTTGTATTTTCTACGCCCATTATGGCCCAATGGAAGCCTGCCGGAGACAAGATAAAGACCGAGTGGGCGCAAAAAATCGATCCCGAAAACGTATGGCCGGAGTACCCCCGCCCGATCATGGAGCGACCGGACTGGAAAAACCTGAACGGATTGTGGGAGTATGCCATACAGGCCCGAGGGCAGGCCCTGCCCCAAAAGTTCGACGGCAAGATTCTGGTACCCTTTCCGGCGGAGTCCAGTTTATCGGGTGTGATGAAGGAGGTGGGTGCCCAAAACGAGCTCTGGTACCGCACCGATTTCGAGGTGCCCGCCGATTGGAACGGAAAAAACGTACTGCTGCATTTTGGTGCGGTGGATTGGAAGACGGATATCTGGGTGAACGACGTAAAAGTAGGTTCGCACGAAGGCGGCTATACCCCCTTTACCTTTAATATCACCCCCTTTCTCACCGAAGGGGCACAACAACTGATCGTAAAGGTATGGGACCCCACCGATGAAGGCCCCCAGCCCAGGGGCAAACAGGTCAAGGACCCCGAGGGCATCTGGTACACTCCCGTTACGGGTATCTGGCAGACGGTTTGGTTGGAACCGGTAGCCCAGAAAAGTATCGCAGGCCTAAAGACCGTTCCCGATATCGATAACGGCACCGTCAAGATCGATGCGGAAATCGTAGGCGGTACTTATGGCGATATTGTCGAGGTCAAGGTTTCCGGTGATGGAAAGACCTTGGCGACCGCAAAATCCGCCGCCGGCGAATCGGTGGTGCTGGGTATCGACAACGCCAAACTTTGGTCGCCCGAAACGCCCTTCTTATATGATATGCAGATAAAACTGATGGGCAGGGACCCTTCGACAGGCGAATATAGTCTTCAAGATGAGGTCAAAAGTTATTTCGGGATGCGTAAGATCTCCATGGAAAAAGACGATTACGGTATCATGCGGCTTCAACTGAACAACAAGAATTACTTTCAGTTCGGTCCGCTGGACCAAGGCTGGTGGCCGGATGGTCTCTACACCGCCCCCACCGACGAGGCCCTGAAATACGATATCGAAAAGACCAAGGAACTCGGTTTTAACCTGATCCGCAAGCATGTAAAGGTCGAGCCCGCCCGTTGGTACACCCATTGCGACCGTATGGGCATCCTGGTCTGGCAGGATATGCCCAGTGGCGACATGGGCCACGGGCCGCAATGGCAGAACCACAGCTATTTTGAGGGCTCCGAACTCAAAAGAAGCGCCCGATCGGAAGCGATCTACCGAAAAGAGTGGAAAGAGATCATGGACTATCTGTTTTCCTACCCCAGCATCGTAGTCTGGGTACCCTTTAACGAGGCCTGGGGCCAGTTCAAGACCGAGGAAATCACGGAATGGACGGAGGCCTACGACCCCAGCCGATTGATCAATTCCGCCAGCGGCGGCAACTTTTACCGTACCGGCGATATTTTGGACCTGCACAACTATCCCGGTCCCGCCATGTACCTCTACGATGCCCAACGCGCCAACGTGCTCGGGGAATACGGCGGCATCGGCCTGGCCTTGGAAGGCCACCTATGGCGCCCCGACGAGAACTGGGGCTACGTGAAATTCAAGAATTCCAAGGAAACCACGGATCAGTACGTCGAATACGCGAACGAACTTAAAAAGCTGGTGAAGGCCGGTTTTTCCGGGGCGATCTATACGCAGACCACCGATGTCGAAGGCGAGGTAAACGGTTTTATGACCTACGACCGAAAGGTCGATAAGATGAACATTCCGGAGGTAAAAAAAGTGAACCAAGATATTATTAATGAGCTTCAGAAATAACAGGATTTAAAAAACGGGACATGAAAACAAAATTGACAACCTTTCTAATTGCCATTCTAGTCTTGGGCTTTCAACAAAACTACGCCCAAGAAAAACTGAAGGTCGCCGTGGTCGGCCTCAACCACGACCATGCCCATGGTATCATGAACGCCTTTCGAAACGACCGGATACAGTTGTTGGGCATAGCGGAAACCAATCCCGATCTTATCGCCCGCTATAAAAAGGACTACCAAGTGCCCGACAACCTCTTTTTTCCGGATACGAAGACCATGTTGAACGAGGTGACCCCGCAAGTAGTCATGGCTTACAACCCCATTAACGAGCATGTGGACGTCGCCGAGATATGTCTGCCCATGAAGAATCCCACTAATGGTCGAAAAGCCCTTGGCCACCACCGTAGCCGATGCCCAAAAGATGGCAAAACTCGCCCGGGACAATGACACCCATCTGTTGGTCAATTTCGAGACCACCTGGTACGCCAGTAACCAAAAACTTAAATCCTTGGTCGGGGAATCCGATTTCGGAAAAATCACGAAAATGATCGCCAAAGATGGCCATGAGGGCCCCAAGGAAATCGGTTGCAGCAAGGAATTCCTCGCGTGGCTCACCGACCCGGTAAAAAACGGCGGGGGAGCGGTCATGGATTTCGGCTGCTACGGTGCCAACTTGATGACCTGGCTGCAGAACGGAAAGCGCCCCATAGCGGTCACTGCGGTTTTAAAACATCTAAAACCCGATGTGTATCCCAAAGTGGACGACGATGCTACGATTACGGTGGAATATGAGGATGCCGTGGGGATTATCGAAGCTTCGTGGGACTGGTCGTACGGCATCAAAAGTCTTCAGGTCTATGGGGCCGAAAGTTCTTACCACGCCCCAAACGGAAAGACGCTGATCAAGAACACGAATCCCGTAGAAGGGGAGAACATAGCCTTACAGCAAGACTATTACCAAGATCATATTGCGTATCTTGAAGCGGTACTCTCGGGAAAGATAAACCCGGAAAACGACCTATCGTCGCTATCGAACAACCTGATCGTGGTAGAGATTTTGGAAGCCGCCAAAAAGTCGGCTGAAGAGGGGCGGCGGGTCGAGTTGTAGCCTGCAAAAACTATCCTATGAAACAAAAAATCATCCTCAGCCTCGTCTGTGTCGTTATAAGCTGCACGGCCAAGCGCGCAAGAAAAGAAACAAAAAGCCAACAACCCCATCTTCGAGGGATGGTACGCCGACCCGGAGGGGGTGGTCTTCGACGACACAGTTTGGATATTTCCCACGTATTCCGACGACTACGACAAGCAGTTGCATTTCGATGCCTTTTCCTCTAAAGATTTGGTCCATTGGCAAAAACATGCGAGCATATTGGATACCACCCAGATCAAGTGGTTGCGACAGGCCCTATGGGCGCCCGCCATCATAGAAAAGGACGATCGATACTTCCTCTTTTTCGGGGCCAACGATATTCAAAGACCGGGGAGGGATTCCTATGACCCCAATAACGATATCAACCACTATGGTGGCATCGGGGTAGCGGTCGCCGACCATCCCGGCGGACCTTATCAAGATTACCTAGGCAAACCCCTAATCTCCGATTTTTACAACGACGCCCAGCCCATCGACCAGTTTGTGTTTAAGGACACCGATGGTACCTATTATTTTTTCTATGGCGGATGGGGCCATTGCAACCTAGGGGTACTGAACGACGATTTTACGGGATTCGTTCCCTGGGAAAACGGGGAGAAATTCAAGGAAATCACTCCCGAAGGCTATGTGGAAGGTCCGTTTATGTTTCTAAGAAATGGCATCTATTACTTTATGTGGTCGGAAGGCGGATGGACCAACGGTAGTTATAAAGTGGCCTACGCTATGGCCGATAAAGCGACAGGTCCCTTCGAGCGCATCGGGACTATTTTGGAATCCAAGGAAGGTGATATCGCCACCGGCGCCGGCCACCATTCCGTCATAAAAAAACCAGGTACGGACGAATACATCATAGTATACCACCGAAGACCCATCCCTAACGAAGACCGAGATCACCGTGTAGTGGCCCTCGATAAAATGGAATTCAACGATGACGGTACCATAAAGCCGGTCAAGATGACCTTCGAGGGGGTTCAATTGAAATCCCGATAACAGGAATAAGCGATCTGCTTAAAATCAAGGTAAGGAATATGCAATCTGTACTCAAAATCTCCATGCTATGTGTGATGTTGGCGCTACTTTCTGTCGCTTCGAACCAGAAAGTGGCGCCCACAGCTGAAAAGCCCCATATCATCATTCTCTATACCGACGATAGGGGTATTGGCGATCTGTCATGTTATAATAGTGGCTGGGTGCAAACACGGAATATAGATAAATGGGCGGCCGAAGGAGTTTAATTCAACATTTACTATTCCGCATCCCCGGTTTGTTCGCCCTCCCGCCCGGCCATTACCACCGGCTTATTTCCCACAGAACATTACTCCCACCGTCGGTTCCAGTATTCTGCCCATCCTGTGGGCAGCCGGTACCCAAGATCTCTATTTCTGGGAACATTTCGGTTCCAACGCCATCCGGAAAGGAGACGGGAAACTTGTCAAATTGGATCATAACAGCGAGTGGGAGCTTTACGATCTTTCCCAAGACCGCACCGAAACGAACAATCTGGCGGACGCACATCCCCAGAAAGTAAAGGAACTGAAAGAGCAATGGCAAGATTTGGCGAAATAATATCATGCGCTGCCGGCACCGGAGTAGGGTATTGACAAGCGATGAGCGACGATGACAGAACCGCTCCGGAATCAAAATCCGCCGATTACTGTGATGTAATCAAGGTTTTTTACCTTCTGATCATGCATTTTCATGGCGACAGAACAAAATAGCTTATTTTTAGGATCAAAATAACCTATCTCAACACCATGCCATTCCCCAAAATCGCAATTTTATGCCTTGTGGTCTCGCTAAGCTTCTTGGGTGCCGATGCCCAAGATTCGTCCGCCAGCACTGGCTTAAGTAAACGCCCCGTAATGGCCGCTACGGTGCTAGAGGATAGTCCCGTTATCGATGGCAACGTCCTGAACGACGAAATTTGGCAGGGGCTCACCCCCATTGGCGACCTGACCCAGGCCCAGCCCAACTTTGGGAGGCCGGCCACCGAGAAGACCGAGATCCGGGTGGGCTATACCCCCGAAACCTTCTACCTAGCGGTGGTCTGCTACGATGCGCAGCCCGAAAACCTGGTCGTATCCGATGCCCGGCGCGATGCCAACCTTGATAATACAGATGCGTTCGTCTTTATTCTGGATACCTATAAGGACGGCCAGAACGGTTTTATTTTCGGGACCAATCCTATCGGGGTAGAATACGACGCGCAGGTTGACAACGAAGGGCAGGGTAATACCAACGTAAACCGTCAACAAGTAGGTACGATCGGAGGCTTTAACCTCAACTGGGACGGCGCATGGGAGGTAAAAACGGAAGTAGGGGACTATGGCTGGAGTGCCGAATTTGCCATCCCCCTGAGTACCTTACGCTTTCAGACGGGCAAGGATTGGGGCGTTAATTTTCGTAGGAATATCCGCAAGTCCAATGAAATTGTTTATTGGTCGCCCCTCCCGGTCAGTTTTGACCTGAACCGGCTATCCTTGGCGGGCACCTTGACCGGGCTCGACCTGCGCAGTCCGGGCAACCTAAAACTTATCCCCTATGTGCTGGGCCAACTTTCAAGGGATTTTACGACCGCCGACTCCAAAGCCGATGTCAGGTGGGAGGCCGGGGGCGATATCAAGTACAGTATTACCCCGAGCTTGACGTTGGACCTGACCTACAACACCGATTTTGCACAGGTCGAGGTCGATGATCAGCAAGTAAATTTGGATCGTTTCAATCTCTTCTTTCCGGAAAAGCGGCCGTTTTTCCTTGAGAATGCCGGGCTTTTCAGCGTCGGTAACCCGGGGGAGGTCGATCTGTTCTTCAGTCGCCGTATCGGAATCGGTGAAGACGGCACCATCGTACCGATAATAGGCGGCGCCCGATTGTCCGGAAAGCTAAATCGTACCAACGTGGGGCTGCTGACCATGTTTACCGAAGAAGTTGCGGAAGCCGGTATTCAACAGAACAACTTTAGCGTGGGGCGGGTCAACCACGAGTTTAAGGGGAGGTCGGCCCTTGGGGCAATGTGGGTTTCTAAAAAGGGACTCCAAACCGACGACAATTTTAACCGTACCATCGCTATAGATGGCAAATGGGGATTGGGCCGCAAGGCAAGGCTCTCGGGTTTCTATGCCCGCTCGGCCGATGCCGAGGATTCCCGCGACGGACATGCTTTTCTTTTACAGTCCGATTACAAATGGAACAACTGGGAAATGAAAGCCGCCTACACCGAGGTAGGGGAGGGCTTTAACCCCGAAGTAGGCTTTTTGCTCCGGCCGGCCTTTCGCAAGCCCGAAGGTTTTTTGATGTACCATTTAAGGCCCAAAAAAGAGGATGCCAAGATATTGGAGTACCGGCCCCACGTCTCGTACCAGGGCTATTGGAATTTCGACGGTTTTCTGGAAACCGGTTTCCTGCATATCGACAATCATTGGGAGTTCAAAAACGGAATGGAAATCCATACGGGCGTTAACGTTACGACCGAAGGGGTGATCGACCCCTTTGAAATTTCCCCAGGGGTAATCGTAGCCCCCGGAACCTATAGGCATGCGGAGGGCGCACTTGTTTTTTTTACCAATCCGAGCAAACCGGTATCCGTGAATATACGATCGGTCAACGGGGGCTCATTCGGGGGTACCCGCTCCATCAATAGCGGTACGTTGTACCTCAGGGCCGGCGACAAGTTCAACGCGGCATTTACCTATCTGTACAACCGTTTCGACCTGCCCGTAGGCAATTTTTCCGCCAACGTGTTCCGCAGCCAGATCTCGTATTCCTTTAAGCCCAATATCTACCTACAAGGCCTGGTACAGAACAATACGGTGGACAAGCTTTGGTCCTTCAATTTCCGTTTCGGTTGGTTGCAGCGGGCCAATACCGGCCTGTTTGTCGTCTATAACCATAACCTACTGGACGGTGGCCCGTTGAACAATAGCTTTCTCATAAAATATACAAGGATGTTCGATTTGCTGAAGTAGCACATTCCAACTTCGGACATCCCTTTAATAAAGAACCGGAAAAGTGGATAAATAGGAAAAAAAGGCGAAAATGGACAAGAAAAATATTTTGTGGGCCATATCCTTGCTCTTTATTATGGTTTCCTGCAAGGAATACCGTGCGGAGCACCAGTCCGATAGTTCCGCAGATAACCCAAAAGACCAAGTAAAAACCTTCACCAATCCGCTGTTGCCATCAGGTCCCGATCCCTATAGCACCTATCATAACGGATTCTACCACTACACCAGCACGGAAGGCAATAAACTGGTGCTAAAAAGGGTGAAAAATCTGGCCAATCTCGAAGATGCCGAGGTCAAAACTATCTGGACACCGCCCGAAGGAACCCCATATTCCCGTGACATTTGGGCGCCAGAAGTGCACTATATCGACGGTAAATGGTACGTATATTTTGCGGCGGACGATGGAGATAACAAGACCCACCGAATGTACGCCGTGGAAAACACCTCTGAAGATCCTTTTCAGGGCACCTTTGAGTTTAAGGGAAAAATAGCGGCCGCAACCGATAAATGGGCCATCGACGGCAACGTCTTTCGATATAAAGGCCAATTGTATATGATATGGTCCGGTTGGGAGGGCGATGATAACGGACAACAGGATATCTTTATTGCCAAAATGAAAAATCCCCTCGAAATCGAGGGCGATCGGGTAAAAATTTCTTCGCCCACCTATGATTGGGAAAGGCATTGGGATACCGGTACATCCCTCAAAAACCCTCCCGAGGTATTCGTCAACGAAGGGCCCCAATTTTTATCCCATGACGATAAGATTTTCATTGTATTCTCCGCAAGTGGCTGCTGGACGGATTTTTACAGTCTGGGGCTGCTAACCTTTACCGGTACGGACAATTTACTGGATCCGGAGAACTGGATAAAATCCGAAGAACCCCTATTTACCCAATCCCCCGAAAACGGGGTGTACGGCCCCGGTCATAACTCCTTCTTTACATCACCCGATGGTACGGAAGACTGGATTCTCTACCATGCCAATTCAAAACCGGGGCAAGGCTGTGGAGCCTCACGCTCGCCGAGAATGCAAAAGATCGAATGGAACGAAAAGGGATATCCCGTTTTAGGCAAGCCCGTATCGGAAAAGGAGGAAATGAAGATTCCTTCGGAGTAACCAAAAACGAGTCCCACAAACCACAGAAAAGATGGATATGAAAACCGTGCAAAAACTCTAGATTTTTATTTTAATGCCCTTGGTCTTTTTGCCAGTATGCACCGGTCAGAACAACGATTCTACCGATCTTGTGAATTGGAAGAACAAGGGGCAAGTTTATCATGGCAATGCCTAAAATTCCAGGAAGCTACGCTACTGCGTTTCTCGTTAATTTTTTAACTCTTTTATCTCTAGAACCCATAAACTATATACCGATGAAAAAGACACTATTTAGTATTCTTCTATTAATGATCACCATCGCTGCGACCGGCCAGGAAGAACTTCTCGAAAAAAATAAATGGTCCCGCGAAAAAGCCCATGAATGGTACGCCCAACACGACTGGATGACCGGTGCCAATTTTAATCCCAGTACGGCCATCAACCAATTGGAAATGTGGCAGGAAGCTACTTTCGACCCCGAAACCATAGACCGTGAACTGGGTTACGCGGAAGGTATCGGCTTTAATACCATGCGGGTGTACCTGCACAGTCTGGCCTATAAGGCAGATCCCGAAGGCTTTAAGAAACGGGTGGACACCTACTTGGGCATTGCAGATAAACATGGCATCAAGACCATTCTACTTTTTTTTGACGATGTTTGGGGTAAAACGCCCCATATGGGGAAACAACCAGATCCCATCCCCGGCACCCACAACTCCGGTTGGGTACAAGATCCGGGCGATCCCGCATCGAAAAACGAGGAGAATTTTCCCGCTCTGGAAACCTATGTCAAAGACATCCTAAAAACCTTTGCCAACGACCCACGGGTACTAATGTGGGACCTGTATAACGAACCGGGCAACACCGGTAAGGGCACCAGTTCGATGCCCTTGCTCAAGAACATTTTCATTTGGGGACGGGAGGTCAATCCCAGCCAGCCATTGACAGCGGGACTGTGGGCATGGGATTTTCAGGAACTGAACACCTTTCAGGCCCTGAATTCCGATATCCTTACCTACCACGACTATGAAGGCCCCGAACAGCACCAGTTGATCATCAACCTATTAAAAACCCATGGCCGCCCCATGGTCTGCACCGAATACATGGCGCGTACGAATAATAGCCGTTTTTCAAATATTCTTCCTATCTTGAAAAATGAAAATATCGGGGCCATCAATTGGGGCCTGGTCGCCGGAAAATCCAATACTAAATACGCGTGGAATACCCCGATCAAAGACGGAGGAGAGCCGGCGGAATGGTTTCAT
Source organism: uncultured Flavobacteriaceae bacterium (assembly GCA_963764285.1). Classification (GTDB taxonomy): domain Bacteria; phylum Bacteroidota; class Bacteroidia; order Flavobacteriales; family Flavobacteriaceae; genus Pricia. The sequence continues at coordinate 9,440 of CAVXSA010000016.1, forward strand.
GAGGTTTTCCGGAAAGACGGAACCCCCTATCGACAGGATGAGGTGGACCTGATAAAAAAACTGAATTCAGAACCCAATAAGGAAAACAATGAAAAAAAGTAAATGGTGCGGGATGGTCGGCTTGACCCTAATGATGGCATTCACAGCCTGCAAGGATACTAAAAAAAAGGAAGAGATGAATGAAGATACCCCCTCCGAAAAAATGGTCGAGACCGACCTAAAAGAATCCGATTTCGATACTGAAATCGATGGGAAGCCCGTCAAACTATATTGGCTCAAAAACGGAGATTTGCAAATGGCAATGACCAACTACGGGGCGCGGATAGTGGGGCTTTGGGCTCCGGACAAGAACGGAAAAATGACCGATGTCATCATCGGTAGGGGCAGTGTCAAAGCCTATGTTGACGGCCCCGAGTCTTATTTCGGCGCCACCATCGGCCGGGTAGGCAACCGTATCGCCAAAGGCAAGTTTAAGGTCGAGGGGAAGGAATATTCCATTGTGCCCAACAACAACGCCAACGCCTTGCACGGCGGAGAACACGGGTTTCAGGACAAGGTCTGGGAAGCTGACCAGCCGAACGATTATACCTTGGTACTGGAATATACTTCTCCCGATGGCGAGGAGGGATTCCCAGGGGAACTTGATGCGAAAGTCACCTATTCCCTCATCGATGACCATACCTTGAAAATAGAATATGAGGCCACAACGGACGAAACCACGGTAGTCAACCTGACCAATCACTCCTATTTTAATCTCAATGGAGAAGGCAGCGGCACTATCCTGAACCATAAATTGCAGATCTATGCCGACAAGTTCACACCCGTTGACGAAGGTCTTATCCCTATCGGCGAATTGAGGGATGTCAAGGGAACACCCTTTGATTTTACCAGTCCGCATACCATCGGCGAACGTATCGAAGCGGATAATGAACAGCTAAAATTCGGTGGCGGCTACGATCATAACTACGTGTTGGGCGGTCAAAGGCAAAACGGAATGAACCATGCCGCCAAAGTAATAGGCGACCAATCGGGCATCGTGATGGATGTATATACTGAAGAGCCGGGAGTGCAATTTTACACCGGTAATTTTATGGATTCCAAAAACACCTTGAAATCCGGTGCAAAAGATGATTTGCGAACTGCTTTTTGTCTGGAAACGCAACATTTTCCCGATGCCCCGAACCAACCCGATTTTCCGTCCATCGAGTTAAAGCCTGACGATACCTATCATACGGTTACGGAGTACAAATTTTCGGTTCAATAGTTTATAGGTTGTTTCCGTTAATCTCTGCGAGCCTCTGCGTAGCGCTATAGAGTGTCTAAAACAATAGGACGTTCGAGGAAAATTATCGCCTTTTTTGATAATCCATCCTGTTGTAATAATTGCATCTTTGTCTAGGTAAAATGAATGTCAATTCTAAAGTGAAAAATCGTGTGGTGAACTACATAACGACTTGTAGCCACGTCATACTCATTATGGGAATATGTCATTTCCCAGTAGTAAGTTCTTCACAATCCGATACCGTAACAATAAAGATCGATGCTAACGAGAGAATAGGTCCCATGGACCCAATCTGGGCCTGGTGGGGCTATGACGAGCCGAATTATACCTATATGAAGGACGGCAAGAAGCTGCTTTCCGAAATTTCAGCTTTAAGTCCGGTGCCGGTGTATGTACGGGCGCACAGTCTGTTGGTAACCGGTGAAGGTACCCACGCCCTAAAATGGGGCTCTACCAACGCCTATACCGAAGACGCAGAAGGAAATCCCGTTTATGATTGGACCATCGTCGATAAAATTTTCGATACTTATATCGAAAGGGGAATGAAGCCGTTTGCACAAATCGGGTTTATGCCGGAAGCACTCTCCGTCAAGCCCGAGCCCTATCGTCATTATTGGAAGCCAGGAATTGACTATGAGGAAATTTTTACCGGCTGGGCCTATCCCCCGAAGGATTATAAAAAATGGGCCGAACTGGTCTATCAATGGGTGCTGCATTCGGTGGACCGGTACGGTAGGGAAGAGGTAGAAAGCTGGTACTGGGAACTGTGGAACGAACCCAATATCGAATACTGGCGGGGCAGCACCCAGGAGTATATCAAGCTGTACGATTATTCCGCCGATGCCGTAAAACGCGCTTTGCCGACCGCCAAAATAGGAGGTCCGGAAGTTACGGGACCTGGGTGGGAGAAATCCGCCGAATTTTTACGAGCTTTTCTAGACCATGTAAAGGGCGGCAAGAACCATGTATCCGGTAAAGTCGGCGATACCCCATTGGACTTTATTACCTTTCACGCCAAGGGCAACCCCAAGGTCATCGACGGTACGGTCGTCATGGATATGGGAACGCAGCTCAGGGATATCAGCAAGGGGTTTGAAATCGTGGCCTCTTACCCCGAGTTTAAGGATTTGCCCATAATCATCGGCGAGTCCGATCCCGAAGGCTGTGCTGCCTGTTCCGAGGCCGATTATCCCCAGAATGCCTATAGGAACGGAACGCTCTATGCGAGCTATACCGCGGCGGCCTTCGCCCGAAAATACGAACTGGCGGATCATTTCGGGGTGAACCTATTGGGGGCGGTCACCTGGGGCTTTCGAGTTCGAGAACCAGCCTTGGTTCGCCGGCTTCCGCGATATGGCCACGAACGGCGTCGATAAGCCCGTGCTCAATGTATTCCGTATGTTCGGCATGATGACGGGCGAGCGCCTACAGGTCGAACAGAAACGATCTTGCCTATACCTATTCGGAAATTAGGGAAGCGAGCGTTCGCGACGCTGCAGATGTAAATGCCCTGGCGGCAAAATCGCAGCGTTCATTGGCCGTAATGGTCTGGAACTACCATGACAAAAACGATTTGGACGTACCCGATTCGCCCGTAAATTTGGTAATAGAGAATGTACCTGCGGAAAAGGTTTTGGTAAACCACTATCGCGTAGATCAAGCAGCACAGCAATTCCTATGCGCTGTGGAAAGAAATGGGTTCGCCACAAAATCCATCTCCCGAACAGATCCAAAGCCTTGAGGAGGCCGGGCAACTGGCATTATACGCTTCTCCGGAATGGGTCGAGATAAAGGACGGGAAATTCAATTTCAAAATGCAATTGCCCAGACAGGCTATTTCTTTGCTGCGTTTGGAGTGGTAGGCAGAAATTTTTGTTCGGATGCAACGTCTCGTCGATGGAGCCTAGGGATGCTTTTGTCCATGCCGGCAGCTATAAAAGCCGGTTTTACTCCTTGACCACTTCATAGGCGACCGCCTTGTTGCCGAAAAAAGTAGGCACGACCAAAAGATTTTGCTCGGGTAGGTACACGAGGTCCGCCGCATTCAGTTTATCGGCCTTGGTATCGATCAACTTTTTGGTTTCCCCGTTTGCCCGTACATAATAGATTTCCCCGTTCCAGTTCGAGATAATAAAATCGTCGTCATACGGTACTATTCCATCGCCTCCTTCCAGGCCATCGGCAATCTTCCGCAACGCCTTTGTTTTTTTATCTATTTCGTAAAAAATACCCTTGCCCATATCGACCATATACATCTTATTTTGATGGGCCAATAGGCCGTTCGGTTTTTGGAATCCGTCGTTTTCCAGCCAAACACTGGCCTTACCGTCTTTAATCCGGTAGATCCTTTTGTTGTCGGAGTCGGAAACATACACCATCCCGTCCGAGTCAACGGTAATGTCATTGAGCATTCCCGCGTCCGCTACTTCGATGGTATTGACCACTTTCCCCGTTTTCGTATCGACCACTACCACTTTTTTCAGATCGGCAATATATAATTGATCATCCAGCAGCCCCAAGCCCTTAGGGGAATCCATTCCTCCGATGGCCCATTCCACTTCCAGAACCTTCCCGTCAAGCGAGATCCGGCCAATGGATCCGTTACCGTCCTTGCCGGCCTGTGGGTCGTTGATATTCGAAACATACAGCACATTGGCCTTCGCATCGAAGAGTACGGATTCCGGTTCTTTCAGGGTGGTAGGGGTTTCCCACTTTTCCTTTAAACTTACAGCTTGGCCGAAAACTGATGCGTTAAAGGATAGACAGAAAATCGACAGAAAAAAAAGTAAACCATTTCTTGAAACAAAATTTTTCATAACAGTAGGATTAATGGTTAAAATTAAAAGAATTAAAACGCCGATAGTGCTTATAATCCCTGATGTCTAACAAATGACGTCTAACAAATGACGTCTCACAAATATAGGAAACGCCTGGGATATTCATTGGCCGACATGGGCTTGAATGAAAAAAAATCTCTTTGGTGATACACGAAGGAACCACCTTACTATTTTGAGGCGACGAATTTCAAACACACCGGTGCCCCAACCTGTATTTTCTCGCCCGTGGGGGTAAGCAATCCCGTTTTTTTGTCCCGTTTGAAAATCACGATCTCGTCATCACCGCTGTTGCCCACCAATAGAAAGTTCCCCGTCGGGTCCAGTGGCGAAATTCCGGGGAGTTTTTCCCAAGGTGGACTGCCGCCCCACCAGCTTCAATTTACCCTTCTTGTCTATATCATAGATTACCAGCTCGTTACTGGTGCCGCGCAGGGACCCGTACAGGAATTTTCCATCGGGAGAAATATGGATGTCGGCCGCGGCCGCGGAATCGCCATTTTCCTTGTAGTCATCGGAGCCCAAGGTAATGGTTTGTTTCATGGTCAATTTCCCGTTTTTGTAATCGAAAACGGTCACATCACCGGTAATTTCTTGTATGAGGTAGGCGTATTTGCCATTGGGATGGAAGATGAAATGCCGTGGTCCGCTTCCGGCTTTGACCTTGACGAAAGCCGGATCGGCCGGAGCCAATGGATTCGATTTACCGGTATCGACGGTGTAGATAGTCACTTTATCCGTCCCTAGGTCGGGGGCGAACAGATACCGGCCATCCGGCGACAGGACCGTCGCGTGTACGTGAGGTTTATTTTGCCCTGTTCCGATACTTTTTCCCTCATGCTGGATCGTTTGTAGGCCGGAACCCAAAGAACCATCGGCTTTAATCGGTACGGCGGACAGGTTTCCCCCGCTATAGTTACCTACAAAAACAAAATTGCTCTTATCATCGACCGAAATATAGCAGGGAGCATCACCACCCGAGCTTGCGCTATTTATAAAGTCCAGCCGACCACTAGAAGGATCGAAAGAAAATGCGGATACCCCGCCGTTTCCGTCACCGACCTCGTTGACGGAATAGACGTAATTGCCATCTTTCGAAACGCACAGGTACGAGGGGTTTTTGATTCCCGTAGCTTCTCCGCTATACTTGAATTCCCCCGTAGCACTGTTGAACCGGTACACATAGATGCCCTCGCTTTTGCCGGGTTCGGTATAGGTGCCGACCAAAAGGTTATATATAGGGTCGTCGGTCGGGGCCTGCCCTTCGGCGAGGGTATGGAAACCTAGGATCAGGCAAAGGAAAAGGCTCGTCTTCATAGTAGTTCAAAGTGTTGTCGAATAATTCCGGATCACCCGGCTTTCTGATGTTCCCTTAAATATAGTTACTTTTTTATAATCGGAGGGAAGAATTATATTCCTGGGCCCTTGGCTTAAATAACCTGAGCCGTAATAAAATTCAGTTTTATAAACCTTGCCAGCGGCATTTTGGTGTTCTCTATCTTTGTTCACTACGGTAGGGCGAAGGCGATATAGTTGCCCCCCGGCTTCTGTCCCCGTTCGCCCCCTGCCGCTATTGCAATGAATTGCCTACCATCGACCTCGTAGGTAATCGGGGTCGCAAAACCGCCCGCTGGAAGTTGGTATTCCCAAATCACTTTCCCCGTCTTTTTGTCAAAGGCCCGAATGCGTTCGTCCTTGGTACCGGCGATGAAGACCAGGCCGCCGGCAGTGACCAAGGGGCCGCCATAGCTTTCCGTGCCTGTGATCGGTATTCCTTTTTCCGTAAGTTCGGGATATTCTCCCAAGCGTACCCGCCAAAGGTATTCGCCCGTGTTGAGGTCTATGGCATTGAGGGTGCCCCATGGTGGTTTTAGCCCGGGATATCCGTCTTGGTCGCTGAATTTCTGCCACACCTTAATCAGATACGCAGGTTCGAAACCAAAATTTTTATGGGTTTCCTTTAAGAATCCGATCGCCGTGTTCACCTACTATTTTTCTTTTATTCCGGGCCGAACGAGGGTCAAAGAGGAAATTTACGATGCCGTCCCGCTCCTTTTGTGACAGCTGGCGGAAAGAGGGCATACGGCCGTTTCCCATTTCTAGGATATCGTTGACCTGCTCCTTGGTGAAGCGTTCCCCGATTCTCGTTATATCTGGAAATTCCGTTCCGCTGCCTTTCCGGTCGGGGCCGTGGCAAGAGGCGCAGTTTTTCGTATAGAGCGCATTTCCGAAGGAAAGGGAAGCGAGCTGTTCGTTGCGGCGCGTACTATCGATCATTTGAAGGATCCATGGGTTGTCGTTGGCGTTCTGGTACAGGATTCCCTCTGGGTCGATGGCATTGCCGCCCCATTCCGCACCCCCGCTATATCCGAAGAGCAGCGAGCCTTCTTCGCTGGGCGGGGTGAATTTGTTGTCGGTGTCGTATTTTAGAAATGCTTCCTTTGTGTAGGCGGTTGATTCGGGGGAAATATCGCTGATATCGTCCTCGGTGTAGATTTGCCGGGAGAACGGGGCGGGTTTTAATGGGAATTTCTGTACCGGCCACAATTCCTCCCCCGGCAGACCCTTCACCGGTACCGGCCTTTCCTCGACGGGGAAAACGGATTCGCCCGTATCCCGGTCCAGGACATATACCAAGCCGTCCTTGGTCGTCTGCACAACGACATCCAACCGCTTTCCGTTGTGTTCGATGGTCGTGAGATTCGGCGGAATGGGAAGGTCCCGGTCCCACACATCGTGGTAAACGGTCTGGTAGTACCATTTTAATTCTCCGGTTTCTGCATTTAGGGCGATGATGCAATTCCCGAACAAGTTCCGGCCCTCACGGTTGCCGCCATAGAAATCGGATGCGGGCGATCCGGTGCCGAAATAGACCTCCCCGCGTTTCTCGTCGAGTACCATGCCTGCCCAACTATTCGCACCGCCGACTTCTTTATAGGCATCTTTGGGCCAGGTCTCGTACCCCGGTTCCCCGGGGTGGGGAACGGTATGGAACACCCATTTCAGTTTTCCCGTAATCACATCAAAGGCACGGATATGGCCGGGGGCGGCATCGCCGGATTCCGATACGCTGGAACCGATGAGGAACGTATTTTTGTAGATGACACCGGGACTGGTAGCCCTGACGCTCAAGGAATCCGTATCGCCTTTCCGGTTGGTCGATAGGCCTTCATGCAGATCCACCGTTCCGTGTTCACCAAAGGCGGAGATCTGTTTGCCATTATCCGCGTTTACGGCGTAGAGTTTGGAACCGACCGTATAGAGAATGCGCCGGTCTTCACCATTTTCCCAGTAGGCAACGCCCCGGCTTACATTTACATCGTCGTTCAGGGCATTGAATTTCCAAATTTCTTCCCCCGTATCGGCCTTCAGGGCGAAAAGGTAAAGTTCGGGTGTGGTGCCGTAGAGTACTTCGTCCACCACGATGGGCTGGCACTGGATCTGCCTGTTCCATCTAGAGCCTGGATTGTTCGGATCAATGGGTTTCGTGGCATTGTACATCCATGCCACCTTTAGGTTCTTAACGTTGCCTTTATTGATCTGGTCCAAGGGGGAATAGCGGTTGCCGGCCTTATTGCCCCCATATACCGGATAATTTTTACCTGTTTTATAGGATGATTGATCGGATTCCCTAGTGGGGCCCCCGCATGAAAACACACCCCCAACAGCTAGAAAAAGTAGGGTAAATTTGGTCAAGCTATGAAACATCGATTACAAAGTATAGAATTCATAGGTAATCGTCCAAGAAAACGAATCCCCTGCTTTAACGTCAACATCAATATAAGGTTCTGGCGACAAGGTTTTGATCGCGGACCAAAACACAGCATGTGATATGGGCCGGTCACCGGTAACCCGCACCCCGGCACCGGTATTCGAATTTTCGACCCTAATATCGTAATCGTCCTGGGACGCGCCGAAACCCGAAAGGTTTACGATCATCGGATGGTCCTTTTCCCCTAGTTCCTTTACAAATTGTATTTCGTTTCCGTTTACCACTTCCGCAAAACCACCTAAGCGGGTTTCGTCCCCTTCAATGGTAAACGGAAATTTGATGGTAAAGCCGGGACCCACGTTCTGTTGATCGATCACAAAAAAATTATGGTCAAAAACGCGGGTCTCTATGTTGCTGTTTCCGTTGTTTATCAGGGTATGCTCGATAATCAACTTGTTGTCCTTTAATTTTAAGGATTTATCGTAGGTGTAAGGATATTTTCCTTGGGTTATTTGATGGGAAAAGCGAACTTCATCATCTTTGGTTTCGACATCCCATACTCCATGCTCCAGAATTTTATAGGATTTGGAAAAGTGATACTCGGTGGTATCCGGCCGCTCCAGAATCCCGACCCCGATCTTTACGAAGCTTTCCCCGGGTTGGGCACTTTCATATCCGATTGGATCGAATGCCTCGACAGGGCCCATAATCGCGTCGTGGATGGTAGGTTCATAGTGTTCGAACCACTTTCCGAAATAGGTATGGCCTTTGTATTCCAGACTGGGGACGACCCCGGCCCAATCAAATCTCGTGCCCCGGTAGTACCCCTTTTCAGCATCGGGCAGATATATTTCACAGGATATGCTTCCGTTGGAAATATGCGTTTTGGGCACTTCTTGCGAACAACCAGTCATTATATTAATGCCAATTGTTGCTGCTGTTAAAATGTATGTATGGGAAAACTTCATGATAAATCCAATATAAAATGTCCCCAAACCGACTCTCCTCGGAGAAGACATTCCTTTTATTCAATGCGTTTGTTAAGCGGTTTTTAAGGCCGGATTATGGTGCCGTCCTCGTTGCGTACCTGCCAATTGGACTTCAGGTCGAGGGGGTATTTGGCAGCCTCCTTCTCATTCACATCGACCCCAAACCCGGGGGCCTCGTTCACGTGCATGTACCCGTTTTCCATGGTCGGGCAGCCGGGAAAAACGGCCCTTTCCTCTTCTGAGAATTCCCTTCCTTCCTGGATTCCGAAGTTCCAAATGGCCAGGTCGATATGGGCCTGGGCGGCATGCCCTACCGGCGAAACATCGCCGGGACCGTGCCACGCGGTGCGGATACCGAACCACTCGCCCAAGCGTGCGACCTTCATCGCAGGGGTAAGCCCCCCGATCTGGGAGACATGGCACCGGATAAAGTCGAAATAATGGTGGGCCATCGGCTCCAGGAACTCATTGATGTTGTTGAAGAGTTCGCCCATGGCGATGGGCACGTTCGTGCTTTGGCGCAGTTCTTTCCACCAGCCCTTGTTTTCAGGGGACAAAGGGTCCTCGATAAAGAACGGTCGGAACTCCTCCAACTGGTTGATCATGTTGATGGCCTCGGTAGGTTGTACGCGTTCGTGGATATCGTGCAAAAGCTCCACCTCTTCCCCGCATTGTTTGCGTACCACCTCGAACATTTTGGGCACCGACCGGAGATAGACTTGCGGATCCATGTAATTATCATCTTTATAGGCATATTCGGCCGCCTTGAAATCGGGGGGCTTTTGATCCGTGCCCACGGCGCCGTACCCGCCCTGCTGGATCCTGACATGCCGGTACCCTTTGTCAATATATTTTTGAACATCCTCCGCAACAGCTTCCGGGGTCCTGCCCCCCGCGTGGGCGTAGCAGGGTATCGCAAAGCGTGACCTGCCCCCCAGCAACTGATAGACCGGCATGTTGGCCCGCTTTCCCTTGATGTCCCAAAGCGCCTCGTCCAGGCCGCTCAGCGCATTGTTCAGCACCGGCCCGTTGCGCCAATAGGAGCTGACGTAGAAGGATTGCCACATATCCTCGATATTATCGACATCCTTGCCGACGCAGAAGTCGTTCATATAACTGTCGATCGCGGTCACAACGGCCGCTGCACGCTGCGTGAAAGTCGCACAGCCCAGACCATAGAGTCCCGGTTCGCTGGTTTCCACCTTTACGACGATCAGATTGCTGCCCCGCGGGGCGGTAGCAATGGTCTTGACGTTCTTTATGGTTACCGGGGCCATCCCTTTGGCATAGTTCGGGGTTTCATACGTTTCCGCGTAGGCGGGGGTGCTTGAGAAGAGGCCCAGGGCCCCAGCCGTCGTTCCTAGGCCGAGGGTCTTGAGGAGGTTTCGGCGGTTGAAGCGATTTTCGGTGTTTTCCATAATTTAGTTGTTTTTGGATTTCTGTCCTTAATATAGGTCCTTTAAAAATGTTTGGATAAATTCTATAAAGATAATAAACGTCCTATGTTACAAATTCTCTCATTATCCTCAGCCCACGGATCAACGGATGGACCCTAATCTTTGTTTTTAAGCTAAAATAGAGTTTTTCACTCTTTTTCTCGCTGCGGGCCAAAATAAGTGTAAAATTCACTCTACTTTATTTTTCTATTTTTTTTGCGTTAATAGTCCTCCTATTTTTCTTAAATTTAACAAATTTTACCCTCAGGCATTCCCATAAAACATCAATGAAATGAAATTGCAACTTTCTTCGCTTTACTATTTCGCCCTCCTCTTGATTATGGAATCCTGTGCACAACAACCGAGTCTTGGGGCCTTCGAGGAAAGTGGAGATATTGGTCCGGTAAAGAACACAGGCTCGGCGGAATTCGAAGAATCCACGGGAACCTATACCGTCTCCGGTAGCGGCACCAATATGTGGGGCGAGACCGACGAATTCCATTTCGTCTGGAAAAAGATGTCCGGCGATGTTTCCCTTGCCGCCGATATCGAATGGGAGGGCGAGGGCACCGATCCCCACCGGAAGGCCTGTCTGGTCATCCGTCAAGATCTGGATCCGGCATCGGTCTATGCCGATTTGGCCGTTCATGGCGACGGACTCACCTCCCTGCAGTTTCGGGAAACAAAGGGCGGTACGACCCATGAGGTACAGGCCAATGTTACCGCCCCGAAACGGGTACGTATCGAAAAGGAAGGTGATTATATATCGATGTCGGTCGCTGATGATAGCGGGGAGCTTACCGCCGCAGGGGGTTCCGTCAGGCTCCCTTTTAGCGAACCTTTCTATGTAGGACTGGGCGTTTGCTCGCACAATGCCGATGTGGTCGAGACCGCTCAGTTCACGAATGTTGATATCGACCAGTCCGAACAAAATTCGAATACGTCGGAGGAGGTAGAAAGTACCTTGGAGACGATTTCCGTTACCACCTTCGATCGCAAGGTCGTTTACCATACCAATGACCATATCGAGGCGCCGAACTGGTCCCCCGACGGCGAAACCTTGATCTACAACAGCGAGGGATCGCTTTATAAGATTCCCGTCGAGGGCGGAACTCCGAAAAAAATGGATACGGGCTTCGCCGACGGGATTAACAACGACCACGGCATTTCACCCGATGGTACCCAAATGGCTATAAGCGATGGTTCCGAAGGTTCAGGTTCATTGATTTATACCTTGCCTATTGAAGGGGGCACTCCCGAAAAGATTACGCCTGTTGGCCCCTCGTATTGGCACGGTTGGTCCCCTGACGGCAAGACCTTGGCCTATTGTGCGGAGCGAAACGGCAATTACGATATTTATACTATCCCCGTAGAAGGGGGCAAAGAAACCCGGTTGACCGATGCCGAACTGCTCGATGACGGTCCCGACTATTCCCCGGACGGAGAGTACATCTATTTTAATTCGGCCCGTACCGGCACCATGCAGATCTGGCGGATGAAACCCGACGGCAGCGACCAAGAACAGTTGACTACGGACGAATATAACGACTGGTTCGCCCACCCGTCCCCAGACGGCAAATGGATAGTGTACATCACTTTCGGCACCGATGTTCCCCCCGGTTCGCATCCGCCCAACAAAGATGTGATGTTGCGGCTGATGGATTTGGAGACCAAGGAAATTACGGTAATGGCCAAATTGTTCGGCGGCCAGGGCACGATAAACGTTCCCTCATGGTCGCCCGATAGCCAACGTGTAGCATTTGTAAGTTATAGGTTGAAATAAATTATAAAGTTTAAAACGTGTACTATGAAAGCAAAAATAAATGGGTGTGGAATCAAAAATAGGGCATTGGCTCTATTATGTCTCGTGGTATTCGGAAAGGTGAATGCCCAAGATCTCTCCGAAAAAGCAAATACCTTTTTGGGTACGCTTTCGGAGGAAATACGGGAAAAGGCTCTTTTTACGTATGAAGATGACGAACGGTACAACATGAACTATGTGCCCATGCCCAGAATGGGGCCCACTTTTCACGATTTCAATGAAACCCAAAAAGAGGCCGCGCTTGATCTGTTAAAAGCCTGCATGAGCCAAGAGGGCTACGAAAAGACCATGGAAATCAGGCAACTTGAAAAGGTGCTTCGTTCTATCGAAAACGATGACACCGACAAAATGCCCGACGGCCGCCCTAGGCGCGACCCTTTAAATTACCACTTTTGTATTTTCGGAAACCCTTCTCCCACCGAAAACTGGGGATGGCGGTTCGAAGGCCACCACGTTTCGCTAAACTTTACCTCCGATGAAGGAAAGATCGTCTCGGCCACCCCTACCTTTTTAGGTTCCAATCCCGCTATCGTTAAAACGGGGGAGCATCGTGGTAAACAGGTGTTGAAAAAAGAATCCCAACTCGGGTTCGCCCTCGTCAATTCCCTGAGTGAAGACCAGTTGAAAACCGCCAAGTTTTCGGAAAAGGCACCCCAAGAAGTCATTACGGCCAACCATCGTGAGGTCGGTGAAATAGAAAAAAAGGGAATTGCCTATTCGGACTTAAGCGAAGAACAAAAAAAGATATTCGATGAGCTGCTACAGGTATATGTCGGAAATTACATTTTCGAATTTTCGGAAACCCTGATGGCGAAGATCGAAAAGGCGGGCATTGAAAACTTGCTTTTTGCATGGGCGGGCGGTCTGAAGGAGGGAACGCCACACTACTATCGCATTCATGGCCCCATGCTATTGATAGAGTTCGATAATACCCAGAACGATGCCAACCACGTCCATACCGTCGTTCGCGACCTTACCAATGACTATGGCGGAGATATCTTAAAGCGGCATTATGAGATGGAACATCAATAAGAAAACCCTCAACGGATCGGCTTGACCATAATATCCTTATAGTAAACCACACTCCCGGGGTCATGACCTTGGAGGGCGAAAGTGCCGTGATCTAATATCCTGTTTTTCTCCCCGTCTCCCCGTTTGGGGTTGTCGGGCTCGGTATAGTCCACCGTAACGACATCATTTATCTTGACGATAATGCGGTCGCCATCTACCTTGATGTATTCGGTGTACCATTCGTTATCGGTCGCATAGTTTTCCTTCACGTCCACTATATTGTAAAGGCTTCCGGTGCGTTTCCAGTCCTCTTGAGAATTGTTGACCTGTATTTCGTAGCCGTAGTTGGGCCATCCTCCTTCTTGGTATCGGGTGTGGATATAAATTCCCGAATTGGCCCCTGGCTTGGTCATGACCTGTGCCTTGAACTCGAAATTCTTGAAATCGTGGTTTTCCACATCCCCCTGATAGAATAAATGCGCCGTAGGCCCCGCCACTTTAATGGCACCGTCCTCCACGGAAAAAGTATCCGCATTATTTCCCACTTTCCACCCGTCAAGATTCTTACCGTTAAAAAGCGGAATCCATCCGCCCTTTTTTTGGGCCACGCCCTGATTCAAAAATGAGAGGCTGAAGATTATGGCCAAGACATATTTTTCTATATTTTTCATATCATAAGGTGTTAAGGGTATCTCTAAAAATTAAAAATCCACCCCTAAAACTAGGTATAAAAGATGAATTTTGTGATTTAGAACCCAATAAATTCGTTTTCTTAGCGGATTTATTCTTAAAATTGGAATGACATTTTATACTATCTAATTATGCGATCAATCTTCTTAAGAATACTTCCATTTTTGCTGCCGATGTTGTTTATGATGGGATGTAAGTCCGAATCAAAAAAGGAAACCGCCGCCGATGACAAGCCCCGCAAGATCGAGATCCTCTTTCTGGGCCATGACCAGGAGCACCACAACTCGCGGGCCTATGAGCCCATTCTGGCCTCGGCATTGGCCAAGGACGGTATCAACTTTACCTATTCCGAGGACCTGGCCGACCTGAATGCCGAAAACCTTGAGAAGTACGACGGGGTACTGCTGTATGCCAATTACGAAGACCGGCATCCTGCACAGGAAAAGGCCCTCGAGAATTATGTGAAGGAAGGCCACGCCTTTATCCCCGTCCATTGCGCCAGTTTCTGTTTTCACGAATCCGAAGAATTTATCGATATGGTCGGCGGACGGTTCAGCAGCCATGGCACCGGAACCTTTACGGCGGATATCGTGAACAAGCAGCATCCCATCACGGAAGACCTACAGGAATTTTCCACTTGGGACGAGACCTATGTACACGACAAGGTCGCCGACGACATCACGGTACTGATGGAAAGAACGGAGGACGACCACCGAGAACCCTGGACGTGGGTAAAGGATTATGGCGACGGGAAGGTGTTTTATACCGCTTACGGCCATGATGAGCGCACTTGGAACCAACCTGGCTTCCAAAAGTTGATGAAAGAGGGCATCCTATGGGCGGTAAGCGACAGGGCCAGGAAGAACTGGAATGATTTTTCCGGGGATATCCCGACACTGGCCTACGAGCAGAAGGAAAACATCCCGAATTACGAGAAGCGCGATCCCGCACCCAAGTACCAGTTGCCCCTATCCCCTGAGGAATCCGCAAAGCTGATACAGGTACCGGTAGGTTTCGACCTGGAGCTCTTCGCCTCGGAGCCGGACATTATCAATCCCATCTCCATGGACTGGGACGAGCGGGGCCGGCTCTGGGTCATCGAAACGGTGGACTACCCGAACACGGTCCGGAACGACAAGGGCGTCGGCGACGATAAAATAAAAATCTTGGAGGATACCGATAACGACGGCAAGGCGGACAAAGTGACCGTTTTTGCCGAGAACCTGAACATCCCCACCGGCTTTACCTTCTATGACGGGGGCATCGTGGTCTCGCAGGCCCCGCGGTTTTTGTTTCTGAAGGATACCGATGGCGACGATAGGGCCGACGTACGGGAGACCCTCATCGAGGGCTGGGGTACCTTCGACACCCACGCCGGACCGTCGAACCTGCAGCGCGGCATCGACAACCAGATTTACGGAACCGTCGGGTATTCAGGGTTCGAAGGCAGTATTTTCGGAAAGGACCAACAGTTTTCGCAAGGGCTGTACCGCTTCGATCCGGGGCTGGAGACCTTCGAGTTCCTGACCAATACCAGCAACAATACGTGGGGACTGGGGATTACGGAGGACAATTCCATTTTCGGTTCCACGGCGAACAATACGCATAGTGTCTTTTTTGCCATACCTAATAAAGACCTGACCGGCGTAGAGGGCATTGCCGCCCAGGGAAGCCAGAAGATCGACGGCCATTACGACATGCGGCCGATTACCCGGAACTACCGCCAAGTGGACGTGTTCGGGGGCTTTACCGCGGCCGCTGGACACCATTTTTACACCGCCCGCGATTATCCGAGCGAATATTGGAACAAGTATGCCTTTGTCTGCGAACCCACGGGCGGCCTGGTACACATCGCTAAAATCGAGAAGGACGGGGCTGGTTATGTGGAAAAGGATGGCGGCAACATCTTCGCCGGGGCGGACGAATGGGTCTCACCCGTCGAGGCCAAGGTGGGCCCAGATGGCAATGTTTGGGTAGCGGACTGGTACAACTTTATCGTACAGCACAACCCCACCCCGAACAGTGAACGCGGTGGATACGATGCCGAGAAGGGCGAGGGCAACGCCTATGTCAACCCCCTTCGGGACAAATCGCACGGGCGTATTTGGCGCATCGTCCCAAAAATACGGAGCGATTACGAAACGAAGGCACTGGACAAGGAAAAGCCTGACGAATTAGTGGACGCCCTTTCCGACGATAATATGTTCTGGCGTATGACCGGTCAGCGCCTGTTGGTCGAGCGCGGCAAGACCGATATCCTCCCCGAGCTGTATAAACTGGTGAACGATGATAGGGCGGACGGAATGGGACTTAATCCCGCCGCCCTCCACGCGCTTTGGACCATCGAGGGTTTGGGCGCATTGGAATCCGACCCGGAGGCCGGTAACGTGGTTGGCGGGGCCCTGTACCACCCCTCGAGCGCAGTACGCAAAGCGGCGATCCAGATCCTTCCGAAGAACGGCGCTACCGATGCCGCTCTGGAACGATCCAAAGTGCTGTATGACAAGAATCCGGGGGTACGGCTCGCCGCCCTGCTGTATTTTGCGGAACGCCCCGCCTCGGGCGATCTGGGAAGAAGACTTTACGATTTAAGCAAGGAAAAGGCGATTGTCAATGACCTTTGGCTGTCCAAGGCGCTCTACGCAGCGGCCGGCAAACACCGGAACGGATTCATGACCGCCTACAAAAAAGACGATCCCACGGTAGGGCAAGCATCCATGGCGAACGAAGAACGCCAGATGACGGCCTATGACGATACGGAATGGGAAACCATGGACCTGCCAACATCTATAGAAAACGCGGGCCTTGATATGGACGGTGTCGTCTGGTTCCGGAAAAGTGTGGATGTATCCGCATCGGAGGCCGGAAATTCCGCCACGCTTTCCCTTGGCCCCATTGACGACGGCGACATCACCTACGTCAACGGCCAAAAAATAGGGGAAACCAAGGACGATTATCAGAAGGGGCGGGTCTATACCGTTCCCCAAGGGGTTCTCAAGTCCGGCAAAAATACCATAGCGATCCGGGTGGAGGATACCGCCGGGGAGGGCGGACTGGTCGGCAAGAAGGACCAGCTATTCCTAAAAATCGGCAACAGGGCCATAGCCCTGAACGGAAATTGGAAATACGACGTGGAAACCGATTTTTCAAGCGGATCCACGGTCTTCGAAAAGTCGTCGATAGCCCACGTATTTTACGACACCTATAAAGACAAACCCGGCATGGCTGATACGGCCGGAACGAACGGTGTCGGAGAGGGGGAAAAGGCACAGGTCGTGCTGATCAAGACCGTCAAGAACGAAATGAAATACGACGTGACCAAGTTTGTGGTCCAGGCCGGAAAACCGGTGGAGCTCGTTTTGGAGAACGTTGATTTTATGCAGCACAACCTGGTCATCGTACAAAAGGGAGCCAAGGAAACAGTAGGTGCCGCCGCAGATAAACTGGCCGCCGACCCCAACGGGGCCGAACAGAACTACGTACCGAGAATGGGCGAGGTCCTCCATGCCACCGCCCTGGTCGATCCGCAACAAAAGGCGGTCTTACGGTTCACCGCCCCTACCGAACCGGGATCTTATCCCTTTATCTGTACCTTCCCCGGGCATTGGCGAATCATGCAGGGGGTGATGAAGGTCGTGGAGAAATAGGGAATGAGGTATGAGTCCAGGGTCGTGATAGTAAGATTCACACGGAAAATAACACCAGAAATTTCTTTTATGGATTTTGGATTTTTTTCAACTTAAGCCCTTTTAGGGCAAATAGATTTCTAGATAAATAAGATTTCCTTATGGCAATGAATATTCAGTATGGCGTCAGCACTTGGCTCTGGCAGTCACCCTTCACCACCGAATCGATCGTCCTCTTCCCCACGATCAAGGATATGGGGTTCGATGCAGTGGAAATTCCCGTTGAAGATCCCTCCCTGATCGATGGCCCCTCGGTAAAAAAGGCTTTGGACGACAATGGCCTGAAGGGAGTGGTCTGCGGTGCGTTCGGTCCTACTAAGGACTTGACCGCGGACGATGCTTCCCTGCACGAGAATTGCTTCCGGTATGTGGAACGCTGTTTTGACTTATGTAACGAATGGGATGCCAAATTTTTAGCCGGACCCATATATTCCGCAGTCGGGAAAGCGAGAATGGTACCCGATGAACAACGGAGAACCGAGTGGGGGAGGGCAGTGACCAACTTGCGGAAAGTCTGTACGATGGCAGAAAGACCACGGACTGTCCATAGCACTAGAGCCCCTGAACCGCTTTGAGTCCGACCTCGTCAATACCGCGGAGGACATGATGCGTCTCATACACGATATCGACCACGAAAGTGCCAAAGTACTGTTGGACGGATTCCACATGACCATCGAGGAAAAGGATATCCGGGAGGCCATAAAGACGGTCGGCGATAGACTGATCCATGTTCAGGTCTCCGAAAACCACCGCGGCATCCCCGGAACGGGACTCACCCCTTGGAAGGAATTCAAAGCCGGCCTGCAAGAAATAAATTACGAAGGAACGATATCCATAGAAAGCTTCACCCCCGAGATCGAGGAACTGGCCGGTGCCGTCTGTATCTGGAAACGCTTTGCGGAGAGCCAGGACAGATTCGCTTCCGAGGGGCTGAAGTTTTTGAGGGACACCTTTGAATAGTAGCAGTGGGCAGTTGCAGGCAGCAGCAAAAATGTGAGGTTCAAGTTGCAGCTGTTCGAAATTACAAGAAGTTTTTCCTTGAACCATAAACCTGCCGAGGACAGCATTGAAACTTGAATTTGTCAGGCGGCAAAACGATAAAAACTAAATTTAAATTATGAAACCAAAGATAAAAATTGCCATTGTAGGTCTCGGCTTCGGTGCCGAGTTCATCCCGATCTATCAAAAACACCCCAACGCCGATTTGGTCGCCATCTGCCAGCGCAACGAGTCAAAGCTCAACGAACTAGGGGAGGCCTTCGGTATCGAAAAGCGATATACCTCGTATGACGACCTCCTGAAGGATCCCGACATTGATGCGGTACACATCAATACGCCCATTCCCGCTCATGGCGAACAATCGATAAAGGCCCTTAAGGCAGGGAAGCACGTGGGCTGTACCGTGCCCATGGCGACGACTGTTGAGGAATGCGAAGAGATTGTCCGCCTGAGCCAGGAAACGGGCCTCACCTACATGATGATGGAGACCGTGGTCTATGCGCGGGAGTTCCTCTATATGAAAGAACTTTACGAAAACGGCGAGCTAGGCAAGATCCAGTTTTTAAAGGCCAGCCACCAACAGGATATGGACGGGTGGCCCAACTACTGGCCCGGCCTGCCCCCCATGCACTACGCCACCCACTGCGTGGGCCCTGTTCTGGCATTGACCCGGGGAGAGGCGGAATACGTTTCCTGTTTCGGGTCCGGAACCATCCGCGAAGAACTGATCAAGGAATACAACTCCCCTTATGCCGTGGAGACCACCCATATCAAGTTCCGCAATTCTGACCTGAGCGCCCAGGTATATCGCTCCCTTTTCGATGTCGCCCGACAGTACCGGGAGAGTTTCGAGGTGTATGGATCGAAAAAATCGGTGGAATGGCCGCTGATCGAAGGGAAGCCCTTGGTGATGCACACTGCCAAAAAGCCGGAACCGGAGATTCCCGAAGAAGTCGAGTGTCCCGATTTCGCCAAACTGCTTCCCGAAGAGATACAGCATTTTACCACCCAGGGAGTCTATGATGAGGACGAGCACCAGCACCTTTCCTTTACACAAGGGGCGGGCCACGGCGGTTCGCATCCGCACCTGGTGCATGAATTTGTCGATGCCCTTCTCAACAAGCGTTCCCCCTATCCGAATGCGAGACAATCCGCCAACATTACCTGCGTGGGGATATTGGCCCATGAATCCGCTTTGAAGGGCGGGGAGCTAATACGGATGCCGGAGTTTAGTTTTTCGCAGGAGGTAAGTTGAGTAACGGTATGATTTTCAAATCGCACCCGGTCCTCTCAAAATAACCGCGGCCACCTATAAAATTCCTAAGCGGGAAAACCTATCAGAGTAAGGGAAAGTAAAACGGCATCATGCCACAAAGGGTTTATCTATTGAGGGGCTGGGCCGCGAGAACCATTCGGGCCCTTCGGCCCTCATATGTACACAATCTTCAAGGCGTACCCCAAACTCCCCCACAATCGAAATAGTGGGTTCGATGCTAAAACACATCCCCGGCTCCAGTAGCCGTTCGTTTCCTCTTAAGGCATTGCCCCATTCATGGCCGTCCATTCCGATTCCGTGGCCGGTTCTATGCGGCAATCCTGGCAGTTGGTAACCCGGGCCGAAGCCCGCATCAGTGATCACTTTTCGGGCGGCTGCATCCACATTACCGAGCGGGGAACCGATTTGGGCCGCAGCGTACCCGGCCGCTTGGGCCTTTTTCTCCAGGTTCCAGATTTCCCTTTGGCGTTCCGTTGGTGCGGCTCCAAAGACAATGGTTCGGCTCATGTCGGATTGATATCCTTCCACGGCGCAGCCACAATCCACTAACACCACATCTCCTTTTTTTAGGGTCTGGGGCTGGATACTGCCATGAGGAAAGGCGGATGCCTCCCCAAAATTGGCCAAAGCAAATTCGTGGTATGCCCCCATGTCAGCATGGGCCTTTGCAACCGCCCGGGTGAAATCGGAAGGACTTGAACCTACTTCCAGCACACCCAGTCCGATCTGAATGGCGCGGATGGTAATGTTCGTGGCCCTTTGCATAAGGGCGATTTCGGCAGGCGATTTTATGATCCTGCAAGGAATGGTGATCGAATCGCCGCTGACCCATTCTAGATCAGGTGCCGCTTTTTTTATCCCGTTGAAGATAAAGAAACGCATTCTTTCCTCAACGCCGACCTTGCCCGAGGAAATTCCGGCATCCTTAATTGCCAAGGCCACTTGGGTATATGGATTTTCATCTTCCTCCCACTTATAAATTTGGGATCCTACCTCGATGATTTCCTTAAGACGGGGCTCCTCAAAAGCGGGGCAGATATAGCTGATCTCGCCTGTTGCGGGGATGACGGTAACCATGGGCCGTTCGCTCGGCCACCAGGACAGATTCGTAAAATACTTCAAGGATGTCCCCGCATCCAATAAAAGGGCGCCGATTTCCCCTTCTTGCATCAATCGCTGGGCTTTGCCAATCCTATTTTTAAATTCGTCAAGGGAAATGGGCGAAATATCTTTGATCATAGGGGCGACATTTTCTTTTTCCGTCTCTGTATTTTGAGTGGGCGATTTCTGGGTACAGGAATTCAACCCCGCAAGGAGGGTCACTCCAGCTCCTATGGCAGAAGTGTGGACAAAGTTTCTTCGGTTCATTTTGAGGTTTTTTTGGCGAGTATTTCTTCGGAATAGGCTGTTTAAATGTAGTAATTTTTAATTTCATCCCCCGTTTTTCGATTAATTGGTATTTGTCATCGACCACGGCAATTTTCCCATAATAGAGCTGTTCCGGGAATAGTACCAAAGCACTACTTTGGCCAATTGGTGGCCTTGCCTAAGGCACTATAAATCACGGGTGGGGGCTGAAGGAACGGAATAGAATATAATCCATCTTTAGAAAATAAGGTTTCATCAACTTCTATAATTATATAGCAAATAAGGCGTAAAACCCTGCCATTTCATTGCAGCTACCTTAGTTTCTATAAATATTTAACGGCTCGGGTTATTAAGTTATCGATTTTTGGATTATTTTGGCGTTCCGGCCACATAACCGATTACTCAGTAACCCGCTAACCCTAAGCCATTTCATTGCTGACTAAGACCTAGGATTTAAAATCCATAGTGGTTGAATTATAAACTGATTACAATCGAAACTTAATATGAACTCCTTTAGACTTATTGTTTGGAACCGAGAATATCGGCTTTTGAGGCTAGATGAGGTCATTTTTTAAAAGCATAGCAGGGCTACGATATTCAAAAATGAGGAAATATAGTATCAAAATGTAATAATCGTAGGTAAAAGAAAAAATCAAAATGAGTTCAATACCCCACCGATGAAAACGACCAACATACCTTTATTTTTTAGTGTACTATTTTTTTTATGTGCAGTTTATGGGATAAATGCCCAAGGCTGTGTGGCCATTCGACATTTTTCTTCATGTGTGGGTAGCAGTTTGGAAAGCAATCTTTTGAATACAGGCGATATTCAGATTGGTATGAGCTACAGGTATTTTAAATCTTTTCGGCACTTTAGGGGCACCGAAGAAGAACCCGATAGAATTACCAATAACACCGAAGTGGTGAACCACGCACATGCCTGGGATTTTTTTCTTACTTATGGACTATCCGAAAGATGGTATGCCAGTATAACTTTACCAACAGTAATCAATTCGAGGTCTTCGCTTTATGAACATGGTGGGGAAGAGCGAAATACCACTTTTTCTAGGGGATTGGGAGATATTCGTTTGGGTATCGGTACTTGGGTATTCGATCCCGAGAGCCAATTTAAATGGAAATCTAGCAGTAGGTTTGGGCTTAAAATTACCGACGGGCAAATACAATGCCTCCGATATTTTTTACCATGTTGGCCCTAATGGAGAACCACAGGTACGCCCCGTAGATCAATCTATTCAAGTAGGCGATGGCGGATTCGGCATGACCCTCGATTTTCAGTTTTATCATCGAATTGTGCCGGACATTTTTGCTTATGCCAGCGGATTTTACCTTATAAATCCTAGGGAGACTAACGGCGTACGTACGTTTCGGGAAACCCTTAGCCCCGTGCTACAAAATGAAGCGATTATGGCGGTGCCTGATCAATATTCGGTGCGGGCGGGATTAAGCTATAGCATATCGCCGACGATATCCACGTCATTAGGCTCTCGTTTCGACTGCGTTCCCGTGAAAGATTTGATTGGGGGCAATGAAGGTTTTAGAAGGCCTGGAAATGTTCTTTCCCTTGATCCGGGAATAGCTTTCATGACCGGGAACGTATCGTTTAACCTGAATATTCCTATTGCGATTCGTAGGGATAGGCCGCAAAGTGTAACGGATTTGCAAACCGAAATTCTTACGGGTGCACCCAGGAACGGGGATGCCGCTTTTGCGGACTATGTGATCAACTTTGCCGTCTCTTATAGATTTTTCAATAATAAGGTGAAAATAGATCCGATATTAAGTGAACCATTCAAAAACTAAGGCCCATTACGTAAATTATGCGTTTATGCGTAGTGCACTTTAAATTCGTAGAATGCGTTCAACGGCCACGTTACGAAGAAAATCGCCCCAAATCGATATTCGCCTTTTGACGCAATTTGTTAAAGGCCTTGGTCATATGGTATTCAATGGTCTTTTTCGATACCTCCAGGTGTTGGGCGATTTCCATGTTGGTACGCCCCTCTTGTTTGCTCATTAAAAAGATTTTTCTGCATTTTGGGGGCAGGTTATGAATTTCATCTTGCACAAATGAGAGCAGGCGTTCCAAAAAGGCATCGTCCCTGGGTGTAAGTTCCTGCATTTCTTCCGTATATTTTCGTTCCAGGGCAGTAACGGACTTTCGTTTGCGGTATTGGTCTATAAATTCATTGCGCACGGAGCGGTACAGAAAACTTTTAATAGTGAAGTCCGTGTTTAGCGTATCACGTCGCTCCCAGGTTCGAACAAAGACATTTTGTACAATGTCCTCCGCTTGGTGCTTGTCCTTCACCAAGCTCTTCGCATAGACGCACAGACGACGGTGATAGGTGTCCACTAAATAGGCATATGCTTTTTCGTTCCCTTTTTTTAATTGATTGATCAGGCAGGAGTTGTCATTAAATTCGAGTGCCATAGATGCGAATTTGATAATGATTTCATTTTTTGAAAATTAAATTTACTAAAAAAATCATAAAAAATTTAGGGTTGTTCCATTTCACTCCGTAAGAACAATAGAAATCATTATATGAAGGGTTCCGTTTTTGAGGATGGTATTGAAAAACATCTTTTCAATTTGATTGCCTCGCAAGCAGTTGAATATCTTAGCCTTGGAACGGAAAGATAAGGACGCAAACCGGTTTTCAGTTCTAGACCAAGAATCGATTACCCTACACCATATATAATGAGCGAATACAATTCCAAAAAGGCAAAGGAAAAATTGTTGCAAAGAATCCGGCAGGACAAACGCAACGCAAGGAAGAAATTTTACCGGAAGATATTGCTATATGCCGCTGTCGGACTTATTTTTTTTGGTTTGGGATATGGATACTATCAAACTACGGCCCCCCATGATGCCGTAGTGCGGATAGGTAAACCCCGAACAGCGATTACCCTACAATTGTCTGACGGTAGCATAAAAACTATTGGGGAAGAAAAAAATAGTGCGATAGTTAATAAGGATGGGTATCGGGTGGGAATTCAAAAAGAGGATCGATTGATATACTATCGGACGACAACAAGCAAAGATTTGGCCTACAATACGCTTAGCGTGCCCTATGGAAAGCGATTTATGCTGATTATGGCCGATGGCACCAAAGCACATCTCAATTCGGGGACAAAGTTAAAATACCCCGTGCAATTCAAGAAGGGGAAAAATCGCAAGGTCTTCTTACAGGGAGAAGGGTATTTTGATGTAGAAGAAGACCGCGAGCATCCGTTTATAGTAAGTACCGAAGCGGTTAATATAAAGGTTACGGGGACACAGTTTAATGTATCGGCTTATCCCGATGATGAAAATGGCAGCACGGTATTGGTCGAAGGTTCCGTAGAGCTTTTGGAAAAGGAAAAAACATACGATTCCATAAAGAATCGACGGCTAAAGCCAGGCCACATCGCCAACTGGAAGAAGGGAACTAGGGAAATGAAAATCGGAAAAACGGATACCGGTCTCTATACAGGGTGGATGAACGGGCAGTTAATTTTTAGCCATATGCCGTTCAAGGACATCCGTATAAAATTGGAAAGAAATTATGATGTGGCTATTTCCAACGATTACAGGGAATTGGAAAAAATCCAATTTACCGCCAGCTTCGATACCGAAACAATCGAACAGGTACTAAGCGCGTTCAGTAAAAATTATCCAATGCAAATTACCATAGAAGAAAATAGGATCCATATCGAAAAACCTCAAAATTCCGAACCTAGGGTATGAACTCATTGAGACCTAGGGTTTGAAACCGGGAATATCGACTTTTGAGGTAAGATGAAGTCGTTTTTAAAAAGCATAGCAGGGCTGCAGTCGGGCACACAGTACGCTATTACAAACCGGAAAATGCCGGCATATTTCCAAAACTGCTTTAGAATAATCAACAATTCATGTAACTATCTAAATTAAAAATAAAACTATGAAAAACCCGAATAAGAAGATAAGGAGCTTTGTCCTTTATCCCTTGAAGTTCCATCTAAAGATCAAACTCGCGTTCTGTCTCTTCACCATTCTATTCTATGAGGCGCAGGGAAGCACCAATTCCGCCGATACTAGAATCACCTTAAATCTGCAAAATGTCTCCGTTGAAAAGGTACTGAAGGAAATCGAATCGAAGACGGAGTTTAAAATCATGTACAATGATAACCAGGTGGATTATAAAAGACAGGTTACCGTAAATTACGTTGACGTAGCGGTTGCCGATGTAATGTCAGATCTTTTTAGCGGTACTCCGGTGAGGTTCGAGTTTATGGGGTCACAGATTATTTTAACACGCTATGAACCTTTATCCCAAAAGAAAAACTTACTATCCAACCAGGTGCCGGCGCAGCAAGAAATTTCCGGAACGGTTACCGATAGTAACGGAAGCCCTATTCCTGGGGTATCCGTCGTGGAAAAGAATACCACCAACGGAACCGCCACGGATTTTGATGGCAACTACGTCATAACGACAGGGCCGAATGCAACATTAATATTTAGCGCATTGGGCTTTGCTACCCAGGCCATTCCCATCAACCAGCAGGTGACGGTCAATGTTACGCTGGAAGAAGATTCCCAAGCCTTGGATGAAGTAGTGGTTACTGCCCTAGGTATCAAACAGGAAACTCGAAAATTAGGATATGCGGTGGCGCAGGTCGATGCCGATGAAGTGAACGTGAACCGATCGTCAAATTTTATGAACAGCTTGCAGGGCAAGGTGGCCGGCGTAAACGTTTCAGCTTTGGGAACCGGTCCCGGCGGATCCTCGAAAGTCCGTATCCGGGGACAATCTTCCATTTCGGGAACGAATAATCCCTTGATCGTAGTCAACGGCGTGCCTATTGACAATACCAGTTTCGGTACTAATATTGGCAGTAGCGGCAGTAGCGGAGAACTAGGTACCAGCGAGTGGAGGGGTAACCTCTGATGGTGGTGACGGATTTTCCAGTATCAATCCCGACGACATCGAAAGTATGACGGTTTTAAAAGGGGCGACAGGTGCTGCCCTGTACGGTTCCCGCGCGAAGGACGGGGTGATTATGATTACCACAAAGACCCGCGGTAGCGGTCAAGGTATCGGAGTGGCCTATACCCTTAGCGTCGCCGATCAAAACCCTTTGGATTTCACAGATTACCAATACGAATACGGGCAGGGAGAAAATGGGGTACGGCCTACTTCGGCAAACCCAACTTCGGGCCAGTGGTCTTTTGGTGAACGATTCCAGCCGGGCATGACGCAAGTGCTGTATGATGGGCTGGTAGTGCCCTATGAACCGGTATTTGATAGGATCAAAAGATTTTATCGCCATGGGTTGGACATCACCAACTCCATTTCATTGTCGGGTGGCGGGGAAAAGGGTGGATTCAATCTCTCCCTGTCCAACCTCGATAGTAAAGGAATTACTCCCAACAACGAGTTCAAGCGGATTACTGCCAGCTTAGGTGCTACGTACAATTTATCGGAAAAGCTATCTTTTAGCACGAACATCAATTATTCCAACGAAAAAAACATCAACCCGCCGAACGTCGGCCAGCAGGATAATACGATACCGGTCTCCCTCTTTAACGTGGCCAATTCAATGCCTTTCGATATTTGGAGGGAAAATGCCTTCGATGCCAATGGCGATGAAATTGTGTACTCCCGCTTCCGAAATAGGACCAACCCCTATTTTGTGCTTGCCAAACAATTCAACAATATCACAAGGGACCGTATTTTCGGAAACGCATCCCTCAAATATAATTTCTTTCCTTGGCTCTTCGGGCAGGTAAGGGCAGGCCAGGATTATTGGTCCAGGGACCAAGATTATAACGGATTTCCCACAGGACAGGCCTCCAGGCCGCCCGCACCGGAGGGGTTTGTAAATGGTACATACACTCAGGAAGTGCGGAGGTTTAGGGAGACGAACGTTGACTTCCTATTATCCGCAACAAAAGATTTAGGAGAGGATTTCGGATTTGGCCTGACCATTGGCGGAAACAAAATGAAGCGGGTATCGCAGCTGAACCGGGTGAACGTAACCGACTTTATCATTAGGGATTTGTACACGGTACAGAACGGGAGGGTGAAAGACCCGATTTATAATCTGTCCGAAAGAGGGGTAAATTCCTTGTACGGTACGCTGGATCTATCCTATAAAGAGACCCTCTATTTGAATGGAACACTCCGAAATGACTGGTTCACCACCTTATCTCCGGAAAATCGAAGCATTCTTTATCCCTCGGTATCCGCAAGCTATGTATTCTCTAATAATTTACAAGATTCAGATTGGTTGACCTTTGGCAAGTTACGGGCCGCCTATGCCGAAGTGGGCAGCGATACGGACGTACCTCCTTATTCCGACGTGTTGTTCTACAACATAAACGCCAACCTCTTTGCCAATTCCGACGGACGCTTGCAACCGGTTGCCGGAGCGAACACCAATACCCTGCCGAACCCCAATCTCAAGCCTGCACGTGTTACCGAGGCAGAGATAGGTCTTGACCTTCGGATGTTCGATTCGCGGGTAAACCTAGACTTGAGCGTGTACCGAAAGACTACCTTGGATCAGATCATTTCGGCGCAAATTTCGAATACATCAGGATTTGTAAGTACGCTCATCAATAGCGGTGAGAGCCGGAGCGATGGTGTAGAAGGATTATTGACGTTGGTGCCGATCAGAAACGAGGATTTTCGATGGGACCTTACTGTCAATGCATCCTATAATAAGACCAAAGTCATTAGCCTTTTGACCGATGAACCCGGGGAAAGCATCGTGGTAGGTTCCCATGCCTTCAATGGTTTCCTCTATCAAGTCGTTGGGGAAGAAATCGGGCAGTTGGCCGGTTTCGGATATAAGTTTGACGATCAGGGCCGCCAGGTTTTTGCCGATGACGGGAGGCCGCTGCGCTCGGATGATATCGTCTTTTTCGGTAGTGCCTTGCCCAATTGGGTCGGGGGTATCACCAACAGTTTCAGGTACAAGAACTTCAATGCCTCTTTCCTGGTCGATTTTAAGTTGGGAGGAAAAATGATATCCGGTACGAACTTTAATGCTACCCGCCACGGACTCCACAAACAGACCCTTCCCGGAAGGGATACAGGAGTAGTGGGCGATGGAGTAAACCAGGCAGGCGAAGTCAATCAGGTAGCCACTGAATCGCAAACCTATTGGGAGGTGGTACGGTCGCAACAGCTAATCGAACCCATAGTGTACGATAGCGGTTTTTGGAAATTGCGACAGCTGAACCTGGGATATGACTTTGGTGGGCTGCTCTCCGAAAATGCTCTGGTAAAAGGCGTTACCCTTAGTTTGTTCGCCAATAATTTGTTTATCATAAAAAAATGGGTGCCTAACATCGATCCCGATTCCTTCGGGTATAGTTCGGACAATGTCTCTGGACTTGAATCAACGGGGGTTCCGACCACACGGAGTATCGGTTTTAACTTAAACTGCAAATTTTAAAATAAAAATCATGAAAAATTGCATCATCAAATATATGGTCTTCGCAGCCTTGGTGTTGACCTTCTCGTGTGATAAGAACTTTGAGGAAATAAATACCAACGAGGTCGATCCGACCAGCGAGAGTATCGACCCGGTTTTCCTCTTGAACAACGCCATCATCAACGCATCTTTCTCGAACGCCCAGCTCGTATATGATATGGGCATTGTGCAGCAGTTGGTCACTCCCAATTCAGGTGTCCTTACCGGTGCCAATTATAATCAGGATAACAGAGATGTAACCCAACAGCACTGGGACCGGTATTACGAGAATGTGATCAAGAATACCGGGGATATAATAGCCCAATTGGCGGATAATCCCGCAACGTAGCAATCTGCTTAATATTACCCTTCTCGTTCAGGCACAGGCATTTATGGTGCTTACCGATGAGTATGGCGACATTCCCTATTTTGAGGCCGGTAAGGGGATATCGGAACAGATTGTTCTGCCCGCCTACGATCCTCAAGAAGAAATTTATAAAGACTTGATCGCAACGGTGAAAAAGGCGACGGCGGCGTTAAATGCATCCGGCATTATCGAAACCGGGGAAGTAATGTATTCCGGCGATATTGAAAAATGGAGAAGGATGGGGTACTCGCTTTTGTTGCGCATGGGAATGCGCCTTTCCGAAGTAGATCCGGCATTGGCCCAACAGACGGTCGCCGATGCCTTTGCGGGAGGTGTAATCGAATCGAACGATGACAATTATGTAGTACGGCACGACAGCAATTATACAAATACGGCAGGATCCATCTTGAACGGTACCGAGGCCAACAATTATTATCTGACGCAATTTTTCGTGAATTTTCTTTCCGAGGACAATGACCCAAGATTGGGAGCCATCGCCATCCGGTATGTTGGTGCTAAATCCGGGCCTGAGCAGGTCATTGAAATAGGTTCCACCGACCCGGATCTCCAAATCGGTATGCCTGTGGGGGTTGATAATTCCACCGTGGCGCCCAAAGCGGCGGAGCTGGGTCTTGCCAGTTTCTATGCTTTTACACAGATCAACCGTTTTACGATAGTGACCCAGGCCGCGCCTATGTTCATTATTACCCATGGTCAAACACAATTACTGCTAGCCGAGGCAGCTTATAGGGGCTGGGTAAGCGGTAATGCGGCCGATTATTTTGCAGAGGGGGTACGCGCCCACATGCAGCAGATGGCCGCCTATGACGAAAGTGCTATTATTCCCCCTGCAGAGATCGATGACTACCTCGCTGCCCATCCTTTTAATGCAGCCAATGCACTAGAACAGATCAACAACCAATATTGGGTGGCTTCTTTTTTGAACGGCCCTGAGGCCTTTGCCAATTTTAGAAGGTCCGAATTTCCGGATTTGCCGCCCAACCCCTATCCGAGTCAAGACATTACTAGCGATTTTATTAATAGGCTAACCTATCCGACTGATGAAATTGCGACTAACAATGAAAACTTGAGCGCGGCGGTAGCCCGCATGGGTCCCGATAATTTGGATACCAAGGTTTGGTGGGATAAATAGAACCCCGGACAGATTGCCATACTAAGAATCGATACTATAACACACTTCACATGAAAAACAACCTGAAGCAAATCATTGCAGGCCACAAAAAAGAGGAACGATCCTACGCCGCTTCCCGCCAAGCCGAGATGGAGGATCCCAGAACAGGTGACGCCCGCCGGAACTTTTTGAAGATGACCGCCCTGGGCGGCCTGGGACTGTCCGGTCTTATGGGCTATTCCTTTGAGGATACCGTGTCGCACACCACCTCGAAGGTCAACCGGGCCTCGGCGCCTTCCGAGCTCAAGATAACGGACATGCGCTATGTGCTTACCGCGGTCATGGGGGGCACCGCCATCATCCGCATAGACACCAACCAGGGGATCTATGGCCTGGGGGAGGTCAGGGATGCCGCCGACGTGCGGTACGCCCTGATGCTCAAGAGCCGCATCCTGGGCAAGAACCCCTGTAACGTCGAGAAGATATTCAAGAGCATCAAGCAGTTCGGGGGGCCCTCCCGGCAGGCCGGGGGCGTATGCGGGGTCGAAATGGCCCTGTGGGACCTCTGTGGAAAGGCCTACAATGTCCCGGCCTGGCAGTTGCTCGGCGGGAGATACCGGGATAAGGTACGGATGTACGCCGATACCCCCGAGGCCGGATCTCCCGGAAGAACAACGGAAACTCATCGATTTCCGGGTCAACGAACAGGGGTACACTTGGTTGAAGATGGATGTTTCCATTAAGGAGCTTAAAGGCATACCGGGTGCCTTGGTGAACGGGGATTTCTGGAAGGACGGGAACGGAAACCTTGGGCAGGGGAAAGGCATGGATAAGTACATGGGCTACAACAATACCATGCATCCGTTCACCCAGATCCAAATTACGGAAAAGGGATTGGAGGAACTGCAGCAAATAGTGGAAAACGTCCGGAACATGGTCGGTTATGAGATCCCCCTTTCCACGGACCATTACGGCCATTTCGATATGAACAACAACATCCGTCTGGCCCATGCCCTTGATAAATACCGCCTGGCCTGGTTCGAGGATATGGTCCCCTGGCAGTACACCGAACAGTGGAAGGCCATCACGAACGCCATCGAGACCCCTACCACCACGGGAGAGGATATCTATCTGCTAAAGGATTTCAGGCCGCTTATCGAAGAAAGGGCGGTCGATATCATCCATCCCGATCTGGCCTCCTCCGGGGGGCTCCTGGAAACCAAGCGTATCGGCGACTATGCGGAGGAGTACGGCGTGGCGATGGCCATGCACCAGGCGGGCACCCCGGTCTCGTTCATGTCGAACGTGCACTGCGCCGCGGCGACACAGAACTTTTTGGCACTGGAACACCATTCCGTTGACCTGCCGTGGTGGGAAGACCTGGTCACTACCGTCGGCGGCTTTAAAATGATCGACAAGGGCTTTGCCACCGTGCCGCTTACCGCACCCGGACTCGGCATCGAACTGAACGAGGAGGTCCTGAAAAAACATATCGACCCCAGGGACAAGAGTTATTTCGAATCTACCGATCAATGGAACGAACTGCGTTCACACGACAGAACATATAGTTAATAAGCATAAATAATGGGTTTGATTTTTAATTGGTCACGAACTTATAGGACAAAATCAAGGACCAATACCAAATGTCTTTTGTTCAATAACCTTCTCGTATAAGGCGGTAAAGAATTGCAATTTTTTGTTAGTTTGAGTTAGTTGAGAAAGCGTGCCATATATATGGCACGCTGTTTTTAAAGAGAACGGCCCTGTAAATATGTAAAATAAATAGACGCTTAAATTTAAAATTATGAACAAAGCAATTTTATCACTTTTCGCCATGGGCTGCGTAGGTTTTTACTCGTATTCCCAAGATGTGGTTTGGCAGCCGGAAACCGTCAAGGCGTTAACTTCCGAATGGACAGGGGAACGTACACCGGATGGAAGGCCCAAGGTGTCCGATGGGCTTCTTGAGCGGTTAAAGGCACTCTCCATGGAAGAAGTTTGGGGTACGTTGCGCAGAAATGGCTATGAGAACCAGTTCGAAAACTTTGCCAGTACCTATGAAAATGGGTGGGAGATTCTGCATCCGGACCAGGTCATGACAGGAAGGGCCCTAACGGCCCAATTTATGCCTTTAAGGGAGGATTTTAACAACTATGTCCAAAAGCAGGCAGAAGAAGAGGGCACACATACACCGGTCACCAATTACGCGCCGATCACGGAATTACTGGACGGGGATGTCTATGTAGCCGACAGTTATGGAAAAATGGTAGATGGCACGTTGATCGGGGACAATCTTGGAAACGCTATTTATAAAGCGGGAAAAAGGGGAATTATATTCAATGGTTCCGTTCGTGATGTCGAGGGTTTATCGGAAATCGAAGGGTTCAATGGCTGGATAAGGGGTTCGGACCCTTCGGCGATCAAGCAGATGATGGTAGCCAGTGTCAATGCCCCTATTCGCATAGGCCGTGTTTCCGTTCTACCGGGTGATGTGGTCCTTGCCAAACCTACCGGCGTGGCCTTCATTCCTCCGCACCTGGTACAGAAGGTGGTTATAGCCGGTGAATTTACGGCACTACGCGACGAATATAATCGATTTGCCATGGAAACGAACAAATACAAATACATCAACGAGCGATTTGAAGTTGACGACGACGTTTTTGAAAAGGATTTTAAGGAATGGTTGGGCAATTACCCAAACTTACCGATGCCCAAAAAGGAACTGGAAAACTATATGAGGGAACGGGATGAAAGGAGAAAGGCGGCTGAAGGCGAAGAGCGATAAAACACGCAGAATATACGACCTTTGCAAAATGCATGCTGGCAGCACCAATCCCAGCCTTGTCGGCGAAACGGCCAACAGTTGATGTATGCCACCCTCGCCGATGTCGATATTGAACCCCTCCAAAATGGCTAAGAGGTAGCGTTAATCTGATAAATTTGCACAGGAAATGAAAAAAGAAATGGAGAAATTCAATCTTGCTCTAAAATGGATTCTGTCCATCGCACTGCCCCTTCTCCTTTTGGGAAGTACGGCCTATACGCCAAGACCATCAAAGCCCAATGTGGTATTGGTATTTTTGGACGATGCTGCCTTTGACGATTTTGCTCCTTTTGGCGAACCACGCTATGCGACCCCCAATGTTCGAACCCTGGCCGAAGAAGGCCGCAGTTTTTATAACTTTTATGTTCCGCAAGCTATCTGTTCAGCTTCCAGGGCAGTATTGATGACCGGATGCTATCCGGGCCGCACCAAGATTTTTGGGGCGATCGGGCCTCAGGACCCGGGACTGGAACCGCGATTTGCAACCATGGGCGAGGTGCTTCAAAAAAATGGGTATCGGACCGCTATTTTTGGTAAATGGCACTTGGGAGACCAGCCAGGACGCAGGCCCCAGGACCGTGGGTTCAACGAATCCTCCGGCCTCATGTACTCCAATGATATGTGGGCGGGCCATCCGGAAAACCCAGAATATTGGGCTCAATGGCCGCTCCGCTATTGGAAGAATGGAAAGGTGGTAATAGATAGCATAACGGCAGAAGACCAAAAAGAGCTGACAACCTGGTACACCGAGGATGCCGTAGATTTTATAGACCGTAACAAAGACCGACCATTTTTCCTATATCTGCCCCACTCCATGCCCCATGTGCCTATCTTTGCCAGCGATAAATTCCGGGGGAAGTCCGCTACCGGGCTTTACGGCGATGTAATCATGGAGCTGGACTGGTCCGTGGGAGAGATCAACAAGGCCCTTAAAAGGAATGGCTTGGAGGATAACACGATTTTTATTTTCATAGGTTCCGATAATGGCCCCTGGTTGTCCTACGGCGATCACGCTGGAATAACCCGTTTCCGGGAAGGCAAGGGGACCATTTTTGACGGGGGGGTGCACAACTCCCTTATTATAAAATACCCCAAGGAATTGAAGGCTGGGACTATTTCCAGGGAAACTTTCTGTTCCGTTGATATCCTGCCCACCATTTGTGGGCTCACGGATACCCCGGTCCCCCAAAATGAAATAGATGGTATGGATGTTTGGGATCTGATCGTAAACCGATCTGGTGCCAAAAACCCGCACTCCTATTATCCCTTCTCGAACAATTCGGATTTCCAGGGAGTGATGAGCAGCGATGGGAGGTGGAAACTGCATCTGCCCCATTCCTACCGTACACTCTCCAAAGCAGGCAAGGGCGGGGATGCCGGTACCTATATACAACAAAAAGTGGATACCACCTTGTACGACCTACTCCACGACCCCTATGAAAAGGGCAACGTAATGGAATGGTATCCCAAAAAGGCAGAGGCCATGCTCAACATGGCCATGGAGCATCGAACAGAATTCTATTCAGTGGAGGATAAGAAGCCGTAAGGCAAGGGTTTGCTGAGCAGTTTCGGGCAGGTCACCTCTAAGGGGCTGTTCTCGATACTTGCGGGTACTACGTGTTGCGTAGTTCCTAATAAGCCGTTCTAAACTTCAATAAGGTTTAAAACTCCTTCATTACAAACCTTGAAAGCCTTGCTTCAACCCATCTTCCATTGCTTCCATATCATTAGCTAAAAGGAGATCGCTTAATGCCTTGGCCCTTTGCAGCATGCTGATCTCGACGCTTGGGTCTTCACTTCTGGTCCATCCCTGCAGTCCTTCCCAATAATCCTCATCATAGACAGAAGGAATTATCGTTTTGTCTGATCGGCGGTAGATAGTTCAGCGTTGTAATTGGTAAGCGAAAAGAGGGTCAATAACAGGTAGAAAATAGCTGGGCCAAAAACGCAAAAACTTCTATTGGTCAAAACCTTCATAAAATGGGTCTTCATAACTCATTTTCGATGCCTGCTCAAAACGAAAAATATTTCATTAATAGTACCACTCTTCATACTTTTATTCCTATTTTTAAAAGGAAGGAGGGAATTTCTCGGATTAAAAACTTCAAGTAGTTTTAGCCTTAATTTCTACTAAGATTTTACTTACAGCTACAATGTATA
Organism: uncultured Flavobacteriaceae bacterium; assembly: GCA_963764285.1. Classification (GTDB taxonomy): domain Bacteria; phylum Bacteroidota; class Bacteroidia; order Flavobacteriales; family Flavobacteriaceae; genus Pricia. The sequence continues at coordinate 44,489 of CAVXSA010000016.1, forward strand.
AAATGAGTTCAACGAAAAATATATATGCGATTTATGCCAAACAAGATAAAGAGGTGCTGCAGTATCTTTTGCTTCACTTACAACCCCTTGAAAAGGACCTTAATGTAGCTATTTGGAGTGACGATGCCATTAATCCCGGGCAGCGATGGAAACCTCGACATGGTTCACGATTAGAACATGCAGATGTATTCCTGCTTTTACTAAGCAATGCTTTTATGTATTCTGAATTTATAAGGCAAGATGAATTTAAAATGGTCCTAGACCGCTTTAAAGAGGGCAGGGCTTTCGTTATACCTATACTTCTCGATAATTGCCCATGGGATGTTGAATTTACCTTTAACGACTATAGATTTAATTTTAGGGAACTACAGGTCTTCCGTAAATATGAAAAACCAATAGGCGAATGGAAGCCTACCGACGAAATTTTTAAGCATGTCGCCTTTTATGTCAGGGGTTTACTTTCTTCACCGATCCAAAAGGGTGTTCTAGAAGAATCTGCGAATGAAGGGGAAGAGAAGATGCTGAATGCAAGGAAAGAAGGGCAAATTGCGATTGAATTTTTCGAAGAAAGAGAAGTCAACAATGAAGCCGAGAGGGAGAGAAAACAGAACAAAAAAGGGGAAGCAAAAAAGAGAGTAGAAAAAAATACTCGGCTTGAAGAAGAGGCTGAAGCCAAAGAAGTAATGATTAAGGAGAAAAGGCTAAGGCAGAAAGCCGAGATCCAAAAAAGAATTGAAAAAGAGGTCGAGGCCAAGAGAGTAGTTCAAGAACAAATGAGGGAGCACGAAGTAGCAAAAGCCCTCTTGGCGTTGGAAGAGAAAAGACGCGGCGAATTGGAAAAAGTCGCAAGAGAGAACCAACACGAAAAAAACCGGGGCGAAATAACTGAGCCACAGAAAAGAGTCACGAACAAAAATGGCCTTGCACGGTATAACTATCAATTTAGCACCGCAACAGTGGTCGAGGCCAGAAGAGTAGTCGAAGAAGAAAGGAGGGGCAGTGAAGAAGCAAAAGCCACAAAAGTAATAGAGAAGAAGGGACGAGAGAAGAAGGGACGAGAGAAGAAGGGACGCGGCGAAATAACAAAATCCCCCAGAGCGCCGGAACGGGAAAAGAGCGTTGGGGAAACAACTGCGTCACCGAACAGTGTCACGAAAAAAGGGCTGGCAAGATATAACTATCGATTTAACACCCCAAAAGTGGTCGAGGCCAAAGGCGTAGTTGAAGAAGAAAAGCGGGGCAATGAAGAAGCAAAACCCAAAACAGCGGTAGGGGAGAAACGACGCGGCGAAATAACCAAATCCCAAAATGGGACGGCACGGGAAAAAAGATTGGGGGAAATAGTTGCGGCGCTGAAAGGTGCCCTGAAAAAAAATCGCTCCGCAGTACAAAATTTCATGGTCAAAAATACTGCAGCAATCCATGTATTTTTTAAAGAAGCAAAAGCCAAAACAGCGGCCGGGGGGAAAGGACGCGGCGAAATACCCAAATCCGAAAAAGGGACAGTACGGGAAAAAAGATGGGGGGAAATAGTTGCGGCGCTGAAAGCAGCCATGAAAAAAAATCGCTCCGCAGTACAAAATTTCAAGGTCAAAAACGCTGCAGCGATCAATCAATTTTTTAAGGAAGCAAAAGCCAAAACGGCAGTAGGGGAGAAAAGACGCGGCGAAATACCCAAATCCCAAAAAGGGACGGCACGGGAAAAAAGATTGGGGGAAATAGTTGCGGCGTTGAAAGCAGCCATGAAAAAAAATCGCTCCGCAGTACAAAATTTCAAGGTCAAAAACGCTGCAGCGATCAATCAATTTTTTAAAGAAGCGAAAAAGAACATCAGCACAAAAAAAATAAGAAGAGTCCGTTCTGAATGGTGGGTCGCGGCCCTTGTTATTTTCGGAATTTTGGTTTATATGTTTACACGAAGTTCTGAACCCCAATCAACTACAGTATCGCAAATTGAGGAAGCAGAAGTAGATTCCGATACTGGTGTCAATACTACAACTAATCCGGAGAATCAGGAAGCAGCCATCTCCAAACTGGATATTGGGGATATTTATAAGGGGGGTATCGTTTTTGCCATAGACCCCTCCAACAAAACGGGAAAAATCGCTTCTTTGGAGGACGAAGGTCCAATGACATGGAATAACGCTATGAATATTCATGAGAGATTAGGGGAAGGATGGCGGTTGCCTACTTTGGATGAATTACGACTTATTTACAAAAATATTGGACAGGGAGCAGATAATAAGGGTGAATTTGCTGATGAATTATATTGGAGCGCAACGCCATTTGATGATTACCAAGCCCGGCTTTTAAGATTCAGTGATGGTAATGCCTCGTATCATTTCAACAGCGCTGGTACGTTTCGAAAATTTCG
>CAVXSA010000017.1:0-102700 GCA_963764285.1 uncultured Flavobacteriaceae bacterium
TTTATAAGGCCTTCGACCGCAAACCTTCCCCGGAAAATTCGAGTTTGCGGGATGGCTTGCTCTACCATCTGAAATTGGTCGATGGCGAAAAAGAGCGAGATGCCCGTTTTGACGAAACGAATCTGCCATTATCCATTCGGCAATTTATCGATACGATTTCCAAGAAAAATTGTTAAATAATCCTGTACGCCTAGAGCCTTTGATTTTTATGCTTCTCCGGAGTATTCTCATAATCCTGAAAAATGCCACAGGAATTTCCTCTTTTGATCAAAGATTTTTCCTCTTGTTTTTTTCTTTTTATCAAATTCCCAATTTGGGGGGATAGATAGCTCATAATATTATTTTTTAAGTTAAAGATAAACGGACCCTAGGGTTGTGTTCGTAAGTTGGCGCGGGTTGCCCGGGAAGGCATTTTTCATTAGACCATCAATTGTTTCTCGATATAGTCCTTGACCAGCATCCAGTTCATTTTGAGAAACAGAGAGGCTGAAGGAATATTATCGTCCTCAATGGCCGAGATGATGGCATCATGCTGGTCGTTGGTGTTATAGTGAAAAGAGTCGTTGGCCATAAATGCCCTCTCATAGAAGAAGATACGGGTCTTCAGGTCCTTCAGAATTTGTTGCACTACCATGTTGTTGTAATTGGAGGTTAACAGACAATGGAATTCCATATAGGCATTGACCCTTTGGAGCGAATCCTCCGCTTTGGCGATTACATCCCTTTGATGTTTCAGCTTGTCGATGGCAGCAGCGTCGAAGGTTGATTCTTCTAAGGCGAGCAGCTCCAAATGGGCCACTAGCTCGTACAAATTCTTGGCTTCTTCGGGATTGACCTTGGCGATGCTGAACCCGCGATTCGGGATGGCTTGTACGATTTGTGATTGCTGTAACTGGGTAAGCGCTTCGCGAATGGGGGTGACGCTGACCTTTAATTGTCGGGATAAAGCGGCCAAATTAATACCCTGTCCCGGCTCTAAGGTCCCATTCTGCATTTGCTCCAACAGATGCTCCCGAACCTTGTCCCTAACATTGGTTTTTGCGTACATATGGTAAAAATAGCTTATCGTATACGATTTAACAACGAAAAGATATAGTAAAAAATTATATCGGCTACCCTTCGCATCCAACAAGTGATCGCATAGAAATTATGTCTTTTGTCGAAAAATCTATTTTTAAACACTAAAGCGATGGTTATTACGTTTTTACGATACAATCCCAAAATTTTTCTAATATGAAAAAAATGTTTTTAAGAATAAGTCCACTCTTGTTCGTGAGTGCAATCACCTTAGCTATCTCTAGCTGTAGCAACGATGCGGAAGACCCTGTCGAGCAAGACAGCTCCCTATCGCCGACCGAGGTAAAGACCATTTTGGAAATCGATCAAATATCAAGTGCCGCCGATGATGTGGTACGCGAACTTTTTAATGCGGACCAATCTGGAATGACCGCAAAATATGAAGCTTGCTATCAAACTATGTTTTCGGATACCGGCTTCACAGTATCATTTGATAATTGTAGCCCTGATGAAAATGGCGAATTATATGACGGTACCTTATCCGTAGTTTATGGTACCGATGGAGATTCGTTTGCCTATGTCATTAATTTCGACAACTTGAGAATAGGCGATATCGCTTTAGATGGAACGCGAAGTTTTTCATTTGATGCACAGCAAGACAATTCAATTGTATTCGAGGTTACCAGTGATATGATGGTTACTATGGCCGACGGGGAAGTTATTTCCGAGAAGGGAAGCAAGACTTTTGCTATCGTTTTTGATGACGAACTTGGTAAGGGTATGCTAAGTTTGGAGGGCGACTGGGTTCTAAAGGTAGATAATAATACCTATACGGTCAGCGTTCCCCAACTGTTGGAAGCCAATTTCGGTTGCGATTATATCGGCAAGGGCCTGATGCTGTTAAACAAAAATGGACTTGAAGTTTCAGTCGATTTCGGGGACGGAGGCTGTGATGATATCGCAGAGCTGGCCTATCCTGATGGAACCACAGAAAATATTTCTTTGAAATAATAAATTATACAAGTTTCTAATTGTCAAAGTCCTTTCCCCCGTGGGTTAAGGACTTTTTTTGTTTAAATAATAGTTAAAAAGTTTAAACGATTTTTTAGAATTACCTATCTTGGTACATGGCTGAGCGCTGTTCTGTCGCCAATCCTTTCAATTAACAAGCATCATTATGAGTAACGAACTGTTGCAAAGAGCTTTTGAATTTGAAAATAGAAAATGGTCCGGTCTGACCACAAGCGATCGCGTAAATGCCTGCCGGGAAGCTAAGACACTTATTCTAACGATAAATGAGGATTACAAGAAAACACAGGACAAAGAATTGATGGAGATGATGAAACGACTGACCGTCATAAAGCAAAAACTGGAAAAAAGGCTAAAAGGCCGATTATTATAGTCGCCCATTTGAAATAAAATACATATCTTAACCTCCTAAAACTTTGAGCGCACTTAAACTTTTGGTATGGAACCGGGAATGCTTGTTTTTATGTCCAAATTGCAATAGTTTTTAGCAGGAAGCGAGAGTGCACCTGTTTAAAATGATAGAATAGGACCTCAAAAAAGGGTAATCCTAGGTAAGGGAAAAGGTTTAAATGTATTCATAATTAAAGGAATAAAATAAATAATGGCAAAATCGCAGCAGACGTACAGTAAGACTGAAAAAGAGAAAAAACGCGCCAAGAAGCGTGAAGAAAAACAAAAGAAAAAAGAGGCTCGAAAAGCCGGTAAGGATAGTGGAGAGGGCATACCTTTCGCCTACGTGGATCATAACGGCAATCTCGTCGATACCCCGCCGGATCCTTCGAAAAAGGAAAAAGTCGATGCAGAGGACATCGTTTTGGGTATTCCTCCTAAAGAAGAGGGAGCAGATGGAGACAAGTTTGATCCGGTACGCACCGGAAAGGTTTCATTTTTTGACTTCGACAAAGGCTTTGGTTTTATTATAGATTCGGAGAACAGCCAAGAATATTTCGTACATGTGAGTGGACTTATTGATGAAATCAATGAGGGCAATCAGGTATCTTTCGAACTGGAACAGGGCAGGAAGGGCTTGAATGCCGTTCGGGTGAAGAAGGTATCATAAGGGGAAAGCTTATAGGACATCCAATATCCTCTGTCCTTTTGTGCCGATACGATTTCTGGTTTCGTGAGTGATGTATTTTCGTTGATCCAATTGCTGCGGTTGATCGGAGGTGCAAAAATAACTGTGTATACTTCTTCGGTCCTTATTGGTATGGTTGGTCGTTCCTCCATGCCATACGTGGGAGTTGAATATAAAGACCGATCCCGCGGGCGCAATTATTTTGATTTCCCTTGGATGCGTAAGTTCGGGGTCTTCCATCGCTTCGTCGGGTAGTACCTTTGATTTGTGGGTGCCCGGTACGATTCGGGTCGCCCCATTGTCTTCCGTGAAATCATCCAACAACCAAATGGTATTGCAGACTTTATAATGGCCGTCTGCTACGGTATTGCCATAATCAACATGTAACTTTTGGAGTCCCATTCCAGGCTTGGCGGCCCGGTAGTTCAACGACGAAAGCTTAAATTGTGGGCCCAATACGGCTTCGATTCCGGATAGAACTTTGGAATGGGTATAAAATATGTCGAAAATAGACCCTTTATTGACCAAATCAGCCAAGCGATCCGCACCGGCTTCCTTCGGGTGCCGTATGTATTTGGAATCGAAAAGTTCGGATCCCGCATCGTTTCCTTCCTCTTCAATCAGTTGATCGATACGTGCATTGACGTTGTGCACTTGGGCGGGAGACAACAGTCGTCCCAGAGGCAAGTAGCCGTCTTGATCCAGTTTTGCTATTTCTTCTTTGGTAAGCATTCGTACCACGAAGGTAATGGAAAAATAGTTACATGCTAAGAGGACGTAGTCTGAAATTGCTATAAATTAAAGGTCAATCCCAGGCTCAAATTTGAGGAGCGATCGATACCCCTAACCGTGGAGAAACTACTGTAAAAATAGTTGTAGAGGGCCGAAAGGCTGACGACTTTGGTTATAGGCAGTTCGGCCTTAATTTGGTTCAATATGCGGTGATTTCCAATGTCCTTGTACAAAGGCTGAAAATACACCGTACCGGTAAGATCTAAATGAACTTTTGTAAATGCGTAGGACAGGGATAGATAACTACTGTTCCGGTGATTGTAAAAATGTTGGTCCGTTGGGTCGCTTTTTTCGATTTCGTACATATAGGCATTTCCAAAATACATTTTCGTGGCCTCGGTAGAAATCACCTTTAATCGGATACCGGCCCCGACCAGGTTTCTGGAAGTAATCGTTAGCAAGGTATTCTTCTGGTTCTGGATAAAGGCCTCCAAACGGAATAAATTGGAAAGTTTTCGGTTATAGCGCAGGTGAAAGAACCACGAATTCTGAAAATCTTGTTCCTTACTTCTAATCAAGTCATAACTGCCTATAAAAAACAAGATTTTTTTCAGGTCTTTTGATTTAAACTGCGTGGTCACATTCGAGTTTACTTCGAATATGTAGTCCCCGTTAGTATTGGTATAATCGAAGAGAATATCGCTCTTAAGGGCAAAACGAACGGAATCTTTTTGCATTCGTTTCGACTCAATATTGACGAGCTGGGCACTCATGCAGGCATAGAAACTGCAGAAAAGCAGAAAAAGAACTCGTTTTTTGGTATAAGACATGGCCAGACTAGTTTGAAGTGGGCAAAGATATTAATACCTCGTTAAAAAAGTTTGATTCCATTTTGTTTATGAAGGCATAGTTCATTTTTTTATAGTCAATTTTAGCTTGGTTTGCACTATGTTTTGATTCCTTATATCCTTAATTTTGAAGAAAATAGAATAACTTTATGGAAACCGTACTGGTAGCAGGTGCACATGGCACCACAGGTCAAAAAATAATACAAATCTTAAAGACAAAGGACGATTTCACGCCGATTGCCATGGTCCGGAGTCCGGATCAGGTGGACTTTTTTGATAAACAGAATGTGAAGTCGGTTGTGGCCGACCTTGAGAATAATCTATCCGAAGCGGTAAAGGATATCGACAAAGTGATTTTTGCCGCGGGATCCGGGGGCAAGAAAGTGGTCGAAGTGGATCAAGAAGGTGCCAAAAGGCTGATTGATGCCAGCCGGAAATCGGGAGTCAAAAAATTCGTGATGTTAAGCGCAATAGGAGCGGGACATCCGGAAAAAGCGGACCGGTTGAAAGAATATCTAAAAGCGAAACACCATGCGGACGAGCATCTGAAAAAGAGTAAGCTCGTTTATACCATTGTAAGGCCGGGAACGCTCAACAATGATCCAGGGCACGGGAAAAATCAAACTGGCCAAGGAGCTGGAATCGAATGGCGATATTCCCAGGGAAGATGTTGCACAGATTTTGGTCGCTTCTTTAGATGACGGCACTGCCCATAACGCCGTATTTGAGGTGGTATCGGGAGAGGTTTCTATCGATAAGGCTCTGGAAGGTTTGTCGTAGGACCACATCAATTTGGGAAAAATTTCAAGCAGCGTATGCAAGCTTGTCACTAATTTGTTCATCATGTTAAAATTCAGCAGAAATTTAAACTACCCTGCCCATCTTTTACTTATCCTATTCGCGGGAGCTGTAATATCTTGTAATACTACCAAGCCTATGGCCACCAAGGGAGGGGCGCAGCAGTTGAACGAACTGGTAGCCAATAAATCTTTCGTGATCGAATCGGATCAAGCCTTGCCTATGGCGACCAATAGTCTGAACAGTATTTCGAACGCAGGGCTACTCCCGCCGGGCAGCTCTGCCAGCCAAATCAATCTTATCGGAAATCCCAACTACTTAAAAGTAATGGGGGACAGTGTAGCGGTCTATCTGCCGTATTTTGGAGAGCGACAAATGGGCGGAGGTTACGACAATGATGGCCCGGGGATTAAATTTGAAGGGGTGCCCCAAGACATGAAGATCAATAAAGATGACGAGAAGCACCGTTACGACATCCAGTTCAAGATGAGGGATGATTCGGAAACGTTCAATGTAAACATTGTCTTGTTCCCGAATTTGAGCAGCATGATCAACGTAAACAGTTCGCAGCGGTTTCCCATTCGCTACAGTGGTCACGTGTCGGCTTTGGATAATGCGGAGGAGTGACGATATTCGATACGAAAATGGATAAATACCCTACTATTAAGGAGCACATCTTGAAAGTCATCGATATTTCCAGATGAAGAAATGGAAGAATTCCAAAGTATTCTTTCCCCAACAGAAATTTCAAAAAAGCAGTTGCTTATCCGACCTGGTGATACGGTAGATCAGGAATTTTATGTGGTAAAGGGTTGTTTAAAGGCTTATTATTTGGATGCCTCCGGAGAAAAACACATCATACAATTCGCCATTGAGGATTGGTGGATCAGCGATTTCGAGGCTTTTTTTGGCAATAGACCTGCTAAACTCTATGTTGAGGCCATAGAAAATTCTTTGCTTTTGGGAATACATGGCGATAGCCTGGAAACTCTCTACCATCGGATACCAAAATTCGAACGCTTTTTTAGAATAAAGACCACCCGTACTTTTGTAGCCTTGCGCAAGCGCATTTTATCATCCCTAGAAAAGGACGCCACCGAACGCTATGTTGATTTCTGTATCCGCTATCCCAGTATCGCGAACCGGGTGACCAATTACCATATTGCAAATTATCTGGGTATCAAGCCCGAAAGTCTTAGCCGTATCCGTAGGAGATTAGAGGTGGTTTCTTAACACTTTTTAACCTAGTTGCCTAACCTACCTCAAGTGTATTGGCAGAAAGGGAACGTATATTACAATCCTAGTCAAGAAAATCACGATTCTTTCGGCCAAGTACTAATAAGAATTGCCTGTTATTCCTTGGAGGAATACAAAAATCGATTAATCTTTTTAATAACTACTTTATTCCATGAACGAACAATCCCTTTTAAAGCCCTATACGATGGGCGACCTTGAATTACCGAACCGCATAATCATGGCCCCGATGACCCGTAGCCGTGCCGTAAACGATGAAAACGCACCGACCGAAGATCTGCACGTACCGTACTATACACAGCGGGCGACCGCAGGTCTGATCATAACGGAAGGCTCACAAGTTTCAAAACGGGCGGTCGGCTATATCAATACGGCAGGAATGCACAACAAGGCGCAGATTGAGGGATGGAAAAAAGTGACCGAATCGGTACACAAGGCCGGCGGTCGTATTTTTGCCCAATTGTGGCACGTGGGCCGCATTTCCCATCCGGATTTCCACGACGGGGAGCTGCCATGGGCACCATCCGCCATCAATGCCAATATGGAGGTTTTTACCCCCGACGGTCAAAAGAAGACGGTAACTCCAAAGGCCATGAGCCTCGAAGAAATTAAGATTACGCAAAACGACTTCATCCAAGCAGCCAAAAATGCCGTCGAAGCGGGATTCGATGGCGTAGAGATTCACTCTTCGAATGGCTATCTCTTCCATCAATTCTTTAATGGTACGAGTAATCATCGAGAGGATAGGTATGGCGGAAGCAAGGAAAACCGCGCTCGTTTCTTTTTTGAGGTATTGGATGGCATCAAAGCGGTCATACCTGAAAATAGGGTAGGGGCGCGGTTCAATCCATCGCTTCATAATGTCTTCGGCATGACGATGGACGAGGAAACCATCCCTACATTCGATTATATCATCGAGCGGTTAGACAGGGAATATAATCTGGCATACATCCATCTGTCCCAACCTTTTAGCGATGTCTCGGATTTGGATTACGCCGTTACGGATATTGCTAAGTACTATCGTCCCAAATACAAAGGAACCCTGATGATTAACGGGGGATATGACCAAGAAAAGGGAAATAAGGTGATAAGTGAAGGCCATGCCGATCTGGTATCCTTTGCTAAACTATATGTTTCCAATCCCGACTTACCCGAACGGTTTAAGGAAAACGTGCCCGTTTCGGATTGGGACAAGAACACTTTTTATACGCCCGGTAAAGAAGGTTATATAGATTATGAAGCGAAGACACGGGAGTTGATTCCAAAGACCTAAAAATTTATTCAAAGGAAAAATTAATTAAAAAGTGATAAGAGACCTTATGAACATCACATTAGAAAAAGCAGAAAAAGCCATACAGGCCGCCAAGAAAAAAGCGGAAGAAATGGACGTGAAGATGAACATTGCCATAGTTGATTCCGGCGCCCATCTAGTCGCTTTCGTAAAGCAGGACGGTGCTTGGTTGGGTTCTATCGATATCGCCGTAAAAAAGGCGAAAACCGCACGGTATTTTGATATGCCTTCAGGCGAAATCGGAAAATTGTCCCAACCGGGGAAATCCCTATTTAACATAGAGCATTCCAACGATGGATTGATTTCCTTTCCGGGAGGTATCCCCATTGAAAACGAAGATGGCCATATTATAGGTGCCATCGGGGTCAGCGGCAGTACCGTCGAAAACGACCATACTGTTGCGGAGGCGGGTCTTAAAGCACTCTAAAAGGCAACCGCCAAAATATACTGTTATTAATCTCTAAATCGAACCCTATGAATTTTACAAGAAACGCTTCCGCCAACTGGAAAGGAAGCATAAAAGAAGGAAAAGGAAATATTACTACCGGCAGTGGTGCCTTGGACAAGGCTAAATATGCGTTCGGCACAAGGTTCAAGGACGAAAACGGTACCAATCCCGAAGAGCTCATCGGTGCGGCGCATGCAGCTTGCTTCACCATGCAACTCAGTGGTCTACTGGGCGAGAAGGACTATACCCCCGATCATCTACATACCGAGGCCAAAGTCACTTTCAAAGATAAGGAAATTGTAAAAATAGCCCTTAGTGTATCCGGAAAGGTCCCCAATATCAAGGAAGACGAGTTCGTGAAAATCGCGAATAAGGCCAAAGAGGTATGTCCCGTTTCTAAATTGTTGGATACCGAAATAACCTTGGATGCTAAATTAAACGCCTAATAACCCTATATTAAAACAAGAAATTTATATGAGAGAAGTAAATGCATACGGTGCGAAAGATTCCACCGCGGATCTTGAACCCATGAAAATAAAGCGTCGTGACCTTCAAAAAGACGACGTCGAAATCGAGATTACCTACTGTGGAGTCTGCCACAGCGACATTCACACTGTCCATAATGACTGGGGCAACGGGGTGTATCCTATGATTCCGGGTCACGAGATTATCGGGCATGTTGTTTCGGTCGGCGACAATGTTTCCAATTTTAAGGAAGGAGATACAGTAGGGGTCGGCTGTATGGTGGACTCGTGTCAGACGTGCGAATCCTGCAAAGAGGATTTGGAACAGTTCTGTGAAAACGGCGCTACAATGACCTACGGTAGTGATGACAAATATATGAACGACCATACACATGGCGGCTATACCACACACATCGTAGTGGATAAGGAATTCGTACTGCGAATTCCCGAAAATATAGACGAAAAGGCTGCTGCACCTTTGTTGTGCGCGGGCATTACGACCTTTTCGCCCTTACATACCTGGAAGGTAAAGAAAGGGGACAAAGTAGGAGTCATTGGACTTGGTGGTCTCGGCCACATGGGCGTAAAAATCGCGAATGCCATGGGCGCACATGTAGTAATGATCACCACCTCGCCAGAAAAAGCCGAGGATGCCGAGCGATTAGGAGCCCATGAGGTATTGATTTCCAAGGATGAGGATGCCATGAAGGAACATGCGGGAAGTTTTGACTTTATTCTGAACACCATTCCGGTAGGCCATAAGATGGATCCTTACATCAATTTGTTGAAAAGGGACGCCACCATGGTGCTCGTCGGCTCCGTAGAACCGCTGGAACCGTTTAACGGCGGCGGATTGATTATGGGCAGAAAGCGCGTAGCAGGTTCCCTCATCGGGGGCATCAAGGAGACTCAGGAAATGCTAGATTTCTGTGGGGAGCATAATATCGTATCCGACATAGAGCTTATCGACATCAAGGATATCAATGAGGCTTACCAGCGCGTGATGGATTCCGACGTGAAGTACCGCTTTGTCATCGATATGGCGTCGTTGAAGAATTGAGACTAAACAGAAACTATGGGGAATAAAGTCCTCTAACATGTACCAATCTTTCCGACACGGTAAAGAGGCACGCAAACCTACTTTCCGGAAAGGAAAAGAGCATTTTTTTGATGAAAAAAGCCTTCCCATGTGGAGGTTTTTTTTATTATCCCTAACTTGATGCTATTTATTTTCCGAACTGGACCAACAACATATAGTAGATGAAAAATCCCTTTCGCAGCAAAGTACCGGAAAAGGAACAGGTAGTTCGCTCCGTCAAGACCGGTCTGGGTACATTCGGAGGTGTTTTTACTCCCTCCCTGCTTACCATTCTTGGGGTTATCATGTACCTCCGATTTGGTTGGGTGGTCGGTAACGTAGGCTTTATGGGGACCCTTATTATTGTGACCTTGGCTACGGCAATCACCTTTTTAACGGCACTTTCCATTGCGGCCATAGCAACGGACCAACAAGTGAGAACGGGCGGAGCTTACTATATGATCAGCCGTTCGCTGGGCATCGAGATTGGCGGGGCGATCGGCATACCCTTGTATATCGCACTGGCCCTTTCGGTGGCCCTATATACCGTAGGTTTTGCGGAAAGCGTGGTGAGTGTGTTTCCCTCCCTTGATTTTAAGACGGTAGGATTAATCACCACTTTAGGGGTTGCCACCTTGGCCACCATATCGGCCAAGGTAGCGATCCGGGCCCAATATTTTATCATGTTCGGGATTGTGCTCTCCTTGCTATCCCTCTTTTTTGGTAGTCCCATCGAAGAAACCCACATTGAGATGTGGGGCGCGACCGACCGCAATTCGGAGGATTTCTGGGTGGTTTTTGCCGTATTTTTTCCCGCTGTTACCGGTATCATGTCCGGAATAAACATGTCGGGCGATTTAAAAAATCCTTCCGTATCCATTCCGCGAGGCACCTTTGCCGCCGTTGGGGTCGGTTATGTTATTTACATGATTTTACCTATTGTTCTAGCCAATCGCGCCAATGCCCTGACCTTAATTGACGACCCATTGATTATGCGGAAAATGGCGTATTGGGGCGATGCGATCCTGATTGGGGTCTGGGGCGCTACCCTGTCCAGTGCGGTAGGTAGTATTCTGGGGGCGCCCCGGGTACTTCAGGCTTTGGCACGCGATAGGGTGCTCCCCCGGTCATTGGGCTGGCTGGGACGCGGATCCGGCAAGGACGATGCGCCCCGATTTGGCACGGTATTCACCTTGGCCATATCATTGATTGCGGTCTATATGGGCAACCTGAATATTATCGCCCCCGTGCTGACCATGTTCTTCTTGACCACCTACGGTGTTTTGAATGCCGCCGCGGGTATAGAAGGCGTACTCGATAGTCCCTCTTTTCGGCCTTCGTTCAAGGTACACTGGCTATTTTCTCTGCTGGGCACCTTAGGCTGTATTGCGGTAATGTTTTTAATCAATGCGCTCGCGACGGCACTGGCCTTCGTTTTTATACTGGTCGTTTTTTTCTGGCTGCAAAGCCGGGAAATGAAAACCGCTTGGGGCGATGTACGCCGGGGACTTTGGATGGCCGTAATCCGCGCCGGGCTTCTGAGTCTTAGCCAAGAGAACGAATCCAAGACCTGGCGGCCCAATCCCCTGGTACTTTCTGGGGCGCCCACCAAACGCTGGCATTTGATCGACTTCGCTTCCTCTATTACCCATAATCGCGGAATTTTGACCGTGGCCACCGTCCTCACAGGAAACCATCTGGACAATGACCGCCGAAAAAGAATGGAAATGAACATTCAGGATTTTTTGGCGAAGCGGAGTGCACGGGGATTCGCCCGGGTCATTTCGGCCCCCGATCCGTTCAAGGGCGCGGAGGATTTTGTAAAATCCTACGGCCTGGGAAGCATTGTGCCCAATACCATCATCTTGGGCGATAGCGAAAACGAGGCTATCAGACAGGAATATTGCAATATGATCGCCCACTTCCATAAGCTGAAACGCAATGTGGTCATCGTGCACGATAACGAGGACAAGGGATTTGGCAAGCGGGAACGTATCGACCTTTGGTGGGGCGGACTCAAGGGTAATGGTGGACTTCTTATGCTATTGGCCTACCTGATGCAAAGCAGTCTGGCATGGTACGATGCCAAAGTGAGTATAAAAATGATGGTGCCCAATGAAAAGGCCGCTAAGGATGCAAAAAGAAATCTATCGGCGGTCATCAAAAAATTACGGACCGGGGCGGCCCTTGAAGTGATCATTTCCAACGGACGTTCCTTTGATTCCGTTTTGCACGAATCCTCCTCCGAGGCCGATCTTATATTTATGGGGATGGCCCTGCCGGGAAAGGATTTTATCGACTACTATAGTTCGCTTCAGGAACGTATCCGTCCACTTCCCACGACCATAATGGTATTGGCGGCAGAAGAAATCTCGTTCGGGGAGGTCCTGATGCAACAGGATGCCTTTCGAGAAGACTGATTCCCTTTTTTTTACGATTTATTAACTTTAAAGACAGCCGGGGTTCGTACCTTATAGGGAATTTAAAAAAAACGAAAATGAAAATTACCTACTACGGACAGAACAGTCTATCCATAGAAATGGGGGGGAAGCACATTATTGTGGATCCCTTCATTACCGAAAACGAACTCTCAAAGAACAAAGTGGACATTATGGATCTCAAGGCGGATTATATCTTCCTGACCCATGCCCATTCTGATCATACGCTCGATGCGGAGGCTATCGCCAAAAATACGGGAGCGAAAATTGTCTGCAATTTTGAAATTTCCCAGCATTATAACGAGAAAGGCCTTGAAGCCATGCCCTTGAACACGGGCGGCATGCGAAACTTCGACTTCGGAAAGGTGAGATGTGTTAATGCCATACACCCCAGTAGCTTTCCAGATGGCAGTTATGGGGGCAATCCAGGAGGTTTTATTTTTATGGGTAAGGAAAAGAACGTTTATGTATCCGGTGACACCGCCCTTACGATGGACATGAAGTTGATTCCCCAATGGGCCAAGATCGATTTGGCGGTGCTTCCCATAGGCGATGTGGTTACGATGGGAGCTGACGATGCGGTCACGGCGAGCAATTTTGTGGAATGTGATCGGGTGCTGGGCGTTCACTATGATGTACTTCCGTTTACCAATATAGATCACGATGCCGCCCGAGCGACCTTTGATAAGGCCGGAAAAGAATTGATCCTGTTGGATATTGGAGCGTCTATAACCGTATAGTGATGACCGATTATTGGCATATCAAACTGCGCTTTCTATACTTCCTCGTTGCCTTGGTGTCATTCTCCCAATGTACGGGACAGGATAGCAATCATAATGAAAACTATACGTATAGGAAAGGAGACCCCAACGGTATCGGCAAATGGTATATGGGCAGAGAGATTGCCCATGTTATGGGCTTTCAGGGGATGCAGTGGTTGGAGCGTTCCAACCGCGAGGAAGAAGAAAACACCTCTAAACTGCTGCTTGATATGGCGATTGAAGCCGGGGATACCATAGCCGACATCGGGGCTGGATCAGGCTATCACGTATTCAAAATGGCAACGATGGCCCACGAAGGACTTGTCTATGCCGTGGATATCCAAGAAGAAATGCTGGCCGCTCTCCGCAAAAAAAAGGCAAACGGCGATAGCAAAAACATAGTAATCGTAAAAGGAAGCGAAAAAAGCGTAAACCTGCCGGAAAACTCAGTGGATAAGGTGCTAATGGTCGATGTGTACCACGAGTTCAATTATCCCATCGAAATGATCGCCACGGTAAAAAAAGCATTGCGGGCAGATGGGAAACTATACCTGATCGAATACCGAGGAGAGGATGCCAGCGTTCCCATCAAAAAACTACATAAAATGACCGAAAGACAGGCCGTCAAGGAAATGAAAGCCGCCGGAATGAAGCTGGAACGGAATATCGGAAATTTACCCTGGCAGCATTGTTTGGTGTTTGTGAAGGAATAGCTTTTTCGATACCAGCCTGCCGACATCTTTCCGGCTACTGGGCCGAATTGCTGGAGGGAAATGACCGCGTGGATAAAATCATACCAAAATTTTTAACCCTAGCCGGATTACAGTTAAAAATCTACTGGTCTTTTATGGGTTTGATAAATTATGTTGTACATTTCCTAAACTTCATTGAACAATTATTGAATAAGTCTTTCCCTCGGAATTTCATCAATTACTCCAGAATAAGTATAAGACACCACTGAAAGGCATAAACCAAATCCATTAATTATTTACCACTAGGCATTCGGGATGTGCCGATAATATTAACGTAAAAGACAAACCATCACGCAATGGTTATGTGTAGGTGGTAATCAAAATGAGAGAGCCCGAAATTGGGTTGATTTTATGCTTAGCAAAGGAGTTTAAAGTATTTTATCCACAAAAATATTTTTATTTTTGTTTAATTATTTATTAAATATATTAAACAAACGAAAATTTAGAGTATATTTGATGGAATTTAAAACTATACTATTATGAGAACATTTAAAGCACTGAGTCTTTTCGCTTTTTCGGGATTATTTTTGATGGCCTGTGGCGAAAACAAAAAAGAAATGAAGGAAGAGCCAATAGCGCAAAACATGGCAGTGGCCGTCAATGAGGAAGCAAATGCCCAATATTGTTGAGGTTGCAGCTGGCAATGACGACTTTTCCACCTTGGTAGCGGCTGTTAAAGCAGCAGAGCTGGTAGGGACGCTTAGTAGCGAAGGCCCCTTTACGGTTTTTGCTCCTACGAATGATGCTTTTGCAAAATTACCTGATGGCACCGTAGAAAGTCTATTGATGCCGAAAAGCAAGGAGTCCCTGACCCAAATTTTAACCTACCATGTGGTAGCGGGAAAATATGACGCTGCAGCCGTCATTGAAGCCATCAAGGGCAATGATGGGAAATTTACGGTACCCACTGTGCAAGGTGGAAGCATCGATCTTAGCTTGAAAGATGGTAAGGTAACCTTGACAGATGCCAAAGGAGGCGTTTCTACGGTTGTTATGGCTGATGTCGAGGCTTCCAATGGGGTAATTCATGCTATCGATGCGGTGATTATGCCTGAATAGAAAGCACATCACTAAATAAGAGATTTAGGCCATTGCACTACCGCAATGGCCTTTTTCATACCCTGACTTGATCCAGATGAAAAATCATATTTATTTTCATGTTCCGATAATTTGGACCTCTTTTGGTAATTCGACCTATATGATAGTTAATATCACTGAAGGAGAGGTACTAAGCCTCAAACGCTAATCAACTGCCTACATAATGGCCCCACTTAACTATATATTCCCAGAAAACCGCAAAAACAAAAATTGATTTCTTGATAATATTTTATATATTTAAATATCCCAAACGCACTTGCTTCCTGCGATGTTGCCCCGATAAAAGGGTTTTTGAAAATACCCGTCCCCCGGAGTATTTTCATGAACTGGATGTACCGATTTGTTTATTAATCTAATCTGTGTAATTGCCGACCAACCCATACCAACATGAACAAAATCTGGATTTCCCCCTCTGGCCGTTCCGCGCCATCTCCCTTTCTTTTTTGCAAGAGGTACTTAGTTAAAAAAACGGCTTATGAGAAATTATAGTGCATTTTTTGGAGGTAGTCGGAGTAGGTTTGCTTATCGGTTTTCTTATCGGAATGACCACCTTAGGGGTGGTAGGCATACTCATTGGCACCCTGGCCACCATTTTACTCGCCTATATGGGAGCAAAGGAAGAGGGCACTTCAGAGAGCAAAGCACTTCGAATCGGTGCTTTCGGTCTTTTTTGTGTTATCGGGATTCTTTTGGGACTGTATTTAAGGGTAACCGATGCCTTTGTACCTTCTCCCTCGGCGGAAGTATCCGAATGGATGAAGGACAGTATTTTTACCAAAGAGGAAGCAAAGACCTACTATATCTATGACCGTTTTGCCTTTGTACCGGAAGGACAGAAAATCGATACGATCAAGGACCGCAAATCGGGCAGGACGGTTCTTTACGCTGCTGAAACCTCCCAAAGCGATTGCGATAAACTGGAAGGGTACGAAGGCTATAGTTTAGCGAACAAGCTGGATGCCTATGACAGAATGGGTGGCATTTGGAGTAAGGGGGTTGCCCATATCAAACAGTCCAGCACTTCCGAAAGTGAGCAGTTAAGGATGCTGGAACTACTAAAAGGACTTTGCGATGAATAAAATCGCCAGTCTTTACGGAATTATTACGCTATCCTTTCTTATCCATGGTGCTCCTTGTATAGCACAACCTTCCGGTAGTACGGTACATACTTTACGTAGGTCAACGGTAAAAGTGGAAAGCGGAAATAAGGTCGGTACCGGTTTTTTGTGGAATAAGGCCCATTGGGTCGTTACTACACTACACTCCATAGAAAACAAGGATAATATCACCATTACCCTGGTTGATCAGGTGAAGTCCGCTCGAGTCTTAAAAGTATTAAAGAGGTTTGATCTGGCCTTACTGGAACTGGAATCGGCAGTGGACTTACCCGTATTGCGTACGGCCGATGCCATCCCCGGGGTGAACAGCAATCTCTACGTGTTGGGCTATAATGGTAAAGGAAACCTTTCCAATATTATCGATCGGTCCCTTCGATTGGGCTATAATAGCAATGGCAAGCTCAAAGGGCTACTGTCCACCAGCTTGCGGACGGAATTAAATACCTGTAAAAGTCCCGACCCGGAAATTGATATCCTTTATTTTGATGGATCCCTACTTCCTGGGTTTTCAGGGGCGCCTATAGTGGACAGTTCGGGGGCCTTGGTAGGTATAGCGGATGGAGGGCTTGAAAATGGGGCACAATCCATCAGCTGGGGCATTGCGGCCCTGAATCTGTCGAACTTAAGCACTTCCGACGATGTTTTTACCACTGGTTTATGCAGTGTTCAAGCGGAAAAAGTAAAATTCTCCAGTGAGAATCTCCAGGATTCGGATGTGGATTATATCCCTTTTGAAAGTTTTAAGTTTATTAAGATCAAGACCCGTACCATTGAAGAAATGCAAGCTACGGTAGATGACCCCTTAGGCTTACAGCAATTGATAAACTCCTTTTCGATGACCAACAATGTGGACTATCTTTCCTTTACCTATGATATCTATATGGATGTCGCTACAGGGGCTACCATTTGTTTGCCCGAGGGAATGGTATTGCAGCAACAAAATGGATTGTTGGTGGGAAGGTCTCCCCATAGTGATCTTGCCTATATTGCCTGGCCCTCAAAAGTCTCAGGTTCTACTTCGGATTGGACCCGTTTTCAAAATCCATCCGTGCAATTTGAGAATAGTATAATAAGCTACTCCAACATGAATTTACAATACCAACAGGATTTTAACTATAGTTATCGCACTCCCATCTCCAAACCCAATGGTATCATGGTAAACAGAAAGGCCTTTTATGGATATGGCCAAGATAATTTTGGGAATTATGGACCGAGAACCTATCTTTTTGAAACCCATATCGGGGTGCAAAACACCTATTTGGGAATGGCCGTCGTAAACCTTAATAATACCCAGGCCATGATAGAACTATTAAATACCTGTGTCTATTCCGGACAATGTATAGATTCTTCCGGTTTTCAGGAATGTTCTGCAATCTGTGAAAATTACAAGCAATTCTCACAACTTGTATTGGGGGTGCATATGGGTGGTTTTTCCAATATCGCTTATTGAGATAAAAAGCCGGTAGGAGGGAAGAGCGCGATTCTAACTTGTTAAATTAGAGTTAATTAAACCCGTTTATGAACAGACGTAGAAGGGAATTTTATATTTTGAAGGGGAACAGAAATTCCATTAAAAAATGAAAAAGATTCTACCCATTCTCGCCTTATTTGGCATCGTTCTTTTGACCGTATCGGCAACTATACTTCCAACATCCGATTCCGATCTGACATCGAATTTTACCTATGGCAATCCAGAAATCGCCTCGATTAACCAACTGACCTTCGGACCCGAGGGAATATTGTTTTTGGGCGATTCGAAAAATGCTACCGTCTATGCTGTAGATTTAGGAGATGCGAAATCCGAAGCATCGAAAGCTGAGGTCGATATAAAGGCCTTTGATACTAAAGTTGCTTCCGCCTTGGGCACCACGACAGATAAAATTGAAATAAACGATATGGCGGTAAATCCATTGACAAAGACCCCATATTTTGCGGTAAGCACTATGAACGGTACCCCGATTCTCATGCAATTGAATGGAGAAACTCTTGAGAACGTTCCTTTAGATCAAATGAACTTTTCAAAGATAGCTCTGACTAATGCGGTGGAGAAGGATGCCAAAGACCGACGCGAACGCCCCCTGAGAGTTTGGGCGATCTCCGATTTGAAATACCACAATGGCAAGGTTTTGGTCAGTGGTCTCTCCAATAAAGAATTCGGGTCCACTTTTAGAAGCATTCCTTTTCCGTTTTCTGACACCCAAGACTATGCGTCTTTAGAAATTTACCATGCCGCTCACGGGCAGTATGAAACCCAATCGCCGATCAAGACGTTCGATGTCATTACCATGGAAGGCAAAGACTATTTAATGGCCAGTTATACGTGTACGCCCTTAGTCTTGTTTCCGATGGATGAACTGAAGAACGGTGAGCATACCAAGGGAAGAACAGTCGCCGAACTAGGTTCTGGAAATTCCCCTTTGGATATGATTTCCTATGAAAAGGAAGGCAAAAAGTACTTTTTGATGTCCAATACTAATCGTCCGGTGATGAAAATAGACCATAAGGATATTGCCAATACAAAAGAGTCAATGACCGAACCTGTGGAGGAATGGGCCGCGGCAAAGGGAGTTGATTATATTTCCCTGCCTATGGTGAACATTTTACAGATGGATAATTTGGGCACTGATCAGGTCGTATATCTACAACGCACATCGAGTGGCGATATGGTATTACAGAGCAGGTCTACGGAAAGAATGTAATGAAAAGATCGCAAACCTTTTGAGCATACCCAATTTCACGTGGTACGGCATAAAAAAGGTCAGGATTATCCTGATCTTTTTTTATGTAGGCATGTCGATTTTTTATGGATGTCGGCAGCAAGGAAGCCTTGATGCCCTTCAGGTGATCTATAAAAACGAAAAGGCAGTAAGTGTCCAAATGGAGTATGCCGGAAACTCCGATGGCCTCGGTATTTATTTGAAAGGGGAGACGGAAACAGCCTTACTTGGGCGATTTGACAACACGAAAGAAAAATTACGCTTCAGGCCAGCGGTTCCGTTTGAGCCTAATCAGGTCTATGAGGTCAGGGAGGCAGGGCAGACGCTGGCCGATTTTTCAATTCCGTCCACAACAATATCAACACCACCTGAAATCACGGGAATCTATCCTGCGCAGGACAGCGTTCCTGAGAATCTGCTTAAAATCTATGTACAATTCTCACAGCCCATGCAGCATGTAGGCAATGCATTGGACTTTATAACGGTGTACAATACAACCGAGGAAAAAGAAGAATCCATTTTTTTAGCCTTGGAAACCGAACTTTGGAACAGGCAACATGACCGTCTGACCCTATGGCTAGACCCCGGGCGGATTAAGACCGATTTGATTCCCAATCGGGAACAAGGTCTTCCTCTAAAAAAAGGGAATGCCTATACCATCACGGTGGATAAAGCATGGAAAACGGCCGCAGGGCAAGAATTAACCGAGACGTACCGTAAGCAATGGATGGTCACCGCTCCCGATACCTTTAAGCCGGATGTAGAAAATTGGAAGGTAGATGCGCCGGACCCCAACGGCGAAAAAGCTCTGGCAATTCACTTTGACGAACCCTTGGACCATGAGCTGGCGCAGGAAAATATTGGCATTCGCGGTTCAAACGGCAAACCTATTCCAGGAGATTGGAAGCTGAACAAATGGGGAACGATACTACGTTTCACGCCGTCAAGCAGTTGGAAAAAAGGCAATTACGAAATTGTGGTGAATCCAAAACTTGAGGATTTTGCTGGTAATAATTTAAATCGGCTGTTCGATGAAAATCTGGGGAATACCGTCAAAATTGTTAACGAGCAGAAGGATTACCGCATTAATTTTAAGATAGATACAAAATAGCGAATTCTGATTTAAATGTCAGTGAAAAATTCATCATGCATGCCAGCAGGCTGGGAATTCCGTGGAATTGATTATAACTTATCGCAATTTTACATAACGGCTAATTATGAATTATTTGATTCATAATTTATATTATGTAAAATAGAAAATGAATAATCTAAAAGAGTTTAATGCCTCCTCTAACACGTACTATCCTTCCTGACCACTGCCCAGGACAAAATGTAACTGCATTAAATCAAGAAAACCCTACTCTGATTTCTTGGAGTCCTTTACAAGATTATCGACGGTATTCCGTATTTCGTTTTTGTCCTTAGGTTCTTCTTGCCCTAAGTCAATTGTGCCATCTTCGTTGGGACTGATCTCTTTCCCCACATCCGTTTTTCCAATGTTGGAAGATCGTCGGTATTTGTCCTGAAAATAAGCATGCTTCTTTCTGTCCTCCATAACTTGATTTACGAAATTTGCTGTTCCAGATTCATTGAAGTTCCTACCGCACGTTGAATGTATTCTTCGACACTTCTGCGCAAAAGATTAAATTCGGTAAACTGCCGTTTGCCACTTTCCACGTAGGAATCCACCCATTTTCTTTTTTCTTTTAATGACATAATGATTTCCGAATTGGTCCTGGTCAAGTTGTCCAATCCGTTCCGCAAGCTCTCCATCCGCTCAAAAAGACTATAAGTATTTGGTTCATAACGGTACGAACTCAATTGTTCACGAAGGCGGTCAACATATTTCTGATTCAGCTCCAGTCGCAAAACCAAAGCGTTCTTTTCAGTTTCAAGGATGCCAGAACGATGTTCTTTTACAGTTTTCATAGGATACGGAATTAGGTTGTGAAATTATGTTCATTTAGCAAGGATCTATATCATCTAGTATTTATTGGTTCTCTAAGTTACGTAAAAAAGTAATCCATTAGACGTTTAAAATCTCGATAATTCTTACTTTAACAGTACGTTTAAGTTTTCTTTGCTTTGCCTTAATAAGGCCCTGTTAAAAGCAACTCTACGCTCCAAGTTAAAAAAAACCGTGTTTGCACTCATACTGTTCCCAAGATTGTGATACCTTGCTTCTATGGATATAAATTTCGAATACAACAACGTAAATGCCAGTCCAACGCTTAGAAGATCTGGCTACTGAGAAAATTAATAAACTAGTCGATAAATACGATTTTATCATTCGGGCCGACGTCTTTTTTAAGACCGAAAATACCTCTTCCGATGAAACGGGAATGATTTGTAATATTCGTATCAGTGCACCGGGCCCCAGGCTTTTTGCCGAGTCAAGCCATGATAGCTTTGAAGCGTCAATCAAGGAATCGGTGAATGATTTGGATCGGCAACTGAGAAAACGCAAGGAGAAAATGAAATCCCACTAAATTCAAGATGTGAGCGTCATAGCGACCAACAAGAGTCAACTAATGCTTATTTACAGCTTCACATCTAGGCTAGCAGACATTTAGCTATCTGAATGACAGATGTAGCCTGCAAATCATCAATAGGGTTCTGAGCCATCTCGGTGATACCCTGTGGGTTACTCCAGTAGATGGTCTGAGTATTTCCCATGGAAATTCCATTCGCAACGAACAGATCGATACCTTCCCTACCGATTATTTTAGCTCTCCGATAGGGATGGGCGTATTAAACTGATAAAACAGAATTTACGGCATGTTCAACATGGAGCGAAGTTCCTGTTGATCAGTACTCACCCCATAAACTTTATTATCAACTTCCATGGCGTTAGTGGCTCCTAAATCACCAACATAAATCGGAACGAAACCGATATCGGAAATCAATTTTTCCGTTGTTTTTCTACTTTTGTCGTCCTGCGCCGCGAATGGAATGGCCATTGGATTTTGTGAATCGAAAGCCCGTTCTTTCAAATCCTTGGCATAAATGGTATTAAATGCCTTGGCGGTAAAAGCCGTTGAAAATTTCAGCGCAGTATATTCCGAGGCATTCCGATTATCGTCCCGCACCTCTTGCGCCATTTCACCATCACGTTCGGGATAGGGATTCGTGGCATCAATGATCACCTTTCCCCCGTATTCGCCGGCATAGAGCTCTGCCGTTTTATCGATTTCCTTGAAGGGAATCGCCAAAAGGTAAACATCCGCTTTCGCCTCAAAGGCCTCGGTGACCGACACGGCTTTGGCATCTCCTTCGCTTTCCCGGACCAAATCATTGAGTTCTTCCGGATGTCGGCTACTGAATAATACCGTATGCCCCGCCTTGGCCCAATGTTTTCCTAATGTTCCTCCAATATTTCCGCTTCCTATTATTCCTATTGTCATACTATTTCTGATTTAATTATTTTTCCTGCCCTTCGTTTACGCTCAGCATGAACTATGGGTCAGGAATATTTGTTGTTTAAATTTTTATGTTTACTGTTCATGATCAGGCCTCACCGAAGGAATACCCTCAACCTGCTAGGCCCCTCCCCGTGCCGGATAGTCCTTCTTCTTTATAAAATCGATGGCCTGCAGCATATCGTCCCATTTCGGTCGGGCGAAAGGCATGGTCTGAATCACGGCCGAATAAAGTGTTTTATCGGGATGTATCAAAAAAATGCCTGGTTCGGAAAACCGTTCGGGTTCTTTGTCCGAAATGGCTTCCGATATGAACAAGCCCCATTCCCTTGCTTTCTCTATGGATAAATTGTAGCCAATAGGCAATTCAGAAACATCCCATTCCTCGGCCGTTTTTTTGGCAAGTTCCTCTTTGTTACAGCTGATGGCAATCACATGCACCCCCCGTTGGCTAAAATCTTCCAATTTATCGGCAAGCGATTCCAACTGTTTCTTGCATTTCGGACAATGAAGCCCGCGATAGAAGACCAACATGGTGAACGAATCGCTCTGTTGCGAAGCCAATCTCCAATGTGTATCATTGATCAAATCCAGATCGAGTTCGGGTGCTTTTTGCTTCGGTTTTATCACTATTTTTCGTTTTCGATCGAATCCACTACCATAGCAACGGGTTGTAATTTGGGTTTTATTTTCATATACCGTTTTACTTGTGGGCGGGTTAAAATGTTGGCCATCTCCTCATTTTCCTGCGCCGACAATTGCCGAAGTAGGTGCAATCGGTCCCTGGCGGGAATATCCATTTTCTTGATTTTCTCGGCGCGGATAAGAAATTCGCCCAGTTTTCTTTCGAATAGCCGGGTCTGGGATCCGGTCATTACCAATTCAGGCTGATAATCTTCGGTTAACACCTTGGCCTTTTCCTCGGTGGACTGGCTTTCATTATTTTGTACATAAGCGTCTTGCCCACGGATTCCGACTACCATGAAAAGTAATAAAATTATTAGTGGAACTCTTGTCTTCATAATATTTAATCTTCTTTAGAACTATTCGCATTTTCGTGTTCTTCGGAGGACTTCCAAACGTCGGCAAAAGCAAAGTCGTTTTGGGACTTGCGTTCGCGTTCGGCCGTTTCCTTCTTTTGAAGGTCTTCGGGAAGCGAATCGAGATTTCCGCCGTAATACCCCAGCGCAATAGCGGTCGATACGTGGTAACCATCGGGAATCTCAAAAACCTCCTTTGCCTTTTTCCAGTCCACTCCCGCCATGTGGTGTAGTGCGATTCCCATGTACTGTGCCTGTACGGTCATATTGCCAAGGGAAAGTCCCAGATCGTGGAGCGCATGAAAATTCTCATCCCCATTTTTCTTCTTCTCGTAATAGGCAGTCAACATGAGGATGGGAGCCTCAGCGGCCCATTTTTGGTTAAATCCGCTGAGACATCCCACGATTTTATCGTAACTGTCGGAACCTTTTCTGGCATAGATAAAACGCCATGGCTGTAAATTGGAAGCACTGGCGGACCATCGAACGGCCTCAAACAAGCGGTTCAGATCCTGGGTCGTTATTTCTTTGTCGTCAAATATTCGGGGACTGTACCGCTGTTTCAACAAAGCATAAATTTCGTATTCGTTGTCGGCTATTTTGTCCAAGGCCAGTTGCCGTGTTTCGTTCATGTGTTCGGCGTTGTTCATTTTCAAATAATTTTTAGTTGCTCGTTAAATATAAAGTGTAAGCTTCGGAACGGGTAACGTTACCCAACCTATTTTTAATCGTTTCGGTTGAACTTTTGATCGTTATGCTATTATCGACCACAAATTACTCATTTAAAAATTCCATATTCCCTCCAAAGTCCTAACTTCGCCACCTAATTTTCAGCTATGTGGGTGTGGATATCATTTATCGTTTTGGTCGTAATTTTCTTGGCGCTTGACCTCGGCGTGTTCCACAGGAACGAACATGTTATCAGAAGTAAGGAAGCCGGAATATGGACGGCCGTTTGGGTAGCCGTAGCCCTATCCTTTAGCGGCGTAATATATTGGCTTTTTTCATCGGGACTTGTAGAAAATCCGACGGACCTCTCCCCTAATTACGCCGTTATCAAATACCTCACCGGATATTTGATCGAACTATCGCTGAGCATCGATAATGTTTTTGTGATCGCTGTCATTTTTTCTTCCTTCCAGATTCCCCCAATTTTCCAGCATCGTATCTTATTTTGGGGCATTCTGGGTGCCATTGTCTTTAGGGGGCTGATGATTCTCTTCGGGGTCGCATTGATCAATAAATTCGAATGGATTATTTACGTTTTCGGGGTATTCCTGCTCTACACGGCCTTTAAAATGCTGAAGTCCGATGACGATGATTTCGATCCCAAGAATTCCTGGATGTTCCGGCAGATTAAAAAGATATATCCCGTCACCTCTACCATGCACGGACATGATTTTTTCATAACACGTTTGGGAATCACTGCCGCCACTCCCCTATTCGTTGCACTGGTGGTTATCGAATTGACGGATGTGTTGTTTGCGTTGGACAGTATCCCCGCTATCTTGGCGATTACCTCCGACCCGTTCATCGTATTTAGCTCTAATATTTTGGCAATATTGGGACTCCGCTCCATGTATTTTCTTATTTCCAGGATGCTGGAAAAATTTCGATATATCAATTATAGCCTGGTGGTCATTTTGGCTTTTGTAGGACTTAAAATGCTCTTTTCCCAACAAATAGAACTCCCCGAATGGGTGTCCTTGACCGTGATTACCATTTCATTGGCGGCGGGGATAGTAGCCTCCTTGGTCATTACCGACAAAGACGGAAAAAAACCGGAGGAATAATCTTTGCTTAAAACCCTTCTATGCAAGAGAACGAAATTACCGTCACGGATTCGCTGATCTCGTTTTATAACGAAATTGTAGAGCAGTTGCCCGGCATCGGTTTGGGCATTTTGATAATTATATTGGGACTATTGATCGGTACCTGGTTGGGCAGATTTGCCCGAAGACGCCTTGCCGCAAAGACCGATGACCCCTTGATGAGCCGCTTTTTGGGAAAGGCCATCAAATATACGCTGATCACGATCGCCATCATGCTCGCCCTTAGAGCGGCTGGCCTGGGGGCCATTGCGGCCGGTATATTGACCGCTGCCGGGGCCAGTGCCGTGGTCCTTGGATTTGCCTTTAAGGATATCGGCGAGAATTTTATCGCTGGGATTATATTGGCCTTCAACCGCCCTTTCGACATTAATGATACCGTAGAAATCGGGGATAATTTCGGGAAGGTAAAGGCCTTGGAATTCCGCTATACCAAACTAAAGACTTTTGACGGCAAGGATGTCTATATCCCCAATAGCGATGTACTTACCACCCCCGTTACCAATTACACAGAAGATGGCTTTTACCGGTGGGATTTTATAATAGGTATCGCTTATGAGGATAATATTGAAGGGGCCAAAAAGACCGTATTGGAAGCTCTTCGTAAAGAACCGCAAGTTATCGAGGACGAGGAACACGAGAATTTTGTTATCGAAGATGAACTGGCCACCAGCACCGTAAACCTCAAAGTATTCTTTTGGGTAGATACCAAGGATTTTCGGCGGATGGCCTTGGTCACCAAAGGAAATGTGGTCAGAAACGTCAAAGAAGCCCTTGAGGACGCCGGGTACTACATGCCCGCCGACATTCAGGAAATCAAATTGTACGGTGGCGCCACGGAATTCCCGGTGCGGTTACAGCCCGAAAAGAAAAATGAAAACTGAATAGCAGTAGTCCTACTATTCATTCCTTACTTACTACTTCCCTTCAGCTCGCCAATTTCTCGCGAAAATCGTTGATTACCCCGCCTTTCATCAGCAGATCGATCTGCCGTTCGCTCAAGCTATGTCGGACAGAAACTTCAAATTCCTCGTTTTTGTTCTTTATCTTCACCTTTATCGGGTTTCTTTCGAGTACGTCGGTCTTAAGGTTCCTAAAGGTGACGATGGCCCCTTGCTCTATTTTTTCGAGGTCTTCGCCATTTTCGAATTCCAACGGCAGGATACCGAAATTCACTAAGTTCTGCCATGCGATCCGGGCATAGTCCTTGGCGATTACCGCTACCTGCCCCAAATATTTTGGGGCTATGGCCGCATGCTCCCGACTGCTGCCCTGCGCGTAGTTTTCTCCGGCGACCACAATATGTCCGCCATATTCCTCTTTGGCTTTTAAAGCCCGCTCATAGAAAGTCTCATCGATTACCGTATATGAAAATTCGCTGATTTTCGGAATGTTGCTACGAAAGGGAAGCACTTCAGCACCGGCCTTCATAATTTCGTCTGTGGAGATATTGTCTCCCATCTTGAGGAGTATCGGTACTTCGTATTCCGATTGCAAACCTTCCATTTCCGGAAGGGATTTGATATTGGGCCCTTTCTTGAGTTCCAGTGCCGTATTATTCTCCGGTGGCGCTACTAGCATATCCCTGTTAATAATATGTAGATCGGGGGCTTCGAAAACCGGATATTCCATATCATACAATTTTTCCAGATCCCGCGGATCGGTAATCTTTCCGGTCAACGCAGATGCCGCGGCCGTTTCGGGACTGCACAAATGCACCTGGTCGTCCTTGGTTCCCGAACGGTCCGGGAAGTTACGGGGCATGGTGCGAAGGCTGATGGTATTGCTTGCAGGTGCCTGCCCCATTCCGATACACCCCATACAACCGGATTGGTGAAAGCGCGCCCCGGCCGTTATCAGATTGCCAAAGGTTTTGTTGTCAATCATATTCTGGATAATCTGTCGGGAGGTGGGGTTAATATCGAAGGAAACATCCGGATTAACGGACCTGCCCTTCACGATCGCCCCGGCCATCCAAAAATCACGTAGTCCGGGATTGGCGGAGGATCCGATGACCACCTGGCTTATCGGTTTTCCCTCGACCTCACGCACCGGTACGACGTTACCAGGGCTCGTAGGCAGGGCGATAAGAGGTACCAGTTCATCCAGTACGATTTCATCTTCCAAGTCATAGGTGGCCCCTTCGTCCGCCAAAATTTCTTGCCAATCGTCTTCCCGTTCCTGGGATTTCAGAAAGCGTTTTGTTTCTTGATCGCTGGGGAATACGGTAGTCGTGGCCCCGAGCTCCGCACCCATATTGGCGATAACGTGGCGATCCATGGCACTAAACTGGCTTAATCCGTCCCCATAATATTCGATGATTTTACCGACCCCACCCTTGACATCGTGGCGGCGGAGCATTTCAAGAATTACATCCTTGGCACTCACCCAATCCGGGAGCTTACCAGTGAGTCTCACGCCCATCACTTGGGGCATTTTCACAAAATACGGTTGTCCTGCAATGGCGGCCGCCACATCGAGTCCACCCGTACCTATGGCCAGCATCCCTAGCGAGCCGGCAGCGCAACTATGACTGTCGGAGCCTACCAAGGTTTTTCCGGGGATTCCGAAACGTTCCATATGAATGGGATGGCTTACCCCGTTGCCCGGCCTACTGAACCATAGTCCGAATTTTTGGGCAGCGGAATGTAGAAACAAATGGTCATCGGCATTCTTGAAATCCGTTTGCAGTAGATTATGGTCCACGTATTGTACCGCCACCTCGGTCTTCGCCCTATCCAGTCCCATAGCTTCCAGTTCCAATTGTACCAAAGTTCCCGTCGCATCCTGTAAAAGGGCTTGATCGATCTTAAGTCCGATTTCGGATCCTGGTTTCATTTCTCCTTCTATGAGATGGGAGCTTATCAGTTTTTGGGTGACGTTCATAGGTTTCATAGTCGAAGTTTTCTTGAATTCGCAATACGAACTATCAATTTAGATAATTCTGCGACTTTAAAAGAACGGTATCGCAAAATAAATTGGCAGGATAAGCGGAATTCAGGAATCGTTTAATTTCTCATCGATAATCCGAAGGGCATCCTTGACCGTCTGCATGCGTTCCATATCCTCGTTTTCGAGCATGATATCGAATTCATCCTCGACATCGAGCACAATATCCACTAGATTGGCGGAGTTTATGGTGAGGTCCTGGGTAAAATGGCTTTCCATCCCAATATCCGCGACGGAAACATCCTCGGGAAGGTAGATTTTTATGATATCCTTTAATTTTCCGTACTTTTCTTCGTCTTTCATTTCTTGTTTACCTTCCTTTAAGCCGTTTCTTATCCTTTATTTTCTTTTCCCTTATAATAGCGTTCCAAAATACCATCGATACTTCTGATGGATTTTTTGGTCCAGTCCAATCTCTTTTCCAGCTGTTCTTCTTCGCCCAGCTGCCAAGATACCTCGGATTTCCTTAATTTGTGGGTCAATTCGTGTAAAATTAGGGCAGCGGAAACCGATATGTTCAGGCTTTCGGTAAAACCGAACATCGGTATTTTCAGGGTTCCGTCGGAAAGGTTAAGGGCTTCTTCGCTTAAACCTTCCCTTTCGGTACCGAACAATAATGCCGTTTTACCTTCGATCTGGAAATCTCCCAGCAGGCACGAATCGTGGTGCGGGCTGGTCGCAATAATTCTATATCCATCTTTTTTCAGCGATGAAACGCAGTCCGGGGTGCTCACATATCGACGCACATCGACCCATTGCTGTGCGCCCATGGCGATATTTTTATCCAGCCGTTTACCATACCGGCCTTCGATTACATGTACTTCCTGTATCCCAAAACTCTCGCAGCTCCGTATGACCGCACTGGTATTGTGCAGTTGAAAAACATCTTCGATCGCCACGGTGACATATTTGGTACGCTGTCTTAGAATCGTCCTAAACCGCTCTTTTCTTTCCTCGGAAATAAAGGCTTCCAAATATGTCCAGAAGTTGGGAATCGATCATTGGCCGAAGATACTAAAATCCCTATTTTTATGGGATGAAGAAAAAAATATGCGTTCTGACCGGTGCCGGGATCAGTGCCGAAAGCGGCATTAATACCTTTCGGGATGCCGGAGGATTATGGGAAGGCCATGATGTGATGGAAGTCGCCTCCCCACAGGGCTTTGCAAACAATCCCGCATTGGTGTTAGATTTCTACAATGAAAGGCGGAAACAATTGAAGGAAGTTTCACCCAATCGCGCCCATCTCGCCTTAGCGGAACTGGAGGATTATTTTGACGTTACGGTCATCACCCAAAATGTGGACGACCTGCACGAACGCGGCGGTAGTTCGAATGTCGTTCACCTACACGGGGAGCTTTTGAAGATGCGCAGTTCGGGAAACTCCTAAACGATTGTGGACTGCCAAGGAGATATCAACCTAGGTGACCTCTGCGAAAAGGGACATCAACTAAGGCCCCATATCGTATGGTTCGGTGAGGCCGTTCCGGAGTTGGAAAAAGCGGTCGGAATCACCCACTTGGCGGACATATTGATAATAATCGGAACTTCGATGCAAGTGTATCCTGCAGCCGGTCTGGTGGACTATGCCCGGCCCGGCATACCGATTTATTTTATCGATCCGTCACCCAGTGTTTCAAAATACGATTTCGACAACCTGACCATTATGGCCAAAAAAGCGGTACAAGGAGTGCCGCCTTTGGTTTCAAAACTAATTGATTCCCATTCGTGACTCGGGAAGAACTTTACAGGTCTTTGGATTATGTTAACCACTCGCGGGAGAAAAGGGCGGAAATGGCGGCCCTGGTCCTCGATCATCCCGAATTGATAGCGGTGCTACTGGATATTGCTTTTACCATTGACGACCCGGTATCCAGTCGCGCCAGTTGGGTGATGGAGTTTACCGCCAAGGAGCACCTGCCCCATATATTTCCCTATTTGGATACCTTTACAGAAAATCTGCAGCGTGTTCATCTGGATTCCTCGGTACGGCCCTTGGCCAAGATCTGCGAGTACCTGATGAAAGCCTATTTTTCAAAATATGATATTGTCGCCCAGCAAGCCTTGACCGAGACCCATCTAGAACGGATTACCACTGCCTGTTTCGACTGGCTTATCGGCGAACAAAAGGTGGCCGTCAAGGCCTACTCCATGACTTGCCTATTGTTGCTGGGCCAAAAATTCGATTGGATACATGGGGAACTGAGAATGGTATTGGAGCGAAATTATGCCGAAGGGAGTCCCGCTTATAAGGCTCGGGCCCGATTTACCTTAGGGAAAATTCCTTAGTAATAGTCCCACTTTTATAATCTGAAGTTGACGCGGTTGGTAGAAGCCTTGTTTTTGAAAAAATAGAAAATTTTTTGCGCGATAAGCTTCGCCGCGTTTTCCATACTGTACTGTATGGATTTTGAAGCATCCTTGATTTCCAGAACCTCTTGCAAGCCGAAATCCCGCAGATCCTGGGAATCGACATCTAACTGACCGCAAACGGCGATTACTGGCAGATGATGGCGTTTTCCGAGGTGTACGACTCCTTTGATCAGCTTGCCGTGCAGGGTCTGTTGGTCAAATTTACCTTCACCGGTGATAAGGTAATCAAAATCTCGTGCCGCTAGAAGTTGATCTACTTTAGCGAGTTCAAGAACGAAATCTATTCCCGAGACAAATTCGGCATTTAGAAACATCTGCAGGCCGTAAGCAGTACCCCCAGCGGCACCGGCTCCCGGAATGTGGGCAGCGTTTTTATGGGAAGAACCGGTACCCCTGTTATCTTCAACGACACTAGCCAAGTGTCTTAGGCCTTTGTCCAAATCTATTACACCTTCTGCATCCGCTCCCTTCTGTTCCGCATAAACATGGGCCGCACCCCGCTCGCCGAAAAGCGGATTGTCAACATCGTTGACGGCGAAAAAACGGACATTCTTCCAAGGGGTTGGTTCCTCCGGTTTTTCGATGGCCGCTATTTTATGTAGGTTTGCCCCTATCGGAGCGAGTTCATTTCCCGAAACGTCCGAAAAACGATATCCCAAGGCTTTGGCGATACCGGTTCCCGCGTCGTTGGTGGCGCTTCCGCCCAGGCCCAAATAAATTTCGGTAGCCCCGCTGTCGATGGCATGCCGAATCTGGAGTCCCGTTCCAAAGGTCGAGGTACGCAGGGCGTCGCGCTCTGCTTCCTTTAACAATTCCAGTCCCGAGGCTTTGGCGAGCTCAATGTAGGCAGTACCTGTAGAACGATCTAACAAATAAACGGCGGATATCTGACGGTTCAATGGGTCCACCGATGCTACCGTAATTTCCTCGGCGTCCACTTTCTCGGAAACCGCATTCAAAAAGCCATCGCCCCCATCCGAAGCCAGCACGGAATGGATTTCCGCATCGGGATGTACGCGGATATATCCCTTCGGTAATCGCCTGGATGACTTTACGGGCATCCAAAGAACCCTTAAATTTATCAGGAATCAGCAGAAACTTCATGGAGAAAAATATTTGGCTCCCTAAATATAGGCTTTAATCCTTACTTTTGAACTCCAGTTCTACCCAAAGAAAATGAGTGCAATGAGAACCGACAAAGAATTGCTTGTTAAAGGAATAAAATTCATTGCCTACACCATTGCGCTCATGTTCCTGGCTCCAGTAGTCATATATGAGGCCTTTAAAAACCAAGCGCACCCGTGGTACTGGCCTGTGCTCATTGTAGGCCTCATTTTGGCCATCGCCGCCATCGCCATGGGATTTTATGGTATCAAGGTTATTCTAGACTCCCTTTTCGGAAAGAAAGGGAAATAACGAACGGACTCAAAATCTTGGTCCAACCGCACTTTCCGGCAGTAAGGGAACAGTAGTACATTGTTAGGTATTATTTCTCAACGGATTCCTTTTTGCGATTGAGCTTCGAAATGGAATCTGCGCTGGCCTTTGAACTTGAGCCTGTATTTCGCTGTTTTACTTCTTTTGCCCCGTAGGTCCCCATTTATCGGTAAGCTGCGCATAATCGTAATCCAAGACGGACTCTTGCCGCACCAACCGGTAGGAAGCGAAGGCACGTTGCAAAATATCCTCAATCTGATAATCCTCGTGTATCTGTTCGGGATGGAATTCCTCCTTTAGGCTGATTTTGAACATACTGGCGGTAGTATTATACCAAAAGGCACGCCAGCCGCTGCGCAGTTCCTTGACCAGGTCGAAGGCGGTGGTACCCGTTTGCCGAAAGATGAGCTTGACCAGTATTTGGCCTTCGGTGCGGGTAAGCTTCTTTAATTCCTCCGAAAATTCGCCCTCTATATATTTTTGAACCTCTTTGGTATATCTTTTTTGTTTCCTTCTCTTCTTAATTGTGGCTATACGCTCGTTCAGTTCCACCAGCCGTTCCGCCGCCAATTTGGCGTAGGGATAGACCTTAAGCGTTTTTCTGCGGAGAATATAATACCGCAACTTATCATTATAGGAATCGAATTTGAGATTTCCAAAAAGGTAAACCTCGTCGAGGTCGATGGAGCTGCGAAAAATGGAATCCCCCTCGACAATGATCATCTTTTCGGCGACGGAATCCAAAGGCTGTTCTTCCACCTGGGCATATCCGAATCCCGAAATAATCGTTAATAGCAAAATCAAGTGCCGTTTTCTCATTGCGCCTTTTATGAACAAAAGTCCTGCCAAAATTAACGATAAATACACGCCCTTATTATTAAAGAACCGTGAATATTAGCTTAAGGCCTGCTTTCCGTTTG
Organism: uncultured Flavobacteriaceae bacterium; assembly: GCA_963764285.1. Taxonomy (GTDB): domain Bacteria; phylum Bacteroidota; class Bacteroidia; order Flavobacteriales; family Flavobacteriaceae; genus Pricia. The sequence continues at coordinate 32,889 of CAVXSA010000017.1, forward strand.
CTCCTTCTTAAAACATAGGCTAAGTTTGTGGAAAATAAAAAATCAAATGGCCAAAAAGAAGGACGTTCTCACCAAAAAATCCCTCGAATTTTTCGAAAAATACCTGAACAATGCCTCCCCGACGGGATATGAGTTGGAAGGACAGAAAATATGGATGAAGTATCTTAAACCTTATGTAGATACTTTTATCACGGATACCTACGGTTCCGCAGTGGGCGTAATCAACCCCGATGCGGATTATAAAGTGGTCATCGAAGGGCATTCTGACGAGATTTCGTGGTATGTCAACTACATCGCCGATAACGGCTTGCTCTACGTGATTCGCAATGGAGGTAGCGACCATCAAATTGCCCCTTCGAAATGGGTGAACATCTATACCAAAGAGGGCATAGTTAAAGGGGTCTTCGGATGGCCCGCCATCCATACCCGCGATAAATCGGATGAAAAGCCGCCTAAACTGGATAACATATTTATCGATGTCGGTGCCAAGGATAAGGAAGAGGTGGAAAAAATGGGCGTACATGTCGGGTGCGTCGTCACTTACCCCGATGAATTCCAAATTCTGAACAAGGATAAATTTGTCTGCAGGGCCATCGATAACCGGGTAGGCGGATTTATGGTTGCCGAGGTGGCGCGATTACTGCATGAGAACAAAAAGAAACTGCCTTTTGGCCTCTACGTCACCAACTCCGTACAGGAGGAAGTCGGTCTGCGGGGCGCGGAGATGATCACGCAACGCATACGGCCCAACGTGGCCATTATTACGGACGTATGCCACGATACCACGACCCCCATGATCGAGAAAAAAACCCAGGGCCATACCGAAATCGGTGCGGGACCGGTTATTTCCTACGCCCCCGCCGTACAGAACAAACTACGGGAGCGCATCTTGGAAACGGCCGAAAAGAATGAGATTCCCTTTCAGCGTATGGCGGCCTCTAGGGCCACGGGAACCGATACAGATGCCTTCGCCTACAGCAATGGCGGGGTAGCCTCTGCCTTGATTTCGTTACCCCTTCGCTACATGCATACGACGGTAGAAACCGTGCATCGCGACGATGTGGAGAACGTTGTCCGCCTGATCTACGAAACCTTGCTGAATATTAAAGAGGGGGAAACCTTCAGTTATTTTGACTAAGAATCTCGATGGATGAACGTGTAAACATTCTTGATTCCGACGGAAACGACACAGGAAAAACGGCCCTGAAATCCGAAGCGCATAAAAATGGGTGGTTCCACCCCACGGTTCATATTTGGTTCTATACGTTGGATGGTAGGGTCTTGATCCAACAACGGGCCGCGAACAAAGAGACCCACCCCCTTCTCTGGGACGTTTCGGTAGCGGGACACGTAGGCGCGGGAGAAAACATAGAAGAAGCCGCGGTGCGGGAAGTCCATGAAGAAATCGGGATCGATATCGCCACGGACGAGTTGAAGAGGATAGCCGTTTTCAAAGCGATCTACAAACATTCGGATGAATTGACCGATTGCGAATTCCATCATGTTTTTTTGTGCCAATTGCAAGTGCCACTTAAAGCGCTCACCAAACAGGAAAGCGAGGTTGCGGATTTGGCGCTAGTTCCCTTTCTTCAGTTTTCCGAAGAAACTTGGGGTTTGGCGAACATTAGAAAATATGTGCCGCATGGGGCGGGATATTATAAAATGATAGTCAAGGCGTTACACGGGCACGGACGCAAGGCCTGAATGGTGATCTGAGCTAGGCGCTACCCTACCGGCCGCTTCCCGTTAATTTTACTTTTTAAGTTTCTGAACGAAATCTTCTGTATGGTTTAAATTAAATGTTTCTTGCTCCCCGCTGGCCATATTTTTTACCACAAAGGAATTCTCCGCCAGTTCCTTTTCACCAAGCAGGATGACATAGGGCACATTACGGTTATTGGCGTACTTGAACTGTTTTTGGATTTTGACATCGGAGGGATATAAATCCGCCTTGATACCCAATTTTCGCAGCTGGGTGACCAGTTTCAGGGCGGTCAGTGCCTCGGTCTCGCCGAAATTCAAACATAATACCTGTAAACTTTGCTCCAAGCTTGCGGGAAAGAGTCCCAGTTCTTCCAGCACCAAATAGATACGGTCCAACCCGAAGGATATTCCCACCCCGCTCACGTCTTTAAGTCCGAAAATTCCCGTGAGGTCGTCGTAGCGACCACCGCCCCCAATGGAGCCCATGTCAACCTTTTCGGGCGCGGCCACTTCTAGAATGGCCCCTGTGTAATAATTCAGTCCCCGTGCCAAAGTGACATCTATGGCCAATTGGGCGGATTGAAGTCCCAGAGCTTCCATAGTTTCAATGATATAGGTCAACTCCTCGACGCCTTGGCTTCCTTCTTTGGAAGCAGAGAGCAAATTCCTTAAGGATTTCAATTGGTCCGGGTTACCTCCCGAAAGGGAAAATAAGGGTTCGACCTTGGCAATCGAATCATGGGAAATACCCTTGTCGGCCATTTCCTTTTTAACAGCTTCGGCACCGATCTTGTCCAATTTATCCAATGCTACCGTAAAATCGACCAGTAAATCTTGCGCACCAATGACTTCCGCAATACCCGCCAGCACCTTGCGATTGTTAATCTTTATTCGGATTCCCTCCAAGCCTAACTCCGTAAAAACGGCATCGTAAAGTTGAATGAATTCCACTTCCTGTAAAAGGGAATCTGCGCCGACCACATCGGCATCACATTGATAAAACTCCCTAAACCGTCCTTTCTGGGGGCGATCGGCGCGCCAAACAGGTTGAATCTGATACCGTTTGAACGGAAAATCAATTTCATTTTGGTGCATCACGACGTATCGGGCAAAGGGTACGGTCAGGTCGTAACGGAGGGCTTTTTCCGAAATCTTCGGGCTCAAAAAGGCGGGGTCTTTTGAGCTGTAGGTAGCATCATCGACCTTGCTCAGATAGTCCCCGGAATTCAAAATTTTAAAAATCAAGCGATCTCCTTCGTCGCCATATTTTCCCATTAGGGTATCCGAATTTTCAAAGGAGGGGGTTTCGATAGGTTGAAATCCGAAAGTTTCGAAGTGGTTTTTAATGACATCAAAAATATAGTTGCGCTTCGCGATTTCTGGAGGCGTAAAATCACGGGTGCCCTTCGGGATACTAGGTTTTTGTGCCATTTGATGTAGTTCTTTTGTATATATAATTTTTTCGCGATCAGGAAGTTGTGCCCATCACCTTTTCAAACCATTGATACAACTCCCCCTTGGTAATCACGGCGCCCTGTTCTATCAATTGGAATTTATCCAAATTGGGATCTTCCGAATAGGCTTTTGAAGCCGTCAGGTATTCCACAAAATCGGACTGCCAGTTTTTCTTAAACCAGTCGAAACCCGTTTGGGTGGTCAGGTCGATATCGGGATTCATTATTTTTACCGAAAGCAATTTCATTTCCTTATCCGTACAGTGGAACAGGTGCATGTTCTGGGCAGATACATTTTCGAGGTAGCCTACTTTCCCGAGAACCCCTTCCCATATCAGATCGCTAAACACATCGATTTCGTCTTCGGCCACCTCCGGTTTTTCTTGTTTTAGGTCTGCCCATTCCTCTCCGGTAATGGACTGAGTGGCCAAAAAATTAATGAACTCCGGTTGCAGTTCCTCTAATTGCTGTTTTGTAAGTCTTCTATATTTCATTTCGTCAAACATCACAAAAAAGCCTTCCTGCAAATACGGGAAGGCCTATTACTATATTCTAGAAAATCTTAGTTCTGTTGTTCCGCGACCACCTCAAAATCGAATTCCACGATAACATCCCTGTGCAATCGGATATCGGCAGTATATGGGCCTGCCCTTTTGATGGCGCCGCCTTTGATACTGATAAACTTCTTATCGATCTCATGGCCATCTTTCGCCAAAACATTGGAAAGGTCCGCAGCGGTTACCGAACCGAAAAGTTTATCGGCGGAACCTACTTTCGCAGGTATTTTAATGTCTAGCGTCTTCAACGCCTCCGCAGTCTTGGTAGCCGAATCGACCACTTTTTTCTCTTTATGGGCCCTTTGGCGTAGATTCTCTTCCAAAACTTTCTTGGCGGAAGGAGTCGCCATGGCGGCCATACCCCTTGGAATCAGGTAGTTTCTGCCATATCCGTTCTTTACGTCCACCAGGTCGTCCTTAAAGCCCAAATGCTCTACGTCTTGTTTTAGTATAAGTTCCATTTCTGCTTAGATTATTTTAGTAAGTCCCCTACGTAAGGCATCAGTGCTACATGACGACATCTTTTTATCGCCTGGGCCACTTTGCGTTGGTATTTCAATGAAGTTCCGGTAAGTCTTCTGGGCAAAATCTTGCCCTGCTCGTTGACCAGTTTCATTAAAAAATCAGGGTCTTTGTAATCGATATACTTGATACCGGATTTTTTGAAACGGCAATACTTCTTTTTGGTATTGGTCTCAATGTTCAATGGAGTCAGATAGCGGATCTCGCCATCCTTTTTTCCTTTTGCCTGTTGCTGTAATGTTGCCATGTCTTTACGCTTTGGTTGTTAACCTACTTCTTCTTTTTTCTGCCCACGCAATGGCGTGTTTATCCAATTTGACCGTCAGAAAGCGCATCACGCGCTCCTCCCTTTTGAGCTCCTGCTCATAGGGGCCAATGGCCTCCCCGGGTGCAGCAAATTCGAACAAGTGGTAGAACCCACTCTTTTTGTGTTGTATGGCATAGGCCAATTTTTTAAGTCCCCAATTCTCCTTGGAGACCATTTTGGCGCCATTCTTAATTAAGAAATCCTCAAATTTCTTAACTGTTTCCGCTACCTGTTCATCAGATAGCACGGGATTCAAAATGAAAACAGTTTCGTAATGGTTCATAAATATGTATTTTTTTAAGAGCGCAAAAATAAGAATATTTGCGATACTTCACAAGAAAAGGGGAATTTCTTCGTTATACAAAAAGTATAAACCCAAAAATCGATTTTAATCCAAATCTTAACCTATGGTCGTTGACAATTATACGCGAAACACCGCCTCCTGTACATCTTTTTTTGCTGTTGAACGTGTTTTTTTAGTATTTTGTCGATGATTTAACCCCACAAATCGACCTATTTATGAAATTAAGAAGTATTATCGTAGACGATTCGTCCATGCAACGAATGGCCGTCGCAAAGCTGGTCAACAGCCATCCACACCTTACCATGGTGGCGGAATACAGCAATGCGATCGAGGCCAAAAATGGTATCAAAAACCATGAAATCGATCTTATTTTTCTCGACGTCGAGATGCCCATTATCAACGGGTTCGACCTGCTGGAATCCTTGGAGAACAGCCCACAGGTCATTCTGATTACCGGAAAGCCCGATTATGCGCTGAAAGCCTTCGATTACGATGTAACCGACTATCTGCACAAGCCGATAACCATGGCCCGCTTCGATGCCTCCGTCAAAAGAGCGGTATCGAAGTACGAGCAAATGCACCAGGTACAGGAAGACGAGGAGCATATTTTCGTAAAGAGCAACCTGAAGAAGCGCAAGGTCATCCTGAACGACATTAAGTGGGTGGAAGCCCTTGGCGATTACATCAAATTGGTGACGGATGAAGCGAATATCGTTATTCTTTCGACCATGAAATCCTTCGAAAAAGAACTGCCCGAAGAGAAATTTCTCCGCATTCACAAGTCCTACATCGTAAACTTGGAGAAAATCGAAAGGTTCAACAGCAAGAACGTCGAAGTAAGTGGGCGGTCCATTCCTCTAAGCAGGAACAAAAAGACCGAATTGGCCGAAGCACTCAGCAACGTCTAGCACTATTACTTTGGTATCAATCATACCGCTGTCTTCTAAATTGGAGGCAGCGGTTTTTTTGTGGGGATGGCCGCTTCCATCCGGACTGCGCTCGGCGTGACCGATCAAGGAATTAGACCCTGGTTAAATATGATCTACATTATAGATTACGCGAACACTTCTATACTGGGAGACGGCGTTGAAAGATTTTTCGATACGCTTGATAATGGTTTTCGTAGTTGCTAAGGCTTGCTCGTGCGGTATCTTAATCAACACATTTTTTAAAAATTGATTTCGGATACGGGCCACTGGCGGGTACTCGGGCCCTAACACGTTTCCCCCCAACGTATTTCTAAGGGCCTGGGCGAACCATTCGGCGGCCTCGTTCAACCGATTATACTCTTTATGTTTGAAGGTAATACGAATAATGCGGTTTTTAGGGGGATAGTTGTACTGCTCCCTTTCGTACAGCTGTTCTTTGTACATTCCGCTGTAATCGTTATTAGACACCTGTTTTAAAATTTGGTGATAGGGATTGTAACTTTGGATAATGACCCTGCCCCTCTTTTTTGTCCGTCCCGCTCTACCGGCAACTTGCGTCAACAACTGAAAACAGCGTTCGTGTGCCCGATAGTCGGGAAAGTTCAACAGGGAATCCGCATTCATGATGCCAACGAGACCAACGTTCCTGAAATCGAGGCCTTTGGTAAGCATTTGGGTGCCCACGAGAATATCCATTTCCTGCTGTTCGAAGGCGGTGATGATTTTTTCATAGCCATGCTTGCCGCGGGTGGTGTCCAGGTCCATACGCCAGGTCTTGGCTTCGGGAAAAAGGGTCTCCAGTTCCTTTTCGACCTGTTCGGTGCCAAACCCTTTAGTGTCCAGACGTGGGACTTCCGCAAGCTTGACAACTTTCCTGCAGGGCCATGTGATACCCGCAATAGTGGCAGCGCAGCTGTTTTTTATACTGATGGAACGTCAGGCTTACATCGCAATTGGGGCATTGCGGGGAATGTCCGCACGTAGTGCATTCCACGATGGGCGCATAGCCCCTGCGGTTCTGAAAAAGGATGATCTGCTCACCGGCCTCAAGGCTTTCTTGTATCGCTGAAAATAAGCGCTCCGAAAAATGGCCTTTCATCTTCCGCTTTCGGGTCTGTTCCTTCAGATCGACCAGTTCGATTTCTGGCATCAATACGTTACCGTACCGCCGGGTTATTTCGGCAAAGCCATATTTACCTGTTCGCGCATTGTTGAAACTTTCGATACTGGGCGTAGCCGAACCCAAAAGAATAGGGCTTTGGTGCAGATTCGCCAAAACGATGGCAGCATCGCGGGCGTGATATCGCGGGGCGGGATCAAACTGTTTGAAAGAGCCTTCATGTTCTTCATCGACGATGATCAATCCCAAATCGGAATAGGGTAAAAACAAGGCGGACCGGGCCCCGATAACAATTTGTGCCTTGGGTTTTTTGGCCAAAACGTTGTTCCATACCTCTACCCTTTCCTGTATGTTGTATTTGGAATGATAAACAGAAACTTTTTCTCCAAAGTAATCTTGCAAGCGTAAAATCAATTGGGTCGTCAAAGCGATTTCCGGCAAGAGGTACAGGGCCTGTCGGCCCGACCGGATACACTCCTCGATCAGCTTGACGTACACTTCGGTCTTTCCCGAAGAAGTGACCCCATGTAAAAGTGCCGGTTTTTTGCTTTCGAAACTTTGGGAGATATCCTCCAAAGCTTTTTGCTGGTATTCGTTCAGCGATTTCAGCGCATAATTTTCCGCATCGCCCTCGTAGGTCACCCGATCGGTCCGGATAAAATATTCCTCCAAAATCCCCTTGTCCACCAAGGACTTAATAACTGCCTTTGAAGCTCCGCTGGCCTCTTCGAGATCGGTAACCTTGATAGGCTTTTTTTTGACCGCCTGCAATTGGAAGAGCGATAGCACCACCTGGCTCTGTTTGGGGGCACGGCTCAAAGTTTCCAATAATGCCTCCAATTTTTCCTCGGATAGATATTCCGCACCCAATTTTACATAGCGAACCAATTTGGGCTTGTACTGCTCGTACATTTCCTCCTTTAAAAGGATGACGTTTTTTTCGAGCAACCGGTTGAGAATCGGTAAAATATTCTTTCGGTCAACGATATCACTTATTTCATTGACTTTGAGGGTGGACTGATGTTGTAGCGCCTCGAAAACCAGGAATTCGTCGTCCTGCAAATCATTTTCATCCACCGCTACCCTATCGTTCCGCAAGATCAGAGTCTCGCTTTCCAATAAAAATGCACTGGGAACAGCCGATCGGAAAACCTCCCCCAGAGAACACATATAGTAATCGGCGATCCATTGCCAATGTTTTAATTGGATGGAATTTACGAGGGGATGTTCGTCCAAGATCCGATGGATTTCCTTGGCTTCATACACTTCCGGTGCGGTCGTATGAATTTCATGCACCAAGGCCGTATATATCTTGGATTTTCCGAAAGGCACGCCCACCCGCATGCCGGGCCGCAAGAATTCCGCCTCCGATTTGGAAACGCTATAGGTAAAAAGTTTCTCTAAGGGAATCGGTAAAACGACGTTGATAAAATGGGACATGGACCGCAAGATACTGTTTTCCTATTTCAATCAGCCATCAATGCGTTTCCAAGTCTGGGTGCGATAAATAAAGGCCAAATATCCCCTTACCTTAAGCTCATCGGGGTTATCGGGGTTGAGCCATATCTTACAGCGAAAGGTCATGGCCTGTTGGGGGTCGAAGAGGGTGTCACCCTTATAGACTCCGTTCCCCTGATGTTCGGCGTCTTCTATAATGGTCATACCCAAAACGGGCTTATCCTTGCGGTCGCCCTTGCATTTTTCGCAGATAAAATTTTCCTTCCCCTCTTCGACGATTTTGATGACCTTGCCATCCATCAATCCCTGCTCGTCCCGATAAATATCGACAATCGCCTTCGGTTTTCCAGTGCGGTCGTCGATGGTCTTCCATTTTCCAAAAATGGATTGTGCCTGTAGGAGAGGCATGGCCATCATCCAAAACAATACGATTAGGGGGGAATTAATCTTCATCCTGCTTTTTTAAAGTTTTCCTTAGGGAATTCATGGTGGCGTTCAGCTCAAAACCTAGAAGCAATATATTGGAATTTATCCATATATAGACCATCAAGATCAATAATCCTCCCAAAGCGCCGTACAGTTCGTTGTAGCGCGCAAATTTTTCGACATACACGCCAAAAAGATAAGAGGTCAGCATAAACAATAAGGTGGTCATCAAAGCACCGACGGAGAAAAAACGGGCCTGTTTCCCTTCCGCCGTACCGAAATAATAGAGAATAGCGGTCGTGAAGTAGGACAAGAGCATAAAAAACAGCACCTTACCGACCTTGGCAAAGAGCGATATCGTTCTCTGTTAGATTATAGCCCCGGGTCTTGGCCGCCAATACGCTCAGATAATCCAAAATATAAAATTCGAAATACACAAAGGCGACCGCCCCGACAATCAATAAGATGGACAAAATAACCCCGACCATCAGGGCATAGAGATACTGCCTAAAAAAATTGCGGGTCAGTTCGACATGGTACGAGTTTTCAAAACCACCGAAAATGGCATTTACCCCGTTGGCCATCAGGAATATGGATATAAAAAAGGCGGAAGAAAGCAACCCCCCCTGCTTTTGGTCTTTGATCTGTTGGTAGATTTCGTGAAAATAATCGCTAGTGGCCGAGGGTAGAAAGGATTCTAAAAACAACAAGAACTGAAAATCAAAATCCTCCGTGCCAACGCTGACGTAAGGGATAACGAAGGGTACCAAGGTCAATAAAAAAATAAGTAAGGGAAAAAGGGCCAAAAAGAGACTGAACGCAATGGAACTAGCTCGGGAAGATAAAGTGCCCTTGAGGATTCCAAAAATATAGATCTCCAACAGGTCGTATAGCGACAGACCCTCGAACGCAGAGAGTTTTATACCCTGAAGAAAGCGCACCAATCGCTTGATGATTCGTATGTTAAAAAACTTTTCTTCTATTTTTTGGGACATTCAAAGACTGTTTCTTAGACCGCTTTTAGGCTTAAGTCCATATTATTTACGGAATGGGTCAAAGCCCCAGATGAAATATAATCCACCCCACATTCCGCATACTTCCTAATGGTCGTTTCATCAATACCCCCTGAAGATTCCGTCAAACAGCTATCGCCAATTAGTTCGACCGCCTTTCGCGTGTCATTAAAACTGAAATTATCGATGAGGATGCGGTAAACGCCGTCGCATTCAAGAATTTCCTTGATTTCGTCTAAATTTCGGGCCTCGACGATAATCTTCAAATTTAAATCGGTATCCTTTAGATACTGCAGGGTTTTCTGAATTGCCTTGGTAATGCCCCCCGCAAAATCGATATGATTGTCCTTTAGCATGATCATATCGTATAGAGCGAACCGATGGTTCTCGCCGCCCCCGATTTTAACCGCCCATTTTTCCAAGGCTCGGATACCGGGAGTCGTTTTTCGGGTATCGAGAATCTTGGTGCCGGTACCTTCCACCAATTTGAAGTACTGATGGGTTTTGGTGGCAATGGCACTCATTCGCTGCAAGGCGTTCAAGACCAGCCGTTCCGATTTCAAGATACTCTGTGAACGGCCCGAAACGTTAAAAACAATATCCCCATATTTGACCGGTGAGCCGTCCTTCATAAGGATTTCCAAATCCAAATCCTCGTCCACATGGGCGAAGACCTGTTGGACAAAATCGATCCCTGCAATAATTCCCTCGTCCTTGACCAACAATTTGGCCTTTCCCGTGGCCTCTTTTGGAATACAGGCCAGAGAACTGTGGTCGCCGTCACCCACGTCTTCGCGGAGCGCGTTTTTTATAATAATATCGATTTCTTTCTGAAATTGGGCTTCGGAAATCATGTCCTGATTGGGGATTTGCGCAAAATTAGTGAAATGTTATCGAGTTGTCGGGTTAAAGTTACTGATCTGGCGAAATGGAATTAGTGGTAGGCATAAACTGGTTTGATACTATATTTCGGATTTGATGCTTGAGGTTTAAAATTTGCAAATTACATTTGTTACATGAACATCAAACTCTTAGCCATTGGAAAAACGGATAGCGTGCCCTTGCAGCATCTCATTTCAGAATATGAAAAGCGCTTGGAACACTATATCAAGTTCAAACTCGAGACGATTCCCGATATCAAAAACGCAAAAAATCTATCCCCAGTACAGCAAAGGGAGAAAGAGGGAGAATTGATTTTAAAAAAAATCGGGCCGACCGATCGTTTGGTGCTGCTCGACGAAAACGGAAAGCCATTTTCATCTATAGATTTCTCCCAATACCTTCAAAAGAAAATGAACTCCGGGATCAAGCAACTGGTTCTTACCATTGGTGGCCCTTACGGATTCAGCGATGCAGTTTATGAAAAATCCCAAGGTAAAATCAGCCTATCGAAAATGACCTTTTCCCACCAAATGGTGCGGCTGTTCGTCGTGGAGCAGGTATATCGGGCGTTTACTATTTTGAGGAACGAGCCGTACCACCACGACTGAAAATCAAACCCTAATGTCAAATTCCAACACCTACATTTAGAAGGGCATTCCACAACAAGTTTCCGCCGAAGTTTATCACCTAGCAGCGCCCAAAGGCGGGAACGAAAAAACTGAATTAATACAGCACCCGAAACTTGATTGTATTCTCCACCTTCTTCAATGCCTTGATCACATCTTTGTTGTACTCTTTGTCCAAATCGGTGATTACATAGCCCACCTCGCTATCGGTCGATAGATACTGGCCGGAAATATTGAGCTCATATTGGGCCAATACGGCATTGATTTTCGCCATAATACCGGGAACGTTTTTATGGATGTGCAAAAACCGGTGGGCCTTTTGCAATTTCGGCAGACGGATATTGGGAAAGTTCACGGCATCGACCGTGTTGCCGGAATTGATATAATCCATAATCTTATTGGGCACGAAGTCGGCAATATCACGTTGTGCCTCTTCGGTGCTGCCACCGATGTGCGGGGTAAGTATTACATTGTCCAGACCTTGCAGTACGGACTTAAATTCCCCGTTACTGCGAGGTTCTTCGGGATATACGTCAATGGCAGCACCAGCTAATTTTCCGCTTTTCAAGGCATGGGCCAAGGCATCGATGTCCACCACGAAACCTCGGGAAAGGTTGATCAGCAAGGCTCCGTCACGCATCTGTTTGATTTCACGTTCCCCGATAAAATTCTTGTTCGCAGGGTTGTCATCGATATGCAGGGTCACCACGTCGGAAACATTCAAAAGGTCTTCGAGCGTCCCGCATTTTTTGGCGTTGCCCAAAGCCAGGCTATCTTCGATATCGTAGTAATACACCCGCATGCCCAAGGCTTCCGCCAAAATGGACAATTGTTTTCCGATGTTGCCGTAGCCCACGATGCCGAGGTTCTTACCTCGTACCTCGCGGGAGCCTACTGCCGTCTTCTGCCACGATCCGTTGTGGATTTCGGTACTTCGGGGAAATATACTGCGGGTCAACATTATGATTTCGCCAATCGCCAGTTCGACTACCGACCGGGTATTACTGTAAGGGGCATTAAAGACGACTACTCCTTTTTTCTTGGCATAATCCAGATCGATTTGGGTGGTTCCGATACAAAAGGCACCGACGACCAATAACTTATTGGCGGCATCGAGCATTTTTTGGGTCACTTGGGTCTTCGACCGAATACCCAGCACATGTACCCCCTTGATCTTTTCGATAAGTTCTTCTTCGGGAAGGCTATGGGTAAGCAATTCCACGGAAAATCCGTCCCCCGACAGGTTTTCGAAGGCATCGGGATGCACATTTTCCAATAATAATATCTTGATTCGGTTCTTGGGGTAGGATAGGTTTCTAGGCAAATCGTTCACAAATAAAAATTCGTCCATATTAGGGGTTATATAATCCGCTTTATTAGCGGCCTTCTCGCGGTGTACGTTTTCGGTATAGGCAAAGAATTTGTGGGCGATTCCGGCTTCTCGCATCACATAATCGCTGTATCCGTCGCCAATGACCTGTACTTCGCCTTCAAGGTTCAATCGCTTCAGGCATTCGATTTTTCCGTTGTGGGAAGCCAAGACATTCTTCTCGTCAAAACCGATAATATTTCCGTTGTCATCGAATTCGAAGGTGTTGGCATAGACCCGTTCAGAGGGAATATTATACTCTTTAACGATAGGATCAATAAACTCCTTGAATCCACAGGAAATCACATAGATATCATCAGAAAATCTCTCAAAAAACTCTTTGTTCGCTTCTATGGATTTGGAAATTTTCTGTTGCAATTCATTGACAAGCGGATCAAGATCATCTTTATGGGCCTGCAATAATTTTATTCGGCGTTCCAAGGATTCCGTAAAAGAAATATCGCCATCGATACCGGAGTTGGTAATGGCCTGAATCTTTCTTATAATTTCCTTACGATCGGATTGGCCCTTCAAGGTTATTTCTGCCAAAACATCCAACGCCTCTACCCTGGTCAAGGTACTATCGAAGTCGAATACATACTTTCTGCCCGTGTCGATCATATCATAGATTTCCGACTTTGCGGAAATAACATTTAAGGTTAATTGAAAATCGAAGGCACAAAAATAAAGATTTATTCCGTCCGATGGGGCGGAATGGGAGTAAAAGTTATCCCCTTAACGAATTGTACTGGAATTGATAGGGATTAACACTGGAGTGATATAAACTCTCTTTTAGAGACTGTTTTGAAATCTGTCGATTAGCAATTTATTCTTAAAACCATGTCGATAAAAGGTCTTAACAAATTCTGTGGATTACATGCTGTAAAAGATTCCCGTTACGATTGCCATTCCGAAACTTAACAGCGTTCCGATTAAAATATATTCTGTCAGCTTGCGGTTGTTGCTCGCCTTCAAATCATTGAACCGAAATACGGATTTGGCACCGATCAGCAGGCCGATGGCTTCCCACTTTCCTAAAATGATGAACATCAGCACAAAGAGCCTTTCGATGACCCCTATATATTTCCCGGCATTGGGAAGGGATTTATGGTCCAGTTCGATCTTATCCCCCATGGCTTCCAATAATTTTTCCATAATAATAGCGGCCGGAAAGGTCACAAATACGATAGCGGTCACCAAAGGCCAATCCAATTCCTGAAAGAAGGTCCTGATATGCACCCACATATGGTCCTGGAAGGCCACGGCATACAGTACGGCCAGATGAAGCGATTGATCGATAAAAAAAGGGATGCTCCTTAGCCGGAACAAGGGTGTGGCATAGAGCTTGACCAGGTCGATAAAATAATGCGAAACGGCAATAATCAAGGCCAGCTTCCAATAAGTGATATCCCACAACAGTATCCAAGTGATTATAAAATGAAGTAGCACATGGACATATAGATATTTCGATTTGATTTTATGGGCTTCTTTGTGCACGACCCAGCGCGTAGGCTGTAATAAAAAATCGCCGACTAAGTGGGCCAATAAGAGTTTGGTGAAAATCAACATTTTTTCAGTTCATTTAAGATTTTTTCGTAATAATCGAGCAGTTCGAAAACCAAGTCGAGCCTTGCCCTGGTCTGACGCTGACTCACTGCCGATTGTTGAATGCCGAGCCGTTCGGCCAGTGCTGCCTGGGAAGCATCGGGATTCTCTAGGGTCAAGGCCACGATTTCTGCGGAAACGGTGCTCCAATCATCCATAAAATCAAGGGCCAATTTAAGCATTAGGTTTAAGGTGTCGTCATAAAAACCACTGCCCGTTGATATGGTCAGGTTCAATTTTTCTTCTTTCAACGACTCGAAGGTTCTACCGGAACGGTGGTAAGCGGGCCCGTTGGATTCACTGACCCCCGTGCCCTGAAAGGTTTCGGCGCCCAAACCGATACCCATCCGTACATCTAGCCCTTTGACGGTTTTTATCAGGGCCTTGATATGAATGGCGGCCTCTAATACCTGTTCGTAGGATATTTTCAATTGAAACTCATCGCCCCGATAGATTTCCCAATCGATAGGCGATTCACCTAAGGAGGACAAGTATTTTTTTAATATACCCAGCCATTCGGAGGCCGCGTAGTTTTCAGAATTGATAATATCCCCTGTAATGATGGCTACCATTGATTTATATAAGCTAAAGCGCTAATATAATCAATTATTAGCTAATACACTAATAATTTATTATATAAGCGAAAATGCTAATAATTGGAAGTATTAGTGAAAGCGCTAATATTTGAAGATGCTCAAATTCAAAAATCCCAAAGCAAAGGTGTACTCCCCACTTCAGAAAACTCTCAGATTCCTAATTTTCCAACCTATAGCGCCGGTGGCCGATTACCGATCAAAACCACCTCCGTACCAATAGACAGTATTGTTTATAGTCATTTCCGAACACTTGGAGTAAGGCGCGTTCTTCGGGCAGGATCTGAAAGTGGTTCATATAGGCGACAAAGCCTGCGGCCAAAAGGGTATTGAACGCATTGCCCAGCCATATGCCCCATGCCAGCAACAGCATCAAAAGGGCGAGATACATCGGGTTGCGGGTATAGGCATAGATTCCGGTCTCCACCAGCTTTTCGGCTTTAGCGGGATGCAAAGGATTGACCGTAGTCTTCGCAACGAAGAACTGGAAAAGGGCGATGGCCGCTACAATCAAAGCCAATGCGCATAACCCGAACATAAGATAACGCCGACCAAAAAAATCGAAATATCCGACAGGCAAAAAGTGGGCGAGCAGGTACATCAACCCCGCAAAAATCAGAAAGACAACGACAGGGGGAATTTTTACTTTCATAGGTGCTCCATTGTAACCTTCCAAAATTACTACTTTTGCACGTTACAGGTAATTCTCCATGAAACTCGTCTTCGCCACCCACAATCAAAACAAATTCGATGAGGTCAAAAAATTGGTCCCTGCACATATCGATCTGGTATCCCTCATTGATATCGGCTGTTTCGAAGAAATTCCCGAAACAGGAAAGACCTTGGAGGAAAACGCCCGCATAAAGGCCGATCATGTAACCGAAAACTACCGCCTACCTTGCTTTGCCGATGATACGGGACTGCTGGTGGATGCATTGAACGGAGCGCCCGGCGTATATTCCGCCCGCTATGCCGGGGAACAAAAAAGTGCGGGTGACAATATGGACAAACTGCTGATCGAACTAGAAGACCAAAAAGACCGCAGCGCCAGGTTTACAACTATTATTGCCCTTAACTGGGAGAACAACCGATATATTTTCAAAGGTTCCGTTGAAGGCGATATCACCCTCGATAAAAAGGGAGACGGTGGTTTCGGCTACGATCCGATCTTTAGGCCTTCGGGATACGAAAAAACCTTTGCCGAACTTTCCATAGAAACCAAAAACCACATCGGCCACCGGGGGAAAGCCATACGCCAACTCCTGAGTTTTTTAGAAAAATAGTCCATCTGGATAATTAAACGTACCTTTGCCGCTTTTAACGCCGCCGGTATGGCTGGTGTTGTACGGGGAAGTCCAATGGGTTATACGATAATCGCTCTCTACAACACACCTATTTGCGATTAACGATAACACATTATGACAAAATTTGAAGCATTGGGGCTGGACAAGCCTCTATTGGATGCCGTGACCGATATGGGATTCGAAACCCCCTCGGAGGTACAGGAAAAAGCAATCCCTATTCTTTTGGAAAAGGAGACCGACCTGGTCGCACTCGCCCAAACGGGAACGGGAAAAACTGCCGCCTTCGGCTTTCCCCTCATCCAAAAACTGGATAGTAACAGCCGTACCACCCAAGGTCTCATCCTCTCCCCGACCCGCGAACTCTGTTTACAGATTACCAATGAGATGCAAGCCTATTCCAAATACATCAAAGGCTTGAATACCGTTGCCATCTATGGCGGTGCGAGCATCACCGAACAGGCCCGGCAAATCAAGCGCGGCGCACAGATAGTGGTCGCCACCCCCGGGAGGATGAAAGACATGATCGGACGGGGCTTGGTCGATATCTCCAAAATTGACTATTGTATTTTGGATGAGGCCGACGAGATGCTCAATATGGGGTTTTATGAGGATATCAAGGATATTCTCTCGAACACGCCCAAAGAAAAATCCACTTGGCTGTTTTCGGCTACCATGCCAAAAGAAGTGTCCAAGATTGCCAAGAAATTTATGCACGATCCCGTTGAGATTACCGTGGGCACCCGCAATGCTGGCATTTCAACGGTTAACCATGAATATTATGTGGTCGGGGGAAGAGACCGGTATCCCGCCCTTAAAAGATTGGCGGATGCCAATCCCGATATTTTTTCTGTAGTATTTTGTAGAACAAAGCGAGATACCCAACGCGTCGCCGAAAAATTGATAGAAGACGGTTATAATGCGGGAGCATTGCATGGGGACCTCAGCCAGAACCAGCGTGACCTGGTCATGAACGCTTTCCGCAAAAAGCAGATTCAAATGTTGGTCGCTACCGATGTGGCGGCCCGTGGCATCGATGTTGACGATATTACGCACGTGATCAATTACCAGCTTCCCGACGAGATCGAAGTGTACACCCATAGAAGCGGTCGTACGGGAAGGGCCGGTAAATCGGGAATCTCGATGGTCATTGTTACCCGCAGTGAAACACGTAAGATAAAATCAATCGAGAAAAAAATCCAACAGGAATTCGTTCAGAAAAAAATACCGACCGGCATCGAAATCTGTGAGATACAACTTTATCACTTGGCCAGTAAAATCAAGGATACCAAGATTAACAAAGATGTAGAAAATTATTTGCCGGCCATCAACGATGTCTTGGAGGGCATCGACCGCGAAGAACTGGTCAAGAAGATAGTATCGGTAGAATTTACGCGCTTCTCCAACTATTATAACAAGACGAAAGATCTCAATACCGTGGATACCGGCACTGGCAAAAGAGATGGGGGTAGAAGCGGTTCGCCATCTTCCAACGGCTCGGTTCGCTACTTTATCAACGTCGGCGAAAAGGATGGCTACGACTGGATGAGCTTAAAAGATTTTCTACGCGACACCCTGAACCTGGGTAAAGATGATGTCTATAAAGTCGATACCAAGGAATCTTTTTCCTTTTTTAACACTGAGGCGGAGCATACGGATCAAATCCTGAAATTTTTCACCGATTTTAAATTAAACGGTAGGTTCATCAACGTCGAGATTTCTCAAAACCCCGGTGGGGGCGGCGGTGACAGCCCAGGCAAAAAGGGCAAAGGCAAGAAACGGGGTAAGTTCAACGACCGCGGGGGCCGCAGCAAAAAACGGGACAGAGGCTTTTCGAAAGGAAAAGCGGGAAACTCCGGTAAACGAAGAAGTAAAAAAAGTAGAAGCGATTTCTTTTGAAATCGTTATGGACCTAGATTATATGTAAATTCTTGTAGTTGAACTCTTATCGACTTTTAGTTGGGGACCGATATTTTCGTCTTTTGTGCCGTAATGAAGTCCTATTTTTGTGGCATAGCCGTAGCTACGGAACTCAAAAATGAGGAAGTTAAGGTGCAAAATGTGATAGTCGCAGGTAGAAGTAAAAGTTGAAACAGTTCGTTAATTGTTTGATAAAAGATATGCTTCGGCGTATCTTTTTGTTTTGTTTAGTAAATTTATCCCCGTATCCCAACAGAATGAAACCATTTTTAGTCCTAATGTTCTATATTATCCGCGTGCACTGTTTTTTCACAGGAAGAAGAGTCGAATTTCGATCGGAAAGTCAAGGCAGTCGTGGTCAATGCACAGAACGACCAGCCGATGGAAAGCGTTCATGTGGTGAATCTGAACCAGGTCATAGGCACTATTACCAATGAAAAAGGGGAGTTTTCTATCACCGCAGCGGTCAACGACACCCTTTTCTTCTCTTTTCTAGGTTTTAAATCCCAGAAAATACGCGTTACCAATGACATGTTCAAGTTCGAGGATACCGAGATTGCCCTGACCGAATTGGCCTATGCCCTTGAAGAAGTTATCGTTCGGCCCTATCAACTTACCGGATATCTGGAAATCGATGTCAAGAACTTACCAATCAACGATGCCTACCAGTACAGTATTTCGGGCCTTTCCGTAGGCTATGAGGCGGGCAACAAAAGTCCCAGTGCAGTAACCAAGGTCTTGGGCGCCATTTTGAACCCGGCGGACCAGTTGCGAAACCTCTTTGGAAGAAAGCCGAACCAGATGAAAAAATTGCGCAAAATAAAGGAGGACGACCGGATACGGGACCTACTGGCCTCAAAGTTTGATCGCGAGACCCTCACCGAATTGCTGCAGGTCGAAAAGGTGGATATCCAGGATATCCTGAACAACTGCAACTACTCCAAGTCCTTTATCACCACAGCCAACGACCTGCAGATACTGGACGCTATCAGCAGTTGTTACGAGGATTTCAAGGTACTCAACCGCGAAAAATAAATTTTTCGGATCCATCTTCATTTTATAGCTTTAGGACATGAAAAAATGGGTCCTCGCCACGGCACTTTTGATTGTTTTTTTTTCTTGTGAACAGAAAAAAAAGGAACCGATACAAGATATGGCCCTTGCGAAGGATACCCTTTCCTTCCCAACTAAAAAGGCCCCTTTTGCCTGGGAAGGCGCCAATATTTACTTTTTGCTTACCGACCGTTTTAAAAACGGGGATACCCTCAACGATGTCAATTTTAACCGAACGGACCCTACCGCCCCTTTGCGCGGCTTTATGGGCGGCGATATCCAAGGCATAACCAAAAAAGTAGAGGAAGGCTACTTTTCCGAACTGGGGGTCAATGCTATCTGGTTCACGCCGGTGGTCGAGCAGATACACGGTGCAACGGACGAGGATACGGGCAACACCTATGGGTATCATGGTTATTGGGCCAAAGACTGGACGGCGTTGGACCCGAATTTCGGTACTAGAAAAGAACTGGAAACCCTGATAAAGACCGCCCACAGATATGGCATCCGCATTCTTATGGACGTGGTGATGAACCATACCGGTCCCGTTACCGCCAAAGATCCCGTTTGGCCCGAGAACTGGGTCCGCACAGACCCGACCTGTACCTACACCGATTACCAAAGTACCACCCAATGTACCCTAGTTGACAATCTGCCCGATATCCATACGGAAACCGATGAAGCCGTCGAGCTGCCCGATGCGCTATTGGCTAAATGGAAGTCCGAAGGCAGGCTGAGCCAAGAACTCGACGAACTGCAACTTTTCTTTGAACGTACGGGCTATCCCCGGGCTCCCCGGTTCTACCTCATCAAATGGCTTACCGATTATGTGAACAGTTTGGGAATTGACGGCTTCCGAGTCGATACGGTCAAGCATGTCAACGAAAACGCCTGGTCCGAACTATATAAGGAAGCTTCTTACGCCTTCGGAACATGGAAAAAAATGCACCCCGATGAGGTGTTGGACGACAACCCTTTTTTATATGGTAGGGGAGGTTTACGGTTACGGCCTTTCCAGCGGAAGGGAATATGATTTTACAGATAGGAAGGTGGATTATTTCGCCCATGGATTTAAAAGCCTGATCAATTTCGAATTGAAAAATGATGCCCAACAGGACTATGAGTCCATTTTTCAAAAATATAGTGATATCCTTTATACAACCCTCGAAGGCAAGAGTGTGTTGAACTACCTGACTTCGCACGATGATACCCATCCCTACGATCCTGACCGCAACGACCCGATAAAAGCGGCCAATATTTTGATGCTAACCCCTGGGGCATCTCAAATTTATTATGGTGACGAGACCGCCAGGGACCTGACCATAGAAGGAACTCTGGACCATCCGGTAATGGGCGACGCCACCTTAAGGTCGTTTATGAACTGGGGGGAATTGGACAGTCTTCCAAAGACGCAAAAAATACTTAGCACATTGGCGTAAACTCGGCAAGTTCAGGCACGACCATTTGTCAGTCGGGGCCGGTAAACACCGCAGACTTGCCAAATCGCCCTATGTTTTCGGCAGAACCTACATCGATGGCGACTTTAGGGACAAGGTAGCCGTCGGTCTAGATCTTCCGCAGGGCAAAAAAATACTTGGAGTAAAGGGTTTTTTCGGGGACGGCACCACACTCCATGACACCTATTCCGATACGGAGGTTACAGTCGCCAACGGAGAAGTCGTCTTGGAAAACGATTACAATATCGCCCTTTTGGAGGTGGCCGAGTAGCCTTTTTTTGTTTCGTTCCTCCCTTCCTTCCAACAGCTTTCCTATTTTCGTCCTGCCGATTCGTCTTTGGTATGGCTTTTGACGATTTTAGCGCTTAACAAATGGACAATGAACAGAAGAAACTTTGTCATAAAGTTCTTTTTGGGAGGAATGGGACTGACATTACTGGATGCCTATTGGTTCGAGCGATACATCATCGACTGGAACAAATTCGATATATCCGAAGGTTCCGGCAATAAAATTAAGACCGTACAACTATCCGATCTTCATCTGAACCAAATTAAGTCCTTTCACCGATCCTTGGCCCAAAAAATAAATGAAGAACAGCCAGATACCCTTTTTATTACCGGTGATTCGGTAGATCGTACAAGAGATATTCCCGTGTTGGATTCCTTTTTGGCCCTTATCGATACGGAAATTCCTAAATTCGCCATCATGGGCAATGTGGATTATGAAGGTAATGTGGATATCGATATGCTCCGTAAAACCTTTGAGAAATATAATGGGAAGCTACTGATCAATCAGAACCACCAGTTGAAGGTTGGAGACCGGATGTTGAACATCGTTGGGATGGATGATTTCCTATGCGGATACCCCGATTTCTCTAAAGCGGCCGATGGCTTGGATCTCTCCACGGATACGATTGTCCTGAACCATTGTCCCGCATACCGGGATGAAATCGATACCCTCAATTCCAAACTAGGCCTTCAAATAAAGCTCGTTCTGTCGGGTCATACCCATGGCGGACAGATCACGTTTTTTGGAAGGCCCTTCTTCACGCCCTATGGCAGTGGCCGCTATCTCAAAGGATGGTACAACAACGAACACAGCCAACTCTATGTTTCCAAAGGTATCGGCACCCGGGTGCTGCCCCTACGCTTTTGGTCTAGGGCCGAGGCTACTATATTCTATGTTTAAGAGACTGTTTTGAAACAGTTCAGCCTCACTCATCGAACCTTTTAAAAATAACACATGCGTTGACATCGCCGAAGCCAAAACTTGCCTTTGCCAATATTTCTGGGCGATATTCCATGGATTTTTGCGGAATTTTGCTCGCGGCGATACGCTTTAATATTTGCGGATGAATATCCGTGCAGTTGATATTACCGAAAATCCGGTTTTTTTCGAATTGCAACACAGCTGCGACGCATTCGATACTTCCGGCGGCGGAAAGGCAATGTCCGAACAGTCCTTTAAACGAGTTGATGTAGGGAAAATCAGTGCCCGAACGCTCCAATGCGCAGCACCAGTTTTCGATTTCTAAAGCGTCTTTGGCGGTCGCGGTCAAATGGCCATTGATAACATCGATATCGGATTTTTGGATTCCCGAATTCTCTACGGCCTGTACAATACAGCGTTGGACTGCCTCGCTGTTCGGGGCGGTCATCGATCCGTCGCCCCTTTGTCCGCCACTGTTCACGGCCCCTCCCAGCACCTCCGCATAGATTTTTGCTCCCCGTTCTTGGGCGCTTTCCAGTGATTCAAGAACTAATGCCCCTGCCCCGCTCCCGGGAACGAACCCCTCAGCGGAGCGGCTCATGGGCCGGCTGGCCGCTTTGGGATTATCATTATAATTCCGGGGTAAAATGCGCATAGCGTCAAAACCCGCCCACACATAAGGGCCACTGTCGCTACAGCTACCGACAAGCATCCGTTGGGCGTTTCCGGCAACAATACGTTCGTAGGCCATCAAGATTCCTTCGGTTCCCGTACTGCAGGCGGAGGAGTTGGTAGTCACCTGATTACCACAGCCCAGCATTCCCCCTAAATAGGCACTGATGCCACTGGCCATAGTCTGTAAAACGCTGGTACTTCCCAAGCGTCTGACTTTTTTTTCATCGATAAGATGAATGGCCTCCCTGAATTTGGCTACACCCAATGTACCGGCTCCGAACAGGATGCCACTGTCCCAATCCGGGATGTCTCCTGAGCCTACGGGTAGCCCGGCATCTTTCCATGCGTCCTTTCCCGAGATGACGCCGTAGATGATACCGGTGGCATTCAATCCACGTAATTGTAAGGGAGTAAAATAGTTACCCAGTACTTCGTTACCTATTTGTGGCTCCCCAGCGACTTGACACCCGAAACCCAGCTCGTGCAAGCGGGGAATAAATCGGATTCCACTCGTGCCCTGGGACATAGCTTCGCAAAAGTCATCCAAAGTGATGCCGTTGGGTGCACAGATTCCCAAACCCGTTATGACTACACGATTACTCATTACTCGATTTTACCATTCCCGAGATTTCACCTTTACAGACCAATTCTCCTTGGGTGTTATACATTTTAACGGCACATTTTAGCTTCCCGAATCTAAAATAGATTTTTTCGGAGGTAACGCGAACCTTTTCTTCGGGAAAGACGGGGAGCAAGAATTCCATTTCCGAACTGCTCATGCCTATTTGGATGTTTTTTATAGAGGATTCGTTTCCTTTGCCTATCAGATAAATACCAAGGCTGACGACCCCGATCTGGGCGCAGCATTCGGTTAGGATGACGCCTGGTGTAACGGGGGCATTCCTGAAATGACCCTTAAAAAAATCCAAGTCTTTGGAAAAAGTAAATGTTCCTGTTGAACTATTTTCGTTGATTTCGAGCAGTTCCTCAACAAAAAGAAAAGGGTCGGTATAGGGAAGATACTGTATGATTTCTTGAGGGGTCATGGCCTATATTTATCTCAAACTCTCCCCGCCATCGACATTGATGACCGTTCCTGTAATCCAGCTTGCCTCCTGGGTGGTGAGCAAATAGACGGCGTTGGCGACATCTTCCGGAGTGGTCAACCGGCCATGGGGATTGCGTTCCAGTGCATTTTCCTTAATTCTTTCATGATCGGGAATCATTTGAAAGGCCCGGGTCTCTGTGGTGCCTGCTTGAATACAATTGGCTTTTACGCCGATGCTCGCGAATTCCAAGGCGATGCTACGGGTCAGGGCCTCCAAAGTGGACTTTGCAGCGGATACCGCGGCGTAGCCAGGCCAAGCCTTGGTGCTGCCCTCGCTGGTAAAGGAAACAATCCGGGCATCTTCGCTAAAGAGTTCTTTTGCCACTAAATCTTTTGTCCAATCATATAGACTGAACGCCATGGCATTTAGGGTGACCTGAAAATCCCGATTATCCAAGGTGGTTTCTCCGGGGTCGTACATGGGCTTTAGGTTTCCCTTGGCGATACTATGCACCATTACTTTTATTCGCTCTCCATTACCGAGCAGGGACTTGATTTCCTTTATCGTTATTCCTCTTTTTGGGGAACTGGCCGCGTCCGTATTAAAATTATGGAACCGTACTCCATTTGAAGTAATTTTTTGGAATTGGGACTCAATATTCTCTAAATCAGATTTTCTGTCCCGATGAACGATAAGTATATCAAAACCATGTCGAGCCAGTTTTTTGGCTGTAGCCAAGCCCAATCCGCTGCTGCCACCGAGAATTAAAGCCCATCCTTTTTTTGCATCCAAAGTCATAAAACCAACTCTTACCTCTCTAATTGTTTAACCAGAACTCAAAAAACTCCTAACTCCTCATCTTAAACGGGGCCTTACCACTCCAACAACACCCGCTGCGCCGAAAATCCGGGGCCAAAGCTTAAGATCAGTCCCTGTTCCCCTTTCTTAATATCCTTTTCCAAGAAACGTTCAAGCACATATAATACGGTGGCACTGCTCATGTTTCCGTATTGTCGTAGTACCTCTCGGGTATCATCGATATTTTTTCCCCATTTCCCGAACAAATCCTCTACGGTCTGTACGATTTTACGCCCCCCGGGATGAAAGACCAAATGCTCGACCGCTTCGATTGAAGTACCGTATTTCTTCAAAAAGGGATACAGGATTTCGGGAAAATGGTCAGCTATCGTTTCCGGAACACCAATATCTAAAATCATTTTTAGTCCCTCATTGGTAAGGTCGAAACCCATCATGCGGGTGGCATCGGGAAAATGGTACATCTCCCCTCCTACCACCCTAGGTCCTGTCGCCCCTTTTTCGGAGGACAATAATACGCAAGCCGCCCCATCGCCGAAAATAGCGGCACTGACCATATTGGCCATCGAATAATCATTGAGCTGAAAAGTGGCCGTGGGACTCTCCACCGCCACCACGGCAGCGCGTTTCTCGGGTTGGGCCCTTAGAAAATTCTCGGCATAAATCAATCCCGATACCCCGGCCGCACAGCCCATTTCGGTGACTGGCAACCTTATGATGTCTTGCCGCAGGTCTAAATCATTGATCAAATAGGCATCCAAAGAAGGGAATCATGATGCCCGTGCAGCTGACGGTTATGATATAATCTAAGGTATCCGGCTCCCACCCGGCCCTTGATAGGGCCTTACTCAATACTGCGGAACCCAATTTTTTTGCCTCACGGGCATAAATGCTGTTTTTCTCCTCGAAGGAAGTGACGGTAAACACGTCCTCCGGATCCATAATACTGAACCGCTTGTCAACTGCCGCCCCCTCGAAAATCTTGATTACTTTTCTTCTAAAACGTTCCTCTTGACCAGCAAGCCACATCTCCACCAAGGGCACGATTTCTATGGTATTTCTGCAATATTCCGGTAGTTGTTTGGCAACCGTGCTTATCCGTACTTCATTCATATGCTCCGTTTAGTCCACGGGTTCGAATCACCCATAGGTACCGAAAAGCCCATTTCCACTGTATCTCGTGCTGCACCACCGGTAAATCTTGGGCAAAATTTTCTAGTTCCGATTTGGTGAAGCCACTTTTTATGGATAACAATCCATCGTGCCTTGCGATTTCCGTGCGTATAAAAATAGCACTAAACCCCTTAAAAAGATGGTAGGCAAGGGGACTTCTTTGCAAGTCGTTGATAACGACACCAATACGTGCCAATTTGATGAATTGTTCCAGAAAAACCGGGATATTCTCGTTGTAAAAGTGGTGCATGGTCAGACCACATAACAGGATATCGCAACTAAGTTCATCGGGATTCAAGGTTAATATATCTTGTTTTAGGTAACGAACCTCCGGAAAATCAGAGGAGGCGGCCTTGGCAATTTCCAACCCCTTTTCGCTTAAGTCGATACCAATAGCATCCACCGCTACGTATAGCGACCTGCCCAGCTTTACGATCTTTCTAAGCATGCTGCCGTTGCCACAACCCATATCAATAATCGTATAGGATGGTTGCGGGAAGTCCTCCATCAATTGAGCTACGCCTTGAACGGTGATACGGTCTCCCCGCAATATTCGATTGGTACGGTCTATGTCGCTCAACACCTCCTCGAGCAAATTAGGATCGATATCGGGATCGTCCATAGCCTCCGTTTCCCTATTTCGAATGGAAAAATCCTCTGTCATGCTATAATTTTGCCATGTGTTTGTCTAATAAGCTTATGTAAGAATCTGGGCTGTTTGATGACTGCCGAGAGGGAGAGGGTCGAAAAGCTAGGGATTAAGTAGAAGAAACTGTAATTGTCTCCCCATCCATAGCCTTCTTTTAAAATGCATGTCCCACTGTTGTTGATAATCCTTTTCAAGTTGGGCGCGCTCGGTATCCTTTTTCAAAAATTGATCTATCAGATCCGCTGCCAGTTTAGCGCTGTGTATAGCCATTGCCATACCGTTACCGCACAAGGGGTGTATGAGGCCCGCTGTATCGCCGCACATCAGCATATGGTTTTCGACCGCTTTCTTAGAATGGAAAGAAATCTGGGCAATGGTTAACGGCTTTTCGAATAGAGGCGTCGCTTTTTGCAAAAATTCCCCTAAAAAAGGATTCTTGGCAACGACATTGGTATTGAAGCTGTCAATAGTTGCCTCCTTTTGAAAACTGGCATAGGATACCAGATAGCAGAAATTCACCGCCCCGGTTTCCGTTTTCGATAATCCACCGTAGCCACCCTTGAAATTATGGAGGGCCACAGCCCGCTGTGGAAAATCGTCATACTTGTAATGCGCTTTTACCGCTAACCAGGCGGACTTTTTGTTGATGAAGTCCCTGTTCAAGGTTTTATCCAAGTTGCTTCGTTTGCCATAGGCACCGATAACCATTCTTGAAGTATAGGTTTCATTCGAACCCGTAACCACCTCAAAAATAGATGATTTAAATTTTATAGAAGATACGTTCTGGAACGTAAAGGCTACCCCGTCAGTCCTCGCTCGGCGATACAAAAGATCATCAAAAGCATATCGGCTTATGCCCATTCCGCCTAGTGCAAGGCTGGTTTCCACAAATGTTCCACGGGCCGTACTTAGCTTTAGATCGTGGATAGCTACCGCTCCCGCCGCTTGTAGGGAGACTCCTAAACGATTTAAATAAGGCACAACTTCATTCGAAACATATTCACCGCATACCTTGTGATGCGGATAGGGTTGTTTTTCGCACACCAAGACTTGATGACCTTTTTGGGATAGATCGATGGCGGCGGTCAATCCCGCCAACCCACCTCCTACCACGATGACATCATAGTGCTTCACCCTTTTACCTGCTGCTTTGCCTCTTTCTTCAATGCCTCGCTCGCCACTATAGCCAACTCGACCCGACGATTTTTAGCTTTGCCTTCCTTGGTATCGTTATCGGCTACGGGCTGGTTTTCACCATACCATTTAGTTGTCAACCGGCTTTTATCGATGCCCTGGGAAATGAGATAGTCGGTGACCGAGGTCGCCCGTTGTTTTGATAGGGCCATATTGTAATCATCTGGCCCCGCACTATCCGTATGGCCTTCGACCAAAACGTTGGATTTAGGATATTCCTTAAGAATATCTGCCATACTGTTCAAAGTGGTTTCCGAAGTACCTTGAACAGCGGATTTGTTGGTGTCAAAATAAACTCCTTGATCCTCGTTAAAGGTCACATTGATACCTTCCCCCACACGGGTCACTTCGGCACCGGGAATTTCTTCCTCGATACGTTCGGCCTGCCGATCCATTCGATTTCCGATATAACCACCGGCCACCCCGCCAATGGCGGCACCCAAAATGGCACCCAAGACGGTGTTGTTGCCATCACCGACATTATTGCCGATGACCCCACCAATGGCGGCCCCGCTACCGGCGCCTATGGCGGCTCCTTTTTGCTTGTTGTTGGCATTTTGCACGGTCTTGCAACCGAAAATCAATGACATGCGCCATGAATATATAAATGGATTTACTTAAAACTTTTCTCATAATATTAGTATTAGTTCTGTTTGCCGGACGTATTGCACCTCCGTGTTGATTATTTCATAGGCCGTACCCTACTTGTTCCGAGACTATCGACTGAACTCATAGACTACCGAAATGGGCTTCCCATCAACGGTGACGTCGGATTTCAGGTCCATCTGCGATGGGGTCAGGGAAATCACATCCAATCGATAGCCCGTTCTTCCATAGATATCGTTCTTCTTTTCGTCTATATATTTAAATTGCAGCTGTTCACCACCGTCCTCATCTTCGATGATGGACCAGCGGATGTTGCGCTCGCCACCTGAACAAAGACTTCCGGCCGGTATGGTATAGTTGCCCGTACTGTTGTTGTTCCTGAAAAACCAGGTGCTGCCTTCGAAACAGACCGCCTGGGCATCATTAAAGAGCTGGGCCTTAAAATCACCTTCACTTCCTTCATAGCTGATATTTTCCAGCGTCCACGTACCGTCGACCACCTTTCGGTCATCACGCACCTGCTTAGAAGTAGAACATGAAAAAAATACCAAACCGAGCACCAATATTATTAGATTCCGTTTACTCATACCTATCATTTTAAAGTTTGTGGGATATCCGCATAATGTACTTTTATGAATATCGATAAATTTGCAAAACCCTGCAAAGTTCACTTTTTCTGGGTTTTTTCTTTGCTGTAAAGCAAAATTATATTGTCTCGAAAGGCAAATGGTAGAATCCTAGGCTAATAGGCCAAGAGTTCTTGGAAAGCCTCGAAAAATCTTTCCCCGGGCAAATACTGGTTTTCCAGATTTTTAGAAAAAGGGATGGGCGTTTCCAAACTGGCGACCCTTCGTATGGGTCCATCCAGATATTCGAAACGATTTTCCATGACCAAGGCGCATATATCACTAGCTATACCCCCGAAAAGACTGTCTTCCTGTAGGATGATCAATTTTCCAGTTTTTTCGATGGATGCGTAAATGGATTGAATGTCCAAAGGATTCAACGTCCGAAGATCAATGAGGTCCGCTTCGATATCCGGATGTTTTTCAAGCGTTTCCAAGGCCCAATGTATTCCCGCGCCATAGGAAACGATGGTTATCTGATCGCCTTCTTTTAAAAGGGAGGCCTTTCCGAAGGGAAGGTTGTAATAATCGACAGGAACATCCTGATAGATACTACGGTAAAGTCCCTTATGTTCAAAAAACATCACGGGATTGGGATCATTGATCGCCGTGGCCAGTAATCCCTTTGCATCATAAGGGAAAGCGGGATAGACCACTTTGAGTCCCGGTACCTTGGTAAACCAGGCCTCGTTGGTCTGGGAATGGAAGGGACCAGCGCCCAGGTCCCCACCACAGGGCATGCGGATAACCACATCGGCCTTTTCGCCCCAGCGATAGTGGGATTTCGCCAGGTAATTGACAATGGGATTGAAACCGCTGCTAGCAAAATCCGCAAACTGCATCTCAACTACCGCTTTCATGCCGTTTATGGAGAGGCCCATTGCCGTGGAAACAATGCCGGACTCGCAAATAGGGGTGTTGCGGACCCGGTCTTTTCCGAAAATCTCGGAAAATCCTTCGGTGACCTTGAAAACGCCTCCGTAATCCGCAATGTCCTGCCCCATAATCACTAAATGGGGATGCTGTTCCATGGATTGCCGCAAGCCTTGGGAAACCGCATCGACTAACCGAATATTTTCACATTTAATATTTGGAGTAACTTCCTTATAATCATATGTTTTGTACACATCATTTAATTCGATACTTTCGATTGAGCGCACTTCTGCTTCCCCAAAGGTCAAGGCTAGCTGCCCATTAATTTCCGATTCAATTTCCGCTTTTAGATGGTCTATTTGAGTAGCGTCCAGCAATCCTTCTTCTCTCAAAAAAGTCTCATAATTGACTATGGGATCTTTGGCGCCCCATTCTTCCATAAGCGCATCTGGTACGTACTTTGTACCGCTAGCCTCCTCATGGCCCCGCATACGGAAGGTCTGGAACTCCACCAAAACCGGTTCCGGTTTTTCTCGCATCCGTCGGCAAAGCTCGTTTACCTTGCCGTACACTTCCAAGATGTTGTTACCGTCGATAGTGTAGGATTCCATACCGTAGCCTATGCCCCTATCCGACAAATGCTTACAGTTGTATTGCTCGCTTATGGGGGTTGATAGAGCATATCCGTTATTTTCAATACAGAAAAGTACCGGCAAATGCCATACCGATGCAATGTTTAGGGCTTCATGAAAATCACCCTCGCTCGTACCGCCCTCGCCCGTAAACACGGCGGTTACCCTTTTCCGGTCATTCATCAAATCGGCCAAGGCAATTCCGTCTGCCACTCCCAGCTGCGGGCCAAGATGGGAGATCATGCCCACGATTTTATACTCCTTGGTTCCAAAATGGAAACTTCGGTCCCGTCCTTTTGTAAACCCCGCTGCCTTGCCCTGCCACTGTGAGAAGAGCCGGTGCAAGGGGATATCCCTTGTAGTAAAAACGCCAAGATTACGATGCATGGGCAGTATATATTCCTCCGGGGCAAGCGCACTGGCCACGCCGACGGAGATAGCCTCCTGCCCAATACCGCTGAACCATTTAGAAATCTTGCCCTGTCGTAGCAGCACTAACATTTTTTCCTCGATCATCCGGGGTTTGAGCATGCGCTGATAAAGGTCTAGCAAGGTTTTCTTATCAATACCGTTTCTCTGGAATTTCATATGAAATTTTTAATGCCTAAAAATAAGAAAAAGTGTCCTGAAAATTGGGAATGGCCCCCTTTGCATATCCTGCAATTACCGGTATGCAGTTCCTTGTTATATGTGTCCCTTTTCCTTAACTTCGTGCTTTATAAACGAAATATTATGAGTGCCATACCCAGCGTAGATTTACAGGATTTTCTTTCGGAAAATCCCAACGAAAAGGAAAAATTCGCCAAAGAAATCGGTGGGGCCTTTGAAGATATAGGTTTCGTCGCCCTTAGCGGCCACTTCTTATCCGAGGAACTGGTGGAAAAACTATACGCCGAAATCAGGCGATTTTTTGCCCTGCCGCAAGAAACCAAGGATAAGTACGAAATCAAGGGAATCGGTGGACAGCGCGGGTACACCTCTTTTGGAAAAGAACATGCGAAAGGGAGAAAAGAGGGTGATTTAAAGGAATTTTGGCATTTCGGACAGTATGTAGAAGACAATCCCGAACTGGAAAAGGAATATCCCGCCTAACGTAACGGTAACAGAACTTCCCGAGTTCAATGAGGTAGGAAAGGAGACCTATAAAATGCTGGAAAAAACCGCAAAATATGTGCTTAGGGCCCTCGCCCTGCACCTCGAGCTGCACGAAAACTACTTCGACGAATATATAAAGAATGGCAATTCCATCTTACGGCCCATCCATTATCCGCCCATCACCGAGGAACCCAAAAAGGCGGAACGTGCGGCCGCTCACGGCGATATCAACTTGATAACCCTGCTAATGGGGGCCCACGGCCGGGGCCTACAAGTGAAAAACCATAAGGACGAATGGGTCGACGCCATTGCCCACCCAGATCAATTAATGATCAATGTAGGCGATATGTTGTCGCGCTTGACGAACAACAGGTTAAAATCCACCATCCATAAAGTAATCAATCCCCCTAAGGAAATGTGGGGTACATCGCGATATTCCATTCCTTTTTTTATGCATCCCATCAGCGAAATGCCTTTGGACTGTTTGGATAATTGCATAGACGACGAGCATCCAAAGCAATTTGAAGATATCACTGCCGGAGAATATTTGAACGAGAGGTTGGTAGAGTTGGGGTTGGTGAAAAAGTAGGCTAGCAGCATATCCCAAGAACATTATATGGACTTACAAGATCAACTTAAGAACCTCTTTCCGGAGCACGAAATGCAGGAAGAGGATAAGAAATCCAACAAGCAAGACGATATTTGGTTGCAAGATGACCCGATTCTCTGTAAATACGAAAAAAGGAGGGGTAAACCGATCAGTATTTTAGAAGGCTACAACGGTGCTCAAAGCGATTTTAAGAAATTGGCAAAAGAGCTCAAGACAGAACTCGGCGTTGGGGGATCCTTCAAAAATGAAAAAATCATCATTCAAGGGGATTATCGCGATAGGATTATGGAAATCTTAAAGGAAAAGGGCTTTTCCGTCAAACGAGTAGGTGGATGATTTTTCGTACAAATATCTGGACCGTTTATACACAATAGACGATTTTTACCGATTATTTTTTGTTTGTTTTGATTTAATGGTACATTTAATCCCTATAACCTAAATTTCAACGGACATGAGTTCCCTTTTGCACATTACCAACGGAGATCATTTTACGGAGAAATTAGAATCCCTAAAACTGAAGGGGGATATTATCACGTGGCGCGAGATGCTATGTGAGGGACAGACGCTGACCAGCGTGGGAAGCGAGTCCTTTTGGAAAATGCGCTTCGATTTCCTTCACAAAAACTACAAGGTTTCCAAATCTTGGTTCATCGAGAAGACCTTGAAGGAATATCGCTCGCTCTGCAACCATAAACAGGAAGACGAAATCGTACTGTGGTTCGATTACGACCTTTTTTGCCAGGTCAACATGATTGCCGTACTCAGTTGGCTCAAGACCCACCGTAAATATGCACATATTTCATTGGTCTGCAGTGGCAAAGAGGATGATACCGATGCGATGTACAGTCTTAATCAGCTGGACGATGACCAACTGTTGAAACTCTATAAAAATAAAGTTGAACTGACCCAGGACGATATCGAATACGCCGATTACGTATGGCAGCTCTATTGCAGTGATAATCCCATCCGTCTGGAAAATCTTTCCGACTACTCAGAGTTCCAATTTGACTATCTTTCCAATGCAATCCAGGCTCATTTGCACCGGTTTCCGAGCATTAAAAATGGCCTTAATGAAATGGAGAACAATATCTTAAGATTGGCGCAGGACAAGAAACCTGCCGATCGTACCACCTTTTTGTCCGATATTCTCGAAAACCAAGGTTTTTTAGGATTTGGTGATTCCCAGTATGAAAGGGCAATAGGTAGATTAAAGCCTCTATTTTCTTCCTTTAAGCCCGTTCGGCTGACCAAAAAAGGCAAAGAGATTTTGGATAGAAAAACGAGCTACTACTCTTGCCTTCAAGATAACGACGTTTATCTGGGCGGCGCTCTGAAGTATAACTTCTTGTATAATACCGAAACGGATAGGATTCTGAAACTCTAGGATGCTAGGACCATCCGAACTTATTCTCAATGCCGACGGTAGCATCTACCACTTGAATCTTTTCCCTGAAGACCTTGCCGATACCGTTATTACTGTAGGCGACCCGGACCGTGTCGCGGAAGTATCCCAATTTTTCGATACTGTTGAAATCCGAAAAAGCAAACGGGAATTCCACACCCATACGGGCACAATGAACGGAAAGCGGCTTAGCGTTATTTCAACGGGGATAGGAACGGATAACATCGATATTGTATTAAACGAACTAGATGCCCTGGTCAATATCGATTTTGAAAGCCGAACGATACAATCCAACAAAAAAGCCCTTGATATCATACGGATCGGAACCTCTGGGGCAATTCAGCCCGATATTCCCGTTGACACTTTTGTAATCAGTGAATACGGCTTGGGCTTTGATGGTCTGCTGCACTTTTATGACAATGATTCCATACAGCAAATGGAACTGAGCCAAGCATTTACCAAGCATGCCGATTGGTCGGAACACAAAGCGACGCCCTATGCCGTCAAATGTGATGAATACTTGGCAGAAAGGTTGAATTCAAATCGTATACGATTAGGAATAACCGCAACAAGTGCAGGTTTTTATGGTCCCCAGGGCCGAAAATTACGTCTCGATGTGCAGGGTGGTAACCTACTAGAAATATTGGGCTCTTTTCAGTACCGAGGGAGGCAGATCACCAATCTTGAGATGGAAACCTCGGGCATATATGGGCTCTCCAGACTCTTGGGGCACCGCGCCGTTTCTATGAACTGTATTCTGGCCAACCGCTCCACAGGCGAATTCTCGCCAGATCCCAAGAAAGCCACCGAGGAATTGATCGGGTATTGTCTGGAAAAAATTTGTGGGCGGTCTTAGAGACTGTTTTGAGATTTTATTTAGAAGGGAGATATGGGCTTTGATGCCGTCATGAAGGCTTTTTTAAGCAGCATAGCCATAGCTACGCGGCGATAAAAAGACGAAATTAGGGAGCAAAAGGTGAAAATTGCAGGTGAAAGAGAAACTCAAGACGGGTTCGAAAAATATATAGTTATGAAAAAAGTCAAAATAGTAGGCGTTCCGGAGCATTTCAATCTCCCTTGGCAAATGGCTATCGAAGAAGACGCTTTCGAGGATAGGGGAATCGATTTGCAATGGACGGATGTTCCAGAAGGTACGGGCAAAATGTGCCAAATGCTACAGAACGGGGACACCGATCTGGCGGTAATTTTGACGGAAGGCATTGCCAAAAGTATTGTAGCTGGAAACCCCGCCAAAATCGTACAGGAATATATCGCCTCCCCCCTGCTCTGGGGCATTCATGTGGGCGCCAAGAGTCCGTACAAATCCATAGCCGACCTCAAAAACAAGAAAATCGCTATCAGCCGATTTGGCAGCGGAAGCCACCTTATGGCCTATGTGCACGCCCGAGGCGAGGGATGGGACACCCACACCTTGGCGTTCGAAGTAATCGACAGCCTAGACGGTGCGGTAGAAGCGCTTACCAAGGGCACAGCGGACTATTTTATGTGGGAACGTTTTACTACCAAGCCCCTGGTGGATAATGGTGCCTTTCGAAGACTAGGTGACTGTCCGACACCCTGGCCGTGTTTTGTCGTGGCGGCGACCAATAATTTCATGGAGGGGAATGGCGGTGCACTGCAACATATCTTGGAGACCATCAATGGCTATACCTCCGAATTCAAACAGATACCGAGTATCGACAAAACCTTGGCCAACCGCTACGGGCAGCAATTGGAGGATATTCAGGAATGGCTTTCGCTTACCCAGTGGAGTCAAGAACAAATATCAACGAAAAATATTCAGAACGTAATGGATACACTCGTTGATCTAAAGTTGATTGGCAAGTCTGTGAATCCGAATAAAATCCTCAAATAGCGGCTACCAAGCTATCGGTTCCTTATGTATCTTTTGTAGGATTCCGTTCGTTTTGCTAAAATGTCCGTTTCCGAACCAATACCCTCGGTTGGCGCTCAAGGGCGAGGGATGTCCCGAGGTCAAGACATGATGTTTGCCGCTATCGATCAAAGCGGCCTTCTTTTTGGCAAACCCGCCCCATAGCAAAAACACCACCCCATTTTTTTCTTCCGACAATTTGCGGATGACCGCATCGGTAAAGGTTTCCCAGCCTTTGTTTTGATGGCTCCCTGGTTGATGGGCGCGTACCGTTAAGGTCGCATTCAACAAAAGGACCCCTTGGTGCGCCCAACGCTCCAAATTCCCGTTCTGTGGATAGGGCGTTCCCAAATCGGACTCGATTTCCTTGAATATATTGACCAAAGAGGGCGGATGCGGAATGCCATCCTTTACCGAGAAACAGAGTCCGTTAGCCTGGTTCGGCCCATAATAGGGATCTTGGCCGATAATGACCACATTTGTTCGGTCAAAGGGACTATGATCAAAAGCGGCAAAAACTTCGCTGCCCTTAGGGTAACAGGTATATTGGGCATATTCTTTCTTGACAAAATCCGTCAAAGCCGCAAAATACGGCTGTTCGAATTCCTGGAAGAGCTGCTGTTTCCAGCTTTCTTCGATGTTTACCGACATATTTTGCTTTTATGAGTAGTTTATAACCATTTCGAACCATCGAACAATAGTGGTTCAAAAGTAGCAAAACCTAACAATACATGACATTTTTGAAGGATATCCCTTTTTAATCCCTATCGCCCCATTTTAGAGTCATAGTCGAATATAGTTCCCAAATAACTACCTTTGCCGTCGATTTTGAACATCATGGCGCCAATTCCAAAAAAAACGATTGAAGACCTTGAATTTCCCACCGTCCTACAACAGGTATCCGCCCGTTGTACTACAGAACTGGGCAAGACGCGCGCATTGGAAATCATGCCACTTTCCGAGCCGGAAACCCTTCGTACAACTTTGGGCGAAACCTCGGAATATTTATCTTCTTTCACCAGCGAAAACCGAATTCCCAATCACGATTTTGAACCGATAAACAGAGAGTTGAAGCTGCTCAAAATAGAGAACACGACTTTGGAAACCGGCGGCTTCCGGAAAATCGGGACCATCTGCTTTTCCGTTGCTGCCCATAAGAAATTCTTCAAAAAATTCCAGGAGTATTATCCTCTATTGTTTGCGACCATCCACAGAAATTGAAGCCAACACGGACATTCCTGCACAAATCG
This sequence comes from uncultured Flavobacteriaceae bacterium, assembly GCA_963764285.1. GTDB lineage: Bacteria > Bacteroidota > Bacteroidia > Flavobacteriales > Flavobacteriaceae > Pricia. Next base: position 69,243 of record CAVXSA010000017.1, read on the forward strand.
ATGCCGTCATCGACCGGTTCGGGGAGGTGAAAGACAACGCCTCCGATAAACTGTCTACCATCCGTGGGGAAATGAACCACATAAAAGGAAAAATCGGCCAAAGTTTCGCATCCGCATTGAATACCTACCACGGTTCGGATTATCTGGACGATATCCGGGAATCGGTGGTTGAAAACCGGCGCGTACTGGCCGTAAAGGCGATGTACCGAAAAAAAGTCAAAGGTACGGTGATGGGCACCTCAAAAACGGGAAGCATTGTCTATATCGAACCCGAGGCCACCTTACGATACAGCCGCGAACTGAACAATCTGGAATATGATGAAAAGGAGGAAGTCCAGCGCATACTAAACACCCTGACCCGACATATTCGTCCCTTTGCCCCTCTACTCTCCGATTATCAAAACTTCTTAGCGCATATGGATCTCACCGCAGCCAAGGCCAAGTACGCTTCTGATACCCATTCGCTACTGCCTGAAATTAACACGGAGCAACAGGTATATTTGCGCGAAGCCTACCACCCCCTACTCTACCTGAGCAACCAGCGCACGGGCGAGAAGACCTGGCCCCAGACCATTGAACTTCATCCCGAAAATCGGATTATCGTCATTTCAGGACCGAACGCAGGGGGAAAAAGTATCACGCTCAAAACGATAGGATTGCTTCAAGTAATGCTTCAATCCGGACTTCTAATTCCCGTTCATGAAGGGAGTTCAGTATGTTTTTTTAATCGGATTCTGACCGATATCGGAGACCACCAATCCATCGAAAACCACTTGAGTACCTACAGTTACCGGCTCAAGAACATGAACCGATTTTTGCGGAAATGCGATGCCAATACCCTCTTTTTGATCGACGAATTTGGCACGGGCAGTGACCCGGAACTCGGTGGCGCCTTGGCCGAAGCCTTTTTGGAAGTTTTCTATGACCGCGGGGCATACGGCATAATAACCACTCATTACGCGAACCTAAAGGCCCTGGCCGATGAACTACCCCAAACCACCAATGCCAACATGCTTTTCGACGGAAAGACGCTCGAACCTACGTTTCAGCTGGTTCTCGGCGAGGCCGGTAGTTCGTTTACCTTCGAGGTGGCACAGAAAAACGGAATTCCGTTTAACCTTATCAACAAGGCCAAAAAGAAAATCGAGCGGGGCAAGGTCCGTTTCGACGCTACCATCGCTAAGTTGCAAAAGGAACGTAGTAAAATGGCCCAAACAGGTTCGCGCTTGCAGGAAGAGGAAACCAAGGCCAAGGAAGAGGCCCGACGCCTCGAAAAGCTCAATGCCAAGATCAAGAGCAAACTGGAGAATTATCAGGAACTTTACGACCATGATCAGCGGATGATCCATTTGGGTACTAAGGTGGACAAGGCTGCAGCCGAATATTTTCAAAACAATAAGAAACGCCCCTTGGTATCGGAAATTTTGCGAATCGTGGAAACCGAAAACAGCAAGCGGAAGAGAAAATCCGCCGCCATAGCCACGGCCGAGCGTGCCAAACAGGTCGAGGTGGCACAAGAAGCGCGAAAAAAGGTCGAGGCCATCCGAAAGGAAAAGAAAGCGGAAAAGAAAAAAGCGAGAGTCAAGGAAAAGAACAAGCCGCTGCCCATGTTTAAGATCGGAGATCGGGTGCGTCTAAAAGAGGGCAAGGCCGTAGGAAGTATCGATACGCTGGAAAATAAAATGGCCGTTGTGAACTATGGGCAGTTTATAACGCAGGTGGGGCTGGAGAAGTTGGAATTGGTAGAGCGGAAAAAAAGTTAGGGGCTTGGGATTAAGGAGTTCAAGGGGGTGTTTCGCCACGAAGCTCTAGAACTGGTCAACAGTACGTTTAACTGTGCTCGCAATAATGCTTATAATGGAAAAGAAACATAAAATTATCCTCTTCGACGGGGTCTGCAACCTTTGTAATGGTGCTATTCAATTTATAATCAAGCACGACATGAAGGATATCTTCCGATATGCCGCCTTGCAAAGCGACGTCGGCCGAAGGCTCATCTCGGAACGGCACATCGATACCGACAAGGTGGACTCCGTCGTTTTAATCGATCCGGGCGTAGCCTATTACCTAAAATCGGAGGCCGCTTTGGAAATCGGAAAGGATTTGCAAGGGTACCGAACGATTTCTTCCATTCTAGTATGGGTTCCAAAGCTATTAAGGGATATCGTATACGATTTTATCGCAAGGAACCGGTACAAGTGGTACGGTAAAAAGCAGGAATGTATGATTCCCACGCCGGAGTTGAAGGCGAAGTTTTTGGAATAAGGTTCCCCCCTATTTCACCTCCTCCAAATTATCGTCCCAATTCTTGACCTTGGGCTTGATGACACTGCCCGTTGACTTGGCTACCATCATGGCTACGGTAGCATCACCGGTGACGTTGACCACGGTTCTGAGCATATCCAAGGGCCGGTCTACCGCAAAAATCAAGCGCTAGGCCGATGGCCAGTTTATCCGGTGGAAAGCCGATGGATTCCAGCACAATGACCAGCATCACCATGCCGGCTCCCGGTACCGCGGCCGAACCGATCGAAGCCAGTAAGGCGGTCAAGACGATAGTCAGTTGGTTGGCCAAAGTCAAATCGAATTTCAGGGCCTCGGCGATAAAAACGGCGGCTACGGCCTGATACAGACTGGTTCCATCCATATTAATGGTCGCTCCCACTGGCAGTACAAAGCTTGAAATTTCCTTGTCCACCCCAATGTGCTCCTCCACCCGTTCCATAGTGACCGGCAGGGTGGCGGCACTGGAACTTGTAGAAAATGCCAAAAGCTGGGCGGGAAACATCTTCTGCAAAAAAGTCAGGGGATTATAGCGGCTAAAAGTGCCTACGACCAAACTGTAAAAGCAAATCATCAGTATAAGTCCCAATATAACAACTCCCGAATATTTCAATAAGGCCAGCAATAAATCGGGGTCTCCCGACGAGGCTACGACATTGGCCAATAAGGCGAATACCGCTATCGGTGCCGTAAGCATGATCAAATCGACCATTTTCAGGACCACATCGTTGAGCGCATCGAAAAAATCCTTTAGGGGCTTCGCTCTTTTCTCCCCGATCAGTAACATGGATATGCCGAGGAAAATGGTAAAGAATATTACCTGAAGCATCAAACTGTTGTCACCAAGGGCGGCGAAAGCGTTGTCCGGTACCATATCCTCCAAAAACTGAAGGGGGCCGCTGTCCTGCTGTTTGGAAGCCTCTTCCAGTTTATCGGTCACTCCCCGGTCCTGTGAATAGGTTTCGGTGAGTTTGGCGATGGTATCCTCCGAAATGCCGTTCCCAGGCTTGATGGCATTTACCAAAAGTAATCCGATGGTAATCGCAATAATGGTCGTACAAATATAAATAAGGATGGTCCGCAGGCCGATATTGCGAAATTTTGAAATATCCTTTAAATCCGAAATACCTTTGACGAGAGAGGCCAAAATCAGGGGAATCGCTATGAGTTTTAACAATTTTACGAAAATGGTCCCAAATGGATTGATCCAATCTTGGACGAAATCCCTTCCCCAGTCGATGTAAGTCATTCCAAATCCGAATAGAATGCCGGCTACCATCCCGATCAGTATTTGCCAGTGCAGTTCAAGTTTACGCATGTGAAGTTGGTTTAGGTCGGGAAGGTACTATTTTGTTTCCGATTTCACCGTCCGGTTCAACAGCATATAATCCGCTAGCACTAATGCCGTCATAGCCTCGACGATCGGTACCGCACGAGGCACTACGCAAGGGTCGTGTCTGCCCTTGCCCTTGGTGGTGACCGTATTGCCTTCCTTATCAATCGTTTCATAAGGTTGTATGATGGTTGCCACCGGTTTAAAGGCTACCCGAAAATAGATATCCATACCGTTGCTGATACCGCCCTGGATACCGCCGCTGTAATTCGTTTTTGTACTTCCGTCGGCGTTGAACTGATCGTTATGTTCGCTGCCGTTCATGGCTACGCCCTCGAAGCCGCTGCCGTATTCGAAACCCTTGACCGCATTGATAGATAACATGGCCCTGCCCAGTTCAGCATGCAGTTTGTCAAAGACCGGTTCACCTAGGCCAATGGGTACGTTTTGTGCCACACAAGTAATTACGCCGCCCACCGTATCGCCTTTTTTACGGACTTCCTTTATATACTCCTCCATTTTGGCCGCCGTTTCCGGGTGGGGACAACGCACGGGATTGGATTCCGTCAAGGCCCAATCCAACTCCTGATATGGAATCTCCATTTTTAATTTACCTACTTGGGACACAAAGGCATTGATTTTTACCTGAGACAGAAATTGTTTGGCGATTGCCCCGGCCACTACCCTGCTAGCGGTTTCCCTGGCCGAACTGCGGCCGCCGCCCCGATAATCGCGGAAGCCGTATTTTTGGTCATAGACATAATCGGCATGTGAAGGCCGGTATGAATCTTTGATGTGGGAGTAGTCCTTTGATTTTTGGTTCGTGTTGTGAATGGCGAAACCGATTGGCGTGCCGGTAGTCTTTCCTTCAAAAATACCGGAATAAAATTCCACCGAATCCGGTTCTTTCCGCTGGGTCACGATGGCGGATTGCCCTGGTTTCCGCCGGTCCATATCCTTTTGGACGGCTTCAAGATCGATTTCAATGCCCGAGGGGCAGCCGTCTAAAACACCGCCTATGGCCACGCCGTGCGATTCTCCAAAGGTAGTCAGTTTGAATAGGTTTCCGAAGGTGTTCCCCGCCATTTTAAAAGCTTAAAGTTGGTTAAATCTACATTTTCTCCGCGAACCGCCTTGAAATGCTGGAGCGCAATTTACGTTCGTAATCCTCTTCAAGCCACTCCTTATAATTCTTGGTGTTGTTCATTATGCAGTAAGTGTACTGGCGTACCCGGTAGGCGATTTCCTCCCTAAGTTCCTTGGCGAGCAAACGGGCGTCAAAAACGTCCTCGGCATTTTCCACACAAATTTCCGCATGTTGTTCGATACTGCGTTCCAATACGATTTTGGATTTAAGCCCTTCCGCGAACACCTTTTTATATTCTTTTTTGATATCGTATTCGATATCTTCCGATTTCTGGAACTTCTCCCTCAGGTCGTCGGGCATTTCATATACGAAATCCCGCTCGATATCCTCGTCGTTCTTGATATTGTCGAGATAAAAATCTGGAAAATGGAAAATTTCCTGCCAATCAATGGGGGTGCTCCATAACCCGAAACGGGCAACGTTATTCCCCAAATCGACGACATTGAACTCCTCCTTATCGGGGAGGACGCGTGATCCGCGGCCGATCATTTGAAAATAAAGGGTCAGCGAACGGGTCGCACGGTTTAACATGATGGTTTCCACCGTGGGTTCGTCAAAACCGGTCGTCAAAATGCTCACCGAAGTCAGTATGGCATCGGGCGTTTCCGAGAACCATTTTAGAATCTCCTTTCGTTCCGTCGCATTGTTCTTGTTATCGAGATGGCGGATGTTGTATCCCGCTTTTTTAAAGGTCTCGTAAACGTATCTAGAGGTATTGATGCCATTGTTGAATATCAAGGTCTTGGTACCCTCGGCAACCTCTTTATACGCAGCAAGCAACTTGCCCAACATACTGTGGTTGCCATAGAGTTCTTCCGAAGATTTAACGGTATAATCACCGCTGATACCCAGTTTGAGACTTTGCAGCCCGACATCATATTTGTAAACATTCGCCTTCGCCAAAAACTGCTTTTTTATCAAGGCGTCGATAGATTCCCCCACAATCAACTTTTGATAGTTGTCCTTCATGGGCAATTTAATATTGGAGCTCAAGGGAGTAGCCGTAACGCCAAGGATGGTGGAATCCTTGAAGAACTTGAAAAGCTTGCGAAAGGAGTTGTAGTGCGCCTCGTCGATGATGACCAAGCCTATATTGTTGATTTCTACCTTGTCTTCCTGCAGGCGGTTGTTCAAGGTCTCGACCATGGCGACAAAGCACATGTATCGATCCTGGTCCTTAAGTTCCTTGACCTCGCTGTTGATGATTTTGTTCTTGACTCCAAAGCCACTAAGCATTTTCGAGGTCTGTCGGCTCAGTTCGATACGATGGGTCAGCACAACGACCTTTTTACCGGTCTGTTCGATGTACCTACGGGCTATTTCCGAAAATACCACCGTTTTACCCCCACCGGTCGGCAATTGGTAGAGCAGATTGCCGTTGGAGGTTTCTTTAAGATGTTCGAAAATAGTGTTCAGGTCCTCTTCCTGATAGTCGTATAGGGTCTTTTCAACAATGTCGTTCTGTACTTTCAAGTAGGTTGTCAAATTTAGTGACAAGGACCTTGATGGACTACTTTGTCACAAGTTCAATTTTGCAAAACTAAAGGAAATTTGTGTTCGAAAGAAATATAATGCCCGGAATTAGCGCTGGGATATATAGGATAATTGAATTTAAGGGGGATTGCCGTACCGGCAACCTAGTATCCCTTGTCCTTGGAAACCTGGTTCAACAAAGGCTTGCCCTCATGCAGTCGATGATAGTTTTCTATAATTTGAGGCACTACGAACTTCGGGTCCGAGACGCTAGCGTTATGCGGGGTCATGTGTATTTTTTCATGTTTCCAGAAAGGATGGGAAGGCGGTAGCGGCTCCTCATGGTACACATCCAGGCCCGCCCCGGATAGGTGTCCGTTATCCAGCATTTCAACAAGATCGGCATCCACCAAATGTCCCCCGCGGGCAACATTGATAACGAACGCATTTTTAGGGAGTTGCTTAAAAAGGGATTTGTTCAAAATTCCTTCTGTTTCTTGGGTCAGGGGCAAAAGGCAGACCAGTATCTCCGAGGATGCCAAAAAAGAGGATAGTTCATCACTCCCAGCGAAGGTTTCTACCTTTTCCATGGATTTTTCGGAATTCGCCCAGCCTTGCACCTTAAAACCGATCCGCACCAGATCACCGGCCAAAACGCTCCCCAACTCGCCAAGACCCATAATGCCCACCCTGAAATCGGAAATTCGGTGATAGTCCCGCGGTTTCCAAACTTTTTGAGTCTGTTGAAGTTTATAAGTATCTAAATTTTTAAGATGGCTCAAAATGACCGCTAACACGTGTTCCGACATGTCCTCGGCCAACTTCGTATCGACTACCCGGGTGATGGGGATACCTTTCGGCACATCAGGGTCATCGAATATAAAGTCCACCCCTGCGCCGTTGCAGGCAATTAGTTGGAGATGGGGATATTGCCCCAGAATTCCAACAGGATGTTTCCAGACCAAAGCCATATCGATGTTTTCTTTCGGATGGTCTTCCAAATAGCTATAAATTTCAAGTTCAGGGGATTCGGCCAGCAAGGCTTTTTTCCAAATGTCGATTTTCCCGTCCTGTCGTATGATTACTAAAGCCATTGCTATACTTTAAAGTTAGTTATTTTAAATTTTTCGTAAAAATACGGAATGTGGTTCGGAACCATTTAAAGAACGCAAATCAAGGGTAGGCAGGTACGTTTGCAAATCAATCAACACGATCTACAACCCTGGAAAACCCTTCCCCAAACAACCAATCCTGCTCCTGCGATTCGTGGTAAATAGCAAGGATCCTTTCTCTAAAAGGCTGTAAAAGACCATTGACCGAGGTATATTGAACGACCTGCTCAAAAGAGTTCAACATACTTTTAAAAAATGCATCCGGTACATTCCGTTCTTGGGAAAAGGCCTGTGCGATTTCGAGATTGTACAGCATCACATCGGCCACTAAATGCGGTTCAACGCCCAGTTTCAAAAAGTGTTTAATGTATTTTTGGGCTACGGAACGCCTGGCTTTTGGCTTCCTCCTTTTTTTCGGAAAATATTCATTGGATATTTTGGACTTCGCCTCCTGTACCAATTTATCCTCCTTGGGGTTAAAGATAAAATCGTAATATTCCTTCACCACCGGAAAGCGATTGTAGAGGTCCATTAGGTGCTCCTCGAGGGCATCCTTCTTTAATTCCGATAGGTATTTTTTTAGTTTCCGCTTACTCACCGCTCTCTTTTTTCCAGGCCCAAAAATAATCCAACCTATTGACTTTACAAGGCGTTTGGACCGAAAAACCCTAAACTTCTCATAACAATTGTATAAAAAAACCTACATGTTTTGGAAAAGACAGAATAAAGCTGTATAATACTCTCTTGTAGAACATCAAAATTCAGATAAACATATGAGGCAACTAAAGATTATCAAGCAAGTAACCAACCGCGAATCAAAATCCCTCGACAAATACTTGCAGGATATCAGTAAGATCGATCTGATCAATGCATCGGAAGAAGTAGAACTGGCACAGCGCATCCGGGCCGGTGACCAACTCGCCCTTGAAAAACTTACTACCGCCAACCTTCGTTTTGTCGTATCCGTGGCCAAACAGTACCAAAACCAAGGTCTCAAGCTTCCCGATCTAATCAACGAAGGGAATCTGGGACTGGTAAAAGCGGCTAAGCGCTTTGACGAGACCCGTGGATTTAAATTTATCTCCTACGCGGTGTGGTGGATACGACAATCCATCTTGCAGGCCCTTGCGGAACAGTCCCGCGTTGTAAGGTTACCCTTGAACAAAATCGGTTCGATCAACAAGATCAAAAAAACATTTTCCTATTTGGAGCAGGCGCATGAGCGTCCGCCCTCCGCAGAGGAAATCGCCAAGGAGCTCGAAATGACCGTAAGTGAGGTCAAGCAATCCATTAAAAACTCCGGACGCCACGTGTCGATGGATGCGCCGCTGCGTGAAGGAGAGGATTCCAACCTCTATGACGTACTGCGCTCGGGCGAATCACCCAAACCGGACAAGTCTTTGATGCAGCAGTCCCTCAACACCGAAATCAACAGGGCTCTAGAAACCTTGTCCCCACGGGAAGCCGATGTGGTAAAATTATACTATGGAATAGGAGACCAACAGTCCATGACCTTAGCGGAAATCGGTCAGACCTTCGATTTGACCAGGGAACGCGTGCGACAGATACGTGAAAAGGCAATCAGAAAACTTCGACACAATTCTAGAAGTAAACTTTTGAAGACTTATTTGGGTTAGTAAAGCATTGATCAGCTTATCTAACAGGCAATACTATTTAGCGCTCCTCAAAAATAAAAAAGGCCGCGACGATGATGTCGAGGCCTTTTTTTTACAACTAACTGATTCACTAAAACAACTATAAACACTAAAACACACTAAGAATAATTCAATTTGCCGATTTCCTCGCTGGTGAGAATCTCGTTCAGTCTTTCGATAAAGTGCAGGTAGGCTGCATTGTCGGGATTTTGATTTACCATAACAGTAGGTTTTAAAATTGAGGATTCGGGTTTGGGACCGTGAACTTTCGTTTTACATATAATCCAATTCCACCAATTCGTTGAGACTCAAGATTTCGTTAAGTTCTTGAAGAAAAGATAGGTATTCCTCGCCGTAAGTGTCGTAAAGCATAACAAAGTAGGTTAAGGTATTCGGTTAATTTTAGGTACAGACAGCGATTTGGGCCGCTGTTTTTATTTGATGAAGTAAACTTATTCATTACCTACCGCGATACCAATTTAATGTGGTGTAAGGGTGAAATTTTGTTGTAAACCTTGTTAATCTGTTAGCGGACCCCTCTCCACTGCGTTTTAAGGACGTTATCTCTACTAACGGAACTTTACACGATACGTAAGTCCCGCGGAAACCGACCACGCGAAATTCCCGGAATCAAATACTAGTTCTTGACGTGCAATGCCCAAATTCACATTGTAACTGTTGGGATTTTCTTTTCCGGTAAATTGGTAGGAAAAGGCCAAACGCTGTGATTCGATGAACAACAAGGTCTCTGCTAAAAGTTCATCCCCATCCCGAAACTGTTTTAGTTCAGGAGAATAACCCATACCCATATTAACTCCAAGATAGTTGTCGCCGTCCTTTAAATATTTTCTTGCCAAAAAGCCTCCGGAAAAACTGATATTAGCATTTTCTCGGGGGGTGACATAGGGCCGAAGCGAAAGGTAATAATTGCCCTGATAGAGTCCGATAGAACCCGTATATACCGTAGCTTTGACAGGATTGAAGTCCAGATACCGCACGCCCAAGGAAGTTTCAAGGGATTTTGGCAAGTTCGCATAAAGCTCGACCCCTATCCTATGGTCGGGAAAAATAGGGGCGTTCGAATAGCCGTAGTTCAGATAGGCGTAAAACGTTTTCGAGAATTTGGGATAAAAGTCCAATCCGTATTGCAGACCATTCGTTTTGAAACGGTTCGCATAGTTGATCTGGGGAATGATGCTTCCTACCTTTGTCTCCCTGCCATAACTAATACTGGAATAAAACATCGGGTCGTACACGACATCATATATATCCACGGAATTGGCAATCGTTACGTTATTTTGTAAGAGTGGTGATTCTAGAGCGTTTCTAACTTTGACCCCCATTGAATCGGTGGCTTGTTCTTTCTCCTTACGGAGGCTTTCCAAAGCTTTGCCTTTCAAGCTTTCCACCTCCGCATCTACTTTTAGGTATAGCAGCGCCTTATTGGCTAGGCCCAGAGCGATATAATAGTCCTCCGCATAGATTTCGTTTTTGATCGCCGCGACCCAGACTTCCTTATTTTTGCGTTCCGTGGAGGTTATCCGGTTGAACTGTTCCCGCGCCCTCTCATATTTTCCGTCCCAACTATAAGTGCTTGCCAGTAGGCTACGCACATCGGTGTACTCGGGGTATTTGGTAAGGATGTTGTAAAGGGTATCACGGGCAATATCCCATTTTCCTTCAAAAGCAAAACTCCGTGCCGTATAAAAAGACTCCTCGGGATTGCCTGCATATTCCTCTTCTTGTGACATCACCCCAAAAGGAAGAATGACTAAAATCACTACCTTGTATAAAATTCTATATGTAAAGTTTCGTTGCATTATTTTTCTATGGAGGCTACCTTTTTGTTCTCCTCCTGTTTGTTGGAAGTGCCACCCTGTGGGTCGATAGGGGATGTTTCTGCCTGTTTTCGGGCCCGCTCTATCTTGTCCGCAATCTCATGGGCACTCGAACTGTTCTGCTCTACCTGTTCGATGAGTTCCAAAGCCTCTTTGGACCTGTCTGTCCAAAAATAGACGTCAAAGAGAGCGGCGTAGGAATCGATATAGTTGGGATTCATTTTGATACACTGCTTCAGTATTTCGATGCTTTTGTCGTAATTGGCCTAGCCAGACGTTTATGCGGCCCATCAATATTTTCGTATCGATATGGCTCGGGGCATTGGATAAATTATATCGGCATAGCAACAACGCCTTGTCGTATTGCGCATCAAAGGCTAGGTCACGGGCGATGAAATAGCCCTTGTCGGAATTCTTTCCGTTATAGACGCTGTTGATCCATACGATTTCGCTGTCCGTAAAAGTTTCCTTTGGTACCGTAAATATGGCGAGGCTGTCCGGTATAATCTTGTCCTTGGCCGTCACATAGGCATTCATCGATTTGAAGTTTTTTAACTTCGCTTCGGCCTTAGAGCCGGTGAAGGACTTCCCTAAATTTAGGTTTTCATCGATTGAATAAATCGCTCCATCAGATAAAAATTTCTCGCCGCTTACGAATTCCTTCAACTCGTTCTTATTGCGCATCAAAGGGATATTCTTAATGCATCTAAAGTTGGCCTGCGTATCCAGGGCACCCCCTATCCAAGCAACTTTCTGCGGCATTTTGAGTCGGTATCGGTTTTCGAGCAAGGCCACCATGGTGGGCGCAACATCAAAATGAGAGTTGACGGCGCTCATCTTTTTGGCGGAATTCAGAAGGGGACTGTATATAATCAAAGGCACATGAAAACGGCACAAATTATTGCGCTGCGGAATCGGTATCAATCTATGGCCCCCCGTAACCACGAAAATAGTATTCTCATAATCAGGCTGTTTTTTATAGGCCTCAAAGACATATTTTAGGGCATCGTCGGTATATAAAAGGCTGGCAAAGACATTTTCACTGTTTTCAATCAGGTTTTTGACCTTGCCCGTAAAATTTCCTTTTGATAAGAGGGTTTCAACCTGTCGTTCGTAATACTCCTGTTTCGGCGCAATAAAGGGTTGGTGGGTGCTGATGGTCATATATACCTCCATACGTGGTTGACCGGATTCACGGGGCAGGCTCATGCTTTTTTTGAAGAGTTCCTTGTCAGGGTAGCCCCATGATGAACCGGCGGCATCCTCGACCTGCAGGGTGAACTGGTTTCCGAAACCGGACTTGTCCAGAACAAAATCTACCTTCTCACTGAGCAAAAATCGATCCACATTATCGAAAGAACTATTGGTACCTTGCATATAGGAGGTATGGTACCCGTTATTCTTCAGAATACTGAACAGGGACAATTTATGGGGATACTTCTCCAGCTCCATAAACCCGCTTTTTCCGAATGGCAGTGACCCTATCAAAGAGGGAAGCACCCCGAAAGTACGGCCCGTAGTACTCAGGCAGTTTTCCCAATAGAGGGATTTGGTGCTGAGGGAATCTAAAAACGGGGTAAACCCACCGTATTCGGCCCCTTCACCCATAAAATCCCGCCCCAGCCCTTCGACAATAATGAAGACGATATTGGGTTTATGCTCCTTTAAATCAAAAAAATTGCCTAGCGGGTTTGCGATAGGTTGGGACTTGATCAAAGGATATTCCACTTCCGAATTATAGGAAGTATCTTCGGTGGAGGTTTGGTAAAGGTGCAAGGTCAAGTACTGGGTCTTATTCTGGTTAATGGGTTTTCCTGCAACGAAAAGCGTCATAATAAATAGACTGAAAAGAATGATGGTAAAAGGATACATCCTGCTGATGTAATGATAGTATTTCGAGGTGACGTTGTACAGTCCGAAGAATAATCCGACGAGGACGGCCATCCCGAAAAAAAAGGAAAAATACAATCCATATACCCCCCGAATTGGTGACTGTGATCGTAATATCCGCCCAACTATAGCCCAACAGGTCCGACCCTAAGGGTACTAGGGCCACGCAGTAGTAGCTAATAAGGAGGGCCTCTATGACCAACAGTACAAGCAGAAGGACAAAAACAAGATAAAAGCCATAACGCGGCCGTAAATTTTCCCAAAAATTAAAGGGAAATAACAAGATCAAACCCACAATCGATGCATACCCGATCTGGTGCACCAAGGCGATAAAAAAACTGCTGCCGAAGATGATATCCACGACACCTTTAAAATACAGGGTAGTATATTGGTAGATGGACATAACCAGTAGGCACCCGAAGAACGAAATAATCAATCGGGAGTACTGTTTTAAGGTATATCGGTCGAGTTGACTGGTATTCAATCGATTTATGGATTAGGAGTTTGTTATGTTGGACTTATCAATACCTGTTCTTCATACTATTCAAACTTCAACACAAAAACGCCTATTTCAAATCACGTCGCTTTTGCAAACCCCTTTCGAACCTGTGAGCCCCAGCCGGATTTAATCCGGAATAATTTTTTATAGTTGCCCCTGACCGCGGCCCACACCACAATGGGATGAAAAAATATCGGCTCAATAAGGGCGCACAGCATCAATATCAAGATGTCCCTTGTTTTTTTGTATTCGTTATAGCTGTAAACGTCCCAAAGGATGGCATAGAACGAGAACATCACCGAGTAAATATAGACGGTCGCAGTCATGGCAATAAAGAAATTCCAGTTCAGAATACCCAGGTAATAAAAAGCGACGACCGTAAAGGCACCGAAGAACTCCATCAGGGGCGCCATCCATTCATAAAAAAACCAGTAGGGATAGCTAAAAAGACCCAATCTCCCGTATTTGGAATTGAAGAACATGTCTTTATGCTTAAACAGGGTCTCCAGGTTGCCCCTAGCCCATCGGTCCCTCTGATTGATAAAAATCTTCAGGTCTTCCGGTACCTCGGTCCAACATAGGGAATCGGGAATATACTCTACGGTATAGGGAGTTCTGTTATCGTGCATATAGCGGCGCATCTTGAAGACGATTTCCATATCCTCTCCCACCGTATCGGTATCGTAGCCGCCCACCGCCATCGCGATTTCGCGATCAAAAAATCCGAAGGCCCCTGAAATGATCAGTAAACCGTCGATACCGCCCCAAGCCATTCTTCCCAAAATGAACGAGCGGGTATATTCGAGCAGTTGAAACCGGGCCAGCCAATTTTTCGGAAGGTGAATTTCCTCCAGCTGTCCGCCTTCGATGACACAGGAGTTCGCTACCCGGATTACACCACCTACAGCGATGACGCGCTTTTCGGAGCGTTGATAAAACGCCTTGACCACATGCAAAAGCGCATCGGGAAGCAAAAGACAGTCCACATCGATACAGCCGACATAGCGATTAGTCGAAAGTGCCATACCGGTGTTTAGGGCATCGGATTTGCCCCCGTTCTCTTTGTCGATTACAGTCAGCTTGGCGAAAGTACGGTGCGACGACTTGTAGATGCCCTTAATAGGTTTGTTGGGCCAATCGGGATCGAGTTCCGTTTCGACCCTGACCAAGTCGTAAGCGTCAATCATTTTCTGCAAAGTATGGTCCTTGCTGCCATCATTGACGACCATTACTTCATAATCCACATAACGCAGGGACATCAGCGAGCGTACGTTCTCGACAATGGTCAACTCCTCATTATAAGCGGGGGCGATAATTGTGATGCTAGGCGCCAATGGTGATGCCATGACTTTGGACAGATCGCCGAAGCTGTTTTTTTTGCGGTAATGAATCGAATTTTTAGTGGATAAAAAGCCCATGATACTGAACAAGGTGAACAGGCTTACCGTGAACAGCAGAAAAATAAAGTTTATGTATTCGAGAATAATATGGTAAAAGTCGTTATCCATTAAAGTAAATCAGAAAAATAGTTTGAAATTCCATAGCTGGGAAAAAAATGAGCCTCCGCTTTGGCGGGGCGATACCTCGGTCGCAGTAACTGGTAGATCTAATAAGTTTTTATCACAATCCTTATCCAATATCCCGCAAATATCAAAATCAATGTCGAAGATTTCAGGATTTTTGGCAGGGGCCAAGTCCATTTCGGAAAGAAGGCCGTCCAAAATATCTTGGCTAAGGTCTTCATCATCCTTGATCTGTTCCGCAACGATGGCGGAAACCCCTTTGGGATATGTGGCCAAGGGGTTTTCATGGGAAAGTTTGGCAATCAGCTGTTTTAGCACGAACTTGGCTTTATAGCTGTATTTTTTTGTCGGGGTCCTTCAAAAGTCCATTCAAAAACTGAATTTCCTTTTCATCGCCGACATGTATGACCTCGTCAAGAAGAATCAGTTTCGCTTCGGTATCGATGGTATTGAAAAGATCGGCAAAAACGCTGAACAAAGGCAGTTCTTCGGCTTCATTATCTGTTTCGGACTTTGTTTTTCGGGAAGTTCGCTGCCGCCTGAATTTATCGATCAAACTAGCGATACGATCCTTTATAAAGCTTTTACTCTCTTCTGCCATAAGTTCTTCTAATAAAGGAATTTCCCGCTGGTCGCCCAATATCTCCAAATCGTCTAAAAGTGCCATCATATATGCTTCGTGCTCGTCGTAATACACAGGTTCCGGGATGAATTCTTTAATTGTTTCCTCATCCAAAGAATAGGGAACAGATTCGTAATCGCAGGGAATCTCCCGCAGTTCGTTATCCGCTACTAGCGATAATATGACATCATCGGCCTGGGGTGGGTTTTTGTTGACAATGGGTTCGTCTTCAAGATTGAATGCGATATTCTCGCCTTGCTGCGAATTCGGCGGTGTGTCTTTCTTTTCAAAGGATACTTCAAAATCGGAGATGAAATATCCCTCGATATTTTCTAAACGTTCCGGTTCGTGCCCTGTTTCCTTTTCATCCGCATCGAAACCCTTTTCATCCCCCTGAACCGAATCATCGGTTACAAGGGGTAAAAGAAAGAGTTCCTCGATGTGGGAGACCCCGGCTTCCAGTTCCTCCTCTAAGGAGTCAGAAAAAATCTCGGTGGAATGGACTTCGTTACCATTCCAGTCTCCCGCGGAAATTTTAGCATCCTTGGCAGACGGTTCTTCACTAGATACACTATCTGTGCTATTGCCCACCACAATAGGAAGAAATTGGATTTCGGAAATGTCGAAATCCCGGAATGTTCAAATCCCGTTTCTCCTGACAGGAAAAAGGCTTTACCTCCTCGATATCTATAATGATGTTTCTCAGTGCCTTATCGGGTCTCTTTTGGTTCGCCATCGATTTGTATTTTTCGGTTAAATTTTGATTTGGATTACTATCGTTTCTTGGTTCAGATTCCGTATTTTCCGATGCTAGCGGCTTCTCAAACATATCGATAAGACTTTCCCCGGCCACTACCCTATCTTGAGCATCGTTCTTGCCGGTTTTTTCCGATTCCCGGACCTCATCAGGCAATGGGTAGTTATTTATATTCTCAATACCCTTGATCGGCATAATACTTTCGGGAACTATTCTGTTAATGGCGGCTACCGCCTTGCTCTTCACCGAAAAATTACCTTCGTTTTGCAGTACGGACTCCAAAAATTCTATATCCTCTTTACAGCCCAATTCTGCAATCGCTCCTAGTACGGAAATCTTGATGTCAAGGCTACATTTCCAAAAAACACCTTTTAAAGTCGGCAGTGCCGATGTTACGTGGAATTCCTTGATACAATCGATGGCCTGCTGTCTGACCTGTGGATTTTTGTGCTTTATTAATTCGATCACCGAGGCATTGGCGTCGTTTTGGTTGTAGTATTGGATAAGGCGTAGGGCAAAGAGCACCACATGTGTATTGGTGGAGGTGAGCCAAGCATTGAATCGCGGGGGCTCAAAACCTTCTTTATTACGAAGTACGTCCAACAACTTTAATTGCTGCCATTCGGATATTTTATATTGGGTGGTATCCAAAAAATAATCGATTCCGCCAGTTTTTAGGGAAACGGTGGCAATTTCGGACTGTTTGCGGATGGTAACTCTTCTGTCGTTGATGAACTTGATTATAAATCCGTAGGCGTCCTCTACCTGCATCAGGGTCAGTTCGAGAATTCCTTTTGAGACGACCTCCCATCGCCAGCTCTCGAGTTTTTTATAGGCATCTTGTTCAAGTCCTAGATCCTGGTACAGCTTGAACAGCCTATTTTGGGTATCGCCGGACACATCTTTTCGTAGGTCGAGTAAAATTTCAACCAATATCTTCTTGTTAAAATCGTCCTTGAGCAGGTCACGTATCTTGATTTTCAGTCCGATATAATGGGATTTCTCGTCTTTGTCGGCGTCTTCCTCATAAAACAGGAACTCACTGATCATGGGTGATAGCTCCATTTTCCGTTGTGTACAGCGTGATGATTTTGACAATATGCGGTTTCGGAAGAAAAAAACCGCTAAGAAGTAAAACAGTGCCAGTCCCACGAACAAGGTGGAAAGGCCCCATAATAGGTCGGTTTCGATAGTTGGCGCAGTGATTAGCGGGTGTACCTGGTATGTAAGCTTCTGTGTCTGCAAATCAGCCTTTGTTCAGTTCACGGGCCACACGGACGAGGAGTTCGGAGGGACTCACCGGTTTGGACACAAAATCGTTTGCACCGAGCTCAAAGGCGTTTAAGACGTTCTCTTCGTTGCCTGCAGAGGAGATAATGATAATGGGTACCTGTAATTTAAGTTCGTTTCGGACATGGGCAATCAATTCCATTCCAGAGAAGTAGGGCATCATGATATCGCTTACGATGATATCGGGTGTATTTTTAGATAGGTATTCCTTTACTTGTTTCCCGTCTATACTGCGTTGTACCTCGTAACCCCCCTTATTCAGTCGGAAAGTCAAAAGGGCTGCCAAGAGTTCGTCGTCCTCGGCTAATAATAATTTTTTCTTCTCCATGGTTTTGGCTTATCCTAAATGTAGGTTGGCTAGTGCCAGATCAATGGATTTTTTTACCGTTGGATATTCCGTCGCAAAGCAATCGCAGAGAAACTGCAGGTGTTTTGGGTCTTGATCTTCTTCGCATTCCTTTTGCACCAATACGATTATGGAATGAAGGTTATCTGTATGCATCATGGCCAAGCCGGCCTTAATTTTGTGGGCCACGAGGCTCAATGCCTTGAAATCGGTATTAAGCAAATGGATTTTTGCGGCTCCGATAAATTCCAGAGCATTGCTATCGAAGAGCGAAATCAGTTCTTCCAACAGCTCCATATCACCCATACATTCATCAAGGATGGGTTTTAAATGAAGAAAGGGGGATGAATCGATGAGAGACCGCTCAGAAAAGAATCGGCGGTCATGTAGGTTATTTGCTTTCAATTAAGGAATGGGTTTAGTTTATAAAACTTGGGAGGGTAAAAATGCCTGTTTATATCAGCGCAGCCAATTAAATGTTATCTAGGCTGGTATATCTGTTGTCAAATGGCTTTATTTGTAGGTCTAATTTTTAGTAATAAGATACATATGAAGTATTTCATCTGCTTTTTTGTTTTTTTGGCGACATTATCTTGTCAGGAAGCCGAAAATAAAAAGGAGGAAAATATTGAGGCTAAAGCGCATTTGATACATGAACAAACCATTACAATCGACACCCATAACGACATCAATGTCAGCAATTTTAACGATAGCATAAATTATACCCAGCGACTCGATACGCAAGTCAACCTACCCAAAATGGAGGAAGGCGGTCTCGATGTCACCTGGATGATTGTCTATACGGAGCAAGACACACTTACCCCGGAAGGTTATGCCAAGGCTGAAGAAAACGCCATGGCCAAGTTCGAGGCCATACATCGCCTCTGCGAAGAAATTGCTCCCGATAAGATCGAATTGGCTTTGACTTCGGATGATGTGCGCCGTATCGTGGCCTCGGGTAAAAAAGTAGCGATGATCGGTGTAGAAAACGCCTATCCCATGGGCGAAGACCTGGCCAACTTTAAAAAGTATTATGACCTCGGTGCCCGGTACGTTTCGTTGGCCCACAATGGACATAGCCAATTCAGCGATTCCAACACTGGGGAGGAAAACGGGGTGTGGTTGCATAATGGTTTAAGCGATCTTGGTAAAGCTGCTGTAAATGAAATGAATAGGTTAGGATTCATGATAGATGTTTCCCATCCTTCCAAGGAATCGATGATACAGACTATCGCCTTGTCGAAAGCGCCGATAATCGCATCGCATTCCTCCGCCCGGGCCCTCTGCGACCACAGTCGTAATTTGGACGATGAACAGTTAAAGTTGATGAAGGAAAACGGCGGGGTCGTGCAGACCGTTGCCTTTCCGTCGTACTTGAACACCAAAAAGGATTCCCTTCGAAACGCCTACATGGACGGTTTTTATAGAATGGTGGCCGACTCCCTGGATATCGTCTGGCATAAGCGTTCGGATTTCGGCAATCTAACCGATCGGCAAAAAGAGGATTTTCTTGAAAATTATCCGATTATCACAAAATTGGCCGAAGAAAGGGTCGCCGATAATGAAGACGCCCCTCCCGCGGTCAATGTATCGGATCTAGTTGACCACATTGATTATATGGTAAATTTAATAGGTATCGACCACGTTGGTATCAGCTCCGATTTTGATGGCGGCGGCGGTATCGAAGGCTGGTCCGATGCCTCGGAAACTTTTAATGTGACCCTGGAACTGGTTAAACGCGGCTATTCCGAGGATGAAATCGCAAAACTATGGGGCGGTAACCTGTTGAGAGTGTTGGATGAAGTGCAGGCAAAAGCTTCTAGAACTGGACAATCTTAGGAGTTAACCTTCCTCCTCGCCCGCCAACCGGTCTCTTACGAACTCCACCTTAGTCTTCCCATGGGGTTTCGGCTTGCCGTCTTTTCCCAAGTTGACCATGATGATGTTATCAACGGTAACGATGGTTTCCCGGGTCATTTTATTTCGAACCTCGCAATTTAGGGTCAGTGACGATTTGCCGAATTTTACCACTTCAATGCCTATTTCTACGATATCGCCCTTGATTGCCGTACTCATAAAATTGATTTCGGACATGTATTTGGTTACTATCCGTTTGTTCTCTAATTGAATGATGCTGTATAGCGCCGCCTCTTCGTCGATCCAGGCCAATACACGACCGCCGAACAGGGTTTCGTTGGCGTTCAGATCTCCAGGCTTAACCCATTTTCTAGTGTGGAATCTCATGGGGGGTGTTAATTAAGGATTAGGAATTAGAGGTTCAAAAACTCGCAGTTCAATCGCTATTTCATAGCCGTTCAAAGTGTAACGCAACATCGCCCCATTTAAACCTGCCAACGACCATTTATACTTCAAATTCAATGATAAAATTACCAAGGAACTTTTTCTAAAGCAATTTTGGACCACTATTCCCCATGGTTTTCGGAATATGAAGATCGGTACCCAGCTTTTTGTTCAATTTCGTAATAAAATAGGCAGATAAAAGGGGAGATTCCAACTCCATGTTCTGGTGTACAAAGAAATTTATGTTCCGTAATCCATTTGATTTCCAGTCCGCCAAGCGTTCGACCCAATCGTCCAAACGGGCATAGTCGCTTTCATGGTTCGCACCGACGTAGCGGATAAAGGCCTCGCCATTGGTCAAACGCATGTGCATGATATCCCTCCGTCCGGCGGTGTCCACCAATATATGGGCAATGTGGTTCTCTTCCAACAGATGATATAGTTCTTGAGCGACCTTCTCGTCATTAAACCAATCGGTATGTCGAAATTCCATCGCCAAAGCAAATTCCTCGGGCCAGTGCTCTACGAAGCGCACTACCCTATCCCAATTCTTGGGTCCAAAGTTGTTATGCATCTGCAAAAAGAGGGTGCCTAGTTTTTCCTTAAGATTGGCCGCACCGATAAGATACTCATCTACAATGGGATATACCTGATCATTTAATCTTCTTAAGTGACTGATATTCCGGACCAATTTCGGAAAAAACTTAAAATTTTCCGGCGTTTTCTCATGCCATTTGGCATATTGGTCCGCTGGGAACATTCTGTAAAAAGTTGCGTTGAGTTCTATGCAATTGAACTGGCTAGAGTAGTATTCCAACTCGTCTTTGGTGCCCCGAGGATAAAAATTCTTCAAATCTTGCCGGTTCCATTTAGCACAGCCTACATGGACTTTCAAGGCTTGGTCCTTATTTTGTCTGGATAGGACAACCTCTGTATCGGGATGGTCTTTGGGCAGACGAAAGTCTATGAGTTCAGGCTGCTCCACTTTTCCAAATTTCATATCTTAAGGTAATGGGACTATTTATTGATATAGACCGTTTTTATATTCATAAATTCTTTGATTCCATGGCTAGAAAGCTCTCTACCATACCCGGAAATTTTAATACCCCCGAACGGCAATCTCGGGTCGCTTTTTACCAGTTCATTGACGAATACGGCTCCTTCGTCAAATTGAGGGGATAGTTTTTTTGCTTTTTCCGTATCGGTGGTAAACATCGACACTCCCAAGCCGAAAGGGGATTCATTGGAGAGTGTTACGGCTTCCTCGTCGGTCTTAAAAGTCGTTATTCCGATAGCCGGACCGAATGTTTCTTCTTTGAACACGGGCATTTTTTGAGTAACCCCTGAAAGAACGGTCGGTTCAAAATAGGTGCCGTCCCGTTTTCCGCCGAGTTCAAGTTTTGCGCCCATAGTGATGGAATCGTTGACCTGCTTTTCGATATCCTTTGCCAAATCTTCTCGGGCCAATACGCCTATGTAGGTATCGGGGTCGAGGGTATCCCCTGTTTTGAGCGTCCTTACCTTCGAAATGAACTTTTCCATAAATTCTCCGGCAATATCGGCATGTACCAGCAGCCGTTTGCCGGCGATACAGCTCTGACCGGTATTTTGGAAACGAGCCTTTACACAGGTTTCCACCGTTTTTTCCAGATCCGCATCCGCAAAGACGATGACGGCATTGCTTCCGCCAAGCTCCAGAACCGATTTTTTGATGTTCTCCCCCGCAATCGAGGCTACTGATGCGCCCGCAGGCATACTTCCCGTAAGGGTAACGGCCTTGACCCGCTCGTCTTCTAAAACGGATTTGATCTTATCACTATCGAGCACTAAATTTTGAAAACAGCCTTTCGGGAAACCCGCCGTCTCAAAAATTTCCTGCATCATTTCCCCACATTTCATCACGTTCGAGGCGTGTTTCAGAATACCGATATTCCCCGCCATTAAATTCGGTGCCGCAAAACGGAATACTTGCCAAAAGGGATAGTTCCAGGGCATGACGGCCAAAACCACTCCCAAGGGTTCATAGCTGACATAGCTTTCGGTGGCGTCAGTTTCTACAATTTCATCCTTGAGTTGTTCCTCGGCGTTCTCCGCATAGTATTCGCAGACCCAGGCGCATTTTTCAACTTCCGCAATGGACTGGGAAATGGGCTTGCCCATTTCTTGGGTCATGATTTTGGCGTATTTATCCGTGTTCGTTTTTAATTCTTTGGCGGCCTTCAGCATCAGTTGAGATCGGTGCCGGAAAGTGGTTTTTTTCCAAGAATGAAATACGTCATCCGCTAGTTGAATTTTGTTATCCAGTTCACGGTCTGTCAGTTCTTTGAACTCATATAATTTCTGTCCGTTATATGGATTTTTGGATTCTTTCATAATTGCATCTAGGTTTTGACTAAAACTAGCGATATCCTAATGAAAAGAGAAGTACTTAAGAGGAATTTAACGCGTCCACTGAATTTTCTACAGCTTTCTTACTCGAATTTGGTAGGCTTGTTTCGGATTTTCGACGAGAAGCGTATCTATATCTTTTTGGGTAAACCCCTTTTTCTTAAGTGCGGGAATCAAATGCGTAAATAGAGCAGTGTACGGACGAAAATCGCCTCCATTAGGCTGTCCGACATCATACCAGCCGGCATCGTGGGAAATAAGCACCTGGTGCAAAACATTCCGTTCCTTCAGTATCGAAAGAGTCTTCACGAACCATTCCACGCTTTCGGGTGCGGCGCTTACATTGTCCAACGAAATCCATGCCCCCTGATTTGTCGCCTGCACATATCCTTCCATAGTCCCATTTTGGGCATGGGTCCAGACAAAAGCCCTTGGCGAAACACCCATTTCCTTCAATATCCCGATTTGTGCGAACGCCGGACTATCGGGACCTGTATGGGACACTATGGTCAGGCCTGTTTTTAAATGGGCAAGGGCAGCCGCCCTAATTAATTTTTCGTGCATGGGGGACAATATACTATCGCTATCCACGGAAATTTTTATGAATCCGGGTCGGATGCCGGAAGCGTCGATACCCTCTTCATATTCCCCAACCCACTGTTCGGCCAATTCCTCCGGGGGATCCCCGAAGGCTGTTTGTGGAATAAAAACATTCTTTTGGGCACCGTAAAAGCCCGTGTTCGTCATGATTTGCAAACCTGTTAGCTCCGATAATTTTTTAAGGATGTTCGGGTCTCTGCCCAAAAATGCAGGAGTACAATCTAGAAAAGTAGTGACTCCATACTTTTTTAATTCTTTCAGATAAGGCACGACCCGAGTTACAATACTATCCCTATCCCAACGGTGATACCCCGTACTATCGGCGCCGATCCAGTCTACCATGATATGTTCGTGAATGAGTGTCCTACCCATCGTTTCCGCTTCTATAGGTCCGTTTACGGTCATAATCTGGGCCTGAAATGGCCACGGAAGAAAACATAGGAAAAACACTAAAAAAAGGAAAATGGATGATTTCATTTTTATAAAATTCTTTTTCGAATCGCAAAGGCCTTTTTCGGATTATCAACGATCAGTTGGTCGATTTCCGCTTCGGAATAACCAAGTTCGCGCATTCTCGGCAATAAAACTTCAGGTATGGCATCATATTGCCTTATCTTCCCTCCTCTTGGAAAAGAATTTCCATCATGCGACAGCAATAACCGATGCATTAGTTTCTTTTCCTTGAACAGGGATATTCTTTCAAGATATTCGGGGATATTGGACCGGTTTACGCCATCTAAGGAAATCCACGCACCCGAAGCGGCTGTTTTAAGCAATAGCTCAGTGTCATCCGACTGGTTGGCATGTATCCATATCCAGGCATCGGGACTTACACCGTGTTTTTTCAGGAGCTGCAACTGCCGACGGACTGCTTCGGTATTGTTTCCGGTGTGAACGGCCAAGGTCAAGCCGGTCCGGAGATGGGTAAGCACCCCTGCCTCGAACAGCTTTAGGTCTATCTCGGAGGGGGTGCCCAAGTCGAAGGCCAGTTTTACATAGCCTGGGCGAATGGGCGTGCCGTCGATACCTTCCTCAAATTCCTTAACCCATTTGTCGGCTATTGTATCCGCCGTGGCGGTATAGACAAACTGAGGAACGTAGCGATCGTCGGCAGCCCCATAAAACCCCGTGTTGGTTATGATTTGAACTCCGGTTTCGTCGGATATCCGCTGTAACAAGTCCACATTCCGTCCGAAATAGGCTGTGGTACCATCGAAAACAGACACCACCCCTAGGGCTTTTAGCTTTTTCAAATAAAGGGACACCTGTGACAAAAGCGCATTTTCATCATACTCGGAAGCCATTTTCGGATCTGCACCAAAATTGGACATTACGTGTTCGTGAGGCAGGGTGAAGCCCATATTGTCGGTGTCGATCTTTCCGTTCACTGTAAAAATGAAATGCTCCTGTCCCCATGCCAAATGGAACGACAGCAGTAATACCAATAAAGTCAATACTCTTTCCATAGGGTAAATCGTTTAAAGATGTCCCTACCAAAATTACAATAAATCGATTAAGGGACACTGTTCATAAAGCCGTTAAAAACTCTTTTCTTCATTTTTGAACTGTCTTTCACTTAACCTTACCTTTATAAAAACCATAGAAGATGAGCGATCGATCTAATAAGCTTCTTCGCATTCGGCCTGAAATTCCTTCTGCGAGGGTTACGGAGGAGATGGGCAATGAGGAAATATTCCAAAACGGCACCTTGCGACCCATCATTAAGCTTCAAAACCCCTTACTGGTAGCCGCATTCAGGAACTATATCGCCAAACACAAGGATTCTTTTTACCAGCTAAGCTTAGAAAAGCGCCTCGAATATATCGGAAACGCCGTACATAGGGACATCAAATTTCGCAATTCGTTAAAAGGTATGGTCATCGGCCAATTTACTTTGGAGGAATACGAAAACTACATCAACAACTCCTCGGCATTAAACAAGCGTATGATGAACATGGTCATCGAGCGGCTAAAGGACCAGATTCAGCTTTTTGAGGAAGAGGTTATAATTTAGTTCCTTGATGGCTCTGCGCGTTTTATGCGGGATGCTGTAAAACACGTGCCGTGGAGAAGTAACAATGGATATAGGGTTAACGTAATAAGGACTCCCCGTTCAGATCAGTCGTAAGCACATCGCCCATAAAATCAAAAAAAGGTCGTATTGCTTGAAATGATGTATCGATTTCATCTATAAAACCCGGAAAAAGCACCTCTTCATCCGTAAAGTTCCGTCGAAAAATAAATTGCTTCCGACGAATTAGATCAATATTGTCATGATCCCGATCAAAATTCTTCGGTGCGGTTTTCACGGCCTCGCCCTGTAATTCGCCCCATATCTTTTTAAAGGATTTCTCGTTGATGATGTCGCGGAATTCCGAGGCATCCAATTCAAATTCCTTCCTTATCCTGAACAGATCCTCTTTTTCAGGGCCCCAAAATCCCGTGGCGATAAATGTTTCCCCAGGTTTTATCCGCACATAGTATCCCCCTCTATTTTTGGCACCCAAGCGGGAAAAAGAAGCGGCGAAATGGGATTTATAGGGCGTCTTGTCCTTGGAAAAACGGACATCCCTATAAATCCTGAACATTTTCATCTTCTCGATCTGGTCATGTATTTCCAATTGGTTCATGACTATGGTAAAAAAATCCTTTAGGTCCCCCTCGTGTTTCTTGAACTCCTTTTTATGCTCCGTAAACCACTCCCTATCATTATTATTTTTCAGTTTTTCTAAAAAATACAAAGCCTCATTGGTAATTGTAGGATGTAACATTCGACTAATTTCTTGTTATTTGAACTAAAGTTAACCATTGATGGGAGGGACCCTATAAATTTATAGTTAATTTTGATAAATGAAAATCCGAATATGAACAGACGCTCGATTATCGAAAAAATAAACCAGCACAAAAAGCAGCCCAACCTGAGGTACGTACTCAAGGAAAAAACCGAAGTCTTTACCAACGATCTGTTTTATACGCTCTTCGATATAGACACTCCCGTAGAAAAAAACCTGGTACTTTTGGAAGCCCAATTTGATGGGTTGGTTGATTTGGCCTGTTGGGACATGAACAAATCCTGCAAAAAGCTATGGGACACTTATGTAGAAAAACTTCCAGAGGTTTTGCGGCGTTTGAACCTTGATGCCGAGGCCACGGTCAACTGCGACCCCGCTTCCCTCTCCATCGAAGAGGTGTATATGGCCTATCCCGGTTTCTATGCGATTGCCATCTACCGCCTGGCGCACGAACTTTACAAAGAAGGCTTTCCACTCGTACCACGTCTGATGACCGAATATGCGCATCGACAGACGGGGGTAGATATCAATCCCGGCGCCCAAATCGGAAATTCCTTCCACATCGATCACGGAACCGGTGTCGTCATCGGGGAAACTGCCATCATCAAAAACCATGTGAAAATCTATCAGGGCGTCACTTTGGGCGGACTATACGTAGCCAAACATCTGCAAAAGACGAAGCGCCATCCGACTATTGAGAATAATGTTACCATATATGCCAATGCCACTATTTTAGGCGGAGATACCGTCATCGGTGAAAATTCCGTTATCGGCGGCAACGCGTGGTTGACCGCCTCGGTGGCCAAAAACTCCACCGTTTTCCATACGCCCGAAACTAAAATTAAAACCCTTCCGAATGTCTAGATCCATTCTCGACCTAATCGGCAATACCCCCTTGGTCGAATCCCGCGTATTGAACACTAACCCGAACGTTACCCTTTTATTCAAATTGGAGGGCCATAATCCAGGGGGCAGCGTAAAAGATAGGGCAGCCCTGAACATGATCAAAAGTGGACTCGAACGTGGGGATTTCGATACAAACTCCAAACTAATCGAAGCCACCAGCGGCAATACGGGCATCGCCCTGGCCATGATCGCCGGTAGCTACGGACTGACAATCGAATTGGTAATGCCCGAAAACAGCACCAAGGAAAGGGTGCAGACCATGCGTGCCTACGGGGCAAAAGTTACCTTGACCCCTGCCGATGTGGGCATCGAAGGCGCAAGGGACTATGCAGTGGACAAGGTGGAGAACGAGGGTTATTTCTCGTTCAACCAATTCTCAAACGACGATAACTGGAAAGCCCACTACCAAACAACAGGCCCTGAAATATGGAAAGATACCGAGGGCAAAGTGACCCATTTTGTATCTGCCATGGGCACGACCGGTACGATTATGGGTACTTCGACTTATCTCAAAGAAAAAAATCCGGATATACGTATCATAGGCGTGCAACCTGCGGATGATGCCAGCATACCCGGCATTCGTAAGTGGCCGGAGGAATACCTACCGAAAATTTTCGACGCGAGCAAGGTCGACCGTATCCTGGAAGTCAGCGAAGAGGAGGCCGTTGTAATGACCAAGCGACTGGCCAAGGAAGAGGGCATTTTTTCGGGTATGAGCAGTGGGGGCGCAACGGCTGCGGCACTCCGATTGGCCGACACCTTAGAAAGCGGGGTCATCGTTTCTATCATCTGCGACCGCGGGGACCGTTATCTTTCTTCGGACATTTTTTCGTAAAAGTTAAAGCGTCCAGCACAAGTTCAAAACAAAATTTATGAACCTGAAACCGCTAGTTGCGTAATCTCACATTCGGGCAAAGCGGTACTGCCCACTACAACCGTCAACGGCCATTACCTACTCCTGCGATTCATGTTTCTCCATAACCAATTGAATAACTTTTCCCCTATTATCGGTAATTATAATCATATCGTTCAGATTTTCTTCCGATAAATCATTGTAATCTTTAACGTTCAAGTATTTACTGTTTTCCAATGCGGTAAATATTTCGTCATCGTTAACGTTGACCAAAAACTTCTTGTCTGCATCCGAAGTATAGCTGAACTGGATGGTTTCATCGTAATCCTCGTCTGAATCATTATCTATACGTACCGTTTTGGTAATTTCTTTTGGGGTTTTAATTCTGTTGGCATCGATTTGGTTATCGACTAGGGTATCAAATTGTACATCCTGTCGGATTACGGTAAAAATCTTTACCGATTTTTTGACCAATTGGCCTTCTTCATACATTTGATATTTCTTTTCGGTGGTCTCCTTGGAAATTTCCCTACCGGGATTCTGAGCATCCAAAGTTCCGAAAAATAGAAGCAGAATACTTAAGACAAATAACTGGGTAAATTTCATGTTGTTGTATTTTGACGGTTTGAAGTTTGAAGTTTGAAGTTTGAAGGTAAAGGAAAAATAGGACCAGGTTTTGCTTTTAACATTCAAAAATGAACGAAAGCAAACGGGCGAACCGAGACTATTATATCCAGTGTTTCCTCCTAAAATATATTATCATCCCGATAAACAGGAGAATCATTACGCCCAAAACCACATAATAGCCATATTCGTAATGGAGTTCGGGCATATGATCAAAATTCATCCCATAAATCCCTGCAATAAAAGTCAGGGGTATAAAAATGGAGGCCATTATGGTCAAGACCTTCATCACCTCGTTCATTTTATTGCTCATGTTGCTCATGTACATTTCCATGAGGCTCATCGACATCTCGCGATAGATTTGTAGGCTCTCGTTCACCTCTATGGCGTGATCAAGTACATCCCTTAGAAAAATTTTTGTTTCATTGGTTATCAAGCGATGATCGTTTTCGATAAGGCGGCTCGTTAGTTCTTTGACAGGATACACCCAACGCCTGACGCGTAATACTTCCTTTTTGAGCTCCTGTATTTTTTGGGCTACTTCGGGACGTGGGTCGGCATAGACCGCTTCTTCCAAAACCTCGATCTTATCGTTCAGATATTCCAGCACCGCAAAATAATTATCCACAATGGCATCTAAAAGTGCAAAAAAGAGATAGTCCGCCCCCCGCGAACGAATGCGGCCGGACTTCCTCCTAGCGCGATCACGGACTCCCATAAAGACATCCTCCTCCAATTCCTGAAAAACAAGTACGCAGTTCTCCAAGAGTACCAGCGCCACATGTTCTCCTACCAATTGTCTGTTTTCGTTGATATACAGCATTTTGAATACAGCAAAAATGTAGGCTTCGTACTCGTCGATCTTCGGGCGCTGTTGGGTGTTCACCGTATCTTCCATGACAAGACCGTTCAGTCCGAAACGCTTGCCGACCTTTTCAATAAAAGCCTCGTCACTAAGTCCGACTATATCGATCCAAGAAACTAAGGGCGGGCCTTTGTGGGCTACAATTTCATCTATATTGCCAGGGGCATGTACATTGAATTCACTTTCATTGTAGTCTAGAATATTTACAACGCTCTCAAGGTTCTCTCTATGTCCCATATAGGTGATGGTACCTGGGGCTTCTCCCTTTTTTTTGTCGAAGCGGGAAGGCATTTTGGGAATAAGATTTCTTATTATTTTTCTCTTTCGCATACGATCAGCGGATTTAGATACATGAAATTTTTAGAAGGATAAAGTATTTTTATCGGGTTTCAAGCTAAGGATTTTTTTGTATTCATTGGACCTCCGGAACTTAATTTATAACGATTTGACATCGTAAACTGCGTTTCGTCGAATATTTTAAATAAAGCCAAAACCCGATACGTTCTATTTGAACTATCATTCCCAATACTTAATCTGCAAATTGGCCTTTATGAAATTTGTCCTACGAATGTTACCTTGGAAGCGTACCATCTATTTATCCGTGGCCGTTTTGGTGCTGCTCATCATTTGCGATTTTTACGGGCTTTACACCAATACCTTTTATTTTTTGAAAGCTGACAATTATATTTTTCCGATAGTCAGCCTAATCCATTTCACTTTTTTATACGTCTTAAAGTTCAAGATCGAGGAAGATGAATTGACAGACCCATTGATGCGAAATGTAGAATACTTGCTTTATGGGGTCTTTTTGATTTATGTTTTCAAAACCTCAGAAATTTTAGGGATTCTAACATCCTACGAGGATTTCTCCAGTTATGTGATTCCCGGTACCTTTTTACCGATTGGAATTACCATCTTTGCATTACATATTTTTCTTTTAATACTTACCCTGATGGCTATCCACTACCGCATGGAAGCCGTAGGTGAGTACAAGTTCGATGATATGAACCAGCATATCGACTCTTGGGAGTAAAGCCCTTTTTCGAAACTTTGAAAAGCCCCGCCCCTTGGTGTTAAAGGCCCCGAAAAGGCCACACCCTCTCTCTGCACTAGGGAAGCGTTATTTGCCGATCTTAGCTTAATCAAGAGAACCTATGAAGCCTTATGAGGGGGATGAAATTGCTGCAAAAGGAAAAAGTCCCGTACTTTTCCGTTCGGGACCTTTACCTTCATCTTGAAATTGAGGATTAGAGCTTGCTAATGAAACTCCCGTACAAATCCTTGAACTGATATCCCTCGGAAAATCGGTTCTTGCTCAATTTTTTGTGCGCTACCAAGCCCCATAGCAACAATTCTTTCAAGAAATACACATCTTTTTTCGGAAAATCGGGCTGATATTGTTTGATCAACCGGTTCAATTGCGGAATGCGATCCAAGGCACGTTTGTATTCTTCATCGGTAAAATCATCAAGCAATTCGAAACCCTCCCCTTGAAAAAACCAATGCAACAGTTCATCATACGGGGTTTCGGCATCTTTCTTTTGTAGTTTTTCAATCTTTGGAAAGTATTCGGGAAATAGGGACTTCACCGCATCATCGATCAAGATGGCGGCTACGCCATCGGCGCCTTCCTGTTCTCCTTCATAGACCAGCTCGATTTTACCGGTGATTGCCGGCACCACGCCCAAAAAATCACTCAAACGGACCAAGGTATTTTCC
Source organism: uncultured Flavobacteriaceae bacterium (assembly GCA_963764285.1). GTDB lineage: Bacteria > Bacteroidota > Bacteroidia > Flavobacteriales > Flavobacteriaceae > Pricia. The sequence goes on from CAVXSA010000017.1 coordinate 100,059, forward strand.
GCACCGGTCAAAAGGGCCCTGCGTTCGGCCGTGCTCAAGAGGTTCTCAAACGCGGTAATGCTGGTTCGGGCGCTAACGCCACTTTTGGCATCGACATATTCGCTATGTCGGGCCTCGAAACTGATCTGTTCCAAAAGATCTTTGGCGATATCCGGGACGTAAACGGAATCGGATTGGCGTTGGTCCAATCGGGATTCCTGTGCCGTAATTTTTCGCGCCGTCTGGAGGTCGTCGGGATAATGTGTCAGGATCTGCGAACCGATTCTATCTTTCAAGGGGGTCACTATACTTCCCCTGTTGGTATAATCTTCTGGATTGGCAGTGAATACAAATTGAATATCCAAGGGAAGCCGAAGTTTGAAACCGCGAATCTGGATATCGCCTTCCTCCAAGATATTGAAAAGGGACACTTGAATCCGGGCCTGCAGATCGGGCAGTTCGTTAATGACGAAAATACAACGGTTCGCCCGGGGAATCATCCCGAAATGTATTACCCGGTCATCAGCATACGACAACTTAAGATTGGCCGCCTTGATGGGATCGACGTCGCCGATCAGATCCGCGACGGTTACATCTGGTGTGGCCAGCTTTTCGTAAAAGCGTTCTTTGCGATGTAGCCAGATAATGGGGGTCTCGTCTCCTTTTTCTTTGATGAGTTCCCTAGCATATCGAGATATGGGTTGAAAGGGGTCATCATTGATTTCGGAGCCTTCGATAACGGGTATCCATTCATCCAAAAGATGGGCCATTAGCCGGGCCAAGCGGGTTTTTGCCTGTCCGCGTAAACCCAAAAGATTGATATTGTGACGTGAGAGGATGGCCCGCTCCAGTTCCGGAATGACGGAATCTTCATAGCCCCAAACCCCTTCAAAAGTATTTTCGCCCTTCTTGATTTTCTCCCTTAGATTGTCCCTGAGTTCATCTTTGATGCTTTTGGTCTGATAGCCTGCGGACTTGAGTTCGCCTAGGGTGGTAATTTCTGTATGGTTCAAATTCATAGTTTTTAAAATAGAAAAGAAAACAATATCAATCTACGCTTAAAAGTCTCTTCTCTTTGTTCTATTCTCGTTTTTCCTTTTTTCTTTCTCTGTACTTCTTACTTGGTACTTCTTACTTTATACACTCACCTCGTACTTCCTACTTTTTACTTTTTACTTCATACTCGTACCTTATTTCAACCTTTTCCTCCGGTTCGCCTCATAATCCTCAAAAATCATTTCACCAAGTCCCTTGAGTCCCGTAAAGAACGCCTTGCCTTTGTTCGCTTCCGTAAAATGCCGGATAAACTGCATCAAATACGGGTCTTGGGCAATCATAAAAGTGGTTATGGGAATGTGCAGCTTACGGGCCTGACGAGCCATATTGTAACATTTTTCTACGATATACTCATCCAGTCCTACGCTGTTCTTATAATAGCTACCGTCCGGAAGCCGCAGACAACTTGGCTTGCCGTCAGTAATCATAAAAATTTGCTTATTAGTGTTGCGTTTTCTGCGCAGCATATCCATCGCCAACTGCAATCCGGCCACCGTATTGGTATGGTACGGACCAACTTTGAGATAGGGCAAATCCTTAATGGGAATGGGCCAAGCATCATTCCCGAAGACCAGAATTTCCAAGGTATCCTTGGGATATCGGGTGGTAATTAATTCGGCTAAGGCCATGGCCACCTTTTTAGCGGGCGTAATGCGGTCTTCGCCATAGAGAATCATGCTATGGCTGATATCGATCATCAGCACCGTGCTCATTTGGGCCTTGTACTGCGTGTCTTCGACCACCAGGTCTTCTTCACTGAGGTTAAAGTTGCCAATACCGTGGTTGACTTGGGCATTTTTTAAGCTTTCGGTCATGGATATATGTTCTAGACCATCACCATAGCGATATTCCCGTAAATCTCCCGTATGTTCATCACCTTGGCCCGATTTACCCGTTTTATGGTTCCCTGCGCCGCTGCGTTTGAGCTTTCCGAAAATCTGTTCCAATGCCCTTTGACGAATGATGCGTTCCATTTTGGCAGTGATGGAGATGTTTCCTTTACCCGGGCCATCACCATCCCCACCCTCTTCTCCTTCGCCCATTTCTCCGCCACCGTCCTCGAATTCCTCGCGGATATAGCCTTTGTCCTTCAGCTCTTCGATAAAATCGTCGATGGTATATTCATCATCGGTAAGCTCATATTCCTTATCCAGTTCCCGCAGCCAATCGATAGCCTCGTCAAAATCGCCGGAGGTGTGGGTAATGAGTTCCTGAAAAATATCGAAGAGTCGTTCAAAGGGAGTCTGTTCCGGAGCTTCATAAGTAGCGAACCGGTATCCTTTTCTTGTGTTCATAGCCATAGCCTAAATTTAAGGCTTTTGATTAGAAAGTGGCTTTTTTTAAGAAAACTTAACGCTTATCCCAAAGGGAATTCCAAAATTCAAATCGCTACCCGCATTGCGGTATTCGATACCACATATTCCCGTAAATTTGTGAGAGCGCCCTGACCAGATCGGCCAGATCGTGGTCTTTACTATATCTATGTCCAAGAAACAGTGTATCGGTTTTGTAAGAACCCCGCCCTTGTGGACCAACGTGCAATTTAGCATACGGCAGTTCGAGTTCCCGGAAATCGATTGGATCGATCTTGAGCCGAAACCTATTCC